>JAVKIP010000009.1:0-123418 GCA_031459385.1 Candidatus Fervidifonticultor secundus | reverse complement strand
CGGCAAGTTTCTGAAGACCGTGACCTACCAGCGCCTGACACGGGAGGGGAGCCTGGAGATCGCCCGACGGGCGGCCGCCATCGCGGCAGCCGAGGGGATGGAGGCGCACGTCTATACCGCCCGGCTACGCCTGCGCCGTTATCACGGCCACGTCCCGGCGTGAGCCGCCCGGGACCGGCCTGCCCGGCGATCGACGACTGAGATGGTGGCCACAGGGGAGCGGTTCTGGGACCCAGCCGTCGAAACGCAGCCCCGGCGCGAGCTGGAGGCGCTGCAGCTCGAGCGCCTGCGGTGGCAGGTCGACCGGTGCTACCGCGACGCGCCCTTCTACCGGGAGCGGTTCGACCGGGCGGGCCTGCGGCCCGGCCACGTCCGCACCCTGGCTGACCTGCGCCACCTCCCGTTTGTGACCAAGCAGGACCTGCGCGACGAGCAGGCCGCCCACCCGCCCTTCGGCCGCTACAGCCTGGCGCCACGGGCGCAGTGGCGGGAGCTGCACCCGTCCACGGGCACCACCGGGGTGCCGGTGAACACCATCTGGTCCGCGGCGGACGTCGAGGTGATCACGGACCATACCGCCCGCACCATGTGGAGTTTCGGTGTGCGGCCCGGCGACATCGTCCAGAACGCGTTCGCCTACGGTCTGTGGGTGGCCGGCCTGGCGGTACACTACGCCGCGGCCCGCATCGGCTGCTTCACGATTCCCATCGGCGCCGGGGCGACCGCCCGCCAGGTGGACTACCTGGTGAGCCCCGGGGCCACGGTGCTGCTGGCGACGCCGTCGTTCGCGATCCACATCGCCGAGCACCTGCGCGAGCGTGGCATCGCGCCCGACGCGATCCCCCTGCGCCTGGGCTGCTTCGGCGGCGAGCCTGGCGCCGAGGTGCCGGCCACCCGCGCGCGGATCGAGCAGGCGCTAGGCATCGACTGCTTCGACTACTACGGGCTCGGGGAGATCGCGCCGACGTTCGCGTCGGAATGCACGGAGAAGGCGGGGCTCCACCTCGCCGAGGACCACTACCTGGCCGAGATCGTCGATCCGCAGACGCGCGAGCCGCTGCCCCCGGGCGAGGTGGGCATCCTGGTGCTCACGCACCTGACGCGCGAGGCCACGCCGATGCTGCGGTACTGGACCAACGACTACGCGCGCCTGGATCCGGCGCCGTGCCCCTGCGGCCGCACCCACGCCCGTTTGCCGGGGGGCATCCTCGGGCGCGCCGACGACCTGGTGATCTACAAGGGTGCCAAGTTCTACCCGGTCCAGGTGGAGGGGGTCGTGCGGAGCTTCCCGGAGCTGGGCGACGAGTTCCGAATCGAGCTCAGCACGGACGACCGCGCGGGCACCGACCGGGTCACGGTGGTCGTCGAGGCGCAGGCCGCCGACACTACCGGGCTCCAGGAGCGCCTGCGGCGCGCGCTGCGGGAGGCGCTGGGCGTCACCCCCGAGCTCCGCGTCGTGGCCCCCGGGGCGCTGGAGCGGACGGTGTTCAAGGCCCGCCGGCTGGTCGACGTGCGGCGGCGCACATCGTAGGGCCGCACGCAGCGCCTGCGCCCGGCCCGCGGGCGGGGCACGCGCCGGCAGTGACGGCGGGCACGCGGACGCTCCCGAGGAGGCTCCCATGGCGTTGCGCACACCCGAGGCGTATCTGGAAGGGCTGCGGGACGGACGGGTCGTGTACTACCGGGGCGAGCGGGTCGCCGATGTGCCCGCGCACCCCGCCCTGGGGCGCGGGGCTCGGCACGTGGCGATCGACTTCCGCCTGGCCGAAGACCCAGCCTATCGCGACCTGGCCGTCGCGCAGGATCCCCAGACCGGCCGCGCGATCAGCCGCTACTTCCTGATCCCGCGCACCGGGACCGATCTGCTGCAGCGGCGCCTGCTGATCGAGACCGTCACCCGGGAGGCGCGCGCGGTGGTTCCGCTGGTGAAGGAGATCGGCACCGATGCCCTCTTCGCGCTCATGGTCGTCGCTGCCGAGCACGACGAGGCGGCGCCCTACGCCGCCCGCATCCGGGCGTTCTACGAGCACTGCCGCGACGGCGACCTGACCATGGCCGTGGCCCAGACCGACGTCAAGGGCGACCGCAGCCTGCGCCCCCACCAGCAGCCGAACCCCGATGCCTACGTCCGGGTGGTGGCCCAGCGCCCCGATGGCATCGTCGTGCGGGGGGCCAAGGCCCACACCACCAACGCGGTGCTGGCCGATGAGATCATCGTGGTGCCCACCCGGGCCATGGGGCCGGAGGACCACCCCTGGGCCGTGGCCTTCGCGGTGCCCGCCGCGACGCCGGGCCTGCGGTTCATCGCCAGCCCCCGGGGCTACGGCGCGACCAGCCCCTTCGACAACCCGGTGAGCGCCCAGACCAAGATGGTCGAGTCGCTGACGATCTTCGACGACGTCTTCGTCCCCTCCGAGCGCGTCTTCCTCAACGGCGAGTACCGGGCCGCGGGCGCGCTGGCCAAGACGTTCGTGGAGTTCCACCGCTTTACCGCCGTGGCGTACAAGCCGCCACTACTGGAGCTGCTGGCGGGGGCCGCGGCGCTGCTGGCGGACTACAACGGCGTCGCGCGCGCGGGCCACGTGCGCGACAAGCTGGCGGCGCTGGTCATGTACCTGGAGACGGTACGCGGGCTCACGAAGGCAGCCGCCCTCGACTGCCGCCTGCGGGCCGGCATCGCGGTGCCCGACGTGGTCTACACCAACGCCGCGAAGTACTACTTCGCCGCCCACTACCACGAGATGGTGCGGCTCGTCCAGGACATCGCCGGCGGGCTGGTGGTGACCGGGCCGACGGAGGAGGACTGGCAGCACCCGCAGACGCGTCGGGACCTGGACGCGTTCCTGGCCGGCAGCCCGCAGGCCACGGCCGAGCAGCGGCTGCGGGCGCTCAACCTGGTCCGTGACGTGACAGCGTCGGACTTCGGCGGGTACCTGGAGGTGCTGGCGATCCACGCCGAGGGGTCGCTTGAGGCGCAGAAGCTCACGATCTTGATGGACGTGGACCTGGAACCGTACAAGGCGTACGCGCGACGTCTTGCCGGCATCGCGTGACGCCGCGTATTATGAAGGCTGACGTGGGCGTACGTCCACCGACCGCCTGAGGGGGCGGTCTCGTCATTTTCAACTCTATCCCAGGGCAGGAGTTCTCCGGATCGGCGAGGAGGTGGGCACGATGATGACCCGGATGCCCCCGGCCCTGCAGCGCGTGGCCATCGTCGGTACCTACCTGCCGCGGCAGTGCGGGATCGCCACGTTCTCGGCCAGCTTGTACCACGCGCTGGCCGAGGCTGCGCCCGACGTGTCGTGGCTGGTGCTGCCGGTCAACGACCGGCCCGCAGGCTACCCCTACGGGTTCCCGGTGCGGTTCGAGATCGCCGAGGGCGACATCGCCGCCTATCGGCGCGCCGCCGACTTCCTCAACAGCACCGGCGTCGACCTCGTCTGTCTCCAGCACGAGTACGGGATCTTCGGCGGCATCGCCGGGAGTCACGTGGTGGCGCTGCTGCGTGATCTGCGCATGCCGGTCGTCACCACCCTCCACACGGTCCTGCGGGCCCCGGACCCCGCGCAGCGCCGGGTGCTGGACGAGCTGGCCGCTCGCTCGGATCGGTTGGTGGTCATGACGCGCCGGGGCGCCGAGTTCCTGCGCGAGATCTACGGCGTCGCCGCCGAGAAGATCGAAGTCATTCCCCATGGCATTCCCGATGTCCCGTTCGTGGATCCCAACTTCTACAAGGACCAGTTCGGGGTGGAGGGCCGCCAGGTGCTGCTGACGTTCGGCCTCCTGTCCGCCCACAAGGGGATCGAGGTCGTCATCGACGCGCTCCCGGCCATCCTCGCCCGGCATCCGCACGTGGTGTACGTCGTGCTGGGGGCCACCCACCCCCACGTGCTGCGCCGCGAGGGCGAGTCGTACCGGCTGGCCCTGCTGCGGCGGGCGCAGGCGCTGGGCGTCGACCCCCATGTGCTGTTCCACAACCGGTTCGTGACCGAGCAGGAGCTGGTGGAGTGGATCGGGGCGACCGACCTGTACCTGACCCCCTACCGGTCCGTCGAGCAGATCACCTCCGGCACCTTGGCCTACGCGGTGGGCGCCGGCAAGGCCGTGATCTCGACGCCGTACTGGCATGCAGAAGAGCTGCTGGCCGACGGGCGTGGCGTGCTGGTCCCGTTCGGGGATGCCGATGCCCTTGCGCGGGCCGTGGTCGACCTGCTGGACAACGAGAGCGAGCGCCACGCCATGCGCAAGCGCGCCTACCTGCTGGGCCGCGAGATGACCTGGCCGGTGGTCGCCCGCCGCTACCTGGCGCTCTTCGAGCGGGTGCGGGCCGAGCGCATGCGGGCGCCGCGGCCGTTTGTCGTCAAGACGCAGGACGCCCGACCGGCGGAGCTGCCGCCGCTTCGCCTGGACCATCTGGAGCGCATGACCGACGACGTCGGCCTGCTGCAGCACGCGGTCTTCACCGTGCCCAACCGCCAGGAAGGCTACACCACCGACGACAACGCGCGGGCGCTGGCGGCCACCGTGCTCCTGGAGAACCTCGGCGACGAGGCCGCGGCGGTGGGCGCACGGCTGGCGCCGCGCTACCTGGCGTTCCTCTGGCACGCGTTCGACGCGTCCACCGGGCGGTTCCGCAACGTGCTGGGCTACGACCGCAGGTGGCACGACCAGGTGGGCAGCGAGGACGCTTACGGCCGGGCGCTGTGGGCGCTGGGTCTTGCACTGGGCCGGTCCGAGGACGCCGGGCTGCGCGGCGCCGCCGGCCGGCTCTTCGAGCGCGCGCTGGCGGCGGCCGGGGCGTGCACGAGCCCGCGGGCGTGGGCGATGACCGCCCTGGGGTGCTGCGAGTACCTGCGCGCCTTTGGCGGCGACCGCCTGGCCCGGGGGGTCGCCGCCGAGCTGGCAGACCGGCTGCTCGCGGGCTACCGCGCGCACCGGACCGACGACTGGCGCTGGTTCGAGGACGTGGTGGCGTACGCCAACCCCACGCTCCCGCATGCGCTCCTGGTCGTCGGCACCACGCTGCAGCGATCCGACGCGATCGCCGCGGGGCTGGAGGCGCTGGAGTGGCTCTTCCGGCTCCAGCAGGCGCCCGACGGGCATTTCGTCCCCATCGGGTGCCACGGGTTCTACCGGCGGGGCGGCGAGCGGGCGCGGTTCGACCAGCAGCCGCTGGAAGCCCAGACGATGGTCGGGGCCTGCCTGGCCGCCCACCGCGTCACGGAGGAGGCCCGGTGGCATCGGCGTGCGCAGCGGGCGTTCGAGTGGTTCCTGGGCGCGAACGACCTGGGCCTGCCGCTCTACGATCCGGCCACCGGCGGGTGCCGCGACGGCCTGCACCCTGACCGCGTCAACCAGAACCAGGGCGCCGAGTCCACCCTGGCCTTCATCCTGGCGTTGCTGGAGCTGCGGCTGGCCCAGCACGTGGTCGATCGGGCGGACCGCGTGGGCGCCGACGCCGCGCCGGCGGCCGTGGCGTGATGTCGCGATGGTCACAGTGACGCGGGCGCGGTCCCACGAGCTGCTCTGGCGGCATCCCGCCAACCCCATCCTTACCGCCAGGCGGTGGCCGTATCCGGCGAACAGCGTTTTCAACGCCGGGGCCACCCGGCTGCCTGACGGCACCACCCTGCTGCTGTGCCGCGTGGAGGACCACAGTGGCCGGTCGCACCTGACCGCCGCGCGGTCGCGCAACGGTGTCGACGGGTGGGAGATCGACCCGGCCCCGACCCTGGCGCCGTCCCCCGACCAGTATCCGGAGGAGATCTGGGGGATCGAGGACCCGCGCATCACGTTCGTGCCCGAACTGGGCAAGTACGTGGTCACCTACACGTCGTACTCCCGGGGCGGGCCGGGGGTGTCGCTGGCCCTGACCACCGACTTCCGGACCTTCGAGCGGTGCGGCGTTATCATGCCACCTGAGGACAAGAACGCGGCGCTGCTGCCGCGCCGCGTCGACGGCCACTGGGCGCTGATCCACCGACCGATGACCGCCCTGGGGTCGCACATCTGGATCTCGTACTCGCCGGATCTCAGCCACTGGGGTCGACACCGCTTGATCCTGGAAGCACGCCGCGGCGGGTGGTGGGACGCCAACAAGATCGGCCTGGCCTGCCCGCCCATCGAGACGCCGCGCGGATGGCTCATGCTCTACCACGGGGTGCGGCAGACCGCCTCGGGCGCCATCTACCGGCTCGGGCTGGCGCTGTTCGACCGGGCGCAGCCCGAGCGCTGCCTGCTCCGAAGCCAGCAGTGGATCTTCGGCCCCCAGGCTCCCTACGAGCGGTTCGGCGATGTCGGCAACGTGGTCTTTCCATGCGGGTACACGCTGGAGGCCGACGGTGACACCCTGAACCTCTACTACGGCGGGGCCGACAGCTGCGTGGCGCTGGCGCAGGGCAGCCTGCGGGCGATGCTCGACTGGCTCGAGCGCCACGGCGTCCCGCCCGACGCCGCGCCCGCCGAGGCCGCAGGCGGCTGGGGGACGGATGCCCCCTGACTGCGTCCCCGCCTGCCTGGGTACTCTCCAGGCTAGGGGCCGGTCGCGGGGTCCGGGGCGGGGGAGGGGAACGCCCGCCCGCGATGAACCGATCCTCATGTACGGGCGTCTCATAAGAGACGCCAGACACCTGCCGTGGCGCGAGGTGCATCGATGAGTCGGCGCGTGGTCCCCTTCGTGCTCGCCGCGATCCTCGCGGTGGGGATCCTGGCGCCGCCCGCGGCTGCGCAGCCCGCCGACTACGGACTGGCGCTCTTCCTCGAGACCTACCGGGTCGTCCGCGACGAGAGCCTGTTCGGCCCCTCCACCGAGGCGCTGCTCAAGGGCGCCGAGGCGGGACTGCAGCGGCTGCTGCGGGAGGAGGGCCTGGGGCCGGCCAGCCTGCCCGCGCTGGTCCTCACCGGCGACGAACGCGCCGACCTCGAGACGTTCGTCCATCGCCTGGAGCAGGTGCAGGGTATGCTGCGGCTGCGCCCGCTGGCGGTCGTGCACGCCGCGGTGGGGGCCATGGTGGCGGCGCTGCGCGATCCCAACAGCGCGTTCTACCCGCCCGAGGCGTTCACGCAGTTCGTGCGCCGCACGCGCGGCGACGAGTTCGTGGGCGTGGGCATCGTCATCGAGGACCGGGCGGGTCAGACCGTGATCACCGAGGTGCTGGAGAACTCGCCGGCGGGCGAGGCAGGCCTGCGGGCCGGCGACGTCATCGTCGCCGTGGACGGCACGCCGGTGGCCGGCCTGTCGCTGGAGCAGGTGAGCCAGCTGATCCGCGGGGCGGAAGGCACCCAGGTCGTCCTCACGATCCGCCGCGGCGAGGAGCCACCGCTGGCGTTCACGATCGCGCGGCGCCGTATCGTGCAGCGCATCGTCACCTGGCGCCTGCTGCCCTCCGGGGTGGGCTACCTGCGCGTCACGCAGTTCACCCAGGCCGCGGCCGACCAGGTGGCCACAGCGCTGCGCACCCTGGTGCAGGAAGGCGCGCGGGGCATCGTCCTCGACCTCCGCGGCAACCCCGGCGGCCTGCTCGAGGCGTCGGTCAACATCGCCAGCCACTTCCTCGACCGCGGCGTCGTCGTCACGCTCGACAGCGGGCGCGGGCAGCAGACCCCGTACCTGGTGCGGCCTCGCGAGCCCAAGTACGGCGGGCCGCTGGTCGTGCTGGTCGACCGCGGCAGCGCCAGCGCCTCGGAGGTCGTGGCCGGTGCGCTGCAGGACGCCGGGGTCAAGCTGGTCGGCACGCGGACCTACGGGAAGGCCACGGTGCAGGCCGTCTACCGGTTCCGCGACGGCAGCGGGCTGCGCCTGACGATCTCGCGATACCTGACGCCCTCGGGCCGCGACATCGAGGGGCAGGGGTTGCTCCCGGATATCGAGATGGCCGCCAGCGGTGGGCCGATCGGCAGCGCCGACGACGCCCAGCTGAACCGCGCCGTGGCCCTGGTGCAGCAGGCTGCCGGCGAGCCCTCGCGCTTCGCCGTGCCGCAGTCGCGGCCTGCACCGGCGGCCCCGCGCGATCCCGCCGTCGCGGTCGGCTTCTAGGCGCCGCGCGCTCGGCTCCCTCCCCGCGCTGCGCCGCCAGGAGTCGCGGCGGACCGCTCGGAATCCTCCCATCATGCCGGTCGTGGGTCTCATCCGCCGGGGCGCCTACGTCGACTCCGTGGCGCTGATGCTGGTGCAGCGCGAGGTCCGGGCCGCGCCCGGCGTGGAGGAGGCCGGGTGCGTGATGGCCACCGACGCCAACAAGGCGCTGCTGCGCGACGCCGGGCTGGACTTCCCCGACCTGGCCGCAGCCGGGCCGGACGACCTGGTGGTGGCGGTGCGGGCCGCGACGGAGGACGCGGCGCGGGCGGCCGTGGCCCTGGCGCAGGACGCGCTGGCGCGCCGGCGGGCGCCCGCGGCCGCGGGCTACCGGCCGCGCACCATCGCCGCTGCGGCGCGCCTGCTCCCCGAGGCGACGCTGGCCCTGGTCTCGGTACCCGGCCGCTTTGCGAAGGCCGTGGCGCAGGAGGCGCTGGACGCCGGCCTGCACGTGCTGCTGTTCTCCGACAACGTGCCGCTGGAGGACGAGGTCGCGCTCAAGGCGCGCGCAAAAGCGCGCGGCCTGCTGTGCATGGGCCCGGACTGCGGCACGGCCATCATCGGTGGCGCGGCGCTCGGCTTCGCCAACCGCGTGCGGCGTGGGTCGATCGGCCTGGTGGGTGCGGCCGGCACCGGCCTGCAGGAGGTCACCTCGCTGATCCACCGGTTCGGCGGCGGCATCACCCATGCGATCGGGACGGGCGGGCGCGACCTCTCGGCCGCGGTGGGTGGCGCGACGATGCTGCAGGGCCTGCGGGCCCTGGCCCTCGACCCGGCCACCGAGGTGATCGTGCTGGTCGGCAAGCCGCCGGCGCCCGAGGTGGCGGCGGCGCTGCTGGCCGCCGCGCGCGCCTGCGGCAAGCCCGTGGTGGTCTGCTTCGTCGGTGCGCCGGTAGAGGCCGGCGGCGGCGTCGAGAGTGCCGTGACCCTCGAAGAGGCGGCGCGGCTGGCGGTGCGTCGGGCGACCGGGGCCGACCCCGGGACGCCGCGGCTGCGCGCGCTGCCGGCGCATGAGGCCGGCCGGCTGCGGCCGCAGCAGCGGTACGTGCGCGGCCTGTACGCCGGCGGCACGCTCTGCTACGAGGCGCTGGTGCTGCTGCGCGGGCACCTGGGGCGGGTGTGGTCCAACACCCCGCTGGTGCCCGACGAGCAGCTCGACCCCCCCACGCGTAGCCGCGAGCACACCGTCGTCGACATGGGCGCAGACGAGTTCACGCAGGGACGGCTGCACCCCATGCTGGATCCCACGCTGCGGCTGCAGCGCCTGCAGCAGGAGGGCGCGGATCCCGAGACCGCGATCGTGCTCTTCGACGTCGTGCTGGGCTACGGCGCGCACCCCGATCCGGCCGGCACGCTGGTGCCGGTGGTGCAGGAGCTGCGCGCCCGGGCCCCGGGGCGCTACGTGAGCCTGGTGACCACGGTCTGCGGCACCGACGAGGACCCGCAGAACGCCGCGGGGCAGCGTGCGGCGCTCGTGGAGGCCGGCGTCCTGGTAGAGGACAGCAACGCCCGCGCGGCGCGCCTGGCCGGGCTCATCGCCGAGGCGCGCGGGAGCCGCGGGGAGGCCCTGGCGCGCGCGCCGATCCGCGCCGCACCGGCGCCGCCGCCGTGGCCGAACGTGGACGCCGCCCGCCGCCTGCTCCAGACGCCGCCGGCGGTGATCACCGCGGGGCTCGAGGTGTTCGCCGAGAACCTGCAGCAGCAACAGGTGCCGGTCGTCGCCGTGGACTGGCAGCCGCCGGCCGGCGGCAAGAAGCATCTCTTGGATCTGCTCGACAGGCTGGAGGCATGAGGGCGATGGACATCACCGCCGCCAATCAGGAAGCGCTGCGCCGCCTGCTGGCCGCCCAGCCCGTGCTGGTGGGCACCGCGCGGGCCCGCGACGTCATCCCCGGGATGCACGCGCGGCTCGTCCTGCACGCCGGCCCGCCGATCACGTGGGAGCGCGCCACCGGCCCGCTGCGCGGCGCCATTATCGGCGGGGTGCTGTTCGAGGGGCTGGCGGCGACCGAGGACGCGGCCGTCCAGCTCGTGGAGCGAGGCGAGGTGGAGCTGGCGCCCACCCACCACCACGCTGCGGTGGGACCCATGGCCGGGGTCACCACGGCGTCGATGATGGTCTACGTCGTGGAGAACCGCGCCGCCGGCACTCGCGCCTACTGTAACCTGAACGAGGGCTACGGGAAGGTCCTGCGCTATGGCGCCTACAGCGAGGACGTGCTGGCACGCCTGCGCTGGATGAACGATGTGCTGGGGCCGGCGGTGGGCGCCGCGCTGGAGCGCATGGGCGGCCTCGACATGAAGGCGCTGATCGCGCGTCAGCTCACCATGGGCGACGAGGGCCACAACCGCAACGTGGCCGGCTCCGCGCTGTTCGGACGGCTGCTGGCCCCGCACCTGGCCCGTGTGGGGCTCGCGCCCGAGGCGCTGGAACAGGTCCTGCGCTACTTCGCCGACAACGACCTGGCCGTGCTGAACCCGGTCATGGCCGCGTGCAAGGCCACGGCCGACGCCGCCCGGGACATCCCCGGCAGCACCGTGGTGACGTGCATGGCACGCAACGGCACCGACTTCGGTATCCGCGTCTCCGGGCTGGGCGACCGGTGGTTCACCGCTCCGGCCGAGGTACCGGTCGGCCTCTACTTCCCGGGGTTTGCGGCCGCCGACGCCAACCCCGACATCGGCGACTCGACCATCACCGAGACGGTGGGGATCGGCGCCTTCGCCATGGCCGCGGCGCCCGCGATCGTGAAGTTCGTGGGCGGCACACCCAGGGAGGCGCTGGAGGCCACCCTGGAGATGTACGAGATCACCGTGGGCGAGAACCCGGCGTTCGGCCTCCCGCCGCTCGACTTCCGGGGCACGCCCACGGGCATCGACGTGCGGAAGGTGGTGCGCACCGGCATCACGCCCCGCGTCAACACCGGGATCGCCCACCGCCGGCCCGGGATCGGGCAGATTGGCGCCGGCCTGGTGCGGCCGCCGATGGCCTGCTTCGAGCAGGCGGTGGAGGCGCTGGCGGCGGCGCGGGGGCGGTAGCGCGGGAGCAGGAGCGCGCGGGCAGGGGCGCGGGGGCGGGGAGCGCGGCAGGGCGCTCCCCGCCGCTGGCCCCCCGCAGCCGAGGAGCCAGCCGGCGGCGCCCCGAATCTCCATGAGGGCGCTTGTGGATCCGGACGAGGAGGTGCCGCGATGCGGACGGAGGGGATACCGGGGAGACGATGGGGAAGAGCGGCCGCAGGCCTGGTGATCGCCGCAGCGCTGCTGGCACCGGCGGGAGGCGTTGAAGCGCAGCAACCCCGCCGGGGCGGGACACTCGCCTACGCGGTGAGCGCGCTCCCGCCGTCGTTCGACGCCCACCGCGAGACGACGTTCGCCATGATCCACCCCATCCGGCCCCACTACAACCTGCTGGTGAAGTTCGACCCGCAGAACTACCCGAGGGTCGTCCCCGACCTGGCGGAGTCGTGGACGACCTCGCGCGACGGCACGGCCTGGACCTTCAAGCTTCGACAGGGTGTCAAGTTCCACGACGGCTCGACGCTGACCTCGCGCGACGTGAAGGCCAGCTTCGACAAGATCATCTTTCCCCCCGAGGGGGTCGTCAGCGTCCGGCAGGCGATCTACCAGGGGGTCCGGGCCATCGAGGCCCCCGACGCCAACACCGTGGTGTTCCGGCTGAAGTGGCCGGTGCCCAGCTTCCTGGAGAAGCTGGCGTCGCCGTTCAACTGGATCTACAAGGCCGACATCCTGGCCCGTGACCCCCGCTGGTACGAGCGGAACGTCATGGGCACCGGGCCGTTTCGGTTCGTGGAGTACGTGCGCGGCGCGCGGTGGGTGGGCCGCCGCAACGAAGACTACTTCGATCGCGGCAAACCCTACCTGGACGGCTACACGGCGCTCTTCATCGGCAGCCGGTCGGCGCTGATCGCCGCCCTGAAGAGCGGGCAGGCCCTCATCGAGTTCCGCGGCGTGTCGCCCGCAGAGCGCGATGACCTGGTGCGCACCCTGGGCAACCGCATCGTGGTGCAGGAGCAGCCCTGGCTGTGCAACCTGATCGTGGCGTTCAACACCAGGCGGAAGCCCTTCGACGACGCCCGCGTCCGCCGCGCGCTGACCCTGGCCGTGGACCGGTGGGGCGGCTCGCGAGCCCTCTCGCAGATCGCCTTCGTCGGGCCCGTGGGTGCCGTCATGCGCCCCGGCTCGGAGTTCGCCATGCCCGAGGCCGAACTGACCCGGCTGGCCGGCTACGGCCGCGACATCACCCAGGCCCGGGCCCAGGCCCGGGCGCTGCTGCGCGAGGCCGGCGTGCCCGACGGGTTCGCCTTCACCCTGAAGAACCGGGACGTCCAGATGCCCTACGAGCCGGTCGGCATCTTCCTGGTGGACCAGTGGCGGCAGATCGGTCTCAACGTCCAGCACGTGCAGCAGGAGACGGCCAAGTACCTGGCTGACATGCGGGCAGGCGACTACGAGGCGTCGGTGGACTTCGCCTGCGACTTCATCGACGACCCCGACGTGCAGCTGGCCAAGTTCGTCTCCTCCGACGTGAACCCGCTGAACTACGGTGGCTACATCGACCGGCAGCTGGACCTCATGTTCGTCCAGCAGAGCCGCACCGCTGATCCGGCCAAGCGGCTGGAGATCGTCCGGCGGTTCGAGCGGCGCCTGCTGCACGACCAGGTGTACGCCATGTACGTGCTGTGGTGGCAGCGCATCGTCCCCCACTGGCGCACGCTGCAGGGCTACAAGACTACCACCAACCACTACGTCGAGCCCGACCTGGCCGAGTACTGGCTGGCGGACGGCAGCCAGTGACGTCTCCGGCAGGGGAGGGGCCTGTGGCTCCTCCCCCTGCCGGCGGCGGCGACGCGCCGGGAGCGCCCCCCACGGCCCCGTGCAACGGTACATCCTGACCCGCCTGCTCCTGATGGTGCCGACGCTGCTGTCGGTGGCGGTGCTGATCTTCGTGCTGGTGCGCGTCGTGCCGGGCGACATCGTCGAGCTGCGCATGGTGCTGGGCGGGTCCTACGTGACGCCGCAGGTCCTGGCCGCCGAGCGGGCGCGGCTGGGGCTGGATCGGCCCCTGGGGGCGCAGTTCGTGGCCTGGATGACCGGCATCGTCCGGGGCGACCTCGGGCTGTCGATGTGGTCGGGCGAGCCCGTGGCGAAGGAGATCGGCCTGCGCCTGGAGCTCTCACTGCAGCTGGCGGTGATGGCCACCATCATCGCCACGACCATCGCCGTTCCCCTCGGGACCGCGGCGGCCGTCTATCGGGGACGCTGGCCCGACCACCTGGTGCAGGTGTTCAGCGTGGCCGGGCTGGCGGTGCCGTCGTTCTGGCTCGGAATTCTCATGATCCTGTTCCTGCTGTCGGTCTTCAACTACCTGCCGCCGCTCACGTTCACGTCGCTGTGGACAGACCCCCGCGCCAACCTGGCACAGCTCATCTGGCCCGCGCTGGCGGTCGGCTACCGGTACTCGGCGGTGGCCACCCGCATGACCCGCTCGGCCCTGCTGGAGGTGCTGCGCGAAGACTACATCCGCACGGCGTGGGCCAAGGGGCTCGAGCGGCGGGCGATCCTGCGCCGCCACGCGCTGCGCAATGCGCTGATGCCGGTGGTGACGGTGATCGGGCTGGAGTTCGCCTTCCTGATCGGGGGTCTGGTGGTCACCGAGCAGGTCTTCAACCTCAACGGCATCGGCAAGCTGATCGTGGATGCCATCGCCCAGCGCGACTACACGCTGATCCAGGGGCTGTTGCTGCTGGTGGCGGCGGCCTACGTCGTGGTCAACTTCCTCACGGACCTGCTCTACGCGTGGATCGACCCGCGGGTGGCTTACGCGTAGGCGCCCCGAGTCGCGGGCCGGGAGATGGCTGGGGTGGGCGCGGGCCGACAGAGACCCGGGGCGGCCGCGGGTGGGGGCGTGATGGCGACCGTCCGGGGCGACCCTGAGGCGGCGGCCGGCGTGCGGCTCGCGCCACCGCTGGCCCTGCGCCGCCATCCGGCCTGGCGCTTCGTGCGCCGCTATCCGGTGGGCGCGGCCGGCGCCGCGGCCATCGTGGCGATGCTGCTGGCCGGGCTGCTGGCCACGCAGATCGCGCCCTACGACCCGGTGGCCACGGACTTCTCCGCGATGTTCGCGCCCCCCGGGCGCGCCCACTGGTTCGGCAGCGACGCGTTCGGCCGGGACGTCCTCAGCCGCATCCTCTACGGGGCCCGCACCGCCACGCTCGTCGGGTTCGGCGCCTCGGTGCTGGGGGCGACCCTGGGCGGCGCCATCGGCGTCGCCAGCGCCTACTTCGGCGGCCTCACCGACCTGCTGGTGCAGCGGCTGGTGGACGTGCTGCTGGCCTTCCCCATCATCATCCTGGCCATGGCGATCGTGTCGCTGATCGGCGCCGGGACCGGCAAGCTGATCCTGGCCATCGCGCTCTCGTTCCTGCCGCGGGCCGCGCGAGTGGTGCGCAGCAGCGCGCTCGGGGTGCGGCAGATGGTCTACATCGAGGCGGCGCGCGCCACGGGTGGGGGCCACGCGCACATCATCACCCGGCACATGGCGCCCAACGTGATGGCGCCCTACCTGGTGATGCTCACCGCATTCCTGGGGCAGGCGATCCTGCTGGAAGCGTCGCTCTCGTTCCTGGGGCTCGGGGTCTCGGAGCCGACGCCGGCCTGGGGGCTGATGCTGCGGGGCGCCGCCGTGGACTTCGCCACGAAGGCGCCGTGGATGGCCGTCTTCCCCGGCCTGGCGATCAGCCTGGCGGTGCTGGCGTTCAACGTCTTCGGCGACGCGCTGCGCGACCACCTCGACCCGCGGCTGCGCACGTGACGCGCCGGCGCGGTGGGCCGTGCCGGCGGGCTCGTGGGCGAGGGTCGAGCGGCCGGTGAGGGGAGGCGCGTCTACGCCTGCCGATCCAGCAGGGGCGGGATCCCCCGCAGGTCGGCCACCTCCCAGGCCGGCGCGAACCGCGGGTCGAGCACCGCGTCGCCGGCCCGGTTTACCCAGACGGTGCGGATCCCGGCAGCGGTGGCGCCCATGGCGTCGGTGGGCGAGCCGGCCACGTGCAGCACCACGCCCGCGTCCACGCCGAGGCGGGCCAGCGCCCGCGCGTAGACCGACGGGTGTGGCTTGAACTTCCCACCCTCGGTGGAGATCACGACGTCGAACGCCACGGGCAGGGTGGCCAGCAGGTCGCGCTGCATTGCCTCATCGCCGTTCGATAGCGTGGCCAGCACGAGCGGCCGCCGCCGGACCGCCTGCAGGACCTCCACTGCCTCGGGCCAGGGCGGGAGCCGCGTCCACGCCGCGACCAGCGCCGCGAGCTCGTCGGCCCCGATCGGCGGCTGCAGCGCCCGCACCGCCCAGCGCGCCGACGCCTCGATGGCGCGGCGGTTCGATGCCGGCTCGCGCTCCAGCGAGTTGGCTATCAGCAGGTACTCCATGTGTTTCTGCCGCCAGCTCCGCGCTACCGATATCGGATCCCCAGCCAGGCCCCGGTGCCGGTAGAGGTCACCGACGGCCCCGGCCAGCCCCGTGGTGATGTCATACAGGGCCGAGTAGACGTCGAAGGTCACCGCCCGCAGGGGCATGGACACAGGGTTGGGCGCTCGGGAGAGGATTCCTCCGCACCGGCGGGACGATCGCCCTCGGCGTCGTATCTCCCCCAGCGGGCCGTCACATCGCGTACCAGAGGCCATCACATCACACCGCAGAGGAGGAGATGCATGAAGGTCGAGGCCAGGCTCGCCGAGATGGGTTTGCAGCTGCCACCGCCGCCGGCGCCGGTGGCCAACTACGTGCGCACCGTGCGTGTCGGCAACCTCCTGTTCGTCTCAGGGCACGGGCCCCACCGCGACGGCGCGCTGGTGTTCACCGGCAAGGTCGGCCAGGACCTGACGGTCGAGCAGGGGTACGAGGCGGCCAGGCTGGTCGGGCTGAACTGCCTGGCGTCGGTGAAAGAGGCCCTGGGCGACCTAGACCGCGTGAAGCGTGTGGTGAAGCTGCTGGGCATGGTCAACTGCACGCCCGAGTTCGACCGGCAACCCGAGGTGATCAACGGGTGCTCCGATCTGCTGGTGGCGCTCTACGGCGAGGCGGGCCGGCACGCGCGCTCGGCGGTGGGGATGGGCTCGCTGCCCCGCAAGATCGCCGTCGAGATCGAGATGATCCTCGAGGTGGAGTAGTGGTCGCGGCCGGCCTGGCGATCCGGCCGCTCCTCCCCCGCGACCTGGAGGCAGCGGACCGGATCGTGCAGGCGGCCTTCGAGATCGACGAGAGCCGGCTGGCCTCGCTGCAGCAGCTGTTGCGGCTGCAGGCCGACGGCTGGTTCCTGGCCGTCCTGGACGGTGCTCCCGTCGGGGTGACCGGCGGGCTGGACTACGGCACGTTCGTCTACGGCGGGCTGTTCGCCGTGCACCCCGCGGCGCAGGGGCGCGGGGTGGGCATGGCGCTGTTGCAGCACTGGCTGGGCTGGGTTGCCGCGCGGGGGATGCCGCACGTGGCCGTCGACGCCAGCGACGCCGGCGCGGCCCTGTGCCGGCGGGTCGGCTTCGTGGAGGTCGACCTGACCGACGTCTGGGAGCACGCCGGGGGGACACCCTGGGGCGGCGCGGCCCTGCCGGCCGCACCCCCGCAGCCGCCGCGCGCGCAGGCGCGCGGCGCGCCGGAGGCGCGGGTCCGGTCCCTGCGCGCAGGCGACCTCGACGCGCTCGCGGCCGCCGACGCGCGCGTCTTCGGCGGCGACCGCCGCGCGGTGCTGCAGGAGCTGCTGGACGCGCACCCCGGCCGGGCCCTTGCGGTCGACGGCCCGCGTGGCGCGCTCGCCGGCTACCTGATCGCGCAGGCGCGGCGCCTGGGGCCGTGGGCGGCCGCCTCCCCTGCCGATGCCGGGGCGCTCCTCGTGGCGGCGTCGGCACTGGGGTTCGAGAGCGGCCCGGTGACACTCACTCCGCGCGCCAACGCGGCGGCGGCGGTGCTGCTGGAGCGCGCGGGCTTCCGCCGCGTGCGGTCCACGCACTACATGGTGCTGGGGACGCGCCGGCCGCCCGGCCAGCGCACGCGGATCTACGGGGCGGCCAGCGCCGCGCTCGGCTGACCGGTCGCCTGCGCCTCGCGCAGCGCCTCGCGGCCTTCCTTCACCTTCTGGAAGAAGGCGGCCTCGTCTTTGAGGGCCGGATGGCGCGGGTGGGGCAGGTCCACGTCGACGACGCGCACGACGCTGGACCCTGTGCGCGGCGAGGGCCCCCGGCTCATGACGACCACGCGGTCGGAGAGGAACACCGCTTCCTCGATCGAGTGCGTGACGAAGACGATGGTGAGCTGGCGGTCCTCGAAGAGCCGGATCAGCTCCAGGTTCATCCGGTCACGCGTGATCTCGTCCAGGGCGCCGAAGGGCTCGTCCAGCAGCAGCACCTGGGGGTCGAGCGTGAGGGCGCGCGCCAGCGCCACGCGCTGCTGCATGCCGCCCGAGAGCTTGTCCGGGTGGTAGCCCACGAAGGGGCCCAGGTCCACCAGCTCCAGCGCCCGGCGCGCCTGCGCCAGGTGGCGGTGGCGGCGCAGCGGCCAGGCCCACCACCGCGGGTCCCGCATGCGCAGCGGCAGTAAGACGTTCTCCTCGGCGGTGAGCCACTCGAAGAGCACCGGCTGCTGGAAGATCACCGTGGAGAGGCCCGCCCGCACGGCCTCCCGCGGCGGCCGGCCGCACACCTCGATCCGTCCGGCCGTGGGCTCCCGCAGCCCGGCCAGCATGAACAGCACCGTGGTCTTGCCGCAGCCCGAGGGGCCGATGATCGAGACGAACTGGCGGCGGCGGACCTCGAGCGAGACGTCGTGCACGACGTCGAGCGTCGCCCCCGCGGCAGGCGCCCGGCCCACCGCGTAGGCCTTGGAGACGCCCTCCAGGCGGATCACCACGTCGTCGGACGCAGCGGGGCGCATCGGCGGCGTGCGCCGGAGGGGAGGAGCGGCTGCTCCTCCCCTCCGGGCTCCTACGGCATCACCTTGCTGGGGAACTTCGTGGTGTAGGCGGCCTTGTGGTCGGTCGAGGCCGCCAGCAGCCTGGCGCGCACCATGTCCCGCGCCACGCGCTCCCAGCCTGCCGGGTCGACCCATCCCAGGCCGTTCTTCTTCGAGCCCTCGGTGATCATGATGGCGGCGATGGCGTCCATGCCCTCCAGCTCGTGGGCCTCGCCGCCCTTGAGGTTGCTGTTGTACTTGAGCAGGATCTGCACGGCCTCCTGACGGTTGGCCAGGGCGTACTTGTAGCCCTGGTAGCGGCCGGTGACGAACGCCTGCACCGCCTGCGGGTACTTCTGCACGATCTCCTCGGTGGTGAAGACCACGTTCTCGGGCCAGTCGATGCCGAAGCTTGGGAAGTCGTAGACCCAGTACTTCTCCTTGGCGGTGCGCTTGGCCACCAGGACCTCGTTGTAGGCCATGGCGTGGGCGAAGATGTACTCCTTCTTGAGCCACGAGCCGATGGTGGCCGGGTCGCCCTGCTGGTTCACGATCTTGATCTTCTTCTCCCAGTCGGGGCCGATGGCGGCCTTGATCTGCTTGTCGTAGCCGATCCAGGTGGCGACGGTGCCCGAGATGTCCTGGGGCCCCTTCAGCTCTTTCCAGGAGAGCAGCCGCACGGCCGACTTCTGGAAGTCGTGGGCGACGACGACCAGGGGCAGCTTCTGCTTCTCCCGGGCCTCCAGGATGTTGTACGGGTAGTCGACGCCGAAGGCGATGACGCCCTTCTTGGCCTCGGCCATGGTGCGCTCGATGGGCGACAGGCCCGGGCCGCCCCCCACGACCTTCACGTCCAGGTTCAGCTGCTTGTAGAAGCCCTTCTCGACGGCAACCGGATCCCCCATGGACTCGTTGTGGATGAACCAGGCCTCGAAGATCGTGACGCGGGTCGTGCCCTGCGCCCGCAGCACGGGCGCGGGGCCCAGGATCACGGCGCACGCCAGCACTGCCACGGCGAGCCTTAGCGCGCTTCGCATCGCTTCTCCTCCTTTGCTGGTGCACCGCACACGTTGACCGGCGTGGCAGGCCGCCCGTGCCGCGCGCACCCCCTACCGGCGTTCCGCCATGCTGACATGCCACGGCAGCGCCAGCCGCTCGGCCACGGTGACGACGCCGAGCAGCAGCCACCCGATCACGGTACAGAACACCGCGGCCAGGAACACCCGGGTGGTGTTGGCCACGTAGCGCGAGTCCAGGATCATGTACCCCAGGCCCTCCGACGCACCGTAGAGCTCGCCGACGATCGCCCCGTTCACCGCCGCCATCACGCCGCCCTTGAGGCTCACGAAGATGATGGGCAGCGCCGAGGGGATCTTCAGCAGGACGATGCGCTGCCACCACGTGGCGTTGTAGACGTCCATGAGCTGCTCGCGGATGACCTCGACCGAGACGAACTCTTTGTGGGTGGTGTAGAGGACCGCGAAGAACGTGTAGAGGGCGGCGATGATCACCTTGCTGCGCAGGCCCAGGCCGAACCACACCACGGCCAGGGAGGCCAGGGCCACGAAGGGCGTGCTGTTCAGGGTCACCACGATCCGGAACAGGAACTGCTCGAGCCCCCGGGGCAGCCAGATGAAGGCCATGGCACCCAGCAGCGCGGCCGCGGCGCCGATCAAGAAGCCGAGCACCACCTCCTGGGTGGTGATCCAGGTGTAGCCGAAGACCAGCCCGGCGTTGTCGCGCAGCTCGCGCGCGATGGCCGAGGGGGCAGGCAGCAGGTAGGGCTGGGCGTAGATGCGCGAGGCCACCTCCCACGCGCCGGTCATGATGGCGGCGAAGACCGCCCACGACCGCAGGTCACCCAGCGGCAACCTCGGCCCGGCTCGCGCCGCAGGCGTGCTCATCGGAGGAAGCTCACCGCCTCGGCCCGGCCGCCGATCAGCACCTCGGCGCGCGCCGGCGTGGTGCGGGCTACCAGGCGGCCGCCCGAGATGACCGCCAGCCGCGGGCTCAGGGTGCGGATCACGTCCATGGGGGTGGGCGCGGCGAAGACCACCAGGTCGGCGCGCCTGCCCTCGGCGAGGCCGTAGTCGGACAGGCCGAAGCACGCGGCCGCCCGGGTCGTCACCATCTCCAGCAGGGTCCGGAACTCCTCGTAGCCGGACATGTGGCCGTAGTGCACCATGACGAAGCAGGCCTGGATCGGGTCGCCCACGCCCAGCGGGTACCAGGGGTCCATGATGGAGTCGTGGCCCAGGGCCACGTTGATGCCGTGGGCCAGCAGCTCCTTGACGCGGGTGTAGCCGCGGCGGACCGGGTAGCCGTCGAACCGGCCCTGCAGCACCGCGTTGTCCAGCGGGTTGGTGACGATGTGGACGCCGGCAGCCCGCATCCAGCGCATCAGCCGGTACGCGTAGGCGTTGTTGTACGAGTGCATGGCCGTGGTATGGCTGGCGGTCACCCGCCCCTGCAGCCCCAGCCGGATCGTCTCGGCTGCCACCAGCTCGAGGAACCGGCTCTGGTCGTCGTCGGTTTCGTCGCAGTGCAGGTCGGCCGGCCGGCCATGCTCGCGGGCCAGGCGCAGCGCGGTCTTCACGTCGCGCTCGCCATCCTCGCGCGTCCACTCGTAGTGGGGGATGCCGCCCACGACGTCGGCGCCCAGGGCCAGGGCCTGCGCCAGCAGCGCCTCGCCGTCGGGAAACGCATAGATGCCCTGCTGGGGGAAGGCGACGAGCTGGATCGTCACGACGTCCTTCCAGACCTCCCGCAGCTCCACCAGCGCCCGCAGCGCCACCAGGCCCGGGTCGCAGACGTCCACGTGGGTGCGGATGTGGGTCACGCCGTGGGCCAGCATCCACCGGATCGCCCGGTCGGCGCGGCGCTTCACGTCGTCGGCCGAGAGCGTCTTGACACGCTCGCTCCAGATCTCGATGCCCTCGAACAGCGAACCGGTCTGGTTGTAGCGCGGCTCGCCCACGGTGAGCACGGCGTCCAGGTGGATGTGGATCTCCACCAGAGCCGGCGTCACCAGCCCACCGTTCGCCTCGATCTCCTCGGGCGCTCGTTCCGCCAGCGTCGGGATCACGCGGGCGATCCGTTCGCCGGCGACGCCGATGTCGACGATCCGTCCGTCGATGGTGGTCGCCCGCCGGATGATCAGGTCCACGGTCAGTCCCTCTGCAGCGGTGAGTTAGCCACAATGGAGTCGGTCAAAAATTAGGCCCCGCCCGCGGATTTCCCTGCCGCGCAAGGACCGCGGCTGCTGCGCGTCGTACCCACTCTGTGGTCCGCAGGATCCGGGATCGTCTGGTGATGAGCACACGGCCCCTGGTCGAGATGCGGGGAGTCTGGAAACGCTTCGGCGACGTGGTAGCTCTGGCCGGCGTCGACGTCGCGGTGCGGTCCGGAGAGATCCACGCCCTTTTGGGCGAAAACGGTGCCGGCAAGACCACGCTGGTGAACGTGCTGGCGGGGCTCTACCGGGCCGATGCCGGCGAGATCCGGTTGGAAGGACGTCCGGTGCGCATTGCCTCGCCCCGTGACGCTGTGACCCTGGGGATCGGCATGGTGCACCAGCACTCCGAGCTGGTGGGGCACGCCTCGGCCCTAGAGAACATTGTGCTGGGCCGCGAGGGCCCCGGGCTGCTGCTCCGTCGGGCGCAGCGCCGTGTCGACGTGGAGGCGCTGGCAGCCCGGTACGGTCTGCCCGTCGACCTTGACACCCCCGCGCGTGCCCTGCCGGTGGGCGTGCAGCAAAAGGTAGAGATCCTCAAGGCGCTCTACCGTGGGGCACGGGTGCTGATCCTGGATGAGCCGACCACGCTGCTGACTCCCCGGGAGGTGGACCGCCTCTTCGCCACTCTGCGCGAGGTCACCCGGGGCGGGGTCACCATTATCTTCATCACCCACAAGATCCGCGAGGTGCTGGCTGCCGCCGACCGCATCACCGTCATGCGTCAGGGGCGGGTGGTGGCCACGGTGGCGGCCAACGAGGCGGACGCCGGACGCCTGGTCGAGCTCATGATCGGCGAGCGCCTGCCCGACCTGGCGCCCGACCGGCCCCCCGGGGGCGGCGTCCCGATCCTGGAGGTACAGGAATTGGTGGTCCCGGACCACCGGGGCGGTGTGGCGGTGCGTGGCGTGTCCCTGATGGTGCGGTCGGGGGAGCTCGTGGGGATCGCGGGGATCTCCGGCAACGGGCAGCGCGAGCTCGCCGAAGCAGTGGTGGGCGTCCGGCCGGTGACGGGCGGCCGGATTGTGCTCGATGGGCTGGAGATCACGCACGCGCCGGTGGCAGCCCGCCTGGATCGGGGGCTCGCGTTCGTCCCGGAAGATCGGCTCGCGGACGGCATCCTGCCCCGGCAGAGTCTCGCCGACACGCTGCTGCTGGGCTTGCACCGGGTGCTCTTCCGCGGGTGGCGGTACAATCGCCGCCAGGCCGAGGCGCTGGCGCGCGAGGCCATTGCCGCGTACCGGATCGTCGCGCCAGGCCCGCAGATCCCCACCGCGGCGCTGTCAGGTGGCAACATCCAAAAGGTCCTGGTGGCGCGCGCCCTGCTGTTGGCCGAGCGGGCAGGCGGGCGCCTGCTCGTAGCGCTCAACCCCACGCGGGGCCTCGATGTGCCCTCCACGCGATTCATCCACGACCGGCTGCGCCACTTCAGGCAGCGGGGCGGCGCGGTGCTGGTGGTCTCCGAGGATCTGGACGAGCTCATGGCGCTGTGCGACCGCCTGATGGTCATGGCCGCTGGCCGCCTCACCGGCACCTTCTCGCAAGAGGCGTACGACCCATACCGGATCGGCGCCTTGATGGTGGGAACCGCCGTATGACGGTGCGCTCCCTCTCGGGCCTGGCCACCGCCGGCCGCCCAGCACCGCTGGCGGACGTCACCGCCTACGTGGTCGCGGTGGTGGTGGCGGCGGTGGTCGGCGCCCTGGTCATCGCGCTTCTGGGCGGTGACGTGGGGGCCGCCTTCGCCACGCTGGCCCGGGCCTCGGTGGGGAGCGCTGGCGGGGTCGCCCAGACGTTGAACAAGGCGACGCCGCTGATGCTCGGCAGCCTGGCCGTGGTGGTCGGGATGCGCGGGGGCTACGTGAACATCGGGGTGGACGGCCAGATCTACGCAGGCGCCATCGCCGCCACCGGTCTGGCGTTCGCGCTGGCCGGCATCGGGCTGCCCGGAGCGGTGCTGGTGGTTGCGGTGCTCTTGGCGGGAGTGGCCGGCGGGGCCCTGTGGGTGCTCACCCCGGCACTGCTGCGCGCCCGCGCCGGGGTCAGCGAGGTCTTCGTGACCGTCATGCTCAACTTCGTGGCGCTGTTCCTCACCGAGTATCTCGCCACCGGGCCGTGGAACGACCCGGTGGCTGGCGAGGCGATCAGCCGGCCCATTCCGTCCGCTGCGGCACTCCCGATGGTGCTCCGCGGCGGCGCGCACGCGGGCATCGTGCTGGTGCTGGCCGCCGGCGTCGCCGTGGCGTGGATGCTGGCGCGGACGCTGCTAGGCTACCAGATCCGCGCGGTGGGCGACAACCCCAGGGCGGCGCGCTTGGGGGGCATCGCGCTGGGCCGCATCACGGTCATCACCCTGCTCCTTTCGGGCGCGCTCGCCGGTCTGGCGGGCGCCATCGAGGTCACAGGCTTCCACCAGCGATTGATCCTGGGGCTGTCGCCCGGGTACGGCATCATGGCCATTCTCATCGCCGTCATTGCGCGCCGGCACCCGATGGGCGCCATGGTGGCGGCGCTGCTGATGGCCGCGCTACTCGTCGGGTCCGACTCGCTGCAGCGGTCGATCGGACTACCCGCCAGTGCGGTCTTCGTCTTCCAGGCGGTGATCCTGTTGGTGCTGCTGTTGGTGGAGGGGCTGCGCGAGGTCGTGCGACGCGCGCCGCGACCCGAGACGGTGGTCATGGGCTCGTGAGCTTGGGGGTTTTCGTCGACCCTGAACTGCTGCGCCTGACGGTGGTGATGGCCGTCCCGCTGGGGCTGGCGGCGCTGGGCGAGCTGTTGACCGAGCGCAGCGGGGTACTCAATCTGGCCATCGAGGGCACGCTCTTGCTGGGCGCGGTCTGCGGCTTCCTGGGTGTCTTCTTCACTCGGCGGCTCGAGGCCGGCATGCTGCTCGCCGCGACCGCCGGGGCGGTCGTGGCGGCGCTGCTGGCGTACTATGCCGTCGTCCTGCGGCGCGATCAGGTCACCGTGGGGCTGGTGCTGTACGTACTGACCGTGGGCCTGGCGTCGCTGCTGTACCGGCTGTTCATCGGCGTGCAGGTCACGCCGCAGCGCATTCCTACCCTGCCGGCGCTTCCGGTACCGGCGCTGGCGACGCTGCCAGTGGTAGGGCCGATCCTGTTCCAGCAGCATGTGCTGGTCTACGGCGCGGCGGGGCTGGCGGTGGCCGTGCACGTCGTGCTGCTGCACACGACGCTGGGCTTGCGTCTGCGCGCTGCCGGCGAAAACCCCAGGGCGGCCGATGCTGTAGGCGTGAACGTCTTTGCGCTGCGCTATGGCGCCACTGTCGTCGGTGGAGCGCTCATGGGGCTGGCGGGCGCCACGCTGCCCATGACCATCACGGGGACGTTTACCGAGGGGATGAGCGCGGGACGGGGCTGGATCGCGCTGATGCTGGTCATCTTTGGCCGCTGGCGGCCAGGGCTGTCGCTGGCCGGGGCAGTGCTGTTCGCCTACGTCGAGGCGCTACAGTTCCGGCTGGCGCTGGTTACCCGTGCGGTGCCCACCCAAGCGCTGCTGATGTTGCCGTACCTGTTCGCGATCGTGGTGCTGGTGCGGGTGTTCCGTGGCGCCGAGGCCCCGGCTGCCCTGGGCCGGGCCTACGCCCGGGAGGCGCGGACATAGCTCCGTGTCTTGCGGTTACAGGGAGAGGTGTGCGAGCCGCACGGTATGGTGAAGCACGAAGGGAGGAGGATAGGATGGACCGTTGTGTCCGTGGACTGTCGGTCCTGCTGCTGGTGGGAACGCTGGCGGCGGGCCTGCTGGGAGGGACGGGAGACGCCGGGCCGGCCCGGCCGCGGCTGGCCATGATCATGCCCGGCACCATTCAGGATGCCGACTTCAACTTCGTCGGCTACCACGCGCTTCAGGAGGCGCGCACGACGTTGGGTGTCGACGTAGCCCACTCCGAAAATGTGGCGGTGGCCGATGCCGAGCGTGTGGCGCGGGAGTACCTGCACGCCGGCTACCGGATCGTGGCTTTCCACGGCGGACAGTACCTGACCATCGTGCAGAAGCTGGCTCCGCTGTTCCCCGATGCGGTATTCATCATGGAGTCCAGCGGTCAGGTGCCCAACCTGCCGCCCAACGTGTGGAACATCGGGAGGAAGTTCTACGAGGGGTTCTACGTGCTGGGCGTGCTGGCAGCGCTGGCCACCCGCAGCCAGAAGATCGGCTATATCGCCGGGATCCGGCTGCCCGACTTCGTTTCGTCGATCAACGCCATCTTCCAGGCCACGGCCAGGTACAATCCGCGGGCGGAGGTGCTCTACACGTTCGTCGGCGATCAGAATGACCCCGTCAAGGCCCGGCAGGCCGCCGAGTCGCAGATCGCCGTGGGGGTGGACTTCATCGTGGTGAGCGTCAACCTGGGCCAGGTCGGCATCATCGAGGCTGCCAGCGCCAGTCGGCGCCCAGTGCTCCTCACCACGTTTTACACGGACAAGACGTCGTATGCGCCCCAGCACTTCACCACCTCGCTGCTGTTCAACTTCTCCAAGCCGTACACGCACATCACCCAGCAGATCCTCAAGGGGCGCACGGGCGGATACTACGAGATGCGCCCCGGCGCCGGCATGACGCTGCTGCCCCCGCGGAACGTATCCGCCGACGTGACGCAGCGGGTCATGCAGGTCTACCAGGCGGTCGTCCGCCGCCAGGAGAAAATCGACGAGATCGCCGATCGGATCGTGGAACCGCGGCGGTGAGCGTCGATGAGCACGGTGGTTCCCTGGCGCGTGCGCGGTGAGTACTTCGAGTCGTGCAACTGCGTCACCGCCTGCCCGTGCGTCTTCCGGTCGCCGCCGACCGATGGCGAGTGTCACTCGCTGCAGGCGTACCACATCACCGAGGGACACTACGGGGAGGTGTCGCTGGTCGGGCTGACGGCGGTGCAGGTCTTGATGGTCGGCGGTCACTTCTGGACCGGCCGCATGGAAGTGATTCTGTACATCGACGAGCAGGCCAGTCCGCCACAACGAGAGGCCCTGGAAGCCATCTTCAGCGGTCAGGCCGGAGGGCCCTATAAGTTTCCGGGGCGGCTGATCCAGCGTGTTCAGCGCGTGGAGTACGCGCCTATGCGGTGCACCGTCGGGCCGCGCGGGCGCCGCTTCTGGATTCCCGGTGTCATGGATTTCACGCTTGAGGCGCTGGACTGCGGTACGCCGGACCGACTCACCGAAATCCGCGGCTCGATGCACTTCGTCGACCCCGTGTACGTCGCCAAGGCCGTGGCCAGCTGGTTCCGCGGGGCGGGCCACCACTGGGACCACACCGGACGTAGCGGCTTCTTCGGCGTGTTCGACCTGGCCGGCCCGTAGGCACCGGCAACGGCGCCGTGACGCCCCTCCTCTTCCTGAGTGGCTGGGCGGCGATGGTGGCGGCTCTGATGGTGCCGGTCACGCTGCCGGTGGCTGTGGCCGTGTGGCGGGGCCACCAGGGCCCCCCGCCACGGGAGATCTACCTCGGCCTCTGGTGGGCCGGTTACCTCGGCGTGTGGATGGCGGCCGGCCTCTCGGTGTGGGCGACGCGCGACCTGTGGCCTGCTGGCGCCGGCGCGCTGCTTCCGGCCGGGCTCTACCAGCTCACGCCGCTGAAGCACGCGTGCTTGCGCCGCTGTCGGGCGCCGCTGGCGACCGTCCAGACGTTCTACCGCCCTGGCAGCGCAGCTGCGGTGTGGTTCGGGGTGCGCTACGCGGGGTTCTGCCTGGGCTGCTGCTGGGCGCTCATGGCCGCCATGATGCTGGTCAGTGCCATGGGCAGCTGGGTCCTGGTCGCCCTGGCGACGGTCACGGTGCTGGAGCGCCTGCTGCCGGCCCGACAGGCCCACCGTCTGGGGGTGGCGGCCGGGCTCGCCGGCGTGCTGGCCGGCGTCACCGGACTGGTCGTGCGGCTATAGGGCGCGGGCACCGGCAGGGCTGCCGGCGTTTCCTCCGGGGCCGCCAGGGCAGCACCGCGGCCGGCGCGAAGTGGTATCCTGTGGTGCGCGGGGGGAACTGATCGGTACACAATCGGTGAGGAGGAGCGACTGGGGATGAAACCGGCGGAGCTGTCGGGTGTACGGGTGCTGGACCTCTCGCAGAACTTCAGTGTCGACTCGCCGCCCTTCGCCTACTACGAGGGGCCCAAGGTCACGTGGGTCAAGAAGATCGCCTTCGAGGGCGTCAACGCCCAGCACCTGAGCACCACCAACCACATCGCCACCCACCTGGACGCGCCGCTGCACTTCTACGACCCGGGGCCCGACGTGGCCGGCATCCCCATCCAGCACCTGGTGGGTCCCGCCTGCGTCGTCGACCTGCAGCAGTTCGGGATCGGAGACTACGACCTCTACGGCCCCGAGCACTTCGAGGCCTGGGAGCGGAAGTACGACACCCGCATCGAACGCGGCGACATCCTGGTGATCCACACCGGCTACCACGCCTACTACAACGAGGACTGGTCGCCGACCACCCGGCGCCACCACCCCGACGCGCGGCCCGACCTGCCGCGGGCGTTCCTGCGCCACCCGGGGCCGCGGGCCGAGTTCTGCCAGTGGGTGCTCGACCGCGGCGTCCGCTGGATGGCCATCGACGCCATCTCCACCGACCACCCGTTCAACACCAAGGTGCGCGAGGCGCGCCGCGACCTGATCCCCGAGGTCGAGAAGAAGATCGGCATGGCCATCGACAAGGCGTTTCCCTGGCCGCAGGACTACCAGGCGACCCACACCCTGCTGTTCCCCAGGGGCGTCTTCCACGTCGAGAACGTGGGCGGGGAGATCGACGAGATCCTGAACCGGCGGGTGTGGGTGGGGTGCTTCCCGTTCCGCTTCAAGGGCGGCGAGGCCGCGTTCTGCCGGTTCGTGGCGTTCGTCGAGGCCGATGGCGGCGCGCCGGCCCCGGCGCCGCAGGCCGCCGCAGCGAGCGCGGCGCGGGGGCCGCGCCCGCGGGCCCGCGGAGCCCCGGCGCAGACGCCCCGGGCCACCGGGCGGCGACCCACCGGGAGGAGACCGGCCGAGCGGGCCGGCCGGCCGCGCCGGCGCTAGCACGCCATGGCTCCCGCGCGCGACGAGCCCGCGGCCGTCGACCTGCTGATCGACGGCGGCTACGTGCTGACCATGGACGCCGCCTCGACGGTGCACCCCGACGGCGCCGTGGCCATCGCCGACGGCCGGATCGTGGCCGTCGGGTCCAGCGCGGCTCTGCGGGCGCGGTACCGGCCGCGCGAGGTCCTCGACGCGCGGGGACGCGCCGTGCTCCCGGGGCTGATCGACACCCACGGCCACGCGGGGCATTCGCTGGTCAAGCACATCGGCGAGCACCTGCCGCCGGCGGGCTGGCGGCGGCTGATGGACCACATCTACTTCCGGGGCAGCACGCCGGCGTTCTGGCACGCCGACGGCATGCTGGCCACCCTGGAGCGGCTGAAGTTCGGGACGACCTGCGGCATGGCCATGCTGGGCTCCGCGCCCCGGGCCGACGACCCGCGCTACGCTGAGGCCTTCTGCCGCGGCGCTGTGGCCGTGGGTGGCCGGGTGGCAGTGGGGGTGGGGCCGCCGCGGCCGCCCTGGCCCAAGACGTTCTCCCACTGGACCGACGGCGTGAAGACCGACGTCCGGGTCTCGTTCGAGGACTGCGTGGCGACGACGGAGGCGGTCATCCGCGCCTGGCACGGCGGTGCCGGCGGCCGCGTGGCTGTCTGGGTGAGTGCCTCGCGCTTCCTGGCGCCCTCGCCCTACGACCCGATGTTCGACGAGACCGACCTGCCCGTGGCGCGCCGGCAGGCGGCGGTCATGCGCGAGCTGGCCGACCGGTACCGCGTGGGGATCCACACGCACGCCTACGGCGGGGCCATCCAGTGGGTGCACGAGCAGACCGGCATCCTCGGCCCCGACGTGCTGCTGGCCCACTGCACCGGCGCCAGCCCTCGCGAGATCGAGATCCTGGCCACCACCGGCACCAAGGTCTCGCACTGCCCCACCTCGCGGCGCATCTACCAGTTCAAGGCGCGGGTGCCTGTGGTGGAGATGCTGGCGCGCGGGGTCACGGTCGCCATCGCCAGCGACGGCACCGCCGACACGACCTTCGACCTGTTCAAAGACATGCGCATGGCGATGACGCTGCAGCGCGTCCACTTCGCCACACCCTACGTCCTCCCGCCGGGCCGCGCGCTGCGCATGGTCACCATCGAGGCCGCGCAGGCCATGGGCGTCGCCGACACGCTGGGGTCCCTCGAGCCCGGCAAGCGCGCCGACGTGGTGCTCGTCCGCCTGCAGCAACCGCACCTGGTCCCGCCTTACCTGATCGAGCACCGCCTGGTGGAGAAGGCGTGCGGGCACGACGTGGAGACCGTGCTGGTGGACGGCCGCGTGGTGGTGCGCGGCGGGCGGGCGGTGCTGGTGGACGAAGCCGAGGTGATGGCGGTGGCGACGGAAGAGGCGCGAGCGGCGATCGCGCGCAGCGGCGTGGCACCGCTGCTGCGTCTGCCGCGCGACTTCTGGACGGGGGTGGTCTACTGATGGGCCACGACGGGCGCGCGCCGGCGCCGGCGGTGACGTGCATCCTTTGCGACCGGGCCCGGCCGCCTGAGGAGCCCGGGCTCGTGCGGCTGGAGCAGTTCGCCGAGCTGTGCATCTGCGCCGCCTGCCTGGCGGGCGAGCGCGACGGGTGGGTGACGCTGGACGACGTGTGCTAGGGCGACGCGGGCCCCAGCGGGGCCCGCGCGAAGGAGGGATGTCAGGTGAGCAAGTGGACGGGCACGGCGCTGGTGGCCGGCACGGTCGCCCTGGTCCTGACCGCTGCGGCAGGGCCATCGGTGGGGCAGGGCCGGCCCCGGATCGTGGTGTTCAGCCAGCAGCAGGTGCAGACGACGCCCTTCGAGATGGCGCAGGAACAGGGGTACTACGCGGAGGAGGGTCTCGAGGTCGTCTTCCGCTACTTCGCCTCGGGCACCACGGCGTGGCAGTCGTTCCGCGCCGGGGCCGGTGACATCGTCTACAGTGGCGACGTGCCGGCCATCCGCAACTGGTCCGAGTCCGGGCACGCCACGCGGGTGATCGCGCCGGTCGAGCGCAACGCCAAGGGCTACGGCCTGGTGGTGCGGCGCGCCATCCGGTCGGCTGCCGACCTGCGCGGGAAGCGCATCGCCATCCGCGTCGGCTCGTCGGGGTCGCACTTCATCTGGGCCTACCTCCGGAAGAACGGCATGACCGAGCGCGACGTCACCATCGTGAACATGGACGCGCCGGCGGCGATCGCCGCCCTCGACCGGGGCGATATCGACGGCTTCTTCTTCTGGGCGCCGTTCCCCCAGCGGGCGCTGGAGGTCTCCGGAGACCGCGTGCACATCCTGGCCCACGCCGACGCGGTAGGGTCCGGCTACTACACCATGATCAGCGCGCGCACCGACTGGATCCGCAAGAACCGGGCGACCGTGGACCGGTTCCTGGCGGCGTCGGTGCGGGGGCGCGAGTACGCCCAGCGGCACAAGACCCAGGTCCTGGCCTACCTGGCCAGGAAGTTCCAGCTCGACGTCCTGCAGGCCGGCCCCATGTACGACATCACCGAGCTGCTCCTGCGCTTCGACGAGCGCTTCTACCAGGACCTCGGCAGCGTCGCCGACTGGATGCGCGAGACCGGCCTGCTCGCCGAGCCGCTGGCGTGGTCCGAGTTCGTCTACCTGGACGGGCTGCGCGGGGTGGACCGGGCGCTGGCGGTGCCCCCGCCGAAGTAGGAGCGGCCGGGTGCTGGAGTTCCTCGAGGTCGGCAAGGCGTTCGACGTCGGACCTGCGGTCCTGCGCGACGTCACCTTTGCCGTGCGCCCCGGCGAGTTCTGCTGCCTGCTGGGGCCCAGCGGCTGCGGCAAGAGCACGCTGCTCTACCTCACCGCCGGGTTCGAGGCGCCCACCGCCGGCGAGATCCGCTTCGACGGGGCGCCGGTGCGGGCGCCGGGGCGCGACCGCGGCATCGTGTTTCAGGATTCAGCCGCCGCCCTCTTCCCCTGGCTGACGGCGGAAGAGAACGTGGCGTTCGGGCTGCGGCTGCAGGGGGTGGCGGCGGCGCAGCGGCGGGTGGTGGTCGACCGGTTCCTGCACCTGGTGGGGCTGGACGCGCACCGGCACAAGTTCCCGCGGCAGCTGTCGGGCGGCATGCAGCAGCGCCTGCAGATCGCCCGGGCCCTGGCCCTCGAGCCGCGGCTGCTGCTGATGGACGAGCCGTTCGGCGCACTCGACGCCCACACCCGCAGCCGGATGCACGCCGAGCTGCTGCGCATCTGGGACGCGACCGCCACCACGATCCTGTTCGTCACCCACGACATCGCCGAGGCCGTGACGCTCGCCGATCGGATCGCGGTGATGTCGCCCGGGCCCGAGGCGACGATCCGGCGGATCGTGCCCGTGGCGCTGCCGCGGCCCCGCGATCCCGCCGTCGAGGGGTTCGCCCAGGCCTACCGCGAGGTGCGCGAGCTGTTCGCCGACGGGGCCGCCGGTGGCCACTGACCGCCCGCTGCCCGTGCAGGTCGCCGCCGGGCGGGCGCCGGGCCGGCCCCGGGCACGGCGCCGCGCGGCCCCGGCCGTCCGGCTGGTCCGCTACGCCGTCTCGGTGCTGCTGACGCTGGCGCTGTGGCAGACGCTCTCGACGTACGTCATCAACCCCCACCTGCTGCCGCCGCCTGCCAGGGTTGCCCGGGCCGTCGTGCCGATGCTCAGCACCGGGGAACTCGAAGCCCACGTCACGGCCAGCCTGAGCCGCATCGCGGTGGGCTTCAGCCTGGGCAGCCTGACAGGCGTCGCCTTCGGCCTGCTGGCGGGCCGCATCGCGATGGTCGCCGACCTGACGGACCCCCAGCTCCAGTTCTTCCGGTTCCTGTCGCCGACCGCCATGATCCCGCTGGCCATCATCTGGTTCGGGATCGGCGAGCTGTCCAAGTACTTCCTCATCCTGTACGCGACGTTCTTCATCGTGGTGATCAACACCGTGGCGGGCGTGGCGGCCACACCGCCGGTGCGGGTCCGCGCGGCCCAGGCGATGGGCGCGCGGCCGGTGCAGATCTTCCTGTTCGTCGTCCTCCCCTCGGCGGTGCCCCACGTGCTGTCGGGCATGCGGGTCGCCCTGGCGTCGGCGTTCATGGCCATCATCCCCGCCGAGATGCTGGCCGCCGAGTCGGGCCTGGGGTTCCTGCTGCAGCAGGCCGGGCTGCTGGTGCAGACCGACCGGATCTTCGTCGCGCTGGCGATGATCAGCCTGCTGGGGTTTGCCAGCGACCTGGCGTTCCGCCTCCTGATCGGCCGGCTGCTGTTCCGGTACACGCAGGCCGGCTGAGCGGTGGACCTGCTCGAGGCGGTCCTGCTGGTCTCCCCGGGGGCGCCACCGCGGCGCGGGGCGCTGACGCTAGCCGGCGGGCGGATCGCCGCGGTCCGGGAGGCGGCGGGGCCCGCCGCACCGGCGCGGCGCGCGGTGCTGCCAGGCCTGGTCAACGCTCACACCCACCTGTTCCAGACGATGGCCCGCGGGCTGGCGCCGGGGCGCGCCCTGGCGGCCTGGCACGGCGAGGTGATCCGGCCGCTGTACCAGGCGCTCACCGCCGACGACGTGCGCGCGTTCACGCTGCTGGGCGCGCTGGACGCGCTGCAGGGAGGTGCGGCGGCCGTGCTGAACTTTCAGGCTTTCCCCAACGACGTCGAGGTCTCCCTGGCGGCTGCCGAGGCGATGGCCCGGGCCGGCCTGCGGGGCGTGCACGTCAAGTCGGCGTACGTCGCCGGTGCGCCGGCGCCGATGCTGGCCGGGCCGCGCCGCGCCCTGGCCGACGCCGAGGCGCTGCTGCGGCAGCCGCCGGTGGGAGGGCTCGTGCGTTTCTGGGTCGGGGTGCCCACGGTGCTGCACGCGCCGGGCGACTGGCTGCGCGAGCTGATGGCCATGGCGGTAGACGCCGGCGCCCGCGTGCACCTGCACCTCGCGGAGAGCGAGGCCGAGGCCACCGCGGCGGCGCGCGCGCTCGGGATGCGCGAGGTGCCCTACCTGGATCGCCTGGGGCTCCTGCGCCCGGAACTGGTGGTCGCCCACGCGGTGGCGCTGACCGACGACGAGATCGCCCTGCTGGCCGACCGCGGCGTCGGCGTCGTGCACTGCCCCGTCTCCAACCTCTACCTGCGCAGCGGCATCGCCCGGGTGGGCCGGATGCGGCAGCGGGGCATGCGGGTGGCGCTGGGCACCGACGGCCCGGCCAGCAACGACGCGCAGGATATGTTCGGCACGATGAAGGCCGCGGCGTTGGTGGCGGGGCTTCGCGACGAGCCGGTCGCGCCGGACGACGTCCTGGCGATGGCCACGGCCGACGGCGCGCGCCTGCTCGGCCTCGACGGCGGGACGCTGGCGCCGGGCGCGGCGGCCGACCTGACGGTCGTCTCGCTGACCTCGGCGCGCGTGGTGCCGGTGCACCGTGTCGTCCACACCCTGGTCTTCGCCTGCACGCCGGCGGACCTGGAGGCCGTGGTGGTGGACGGGCGGCCGCGGCTGCGCCACGGGCGGATCGACGGCCTCGACGAGGCGGCCGTCGTCGACGAGGCGCAACGCCGCGCGGCCGCCCTGGTGCGGCGCGCCGGGCTCGCGCACCTGCGGGACGGCACCCTGGACGTGTGACGTTCTGCTACGATGGAGGGGCCGGTGGGCACCACGGCAGAGGAGTCTGCACTGCGCCGCGGGCGGGCGGCCCGCGGGCGGCAAGGGTGCGCCTGCGGGCACGATGACTGGGCATGGTGGGGAGGTGCGCTCTGAGCCCGCTCGATGACCTGCTCGTGATCGACCTCACCCGGGCCCTGGCCGGCCCGTACTGCACGCTGATGCTGGGCGACTACGGCGCCCGCGTCGTCAAGGTCGAGTCGCCCGCAGGCGGCGACGACACCCGCGGCTGGGGTCCGCCGTTCATCAACGGCGAGAGTTCGTACTTCCTCGGCATCAACCGGAACAAGCAGAGCCTGACCCTGAACCTCAAGCACCCGGCGGGCCAGGAGGTCCTGCGACGGCTGCTCCGGCGGGCCGATGTGCTGGTCGAGAACTTCCGGGCCGGCACCATGGAGCGGTTGGGCTTCGGCTGGCCGGTCGTGCACGCCCTGAACCCGCGGCTGGTCGTCGCCTCGATCTCGGGCTTCGGCCAGGACGGACCCTACCGCGACCGGACCGCCTACGATCTGATCCTGCAGGGTATGGGAGGATTGATGGGCACCACCGGCGAGGAAGGCGGGCCGCCGGTCAAGGTGGGGGTGGCGATCACGGACATCGCCGCGGGCATGTTCGCGGCGTTTGGCATCCTGGCGGCGCTGCGGGTGCGCGAGCGCACCGGCGTCGGGCAGTACATCGACGTCTCGATGCTCGACTGCCAGGTGGCCTGGATGACCTACCAGGCAGGCTACTACTTCGCCACCGGCCAAAACCCCGGGCGCCTGGGCAGCGCCCATCCGTCGCTCGTGCCCTACCAGGCGTTCAGGACCAGCGACGGCTACGTCAACGTGGCCGTGGGCAGCGAGGCGATCTGGAGCCGGTTCGTGGAGGCGATCGGCGCGCCGGCGCTGGCCGAGGACCCGCGGTTTTGCACCAACGCCGACCGCGTGCGCCACCGCCGGGAGCTGGTCGCGCTCCTCGAGCCGATCTTCGCGCAGCGCCCCACGCGGGCGTGGGCCGACCTGCTCGACCGTCACGGGGTGCCCGCGGGGCCCATCTACTTGATGTCCGACCTGTTCGCCGACCCCCAGGTGCGCCACCGCGAGATGCTGCTGGAGATCGACCACCCGCGTGCCGGTCGCATCAAGCAGACCGGCGTGCCGGTGAAGCTGTCGGCGACGCCCGGCCGCGTCGCGGCGCCGCCGCCGGTGCTGGGACAACACACCGAGACGATCCTGCGGGAGCTGGGATACGACGATGCGCAGATTGCCGATCTTCGGCGCGATGGCGCCATCTAGCCGGCGGCCGCCGGCGCTCCCGGCGGCGGAGGCCGTGCGCTGCCCGACGTGTGGGACCGAGACCCGGCGCGGGACGCTGCGGGCCGCCCTGTGGATCTGCCCGGCGTGCGGCTGGCATCTCGCGATGCCCGCCCGCGACCGCATCGACGCCATCGCGGACGCCGGCTCGTTCCGCGAGTTCGACCGGCGCCTGGTCTCGGTGGACCCGCTGCGGTTCGCGGACCAGCGCGCCTACCGCGCGCGGCTCATCGAGGCGCGCCGGCGCACCGGGCTGCGCGAGGCCGTCGTGGTGGGACAGGCGCGGGTCGGCGGCCTGCCGGTGGTGCTGGCGGTTTTCGACTTCGAGTTCATGGGCGGCACGATGGGCTCGGTGGTCGGCGAGAAGGTCGCCGACGCGTTCGAGGTGGCCACCCGTCGCCGGCTGCCCGTGATCACCGTGACGAGCACCGGCGGCGCCCGCATGCAGGAGGGTATGCTCTCGCTCATGCAGATGGCCAAGACCGCGGCGGCGCGTGCGCGGCACCATGCGGCCGGCCTGGCCTACGTCTCCGTACTGGCGCACCCGACCTTCGGCGGGGTCGCCGCGTCGTTCGCCTCGCTGGGCGACGTGCTGATCGCCGAGCCGGGCGCCCAGATCGGCTTCGTCGGCCCGCGCGTGATCGAGGCCACTGTCGGCGAGCACCTGCCGCCCGACTCCCACCGCGCCGAGCGGCTGTACAGCGGGGGCATGGTCGACCTCCTGCTCGACCGCCGGCGTCTGCGCGAGACGCTGCAGTACCTGGTGCGCCACCTGCGCCGGGCGCCGCTGCCCCGCCGGCCGGCCGAGCGCCTGCCGCGCAGGCCGGAAGGCGGCCCGATGCCGTCGGCGTGGGAGGTGGTACAGATCGCGCGGCACCCCGACCGGCCGCGGACCACCGACTACCTGCGCCACCTGGTGGGGTCGTTCGTCGAGCTCCACGGCGACCGACAGTACGGCGACGACCCGTCGATCATCGGCGGGCTCGGCGAGCTCGACGGCGCGACGGTGGTCGTCATCGGCATCGAGCGCGACCGTGCGGCCGGTGAGGCCAAGGGCTGGCACCGCGGCATGGCCATGCCCGAGGGCTACCGCGAGGCGATGCGCCTGATGCAGCTGGCGGCGAAGTTCCACCTGCCGGTGCTGACCCTGGTGGACACGCCGGGCGCCTGGCCCGGCTACGAGGCCGAGCGCCGCGGCATCGCGCAGGCGCTGGCCCAGAGCCTGATGACGATGGCGCTGCTCCCGACGCCGGTCGTGGCGGTCGTCACCGGCGAGGGCGGCAGCGGCGGCGCGCTGGCGCTGGCGGTGGGCGATCGGCTGTTGATGCAGGAGCACGCCTTCTTCTCGGTCATCTCGCCCGAGGCGGCCGCGGCGATCCTCTACCATGACGCGGGCCGCGCGCCCGAGGTGGCCGCCGCCCTCAAGCTCACCGCGCCCGACCTGCTGCGCCTGGGCGTCATCGACGGCATCGTCCCCGAGCCGCCCGGCGGGGCGCACCGCGACCCCGAGGCCGCCGCGGCCGAGCTGCGCCGGCACGTGGCCGCCGCCCTGGCCGAGCTCAGCCGCCTGTCTCCCCCGCGCCTGGTCGAGCAGCGCTACCGCAAGTACCGCCGCATCGGCGAGGTCGGCGGGCCCTGGCGCGACGTGATGCGCGAGGTGCAGGACCTGTTCGAGTCGGTCGAGCAGCGCTGGCAACGCCGCGGCCACGCTGCGGTCCGAGACGGGCCGATGCCGTCCTGACGCCCTGCCTTCCGGCACAGCGCGGCGGCTGCCGGCGGGCTCCTGCGCCGCCGATCTGCGCGCGAGGTACCGGCGGGCCGCGCCCAGCGCCAGCCAGCCGCATGGTGTGGCAGCCGCGCGGGCCGCTGGGGTAAGATCGGAGCAGACTCTGTCCGGGTGAGGGAGCCGCGTGCCCATCCACGTGCGCCATCAGCGCCAGGAAGTGGAGCTCGACGGGGTCCGCCGCGTGCGCGAGGTGTTCGTGCGGCTGCAGCTCAACCCTGAAGCGTACCTCGTGATTCGCGGGGCCGACCTGCTCACGCCCGATGCCGAGCTGCGCGACGGCGAGCGGATCGAGCTGCGCCCCGTGATCTCGGGGGGAGGGTAGCACCATACGGTGCGCCAAGTGCAGGGCCACAGCGGTCGTCGAGGTGCGACGGCACCACGCGGCGTTCTGCGCGCCGCACTTCCTCGACTGGTTCGAGGCCCAGGTGCAGCGGGCCATCGAGCGCGACCGCATGTTCACCCGCGCCGACCGCGTGCTGGTGTGCGTCTCGGGCGGCAAGGACAGCCTGGCCCTGTGGGACGTCCTGCTGCGCCAGGGCTACCAGGCCACCGGCCTCTACATCAACCTGGGTATCGGCGACTACTCGAAAGCCTCGCAGGAGAAAGCCGCGGCGTTCGCCCAAACGCGCGGGGCCGATCTGCTGGTCGCTGACCTCCCCGCCGACTACGGCATGGGGATCGAGGAGCTGGCCGCGGCCAGCGGCCGGGTGACGTGCTCGGCCTGCGGCCTGTCCAAGCGCTACCTGTTCAACAAGGTGGCCCGCGACCACGGCTTTGACGTGGTGGCCACGGCCCACAACCTCGACGACGAGGCTGCCGTGCTGCTCGGTAACCTCATCGGCGGCCAGGTCGAGGCCCTGGCGCGTCAGGCGCCGGTGCTCGAGCGCACCCACCCCGGCCTGGTGAAGAAGGTGAAACCGCTCTACCGCCTGGCTGAGCGCGAGACCGCCGCCTACGCCGTGCTGCGCGGCATCGACTACATCGTCGACGAGTGCCCCAACAGCATCGGCGCCCGCTCGTTGCGGCTCAAGGAGGCGCTGAACCTTCTCGAACGCGACGCACCCGGGACCAAGCAGAACCTGTACTGGAACTTCCTCGAGAAGCTCCGGCCACACCTGGCCACCGCCCCGGCGCCGGCCGAACTGCGCGCGTGTGCGCACTGCGGCCAGCCCACCACCACCGAGGTCTGCGCCTTCTGCCGCGTGACCGCGCGGGCGACGGAGCGCATGCGGGTGCGGGCGGTGCAGGCGCTGCGGCCGGCGGGGGCCTGATGACTGGCTTGCGAAAGTGCACGGACAGCATCGCCTCACCCTCGACCGCGCGGCCATGTTTCCGCGCCGGCCCTCCCTCGCGCCCGGCGATCGCGTGGTCTACCACGCCACCGGGGGACGTTGGTGTTCGCCGCGCTTCAATGCCAGCCCTGAGAAGGCCACACGGCTTCTCTGCTGAAGCCACCGGTACCTGAACCTGCTGCCTGGGTGCGCAGGGGCGTCTCTGCGAGAGAAATCCTGCCGGACCGGCGCCCGGCGCGGGCGCTCCGTGCCGCGCCGACTCTGGGCCCAGTAGTGGCGCTTCACCGGTTCCGCATCCCCAAGGACATCCTCGTGGTGACTCCCGAGGAGTTCGCGTGGAAAAGAGGTTCCGGGCACGATCGAGCGGCCAGCCGTGCTGGAGGGCAAAGTCGTCTATGCCCGGTGGTGAGAAGACCATCCAGGTAGGAGACGTAGAGGAAGCGGTCGTCCACGCTCAGGGCGATGACGGTGGCCGGTGGCGGGGTGGCACCAACGTGCTTCAACGGGGGTGGGAGCTGGTCTTCCTGCGCGGGCTCTGCCCACAAGCGCGATCCAGGCCGAACGTCCACGACACAGAGGGTGTCGGGCACGACAACGCCCCGAACGTTGCACGTCATTTCGCCAGATCGCCGTCAGCCGTCTGCCGGCGGACCGTACGGCGCCTGCGGACGCCCGACCGCCGGCGCGACGGGGCCGGCCGGCAGCCCGTGCGCGCACAGCGCCGCCAGTGCGCCGCCGGCACCCAGCGTCGCGTACGCCCAGCCCCACACGGTCGGGACGCCGGTTGGGTTGGTGGCATCGAGGACGGCGCCAAAGACCAGCGGGCTCAGCGCCCCGGCGCCGAAACCCAATAGCGACCGCACCGCCAGCGCGGTGCCGAGCGACGACGGTGGCACCGTCTCGGTCAGGGCGACCGACAGGACCGGCGAGTCGCCCAGCGCCGTGAAGGCGTAGAGCGCGCCCACTCCGGCCACCAGCGCGGGCGGCGCGGCCACGAGCCAGCCGATGGCGAACGAGCAGGCGGCGCTCGCCCCGGCCAGCCACAGGAGGACAGCCCGGCGGCCGAGCCGGTCGGACAGCCGGCCCATCGTGGCGGAGGCCACGAGGCCGATCAGGTGGAACGCCGCGGCGACGTACGACGCGCCGGCGACGGCGCGCCCTGCGGCCGCGCCGGTGGCGCGCAGGCTGGCGGCGAGGAAGGCGGGCGTCCACGCCCACATCGCCAGCAACTCCCAACTGTGGAAGACGTAGCCGGCGACGAGGCGCACGATGCTGGGGGTGCGCGCTGCAGGCGTGGGACTCCGCGCTTCCGTCGCGGGAGCCGCAGTGGTGGGACCGCGCGCCGCGATGACAGGGCCGGGCGCCGGAGCCGCCGGGTCGCCCGCCCCGGCCGCGGCGCCGGGTGCCGCCGTCGCGTCGGGGCCGCGCCCTGCCCGCCGCCGGTGGACCACGGTCGGCACACCGCGCATCGCCGTCCACCCGAGCAGCGCGCCCACGGCGACGCCACCAGCCGCCACGGCGAACGCCAGCGGATAGCCGCCGCGCGGCAGTGCCAGCCCGGCCGAGCCCAGCGAGACCGCCGAGCCCAGCGACGACGCCGCGATGAGCCACCCCACGGCACCACCGCGCCGGCCCGGCTCGTAGCGGTCGGCGACGAGCATGATGAGGGTGGTGTAGGTGCCACCCAGCGCCACCGCCACCAGCGTGTAGAGCACCAGACCCGAGGTGTACGAGCGCGCGAACAGTGCGAAGGCGGCCGACGCCACGGCCGCTGCTCCCAGCGAGCCAAGGTAGACGGGGCGCGCGCCGACGCGGTCGGCAAGCCACGAGCACCCGAATAGGGAGACAGCGAAGCCGAGCTGGAAGCCGGTGGAGATGGAGCCCGCGGCCGCCGCCGACATGCGCCACGCGGGTAGCAGCACGCTGACGCATGCGGGGTAGATCAGGAACACCAGTTGCGTGCACGCTCTGGAGGCGCAGACGGTCAGCAGCCAGCCGTCGCGACCGGCCCACCTGCCGGCGGCGCTCCCACGGCCCGCACCCGCGCTCCCACGGCCCGCGCCCGCGCTCCCGCGGCCCGCGCGCGCGCTCACGTGGCCCGCCCCGCCGCTCCCGCAGGCGGCGCGGGCACGCGCCGCCACGCCCAGCAGAACCCGGTGAGGGCGTCGGCGCCCGAGGTCTCGCCGATGGCCAGTACGTCGAGGGCGGCCCGGCGGGCCTGGGCCGCGTCGTCCAGGGCGCCCACCAGCCGGTGCCACGGGCGCAGCGCCCACCCGCGCCGCGCCGCGATAAGGTAGGCGGCACCGACCCGCGTCGTCTGCGGGACGGCCGCCCCGGCCAGGTGCGCGCGCAGCGTCTCGGCGCGCCCGGCGGCGACCAGGCCGGGCCAGGCCCACGTGGCCAGCAGCACACCGCACAGCAGGTCGTCGCCGGAGGGGGTCAGGCCTGGCCCGCGTCCGGCGACGTCGGTCGCTGCGGCGAGGGTGGCGGCCGGGGCGTCGGGCTGCTGCAGCAGTGTGTCGAGGGCGTCGAGGGCACGGGCGAAGGGTTCCAGGGTCCGGGCGTACCCGCCAGCGTCCCGGAAGAGAAGCCCCGCCAGGCTCTCCCGTGGCGCGGCCTCTGCCAGCACCCGCTCGACCGCTGCGCGGGCAGCCAGCGACCACGGCGCATCACCGGCGCCCCAGGGCCGCGATAGTGTCGGATCCCATACCGCTGCGGCGCGCAGGTCCACCGCCACGTCGCCTGCCGTCAGCACACCGGGGTGGAGCCGGGCGGTGCGCGCGCCAGCCTCCACCGCAGCCCGCAGTTCCTCGAAGCCGGCCACCGTGATGCTGAACGGCCCCGGCTCGAGCCCGGCCGAGGTGAGCGCGACGAGCGGGATCGGGAGACCGGCCGTCCGGACCGGCAGACGGCCCGCCCGAACAAACGGACCGTTTTGCGGAACGGGCAACCAGCCTGGCGGGCGGCAAGGATCGTCCGGGGTGGTGGCGTCGAGGGCGAGGTAGACGCTGCGCCGAAAGGCGGCCAGCACGCGGACCTCGGCCACCACGCGGGATCCGCCGGGCCTCAGCGCCACGAGCGGCGCGGCCATCTGCAGCGCGGGCAGCACGAGGCGAACCCGCGTGGCCTCACTCCCCATGCGGCGGCCCGGACCCCCCGAGCGCCGTCGTCGGGCCGGCCAGCGCTGGCCCGGACTCCGCGGGGGCCGGCCAGGGCTCCGCCGGAGGCGGGCCGGGCGGCCGCCCGGCTGCCGCCCGCACGGCGTCGAAGATCGTCGTGTACCCGGTGCACCGGCACAGGTGCCCGGCCAGCACCTCCAGGATCTCCTCATCGGAGGCATGCGGGTTGTCGCGCAGCAGCGCGTGCGCGCTCATCAGGAAGCCCGGCGTGCAGAAGCCGCACTGCAGCGCGTGGTAGTCGCGGAACGCCTGCTGCAGCGGCGAGAGGTGCTCGGGCGTGCCCAGGGCCTCGACGGTGGTGATCTCGTGGCCGTCGGCCTGCACGGCGAACAGCAGGCACGAGCGCACCGGCTCGCCATCGAGCAGCACCGTGCAGGCCCCGCACACGCCGTGCTCGCAGCCCAGGTGGGTGCCGGTGAGACCGGCGTCCTCGCGGATGAAGTCGGCCAGCGTACGCCGGACCTCGACCGTGCGCACGACCTCCGTACCGTTGATGCGCACGCGCACCTCGGCCTGCGCGACCGGCTGCAGTCTCCGCCTGACCGCGCGCGGCGCGGTCTTCCGTGTTCGCCTCATGCCTGCACCCTCTCTGCCGCCTGCAGCAGCGCCCGCGCCGCCAGGACCCCGGCCACGTGCTTGCGGTAGTCGGCGCTGGCGTGGATGTCACCTTCGGGCTCGAGCGCGGCCGAGACCGCGCGCCCCGCTTCCTCGACGGCCTGCGGCGTCAGCGCGCGCCCGGCGAGCAGCGCCTCGGCGTCCGGCACCCGCACGGGCCCGGGCCCGACGCCGATGAACGCCAGCCGCGCCTCGGCGCACCGGCGGTCGCCGTCGAGCCGCACCAGCGCCGCGACACCGACCAGCGCGAAGTCCCCGTGGCGCCGCGCGACCTCCTGGAACGCCCAGCCCGCGCCCGCGGGCGGCAGCGGGAAGCGGACCTCGGTGAGCAACTCGTCGGGCTCGAGCGCCGTGGTCAGGTATCCGGTGAAGAACTCCTCGCACCGCAGCGTGCGCCGGCGGCGCGTGCTGGCCACCACGAACGTCGCGCCGAGCACCGACGCCACGGCGGGCAGTTCCGCCGCGGGATCGGCGTGCGCCAGGCTGCCGCCGACCGTGCCGCGGGTCCGGATCTGCGGGTGGCCGATCCACCGCAGGGCCTCGCGCAGCAGGGGCAGCCGCCCGGCCACCAGCGGGTGAGCCTCCGCGGCCCGCTGTCGCGTCATCGCGCCGATGGCGACCGCACCGCGCGCGGCGCGGATGAACGCCAGGTCGGGCACGCGGTTGATGTCGACGATCACTGCGGGCCGGGCCAGCCGCATCGCCAGCAGCGGCACCAGGCTCTGTCCGCCGGCCAGGACCTTCGCGTCGGGCCCGAACCGGCGCAGCGCGTCCAGCGCCTCCGCGCGGCTGCGGGGGGCCAGGTACTGGAACGGCGCCGGCTTCACCGCGGGCCCCCCGCGCACACCGGCGCCGCACGGACGGCCAGGTCGCGTGCCCACTTCACCGCCGGCCTCCCGCAGGCACCGGCGCCGCCTGGGCCGCCAGCTCGCGCACCCGCGCGGGCGACAGCGGCATCTCGGTGATCCAGGTGCCGAGCGCGTCGTCCAGCGCCGAGGCGAAGACCGCCGGCACCGGAATGACCCCGGCTTCCCCGGCGCCCTTGACGCCCAGAGGGTTCAGGGGCGACGGCGTCTCGATGTGGGCGATCTCGATGGGGATCACCTCCGCGATCGTCGGCAGCAGGTAGTCCATGAACGTCTGGGTCAGCAGCTGCCCGGTGTCGTCGTAGACCAGGCGTTCGTAGAACGCGCCGCCGATGCCCTGCACCACGCCGCCCCGGATCTGGCCCTCGAGGATCATGGGGTTGATCACGGGGCCGCAGTCGTGCACGACGACGTAGCGCACGATGCGCACCATGCCGGTCGGGACGTCGACCTCCAGCACGGCGGCGTGGCAGCCCGCCGCGAACGTGCCGCGCGGCGGGGCGAAGTAGCGCGAGGCCTCCAGGCCTGGTCCCTCCCACTCCCTGGGGATCACGCCCCGCAGAGGGTTGGCCGCCGCAGCTACCTCGCCCAGCGTGACGGCGCGTGCAGGTGCGCCCCGCACGAACACCCTGCCGTCCGCCAGCTCCAGGTCGTCCCGGCTGGCTTCCAGCAGGGTGGCGGCGACCGTCAGCGTCTTCTCGCGCACCGCCTGGGCGGCCAGGGCCACCGCGTTGCCCGCGACGACCGCAGCCCGGCTGGCGAACGTGCCGGTGCCCCAGTTGAACGCGCCGGTGTCGCCAGTGGTGACGCTGACGTCGCGCACGTCCACGCCCAGGGCGTCGGCGATGATCTGCGCGAACGCCGTGTAGTGCCCCTGGCCCTGGGTGCCCACACTGGTGGCGGCGAACACCTTCCCCGAGGGCTCCACGGTGACCCGGCACCCCTCGTAGGGGCCGATGCCGGTGCCTTCGACGTACATGGCGAGCCCGAGCCCCAGGCGCCGGCCCTCCCGCGCGGCCCGCGCTTTCACCTCCGGCCAGTCGCGGTAGCCGATCATCGCCAGCGTCTTCTCCAGCACCGCCGGGTAGTCGCCGCTGTCGTAGATGAGGGGCGCGTTGTCCTGGTAGATCAGGCCGACGTCGTAGGGGAAGTCGTCGGGCTGGAGCAGGTTGCGCCGCCGCACCTCGGCGCGGTCGAGCCCCAGCTCCCGGGCCACCCGGTCCATCAGGCGCTCCATTACGAAGACGCCGTGGGGCCGGCCCGCGCCGCGGTAGGGACTCACCTGCGTCTTGTTGGTGAAGACCGCCTTGAACTCGGCGTGGTAGTGGGGGATGCGGTAAGGTCCCGGGAGCGTGGTGCTGGCCACGATGGGCACGATCAGCCCGTAGGCGATGTAGGCGCCCGTATCGTGCAGGAAGACGACCCGGACCCCCTCGATGCGCCCGTCGCCGTCCACCGCGATGGCCGCGTCGTAGACCTGCAGCCGCTCGTGGTTGGTGGCGACGAAGTGCTCGCGCCGGTCCTCGATCCATTTGACCGGCCGCCCCAGGACCATGGCAGCGTGGGGTACCGCGATCTCTTCCGGGTAGCACATCATGATCTTCGGCCCGAAGCCGCCGCCGACCTCCGGCGCGATGACCCGGACGTCGTTGAGCGAGAGGCCGAACAGCGCGCTGAGGAAGTTCCGGATGCGGATGGGCGCCTGCGTGGTGTCCCAGACCACGAGTTGACGGGTCCTGGCGTCCCACTGCGCCACCACCCCGCGGGTCTCGATCGGGGACGAGGCCCCGCGGTCGACGACGAACCGCTCGCGGAAGACGTGCGCTGCTCGCGCGAACGCCGCCTCCGGGTCGCCGACACGCTGGATGTAGTGGGCCGCGATGTTGTCGGGTGTGTCGTCGTGCACGCGCGCGCTGCCCGGCCGGGCTGCCTCCTCCAGGTCGACCACGGCCGGCAGCGGCTCGAACGCGACCTCGACCAGGTCCACGGCGTCCTCCGCCGCGTAGCGGCTCTCCGCGACCACCATGACCACGGGCTCGCCGACGTGCCGGACCACGTCGGCGGCCAGGGCCACCTGGGTCTTGTGGTGGACCAGCGCGGGATGGGGGATCAGCCGGGGCAGGGGCCCGCGGATCGCCGGCGGCAGGTCGGCCGCGGTGAAGACCGCGGCCACGCCGCGGTGGGCCCGGGCCCGGGCCACGTCCACGCGCAGGATGCGCGCGTGCGCGTGCGGGCTCCGGTAGAAGGCCGCGTGCAGCAGGCCCGGGAGCTGGACGTCGTCGATGTAGGTACCGTGGCCCGTGAGCAGGCGCGGGTCCTCGTTGCGGGGGATCCGCGCGCCGAACCACCTGGTTGGCATCCGGCCCCTCCAGGGCGTCGTCCGCCGGCCGCCGCGGCCGGACGGAAGAGAACATAGTGTTCGGGGCACGGAAAACGGGCTCCTGCCCGGGGCAACGGACGCCACTGCAGCGGAGGCCCCGGCAACGGACGCCGCAGCAGCGGATGCCGCGGCAGAGGGCGGCCTGCCCCTGTCGCAGAAGTCACGGGGCGTACGGGCGGAGGTCACGCTGGAGGTGCGCCGGTGAGCAGGGTCGTGGAGTTCTTGTTCGGACAGGGCCGGGAGGCCGAGGTCCGTTCGCTCATCCGGCGGCACCTCGACAAGGTGGGCGAGTGCGTGGCACGGGCAGGCGAGGTCCTCGACGACTACCTGGCCGGGCGCCTCGACGAGGCGAAAGCGGGCGCCATCGAGGTCGACCACCTGGAGACCGAGGCCGACCAGCTGCGGCGCTCGGTGATCGACCTGCTCTACCGCGGGGCGTTCCTGCCCGTCGCGCGGCCCGACATCCACGACTTCGTCGAGCGAGTGGACATGATCGCGGACGCGGCCGAGGTCACCTGCGACTTCCTGCTGGGCCAGCGCCCCGAGATCCCCGCGGAGTACGCCGATACCCTGCGCGAGATCGTCCGGCTGACCCGCGAGGCCTTTGCCGCGCTGCACGACGCCGTCGCCCTGTACCTGACCGCCGGCGACCAGGGCGCCATCCGCGAGCGCCTCAAGCAGGTGGGGATCACCGAGTCCACCATCGACGACCACGAGTGGAAGGTCACGCGGCAGATCTTCACGTCGTCCCAGACGCTGGCAGCCCGGATGCACGTCAAGGCCTTCCTCGAGACGCTCACCGAGATCTCCGACGACGTGGAGGACGCCGGCGACCGTCTGGAGATCCTGCTGATCGGCCTCAAGTTGTAGATGCTGGCGCTGCTGCCGGCCCTCTACCTCGGGTGGGGCGTCGGCGCCAACGACGCCGCCAACACGTTCGGCCCGCAGATCGGGGCCGGGGTCATCGCCTTCCGGCGCGCGGTGGTCCTGGCCGCCATCTTCGCCTGCCTGGGCGCCGTGGTGGAAGGGCAGAAGGTGTTCGGCACCGTGGGCGGCCTGACCCGCCTGCGGCCGCAGACCGCCGCGGTGGCCACGCTGGCGGCCGGGGTGAGCGTGCATACCATGACGGCGCTGGGGCTGCCGATCTCCACCTCGCACGCCATCGTCGGGGCCCTGGTGGCGGTGGGCACGACGGCGCCGACCGGGATCCACCGGGGGATCCTGGCCAGGCTGATCGCGTCGATGGTGACGGCACCGGTGGGCGCCGGCGCCATCGCCTACCTGCTCTACCGGCTGCTGGCGGTCCTGCAGCAGGCCCGCGGGCTCGACGCCCGCCTCTTCGACCGCCTGGTGCGCGTGACGGCCGTGCTGGTGGGCTGCTACGCGGCCTACGCGCTGGGCTCCAACAACGTCGGCAACGCCATGGCGCCGGCCGTGGCGGCGGGCGTGTTGAGCCCGGCCGCCGGCGCGGCGCTGGGCGGCGCGGCCATCGCCGCCGGCGTCCTGACCTTCAGCCGGCGCGTGATCCTGCTGGTCGGCAACCAGATTACGGCGCTCGACCCCGCCTCGGCCCTGGTGGCGGCCTCGGCCACGGCCCTCACCACCCACCTGTTCACACAGCTGGGCGTACCCGTGTCTACCTCGCAGGCAATGGTGGGAGCGGTGGTGGGGGTGGGGTTGACGAAAGGCATCGTGGCGGTGAACCGCCGGATCTTCTGGCTGGTGCCTGCGGGCTGGCTGGTGAGCATTGCGGCCGCCGCCGGTGTCACGTACGCGGGGCTGGGCGTCCTGGCGCTCCTGCGGTGAGCCAGGACTGCGGCCCACGCGCGCAGAACCACCCCGGTGCCGACGTGCTGGAGGGAGGGGCAGGCCATGGCCATTGTCGCGGGCGAGCAGACCTACAAGAACTTCATCGGCGGCCGCTGGGTCGCCTCGGCGTCCGAACGCCTGGTGGCCAACCGCAACCCGGCCACGGGCGAGGTCCTGGGTCAGGTGCCGCTCTCGACGCGCGAGGAGGCGCGCGCCGCCATCCAGGCCGCGAGCGAGGCGTTCCCCAGGTGGCGGGACACGCCGGGGCCGGTGCGCGGCCGCATCCTGTTCAAGGCGCTCGAGCTCTTCGAGCGGGAGATGCCGCGCCTGGCAGAGATCCTCACCCGCGAGGAAGGCAAGACCCGCGCCGAGTCCACGGGCGAACTGGTGCGCAGCCGCAACATCCTCGAGTACATCGCCGGCGAAGGGCGGCGGCTGCGGGGTGAGACGCTGCCCAGCGAACTGCCCAACACGTTCACCTACACCAGGCGCGAGCCGCTGGGCGTCGTGGCCCTCATCACGCCGTGGAACTTCCCGGCGGCGATCCCCATCTGGAAGATCGCGCCGGCGCTGGTCTGCGGCAACACCGTTGTGTTCAAGCCGGCGACCCTCACCCCGTGGACGGCCTCGGCGCTTGTGGAGATCTTCCAGGAGGCGGGGCTGCCCGACGGCGTCCTGAACATGGTCATCGGACCCGGGGTCACCGTCGGCGACGAGCTGATCACCCACCCCGCGGTGCGGGCGGTGTCGTTCACCGGCTCCAACGACGTGGGGATCAAGCTCTACGAGCGGGCGGCCACCGGCGGACGGCGCGTGCAGGCCGAGATGGGCGGCAAGAACCCCGTCGTCGTCCTGGAGGATGCGGACCTGGAGCTGGCGCTCGCCGGCACGGTGCAGGGGGCCTACGGCTCCACCGGCCAGCGCTGCACCGCCACTAGCCGGGTCATCGTCGTCGAGCGCATCGCCGACCGGTTCGTCGAAGAGCTGGCGTCGCGGGCACGGGCGCTCGTGGTGGGCGACGGACTCGACCCGCAGACCCAGGTGGGGCCGTCGGTGGACGAGTCCCAGATGAAGACGGTGCTGCGCTACATCGCCATCGGCCAGGAGGAGGGTGCGCGGCTGGTGACCGGCGGCCGGCGCCTCACCGACGGCGCCCTCGGCCGGGGGTACTTCGTGGAGCCCACGGTCTTCGACCACGTCACGCCCCAGATGCGCATCTTCCAGGAGGAGATCTTCGGCCCGGTGCTGTCGGTCTGCCGCGTGCCCGACTTCGACGCGGCGGTGGAGGCGGCCAACGCGGTCCCCTACGGGCTGGCCTCCTCGATCTACACCCAGGACCTGGCCAGGGCCATGCGGTTCGTCGACCGCAGCGAGGTCGGCATCGTCCACATCAACAACCCGACCGTGGGCGGCGAGGCGCACCTCCCCTTCGGCGGGACCAAGGCCACCGGCGTGGGCCCCCGCGAGCAGGGCAGCGTGGCCATCGACTTCTACAGCGAGCTGAAGGTCGTCTACCTGGATTACACCGGCGCGAGGCGCACGGCCAGTTTCTTCTAGCGGGCAGGGCGCGGTTGGAGGGCGCCGGGACATCCTGCCAGCAGCACGCTGCGGCCTCCGTGCAGGGGGCCAGGCCGCGGGCGGGGAATCAGATGCCCAATCACGTCGGGGGAGGACCCATATGGCTGGAGAGGCTCGTGCACGCACGGGGATCGCTGCCCTGCGCGCTCTGGCGATCGCGCTCCTGAGCACGGCGCTGCTCGCGGGCGCCGCGGCGTGGCAGCCCGCGCCGACGTCGGCGGCCGCAGGCCCGACGGCGACGCTGGCCATCCTGCACTTCAGCGTGATCAAGGGCACCACGTGGTCCGGCGCGCACCACCGCGCGGGCCAGCGGATCGCGCAGAAGTACCCGAACGTGAAATACGTCTACCGCGAGGAGGTGGGTCCCGACTCCACGGTGCCCTTCGCAGAGGAGCTGATTCGCCAGGGCGCCACCATCGTGGTGGGCAACGCCGAGTTCATGGGCCTGCCGCTCAAGGAGATCGCCGATCGCTACCCCAACGTCTACTTCGGCTCGGTCGTCGCCAGCGACATCACCCAGAAGCGGAACTTCATCCGGTTCTTCCCGCGCCAGTACCAGGCCCTCTACCTGGAGGGCCTCGTCGCGGGCGCCCTGACGAAGACCGGGAACATCGGGGTCGTCTCCGCGTTCCCCAACGTCCAGGTGCTGCGCCGGACGGCCGGGTTCTACCTGGGCGTCCAGGACGCGGCGAAGGCCCTGGGCAAGCGCGTCACCGTCTACGTGAAGTACGTGGGCGACTGGTACAAGCCTACCGAGGAGCGCGAGGTGGCCCGGACGCTGGTGAGCCAGCAGAGGGTGGACGTGCTGACCCAGCAGACCGACTCCGGCTCGCCCCTGGACGTCGCGCAGGAGCGGGGAATCTGGTTCGTGGGCAAGGACATGGACATCGTGGGCTTCTACGGCTGGTCCAACACCGACACCGTGGCCATCTCGTTCGATACCCGCTGGGAGGTCCTCTACGACCGGATGGTGCGCGCCCAGCTGGCCGGCAACCAGTCGCCGCCCACGCTGCTCTACCTGGGCATGAAGGACACGATGACCCTGGCCGACGGCACCGTGGAGGCCGCGGTGGACATCATGAACAACAAGAAGGTGGGCGTAGACGCCATCAGCCCCAAGGCCCGGCGCGCGCTCCCGGAGTCGATCGTCCGGCTCGTGGCGCAGCGCCGCGACCAGATGATGAAGGGCCAGTGGGATCCCTTCCGGGTTCACGCCCTGGTGAGCAACGGCAGCGGCCTGGCGCTCAAGGACCTGCCGGTCCCGGCCAGGGGCACCGTGGTGAAGAAGGCCGGCGAGATGCCCTCGGACGAGTGGCTGCTGTCGAAGTTCAACTTCGCGCTGGAGGGCATGACCATCCTTAAGTGACACCTGCCGTGAGGCCCGGTGCCGCGCGCCGCCCGGACCCGTAGGCCGCTGTGGCGGGCGGTCGTCCTCCCGGGGCGTCAGGCCCCGGGAGGAGACCTGCCGCCTCGCCCGCCGGACCGGCCGCCGGCGTCGCCTTACCGCCTTCCCGCCGCGCTGCGCTGCGCGGGCCGATGTCCGCCCCGATGCCGGAAGGGCTGCCAGCCGGCGACGTGATCCTGGAGGCGCGGGGGATCAGCAAGCGCTTCCCCGGCGTGCTCGCCCTCGACCGCGTCGACCTCGACGTCCGCGCCGGCGAGGTGCACGCGATCCTGGGCCAGAACGGCGCCGGCAAGACCACCCTGATGAACATCCTGTTCGGCCTGGTGCAGCCCGACGAGGGCCTGATCGTCCTGCGCGGCCGGCCCGTGGCGTTCTGGTCCCCGCACGACGCGCTGGCCGCGGGGATCGGCATGGTCCACCAGACCCGACGGCTCGTGGCCGCCCACACCGTGGTCGAGAACATCATCCTGGGTCATCCCCGCGCGCGGGGCCTGCTCGACCTGCGCCGCGCGCGATCCGAGCTGGAGGCCTACTGCGCGCGCTACGGCATCACCACCGACCTGGGCGCCAGGGTCTGGCAGCTCTCCGAGGGCCAGAAGCAGTGGGTCGAAATCCTCAAGGCCCTCTACGGCGGCGCGCGGATCCTGATCCTCGACGAGCCCACCTCGGCGCTGACGCCGCCCGAGGTCAAGACGCTGCTGGCCGCCCTCGCGACCATGGTCCGGGAGCAGCAGCTGACCGTGCTGCTCGTCACCCACAAGCTTCCCGTCGTCATGGCGCTCAGCCACCGGGTGACTGTGTTGCGGGCGGGGCGGGTGGCGGCGCGCCTGCCGACTGCACAGGCCACCGAGGCGACGCTGGTGCAGCACATGATCGGCCAGGACGTGACGCTGCCCCTGGTGGCCGCGCCGGCAGCCGCCGGCCGGCCCGTGCTGGAGGTCGAGCACCTGGTGGCCTACAGCGACAAGAACCTGCTGGCCCTGCGCGGGCTCTCGTTTACGCTGCGCGAAGGAGAGATCCTGGGCGTGGCCGGGGTCACGGGCAACGGCCAGGAGGAACTCGCGCAGGTCCTGGCGGGCCTGCGGCCCGCCGTCGCCGGGACAGTCCGCTTCGACGGCCGCGACATCACCGCGGCCTCGCCGCTGGACCGGTGGCGCATGGGGATCGGCTACATTCCGGCCGAGCGCACCGAAGTGGCGTCCATCGCGGCGTTCTCGCTGGTCGAGAACACCGCCATGAACTTCCACTTCGATCCGGCCTACTCGCGGCGGGGGCTGTTCGACTATGGGGGCCTCGAAGCGCTGACGGCCCGCATCCTGGCCACCTACCGGGTGCAGGCCGCGCACGCCTGGGCCCCGGCGCGCCACCTCTCGGGCGGCAACCTCCAGAAGCTCATCCTCGGCCGCGTGCTGGCCCGCGCCCCGCGCGTGCTAATCGCCCACCTGCCCACGCAGGGGCTGGACGTCGAGGCTACCGCGTTCGTGCGCGGCAAGCTCCTGGAGGCCCGGGCAGCCGGCGCCGCGGTGCTGCTCATCTCGGAAGACCTCGACGAGATCCTGTCCCTGAGCGACCGCGTGGCCGCCATGTACGAAGGCCGGTTCGTCGCGGTGCTCCCCCGGGCGGAGGCCGACGCCGAGACCGTGGGCGCCATGATGGCCGGCCTGCGTCCGGAGGAGGCCGGCGCGCCGTGAGGCTCGGGCGCTACGCCCTCACCCTCGAGCCGCGGCCGGCCCAGGGGGCCCTCTATGCGGTCCTGACCGCGGTGCTCGCCATTCTCCTGGCGCTGGTCCTCTCCAGCGTGCTGTTCCTCTCCGGCGATGCCGACGTGGTCTCGGCCTACCGCGCCATCTTCGCCTACGCGTTCCTGAACCCCCGTGGCCTGGTGGCCACCGTGCACCGGGCGATCTACCTGCTGCTGTGCACGTTGGCGTTCGTCGTCCCGCTGCGCGCGGGGTTGTGGAACATCGGGCTGCCCGGCCAGGTGTACGCGGGCGCCCTGGCAGCGTTCGCGGTGCCGTTCGCCCTGCGCGCGCACGAGCTCCTTGGCCCGCCGCCGGCACCGGGGCTCGTGATCCTGCTCATGGCCGCGGCCGCCGCCGTGGCGGGCGCGGCGCTGGCGGGTGCCGTGGGCGTCCTGCGGGCCCGGTTCCAGGTCAACGAGATCCTCGTGACCATGATGCTCAACTCAATCCTCTTCTGGCTCGTCGCGCACGTCATCAAGGAGGGCGGACCGTTCATGAGCGCCACGGCCGAGGGCGAGGGCTTCGAGCTCCCGGCCGCCCTGCGCGCGCCGCTCGTGTACGGCGTGCCGCTCACGGCCGCGCTGGCACTGGCCGCGGCGCTCCTGCTCGACGTCTTCTTCGCGCGGACGACGCTGGGGTACCGGGTGCGGGCCTTCGGCGAGAACCCTGCCGCCGCCCGGTACGCCGGCATCCAGCCGGTGCGGCTGACGGTGCTGGTCTTCCTCATGGGCGGGGCGTTCGCCGGCCTGGCCGGCTACCACTACTTCGGGGCCGTGCCGGGCCTCTACAAGATCCCGGGCAACTACGGCTTCTACGGCGACCTGGCCTTCTACGGGATCATCTGCGCGCTGATCGCCCGCGGCAGCTCGCTGGGCGCCGTGCCCATCGCGCTGCTGTTCGCCGGGCTGTCGCTGGGCGCCCGTTTCGCCCAGGGCGCGCTCCGCCTGCCCTTCGGCGTCGACTACGCCATGCTCGGCCTGCTCATGATGACGTTCGTCGGCTCGCACGTGCTGTACCACTTCCGCATCGTCTGGCGGCCGGTGCCGCTGCCGGTTGCCCCAGCCATCTCCCCGGAGCGCCCCTAGGGAGGCCGGCCGTGGTCGAGCTGCTGGCGCGCAGCCTGGAAGCCTCCACCGTGTTCCTGTTCGCGGCGCTCGGCGAGCTCGTCAACCAGCGCGCGGGCGTGCTGAACGTGGGGCTCGAGGGCGTGATGCTCTTCGGCGGCACGCTGGGCTTCCTCGCGGCCCAGGCCGCGGCCAGCCACGCGCTGGGCTTCGCGGCGGCGCTCGCCATCGGCGCCGTGCTCGGGCTCGCCCACGGGTTCTTCGTCATCACGCTGCGGGGCGACCAGGTCGTGAGCGGAATGGGCCTGTGGATCCTCAGCTTCGGGCTCACGACCTACATCGGCAACCCCTACACCGGCCCCCTGGGGCTGGGGCGCATTCCGCCGCTGCTGGGCGTCTCGCCGTTCGTCTACCTCGGGGTTGCGCTGGTGGGCGCCGCCTGGGTGCTGCTGACGCGGACGAGCCTCGGGCTGGCGATTCGCTCGGTGGGCGAGCACCCCGCGGCCGCCGAGGCCTCGGGCATAGACGTCGCAGCCGTGCGGTACCTGTGCATCGTCGGCGGGGGTATGCTGGCCGGCCTGTCCGGGGCGGTCTACACGCTGTCGTACAACCCCGTCTGGAACTACAACTTCCTCATGGGGTGGGGGTTCGTCAGCCTGGCCCTGGTCTTCTTCGCGCTGTGGAACCCCGTGATTCTCCTGGGCGGCTCGCTGCTCTTCGGCGTGATGTGGCAGCTCTCGCTCAGCCCCGAGCTGGTGCTCCCGGGCATTCTGTCGCGCTACATATGGCGCACGGTGCCCTTCGTCACGACGATTTTGATCCTGGCGGTGATCTCGACACCGTGGTTCCGGACGCGGTGGGGTCTGGCCAGGCCGGAAGCGTTGGGCCGCCCGCACGGGTAGGCGGCGGGGCGCCAGGCGCGATGGCCCGCCTTCGCCGTGCTGCGGCGCCGCGCGCGAGGGCCCGCCCGCGGGGGCTATTCCGCCGGACGTTTGACCGGCATCAGGACGCCCGGCCGGTACACGCCGATCTGGAAGATGCGGTCGTGCAGCATCGGGTTAGACGGCTGGAAGACCAGGCCGAACTGCAGGCCAAGGTCGTCGTAGTGGAGGCGCGTCACCCGATCCTCGGGGTAGCGGTACTCCCTGTAGGTTTTGCCGTAGATCTGCTCGGCGTTGGCCCGACGCATCATGAGGGTGACGCCCCTGTCGGTCCGGTAACGGTCGCTGGTGCCGAAGGCGCTGATCAGGCGGATCTGCCTGGTGGTCATGGTCAGCGACACCCACAGCCCCTCGGCGCGCCACTCGTAGAGCACGATGCCCTCTCTGGGGAACTCGTCGCGCCGGGGCCGGCCGCCTACCGCAGCGATGATCTGCTCGATGGTCATGGTGAGCCGGGCCGGGCCCACGCGCTGGCCCGGGATGATGAGCCCGTCGCCGAGGACCTGGCTGCCGGGCCGGGGGCCATCGCCGGTCGGGCCCTCGGGCTGGGCGCGCGCCGCCGGCGCGGCCGCCAGCGCCAGCAGGGTCGCCAGGAGCAGCAGCCATCGCATCCGCATCGCCTCCGAGGAAACTATACCCCGTGTGCGGGCCGGACGCGTCAGGGCGCTCGCCGATGCCCGTCATCGCCTGGCGTTTGACTTCGCGACGGCGGCGTCGCTATAGTGACCCTGCACGCGGTTCGGTTGCCTGCGCAGGAGGATCGGTCGATGAAGATCGAGGGGCAGTACGTGCTGCCCGCGCCGCGCGAGCGGGTGTGGGCCGCGCTGAACGATCCCGACGTGCTCACCCGGACTACCCCGGGGCTCAAGGCGCTGCGGCCGGCCGGCCCCAACGAGTACGCGGCCACCATCGAGCTGGCCGTAGGCCCGGTCAAGGGATCCTACGACGGCAGGGTGCGCATCACCGATCAGGTCGAGCCCGAGAAGATGACGCTCGTGGTCGAAGGCAGCGGCCGCACCGGCACCATCAAGGCCACCGGCGCGCTCACGCTACAGGCCCAGGGCGATCAGACGCTCGTGACCTACGTGGGCGACGCGCAGGTGACCGGCGTGCTCATGAGCGTGGGCCACCGGCTGTTCGGCGGCGTGGCCAAGCAGCTGGCGGGTGAGTTCTTCAAAGCCCTCGAGCGGGAGGTCGACGCCCGCCCGCGGCGCACGTAGTCCCCCGGAACCGTACCACCCTCCCTGTGGCGCGTGGCGCCATCCCCACCCGCGGCGCGCCTCGCCCCGCGGCCTGCGTCGGCCGACTTTCGGTCCAGGCACGCTTTCCCGCCTCGTCATGGGGGTTGACAGGTCTCCGCGGTCCGCCCATTATTGGCACAACAGCACCGGGAACTGTCGTTCTCTCTAAAGAACGGTTTCTGTCGCCAGCGGACCGGTACTGACTACTGCTCGGGGGGGAGCCGGTGGTACCCGCTGTGGTCAGAGCCGTGGCGATCCTCCGGTACCTCGAACGCCGGGGGAGCCGCGGCGCGTCCCTGGCCCAGATCCACAGGGTGCTGGGCCTCAACAAGAGTACCTGCCACAACCTGCTCAAGACCCTCACCGCACTCGGTTTCGTGGAGTTCGCGCCGGCCTCACGCCGGTACGAGCTCGGTCCGGCGCTGTTTCTCCTGGGACGGCCGCTCGGCCGCAACGTGGTGGATCTCTCGCGCGGGCGCGCCATCGCGCCGCGCAGACGCAGGCATAGGGGGTGGGGCGGGATGATCCCGGATCGGTTCGACTACCTGGCGCCCACCAGCGTCGCCGAGGCGCTGGAGGCGCTGCGGACGCACGGGCCGGAGGCGAAGCCCCTGGCCGGCGGGCACAGCCTGATTCCGCTGATGAAGCTGCGCCTGGCGTCGCCGCGCTACCTGGTGGACCTGAACCGCATTCCCGGTCTGGCGGGTCTGCAGGAGGCGGACGGGGTGCTGCGCATCGGCGCCATGACCCGCCACGCCGAGATGGAGGCCTCCGACCTGCTGCGGCAGCGCTACCCGCTGCTGGCCGACGCGGCCCGGGTCATCGCCGACCCGCTGGTGCGGAACATGGGCACCGTGGGCGGGTCGCTGGCCCACGCGGACCCGGCCGGCGACTGGGGCGCAGCGATGCTGGCGGCCCGGGCGTCGGTGGTGGCGACCGGCCCGCGGGGCGAGCGCGTGGTGCCCATCGACGACTTCTTCGTCGACACGTTCACGACGGCGCTGGAGCCCGACGAGCTCCTCACCGAGATCCGCGTGCCGCGGCCGGGCCCACATAGCGGCGGCGCGTACCTGAAATTGGAGCGCAAGGTGGGCGACTTCGCCGTCGCTGCCGTGGGCGTGCAGCTGGCGCTGGACGCCCGCGGGACCTGTGCGTCGGTGGGCATCGGGCTGTGCAACGTCGGGCCCACCTCGCTGCGGGCGCGGGGCGCCGAGGAGGCGCTCCTGGGCCGGGTGCCCGACGCGGCGGCCATCGCCCGCGCGGCCCAGGCGGCTGCAGCGGAAGCCGACCCGGCCAGCGACCTGCGTGGGCCGGCCGAATACAAGCGCGACATGGTGCGGGTGCTCCTGGCACGGGCGCTGAGACGGGCCCTGGAGCGGGCCTCGGGGAGGGCGTGAGATGGGCTACCGGGTTCGCGTCACCGTCAACGGCACCCCGCGCGAGGCCGAGGTGGAGGCGCGGCTGCTGCTGGTGCACTTCATCCGGGAACTGCTGGGGCTGACCGGCACGCACATCGGCTGCGACACGACCAACTGCGGGGCGTGCACGGTGTTGCTCGACGGCCGGCCCGTGAAGTCGTGCACGGTCTTCGCGGTGCAGGCCGACGGCCGCCAGCTCATGACCGTCGAAGGGCTGGCCGCCGATGGCGAGCTCCACCCCATCCAGGAGGGCTTCCATGAGAGGCACGGCCTGCAGTGCGGCTTTTGCACGCCGGGCATGATGATGACGGCCTACGCCCTGCTGCAGCGGAACCCGGCGCCGACCGAAGAGGAGATCCGGTGGGCCATCTCGGGCAACCTGTGCCGCTGCACCGGCTACGTGAACATCGTCGAGGCGATCAGGTATGCGGCCGAGAAGCTGCGCAGCGCACCGGCGGCCGCCGCCGGAGGGAGGAGCTGACCATGGCCACGCAGGCGCACGGCATGGGGCACGCGGTCAAGCGCAAGGAGGATGCGCGGTTCCTCCGCGGCAAGGGCACCTACATCGACGACATCACGCTGCCCGGCATGCTCTACTTGGACATCGTGCGCAGCCCGTACGCCCACGCCAGGATCAAGGCGATCCGCAGCGAGAAGGCCCTGGCGATCCCGGGCGTGCTGGCCGTGATCACGGGCCGGGACCTGGACAGATACGGGCTGGCCTGGATGCCGACCTTGATGTCGGACCGGCAGATGGTGCTGCCGATCGACACCGTGCTCTACCAGGCCCAGGAAGTGGCCGCGGTGCTGGCGACGGACCGGTACGCCGCGGCCGACGGGGTCGCCGCCGTGGAGGTGGACTACGAGCCGCTGCCGGTCGTCATCGACCCGCGCAAGGCTCTCGAGCCCGGCGCCCCGGTGATCCGCCAGGACCGCGAGCAGAAGACCAACCACATCTGGCACTGGGAAGTGGGCGACCGGGACGCGACCGACCGCGCGTTCCGCGCGGCTGACGTCACCGTGGCGCAGGACATCTACATCCCGCGCATCCACGTCTCGTCCATCGAGACGTGCGGGTGCGTCGCCTGGTGGGACCCGGTGGAGGCCAGGCTCACCCTGTGGATGACCACCCAGGCGCCGCACGCCATCCGCACGGTGGTGGCCCTGGTGGCCGGCCACCTGGGGCTGGCCGAGCACAAGATCCGGGTCATCTCGCCCGACATCGGTGGCGGCTTCGGCGGCAAGGTCCCCGTCTACCCCGGCTACGTCCTGGCGGTGGCCGCCTCGGTGCTCACCGGCAAGCCGGTGAAGTGGATCGAGGACCGCATGGAGAACCTGCAGGCCGACTCCTTCGCCCGCGACTACCACATCACGGCCGAGCTGGCCGCCACCCGGGACGGCCGGCTCACCGCGCTGCGGGTCAAGACCGTCGCCGACCATGGCGCCTTCGACGCCGCGGCCAACCCGTCCAAGTTCCCCGCGGGCCTGTTCTCCATCTGCACCGGCTCCTACGACTTCCAGACGGCCTTCGCCGAGGTGGACGGGGTCTACACCAACAAGCCGCCGGGCGGCATCGCCTACCGGTGCTCGTTCCGCGTCACCGAGGCGTCGTACACCATCGAGCGCATGGTGGACATCTTGGCCCACCAGCTGGGCATGGATCCCGCCGAGTTCCGCCTGAAGAACTTCATCCGGCCCGAGCAGTTCCCGTACCGCTCCGCGCTGGGGTGGACCTACGACAGCGGCAACTACCACGCGGCGCTGCAGAAGGCCATGGAGAAGATTGGCTACGCCGACCTGCGCCGCGAGCAGGCCGAGCGGCGCCGACGCGGTGAGCTCATGGGTATCGGGATCTCCAGCTTCACCGAGATCGTAGGCGCCGGGCCGTCCCACACCTTCGACATCCTGGGCCTGAAGATGTTCGACAGCGCCGAGATCCGCATCCACCCCACCGGCAAGGTCGTAGCGCGGTTCGGCACCAAGTCGCAGGGCCAGGGCCACGAGACCACCTACGCGCAGATCATCGCCCACGAGCTGGGCATCCCCGAGGCGGACATCGTGGTGGAGGAAGGCGACACCGACACGGCACCCTACGGGCTGGGCACCTACGCCAGCCGCAGCACCCCCACGGCGGGCGCCGCCGGGGCGGTGGCCGCCCGCAAGATCCGCGACAAGGCCCGCAAGATCGCGGCGCACCTGCTCGAGGCGCACGAAGACGACCTGGTCTGGGAGCGCGGCCGGTTCTACGTGCGGGGGGCGCCGCAGCGTGCCAAGACCATTCAGGAGATCGCCTTTGCCGCCTACACCAACCACCCGCAGGGGCTGGAGGCCGGGCTCGAGGCGGTGGCCTACTACGACCCGCCGAACCTGACCTTCCCCTTCGGCAGCTACATCTGCGTGGTGGACATCGACAAGGGTACGGGCGAGGTCAAGATCCGGCGGTTCGTGGCGGTAGACGACTGCGGCAACATCATCAACCCCATGATCGTGGAGGGGCAGATCCACGGCGGGCTCACCATGGGCCTGGCCCCGGCCCTCTACGAGGAGATCACCTACGACGAGGACGGCAACATCCGCGGCGGGAGCTTCATGGACTACCTGCTGCCCACGGCGGTGGAGACGCCGCGGTGGGAGACCGACAAGACCGTGACGCCGTCCCCGCACCACCCGCTGGGCGCCAAGGGCGTGGGCGAGTCGGCCACGGTGGGGGCGCCGGCCGCGATCGCCAACGCCGTGATCGATGCGCTGTGGCACCTGGGCGTGCGCCACATCGACATCCCCATCACGCCCTGGAAGGTGTGGCAGGTGCTGCGCGCCCACGGCGTGACGGAGTAGGCCGTGGGCGCGTCGCGGGCCGCGGTGGGGGGCGAGTGGCCGTGACGGACGATCTGTCGGTGGCGGGGGGCTCCGGCCGGTGAGGGGCGATCTGCTCGACCGCGCCCAGGCCCTGCGGGCCAGCGGGGAGCCGTTCGTGCTGGCCACGGTGGTCCGCATCGAGCGTCCCGCGTCGGCCCGGCCCGGGATGAAGGCGATCCTGACGGCCGACGGCCGGCTCGAGGGCTGGGTCGGCGGCAGCTGCGCGCATACGGTGGTCGTGCGCGAGGGGCTCCACCTGCTCCACAGCGGCCGGGCGGGGCTGCTGCGGTTGAGCCCGACGGCCGCCGGACGCCTGGAGCGGGAAGGGGTGATCGAACAGCCCATGACGTGCCACAGCGGCGGGACGCTGGAGATCTACCTGGAGCCGGTGCTGCCGCCGCCCCGCCTGGTGGTCGTCGGGGACGCCCCCCTGGCGGACGCGCTGGCCGCCCTGGGGCGCCTGACCGGATTCGACGTCTGGCGGGTGCGGGCGGGCAAGGACGACGCCGTGGGCGCGGACGACCGCACCCTTGCGCTGCACGAGTTCCAAGAAGGGCTCGTGGTCGGCGCCTATGTGGTGGTGGCCAGCATGGGCCAGTACGACGAGGACGTGCTGGCGCGCGTGCTCGGGGCCGGGGCCGCCTACGTGGGGCTGGTGGCGAGCCCGAAGCGTGCCATGGCGGTGCGCCGCGACCTGGCCCGTCGGGGGGCCGACCCCGTGGGGGTGGATGCGCTGCGGGCTCCCGCCGGGCTCGACATCGGCGCGGTCACGCCCGAGGAGATCGCGGTCAGTATCGTCGCCGAGGTGATCGGGGCGTACCGGGCGCGGCGAGAGGTAGGCGCGCCGGGAGGGCACGAGGCGGCGGGCGACGCGCCACCCGCGCCGGGGCTGCGCGCCGTGCCGGCAGCGGCTGCCCCGGATACCGCGGTCACTGTGGATGCCTCGGCCGCCGAGGCGGTGGACCCAGTGTGCGGGATGACGGTGGCGGTGGCGGGCGCGGTGCACACCCTGGAGCACGGCGGCGTGCGCGTCTACTTCTGTTGCGCCCACTGCCGCCAGACGTTCGCAGCCGACCCGGCGCGGTATCTCATGGTGGGGTCGTAGCGGTGGCGCTGCGGTTCCAGGGGAGCCTCATCGTGCGCGCACCGCGCGAGCAGGTCTGGGCGTTTCTGCTCGATCCCCACGCGGTGAGCCAGTGCCTGCCCGACGTGCAGGCGCTGGAGGTCCTCGGCGACGGGCGGTTCCGGGCCGTGGTGCGCGTCGGCGTGGGGTTCATCAAGGGGAACTTCACCGTCGAGGTCACGATGGCCGACCTACAGCCGCCGGCGCACGCGGTCCTCACCGGGCACGGCGGCGGCCTGGGCAGCGCTGTGGACCTGCGCAGCACGCTGGACCTGGCCGAGGCGCCCGAGGGCACGCGGCTGGACTGGCAGGCCGAGGTCGTGGTCAGCGGCACCCTGGCCACGGCGGGCGCCCGGCTGCTTCAGAGCACGGTGGAGAAGAAGACGACCGAGGCGTTCGCCTGTGTGAAGACGCGGCTCGACGCGTGAAGGGCCAGGCGGATGGACGGGCGCCCGCGGATCCGGTAAGATGGAAAGTGGGATGGCGCGGCCATCCCTCTTCGTTTGTGGAAACGGACGGGTACATCGACGGGCGGAGTGATCGATGCATTCAGAGATCAAGCGCATCCAGGAGCTGCTGGCCGGGCAGGGCTACGTCGCCGACCGCGCCATCGCCACCAGCGTCTACCTGTCCATCGCCCTGCGCAAGCCGCTGCTCATCGAGGGCGCGGCGGGGGTGGGCAAGACCGAGGTCGCCAAGGTCATGGCCCGGTCGCTGGGCACTGACCTGATCCGGTTGCAGTGCTACGAGGGGCTGGACGCCACCACGGCACTCTACGAGTGGAACTACCAGCGCCAGCTGCTGCACATCCGGCTGTCGGAGAACAGCGACCGGACCCTGGAGGAGCGCGAAGCCGAGATCTTCAGCGAGCCCTTCCTGCTGAAGCGCCCGCTGCTGGACGCCATCACCCGCGAGACGGCGCCGGTGCTCCTGGTGGACGAGATCGACCGCGCGGACATCGAGTTCGAGGCGTTTCTGCTCGAGGTCCTCTCCGATTTCCAGGTGACGATCCCCGAGATCGGCACGATCCGCGCCAGCGCCACTCCCTACGTGGTGCTGACGAGCAACCGCACCCGCGAGCTGGGCGACGCCCTGCGCCGGCGCTGCCTGTACCTGTGGATCGACTATCCCACCTTCGAGAAGGAACTGGAGATCGTCCGGCGCAAGGTGCCCGGCGCCAACGCCCAGCTGGCCGAGCAGATCGCGGCGTTCATGCAGCTGGTACGCCGGATCAGGCTGGAGAAGACCCCCGGCGTGGCTGAGACGCTGGACTGGACCGCGGCGCTGCTCGCGCTGCACCGCGAGCACCTCGACCGGGATACGGTGGAGGAGACGCTGGGGGTGCTGTTCAAGCACCAGGACGACGCGGCGCTGATCCGGACCCAGTGGCTGGATCGCCTGCTGGACGGCGTCGCCGCGCTGGACAGGGACGGAGCCCCGTGGAGCCAGGAGCGCATCGCGCAGGTCGCGCAGCGGCTGGACGCCCGGCGGTAGACCACGCCCGCTGGGCGAACCTGGCCGCCAACGTGGTGGGATTCTGCCGCCTGCTGCGGGCGCGGGGGCTGCCGGTCGGGCCGCAGGAGGCGGCCGATGCCCTGCGGGCGCTGGCCAGCGTGGACATCGGCGACCGGCGCGAGGTCTACCTGGCGTTGCGGGCGGTGCTGGCCTCGGGGCAGGACGCCCAGCATATCTTCGACGAGGCGTTCTGGCAGTACTGGGGGCCCCGGCCGGACCCGGATCCGCTGGCGGCGGCCGCGCAGGAAGGCGACCTGATCCTCGACCCGCAGCAGGCTCTGGACCGCGTGCTGCTCGAGTGGCAGGATGCGGCCGAGGCCGACGGCGACGACGAGGGCGAGCACCTCCCTGCCTACAGCCCGGTCGAGGCGCTGACGCGCAAGGACTTCAGCGCCTTCACCCCCGACGAGCTCAACGAGATGACGCGGATCGTGGCGGCCATCGCGCGGCGGGTAGCCACGCGGCTGTCGCGCCGCACGCGGCGCAGCGCCCGGGGGCACCTGGTCGACCTGCGCCGCACGATGCGCCACAGCCTGCGCCGGGGCGGCGAGATGGTGGAGATCCTGCGGCGCGAGCGCAAGATCCAGAAGAGCCGCATCGTGCTGCTGTGCGACGTGAGCGGCTCGATGGACCTCTACAGCCGGTTCCTCATTCAGTTCGTCTACGCGTTGCAGCACGCTACCGGCCGGGTCGAGACCTTCGTGTTCAGCACCAGCCTCAGCCGGATCACGGGGCAGCTGGCCCACGAGGACCTGCAGGCCGCCCTCGACGCGGTGGCGCGCCAGGTCCCCGACTGGTCGGGGGGCACGAAGATCGGCCGAAGCCTGCGGGACTTCCTGGAGCGCTACGGGGCCCTGCTCGACCGCCGCACGGTGGTCATCGTCATCAGCGACGGCTGGGACACGGGCGAAATGGACGTGCTGGAGCGCGCGATGGACGAGCTCCACCGCCGTGCCGCCAAGGTGATCTGGCTCAACCCGCTGCTGGCCAGCCCGGGCTACGAGCCGATCTGCCAGGGCATGCGGGTGGCCCTGCCCTACGTCGACGTGTTCGCGCCGGCGCACAATCTGGAGAGCCTGCGCCGGCTGGAACGGCACCTGGGGACGACAGGCCGATGAAGGAACTGCAGGAGATCCTCACCGCAGTGGAAGAGGCGCGGGCGCGCGGCGAGGCGGTGGCGCTGGCCACCATCGTCGGCGTGCGCGGATCGACGTACCGGCGCGCCGGTGCGCGTCTGCTCATCGCTGCCGGGGGCCGGCAGGTGGGCAACATCAGCGGCGGGTGCCTGGAGGGCGACGTCGCCGTGGTCGCCGAGGAGGTCCTGGCGCAGGGCGCGCCGCGCCTGGTCACCTACGACCTCACCGCCGACGACGACATGGTCTGGGGGCTGGGGCTGGGTTGCAACGGCGCCATCGAGGTGTTCGTGGAGCCGACCACCGCTGCCGACGTGCTGTGGGAGGCTGTGCGGAGTGCGCTCGCCGCCGAGGAGACCGTGACGGTGGTCACCGTCGTCGAGGGTACGCCCGCCGTCCCCGCGGGCCGACGCCTGGTGGTCTGGGCTGATGGCCGCCGTGCCGGCGGGCTCGGCGATCCCGCCCTGGAGATCGAGGCTGCGCGGTTGGCGGCGGCGGCCCGGGCCGAGCTGCGCACCGGCGTCCACCGGGCACAGGCCGACGGTGGCCCGGTGCGCCTCTTCGTGGAAGTGCTGCACCCGCCGCTGCGCCTGGTCGTCTGCGGCGCGGGCCACGACGCCATTCCGGTGGTGCGGTTCGCCGCGCAGCTGGGCTGGCGCGTGCTGGTCGTGGATCGCCGCGAGGCGTTCCTGACCCCGGAGCGCTTCCCCGGCGCGTCGGGGTTCGTGAAGACCGAGTTTCCCGAGGCGGGCCAGGCCGTGCCGACCGACGCGCACACCTACGTGCTGATCATGACCCACAACTACCTGCACGACCGTGACCTGCTGCGGGCGTTCCTGCCCACGCCCGTGGCCTACCTGGGGATGCTCGGCCCTCGCGCGCGCACCGACAGGATCCTGGCGGACCTGGCGGGGGAGGGCGTGGTGATCGACGATGCGCGGCGCGCGCAGATCTACGGCCCCGTGGGCCTGGACATCGGCAGCGAGACACCCGACGAGATCGCCCTGGCTGCCCTCGCCGAGATCCTGGCCGTGGCCCGCCGGCGGCAGGGCGGCTTCCTGCGGGCGCGCCGCGCGCCCATCCACGAGTCCGTGCCCGCCGGATGAGCGAGCGTTCGCTGTGGCCGGCGGCCGTGGTGCTGGCCGCCGGCGCCAGCACCCGCATGGGACGGCCGAAGCTCGCCCTGCCCGTGCGGGGAACCCCGATCCTCCGCCGCGTCGCGCAGGCCGCGACCGCCTCGCGCTGCCGCGAGGTGGTGGTGGTGCTGGGGGGGACGCATGCGGCCGTCTACCGGCCGCTCCTCGACGGGCTGCCGGTGCGCGTGGTGGAGAACCCGGATCCGGCTGAGGGCATGGGATCCTCGATCCGCGTCGGCGTGGCCGCGGTCTCGCCCGAGGCCAGCGGCGTCGTGATCCTGCTCGGCGACCAGCCCCTGGTCACGGCCGAGATGATCGACCACCTGATCGAGACCGCGGTCGCAGGCGGCCATCGCATCGTGGCCTCGACCGCTCGCGGCGTGGTCGGCCCGCCCGCATACTTCGACCGGGCCCTGTTCCTCGAGCTGCTCACGCTCGAGGGCGACCGCGGCGCCCGCAGCGTCATCGAGCGCTACCCGACGCAGGGGGTGGCGGTACCGCTCCCCGACGAGGCGGCCGCAGACGTCGACACCGCTGACGACCTTTCCGGCCTCGGCGAGCGGCCCTGACCCCGGGCCCGACGGGTCAGGGCTGTTCCTGCGTGGCCGGCGGCATCACCAGCAGCACGTCGCCCACCGGCCGCTCGCCCGTCTCGTCCGACGGCAGGTTGACGACCACGCCGCGCACGACCAGGGTGGTGGAGCCTCCGCCGTCCAGGTTCAGAGCATCGGTGACGCCCAGCAGGCGCAGGACGGCCGCCAGCTCCGGGAGCGTCATGCCCAGACTGTGATAGGGCTGCCGGCCGCCGACCACGACCAGCAGCGTCCGGCCGTCCTCGAGGCGGCCGATCGCGGTGCGCGGGTGCCGGCGGTCGGTGAACGACGGCCGGAAGCCCTCGCCCCCGATGTACTGCCCGTCGGCCAGCAACCGCGGCCCGCCGCCGATAATGTGCCGCACGTCCTCCCATCTGGGGTCGCCGGAGACCGGCACCAAGCGCATCCACGCCGTCACGCGGTCGCCCGGCCGCAGCGCCGTCAGCGCCGGACGCGTGCGGCCGTGCGCGGACAGCACGAAGCCGTCGGCGGGTATCGCGGTGTTTCCCCGGCCGTCGACCACCTGCTCGACCACGCCGCCCACGACGGCGACCTCGGTGCCGAACGCATTCGTGCGCGTGGACGGGCCAAAGGCCGGACGGTAGATGATCAGTTCATCGGCACCCCGGGCCCGGTTCACGCCGTTGACCGGCAGGCGCGTACCGTTGACCTCCACGCCGGCGTCGAACCGCATGGTGTCGAAGAGCACTTGGCCGTCGTTGGTGATCCCCGCGCAGGTGCGGCCCAGGATGGGCTCGCTCACGACCTCCCCGTCGATGACCAGGCAGCCCAGCGGGTCGCCGGTGGCGGCGTGGAAGAAGCCGCCGTTGACCGCCGCCAGCGCGCCGGCCCGCCGGGCCGCCTCGCTCACGCGACCGCGCCCCACGCCGGTCTCCAGCGCCAGGGCGGGCCGGAGCCGGACGCCGCTGGCCGCTTCTACCAGGAGCATGCCGGTCCAGAAAGGACCGGAGAGCGCGTCGTAGTCCTGCACCGTGAGGATCACCTGCGCCGAGGCGGCCTCAGGCCCCAGGCGCAGGCGGAACGTCTCGGCGTCCTCGCGGGTGCGAAACTGCCCGACGCGCACCCGGAAGACCTCGTCGACCGCCTCCACGTCGGTCGCATACCCCCGCGCGCGCATCGCCGCGGCCAGCCGGCGGGCCCGGTCTTCCTCCAGGAACGCCCCCACCTGGACGCGCCAGGTCGGGGTGATGCGCAGCGCCCCCCGCTTCTCGAGGATGAGCGTCACGCCCTGGCCCAGGGTGGTGCTGAAGCGGAGGCGCGCGCCGCGTTCGACGGCCTGCAGGTAAGCCCAGAGCAGGCTGGCGGCCTCCGCGCGTGTGGCGGCCTCCGCGGGCCGCAGGCGGTCGGCGGGCGGCTCGCGCAACAACGGCGGCTCGCTCAGCGCGGCAACCGCGATGGCACCGCGCACCGTCGGCTCCAGGTGGTCGACGTCGGCATAGGGCAGCGGCGCGTTGACCATGTAGGCAGCCTCGAACGTGTGGCCGAGGGCGCGGACGAGGAAGACGATGGCCTCGGCGCGCGTGATGGCCTCGCCGGGGCGGAACAGGCCGCCGGGCGGTACGATGCCCACCGCCACCGCGCTCTCAATCGCCGCCGCGGCCTGGTGCTCCGGCGGCACGTCGGCGAAGCTCGGCATCTCGACACGCAGCGACGACAGACCGCGCGCGGCCGCGAGCCACGTGATGTACTGGGCGCGGGCCAGGGGACGGTCGGGATAGAAGCGGCGGTTCGGGTCGAGGGCGACCACGCCGCGGCGCACGAGGTCGGCGATCCGGGCCGCGGCCCAGTGCCCGCCCAAGTCCGTGGCGGTCGCCTGGGCTGTCGCCCCCGAGGCGGCGGCCATGACCGCGACCGCCGCCAGGAGCACGGTGCGCAGGAGCGTTCGTGGCGCCGGCTGCCTCACGCGGAGGAATTCGGCCACCCCCGCAGTCGGGTCCTGCAGCGCCCTGCGAGGCGATGCCAAGAAATTGTGTCCGAGGGAGCAGGAGATTCTATATATAGTGGCGAACGAACACCCGACGGCACGGGTCTGCCGTCCATCTTCCAGGAGAAGGAGGCGAGGACGGTGGCGAAGAAGGCGAAGAAGGCCGCCAAGAAGAAGGGCAAGTAACAGCACGGCGCTTGCCCCCGAAGAGGCGGCGGGAGTGCCCGTCGCCTTTTCGTTTTGCCGCCCCGACGCGTCTTTGCCGTCCCCCTCGTAGAACCGCGTGCGCCGCCGATCCGTATACGTGGCAGCACCAAGGGGCTTCGGGCGGTGCCGGGCCGAATGTGAGGCGATGGGGATGCGACTGGCGCAGATGGTCGCCCTGGCGGCGGTCGTGGTCGTGGTGGCGGCGTGCGGACAACTGGAGGGCCTGAACCAGACGCCGATCGATCCCGGGGTGAGCGTCACCGCCGATCCCGCGGGCGATGCAGGATCGGCACCTACGTTCGACGTGCTGGAACTGCGGACCGTGCGCGGGACCTCGACGCTCGAGGTCCGCCTGTGGACACAGCCCGACCCGGTACTGCCTGCGCCCGGCACGTCGGCATCGTCCACGCAGTTCAGCGGCGGCATCGGGTTCAACACCGACCTCAACAGCGCGACGGGCGTGAGCTTCGTGCCGCCCTGCGGCGGCGGCCAGGGCCACGAGCGCTTCATCGACCTCACGACGCGCAACGCCAATGGGACCTACAACGTCTTCGACGCAGCCTTCTTCGTGGTGGGGACGGCCGCCGTGAGCCAGGACGGCCCGCGTGCCGCGTGGACAGTCTCGTTCTCCACGTTGGGCACGACCACCGGGCGCACCCAGGTCAACGCGGTGGTGGGCGTCGGGGTGTTCGCCGGCAAGGACTGCGTGCCCGATGCGGGACAGGCGCTGCCGACCCGCGAGCGGACGACGCCGGCCCGCCATCCGGTGGTCTGGTAAGCGGGTGCCTTCCGTCAGGCGAACGCGTCGAACCCCGTGATGTCGCGGCCCAGAATCAGGGTGTGGATGTCGTAGGTCCCTTCGTAGGTGTCGACCGTCTCCAGGTTGGCCGCGTGCCGCATGGCATGGTACTCGAGGGTGATGCCGGAAGCGCCCAGGATCGTCCGCGCGGCCCGGGCGATCTCCAGCGCGGCGCGCACGTTGTTGCGCTTGGCCAGCGAGACGTGCGTGTAGTGCATCTTCCCCTGATCCTTGAGCTGGCCCAGCCGGTAGGCCAGCCACTGGGCCTTCGTGATCTCCTGGAGCATGTCCACCAGGCGCTCCTGGATCAGCTGCCGCGCCGCGATGGGCCTGCCGAAGGCGACGCGGGTCCTGGCGTAGGCCAGGGCCTCCTCGAAGCAGGCGACCGCGGCGCCGATGGCGCCCCAGGCGATGCCGTAGCGCGCCTGCGTCAGGCAGCCCAGCGGACCGCGCAGTCCGCGGACCCCGGGCAGGAGCGCGTCGTCGCCCACGCGCACGCCGTCCAGCACCAGCTCGGCCGTATCAGAGGCGCGCATGCTCGCCTTGGTCTTCACCTCGTGGGCCGAGAAGCCCGGGGTCCCGCGCTCGACCAGGAAGCCGCGGATCTCGTCCTCGTCGTCCCTGGCCCAGATCACCGCCACATCGGCCAGGGTGCCGTTGGTGATCCACATCTTCGTGCCGGAGAGCTCCCACCCGCCGGGGCGGCGCCGGGCGCGCATCTGCATGGCGGCCGGGTCGGAGCCGGCCGAGTGCTCGGTGAGGCCGAAGCAGCCCACCGCCTCGCCGCGGGCCAGCCGCGGCAGCCAGTGCCGCTTCTGCTCCTCGCTCCCGTAGACGTAGATGGGGTACATGACCAGCGCCCCCTGCACCGAGGCGAAGGACCGCAGGCCCGAGTCGCCGCGCTCCAGTTCCTGGAGGATCAGGCCGTAGGCGACGTTGTTGACGCCGGCGGCGCCGTAGTCGGCCGGCAGGTTAGCGCCCAGCACGCCCAGCTCGCCCAGCGCGGGGATCAGGTGCCGGGGAAACTCGCCGCGCAGCCACCAGCCGCCGATCTGCGGTAGCACCTCGCGGTCGACGAAGCGGCGGACCGTGTCGCGCACGAGCCGCTCGTCGTCGGTCAGCACGTCGTCCAGCCGGTAGTAGTCCGTGGGACGGATCGCGAGGTCTCTCACGCGTCGCCTCCCGATCGGGGCATCGCCTTGATTCTAGGCCAGCCGCCCCCCGATGGCGAGGGAGGATGCCGCACGGCGGCCGGCCGCGCCGGGGAGGGAAGCAGTGCCGGTCCGGGGAAGGCATCGTTTTCCAGATGACGATGAGCCTGCCGTCCTTCGGGCTCAACGGCGCCACGACGGGCCCGGCTGACGTGGCGACCGACCTGCGCGTCGCCGCGGCCGCCGGCTACCAGTGGGTGGAGCTGCGCGACGCCAAGATCGAGGCCTTCCTCGCAGCCGGCGGCACGGTGCAGGAGCTCCGGGACCTCGTCGGCCAGGCCGGCGTGCGCGTGCTGAGCGTGAACGCGCTGGAAGACGCCACGCTGCACGCGGGCCAGGCCCTGGACCAGCGGCGCGCGCGGATGGAGGTGCTGTGCCGGTGGGCCGCGGCGCTGGAGGCGCCGTTCGTGGTGGTGGTGCCCAGCCTGCTGCCCGCGGGCGGCCTGCCCGAGCCCCGCGTCCGCGCCCTCACCGTGGCGGCGCTGCGGGCCCACGCTGCGGTCGCCCACGGCGCCGGCGTGCAGGTCGGGTTCGAGTTCCTGGGGTTTGCGACCTCTTCGATCAGCACCCTGCGCGCTGCCCGGACCATCCTCGCGGAGCTGGACGACCCGCGCGTGGGCCTGGTCATCGACGCCTTCCACTTCTACGTGGGCGGCTCGCGCCTGGAGGACCTGGACGGCCTGCGGGGTGACGACGTCTTCATCGTGCACCTCGACGACGCCGCAGATGACGAACCGTCCCGGCTCACCGACGCCGATCGGCTGCTGCCGGGCGCGGGCGTGCTCCCCCTGCGGTCGCTCGTGGCGCGCCTGCAGGCGCTGGGCTACCGGGGCGCCTACTCGCTCGAGCTGTTCCGGCCGGAGTACTGGCGCTGGGATCCCGAGGTGCTGGCGCGCCGCGGCCTGGCCGCGATGCAGGAGACGGTGGCGCAGGCCGCCCGGGGAGGCGCGACATGAGCGCCAGGGTGGGCGTGCTGGGGGCAGGGTTCATCGGGCGGATCCACGCGCTGAACCTGGCGCGCGACCGGCGGGTGGAGCTGGTCGGCGTGGCAGACGTGGCCGCCGCGGCGGCCACCCGGCTGGCAGACGAGGTGGGCACGCGGGCGCTGGGCAGCCTCGACCAGTTGCTCGATGCGGGTGCGGGTGCGGTGTACGTCTGCACGCCCAACGCCCACCACGTGGAACCCGTGCTCAGGGCGCTGGCGGCGGGCGTGCACGTCTTCTCGGAGAAGCCGATGGCGACGTCGCTGGAGGGCGCCGCGCGGATCCGCGAGGCGGCCCGCCGGGCCCGGGGCGCCTACCAGATCGGGTTCAACCGGCGCTTCGCCAACGTCTACCGGTTCGCCAAAGAGCGCATCGACGGCGGCCGGCTCGTGCCGCGGCTCGCCCAGATGAAGCACAACCGCGGCGAGCTGGTGCAGCCGCCGTGGACGGGCGATCCATCGGTGACCGGCGGGTACCTCTACGAGACCCCGGTGCACCTGTTCGACATGGGGCGCTTCCTGTTCGGCGAGGTGGCCACGGTTGCCGGCCATGCCCGGCAGAGCGTCTACCGCGAGCCCGACGGCTTCGTGTTGCTCTTCACCTTCGCCAGCGGCGTGGTGGCGTCGGTCACCAGCGTGGCCCACGCCTCCTGGCTGTTCCCCTACGAGCGCGTGGAGGTCTACGGCGACCACTGTACCCTGGTGACCGAGGAGCTGGAGCGGGCCGCGTTCTCGCCGGCGATGCGCGGGCAGGTGGAGGCCATCGACTGCTTCCAAATGCCGTTCGAGGAGAAGTGGGGCTACGTGGCGGAGGACCGGCTCTTCATCGACACCGTGCTCGGCGAGCGCCCCCCGACAGTGACCGCAGACGACGGCTACCGCGCCACCGAACTGGTGGAGGCCGTCTACCGCGCCGTGCGGACGGGCGAGACCGTCCGGCTGCCCCTGCCCCCGTGAGGTACCGTCTGCTCGTCACCGACATCGACGGGACGCTGGTTACCGCGGCGCGGGAGATCCCGCCGTCGGTGCGCGAGGCCGTCCGCGCGGCCCGGGCGCGGGGCGTGCGCGCCTGCCTGGCCACCGGGCGGATCTGGCGGTCGGCGCGGCGATATGTCGAGGACCTGGGGGCCGACCCGCCGGCGATCCTCTACAACGGCGGGCTGGTGTACGACTTCGCCACCGACCGGATCTGGTTCCGGGCAGTGCTGCCCCGCCAGCAAGCGCAGGCGGTGCTGGAGATCCTGGCCCGCTATCCGCAGGCGCAGCCGCACGTCTACGTGGATGACCGCGTCTACGTCGGGGCGGTCAACGCCCTGACCGTAGCCTACCAGCAGAAGGACGGCCTGGAGGTCGAGGCCGTGGGCGATCTGCGGCAGTGGCTCCGGACCGACCCGATGAAGATCCTCACCATCGGCGACCGGCCGGTGCTGGAGGCCGCGGCGCGGGAGATCGACGCGTTGCGCGAGCCGGTCACCTACGTCTTCTCCGAGCACCACTACCTGGAGGTCCTGCCCCCGCGGGTGAACAAGGGCGTGGCCCTGCAGATTGTGGCCGAGCGGCTGGGCGTGCGGCCGGAGGAGATCATCGCCGTGGGCGACAACCTGAACGACCTGGCGATGATCCAGTACGCGGGGCTGGGCGTCGCGATGCAGCACGCGCCCGAGACGCTGCGGGCGGAGGCCGACTACGTGGCGCCCGGCAACGACGCGGGTGGCCTGCGGGAGGTCATCGAGCGCTTCATCCTGGCCCCGGAGGCTGCAGGCTGACCCGGGCGTGCGGTCCCGGCCTGGCCGCGGGCGGGGAGGCACCGCCACCCTGGGCAGGCCGCCCGGTGCTCCGGGGCCGCGTGCGGGCCGCGGCGTTCCTGGGCGCGCTGGCGCGCTACTGGATCGACGCCGCGGGCATGGAGTGGATCGTGGATCAACCGGCGCCCGGCGAGCGTCGGTATGAGGGCGAGGTCTACCTGGTGCTGGACCCGGAGCGGACGCACGTGCTGGCCGGGGAGAACGTCTAGCCCCGGGACAAACGGAGGCGGACTCGCCCCGGAGAGGAGGTGCGGGAGGATGCGGACGCGAGTTGTGCGCTGCAGCGCACCCAGGCGGCCCGTCGGCCGGGTCCTGGCCCTGCTCGTCCTGGGACTGGCGCTGGCCGCCGCAGCGGGTCCGGCGCCCGCGCAGCCTGCGCGGCTCGCCGAGCACGTGCTGCTCGTGACCCTGGATGGCGCCCGACCCGATGGTCTGCGCGGCGCCGGGATCGACGCGCTCCTCCAGGAGGCCGCGGCGTCGATGCACGCCCAGACGACGGTGCCGCCGCTGACGGCGTCGGCTCACATGTCGATGGTGTCTGGCGTGGGGCCCGACCGGCACGGTGTGCGCGAGAACGACTGGCGGCCCGGCATGCCGTACCCTCGCGTGCCCACGATCTTCTCGGCTGCGAAACAGGCCGGGCTGCGCGCTGCCCTGTTCACCCAGAAAGGGTACGTCCGCGTCATCGCCGACCCCCAGTACCTCGACCGCGTCGGGCTCGTCCGCTGGCGTCCGGCCACGTTGACCGCAGACCTGGTCGAGGCCACCGCAGCGTACGTGCGCGCCGCCCGGCCACACCTGACGCTGGCGCACATCTCCGAACCCGACGTCGTGGGGCATGCGGAGGGCTGGATGTCGTTCGCCTACCTGCAGGCGTTGCGGCGCGGCGTTGCCGCCGTGGGAGCGCTGCGGCAGGCGTACCGCGACGCCGGGCTGGACGGCCGGACGGTCGTCATCGTCACCGCAGATCACGGCGGCATCGAGCGCGACCACCGCGTGGTCGTCCCCGAGGTGATGACGGTCCCGTGGATCATGATGGGGCCGGGGGTGAAGCGCGGCGTGGCGCTGGAGCGCCGGATTGCGGTATACGACACCGCGCCGACGATCCTGGCGGTCCTGGGCGTGCCCGTCCCCCCGGGGTGGGTGGGAACCGTGGTCGAGGAGGCGTTCGAAGGCCGGTAGGCCGCGGGCGGAGGCCCGCCCGGGAACGGCAGGGCGTGGGGCAGGAGCGTCGGGGAAGGAGGCCGGCGGTGCGCGGCGGAAGAGTCCGGCGGAGGCGTTGGCGGTTCGACAGCGAGGAGGTGGGCGTGTGCGACAGGTGCTGATGCTGGTGATCGCGGTGCTGCTGGCCGCGGCGGGCGTGGCGCGGGCCGGGCCGGCGGCGGGCCGCGTGGTCGTGCTGTGCAGTCCCAACGTGGAGTGGTGCGACCTGCTCAAGCGCGAGTTCCCGCGGCAGACGGGCGTGCAACTCGACTTCGTCCGGCTGTCGTCGGGCGAGGCCCTGGCGCGCCTGCGCGCGGAGAAGGCCAACCCGGTCTTCGACGTCTGGTTCGGTGGCACCGGCGACCCGCACTTCGTCGCGGCGGAGGAGGGGCTCACCGAGTTCTACCGGCCGAAGGCCTGGGACGACATCCGGCCGCAGCTCAAGGAAGCGGTGGGCGGCAAGTACATCCCGCTCTACGCCGGCGTGCTGGGCTGGGCGGTGAACGGCCGGCTGCTGCGCGAGAAGAACATCCCCGAGCCGCGGACCTGGCAGGACCTGGCCGACCCGCGCCTGCGCGGGCTGGTAGCATACCCGAACCCGAACACCTCGGGCACGGGATATACGATGATCGCCACGATCGTGCAGATCTACGGGGACGAGCGGGGCTTCGACCTCCTCAAGCGCATCCACCGCAACGTCACGGAGTACACGCGCGCCGGCGCGGCGCCCGGCACGCTGGCCGGTCGCGGCGAGGTGGCCATCGGCGTCACCTTCGTCCACGACGCGGTGCTGCAGATCCTCAGCGGCTTCCCGGTGACCTACGGCGCGGCCCGCGACGGGACCGGATACGAGATCGGCGGGCTGAGCCTGGTGAAGGGCGCGCCCAACCGCGCCCACGCCCTGACGTTCATCGACTGGGCGCTGCAGCCGGAGGTGCAGGTCCTGGCCGTGGACGCCAAGTCCTACCAGCTGCCGTCTAACGCCAGGACGCCGGTGCCCAAGGTGGCGCCGCGGTTCCAGGACTTCAACGTCATCCGGTACGACTTCATCAAGTACGGCAAGGCCGCGGTCCGCGACGCGCTGGTGAACCGCTGGACCCGGGAGGTCTTCCCGCTGCCCAAGTAGGACGGCAGCGGATCGATGGCGACCCCTGCGATCGCCCACGCGAGACCGGCGGGTGTCTCGTGGCCGCTCGCCGGCCCCGGCGCGGGCACGGTGGCCGGCGCGCTGCTGCTGCCCTGGGCGCGCCAGGGCCGCGACCTGCTGGTGTTCGCGCCGGGATCGCTGGGCCTCGAGGTCGTGGTGCAAGACCCGGTGGCGGCGGCCGCTGTGCTGGCCGCGGCCGTCGTCGGGCTGCTGGCTGCCGCGCCGCTGCCGCTCTACCGGCGGGGCCGCCTGGCCGTCGCTGTCGCGCTCGCCGGCCTGGTGGCCGCGGGGTGGGCGGTCGTCGCCGCAGGAGCGCCGCTTGGGCCGGGCGCGCTGGCGCTGGTGGCGGGCCTGCTCACCGTGCTGGGGGTCGGCCTGTCGCTGGGCGGGTACCTGCTGGCCGACGCCTTCGTGGCGACCTGCATCGTGTGGGCCGCGGCGTTCGTGGCGGCCTTCATCCTCTACCCGCTGGTCGCGGTGCTCCAGGGCGCGGTGGTCGTCAACGGCCGGTTCACGCTGGACGTCGTGCGCGAGACGGTGCGCTCTCCGGCGTTCCTCCTGATCGACAACCCGGCGACGCCGCTCGACGAGGGCCGTGCCGCGCGGCTCGCCGGCGTCGTCGCCGGGGTGGCCGCGGGCGGGCTGGCGCTGCTCCTGCGCCGCCGTCCGGCTGCGGCGCTGCTCTGGGCGGTGGCCGCCGGGACGGGCGCGGGCGTCGTGGCCGCCCTCTACCTGGGCTTCGGCGCCGTGCGCAACAGCGTGCTCCTGGCGCTGGTGGTGGGGGTGGTCTCCACCGGCCTGGGGTTCGTGTTCGCGCTGCTCGCAGAGCGGTCGCGGCTGCCGACCCGGCGGCTGTTCGGGCCGGTGTCGATCCTGCCGATCATCACGCCGCCGTTCGTGCTGGGCCTGGCGATCATCTACCTGTTCGGCCGGCGCGGGTACGTCACCCACCACCTGCTCGGGCTGTCCACGGCGGCGTTCGCCGGCATGATCGGCGTGACGCTGGCCCAGGTGCTGGCCTACACGCCCATCGCGTTCCTGATCCTCCAGGGCGTGGTCCGGCAGATGGACGCCGCCCTGGAGGAGGCGGCGGAGACGCTGGGGGCCGACCGCTGGCACGTCCTGCGCACGGTGCTGTGGCCGCTGGCCCGCCCCGGCGTGGCCAACGCCTTCCTGCTGGTGGCCATCGAGAGCCTGGCCGACTTCGGCAACCCGATCGTCGTGGGCGGCGGGCTGCCGTACCTGGCCACGGAGATCTTCTTCGCGGCTACGGGTCGCGGAGTGCCCGAGGCCGCCGTGTTCGGCGTCACGCTGCTGGCGATGACACTGGCCCTGTTCGTGGTGCAGCACCGCTGGGTCGGGCGCACGTCGTACGTGACCGTGACCGGGCGCCCCTCGGCCCAGGGCACGGCCCGCCCGCTGCCGCCGCTGCTGGACTACGCCGTGACCGCGGTCTTCGGGCTGTGGCTGCTGCTGATCGTGCTGCTCTACGGCTCGGTCGTCATCGGCGCGGTGACCAAGCTCTGGGGCTTCGACTACACGGTCACCCTCGAGCACCTGCGAGGGCTGTCGCCCACGGGCTGGAGTGTCTTTCGTACGACCGCGTGGCTCTCGGCGCTGGCCGCGGTGCCGTCCACCGTGGTGGGGTTCCTCATCGGGTACCTCGTCACGCGGGTGGCGTTCCCCGGCCGCGACGCGCTGGCGTTCGCCTCGATGCTGTCGTTCGCCACCCCGGGCACGGTCATGGGTATCGGGTACATCCTGGCGTTCAACACCGGCGTCCTGCTCCTCACCGGCACCGAGCTCATCATCATCCTGGCGTTCGTCTTCCGCAACATGCCGGTGGCGTTGCGCGCGGGGGTGGCGTCCATCCTCCAGGTGGACCGCAGCCTGGAGGAGGCCTCGACGATGCTGCGGGCGGGCTCGGCGACCACCCTGCGCCGGGTGGTGGTGCCGCTGGTACGCGGCGCGCTGCTGGCCGGGCTGATCTTCAGCTTCGTGCGGGCCATGACGGCGATCAGCCAGGTCATCTTCCTCATCACGCCGCGCACGAACCTGGCCACCACCCAGATCCTCTCGTACATCAACTACGGCGCCTTCGGGCTGGGCGCGGCGCTGTCGTCGGTGCTGGTGCTGTTCATGGCCGGCGTGATCCTGGCGCTGTACCTAACCACGCAGCGATGGGGCGGCGGTCCCGCGCGGGAGATGCCCGCCCTGTAAGGGCCGGGTCCGAGGAGGCGGCGGCAGCGATGCACCAGCGGCCAGCGATCGCCGAACGGCACGGCGCGACGCCCGTGCGCCTGGAGGCGGTCTCCAAACGCTTCGGCAGCATCGTCGCCGTCGATCGCGTCTCGCTGGAGATCCCGCCGGGAGCGCTGGTGACCCTGCTGGGCCCCTCGGGTTGCGGCAAGACGACCACGCTGCGCATAATCGCGGGGCTCGAGCGGCCCACTGAGGGGCGGGTGTTCATCGGCGACGAGGACGTCACGCCGCTGCCGGCGGCCAGCCGCAACGTGACCATGGTGTTCCAGGCCTATGCGCTCTTCCCCCACCTGACCGTGCAGGAGAACGTGGCCTACGGGCTGCGGGTGCAGCGCCGGCCCGAGGACGAGATCCGGCGGCGCGTCGCTGACGTGCTGGCGCTGGTCGGGCTGCCCGGCTTCGAGCCGCGCTACCCCGGACAGCTGTCGGGCGGGCAACAGCAACGTGTGGCGCTGGCCCGGGCGCTGGTGATGCAGCCGCGCGTGCTGCTGTTCGACGAGCCGCTGTCGAACCTGGACGCCAAGCTGCGCCGCCGGGTGCGGGCGGACATCCGCCTGCTCCAGCAGCACCTGGGCATCACCAGCGTCTACGTCACGCACGACCAGGCCGAGGCGCTGGCGATCTCCGATGTCGTGGTGGTCATGAACCAGGGCCGCGTCGAGCAGATCGGGACGCCCGCCGAGCTGTACCGGCGGCCTGCCTCGCACTTCGTGGCCGACTTCATCGGCGAGGCCAACCTGCTCCCGGCCGTCGTGGAGGAAGGCGCCGTCCGCGTGGGGTCCTACCGCTTCGCCTACCGGCAGGACGGCGTCGCGCCCGGGCCGGCGACGCTGATGGTGCGCCCGGAGGCGATCCGCGTGCGTCCCGACGGCGACGGCCTGCCCGGCCGTGTCCGCAGCGCGTTCTTCATGGGCATGGTGGCGGACTACCTGATCGACACCGACGTCGGCGAGGTCAGCGTGGCCGACCCCGAGAGCGTCGACCGCCTCTACCCGCCCGGCACGGCCGTGCGGCTCCAGTTCTCGGCAGCAGGCCTGTACCTGCTGCCGCCCGCGCGGCCCCCCTGACCGTGTCGGTGCGAGCCCGACCTTGCGCGGGTCTGGCCGGCAGCGGTCGGGCTGGGGCCTGGCAGGCCGGCGCCAGCGCGCCTGTCGGGCCCGGCCGGCCGCGGGCAGGCAGCCGGTATACTGGGGAGAGGCCATCGCTCTGTGCAGGAGGTGCCGATGCTGCGGTTTGCCGCCAACCTGACCTTCCTCTGGACCGACCGTCCCTTCCTGACGCGCTTCGAGGCGGCCGCCCGCGCCGGGTTCGGCGCGGTCGAGTACATGTTCCCGTACGGCGAGGACCTCGACGCCGTGGCCCAGGAGCTGCGGCGGCTGGGGCTGCGCCAGGCGCTGTTCAACCTGCCCGCCGGCGACTGGGAGGCCGGTGACCGCGGGATCGCCGTCGACCCCGGCCGGCGGACGGAGTTCCGCGAGGGCGTGCGCCTGGCCATCGAGGTGGCGCGCCGCCTGGGCTGTCCCCGCGTCAACTGCCTGGTGGGCCGCCAGCTGGAGGGCGTGCCGGTGGCGGAGCAGTGGGCATGCTTGGTGGACAACGTGCAGTACGCCGCTGCCGCCTTCGAGCGGGAGGGCCTGGTGCTGCTGGTCGAGCCGGTGAACACGTTCGACGTACCCGGCTTTTTCCTGCGCACGTCGCAGGAGGCGTTCGCGCTCCAGGACGCCGTGGGCGCGGCCAACCTGAAGGTGCAGTACGACGTCTACCACGCGCAGCGCATGGAGGGCAACCTGACCTACACCCTCACCCGCAACATCGGCCGCATCGGGCACGTGCAGCTCGCCGACGCGCCCGACCGTGGCCAGCCCGGCACTGGCGAGATCAACTTCTCCTACGTGCTGCGGGCGCTGGACCGTACCGACTACGACGGGGACGTGGGCCTCGAGTACCGGCCGGTGGGTCCCATCGACGCGTCGTTCGACTGGATCGAGGCGATGGGGTTCGCGCGCCGGTAGCGGGCCGCGGTGGCCCGGCGGCGCAGCTGTCGACAGGAGCCAATGCGATGGAGCGGATCGGGTTCATCGGTCTCGGTATCATGGGGAAGCCCATGGCCCGCAACCTGCGCGCGGCCGGCTTCCCGGTGGTGGTACACTCGCGGTCCCGCCCCCCGGTGGACGAGCTGGTCGCCGCCGGCGCGACCGACGCCGGCTCGCCGCGGGGCGTCGCCGCGCAGAGCGACATCGTCATCACCATGCTGCCCGACGGCCCCGACGTGCAGGCCGTGGTGCTGGGCCCGGGGGGCGTGCTGGAAGGCGCGCGGGAGGGGCAGGTGGTGGTAGACATGAGCACCATCTCGCCGCTGGTCGCGCGCGAGCTGGCCGCCGCGCTCACCGCGCGGGGGGTCGGATTCCTGGACGCGCCGGTCTCGGGCGGGCAGAAGGGCGCCGTGGAGGCCACGCTGTCGATCATGGTCGGCGGTCCGCGGGCGCTGTTCGAGCGGGTGCGCCCCGTGTTCGAGGCCATGGGGAAGAACATCGTCCATATCGGCGACGACCACGGCGCCGGGCAGGTGGCGAAGGCCTGCAACCAGATCGTGGTGGCGGTCACGATCATGGCGGTGGCTGAGGCGCTGACGCTGGCGCAGAAAGCCGGCGTCGATCCGGCACGGGTGCGCCAGGCGCTGCTGGGCGGTTTCGCGCACAGCCGCATCCTCGACCTGCACGGGCAGCGGATCCTCGAGCGCAACTTCGCGCCGGGCTTCCGGGTCCGGCTGCACGCAAAGGACCTGCAGATCGCTCTGGCCGCGGGCAGGGCGTACGGCGTGCCGTTGCTGGCCACCGGGCTGGTCCACGAGGCCCTGGTGGCCCTGATGGCACAGCAGCGGGGCGACCTGGATCACTCGGCGCTTGGCTGGCTCCTCCAGCGGCTGGCAGGCGTCGCGGAGGCGTGAGAGACACCGGCCGCGCCGGGGCCCCAGGGCCCCGCGGCGCCTCACAGCGCCGGCATCGGCTCGCCGCGCAGCGCGCGCAGGGACTCCTCGGTGGCCGCCCAGCGGGTGAACGCCTGTACCACCGCCGGGTCGAACTGCGTGCCCGCGTGGCGCACGATCTCCGCCAGCGCGTGCTCCACGGGCCAGGCCTTGCGGTATGGACGGTCTGAGGTCATGGCCTCGAAGGCGTCGGCGACGGCCAGGATGCGGGCGTGCAGGGGGATCGCCTCGCCGGCCAGGCCGTCCGGGTAGCCGGTGCCGTCCCAGCGCTCGTGGCTGTGGCGAACGGCCAGCTTCACGCGCCCGTCGATGGGGACGGGTGCCAGGATCTGGTGCCCGACGACGACGTGCTGGCGGATCACCCTCCAGTCGTCGGCCGCAAGGGGGCGCGCCGCGCGCAGCAGCCGGTCCGGCATGCCGACCTTCCCCAGGTCGTGGAGGAAACCCGCCAGCCGCACCACTTCCCGGTCGTCCTCGGGCAGCGCCAGCGCGCCCGCAATCGCCTCGGCGTAGCGCGCGACCCGCGCCGAGTGCCCGCCGGTCGCGGCATCCTTGGCGTCGACCGCCGTGGCCAGTGAGCGGATCGTCCCCTCGAACGCATCTTTGAGCACGCGCTGCTGGCGGACCAGTTCGGCCGACGCTCCTCGCACGAGGCCGAACAGACAGGCGTACAGGACCGCCACACCCGAGAGGACGATCAGCCACACGCGCTGTCGCGTGGCGTTCAGGTGCTCCACCAGGCCTCGGGCGTCGCGTACGACCTCGTAGACCCCTTCGGGGCGCGCGCTGCCCGGCATGCGGACCGGGACGTACACGTGCAGGAACGGACGGCCGCCACGTGCGTCCGGTGACGGCGCGCGCCGGTACCGGAGCTCGGCTGCCACGCCGCCCGCCAGCGCGGTCTGCGCGGGCGCTGGCAGGAGCACGCGCCTGCCCGCCAGCGAGCGGTCGGTGGAGTAGATCGCCACCCCGCGGCGGTTCCACAGCGTCACAGCCACGAGCCCCTCGTCGCGCAGGTGCACGCGGACGTACCGGTGGATGTCGGCGCGCCGGGCCGGCCAGAGGGCGTCGGTGAAGTCGCCGCGCACGAGATAGGGGCTGAGCAGGGTCTCGGTCGCGAGTGCTGTCGAGGCCACCGCCGCGTCCATGGCGGTTAGCGGGCGGTGCGGTGGCCTCCCAGGGCGCGCCGCCGGCGCCCGATCTGTGCGTCGAGGTCGGCCGCCTGGGCCTCACCGCACAGATGCAGCCACTCCACCAGTGCCGCCGCCTCCTCCAGCGCGGCCCGCGCGTGCTCCGGGCGCCGCGCGCGGTGGTAGGCCGTCGCGGCCTCCAGCAGCGCGCGCGCCCGCCAGGCGCCGCGGCCGCCGACGCAGTGGTGCCACAGCGCGGCCACCTCGTCGTACCGGCCCCCGCGGCGCAGGACCCGCGCCAGCCGGCGGGCGATGCGCCACCGCACCGCCGGATCGTCCTCGACCTGCAGCGCCCGCCGCAGCGCGTCCTCGGCCGCGGCGTCCTGGGCGACCTGCAGGCGCAGCACGCCCAGGCCTTCCCAGTCGACCGGCGGCGGCGGATCTTCGCCGTACTCGACCCACCGCCGCACGCGCCGGCGCAGGTGCACCAGCGTGCGCACGTCGTGCGCGTTGTGGACGAAGACGGGCTCGAGCGGCCCGGCATCGCCGGTGCGCAGGTAGTGGACGTAGAGGCCGGGGATCTGGGCGCTGTCGATGTCCCAGCCGCGGTCGATCGCCAGCGCCTCGCGCTCCACCACGGCCAGCCGGTACGTGCCGAGCGGCCGGTGCCACAAGCGCCGCGCCACGCTCATCAGGTCGAGGTGCGCGGGCGGTGGCGCGATGCGCAGGCGGCCCAGCACGTAGCGCGCCGCCAGGATCGGCCAGTCGAAGCGCCGGCCGTTGAAGGTGACGAGCTGTGCCGCGCCCTCGAGGCGCGCGCGGAGCGCCGCCAGCAGCGCCGGCTCGCCCGACAGCCGTCGGAGGAAGTACTGTTCGAGGACGAGATGGGCGTCGTCGAGGTACGCCAGGCCGATGAGGAACGGTGTGGTGCCGGTGCCGCCGGCCAGGCCGGTCGTCTCGGTGTCGAGGAAGAGCGCGCCGGCGTCGTCGGGGTGCGGCCCGTCGCGCCCGAACAGCTCCGCCGCACTGTACACCTGGCGCCGGACTTCGAAGCCGGCGCCGCCATCGTCGGCCCGGTGTCGGCCCGGCACGTCGGGCGCCGCCAGCCACCCGCCGAGCAGCCCGACGGGCGCCCGCGCGACGGCGCTAGCGGCCTCCGGATCGGGGCGCCAGGCGGACATCCAGGACTTCCAGCGCCAGGGCTTTCCCGCGGCTCCCGACCTCCAGCGCCGGGCCCACGCACGAGGGACACCCCGCCTCGCAGCCGCACGACGCGATGAGGTCACGTGCGGCCGCCAGCACGTCGGCGCGCAGGCGGTAGAGGCGCTCTGCGAACCCCACGCCGCCGGGGATGGCGTCGTAGAGGAAGATCGTGGGCTGGCCGGTGTGCGACGAGGCGATCTCGAAGGTCCTGCCCAGGTCGCGGGGATCGCACATGAGGTAGAGGGCGGCGACGTGCGCCAGCGCGTGGGACAGGGCCACCAGCACGCCCTGCAGGTCGTCGCGGGACAGCGGGAGCGGCGGCAGCGCCATCCAGTACGCCGACGTGTGGAGGGTGGACTCGGGCAGGTGGATCGGCCCCCACCCGACGTTCTCATGGCGTTCCAGGGTCAGCTTCTTGTAGATCGTGGGCCGGTAGGTGACCACGACCTCGCCCCAGGCGGCCGGCGGCTCGTCGGGGCTGCGCGTGAACTCCTGCAGTACCCGGATGTCCACGGCGATCTGCGCGGTGGTGTAGTAGTTCACGGCGACGCGGTGGACGTAGGCCTTGCGCTCCTCCCAGGCCAGGCGGTCCACGTGGTACTGCTGGCCCAGGTGCAGGTAGATCGCGCCCTCGTGCACCAGCCCCGGCGCGCTGGCGAGATCGACTTCGCCGACCACGCGCGGGGCGGGATCGGTGGTGTCGATGATGACCACGTTCTCCACCGACGCGCTGCGCAGCGAGACGTCCCGTGCCGGGTAGGCATCGGCGATGTAGTGCCACCGGTCGCCCTCGTGGTGGAGGATGCGCTGCCTGGCCAGGTACTCCAGGATCTCGGGCAGCGTAGGCGGGCCGAAGCGCTCACCGTCTTCGATGGGTAGCTCGAAGGCCGCGCAGCGCACGTGGCTGGTCAGCACGTAGAGGTTGTCGGGGTTCAGCAGCGCGGCTTCCGGTGGCTGGCCGAAGAAGTACTCGGGGTGGCGCACGATGTACTGGTCGAGCGGATCGCTGGTGGCCACCAGGATCGCCGCCGAGAGATCCTGGGTGCGGCCCGCGCGCCCCGCCTGCTGCCAGGTGGAGGCGATCGTCCCCGGGTAGCCCACGAGCAGCGCGGCCTGGAGCCGACCGATGTCGATCCCCAGCTCGAGGGCGTTGGTCGCCGCCACCGCCAGGACCTGGCCCTCGCGCAGGCCGTGCTCGATGGCCCGGCGCTCGCCGGGCAGGTACCCGGCCCGGTAGCCTGCGACGCGATGCGGCCCGACGCCGTGGATCGCCGCGGTCTCCTTGAAGGCGGTGGTCAGCAACTCGGCGGTGCGTCGGCTGCGCGCGAACGCAATGAGCGGGATGCGGTTGCGGATGAACTCTCCCGCCAGACGACCGGCCTCCAGGATGCTGTCGCGCCGGATCCCCAGCGCCCGGTTGAGCACGGGTGGGTTGTACATGATGAACACCTTGGGCCCGGCCGGCGCTCCGTTGCGGTCGACGAGGGTGACCGCGTCTTCCAGCAGCCGCTCGGCCAGTTCCCGGGGGTTGCCCACGGTGGCCGAGCAGCAGATGAACTGCGGGGTCGTGCCGTAGAAGCGGCACAGCCGCCGCAGCCGGCGCAGCACGTTGGCCACGTGGCTGCCGAACAGGCCCCGGTACATGTGGAGCTCGTCCACGACGACGTAGCGCAGGTTCTCGAACAGGCGCAGCCACTGGGTGTGGTGCGGGAGGATCGCCGCGTGCAGCATGTCCGGGTTGGTCACCACGATGTGGCCGGCCGTGCGGATCGCGCGGCGGGCCTGCGCCGGCGTGTCGCCATCGTAGGTGGCGGCCCTGATGTCGGCGCCGAGCGCGCCGATCAGCCGCTGCAGTTCGTCGACCTGGTCCATGGAGAGCGCCTTGGTCGGGAACAGGTAGAGGGCCCGCGTCTGGGGGGCCGCCAGCACCGCCTCCAGGACGGGCAGGTTGTAGCAGAGGGTCTTGCCCGAGGCGGTGGGCGTCACCACCACCACGTGTCGGCCAGAGCGCGCCGCCTCCCACGCCTCGGCCTGGTGGCTGTAGAGGGCCTCGATGCCGTTGCGGCGCAGGGCCGCGGCGAGCCGCGCATCGAGGGCCCGGGGGATCGGCACCAACGAGGCCGGACGCGGGGGGAGCTCCCGCCAGGCCGTGATGCCGCCGGCCGTAGCTGCTGTTGTCTTGAGGAGGTCCAGGACCTGCTCAAGCGTCATTGTGGCACCGCGACAGACATACGAACAGCAGTTCGGCGATCGTGGGGTACAGTCCTGCCAGCGTGGGCTGGAAAGCGTGGGCTGGAATGTAGAGATCAGGAGGCGCGTCCGGGATCGGCTCAGCCCGAACCCGGCGCGTGCCCGGGACGCCGACCGCCCCGGCGGCCAGCCGGCGCCAGGCTAGACCTCTGCAGCGCGGATCAGGCCGGCGATGACCAGCCCGAGAAAGGCCAGGCCGGCCAGCGGACCCCAGGGCCCCAGTTCGGTCAGGGCGCGCAGGGCCAGGATCCACCCGATGGCCATGCCGGCCAGGCTGATGAGCAGCAGGTTGTACGTTGCGGTCATCCCGTCCTCCAGGTGTCGTCACCGGGGGTATGCCCCCAGACGGCAGGGGTCAGACGTCCTGCCGTCTCATGGAGGAAAAGCGCCGTCGGCCATCAAACTGTCGAACTGTATACAGTAACCGGCCGCCGGGCCGGAGAGCCTCCGGCGACAGCATGGCCGCGCGTTCCAGCGCAGGGGCGAAGGGGGGAGGGCCGATGAGGCTGGCTGCGGTGTGCACGTTGCTGGCAGTGTGCGGGATCCTGGCTGCGGGGACCTCGGGTCGGGCCGGGCCAGCGGGTCCGGTGGAGATTCGCCTGGGACACGGCTTCGCCGCCGAAGAGCAGTTCTGGCTGATGGCGGCCAGGCCGGACATCACCCCGAACCAGGGCAGGCTCTACACGCTGCGCTTCACCGCCTTCCGCGCCAGCGACGACCGCCTCCGCGCCTACGAGGCGGGCCAGATCGACGGCGGCACGATCCCCGGCCCCACGGCGCTGTTCGCGGCCGAGCAGGGCGTGCCGCTCAAGCTGGTCGCGAGCATCTCCAAGGAGGTGCCCGGCGGGAACTGGCACAACACCACGTTCCTGGCCCTGGAGGCCTCGGGCATCCGCACCCCGCGCGACCTGCGGGGCAGGCGCATCGGCATCGTGGGCTTCAAGACCGCCACCGAACTCTGGTCGCGGGCCGCCCTGGAAGCATCCGGCCTCGATCCCAACCGCGACGTGAGCTTCGTGGTCGTGCCGTTCCCGGCCATGGGCGAGGCGCTGCGCGCGCGGCGCATCGACGTGGGCGCCTTCCCCAACCCGTTCGCGCACCTGGAGCAGGTGCGCGGCGGTGTGACCGTCGTCTACACCTCCAAGACCGGCGTGCCCTTCGAGGAGGAACTGCTGGTGATCTTTCTCCGCCCCGAGTTCATCGAGCGCAACCGCGAGGCGGTCCGGGCGTTCCTGCGCGACTTCGTGGCGGCGACGCGGTGGTACCTGGCCAATCCGCGGGAAGCGCGGCAGGCGCTGCTGGATCGGCGGTTCGTCGCCATTCCGCCGGCGGTGTACTTCGACATGCAGGACTGGTACCGTGACCCCTCGGCGCGCATCTCTTTCGATTTCCTGCGGCGCATGCAGGAGCTGCACCTGAAGCTGGGCTGGCAGCAGAAGCCGGTGGACGTGCGCAGGCTCGTGGACAACTCGATGCTGCCGTACTAGCCTCGCGCCCGGAGGTGGCTGGAGCCGCCGCCGTGTCTGCCGAGCCGTCGCGCGTCCCCTCGTCCGCGGGCGCCAGCGCCTTGGTGGACGTGCGGGGCCTGTCCAAGGTCTTCGTCCGGGGCCCGCGGCGGGTGGCGGCGCTGGAGGACCTGTCGCTCCAGGTGGCCTCCGGCGAGTTCGTGACCATCGTCGGTCCCAGCGGCTGCGGGAAGAGCACATTCCTCCACCTGTTGGGCGGCTTCGTCGCGCCCAGCAGCGGCACCATGCGGATCGCCGGCCGGGCAGTGACCGGTCCGGGCCCCGACCGCGGTGTTATGTTCCAGGAGCTGGCGCTGTTTCCGTGGCGGACGGTGCTGGGCAACGTGGTGTGGGGCCTCGAGGCGCAGGGCCGGCCCCGCGCGGAGCGTCTGGCGATCGCCGAGCGCTACCTCGCCCTGGTGGGCCTGCGGGCGTTCAAGGACGCGTTTCCGGCCGAACTGTCGGGCGGCATGAAGCAGCGCGTGGCCCTGGCCCGGGTGCTCGCCTTCGACCCGGCTGTGCTGTTGATGGACGAGCCGTTCGGCGCCCTCGATGCGCAGACACGGGAGCTGATGCAGGAAGAGCTGCAGCGCATCTGGCTGGAGACCGGGAAGACGGTCCTGTTCGTCACGCACGACGTCGAGGAGGCGGTCTATCTTGGCGACCGCGTGGTGGTCTTCTCGGCCCGACCCGGCCGCATCAAGGTCGAGGTGCCCGTGCGCCTGCCGCGGCCCCGCCGGCTGGAGATCAAGAAGAGCCAGGCGTTCCTCGAGCGCCGCAATCAGGTCTGGGACCTGCTGCGGGAGGAGGTCCTGAAGCTGCGGGACGAGACCGGGGAGGCACCGTGACCGCCGGGGCGGGGGCATCGTGACGCGCGAGGCGCTGCTGCTGCTGGCCGGCCTGCTGGCGCTCTGGCAGGCGATGGCCGCCGCCGGCACCCTGCCCGGGTACCTCTCCAGCCCGGCGGCGGTCGCCCGCGAGGTGGTCGCGCTGGTCCGCACGGGCGAGCTGGCCGTGCACAGCGCTGTGAGCCTCTACCGGTCGCTGGCCGGGCTCACGCTGGGCGCGGGCCTGGGCATCGCACTCGGGCTGGCCGCCGGGGCCCTGCGGCCGGTGGCCGGGTTCACCGAGCCCCTGGTGTCGCTGACCTACCCGGTGCCGAAGGTGGCGTTCCTGCCGGTGCTCATGGTCTGGTTCGGCATCAGCGACGTCTCCAAGATCCTGCTGATCGCCCTGTCGTGCTTCTTCCCCTGCTACATCGCGGCCCTCTACGGCATCCGCGCGGTGGACCCGCTGTGGGTCTGGGCGGCGCAGAACATGGGAGCGAGCCGGGCACGGATCTTCCTGCGGGTCCTGGTGCCCGGCGCCGCGGTGCACATCTTCAGCGGCCTGCGCGTGGCGCTCGCGCTGGCGTTCATCCTGGTGCTGGCCTCGGAGCTGGTGGGCTCGTCCAACCGGCTCGGCCTGGGGTTCCTGATTCTCAGCGCCGACGCCGGCGGCCGCACCGACCTGATGTTCGCGGCGATCGTGGCCATCGCGGCGCTGGGGTTCGGCGCCGACCGGCTGCTGCTCCGGGTGCGGCGCCGGTTGCTGGCCGGCTACCTGCTGCGCGAGGAGACGCCCCATGCGTAAGGAGCCAGCCGTGATCGCGGTGTCGGGGGGGCTGGCCGCGCCCGCAGACGGCCCCGCGCGGCGGGGCCTGGGCGCCGTGCTGCGGGGGCTCGCGGGGGTCGTTCCGGTGGCGACCGTCCTGGTGCTGTGGGACCTGGTGGCGCGCTCGGGCCTGGTGAACCCGCGGCTCTTCCCCACCGTCGGGGCCATCGCCGAGCAGGCGGTGCTGCTGGCGCAGAGTCCCCAGCTGGGGCTGCACGCGGGTGCCTCCCTGACGCGGGTCGTGGCCGGGTTCGGAGTGGCGGTCGTGCTGGGCGTGCCGCTCGGCATCGCCATGAGCCGCCTGCCCCGGTTCGGCCGGGCCGTCGAGCCGCTGTTCTCCTTCGGGTACCCGGTGCCGCGCATCGCCCTCTACCCGATCTTCATCTTCCTCTTCGGCATCGGGCATCTCTCCAAGGTGGTGCTCATCGTGCTGGAGTGCCTCTACCCCATCGCGGTGCACACGTACTACGGGGTCCGCAGCGTCGACCGCCTCTACATCTGGTCGGCGCAGAACATGGGCGCCACCCGCGGGCAGATCATCTGGAAGGTCATGGCGCCGGCGGCAGCCCCGCACGTCTTCGCGGGGCTCCGGATCGCGCTGCCGATCGCTTTCATCATCACCATCCTGACCGAGATGGTCAGCTCCACCGAGGGGCTGGGCTGGCTGATCCTGTACTCGTCGGCGTCGCTGCTGCAGGCCCGGGTCTTCGCCAGCGTGGCGATCGTGGCGGTCATCGGCTTCGTCATGGACCGCGTCCTGGCCGCGCTGCGCAACCGCCTGATCTTCTGGGAGCGGGAAGTGACGCTGGTAGCGATCCGCTGACGCGGCGCGCGAGGGGAGAGGGAGCGGTGTCGCCTGTGACGTTCGATCGGCTCCGCGACCGCCGGACGCTGGCGGAGATGGTGGCCGCCGACCTGCGGGAGCGCATGGCGGCCGGCCGCCTGCCCATGGGCGCGGCCCTCAACCAGTTCGCGCTGGCGCGCGAGCTGGGCGTGAGCCGCGCTGTCGTGCGCGAGGCGTTCCGGCAGCTGGAGGCGGCCGGCATCCTCCGGCTCACGCCCTACCAGCACGCGGTGGTGACGCCCCTGGGCCCCGAGGATCTCGACGACCTGTGGGTCGTGCGGACGACGCTGGAGACGCTGGCGGCGCGGCGCGCCGCGCAGCGGCCGGAGGCCGCGGCGGTCCGGCTGGGTGGCCTGGTGGAGGCCATGGCACGCGAACAGCGCGCCGAGGCGTGGCTAGACCTCGACCGGCGCTTCCACCAGGAGATCGCCGAGCTGGCGGGCAACCCGCTCCTGCCCAAGCTCCTGGACGCGGTGCGGATGCCCATCGACCGCTTCATCCAGTCGGTGGCCGGCACGCAGCCCCGGATGCGCTCGGCCAACCTGGAGCACCGCGCGCTCCTGGCCGCCCTGGCCCGCGGCGACGCTGCCGAGGCGTCGGTGCTGGTCCGCGAGCACATCGTACGCACCCGTCGCTTCCTGGCGCGGCGCCTGGACCGCGCGCCGCGGCCGCTGGCCGCGGCGCGCGCGGGCGCGCCGGACGCGGCGGCGCGATAGCGCCCGTGGGACTGCCGTACCGCCGCCACGAGGCCAAGGCGTGGGCCCGGGCGCAGATGCGCGGGGTGTGCAACGTCGTCATGCCGACGTTCACCGGCGACCTGCGCCGGCTCAACCCTGCGGCGATCCGCCACGACCTCCGGCGGTCGGTGCAGTGCGGTTTCTGGGGTTCGCTGCTCGCCTCAGAGTGTGGCGCCACGCGGGACGAGATGCGGCAGTTCATCGAGCTGGCGGCTGCCGAGGTCCCGACGGGGTATCACCTGGTCCTGCACGGGTCGTTCGACACCGTCGACGACGTGATCGAGATGTGCCGGTTCGCCGAGGCGCACGGCTGCACGGCGGTGCTGCTGTCGTACCCGCTCACGTTCTACCCCCGGACCGTCGACGAGCTCGTGGCGTACACCGAGGCGGTGAGCCGCAGCACCGACCTGGCCATCATCCTGTTCGCCATCGGGTTCTGGGGCTTCCGCCGCCTGCATCCCTCGGCGTTCCCCCCCGAGGCGCTGGTGCGCATGGCGCAGCTCGACACTGTGGTAGCCCTCAAGTACGAGTGCGGCCATCCGGGGACGGGCGGCATGGTGGAAGTCCAGAAGCGCCTGGGTCACCTGCTGGTCGTCACCGACCCCTTCGAGCACAACGCACCGGCGTGGGTGGACGCGTACGGGATGCAGTGGCTGGGCACCAGCTACTACAACTACTTCGGCGACCGGATCCCGAAGCTGTTCCGGCTCATGCACGACGGCCGCTGGGAGGACGCGATGGCGCTGTACTGGCAGCTGCAGCCGTGCCGGGAGGCCTACCAGGCGCTGCGCGCCACCCTGGGGGGCGCGTCCCTGGTGCACCGGCTGGCCTGGAAGTACATGGACTGGCTGAACGGGTTCAATGGCGGGCCGATCCGCATGCCGCACATGCGGCTCAACGCGGGGCAGATGCGGCTGCTGCGCGAGGGGGCAGTGCAGTCGGGGCTGGAGGTGACGCCGGACCCCGACGACCGGTTCTTCGTGGGCCGACATCCCGCCTGACGGGCCGTCCGGGACGATGACGACGCCACGGGGATCACGACGCCGGGCCACGGTCACGACGATGACGACGCCACGGGGATGACGACACCGACGTCCGCCGGCGACGACCGCGCGCGGCCGCCCCGGCGCATCGTGCGCCTGGGCCACCTGGCGCTGCGCGTGCCCGACCTCGCCCGCGCCGTGGAGTTCTACACGCGCGCCGTGCGGCTGGCAGTGGCGGAGGAGGCCGAGGGCAGCGTCTACCTGCGGGCGCAGTTCGAGCACCACTGCCTGGAGCTCCATCCGTCCGACCGGCCCGGCGTCCTGCACCTGGGCTGGGAGACCGACAGCGACGACGCCACCCTGGCCCTGGCGGCCGCGCTGCGGGCGCGGGGTGTGCCCGTGCGCGCGGCGCCCGACGAGCCCGGCCGGCTGGGCGCCGCCTTCCAGTTCCAGGACCCGCTGGGGATGTGGAACGAGGTCTACCGTGCCACGGCGCGGCTGCCGGTGCTGGTCCCCGAGGGGCCGGCGCCGCGGCTGCGCCTCGCGCACGTCACCCGCATGAGCCCGGCCCCCGACGACGACCTGGCGTTCTTCCGCGCCATCGGCTTCCGCGTCTCCGACTGGGTCCCGGGCGTGCAGGCCTTCCTGCGCTGCGGGACCGAGCACCACGCCGTGGGGTTCCTCAAGTACGACCGGCCCCTGCTGCACCACCACGCCTACGATGTCGGCGGGTGGAGCAGCATCAAGGCGGTGATGGACGGGCTGGCCGCCCAGGGCTGGCCGGTGGAGGTGGGGCCGGTGCGGCACGCGGCCGGCAACAACATCGCTGTCTACGTGCGCGACCCGAACGGCGTGCGCGTGGAGTTCTTCTGCGAGATGGAGACGATCGCCGACGACGAGGACCACGAGGCCCGCCGCCAGCCGGTCGTCTTCGACCTGTGGCGCCAGAGCGGGCCGCCGGCGGGGTTCCGGGAATGACGACCTGTGCGCGCCGGAGCCCCGCATGACGCGGCGGAGCCCCGCATGACGGCCTCGCCCTACCGCGTCGGCGTCGACATCGGCGGCACCTTCACCGACCTGCTGCTGCTGGGCGCCGACGGCGGCGTGGTGATCGGCAAGACGCTGAGCACGCCGGATGATCCCAGCGAGGCCGTGGAGGCGGAGCTGCGGCCCCTCGTAGCGGTCGGGACGATCGCCCCGGGCGCGCGGGGGGTGCTGGTGCACGGCACGACCCTGGTGACCAACGCCCTCATCGAGCGCAAGGGGCCCCTGACCGCCCTGCTGACCACCGCGGGATTCCGCGACGCCGTGGAGATCGGCCGCGAGCACCGCTTCGACCTCTACGATCTCGATCTGGAGGCGCCCCGCCCGCTGGTCCCGCGGTACCTGCGCTTCGACGTCCCCGAGCGCGTGGCGGCCGACGGGACGGTGCTGCAGCCTCTGGACGAGGCCTACGTGCGTCGGCTGGCCGCCGAACTGCGGGCGAAGGGCGTGCGCGCCGTCGCCATCTGCTACCTGCACGGCTTCCGGCACCCCCGGCACGAGCGCCGCACGGCCGAGATCTTCGCCGAGGTCGCGCCGGAGATCCGGGTCTCGCTCGGCGCCGAGGTGGCGCCGGAGATCCGCGAGCACCCGCGGATGAGCACCACGGCGGCCAACGTCTACGTCCAGGAGCGCGTGGAGACGTACCTGGCCGGGCTGCTGCGGCGGCTGGCCGGCCTCGGCGCCGCCTGCGACGTCTTCGTCATGCTCTCTGGCGGGGGGATCGGCACCGTGGAGACCGCCACGCGCTTCCCCGTGCGCCTGCTCGAGTCGGGGCCGGCGGCCGGCGCGCTGGCCGCGGCGTACCTGGGCGGGCGCGCCGGCGTCGCCGACCTGCTGTCGTTCGACATGGGCGGCACCACGGCCAAGCTCTGCGCCGTGGTCGGCGGGCGCCCGCTCAAGGTCCACGAGTTCGAAGTCGACCGCGTCTACCGCTTCCGCCGGGGCAGCGGCCTCCCGATCAAGATCCCCGTCATCGACATGATCGAGATCGGCGCAGGCGGCGGCAGCATCGCCCGCGCCTCGGCGCTGGGGACGCTCAAGGTAGGGCCCGACAGCGCCGGCGCCGAGCCCGGGCCGGCATGCTACGGCCGCGGCGGGCAGGAGCCCACGGTGACCGACGCCGATCTGGTGCTCGGCTACCTGAACCCCGACTACTTCCTCGGCGGGCGCATGCGTCTCGACGTCGACGCCGCGCGCCGCGCGCTGGCGCGCGTGGCGCGCCCGCTGGGCCTCAGCATCGAAGACGCCGCCTGGGGCATCCACCAGATCGTCAACGAGAACATGGCCAACGCCGCCCGCGCGCACCTGGCCGAGCGCGGCGCCGACCCGCGCCGGATGCCCCTGTTCGCCTTCGGCGGGGCGGGGCCGGTCCACGCCTACCACTTGGCCACGATCCTGCGCCTGCCGGCGGTTATCGCGCCGTTCGGCGCCGGGGTGGGCTCGACGATCGGGCTGCTGGCGGCACCGCTGGCCTTCGACTTCGCGCGCAGCGCCTACGGACGGCTCGACGGCCTGGACTGGGCCTGGGTGAACGCGGTGCTCGACGAGATGGCGGCCGACGGGCGGGCGCTGTTGACCCGATCGGGCGCGCCGGCCGATGCCCTCACCGTCGAGCGCCTCGCGGAGATGCGCTACGTCGGCCAGGGCCACGAGGTGGCGGTGCCGCTGCCCCCAGGGCGGCTCGGCGCGGGCAGCGGCACCGTCATCGCGGAGGCGTTCCGGCGTGCCTACGCCGCGCGCTACGGCCGGCCCGGGCCCGACGTGCCGCTGGAGGTCATGCACTGGCGGGTGACGTGCAGCGGCCCGTCGCCCGAGGTCGACCTGGCGGCGCCGCGCGCGGCGGGCGGTCAGGCGCGCAAAGAACACCGCCCCGTGTACTTCCCGGAGGCCGGCGGGTTCGTCCCCACGCCGGTCTTCGACCGGTACGCGCTGGCGCCGGGCGCGGTGGTGCAGGGCCCCGCGATCGTCGAGGAGCGCGAGTCCACGCTGGTCGTCGGCCCGCGGGGCCGGGCGCGGGTGGACGCGCGCCTGAACATCATCGTCGAGTTCGCCGATGTCTGACCCCGCGACCACCTGTGTCGCCCGCGAGGCCGCCGATGCCTGACCGCGCCATCGACCCCGTCACCCTCGAAGTCGTCTGGAACCGGCTGCTGGCGGTGGTGACCGAGCAGCAGGACGCGTTGATGCGCACCGCGTTCTCTACGGTGGTGCGCGAGAGCCAGGACCTGGCCTGCGGCTTCTTCGACCCGCAGGGCCGCATGGTCGCCCAGTCCGTCAGCGGGACCCCGGGGCACATCAACGCCATGGCCACAGCGATGCGCCACTTCCTGGCGGCCTACCCGCCCGAGACCCTCGGTTCGGGCGACGTGCTGATCACCAACGACCCGTGGATGACCGCCGGCCAGGTCAACGACATCACCATCGCGACGCCCGTGTTCCGCGCGGGCCGGCTCGTGGGCCTGTTCGCCAACACCTGCCACGCCGCCGATATCGGGGGCCGGTTGCTGTCGGCCCAGGCCCGCGAGGTCTACGAGGAAGGCCTCCTGCTGCCGGTACTCAAGCTCTACGACCGCGGGCGGCCCAACGAGACGCTGCTGGCGCTGGTGCGCGCCAACGTCCGCCTGCCGGACGAGGTGATCGGCGACCTCCACGCACAGGCCGCGTGCAACGACACCGGCGCCCGGGCGCTAGTTGAGCTCATGGACGAGTTCGGTCTGGCCGACCTCGACGCGGTCGCCGGGGAGATCCTGCGCCGCTCCGAGGCGGCGGTGCGCGCGTGCATCCGCGCGCTGCCCGACGGCGAGTGGACCAGCGAGACGTGGGGCGACGGGTTCGAGGAGCCGATCGTGATCCGCTGCAGGGTGCGCATCGCCGGCGACGAGGTCTTCATCGACTTCGCAGGGTCGTCGCCGCAGAGCCCGCGGGGTATCAACGTGGTGCTGAACTACACCCACGCCTATGCCTCCTTCGCGCTGAAGGCCGCCATCTACCCCGACGTGCCCCACAACGACGGCGGCTTCCGGCCGGTGCACGTCAGCGCGCCGGCGGGCTCGATCCTCAACGCGATCCCACCGGCGCCGGTCGCCAGCCGGCACGCCATCGGGCACATGCTGCCGACGGCGATCTTCGCCGCGCTGGCCGGCGCGCTGCCGGGGCGGCTGCTGGCGCCCGGGGCGGACGCCATCTGGCTCACCGTCTGGCAGGGCGAGGAGCCCCCGTTCACGTTCACGATGTTCCAGGTGGGCGGGACCGGCGCCCGGCCCACCAAGGACGGTCTGAGCGCCGTGGGCTTCCCCAGCGGCGTGGCCGGCGTGCCGGCCGAGGTCGTGGAGAGCCTGACGCCGCTGGTCCTGCGCCACCGCGCGCTGCGTCCCGACTCGGGCGGCCCGGGGCGCTGGCGTGGCGGGCTGGGGCAGCTCACGGCGTTCGCCAGCCGCGCCGGCGGGCGGTGGAGCGTCTCGGGCATCGTGGACCGCACGCGCTTTCCAGCACCTGGCCTGCGGGGTGGGGGCGCCGGCGCCCCGGGCGAGGTGGTGCTGGAGAGCGGCGAGCGGCCGAACCCCAAAGCGCAGATCGACCTGACCCCGGGGCAGGTCGTGCACCTGAACACCCCCGGCGGCGGCGGCTACGGCGACCCGTTCGAGCGCGAGCCCGAGCGCGTGCTGCACGACGTCGTCTACGGCTACGTGACGCCCGAGGCCGCCGCGCGCGACTACGGGGTGGTGGTGCGCTTTACCGGCCAGCCCGACGAGCTGGTGCGGCTGCCCGAGCAGTGGGAGATCGACGCGGCAGCGACGGCGGCGCTGCGGGCGCGGCGGGCCGCGGAGGCTGCGGAGGCGGCCCGCGCGGGGGCGGCGCCCGGCGGCGAGACCTGACCCGAGGGGAGGAGCCGGATGGACCTGCAGGGACGCATCGCGCTGGTTACGGGCGGGGCGACCGGCATCGGCCGGGCGACGGTCCTGGCCCTGGCCCAGGCCGGGGTGCGCGGGGTGGCCATCAACTACCGCACGACCCTCGCCGAGGCGGAGGCGCTGGCGGCGGAGGTGGAGGCGCGCGGCGTGGAGGCGTTGGGGGTCCAGGCTGACGTGCGCCGCGACGACGAGGTACGGGGCATGGTAGCGCAGGTCGAGGCGCGCTTCGGCCGCCTCGACGTGCTGGTGAACAACGCCGGGACCACGCGCTGGATCCCGCTGACCGACCTCGACGCCCTCACCGACCAGGTCTGGGACGAGATCCTCGACGTCAACCTCAAGGGCGCATTTCGGTGCACCCGAGCGGCGGCGCCGCTGCTGGCGGCCACCGGGGGCATGGTGGTCAACGTGGCGTCGATCTCGGGTGTGCTGGCGCCCCGGACGATGTCGTCGCTGGCGTACGGCGCGGCCAAGGCCGCGCTGATCTACCTGACGCGCGGCCTGGCGGTGGCGCTGGCACCGCGCGTGCGCGTCAACGCCGTGGCGCCGGCCTTCACTGACACGCGGTGGATGCAGGGGCACTTCGGCGACCGCTACCCGGAGGTCGTGGCCGCCGCGGCGGCGGCGTACCCGCTGGGCCGCGTCGCGTCGCCAGACGAGGTCGCCCGCGCCATCGTCGGCCTGGTCACCGGCGGCGACTTCATCACCGGCCAGACCCTGATCGTGGACGGCGGCCTGAGCCTGAGCTGAGGCCGCCGGCGAGAGGAGCGAGGCATGGGACGGGTGGGGTTCGCGTTGGGGTACGGCAGGTTCACGGACGTGCACGAGATGGCGCGCCTGATGCGCGAGGCCGAGGAGCGCGGCTTCGAGATGGGCTTCTTCTCGGAGACGATCGAGCTGATGCGCGACTCGGTCACCGCTCTGGCGGCCATCGGGCTGGCCACCCGGCGCCTGGTGCTGGGCACGACCCAGATCGTGCGCCTGCGCAGCCCGGTGGTCATGGCGCAGACCGCGGCCAGCCTCGACGAGCTGACCGGCGGCCGCATGACCATCGCGCCGGGCGCCTGCACCCGCAGCCACGCCCGCGTCCACGCGCTGCCCGAGGCCGATCCGGCGCAAAGCCTCCGGGAATGGGTCGAGGCGATCCGCCTGCTCCTCACCGGCGAGCGGATCTCGTACGACGGCACCTACGTGACGTTGCGCAACGTGGGCCTGGGGTGGACGCCGCCCCGCCGGGCGATCCCCATCTACATCCCGGCCACGAGCCGCACCGGCCTGCGGCTGGCCGGCGAGATCGGCGACGGCGTCGTCCTGAACGCCGTCTGTTCGCCCGAGTACACCCGCAACGCCCTGCGCATCGTTCGGGAAGCGGCGCAGCGGGCGGGGCGCGACCCGGCGGCGTTCGTCGTGGCCCAGATCATCAACGTCTCGGTGGAGGACGACCACCGCAGCGCCCTGGACGCCATCCGGTGGGAGGTGGCGACGAAGTTCGATCCCGTCCAGCTGCCGTTCATCGCCGGCCCGAAGATGCGGGTCGGCGAGCCCTACGTCCGCGCCGAGGACATCCCGCGGTTCGAGGCCGCTTACCGGGAGGGCGGCATGGACGCCCTGATCCGCGCCATCCCCGACTCGTACGTGGAAGGGATGACGGCCAGCGGCACCCCCGACGAGGTCTCGCGGCGCGTGCAGGCCTACCGCGACGCCGGGGTCCAGATCCCGCTGCTGCGGCCGGCCGCCGCGCACCAGACGCGGCGGGTGCTGGAGCTGTTCGGGACGTAAGCCGATCCCGGCGAGACGCGGCGCAGACGACACCCATGGCACTGATCCTGGCAGCCCGACTGGCGCGCACCGTTGCGGTCCTGCTCGGTGTCTCGCTGGCCGTCTTCTTCAGCATGCGGCTGATCCCGGGTGACCCGGCGGCGATCGTCACCGGCGAGGAGGCGACCCGTGAGCAGATCGAAGCCGCCCGCCGCGCGTTCGGGCTCGACCGACCCCTGTGGACGCAGTATGGCCTGTTCGTCCGACGGGCGTTGGCAGGCGACCTGGGTACGTCGACGCGTACGGGCCGGCCGGTGGCCGAAGAGTTGAGGCGACGGTACCCGCTGACGCTCGCACTGGGTGGGGCGGCGATCGTGTTCAGCGTGACCGTCGGCATGCCCCTGGGCGTGCTGGCGGCCACACGCCAGGGCCGCTGGCCGGACAGGCTCAGCGTCGTCGTGGCGCTACTCGGCACCTCGGCGCCGACGTTCCTGGTGGGAGTCCTCCTGCAGTTGACCGTGGCAGTGCAGCTCGGCTGGCTGCCCGTCTCGGGCGCCCACAGCTGGCGGCACCTGATTCTCCCCGCGGTTAGCCTCGGCGTGTTTCCCGTGGCGACGATCGCCCGCCTGCTCCGGACCAGCCTGCTGGAGGTGCTGGCGGAGGACTACGTGCGCACGGCGCGGGCCAAGGGACTGCCCGAGGGTCACGTCATCCTGCGCCATGCCCTGCGGCCCGCGCTCATTACCGCGGTCACGATCGTAGGCCTGCAGTTCGGGGCGATGCTGGGTGCGTCGGTCTTCGCTGAGGCGGTCTTCGCGTGGCCCGGGCTCGGTCGGTATCTGATCCAGGCCATCGGGCACCGTGACTATCCCGTGGTGCAGGGGGCGGTGCTGGTGCTCGCGGCGACCTACGTGGCGGTGAACTTCGCAGTGGACATGACATACCGATGGTTGGATCCCCGGATCCGGTGAGTTCCGCGCGCCGCGGAAGCGCGCACATGCTGCCCGCGGCCGCCGAGCTGCCGGCCCGGCGGTTCTGGCAGCAGGTACGCCGCGACCGGGCCGGCACGGCCGGCTTCGGGCTGCTGGCGGTCATCACGCTGGCGGCGGTGCTGGGGCCGCTGCTGCTGTCCGGCGATCCGGGTGCGCCGCATCTGGAGGAGGCGTTCCTGTCGCCCGGCCTGCGGCATCCCCTGGGTACCGACCACCTCGGCCGCGACCTGCTCGTCCGGATAGTCTACGGTGCACGCGTCTCACTGCTGACCGCCGCGGGCGCCCTGGGGCTGGGACTGCTCGTGGGGGTACCCGTTGGCCTCGTTGCGGGCACCGCGCGGGGTGCCGCCGACGAGGTGCTGATGGGGGCCACGGAGGTGCTCATGTCGTTTCCTGGAGCGCTGCTGGCGATCCTGGCGGTCGCGGTCCTCGGTCCGGGCATCCGCAACGTGGTCCTGGCCGTCGGCGTTGCCTCGACGCCGGTCTTTGCCCGCCTCGTGCGCGGCGTCGCGCTCGGGCTGCGCGAGCGGGAGTTCGTCGAAGCCGCGCGCGCGCTCGGCGCCAGCGGCCCTCGGATCGTCGCGCAGCACATTCTGCCCGGGTGCCTGGCGCCAATCGTCGTCGCGGCGATGCTGCGCCTGGGCGTGACGATCGTGACGGTTGCCGGACTGGGCTTCCTCGGCCTGGGCGGTGATCCCGCCACGCCCGAATGGGGGGCGATGCTCAGCCAGGGGCAGGAGTTCCTGCGCCGCGCGCCGCACATCGCGATGGCGCCGGGGCTGGCGATTCTGCTGGTAGTCCTCAGCGTCAACCTGGCCGGCGATGCATTGGCCGATGCGCTCGACCCGCGGGTCCGCGCGCAACGCGCCGCGGGATAACTTCGGGGGAGGAGCTACGATGACGCGTCTGCATCGGTTAGTAGCGCTCATGCTGCTGCTGGCGCTTGGCCCGGGGCGTCCGGCACCCGGCGGGCCCGTGGGCGGGGGCACCGTGACGTGGGCGCTGCACGTGCCCATCGACCGCCTGGACCCCAGCGCCTCGTTCTCGCTGGCCACGGGTATGGCAGTCGGCCGCAACATCTTCGACCGCCTGGTGGAGCACGACGACCAGTTGAACATCCGGCCAGGTCTGGCCCTGTCCTGGACGCCGTCGCGCGATGGCCGCGTCTGGACGTTCAGACTGCGCCAGGGGGTCCGCTTCCACGACGGCACGCCCTTCAACGCCGACGCCGTGGTGTTTAATGTCACCCGCGCCATCAATCCGCAACTGCGGCTGCCGGCGGGGTCCTTCGCGTGGGCGGGAGTGAAGGGCGCGCGGAAGGTCGACGAGTACACGGTGGAGCTCACCGGCGACCAGCCGCTCGCCGCGCTGCTCAACAACATCGCAGACTCTGGCCTCGGCGCCATCATTAGCCCGCAGGCCCTGCAGCGGGCGCGGGATCCTCGCGACTTCGCGCCCGTGGGGACCGGGCCGTTCAAGTTCGTCAGCTGGCAGCCCGACGGCGACCTGGTGCTGGAGGCGCATCGCGACCACTGGGGCGGCCCGCCCACAATCGACCGCCTCATCGTGCGGGCCTCCCCGACGCCCTCGACACGGGTGGCGCAACTGGAGGGCGGTGAGGTGGATCTCATCACCCAGGTGCCGATTCAGGAGATCCAGCGGCTGGGCGCCATGCGGGGGATCGAGGTCGCCGTGAAGCCCGCCACGTCGTGGACATACATCGCCATGAACACCCGGAAGCCGGCGTTCGCCGACGCCCAGGTCCGGCGCGCGCTCAATCATCTGGTGGACAAGCAGACGATCATCGACAAGGTGGTCTTCGGGGTGGGCAGACCGGCTGACTCGCCGATCGGGTCGGCCTACCGCGCCCACAAGAGCGTCAAGGTCTACCAGTACGATCCGGGCCTGGCCAGGCAGTTGCTGGACCAGGCGGGGTGGAGGGTCGGATCCGATGGCGTGCGCCAGAAGGACGGGCAGCGCCTGGCCGGGACGTTGTGGGTACCGGTCGGGCGCTTCGCGGGGGGCGCGGCCATGGCGCAGGTGATCGCCTCGGCCTTCCGTGGCGTGGGTGTGGACGTGCGCGTACAGGAGGTGGAGTTCGGGTTCTACCTGGCCGAGGCCCGCCGCGGCCCCGAGGAGTCGCGCATTGAGATGGTGATGGCCGGCTGGGGCACCGCTGACCCCGACACCGGCCTGCGGCCGGTGCTGCACTCGCAGTCGTGGCCGCCGCGCGGCAACAACATCGCGTTCTACCGTAACCCGCAGGTCGACGAGCTGCTGGACCGCGGCGCCGCCACGATGGATCCGGCCGCGCGCACAGCAGTCTACCATCGCGTGCAAGAGCTGGTGATGGAGGACGCCCCCTGGTTGTTCCTGACCGAGCGGCGCGAAGCGGTCGCCTGGCGGTCCTATGTCCGCGGCATCCGCTTCATCCCCTCCTCGGCGGGGCTGATCGACGTCCGCGGCGTGTCGGCGGTCCGGTGAGGTGGCGCCCGTGAGCCACCCGATCGCGGCCGCCCTGCGCCCGGAGCGTGTCATCGACCTCGCCCGGAGCATGATCCGCATCCCGAGCTTCACCGGGCAGGAACAGGCCGTGGCCCACTGGCTGGCCGAGACGATGGAGGCGATGGGCTTCGACGAGGTCAAAGAGCAGCTGGTCGCGCCGGACCGTCCCAACGTGCTGGGTCTCGTGCGGGGCACCGACCCCTCCGCTCCGTCCGTCCTGTTCAACGGCCATACCGACCACAACATGGTGTGCGACGGATGGACACGCGACCCGTTCGGCGCAGATGTCGACGGCGAGTTCCTCTACGGTCTGGGCGCGGCCAACATGAAGGCTGGCAACGCCGCGATGCTGGCGGCGGTGGAGGCGGCGCTGCGCGCCGGGCTGCGACCCCGGGGCGACCTGAAGATCGCGTTCGTCGTGGGCGAGCTGCAGGGTGGTCTGGGCACGCAGGCGGCCCTCCGCGCCGGCCTGCGGGCCGACATGTTTTTGCTCGCCGAGCCCACTGAACTCGGGGTGTTGACGATGCACGCCGGCGTGGTACAGGCGCGGGTCGTCGTCCACGGCGAGATGCGCCACTACACCACCAGAGCCGGCAGGAAGATCCACGCCATCGAGAAAGCGATGGCGATCGCCCGGGCCCTGGGGCCTTCGTACGAGCCGATCCCGCCGGACGGCTGGCTGACGTTCACCCCGCATCCAGATTATGACGGGCTGCCGCGGTACAACCTGGGCGTGATCCGCGGCGGGATCACCCCGGAGATCCTGGCCTGGCGGCCGGCGCTGGTGCCCGACTACTGCGAGATGATCCTGGACATCCGGGTCACACCAGGCCAGACGCCCGAGACCGTTCTGGCCGACCTGCGCCGACTCATCGAGCGTCTCCGGCGCGACGATCCCGACCTGCGCGCCGACGTGGGCCTGGTCGAGGGCCGCGACTTCTTCCCACCGTTTCACGTACCGCTCGACCACCCCGTCGTGGGTGCCATGATGGACGCACACCGGGCGGTGTTTGGGGACGCGCCGAGGGTAGGAGCCCTGGCGCCGACGAAGTATGCAGGTGCGGATTCGGCGCACATGGCTGCGGCAGGGATCCCAGGGGTGCTGTACGGGCCCGGGGGCAAGTACCTGAGCATTCCAGACGAGCGCGTCGAGGTCGAGCACGTCGTCGGGGCCAGCCGGGCGTTCTGCCTGGTGATCGAGCGTGTCTGGGGGCTCTCCTGAGCGACGGGCGCGCGGCGCGCATGTCCGGGGAGGCGATAGGCATGTCGGTCACGACCAGGTCGGCGCGGCGGTCGCTCGACCGCCTGACCGGCGTCCACCCCGAGCGGGGCGAGATCCCCGCGTTCATCTTCACCGACCCCGACCTGTTCCGCCTGGAGATGGACGCGATCTTCGCGCGGTGCTGGCTGTTCGTGGGCCACGAGACCGAGGTGCCCGCCCCCGGCGACTACGTGACCCGGCGCATGGGCGAGCACCCGGTCATCATGGTCCGCGGCGAGGACGGCCGCGTGCGGGTCCTGCTCAACGTTTGTCGGCACCGCGGCATGCGCATCTGCCGGGCCGATCTGGGCAACGCCTCGCACTTCCGGTGCCCCTACCACGGCTTCACCTACAAGAACACCGGGGAGCTGATCGGCATCCCCTTCCAGAAGGAGATCTACGGCGAGGCGATCGCGCGCGAGCGGTTCGGGCTGCTGGCGGCGCGCACCGAGAGCTACCAGGGCCTGGTCTTCGCCACGTGGAGCGAGCGGGCGGAGCCGCTGCGCGACTACCTGGGTGCCATGGCGTGGTACCTCGACCTGCTGGCCGGGCGGGCCGAGATGGAGGTGGTGGGGCCGCCGTGGCGGCACGAGCTGGCCAGCAACTGGAAGCTGCCGGCCGAGAACTTCGCCTCCGACGCCTACCACACGCTCCATACCCACGCCTCGACTGCGGAGATCGGCCTGACGCCCACGGCGCGGTGGGCCAAGGACGGCTACCACGTCTACGCCGGGCGCGGACACGGCGTCATGGTGGGCACGCCGGCGGCCCGGTGCATCTTCCCCGAGGAACTGCTGCCCGAGTACGGGCGCCGGCTGCAGCCCGAGCAGCTGGCACTGCTGCGCACGCTGGCCAACATGCCCGGCACCGTCTTCCCCAACCTGTCGTTCCTGATCTCGGCGGTCACCCTGAAGGGCCAGCTGATCTCGCACACCGAGCTCTACCAGTGGCAGCCGCTGGCGCCCGACCGCATCGAGGTCCTCTCGTGGCTGCTGGTCGAGCGCGCCGCGCCCCCGGCGTGGAAAGAGCTGTCGCGGCAGGCCTACGTCCTGACGTTCGGGCCCTCGGGGGTGTTCTCGCAGGACGACACCGAGAACTGGACGCAGATCACGCGCAACAGCCGCGGGGCGGTGGCGGGACGCCTGAGCTTCATCTACGAGATGGGCAAGGACGCCCGGCCCACGGCGGCGTTCCCCGGCCCCGGCGAGGTGTACGAGGGCAAGTACAGCGAGGCCAACGCCCGGGGGTTCTACCGGCGGTGGCTCGACCTGCTGCAGGAGGCGGTGGAGGGATGACCGTGGCGAGAGAGCCGGAAGGCGCGCGCGGGGGAGCCCTGCGCGAGGAGGTGGCGGAGTTCCTCTACGAGGAAGCGGCGCTGGTGGACGCCGGGCGGCTGGAGGAGTGGCTCGCCCTGCTCACCGACGACGTCCAGTACCTGATGCCGCTGCGGCTGACCCGCGAGCGGGGCGGGCCCACCGACGTCTCGCGCGAGATGCAGTACTTCTGGGACGACCGCGCGACGCTCGAGCTGCGGGTGCGGCGCCTGCGCACCGACTTCGCCTGGGCCGAGGACCCGCCCTCGCGCACCCGGCACTTCATCTCCAACGTCCGGGTTTCCCCGGGCGCGACCCCGGCCGAGGTGCACGTACGCTCGTACGTGCTGATCTACCGCAACCGCGGCGACAGCCCGCAGGCCGAGCTGCTGTCGGGAGAGCGCCACGACGTCCTGCGCCGCGAGCACGGCGGCTGGAAGCTGGCGCGCCGCGAGTTCGTCGTCGACCAGGCAGCGCTGGGCACCCAGAACCTCTCGTTCTTCGTGTGAGGATGCCCCGAGGGCCCGACCATGACGGCACGACCCGACGAGCACCCGATCGAGATCACCAACGAGTTCGCCACCGTGCGCGTGCGCAAGGTCTGGACGCGCAACGGCGAGCGGCTGGAGATCGCTTCGCCCCGCCTGGGCTACTGGATCCGGCTGGACGCGCTGGCCCTGGAGAGCCTCACCTGGCAGCCGATGGACACTTTCACGCGCTTCCTGGAGACGCCCTTCGGCCCGACGCCGTTCGGCCCCGCGGCCCGGCCGCCCGACGGCGGGCATCCCGCCGGCGGGTGAGGCCGCGGCAGCGAGGCGGGCGATGCGGCTGGCCGGCAAGGTCGCGCTGATCACCGGGGCCGGCGCCGGCATGGGGCGCGAGGCCGCGCTGCTCTTCGCCGCCGAAGGGGCCAGCGTGGTCGTGGCCGACCTGCACGACGACGCCGCGCAGGAGACCGCGCGGGCGATCCGGGCAGCGGGCGGCGAGGCGCTGGCGGTCCGCTGCGACGTGGCGGTGCCCGAGGACAACCGGGCGATGGTGGACGCGGCCGTGGCGCGCTACGGCCGGCTGCAGGTCTTCTACGCCAACGCCGGCATCGTCGACCGCCGGCCGGACGGCGGCGACGTGGGGCTCGAGCGTATCAGCCTCGAGACCTGGCAGCGGATCCTGGCGGTGAACCTCACCGGCGTCTTCCTCGGCTGCCGCTACGCGATTCCAGAGATCGCCAAGGCCGGCGGCGGCGCGGTGATCATCACCGCCTCGGTGGGCGCGCTGGTCGCCCACCGCGCCCACAACCACGCCTACGTGGCCTCCAAGGCGGCGCTGCTGGGGCTGGCCCGCAACCTGGCGGTGGAGTACGCGCCCCAGCGCGTGCGGGTGAACTGCCTGTGCCCGGGGCAGATCCGCACCGCCATGATGGAGCCGTTCTACCGCGATCCGGCGCGGGCCCAGCGCGTCATCGACCTGACGCCGATGGCGCGGTTCGGCGAGGCGCGCGAGGTGGCGCAGGTCGCGCTCTTCCTGGCCTCGGACGAGTCGTCGTTCATGACCGGCGCCGCGGTGGTGGTAGACGGCGGCTGGACCGCCGTCTGACCCTGCGCCGGCGCCATGCCGCCGCACGTCTGGGACCCCGAGCGCTACGCGCGCCACGCCCGGTTCGTCTCCGACCTGGGCGCGCCCGTGGTGGAGTTGCTGGCGCCCCGGCCCGGCCAGCGGGTCCTCGAATCTGGGCTGCGGCGACGGCGCGCTGACCGCGCAACTGGCCCTGGTACTTCCCTGCGGCCGAGGAGTACCGGCGCGGCTGACGGCCCGCGGCTTCGCCGTCGTCCACGCTTCCCTGCTCGAGCGCCCGACCCAGCTGCCCGGGGAGCTCGGCGCGTGGCTCGAAACGTTCGCCCAGGCGTACCTGGACGCCGTCCCGCCGGCCGCGCGGGCCGCCTATATAGAGGAAGTGACGGCGCGGACGCGGTCGCGCCTGTACCATGCGGGCCGCTGGACCGTGGACTACGTGCGGCTGCGGTTCCTGGCAGTGAAGCCGCCCTGCCGCGCGGGCCCCGCGCCTACAGCCGGCGAGTCCGGCGCCACAGCCCGCGAGTCCGGCACGACAGCCGGCGAGGGCTTGACAAGGCGGGCCCCCCTGGGTAGCATGAGCGGTAACTTCAAAGCACGACAGCACGGCCGTAGCGGATTTCTTCAACTCCTCATCGTCCGGGCGACACGCCAACGGCGCGTTGCCCCAGTGCCGTGCGCAGGCCATGAAGGGGACATGTCGGTAGGGCTCGCGGGAGGGAGCGAGCCGGATCCGGTGCGAGCCGGTTCCCGCCCCCTGACCGATCTCGCCCCGAAGCTGCGGGTACGAACGCCGGCTGCCAGCGCCGCCGGCCAGTAGGACCCGCCGGCCGCCCTCGTTACGGGTCTTGAGTGCCTTCCGGCCGTGTCGCCGGAGGGAACTAAGGTGGTACCGCGGGTCGCATCCGTCCTTAGGGTGCGCCCCGCATCTGTTTTTCAGAGGCCGTGCAGTCCCGGCGGCCACGCGGGCGATCAGGAGGCAGACGATGGCTCGACAGATGACGGCTCCGCGTACGGCGCGCCCGGCCCCCCAGCCGGCTCGCCGCCCGATGACCGGGATGACCGGGGCACAGGCGCTGGTAGAGGCGCTGCGCCGTGAGGGTGTCGAGATCCTCTTCGGGCATCCGGGCGGCGCGTCGCTGCCGATCTACGACGCGCTCTACGACGCCCGCGACATCCGCCACGTCCTGGTCCGCCACGAGCAGGTGGCCGCGCACGCGGCGGTCGGGTACGCCCGCGCCTCGGGCCGGGTCGGCGTGTGCACTGCGACCTCGGGCCCGGGGGCCACCAACCTGGTCACCGGTATCACCGACGCCATGATGGACTCGGCGCCGATCGTGGCCATCACGGGCCAGGTCCCGCGGCCGGTGATCGGCAACGACGCCTTCCAGGAAGCCGACGTGACCGGCATCACCATGCCCATCACCAAGTGGAACACGCTGGTGCTCCAGGCGGCGGACATTCCGCGCGTCGTCAAACAGGCGTTCTACCTGGCGCGCACCGGCCGGCCTGGCCCGGTGCTGGTCGACATCCCGCGCGACGTCTCCCAGGAGACGGCGGAGGTCGAGTTTCCCGACGAGGTGACCGTCCCTGGCTACCGGCCGGTGCTGGAGGGCAGCCCCAACCAGATCGCCGCGGCGGTCGAGGCCCTGGCGGCGGCCGAGCGGCCCATCATCTACGCGGGAGGCGGCATCATCAGCAGCGACGCCACCGCCGAGCTGACGGCCTTGATGGAGAAGACCCGCATCCCCGTGGCGCTGACGCTGATGGGCAAGGGCGCCGTGGACGAGACACACCCGCTGTGCCTGGGCATGCTCGGGATGCACGGCAGCGTCTACGCCAACTACGCCATCAACGACGCCGACGTGATCCTGGCGGTGGGCGTGCGCTTCGACGACCGGGTGACCGGGCGGCTCAAGGACTTCGCCCCCCGGGCACGCTTCATCCACATCGACATCGATCCAGCCGAGATCGGGAAGAACAAGCCGGCCCACATCCCCATCGTGGGCGACGCCCGGCGGGTGCTGGCCGCGCTGGTGGAGAAGGCGCGCGCCCCGCAGATCGGCGCCTGGTGGAAGCAGATCGACGAATGGCGCGCGCGCTACCCCTTCCGCTACCGGCAGAAGGACGGCGTGATCAGCCACCAGTACGTCTGCGACCTGCTCAATCGGCTCACCGAGGGCCGGGCCGTCGTCACCACCGACGTGGGCCAGCACCAGATGTGGATGGCCCAGTGGTACCGACCGCGCGGGCCCCGGCAGTTCATCACTTCCGGGGGCCTGGGGGCCATGGGCTTCGGCTTCCCGGCGGCCATGGGCGCCAAGTTCGCCGTCCCCGACCGCCAGGTGATCGCCGTGGTAGGCGACGGCGGGTTCCTGATGACGCTGCAGGACCTGATCACCGCCGCCGAGAGTGGCCTGAGCCTGCCGGTGATCGTGCTCAACAACAACGCCCTGGGCATGGTGCGGCAGTGGCAGTCGTTCTTCTACCGCAACCGCTTCTCGGCGTCGCTGTTGCGCAACCCCGACTTCGCCAGGCTGGCCGAGGTGTTCCACTGCCGCGGCATCCGCGTCGAGCGGCCCGAGGACGTGGAGCCGGCCCTGCGCGAGGCGCTGGCCACCGAGGGGCGCCCCTGCGTGGTCGACATCCTGTGCGACCCCGAGGAGAACTGCCTGCCCATGATCCCCTCGGGGCAGTCCGTCAAGGAGATCATCATCGATGAGTGAGGCCGTGGCGGCGCCCGGCGCCCCCGGCGCCGCGGTCGACAACACGTTCACCTCCAGGATCTTTCCCGTCGAGACCCTCGAGCTCGCCGGCCGACGCGAGTCGTTCGTGCGGGGCGGCCGGCACCTCTTCCCGCTGCTGCCCCGGGCGCTGGAGGGCATCCGGACCATCGGTGTGATCGGGTGGGGGTCGCAGGCTCCGGCCCAGGCCATGAACCTGCGCGAGTCGCTGGCCGGCACGCCGATCCGCGTGGTGGTAGGCCTGCGCGACGGGTCGCCGTCGTGGGATGCCGCCCGCCAGGCGGGGTTCACCGACGCCGACGGCACGCTGGGCGAGATGTTCGACGTCATCGCCCGATCCGAGCTGGTCTTGCTGCTCATCGCCGACGCCGCCCAGGCCGACCTGTACCCGCGCGTCTTCCACGCGCTCCGGCCCGGTGCGACCCTGGGCCTCTCGCACGGGTTCCTGCTTGGCTATCTGACCACCGTGGGGGAGACCTGGCCACCGCACGTCAACGTCATCGGGGTCTGCCCCAAGGGGATGGGCCCGTCGGTCCGCCGGCTGTACGAGCAGGGCCGCGAGATCAACGGTGCCGGGATCAACACGTCGTTCGCGGTGGAGCAGGACGTCGACGGGCGGGCCACCGACATCGCGCTGGCCTGGTCGGTGGGCCTGGGCGCACCGTATACGTTCAAGACCACGCTGCGGAGCGAGTACCTCTCCGACATCTTCGGCGAGCGGGCGATCCTGCTGGGTGCGGTCTGGGGCGTCGTCGAGAGCCTGTACCGACACTACGTCGCCCGGGGCTACGCACCCCAGGAGGCGTTCGTGCACGCGTGCGAGAGCATCACGGGCCCCATCGCCACCGCCATCTCCCGAGGCGGCCTGCGCGCGGTCTACGAGCGGCTGGCGCCGGCCGAGCGCGAGGAGTTCGAACGCGCCTACGCGGCCGCCTACACGGTGGTGCGGCCCCTGCTGGTCGAGATCTACGACGAGGTGGCCTCGGGCAACGAGCTGCGCAGCGTCGTCATGGCCACCCGGCGGCTGCGGGACTACCCCATGCCGTCCATCGAGGGCAGCGGCATGTGGAAGGTGGGCGCCGAGGTGCGCGCCGCGCGCGGGCGTGCCGGCGCCGAGGTGCACGCGTTCACCGCCGGCACGTTCCTGGGGACGATGATGGCCCAAATCGACCTGCTGGTCGAGCGCGGGCACCCCTACTCCGAGATCGCCAACGAGTCGGTCATCGAGGCCGTGGACTCGCTCCTGCCGTACATGCACGCGCGCGGCGTGGCCTATATGGTCGACAACTGCTCGACCACGGCCCGGCTGGGCACGCGCAAGTGGGGACCGCGCTTCGAGGCGCTGCTCAGCCAGATCGCTTATCCGAGGGCCGAGGCGCAGCCGGCCGACCCCGCGCTGGTGGCGGCGTTCCGGGACCACCCGATCCACGAGGTGCTGGCCCGGCTGGCCGCCATGCGACCGCCCGTGGACATCGCGGTGCGCTAGGGGGCGGACGGCGGGATGCGGCGAGGCGACCGGCCATGAGCGAGCCCCACGCGGCGACGATTTCGGTCCTGGTGCAGAACGTGCCCGGGGTGCTGGTGCGGGTCGCCGGCCTGATCCGCCGGCGCGGGGTCAACATCCACAGCCTCTCGGTAGGGCCGACCGAGGACCCGTCGGTCTCGCGCATGACGATCGTCGTGGACACGCCGCCGGAACGCACCGAGTCGTTCGCCAAGCAACTGCGGAAGCTGGTGGAGGTGCTGCGGGCCACGGCCGTCGACAGCACCCCGACGGTCGACCGGGAGCTGGCGCTGGTGAAGGTGAACGTCACGCCCGGCACCCGCCTGGAGATCATGGAGATCGCCAACGTCTTCCGCGCCAGCGTCGTCGACCTGACCGACCGGACGCTGACGCTGGAGGTCACCGGGCGCAGCGAGAAGATCGACGCGATCATCGACCTGCTCAAGAAGTACGGGATCCGCGAGATGGCCCGCACCGGCCAGGTGACGCTGGTGCGCGGCCCGCAGAACACGTAGCCGCCGGCCACGAGCCGGAGGCGGACCGGGTCGACCGGGAGGCGAAAGGGATGGACGACCACGTGCGCATCTTCGACACGACCCTGCGGGACGGCGAGCAGTCCCCGGGCTTCTCCATGACCCCCGCCGAGAAGCTCGAGCTCGCCCGCCAGCTCGAGGCGCTGCGCGTGGACGTCATCGAGGCGGGCTTCCCCATCTCCTCGCCGGGCGACCTGGAGGGGGTGCGGACCATCGCGCGCGAGCTCCGCCAGGTGACCGTCGCCGGCCTGGCGCGCGCCAACCCCCGGGACGTCGAGGCGGCCATCGAGGCGCTGCGGCCGGCGGCACGGCCCCGGGTGCACGTCTTCATCGCGACTTCGCCCATCCACATGCGCGACAAGCTCCGCATGCGCCCCGACGAGGTGGTGGCCGCGGCCGAGGCGGCCGTGCGGCAGGCCCGCCGCTTCTGCGACGACGTGGAGTTCTCGGCCGAAGACGCCACCCGCTCCGAGATCGACTTCCTGTGCCGCATCTTCGACGTGGCGATCCAGGCGGGCGCCACCACCATCAACGTGCCCGACACCGTGGGCTACACGACCCCGGGCGAGTACGCCGCCCTGTTCCAGACCCTGCGCGAGCGCATTCCCGCCAGCGACCGGGTCGTCTGGAGCGTCCACTGCCACAACGACCTGGGCCTGGCCGTCGCCAACTCCCTGGCCGGCGTGGGCGCAGGCGCGCGCCAGGTGGAGTGCACCATCAACGGCATCGGCGAGCGAGCGGGCAACGCGGCCCTCGAAGAGATCGTCATGGCGCTGCGCACGCGCCGCGACGTCTTCGGCATCACGACCCGCGTGGATACCACCAAGCTCTACCGCACCAGCCGGCTGCTCGTGGCCATCACCGGAGTGGCCGTGCAGCCCAACAAGGCCGTGGTGGGCGAGAACGCCTTCGCCCACGAGGCGGGCATCCACCAGCACGGCGTGCTGGTGAACCGGGCCACCTACGAGATCATGCGGCCGGAGGACATCGGCCTGCCCACCAACCGCCTGGTGCTGGGCAAGCACTCGGGCCGCCATGCCTTTCGCAAGGCGCTGGAGGACCACGGGGTCCGGCTCGACGAGGAGGCGCTGGCCCGCGCCTTCCAGCGGTTCAAGGAGGTGGCCGACCGCAAGAAGCAGGTGACTCTGGAGGACATCCTGGCCCTGGTGGACGAGGAGGTGCGCCACGACGTGCCCGCCCGCTTCGTCCTCAAGGCCTTCCAGGTGTCGACCGGCACCGCCTCGGCGCCGGCGGCCACGGTCACCCTGCAGACGCCCACCGGGATGGTGACCGAGGCGGGCACCGGCGACGGCCCCGTGGACGCGCTGTGCGCGGCGGTGAACCGGCTGACCGGTGCCCAGGCCCAGCTGGCCGACTACGCCATCCGGGCGGTCACCGGCGGCACCGACGCGCTGGGCGAGGTCACCGTGCGGGTCCGCGAGGGCGACGTGGTGGTCACCGGCCGCGCCAGCAGCACCGACGTCCTGGAGGCCAGCGTGCGGGCCTACCTGGACGCCATTAACCGGCTGGCCGCCGCCCGCGAGGCCGCCGAGCCGACGGAGACTCCGGCATGGGCATGACCCTGACCGAGAAGATCCTGGCGGCGCACGCCGGGCTGCCGCGCGTGCGGCCAGGCGACCTGCTCGAGGCGCGGGTCGACTTCTGCTTCGCCAACGACATCACCGCGCCGCTGGCGATCCGCGAGTTCGAGAAGACCGGCGTCGAGACGGTGTTCGACCCCGACCGGGTCGCCATGGTGCCCGACCACTACGCGCCCAACAAGGACATCGCCTCGGCCGAGCAGTGCAAGGTCATGCGCGAGTTCGCCCACCGGCACCGCCTGCCCCACTACTTCGAGGTCGGCCGGGCGGGCATCGCCCACGTGCTGCTGGCCGAGCAGGGGTTCGTGCTGCCGGGCGAGGTCTTCGTCGGCGCCGACTCCCATACGTGCAACCACGGCGCGCTGGGCGCCTTCGCCACCGGCGTGGGGTCGTCGGACCTGGCCGCCGTCATGGCCACCGGGTACCTGTGGTTCCGCGTGCCCGAGACCCTGCGCTTCGTCTTCCGCGGCCGGCCGGCGCCCTGGGTGACCGGCAAGGACCTGGTGCTGCGCATCATCGGCGACATCGGCGTGGACGGCGCGCGTTACTGTGCCATGGAGTTTGCCGGCGAGGCGCTGCGCCACCTGACCATGGACGAGCGTTTCAGCATCACCAACATGGCGGTGGAGGCTGGCGGGAAGAACGGCATCATGGAGCCCGACGACGTGGTGCTGGACTGGGTGCGGCCCCGGGCGCGACGGCCGTTCACCCCGGTCTTCGCCGATGCCGACGCCGAGTACACGCGGGTGGTCGCGTACGACACCAGCCGCCTCGAGCCGGTGGTCTCGGCGCCGTCATCGCCGGGCAACGTGGTCCCGGTGCGCGAGGCCGCGGGGGTGCCCGTGGATCAGGTCTTCCTCGGCACCTGCACCAACGGCCGGCTCGACGACCTGCGGGTGGCCGCCCGCTTCCTGGAGGGCCGCACCGTGCACCCGCGCACGCGCATGCTGGTGATCCCGGCGACCCCGGCCATCTACCGCCAGGCGCTGGAGGAGGGCCTCATCAAGATCTTCCTCGACGCGGGCGCGGTGGTGAGCGCGTCCACCTGCGGGCCGTGCATCGGCGGGCACATGGGGGTGCTCGCCGCCGGCGAGGTGTGCGTCTCGACGTCGTCGCGCAACTTCGTGGGCCGCATGGGCCATCGCGAGAGCAGGGTCTACCTCTCGGGGCCGGCGGTGGCCGCGGCCAGCGCCGTGCTGGGCCGGCTGGCGCACCCCGACGAGGTGCTGGGGAAGACCGCGGCGGGGGTGGGGGCATGACGTTCCGCGGCACCGCGTGGCGCCTGGGCGACCACATCGACACCGACGTGATCATCCCGGCGCGCTACCTCGTCACCGCCGACCCCCGGGCGCTGGCGCCCCACTGCTTCGAAGACCTGGACCCCACCCTGGCCGGCCGCATCCAGCCCGGCGATCTCATCGTGGCCGGCGAGAACTTCGGCCAGGGCTCCTCGCGCGAGCACGCGCCGATCGCCATCAAGGGCCTGGGCGTGGCCTGCGTCATCGCCAAGTCTTACGCGCGCATCTTCTTCCGCAACGCCTTCAACATCGGGCTGCCCCTGCTCGAGTGCCGGGACCTGCCGGAGGTGACCGCGAGCGGCGACGTGCTGGTCGTGGACAACGAGACCGGGCGCATCGTCAACGAGACCAGGGGCACGACCCACCAGGCGGCGCCGCTGCCCGAGTTCATGCGCCGGCTGGTCGAGGCCGGCGGCATCATCGAGTACGTGCGCCGGCAGGTGGCCGAGGGCCGGGTGCGGCGGTAACGCGGGGCCGGCGGCATGGCACGCATCGCCATCTACGACACCACGCTGCGCGACGGCACGCAGGCCGCGGGCGTGGCCCTCTCGGTGGAAGACAAGGTGCGCATCGCTCAGCTGCTGGACGACCTGGGCGTCGACTACGTCGAGGGCGGGTGGCCCGGCAGCAACCCCAAAGACCTGGCGTTCTTCGCCCAGGCGCGCACCCTGCCCTGGCGGCACGCGCGCCTGGCCGCCTTCGGCAGCACACGGCGTCCGGGCGTCGCCGCCGCCGCCGACGAGAACCTACGCCTGCTGCTGGAGGCGCAGACGCCCACCGTCACCGTCTTCGGCAAGTCGTGGGACCTGCACGTGCGCGGGGCGCTGCGCACCTCGCTGGACGAGAACCTGGCGATGATCGCCGACTCGGTGGCCTTCCTGCGTGCGGCGGGGCGCCAGGTGGTCTACGACGCCGAGCACTTCTTCGACGGCCTGCGGGCCAACCGCGACTACGCCCTGGCGACGCTCCAGGCGGCGTCGACGGCCGGCGCCGCGTGCGTGGTCCTGTGCGACACCAACGGCGGCAGCCTGCCCGAGCAGGTCCGGGCCGGGGTGGAGGCCGCGGCGCAGGCGGTCGGGGTGCCGCTGGGCATCCACACCCACAACGATGCCGAGCTGGCGGTGGCCAACACCCTGGCGGCCGTGGCCGCCGGCTGCACCCACGTGCAGGGCACGGTCAACGGCTACGGCGAACGCTGCGGCAACGCCAACCTGTGCTCCGTGATCCCCACGCTGCGGCTGAAGCTGGGCTACGAGGCGCTGGCGCCGGGCGCGCTCGGCCGCCTGACCGAGGTCAGCCGCCTGGTGGCCGAGCTGGCCAACCTGGCGCCCGACGACTACCAGCCCTTTGTGGGCCGCAACGCCTTCGCCCACAAGGGCGGGGTGCACGTCAGCGCCGTCATGGCTGATCCGGCGATGTACGAGCACGTCCCGCCCGAGGTGGTGGGGAACCGGCGCCGCGTCGTGGTCAGCGACCTCTCGGGCCGGGCCAACGTCCTCTACAAGGCCGACGAGCTGGGAGTGGCCCTCGACCGGCACAGCCCCGCGGTGCAGCAGGTCGTGGGCGACCTCAAGCGCCTGGAGCACGAAGGCTACCAGTTCGAGGGCGCCGAGGCCTCGTTCGAGCTGCTGCTGCGCCGCCGGGCCCTGGGCTACGTGCCGGCGTTCGCCATCAAGGCGTTCCACGTGGCCACCGACCACGACGGCGCCGGGTGCACCGCCCGCGCCATCGTCCGCGTCGCGGTCGGCGGCGAGGAGGCCGGGGCCTCGGCGGAAGGTAACGGGCCCGTCCACGCCCTCGACCAGGCCCTGCGGCTGGCGCTGGAACGGTTCCACCCCGCGCTGGCCGCGGTGCGCCTGGTGGACTACAAGGTGCGGGTGCTGAACGCCGAGGCGGCCACCGCGGCGCGGGTGCGGGTGCTGATCACGTCCACCGACGGCCGTACCCACTGGGGCACGGTGGGCGTCTCCGAGAACGTGGTGCTGGCCAGCGCGCAGGCACTGGCCGACAGCTTCGAGTACGCGCTGCTGCTGGCCGGCACAGGGCGGCCGGCGTAACGGCTCGCGCGGCAGTAGGAGGACCGGCATGGACTGGGGCACGATCTGGCGCACGGTGTTCTGCGGGTGGGATGCCCTGCGCGACCTCGAGGCCGATCTGGCGGCGCTCGCGGACGCTTCGGCAGCAGGCGCGCCCCCGACCGCGCGCCTTTGGGCGGCGACGCAGAGTGCCGCGGCGACGGCGCGGCCGTCCGTCCAGACGTCGGTGCCGGGCGATGACCCCGGCACGTGGGTCTGCCGGCAGATCCAGCAGGCGTTCTGAGCCGCGTGCAGGCCACCATCGTCCTGCTGCCGGGCGATGGCATCGGGCCCGAGGTGACCGCCGAGGCGGTCAAGGTGCTGCGGGCCGTCGCCGAGCGGTTCGGCCACCGGTGGACGTTCCTCGACGCACCGTTCGGCTCGTCAGCGCTGGCTGCCGGCGGCGAGCCGCTGCCGGCCGAGACGCTGGAGGCGTGCCGCCGCGCCAATGCTATTCTGCTGGGTGCCGTCGGCGGTCCCCAGTGGGACAGCCTGCCCCCTGACCGACGGCCCGAGGCGGGGTTGCTGCGCCTGCGCCGCGCGCTGCAGCTGTTCGCCAACCTGCGGCCCGTGCGTGCCTTCCCCGGCCTGCTGGACGCCTCGCCCCTGCGGCCCGACGTCGCCGCCCGGATCGACCTGCTCATCGTGCGGGAACTGGCCGGGGGGCTGTACTTCGGGGAACCCCGTGGCCGCACCGTGCGCGACGGTCAGCGCGCGGCGGTCGACACGCTGCCCTACGCCGAGGACGAGGTCGCCCGGGTGGCGCGCGTGGCGTTCGAGGCCGCGCGCGCCCGCCGGCGCCACGTCACCTCGGTCGACAAGGCCAACGTGCTGCACTCCTCGGCGCTGTGGCGCGAGGTCGTGACCGAGGTCGCACGCACCTACCCCGACGTCACCTGCGAGCACGCCCTGGTGGACAGCACCGCCATGGCCCTGGTGCTGCGCCCGGCGACGTTCGACGTGATCGTCACCGAGAACATGTTCGGCGACATCCTCAGCGACGAGGCGGCCGGCCTGGTGGGGTCGCTGGGCTTCCTGCCGTCGGCCAGCCTGGGAGAGGGCACGTCGCTCTACGAGCCCGTGCACGGCACCGCGCCCGACATCGCCGGGCGGGGCATCGCCAATCCCACGGGCGCCATCCTCTCGGCCGCGCTGCTGCTGCGCTATGCGCTGCGCCTGGAGCGCGAGGCCGCCGCCGTGGAGGCGGCGGTGGCCACGACGCTGGCGGCCGGCGTGCGCACGGCCGACGTGGCTGGCAGTCGGCCCGCGGTGTCCACGGCGGCGTTCGGGGATCGGGTGGCTGCGACCCTCGCCTGAGCCTGTGCGTCGGGCGCGCCCGCAGGCGCAGTCCGCAGCCCCGGCGGCCGGCGCGCCGGCTACTTTCGTTTGGCTCGCTCGACGTAGGTGCCGGCTTCGACGTCGACGCGGACCCACTCGCCGGTGGCGATGAACGGCGGTACCTGGATCACGAGGCCGTTGTCCAGCCTGGCTTCCTTCCACACGTTCTCGGTGCCGACGCCGTGGGCCGGCGGCGCCGTCTGGGCCACCCGCACCTCGACGATGTCGGGGAAGACCACCCCGATGGGCCGCTCCTCGTGGAACTCCACCGGTACCTGCATGCCCTCTGCCAGGAACGCCGCCGCCCGGCCCAGCCGGGATCGCTCGATCGCCACCTGCTCGAACGTTTCGGTATGCATGAAGTGGCAGAACGCGTCGTCGCTGTAGAGGAACTGCATCGTCTGGCGCTCGACCGGTACGTCGGCCACCGCCTCGTCGGCCCGGAACCGCCACTCGCGCACCGCGCCCGTGCGGACGTTGCGGAGTTTGGCGTGGGTCACCCCGCCCATCTGCCCCCCGCCCGCGTGGAAGGTGGCGGTGACGACCTTGTAGAGCTCGCCCTCCAGGCGGATCGCCATGCCGGGCCGCAGCGCGGATGCCTCCACCATCGCGCGTCTCCTTACGCGACCTCATCCCATGGTGCCGCGGAGCCTCGCGACCGTCGCATCGGTCCCGCGGCGACATTGTACCATCGGGGTTCGGCGAGGAGGCCGTCGCCGCTGGTCTTATGGCTCCCCCGCGGGCGCCTCCGGCCGCGCCCGCAGCAGGTGGACCATCTCCCGCGTGTTGTTGGCGATCACGATGGTCAGGCTGAGGCTCTCCAGGGCCAGCCCGGCAACCCAAACCCAGGCGAACGCCGCCAGCGCGCCGGTGACCAGCCCGCCCAGGAACGGCCCCACCCCCTGGCGCAGCGCCCACAGGGCCAGCACCGCGAAGACAGCCGCAACAGCCAGGGCCACCACCGCGATGAGGATCCGCCCGGCCACCAGCAGCCAGTTGAGGAAGGGCAGGTCCTCGTCCCGCCCGGCCGGCAGACCGCCGCGGGCGCCGATCTCGGCCAGTCTGGCTCCCGTTCCCCAGACGTATGTGAACGGCAAGCGCACGAACGAGGCGATGACGATCCACAGGCCGCTCAGCATTGGACGCACCTCCTGCGATGATTCTGGCTCCGGGTGCCTCCACGGACACCGTCCTCCCGGCGCTCTCAACTCTACCACCGGTTTGCCACCGGCGCTCCGACAGAGGACCGCACCGGCACGCCGATCCGTGGCGTCTGGCCACGTCTGTACAGTCCCGGACCCGGCGATGCGCTTCCCCAGCACGATGCGGCGAAAGTACAATGGGTGTGCGGCCTGGACTGCGTGGTCGCCACACGACGCAGGGGTTTCCGACCCCGCGGCCCGAGCCGGCTGGTTCCAGGAGGGGGGTGGAGGCGTGGGCGTGATCGAAGCCTGGCACGACGACCTGGCGCAGGTCCTGGCCGGTGAAGCGCTGACAGTGCGCGACGTCCGCGTCGGCGTCTTCTACACCGCGGCGCAGCTCGCCACCGGACACGTCGGGGTGGCGTTCACCCCGCGTGGCCTGGGCGATACGGTGTGCTGCCCGCGGTCGGCGGCCGCAGCGCCGCCGGCGGGCCGCCTGGCCGGGCAGGACGCCTGGGCCCTGGCGACCTACGCCACCTCGCCCGTGCCGTTGCGCCGCGCCGTAGGGGTGGCGGCGCTCAACGCCCTCTCGGCGCTCGCCATGGAGCGCCACGGCATCCCGGGCGGCCGTCTGCTGCGGGGCGTGGACGCCCTGGACGCCGCCGAGGTGGGCGCGGCCGACCGCGTGGCCATGGTCGGCGCGTTCACGCCGTTCCTCAAAGTGCTCAAAGGGCGCGTGGCCGCCCTGTGGGTGATCGACCATCACCGGGAAGCGCTGCGCGACGACGAGCAGCACCTGTGGTGGCCGCCCGCGCACGCCCGCGAGGTCCTGGCGGCTGCCACCGTCGCGCTGGTCACCGGGTCGGCGCTGGTCGAAGGCGGTCTCGACGACCTGCTGGCGGCGGTGCGCAGGGCACGGCGCGTGGTGCTGGCCGGTCCCACGGCCTCGCCCTGGCCGCGGCCGTTCTTCGAGCGTGGCGTCGACGTCCTGGGCGGCATCGTTGCGACCGATGGCGGCCGGCTGCTGCAGATCGTCGGGGAGGGGGGTTCGGGCTACTTCTTCGACGACGCGGCGGAGAAGGTGTGCATCGTCCGCGACGCCCCGGCCGTGGGGCAGGTGGCATGAGCGGTGCGGCCGCCGGCCACCGCTGCCGGGCGGGATGAGCGGTGCGGTCGCCGGCCTGTCGCCCCGGGCGCAAGCGTTGACACCCCAACCCCCCACCTCTAGAATGGCCCCTGGCGGGAGTGGTCTTCCCCTCGGGGGCGTGGTGTAGCCCGGTCAACACACCTGCCTGTCACGCAGGAGATCGCGGGTTCAAATCCCGTCGCTCCCGCCAGTCGGCTTTCCTCACGTGCAGGTTCACATCTGCCTCGTCTCTGACCTGATCGAGGCCGCACGTCTACTCGAATCCGCAGCTTCCGTGGTTCGTGCTCACACGCCCTTCATGGTAGGGAACGGGCCCCGAGGTTGCGACGCCTTCTCCCCGGGCATATTCTCTACGTGTAGGCGCCCCCACGAGGGGTGAACCTGCTGCATTCCGACCAAAGGGGTGCAGGAGTCGACCCGTGAAGGCCCTGGCCGGCGTACGGTATCATATCGAGCCCCGTCCTGCTCCGCTGCCCTTCGCGGTTCCGGCGAAGTTTCGCTTCGCCGAGCAGGACGAGTACGTGAAGTATGGCCACGCGCCCTTCGAGAGCCCGGGCGCGGTCGATCCCTACTGGACGCCCGAGATCATCACCCAGACCTGGTACATGGCCGAGCGCGGGAAGATTCCCATCTCCGGCGCAGGCTACGGCGGGCCGTTCGCGGGCGCCGGGTTCGATGGCCTGTGGCTCGACATGTCCGAGATCGTCCGGCCGACGCGAGACGGCATCCACGGACGCGAGTACATCTCGACGTCGGTAGACCTGGGGCGCATCCCCGACCCCACACCGCTGGAGCGCCTGTTCCAGCCGTTGGCGCTGATCGAGCTCCCCATCCCGGTGATCTTCAATCCGTACCCACTGCCGGCGCCCAACCGGAATCCTATCCTGGCCGTGGCGCTGGCCGCGCAGCACCTGGGCACGCTCGCTCTGATGGAGCCCGACCAGTGGCAGTCCGATCTGGAGACTCTCGTCGACTCTCTGGCCCTCCGTGTGCCGGTCGACCGCCTCGAGGCGATGCGCGACCTCTGGACGCGCGTGCGCTACCTGGAATTGGGGGCAGCGGAGCGGGCCGGGGAGGGGCCGCAGGCCTCCGCACGGCTCCTGGAGGCCGCCCGGCGCGTGGCCGCGCAGCAACCTGGGATCGTGATCGGGCTCCACCTGGCCTTCGGGCCGCAGACGCCGCAGGAGGCTGCGCACCTGGTCCGGCAGGGGGCCGCGGTCCTGCACCTCTATGCGGATGAGTACGGGCAGACGCCGGCCGGTTTTGTCGCTGACGCCCTCCGGGCAGTGCATGGCCACCTGGTGGCCGAGGCCCTCCGCGATCGGGTCACGCTGGTCGCCAGCGGGGGAATTGCGACCGCCGAGCACGTGCCGAAGGCTATCGCCTGTGGCGCGGATCTGGTCGGGCTGGACTTCACCCTCCCGATCGCGCTGGGCTGCGCGCTGTGGGCAGATCGGACCCACTGCGGTGCCGAAGCCGGGGAGTTCGCGCCCTCCTGGGGTGCCCAGCGCCTCGTCAACCTGATGGCGGCCTGGCGCGACCAGTTGCTGGAATGCCTGGGCGCCATGGGGATGCGCGAGGTGCGACGCCTGCGCGGCGAGGTCGGGCGCGTTATCTTCCACGCGGTGGAGGAGGAGCAGTTCCGCCGCCTGTTTCCCGTGGTGCACCGGAACGGCGACGGGCCGCGGGTGGGTGAGCCGCCGCTCCTGGGCGACCTCCGGTGGACGCCCGAGGTACTGCAGGCGACGTGGACGATGGCCGAGACCGGACGCCCCCCGGAGCGCGGCGACTACGTGGGCCGTTCGGGCGGCGGCTTCGATGTGCTGCGGTTCGCGTTCGAGACCGATCACGACTGGCGTCCGCCGGCGGTGGTCGACCCCGACGACGTGGACCTGTCGCTGCCTTTGAACCGCCGAGGGGACGGCCCCGAGATCGTCATCCCGCTGCCGGTCTACGGCGGCGGCATGTCCTTCGGATCGGTCAGCCTGCAGACGATGCTCGCGCGGGCCCGGGCGGCCGCGGCGATCGGGACGTTTACCTCCACCGGCGAGGGAGGGTATCCGGAAGAGCTGGTCCCCTGGGCCGATTGGATCATCACGCAGGTCGCCACCGGCCTCTTCGGCGTCCGAGAAGAAACGATCCAGGCCGCCCGCATCGTCGAGTTGAAGTACGCGCAGGGGGCGAAGCCAGGTCTGGGCGGCCATCTGCTGGGCGGCAAGGTCACCGAGGCCGTGGCCTCGATGCGCGAATCGGTGGCGTGGATCAGCCTCTATTCCCCGTTCCCCTTCCACAGCGTCTACTCGGTGGAGGATCACAAGAAACACGTGGACTGGATCCGGACCGTCAACCCGCGGGCGCTGGTGTCGGTGAAAGTCTCCACGCCCACCGACGTGGATATGGTGGCGGTGGGCATCTACTACGCCGGCGCGCACATCGTGCACCTGGACGGCGGCTACGGCGGCACCGGCGCGGCCCCCGAGATCGCCAAGAAGAACATCGCCATGCCCATCGAGTATGCGATTCCCAAGGTCCACCGGTTCCTGATCCAGGAAGGCATCCGCGACGAGATTGTCCTGATTGCCAGCGGCGGCATCCGCACGCCCTACGATGCCGCCAAGGCCATTGCGCTGGGTGCCGACGGCGTGGTGATCGGCATGGCGGAACTCGTGGCTCTGGGCTGCACGCGCCTCGCCGACTGCGAGAAGGGCAAGGGGTGTCCCTTCGGCATCACCACCACCGATCCGGAGCTCAGCCGGCTGATCGACCCGGACTGGGGAATGCAGCGCATCGCCAATCTCTACCGGGCCTGGATGATCGTCCTGCGCGACATCGCCAGCCGCCTGAGTCTGCGCGCCATCGGCGATCTGCGGGGGCGCACGGACCTGCTCCGGTATCTGGGCGGCACCGGCGCGGCCGGCGGGCCCGAGGGCAGCCTGCCGGCGGGCGCCGCGGCGCCGGGAGGCCCCGTATGAACGACGCGGCCTGCCGCGAACGCAGCGATCGCGAACGCGTCGAGCGGGAGCGCGTCGAGGCGCTCCTCCGCTCGCGCCGCCCGCTGGCGGGATCGGCGCTCCCGCTGCGACCGGCAGAGGCGGAGGGCGGCTGCGGGGTGGTTGGCCTGGCGGCCTCGGTGCCGGTGCGGGGGCGTCACATCCTCCAGCCCTGCGTGCAGATGCACAACCGCGGCAATGGCAAGGGCGGCGGCCTGGCGGCCTGCGGACTGGTCCCGCAGCAGATGGGCGTCGATGGCCCCACGCTCGCCAGCGACTACCTGATCCAGGTGGCCCTCCTGGACGAAAGCGCGCGCGCGGAAGTCGAGACGGCCTTCCTGTCCGACCTCGTCGTCCATCAGGGCGCCCGCATTCCGACGCTCGACGACCACCGCGAGCTCGGACTGGAAGTGCGGCCGCCCGATGTCTGGCGCTACTTTGCCCGTGTACGGCCCGAGGTGCTGGAGCGATTCGTGCGAGACCACCGTCTCGAACACCTGCCCGTCGATGTGGTCGAAGACGAATACGTCAGTCAGTGGGCGTTTCGGCTCAACCGCACGCTTTACAGCGAGGGCCGCATGCGCGCCTTCGTGCTGTCCTACGGCCGCGACATGCTGGTGCTCAAGGTCGTAGGGTACGCGGAGCAGGCGTTCCGGTACTATCGGATGGACGAGATGGACGCCCGCGTCTGGATCGGGCACCAGCGGTATCCCACCAAAGGCCGCGTCTGGCATCCGGGCGGCGCGCACCCCTTTGCGGCCCTCGACGTCGCGCTGGTACACAACGGAGACTTCGCCAACTACCATGCGGTGTGCGAGTACCTTGCCCAGCGGGGGCTCTATCCGCTCTTTCTCACCGACACCGAGGTGGCGGTCCTGTTATTCGACCTCTGGGCCCGCACCTATCGGTATCCCCTCGAATACCTGCTGGAGGCCATGGCGCCGACCACCGAGCGGGACTTCCTCATGCTGCCACCCGAGAAGCGGCGCCTCTACCGGGCGATCCAGGCCGCGCACATCCACGGCTCGCCCGACGGCCCCTGGTTCTTCATCGTGGCCCGCACGCTCCGGGGCGGCGCGGCCTGGCAACTGATCGGGATCACCGACACCTCGATGCTGCGCCCCCAGGTGTTCTCGCTGCAGGAGGGAGAGGTGCAGATCGGGATCATCGCCTCGGAGAAGCAGGCCATCGATGCGACCCTGCGGAGTCTCGCCCAGGAGGACCCGCGCATCTGCCCCGTCGCCGACCTCTACTGGAACGCGCGGGGTGGGTCGTACACCGACGGCGGGGCGTTCGTCTATACAGTGGAGGCCGATCGCCACCCCGTCCGTGGTGAGGGCGCGCCGTCACCGACCGCAGCGGCTCCCCGCGCGCGCCTGACCTGCACCAACAAATTCGGAGAACCTGTCCGGACCCCGCCGGATCAGGTGCACCATCTCCGGACGATCGCTGGTCCCCCGCAGCCGGTGGCGGTGGGAGCGCCGCTGCGCCCTGCCGAAGGCGGCAGCGACCTGCCCGGCCCGGAGGCGACATGGGAGGCTATCGGCCGGTGGGCGTACGCGGATCTGCTCGGCTGGCTCGATGCCGTGGAGCGAGCGGCGGTCGGAAGCCCCGCGGCGTTTCGCCAGGCCACCGACCTGCTCACCGCGCTGGTCGATCGCCGCTATCCGACGGGGCAGAAGCGGCGGGCCTCGGTGCTGGCCCTGGTGCAGGAACGCCTGTACAGGATCTTCCGGCAAGTGCCGGCGCAACTAGACGGAATCCACCGCCTCGGCTGGGCCTCACGCCGGGCGCTGGGCGACGGCCGCCCCGGAGCGCTGCTGCTGGTGGATGGCGTGGGCTTCCCCTCCGAGGGTCCGGAAAGCCTCGCCCTGTTTCTGGTGGAGGCCGGCCGCCGCGGCTGGCGCGAAATGATCGTCTTCGATGTGTGCGGTCAGCGGTTCATTGGCAACGGGTTCGGTCCGCACACCGGTGGCATCAGGATCGACGTCTACGGGAGTCCCGGCGACTACCTGGGGTCGGGATTGGACGGGTTAGTCGTAGTCGTGCACGGCAGCGGCCAGGACCAGTACGGGCAGATCCTCAAGAGCGGGCGGCTGATCATTCACGGGGACGTCGGGCAGACATTTATGTACGGCGCCAAGGGCGGCGAGGCGTTCGTGCTCGGCAACGCTGCGGGACGGGCGCTCATCAATGCCGTCGGGCACCCGCGGGTCGTGATCAACGGGACGGCGCTGGACTATCTCGCGGAGTCGTTCATGGCCGGGCTGCCCGTCCACGGCGGCGGCTTCGTCGTCCTGAACGGCATCCGGTTCGATACGGAAGGGCGCATCATCGACATGGAGACGCCCTACCCCGGCGGCAATCTGTTTTCCCTGGCCTCGGGAGGCGCCATCTATGTCCGGGATCCGCATGCCCGTCTGGATGAGCATCAACTCAACGGCGGCCGCTTTGCCAACCTGACCGACGAGGATTGGGCGACGATCCGGCCCTACCTGGAGGAAAACGAACGCCTCTTCGGGATCTCCATCGAAGGCCTGCTCACGGTGGACGGTCGGCGCCGATCACCTCGTGAGGTGTACCGGAAGGTTGAACCCGTCGAGTTGGCGGCGCTCAAGTAATCTCTGGGTTTGAGCTTTCATGACAATTTGACAACCGAACACGCGTATAGTATCTAGTAATGCAAGTGGCTCTACCGGCTTTCGTGTGGGTAGAGGTTCAGACCGCCGCAGTGAAAGTAGATCGCCGTCTTGAAGTTCTCGGTGTTCCGGAACCCCCGGGCGGTTCGCTTCACCCACTGGATCATGGCATTCACTGCCTCTAACCCGGCGTTGGTGATGCGATGGCGCAAGTAGGTCAGGATGTTCGGCAGGTGGCGCCGGATCAGCTTGGCCACCTCCGCCACTGGCTGCAACCGGCTGTGGGTCGCCCGCCAGAACCAGCGGGCGAAG
>JAVKIP010000008.1:0-153063 GCA_031459385.1 Candidatus Fervidifonticultor secundus | reverse complement strand
GACGGTCCGCAACGCCGACCGGATCGTGGTGCTGGACCAGGGGACGGTGGTCGAGGAGGGCCGGCACGACGAGCTGATGACAAGAGACGGCACGTACGCCCGGTTGATCCGCCTGCAGATGCTGGACGTTCCGGCCGCGGAGCGCACCGCAGCACCCCGATTCTAGCGATGCAGGGGACGGGGACGCCCCGGGTGTCGGTCGTCATCCCCGCCCGCAACGCCGGGGCCACCCTGCGCCGGGCGGTGCTGGCGCTGCAGGCGCAGGATGTCGCACCCGGGGCGTTCGAGGTCGTCATCGTCGACGACGGCTCGACGGACGGGTCGTGCGACGCCCTCGAAGGGCTGGGCGGCCCGGCGCCCGTGCGGATCGTGCGCCAGCCGCCGCAGGGCCGCGCGGCCGCGCGCAACCGCGGGGCCCGCGACGCCCGCGGCAGCGTGCTCCTCTTCCTCGATGCCGACATCTGGGCTGCGCCCGGGCTGGTGGCCGCGCACCTGGCGCACCACAGCGGGCGCCCGGGGCTGGGCGTGCAGGGCCGTCTGGTCACGCATCCTGACAGCCTGGTCACCTTCTTCATGCGCGCCACCCATCGCGTGGCACTGGACATCACGCGACGCCGCCGCGAAGGCCTCTCCCCCTACCACGTCATCACCCGCAACTTCTCGGTGGACGCCGCGGCGTTCCACCGGGCCGGCGGGTTCGACGAGGGTTTCCGCGGCTACGGCTGGGAGGACATCGAGCTGGCGTACCGGCTCACGCGCGACGGCGTGGTGCTGCGCTACGAGCCGGCCGCGCTGGCCCACCACCACCACGTGCAGACGCTGGACGACCTGCGGGAGAAGATGCGCCAGGCCGGGGAGGGCGCCGTCTACTTCTGGCGCAAGCACGGTCGCCCCTGGCGGCTGGGGCTGTTCCTGGAGATCCTGCCCGGGCTCCTGCCGGTCAAGTGGCTCGTCTACCGCAGCGGCGTGGTGACCGTCCCCCTGATGCCGGTGCTGCGTCTGGCGGAACGGCTGGGCCTGCTGGCGGTGGCCGGGGAGGTCTACAACCACCTGCTGTGGCGGGCCTACTACGAGGGCGTCTTCGCCGCGTGGAAGCGGGCGTGAGCCAGCCCCTGGTCAGCGTGATCATCCCCACCTACAACCACGCGCCGCTCCTGGCCGCGGCGCTCGACTGCCTCGCGGCCCAGACGCTGCCACGCGATGCGTTCGAGGTGGTGGTGGCCGACGACGGCTCGATGGACGACACCCCGGCGGTGCTGGCGGCTGCCGCTGCGCGCCTGCCCCTGCGCGTCGTCCGCCTGGAGGCCAATCGGGGCCGGGCGGCCGCCCGCAACGCGGCGCTGCGGGCAGCGCGCGCGCCGCTGGTGGTGTTCATCGACAGCGATGTGCTCGTGCGTCCAGACTTCCTCGAGCGCCACCTGGCCCTGCACCGGACCGCCGCGCGTCCCGTCGTGGGCCGCGGGCCCGTGGTCTTCGTGCCACGGCCCGAGGTGCCGCCGCGGCTGCCGCTGGTGCGCCCGTCGCCGGCGTTCCTGGACACGGCCAACGCCTCGGTCCCCCGTCAGGCGGTGTTCGACGCCGGGCTCTTCGACGAGGGGTTTCGAGTCTACGGGTGGGAGGACTTCGACCTGGGATTGCGCCTGCGGGCACTGGGGCTGCCCAGGGTGTTCTCGCCGGCTGCCGTGGCGTTTCACGTGCAGCCGCCGCCGACCCCGCAGACGCTGGCCGCCGCCCTGGCGCGCGAGGAGGAACGAGCTCGCACCGCGGTCTACCTGCTGCACAAGCACCCAGGCTGGCGGACGCGGCTGCTGGTCCAGGATACGCCGGTGCAGCGCGCGGTGCACTTCCTGATGGCAGCCGGCGGCCTGCTGCCCGCGCCGGCCGCCCTGCGCCTGGCGCGCTGGCTGCGGGGCAGGGGTCTGGCGACGCTGGCGTTCCTGGTCTCCCGCGGGGCGCTCAACCGGCACTACCTGCGCGCCCTCGACCGCTACCGGCGGCTGGAGGCCGCGCGCGAGGGCCGGTGAGGTGGACGGCCCGCCGCCGCGCCTGTCGGTGATCGTCCCCTGCCACAACGCGCGCGCGACGCTGGCCCGCGCCCTGGCCGCGCTCGACGCCCAGGACGTCCCGGCCGAGCGCTTTGAAGTGGTCGTCGTAGACGACGGCTCGACCGACGGCAGCGCGGCGGTTGTGGCCGCGCACCGCGGGAGGGCCTGCGTGCGGCTCGTGGTCCAGCCCAACCGCGGCCTGGCCGCCGCGCGCAACGCCGGCGCGGCGGCCGCGCGCGGCGAGGTGTTCCTCTTCCTGGACGCCGACGTGCTCGCCGCCCCGGACGTGGTCGGCCGGCACCTGACCCACCATGCGGACGGCCGGGCGCTGCTGGCGGTGCAGGGCCGCACCGTGCCCGACGCGGCGACGCTGGCCACGCCGTTTGGCCGCGTCAGTCATCGCATGCCCGACCTCACCCGCCGGCGTGCCAGGAACTTCTCGCCCCTGCACGTCATCGGGCGCCACCTGTCGATCACGCGCGCCGGCCACGCGGCGGTCGGCGGGTTCGACGAGAGCTTCGCAGGCTACGGGTTCGAGGATGTGGACTACGCGCTGCGCTTTTGCCATGCCGGCGGCCGCATCGTCTACGATCCCGGTCTGGTCGGGACACACTCGCACCCGCTCACCATCGAGGCGGCCGCGGCCCGCCAGCGCCAGAACGGCCGGGCCGCGGTCCACCTCTGGCGCAAGCACGGCTGTCCTGCCTGGCTGGCGCTCCACCTCGAGCTCCACCCGGTGCTGCTGCCGCTGAAATGGCTGGTGTTCCGCACGCGCCCGGTGGCGGCGCTGGTGGCGCGCGTGCGCCCCTGGGCCGAGCGGGGCGAGCGGCTGGCGATCCTCAACGAGTGCTACAACCACCTGTTGTGGCGGGGGTACTATGAGGGCGTGTTCGAGGCGCGGCGGTGACCGCGCCGGGCCGGCTCCCGCGCGGCCGCGCGGCGGGGTGCTGCCGGCGCGGTGCGAGGCCAGGCGCGAGGCCAGGCGATGACGCTGCTGTTCGTCAGCAACGGGTACGCCGAGGACCTGATCGCCGCCGAGATCATCCGGCACCTGCCGCCGGCCGACGTCGTCGCCTACCCGCTGGTGGGCATGGGCGCGTATCCCCCTGAGGTGCGCCTGCTCGACCCGCGCCGGGTCCTGCCCAGCGCCGGCTTCGCGTTTCGGGCAGGGCTGCGGGGGCTCGGCGCGGACCTGCGTGCCGGAGTGATCCGGCTGTGGTTCGCCCAGCGCGCGGCGCTGGCCCGCCGGCGCGACCGGCACGACCTGGTGGTCGCCGTCGGCGACACCTACTGCCTGTGGATGGCCAGCACCGCGTCGCCGCACGTGGCATTCGTTTCCACCGCGGACTCGGTGCGCATCACGCCCTTCGGGCCCCTGGCCATGGTGGGGCTGCGGCGGTTCGCGCGCCGCATCTTCGCCCGCGACCGCGAGACCGCAGCGGCCCTCCAGCGACACGGGCTGCCGGCCGAGTGCCTGGGCAACGTGATGATGGACCTCGTGCGCGCCTCCGGGGTCGTCTTTCCGGTGCCGCCGGATGTGCCGGTGGTCGCCCTGCTGCCGGGCAGCCGCCACGATGCGCCCGACAACGCTGCGGTGCTGGCCCGGGCCGCAGGGGCGATCGCGACCGCGGTACCCGAGGTCCGGTTCCTGCTCGTGCTGGCCCCGACCGTGCCGGAAGCGGCCGTCCGCGCGCGGCTGGGTGATGCACCGACGATCCACGTCACGACCGCCTTCGCCGACGCCGTGGAGCGGGCCGCCCTGGTGATGGGTTTCGCCGGCACCGCGCACGAGCAGGCGGCAGGGCTGGGCCGGCCGGTGGTGGCCTTCCCCAGCCGCGGCCCGCAGTTCTCGCCGCCGTTTCTGGGGGCTCAGGCCCGGCTGCTGGGGGACGCGCTGGTGGTCACGCGCGACTGGCAGGAGGCGGCTGCGGCCGCAGTGCGGCTGCTGCGCGACCCGGTCGAGCGCCTGCGCCGCGGCGCCGCAGGGCGCGAGGTCATGGGCCCGCCCGGCGCGGCGGCGCGCATCGCGGCGGCGCTGGCCCAGATGGCGTGACGGCCGCAGGCGTCACCCGCCGCCCGGTCAGCTTTCCACGCGCGGGCGCGCGCCCCCCTTGCGGGCACGTCAGGGCGACGGTGCGGCACGCAGCCGGCGTGAGCCGCCCGCCCTGAACGCCTCCAGGCGCGGCATCAACGCCTTCAGCAGGATCCCGCTGCGGAAGGGCAGCACCGTGGCGGGAAGGCTCCCGGCGCGCGCGGCGAGTGAGGGGCGCACGGCCACCACCAGGTTCACCCCGCGCACCTGCGCCAGCTTGCGGAACTTCGCCTCCAGGTACTCGGGCGTCCAGTAACCCACGATCTCCAGCGCGACCTCGGTGCCGTCATCGTGCCGGAACAGGAAGTCCGGGACGACCAGGGCCTCGCCCGCCTCCAGGATCATCCCCTCGCGCACGAGATGCCAGCCGTCGCGTGCGGGTCCGAACTTTCGCGCGAACGCCTCCTCCAGGCGCGAGTCGAAGAGCGCAGGGGCTGCCACCCGGGACCGCAGCCCGTCGGCGTCGGAGAGGGTGAAGGTGACCGGGCGCCAGCCCTTGCGGAGGGTGATCTGGGCAGACATCGTCCAGCCCCGCGCGGCCACCAGTGCCGCCAGGAACCTGGCGAAGTCCACGCCGTAGGCGTGCGTGTGGCGGAGCACCGAGGCGGGGCCGTCGAGCACCAGCCGGTAGCCGCCGGGCCGACGTTCGATCCGGTACATCAACCGTGCCAGGCGCGCGTAGCGCACCACGTGGCCGAGGTCACCGGTTGCGTCCACCGTGACCTGCACCGCGTCGTACAACAGGGCCTGCGCCTGAGCCAGGTCGTAGTCGTCGCGCAGCGCCCCGGCGGTGTAGCCGGCCGGGAAGGCGCACAGGCGGTGGAACTCGGGGTAGTCAGCGTAGAGGACCGGCACGGTGGCGCCCTGAGGGCCCGCATGCCGGCCCGGGTCGGCGGTCCGATCCCCGGCGAGGTCCCACATCTGGCGGAGCAGCCCACTCGCCCGCCGGGGGTCCAGCACGGGGTGCTCGCGGGCGGCGGCCTCGAAGAGCGCCAGCCGACGTGCTGCCTGCTTGGGCGCCGGCGGCCACTGGTAGGTGGCCGCGTCCTCCAGCAGCTTGACGAGGGCCTCCACCCGGTCGGGCCGCAGCGCGGCCAGCGCCGCGCGTGCGGCCTCCCGCACCTGCGCCCGCGACCGGCCCACCATGCGACGGTAGACGGCGATGGCCCGGGCCAGGTGCGGCAGGCAAGCGTCCTCGAGGCGGTCAGAAGAGATCGAGCTGCCGGGCCTGATCCAGCGATAGACGCGTTGCTGCCTGGTAAGCATCGGTACGGCTCCTCCGGCGGGCGCGACGGACGTCGGGCGACTCCTGCACGACGACCTCGTACAGCCTGGCCATGCGGTCGCCGGTCTTCCGCAGCAGCCGGCCGATCCGCTGGACGGCTTCCCGCGTCCCCTTCTCGCCGCCGAGGACCACGCCCACCTTCACGGCCGGCGCGTCCCAGCCCTCGTTGAGCACCTCACAGGCGACCAGCGCCCGCAGTGTTCCCCGCGCGAACAGGTCGAGGACGCGATAGCGCTCCTCCCTGGGCGAGGACGACGTGAGCGCCGGAACGAGGAAGCGGGCCGAGACCTCCAGCGCCATGCGCGTGGACGCGGTGAAGATGACCACCTGATCTTCGGCGTGCAGCCGCAGGATGTCCTCCACCACGCGCAGCTTCTCGGCCGACCGGTGCACCAGGGCCAGCTTGCGCCGGTAGGCGCGCAGGATCGCGCGCGCCTCGGGGTCGGTGCGGGCGCGCACGGCCAGGTCGTGCGTCCAGTCGAAGCCGCGCGACCCACCGGGCCGCCCGTCGGCCGCGCCGGCGCCGCCTGCCCCCGGGCGATCCGGCCGGGCCGCCTGCTCCCGCCGCCAGCCCGCGACGTACCGGCGGATGCGACGCGAGAGGGTGTCGAACTCCGCCTGCTCGGTGTCGGTGAGGTAGATTGGCACGCGGATCACGGTGTAGGCGGCGAGGGTGCGCCCGCGCGCCTGGGGGATCTGTTCCGCGTACACCACCGGACCGATGAGATCGCCCAGCAGCCCCTCCGCGCCGTCGGCCCGCCACGGCGTGGCCGTCAGGCCCAGCCGCAGCGGCGCCAGGCAGTCCAGCGCGCTCTCTCGCAGCGCGGGCGCGGGCAGGTGGTGCGCCTCGTCGTAGACGACCAGGCGGAAGCGGTTGCCGACCTCCTTCATGTGGATGTACGCGCTGTCGTACGTGGTCACCGTGACCGGCAGGATCTCCCGGTGGCCGTCGCCCAGCAGCCCGGCGTCCACGCCGAGTCCCTGGCGGATGCGGCGCTGCCACTGGTACATCAGGTCGCGCAGCGGGACCACGATCAGCGCCGAGGCGCGATGGCGCGCCACAATCGCCAGCGCGATCTCGGTCTTCCCGGTGCCGGTGGGCTTCACGACCACCCCGCGCCCGCCCGCGCGCTCCCAGGCCTCGACGGCGTGCTGTTGATCCGCCCGCAGGGGCGGCAGCGCCGGATGCAGGGGCGGGAGGTCCATGAACTGCGCGGCTTCGTCCGCGACGCGCAGGTGGTAGGAGGCGGCGTCCTCACGGATCCTTCCGTAGTACCGCGCCTCGGTCCGCCAGGCGCCGACGCGGCCGTCCCAGACGAGGTACGGCGGCACGCGCGCCGACCGCGGGAGGTCCAATCGCAGCGACCCGCGCTCGAACCGCAGACGTGCCGGGGGCGTCACCGCAGGCGTGCCGGCGCAGTCACCGGCAGCATCTCGACGCCGCGCGCCGCGGGGTGCCGACCGATCGCGGTGACCGTGGGCACCGGCCTCAGGCATAGTCGGCGAAGCCGCGCGCGAACGCCGCAAAGCGGTAGACGTCGGCGAAGTTGCTGGCGATCCCCAGCGAGATGCGCACCGCGCCGCTGCTCTTGCCGTCGATGCACAGCCGGAAGTCGTCCATCGTCAGCCGGTCCTCCGGCCGGTTGAAGCAGGCGATGAGCTCGGTGCGGTCCAGGCCCAGGGCGACCTCGCCGCCCCCGGGGTTGCAGAAGCACCCGGTGCGCAGCGAGATCTTCGCCGCTGCGGCGGCCTGCTCCACCACCCGGTGGTCGATGGAGCGCCCGCGGTCGTCGTAGAAGTTCATGGTGATCGTGCCGCCGCGACCGGCCGTGGTGGTGGGGCCGTAGATCCGCACGACCGGCGCCCCGGACCGGTGCCGGAGCGTCTGGAGCTGTGCCAGCAGCCACGCCGTCAGGCAGCGGACCCGCCGGGAGATCCGCTCGACGCCGACGCGCTCGAGGTACCGCAGGCCGATGGCGACCGCGGGGATCGCGAGGAAGTTCACGGTGCCGTCCTCGAAGGCGGCCGCGCCCTCCGCCAGGTAGTGCCGGTCGCCCTGGACCGAGGCCACAGTGATGGTCCCGCCGGCGAACCACGGCCGCCGCAGGCGCGCCAGCGCCTGGCGCCGTGCCAGCAGGCACCCGACCCCCGTGGGATACCCGAACATCTTGTAGAACGACAGCGCTACGAAGTCGGGCTTCCACCGCGCCAGGTCGAGCCGGTTCGTCGGCACGAAGGCAGCCGCGTCCAGCAGCACGTCCCACCCATGGCGCCGGGCCCGCGCGACCCACTCCAGCCCGTGCTGCACGCCCGAGAAGTTGGACTGGGCCGGGTAGGCGAACAGCCCGCGGGCGCCGGGGCCCGCGCGCAGCTGCGCGTCGAGCTGCCCGTCGTCGATGCGCATGTCGGGGAGCACGATGGGCGCGTACGTGACCCCAGCGCCCCGTGCCCGTGCGAACTCGCGGATGCCGTTCACCGAGTTGTGGTTGTCGAACGTCAGCAGGTAGCGGTCGCCGGAGGCGAACGGGTAGGCCTCGCCCACCAGCTTGAGCGCGCCCGTGGCGTTGGGCGTGAAGATCGCCACGTACTCCTCGGGTGGCGCGTTGAAGTAGCGCAGGATGGCGTCTCGCGTCTCCTCCACCAGTGCCGTGGCGTCTTGCGACGCGGGGTTCTGCGAGTGGGGGTTGCCCAGCACGCGGCGGCGCAGCATCTCGTGGTGCTCGGCCACCTGGGACGTGGCGTAGAGGCTGGCGCCGGTGTAGTCCAGGTAGGCGTGCCCGGCCGCGTCCAGCCGCGCGTAGTCAGTGGCGCGCAGTTCGTCCAGCAGGTGCGTCTCGCGGTATTCCGGGTAGGCGGCGAGGAACGCCGCGTAGGCGGCGGCGCAGTCCTCGACGTGCGATGCGGCCTCCGGCACGGTCGTCATGCGTGGCCCCCCTCCACCCTCTGTTCCCCGGTCCCCGGCCGGCTCCTCTCGCGCGCGCCGCCGTCGGCGCCCTCCGGGGTGATCCAGAAAACCTGACTCCACGCCCGGCGCGGCCCCGCGTGACACTCGAACCGCACGAACCCTTCGTCGCCCTCGGGCAGGTACGTACCGCCGCCGGATCCGAGGCGGCGCCGGAGCCGTCCGGCGGCGTCGAAGACGAGCACGTCGTCGGCCTGGGCCAGGGCCACAATCGCCTGCCCCTGCACGCCGAAGGTCGCGTCCACCCCGGTGCTGGCGTAACACGCGCCGCCGAGCAGCGCCTGGCGCAGCGCGGCCGCGGTCACGGCCTCGACCTTGACCACCACCCACCCGCGGTCGAACTGCGCTTCGACGTGGCAGTCGTCGCCGGCGGCCGCCGCGACCACGACGTCCGGTCCGTGCGCCTGCACGGCGTGCAGCCAGCGCCGGAGGTCCTCCTCGGGGGTCGAGTGCGGGTTCCACACCTCCACGAGGAACGGCCCCGGGAGCGCCGCCAGCATCTGCGCCGTCCAGGTGCCGGTCCAGAAGTTGCCAGTCCACGACGGATGGTGCAGGCTCGGCACCCCACCGGAGGCCAGCGTCCGCCGGATGCGCGCGTCCGCCGGGCCCGCGCCGATCACGTCGTGCACCAGGAGCCGGCCCAGGTGGGGGCCGAACGGCCGCATGCCCCGGGCCACGGTCTCCTCGACGCCCGGCAGCGCCACGAAGCCGGCACCGTTGAGATCGTCGCAGCGCGTGACCCGGTGGTGGTCGGTGAAGACGACGAAGCTGTAGCCGGCGTCCCGGTAGCGTCGGGCCAGGTCCGCCGGTGGAAAGCGGCCGTCGGAGCGACGGGTGTGGCAGTGCAGCTGCGCACGCCGCCAGGTGCCGGCACCCGCGTAGGGGTCGGCGATGCGCATCACGCGACCGCCGGGTGGTGGACGCGCGGATGCCGCGGGCGCGCGCGCGACAGGACCGCGGCGTGGCGTGGGGCAGCCGCGCGCGGCAGCGCGCCTTCGCGCCGCCGTAAGCCGAGGGCGACCCGGTAGCCGAGCTGACGTAGTTCCTGCCGCACCCGCTCGATGCGGTCGGCCAGCCCGGGATGGGTGCGGAACAGCACCTCGAACTGGTCGGGGGCGCGGCCCTCCGCGGCCCGCAGCCGGCGCATGAACGTCAGCCCTGCTGCCGCGTCGAAGCCGGCCCGGTGGGTGTAGGCGACGGCCAGGCGGTCGGCCTCGAACTCGAACTCGCGCGAGAACCCGCGCTGCACGAAGAAGCGCACGATGGCCGCCACCTGCGCTGCGGTGGGATCGCCGCCGACGAGCAGCTGGGCCACCAGGGCCAGGAAGAAGTGGCGCTCCAGCAGCTGGACGTGATGGCGCGCCGCGACGTGCCCCACCTCGTGCGCCAGCACGAAGGCCAGTTCGTCGTCGGACTGCACGAAGCGCACGAGCCCCTCGGTGGCGTAGATGAACCCGCCCGGCAGCGAGATGGCGTTCACCTCGTGCGCCCGCAGGACCTTGAACTCGTACGGCAGGCCGGGCCGGGCCGAGCGCGCGGCGATGCGCCGGCCGACGCCGGCCACGCGGGCCTGCAGGCCGGCATCGCGGCTCAGCGGGGACTCCTGCTCGAGCTCTGCGGCCGCCTGTCGGCCGATGCGGATCTCCTGCGCCTCGCTGATCAGCGCGGCGCGAGCAGGCGGGGCCGGCCACACCAGGACCACGAGTGCCAGCGCCAGCCCCGCGGCCGCACGACGCGCGGTCGCCGTTCCTTTACAGGCCCGCGCCCCCGTGCTACGATGCGCCCGAAGCGCGACCCCGTCCATGCACATCACCGTCCGTCTCTTCGCCGCCTACCGCGAAGCCGTGGGCGCGGCGGCGCTGGTCCTCGAGGTTCCCGACGGCACCACCGCGGGCCAAGTGTGGACCGTGCTGCTGCGAGACCACCCCCGGCTCGACGGGCTGCCGGCGCCCGCGGCCGTCGCCGTCAACGACGCCGTGCAGCCGCCGGAGCACCGGCTCCGCGCCGGCGACCAGGTGGCGCTGCTGGCCCCGGTGAGCGGCGGTGCCGGCCCCGGGGCCGCAGGCGAGCCGGCTGCGGAGGGCCCGGCCGGTGGCGAGGAGGAGCGTCCCGGCGCGGTGGTGTCCGTCGACCTCGTCGCCGACCCGATCCGCGTCGATCCGCTGCTGGACGCGGTGCGGCACCCTGATGCCGGCGCCGTCGTCCTCTTCCTGGGCACGGTCCGCGAGCACTCGCGCGGCCGCAGGGTCCAGCGGCTGGAGTACGAGGCGTACGAGACCCTGGCGCGTGCCGAGATGCAGCGCATCGCCGCGGAGGCAGCCCGCCGCTTCGGTGCCCGCGTGGCCATGGTCCACCGTGTCGGCACGCTGGCCATCGGCGAGATTAGCGTGGCCATCGCCGCGGCGGCGCCCCACCGGCGCGAGGCGTTCGACGCCGGTCGGTTTGCCATCGACACCCTCAAGCAGACGGTGCCCATCTGGAAGAAGGAGGTCTGGGCCGACGGCGCCCAGTGGATCGGCCAAGACGACGCGCAGGCCTCGCGCCCGCCGTCGGCCGCGCCCGGGGCGCGGCGTCCCGGCCGCGCCTGCTAGGCACCTCCGTCCGGCACCGCCAGCACGATCTTGCCGAACTGTTCGCGCCGCTCCATCATCTCGTGGGCGGCCCGGGCGGCCTCCAGGGGTAGCACCGCGTGCACCACGGGCTGCAGGCGGCCGGCGCCGACGTGTGCCATTACGTCGAGGAGCTCGCGCTTGGCCCCCACCCAGGTCCCGAAGATGCTGAGCTGCCGGCCGTAGATGTACCGGATGTCGGTCGTGGCCTCGGGGCCGGTGGTGGCGCCGCAGGTCACGAGGCGGCCGCCGCGGGCCAGAACGCGGATGCTGACGTCCCACGTGGCCGCGCCCACGTGGTCGAACACGACGTCCACGCCGCGGCGATCCGTGAGCCGCCGCACGGCCTCGTAGACGTTCTCGGTGGTGTGGTTGATCACCGCTTCCGCTCCCAGGGCCCGCGCGCGCTCCAGCTTCCAGTCGGCACCGGCCGTGGCAATCACGCGGGCATGGCGCAGGCGCGCAATCTGGATCGCCGCGCTCCCCACGCCGCTGCCCGCGCCCCAGATCAGCACGGTCTCGCCGCTCTCGATACGCGCGTGGGTCACCAGCATGTTCCACGCGGTGAGGAAGACCAGCGGCGCGGCGGCGGCGTGGGCGAAGTCGAGGTGCGCCGGCCTGGGCAGCACGTTCACCCGCGGGGCCACCACGAACTCCGCGTACCCGCCCGGGATGTGCTCGCCGAAGATCGAGAACTGCGGGCAGAGGGTGTCGTCGCCGGCGACGCACCACCTGCACTGCCCGCAGGAGACCCCGGGTGCGAGCACCACCTCGTCGCCAGGCGCGACGCCGGCGACGCCGGCGCCCACGGCGTCCACCACACCGGCGATATCGGCTCCCAGGATATGGGGGAACTGGAGGCGCAGGCGCGGCAGCCCGCGCCGCACCCAGAGGTCGATGTGGTTGAGGGCCACGGCCCGCACCCGCACGCGCACCTCCAGCGGCCCCGGGCGCGGGTCGGGCGCCTCCTCGTAGACGAGCACCTCCGGCCCTCCGTGCCGGTGCATGCGCACGGCGCGCATCCGCTCACTCCCCCCAGGCCTCAGCCATCGCGCGCGTCACGACCGGGCGGACCGCCGCAGGGTCGATCCCCCGCGCCGCGAGCGCGTCCCTGCAGAGATGATCCAGGCACGCACAGACGGCCTGCGCGATGTTCATCCACCGGCCGCCGGCCGTGCGCAGCCCGGCCTCGCGCGCGTGGCGCATCGTCGTGGTCTCGCGCGGCGCGTAGATCATGTCGTAGACGACGGCGTCCGGCGGCAGCAGGCGCATCCGCGCCCGCGAGCGCGCGTGGTTCGCCGCGAGGTCGGCCGCGGCCTGCGCCGCGAACGCCGCCGCGAAGGCAGCGGCGTCTTGCGCCGGTAGCACCGGTGGCGACGCCGGCGCCAGGGCCGAATAGGGCTCCAGCAAGGTCCACCCGTCGTCGCGGGCCACGATGCCGGCCTGACCCCGCACCGACGCGTTGATCACTAGGCGCACGCCGGGCAGCACGTCGTCCAGGGCGTCGTCGCCGACGGCCTCGGCGCGGCCGCCGGAAGCGCGGACCGCCGCGGCCAGCGCCTGCGCCCGCGCCAGGTGGCGATTGGTGATCAGCAGCTGCCCCTCGGCCAGGTGGGGCGCCAGGGCGAAGGCTGCCGCGCGCGCCGCGCCGCCAGCGCCGATCAGCAGCACCACCAGGTCCTCCAGGCGAGGCACCAGCGGCAGCCCGTCGCCCGGCCGCTGCAGGGCGTCCAGCAGGCCCGCGCCGTCGGTGTTGGCACCGACCAGCCGGCCGCCCCGGGCACGGGTCACGGTGTTGACCGCGCCGATGCTCGCCGCCTCCGGCTCGAGGGCGTCCAGCAGCGGCACCACCGCTTCTTTATAAGGTACGGTGACGTTCACCCCCAGCGCGCTATCTGTGCGCCGCAGCAGGGCGAGCACCGCGGCCAGGCCGCCGGCGGGCACGTCCAGCGGCAGGTAGACAGCGTCGATGCCGAGCACCGCGAACGCCCGCGCCCACATGCGCGGGCTGCGCGCGTACGACGAGGGATGGGCGCCGACCAGGCCGGCCAGGCCCGCCGCGGCGACCGCGGGCAGCGGGTTGGCGACCAGCGCCTGCAGGGGCCCCAGCCACGGCGGCGCAGTGGGCCGGCCAGCGGCGCGCGAGGGCGGGTGCGACGACGTCACTGCACCGCGGCCAGCATGATCGCGCGGATCTCGGCGCTCAGGCGCAGGGCATCGGCCATCGGCCGCTGCCACAGGTTGCGGCCGAAGATCAGCCCCGTGGCCCCGGCCTCCATGACCAGCCGCGCCCGCGCCAGCAGGTCGGCGTCGTCGAGCCGCTGGCCGCCCGAGAACAGTACGAAGGCGCTCCCCGCGGTCCGCACGACCTTCTCCACCGCGGCCCGCGCGTCCAGGCTCAGGTCGGCGTAGGGCCTGGGCAGGCCCGCGCGCGATGGATCCGGCACCGGCGGGTTCAGTTTCACCACGTCGGCGCCCAGCTCCACCGCCACCCGCGCTGCGTAGTCCACGGCGTAGAGGCTGTCGCGGCCGCCCGCGCGTTCGACCGCCTCGCCGCGCGGATAGGCCCACACGACCAGGGGCATCCCGTACCGGTCGCAGGCTGCCCGCACGCGGGTCAACTGCGCGATGTCCTCGTCCTGGCGCGGCGAGCCCACGTAGAGTGTGTAGCCGACCGCGTCGGCGCCGAGCCTGACGGCGTCTTCGACGGTGCCGGTGAGTCCCGCAAGCGGCCGGTCTTCCGGCGGGATGTTCGTCTTCCCGTTCAGTTTGAGGATCAGGGGAATGCGGCCCGCGAAGGGCGCCAGGTAGCGGGCCGCGATGCCGTAGTGGAAGGCGACCGCGGAGTAGCCGCCGTCCAGCGCCAGCCGGATCTGGAACTCGGGCCGCTCGCTGGGCGGGTTGGGCAGGAAGTCGCCGGGCCCGTGCTCCAGGCCCTGGTCCACCGGCAGCACCAGCATCGTGCCGCGGCCCGGACCGTGCGCGTACAGCAGGCGGTACAGCCGCGCGCGCTTGCCCTGCGCCAGCGGCAGGTCGTCCAGCACCGGACGCCGGACGCGCTCGATGACCATCGCTCTCGCCTCCCTGCGGACGCGCCGCGCGACCCCTCAGGGCTGCGGGTCCACGTGGATCCGCGTGGGCCCGTCCGCCCGCATGCGGCGCTGCGCGTACCAGACGGTCAGCCGGTCGGTCGTCAGCCAGCGTCCCGGCTGTGTCGCCCGCACCTGGCCGGTGAAAACCGCTACCCGCTCCTGGCCGTCGACGGCGGCGGCCTGGCTGTGCACCAGGATCTCGCCGTACGTGGCGCGCACGGGACCCTGCATCTGCAGGCGGCGCAGCCGGCGGTCGCCATCGAGCCGCGTGCCCTCAAGCACGCCGTCGCGGGTGACGACGCGCACGTCGCCGTCCAGCAGCATCTGGCCCCCCACCCGCTGGTAGGCAAACCGCTGGCCGCGGGCGGTGACGTCCGGCGGGACCGCCAGCGCGACGCCGCCGTCTGCTGCCACCTCCTCGCGGGCCGGCACGATGGTGATGCCCGGGGCCTGCAACCGCATCTCCTCGGCCTCCAGGCTGGCCTGACCGCGGGCCACCAGCCGGGTGATCGCCTGCCGGGTGAAGGTGACGGTGATCTCGCGAGCCGCCAGCGCCCCCTGGGGCGCAACTACCCGCGCCGCACCCGTGAGCACCACCTGGCCTTCGCGGCGCGCGAGCCGGGCGCGATCGGCCGTGGCAGTCGTCTGGCCGTCGGTGACGCGCACGCGGCCCGACGCCGCGCCATCGCCGGTGGTGGCATCGACGGTGATCTCGTCGGCCGTGATCTGCACGACCCGCACCGCCGCGGCCGGCGCGCTGCCCGCGGGCGCGCCGCCCGACAGGGCCAGCAGCGCCACCAGCCCGGCCCCCGCTGCCCGCCTGCGGCCCGCCATCCGGCTAGTCGCGGTCGATCTGGGCCCGCTGCAGGCGGCCGCTGTAGTCGATGTACACGCTCTTCCACTCGGTGAACACATCCAGCACCTGCAGGCCGCCCTCGCGGTGGCCGTTGCCGGTGGCCTTCGTGCCGCCGAAGGGGAGGTGCACCTCGGCCCCGGTGGTGCCGTGGTTGACGTAGACGATGCCGGTGCGGATCTCTTCCACCGCGCGCATCGCCGCGAAGACGTCGCGCGTGAAGATCGAGGCCGACAGGCCGTAGCGCACGCCGTTCACGATCTCGATGGCCTCCTCGAGGCCGGGCGCGTCCAGGACGCCCACGACCGGGCCGAAGATCTCTTCCTGGGCCACGCGCATCCCGGGCGCGACGCCGTCCAGGATCGTGGGCGCGTAGAAGAACCCGCGGTCCAGGCCGGGCAGGCGCGGGCGCTCGCCGCCCACCACCACCGTCGCGCCCTCGCGGCGTCCGATGTCCACGTAGCGTTCCACGCGCTCGCGCTGGCGGGCGCTCACCAGCGGCCCGACGTCGGTCTCGGGCTGCAAGCCGTCCCCCAGCCGCAGGCGCCGGGCCCGATCGACCAGGCGCTCCACCACCTCCTGGTGTGCGCGCGGGGTCACGACGATCCGGCTGCAGGCCGTGCACCGCTGGCCGGTGGTGCCGAACGCGCTCCACGTCAGGGCGTCGGCCGCCAGCTCGAGGTCGGCGTCGTCGAGGACGATCGCCGCGTTCTTGCCGCCCATCTCCAGCGAAACCCGCACGCCCCGCGCCTGGCAGCGGGCCGCCACCTGGAGCCCGACCTCGGTCGAGCCGGTGAACGAGATCAGGGCCACCCCCGGGTGGTCGACGAGCGCGGCGCCGGTTAAATCACCGCCGGTCACCAGGTTCAAGACGCCGGGTGGCAGGCCGGCTTCTATCAGCAGGGCCGCAAACGCCGCGGCGGTCAGGGGCGTCTCGGGCGCGGGCTTGAAGACGACGGTGTTGCCGCAGACCAGGGCGGGCACGATCTTCCACGACGGGATCGCCACCGGGAAGTTCCACGGCGTGATCACCCCTACGACGCCCAGGGGCTGCCGCACGCAGTAGGCGGCCTTGCGCGGCATCTCGCTGGGCGTGGTGTACCCGTGCAGGCGCCGCCCCTCACCGGCGATGAAGTAGGTCATATCGATGGCTTCCTGCACGTCGCCGCGTGTCTCGGTCAGGATCTTGCCCATCTCGCGCGTGGCCAACCGGGCCAGGTCTTCCTTGTATCGGACGAGCAGCTCGGCCGCGCGGAAGAGGAGCTCCGCCCGCCGCGGGGCCGGGGTGGCGCGCCAGCGCGGCCACGCCTCGGCGGCCGCCTGTACCGCGCGATCCACGTCGGCGGCGGACGAATCGGGGGCGACTCCCAGCACGTCGCCCGTGGCTGGGTTGAGGGAGGTCAGCATGCGATCGCCGGCCGGTTCGACCCACCGGCCGGCGATGTAGTTGCGTCCCTGCGGCACCGAAAGCAGGTCGAGCATCGCCCGCGTCCCCTCCGCGGCCCTCCTACGCCGGCGCGGCTGCCGGCAGGCGCTCCGCGAGCCGCCGGGCCGCCTCCCGCAACGCGAGGGCGGCGGGGCTGTCGGGGCGGCCGCGCACCACGGGCTCCCCGACGTCGCCGCCCTCGCGCACCGCCACGTCCAGCGGGATCTCGCCCAGCAGCGGCACGCCCAGCTGTTCGGCCAGGCGCAGCCCGCCGCCACGGCCGAAGAGATCGATGGGCGCCGCGCCCGGGGCGGGCGTGAAGCCCGTCATGTTCTCAATGACGCCCACCACGTCCATGTTGACCTTCTCGGCCATCTTCGCCGCGCGCATAGCCACGCTGGCCGCGGCCGGCTGCGGGGTCGTGACGATCAGCATCGAGGCCTGGGGCAGCGTCTGCGCGATGGACAGCGACACGTCGCCCGTCCCCGGCGGCAGATCGATGAACAGGTACTCCAGGTCGTCGCCCCAGTGGACCTCCTGGATGAAGGTCACCAGCGCCTTGTGGAGCATCGGACCGCGCCAGACCACCGCTTCCTCTTCGTTGGGCAGCAGGAAGCCGATGGACATGACGCGGATCCCGTCCCGCTCCAGGGGGATCAGCATCTGGTCGATCGCGGTGGGCCGTCCGGTCACGCCCAGCATGCGGGGGATGGAGAAGCCGTAGACATCGGCGTCGATGATGCCCACGGTCCGGCCGGTATCGGCCAGGGCCACGGCCAGGTTCACGGTGACCGTCGACTTGCCGACGCCGCCCTTCCCGCTGGCCACGGCCACGACCCGCGTAAGCGAGGACGCCGTGAGGAACGACGACCTGCGCTGCGCCGCGCCTTCGCCGCCGCGCAGCCTGGCGATCAGCGCCTGGCGCTGCTCCTGCGTCATGACCCCCAGCCGGACGTCGACGTCGCGCACGCCAGGCAGGACGCGGATGCGGTCCCGGATCGCCTCGACGATCGTCTCCCGCAGCGGGCAGCCGCTGATCGTCAGCAGGGCGTCCACCTGCACCACGCCATCGGCGATGGCCACGTCGCGGACCATGTCGAGTTCGACGATGCTCTTGTGGAGCTCGGGATCCTGCACGTCGCGCAGGGCGTCGAGTACCTGCTCGCGCGTGGGACCGAACTGGCGACCGAACATTGCTCCGCCTCCTGGCGCAGGCCGGGCACACCCTGTTGGCCGGCGCCGCCGGTCTCAGTCTAGCATCGGGGAAAGCCAGCGGGCTACGGCGGGGGCTGCGGACCGGCCGGTTGCCGGGGCGGCGCGTGCCGCCGTCGCCGGCGGCGCCGCCGGCGGCGGCGCTGGTCACCGGGACCACGCGGGGTGCCCTCGCCGGAGGGCGCAGGCGCGGTCGCCTGCGCGGCGTCCGCGGGCGCGCCGGCCATCTGTGCGGCACCCGCACGGTCTGCCTCCTGGTCGCCGGCCGCGGTGGCGGCCTCCGGCGCGGCCGGGGCCTGGTCTGTCTCCTCGTCGTCGGCCTCTGCCTCGGGCTCGAGCCCGGCCAGCGCGCCTGCAGCCGGCGCGCCGGCCCGCCGTCGCACCACGACCCGCACCAGGTCGCGCTCGGCGGCGGCCTTCAGGCGCGCGAGCAGGACGTCTGTGTGCGCGGCGAGGATCTGCAGCACCGACGCTTCGGTGAACAGCGGGATGCCCGGCTCGACGGCGATCTGGTAGCGCACGTCGGTCTCGCCGTCAGCCTCCCGCAGCGTGATGCTGCCCGACAGCTGCAGCAGCTCGCCGCGGACCTGCCGGAACTCGAGCCGGGAGGGCGCGCGCAGCGTCACGCGCTGCAGCGAGGTCACGGGCAGCCCGCCCAGGAAGCCGCGGAACTCCACCAGCGCGGTGGTGCCGGAGCGCTCGAGCACGTCCGCGGCCATCCACAGCGACGAGTAGCGCGGCAGGGACTCCAGCCGCGCCAGCAGCTGCCAGACCCGCTGCACGGGCGCCCGGATCCGGCGGTGGCCTTCGACGCCGACGTCGCGGGTCACGACACGCTACCGGGCCGGCGACGCCGCCCGCACCTCGGCCACCAGGTCTACCACGCGGTCGTAGCGGCCGAACGACGGCACCAGGTAGACGCCCGCCACGCGGGTGCGCAGTGCGGCCAGCAGCTCGCGCGCCAGGCGGAGACCGGCCTCGCGCCCGTCCCGCGTCTGCCGCATGAGCGCCCGGACCGCGTCGGGCACGACCATGCCCGGCAGCTCGTTGTGGAGGAACTCGGCGTGCCGGGCGCTGTGCAGCGGCAGCACGCCCACCAGCATCGGCACTGGCAGCTGCCCCACGCGGGCCAGGAACCGGTCGAGGGTGGCGAGCTCGAAGATGGGCATGGTGCAGACGAAGTCGGCGCCCGCGGCCAGCTTGCGCTCCAGCGCCCGCAACTCCCGGTCCGGATCGCGCGCGGCCATGTTGAGCGCGACCCCGACCAGGAAGCTCGTCGGCGTGCCGATCGGGTTGCCGGCGACGTCCTGACCGCTGTTGAAGCCCTTGACGAGGCGCACCAGGCCCGAGGGATGGACGTCGGCCACGGCGGTGGCGCGCGGGTAGTCGCCGGTCTGTGGCAGGTCGCCCCGCAGGACCAGGATCGTCCGGATGCCCAGCGCGTGCACGGCCAGCAGGTCCGACTGGAGGCGGACCAGGTTGCGGTCGCGCGTCGTGAAGTGGAGGATCGTCTCGACCCCGACCTCGCGCTCGATGCGCGCCGCCATGGCCCAGGGGCTCATGCGCAGGCGGGCCATGGGGTTGTCGGCCACGTCGATGGCGTCCACACCCACGGCGCGCAGCCGCCGGCAGTGCTCGAGGGCCTCGGCGTCGTAGGCCCCCCGCGGCGGCGTCACCTCCACCGTGATCACGAAGCGCTTCCCGATCTTCTGCGCCAGCGAACCCTGCGGCGCCGGCGGTGGCGCAGGAGGCGGCGGGGCGGCCGCGCGCGCGGTGGTCCGGGCCCGGGGGCCGGGCGGGCGGCCACTGATCGCCGCGCGCATCGCCGCGATATGCTCGGGCGTGGTCCCGCAGCAGCCGCCGACGATCGCCACGCCCAGGTCCACCAGCGCCCGCGCGTGCTCGGCCATGTAGGCCGGGGACGCCACATAGGCCAGCCGCCCGCCGACGATGGTGGGCAGGCCCGCATTGGGCATCGCCACCAGCGGCGTGCTGGCCACGGCCGCCATGCGCTCCAGCACCTCCACGATGCCGTAGGGCCCGACGCTGCAGTTGGCGCCGATGGCAGCCACGCCCAGCGGTTCCAGCCGGGCCACGATCTCCTCCGGCCGATGTCCCAGCAGCGTCCGGCTATCGGGCCCGAACGTCATCTCTGCGATGATGGGAAGGGCAGTGGCGGCCTGCGCCGCGCGTACCGCCGTCTCCAGCTCCCGGAGGTCGGCGAACGTCTCCAGCACCAGCACGTCGGCACCGGCACCGGCCAGGGCCCGCGCCTGCGCGCCGAAGACCTCGGCCGCCTCCTCGACCGTCACGGTGCCGATAGGCGCCAGTGAGCGGCCCAGCGGACCGATCGACCCTGCGACCCAGACCTGCCGGCCTGCTGCCTGCGCGGCCGCGCGCGCGATGGCGACGCCGGCCGCGTTGATCTCGGCGGCGCGGTCGGCGAGCCCATAGGCGGTGAGCTTCAGCCGGTTGGCGCCGAACGTGTTGGTCTCCAGCAGCTCGGCGCCCGCGTCGAGGTACGCCCGGTGGATTCCGGTGACCAGGGCAGGATCGCTGAGGTTGACCGCCTCGAAGCACTGATCGACGGGCACGCCGCGCGCGTACAGCATCGTGCCCATGGCGCCGTCTGCCAGCAGAGGCCCCCGGGCCAGCCGCGCCGCGAACGGCGACGTCACGCCCTGCCTCCCAGGCGGCGCAGCACCTCGCGGCCGATGATGGCCCGCTGCACCTCGCTGGTGCCCTCACCGATCTCGGTGAGCTTCACGTCGCGGTAGAAGCGCTCCACCGGGTAGTCCCTGGTCAACCCGTACCCCCCGTGGATCTGCACGGCGCGGGCGGTGGCGCGGGCGGCGGCCTCCGAGGCGAAGAGCTTGGCCATCGACGCCTCGACGCGGTGCGGCTCGCCGCGGTCGGCCAGCGCCGCGGCGTGCTCGGTCAGGAGCCAGGCGGCGTCGAGCTCGGTGGCCATGTCGGCCAGCATGAACTGGATCGCCTGCAGCTCCGCGATGGGTTTCCCGTACGCCCTGCGCTGCGTCGCGTACGCCAGGCTGGCGTCCAGCGCCGCCCGGCCCAGCCCCACGGCCAGCGCCGCGATGCCGATGCGCCCGCGGTCCAGCACTTCCATGGCCTGCCGGTAGCCGTCGCCTTCTGTTCCGATGAGGGCCTCGGCGGGCAGGGCACAGTCGGCGAACCGCACCTCCGCGGTGTCGCTGCTGCGCACGCCGAGCTTGTCCTCCGTGCGGCCGACCTCCAGCCCGGGCGTCTGGCGCTCCACGATGAAGGCGCTGATGCCCCTGCGCCCGCCGCCCGGATCGGTGACGGCCATCACCACGTAGAGACCCGCCAGGCTGCCGTTGGTGACGAACACCTTGGTCCCGTTCAGCACCCAGCGCTCGCCCACCCGCCGCGCACGGGTCTGGATGCCGGCCGCGTCGCTGCCCGCCGCCGGCTCGGTCAGGCACCACGAGCCGAGCATCGCGCCAGTGGCCAGGGCCGGCAGGTAGCGGCGCTTCTGTGCCTCGCTGGCGTGCAGCACCAGGTGCCCGCAGCACAGCGAGTTGTGGGCGGCCACCGACAGCGCCACGCCGGCATCGCCCCAGGCCAGCGCCTCGATGGCGGCGATGACCGCGGTGAGGTCGAGCCCCGCCCCGCCGTATGCCACCGGCACCACCATCCCCAGCAGCCCCAGCTCCGCCAGCTGCGGGACGAGTTCGGTCGGAAAGCGCCCCTCGCGGTCCCACGCCGCGGCCTGCGGGCGCAGCACCTCCCGCGCGAAGGCGCGCACGGTCTGCGCGATGAGGCGCTGCTCGTCGGCGGCGAGGCTCGAAGGGGACGCGCGCACGATCCTCGTCCTACCCTTTGATGACCCCGATGGGCCGCAGGCGCGCCACCCGGCGGCTCAGCCCGGCCGCATGGCAAACCGCCACCACATCGGCGACGTCCTTGTAGGCCGCGGAGGCCTCTTCGGCCAGCAGGTGGGGATCCTGCGCCCGCACGATGATCCCCTGCCGCCGCAGCTCGTCGGCGATGTTGCGGCCCGCGAGCTGGCGGACGGCGGCTTTGCGGCCCAGCACGCGCCCTGCCCCGTGGCAGGTGGACCCGAACGCCTCCTGCATGGCGCCCGGCGCGCCCACCAGGACAAACGAATACCGGCCCATGTCGCCGGGGATGAGCACCGGCTGGCCGATGGCCCGGTAGCGCGGCGGCACCTCAGGGTGGCCCGGCGGGAACGCGCGCGTGGCGCCCTTGCGGTGTACGCAGACGCGCCGGCGGTGGCCGTCCACCTCGTACTCTTCCATCTTGGCGATGTTGTGGGCCACGTCGTAGACCAGCCGGATCCCCAGGGCCTCCCACGACTTCCCGAAGACCTGCTGGAAACTCTCGCGCACCCAGTGCGTCATCAACTGGCGGTTGGCCCACGCGAAGTTGGCGGCGGCGCACATCGCGCCGAAGTACCGCTGTCCCTCGGGCGACCGCAGCGGCACACACGCCAGCTGCCGGTCCACCAGGTGGATGCCATACTGCCGGTTCGCCCGTTCGGCCACCCGCAGGTAGTCGGTGCAGACCTGATGCCCCAACCCCCGCGATCCCGAATGGATGAAGATCACGATCTGGCCGGGCTCCTCCAGGCCCATCACCCGGGCGGCCGCGGCGTCGAAGACCTGATCCAGCACCTGCACTTCGAGGAAGTGGTTGCCCGAGCCCAGCGTCCCGATCTGCCCGCGGCCCCGCTGCTTGGCCTCGGTGCTGACCTGCGCCGGGTCGGCCTGGGCCAGCGCGCCCCCGGCCTCGATGACCTCCAGGTCGTCGGGGGTCCCGTAGCCCTTCGCCACCGCCCACCGGGCGCCGCGGGCCAGCACGTCGTCGATCTCCTGCATGCTGACCCTGACCTTCCCGCCCACGCCGACGCCGGAGGGCACCGCGCGGAAGAGCGTGGCCACCAGGTCTTCCAGACGCGGACGCACGTCGGCTTCGGTGAGGTCGGTGCGGATCAGGCGCACGCCGCAGTTGATGTCGTAGCCGACCCCGCCGGGCGAGATCACGCCGTCGTCCTCGTCGAACGCCGCCACGCCGCCCACCGGGAACCCGTACCCCCAGTGCACGTCCGGCATCGCCAGCGACCGGCCGACGATGCCCGGCAGCGTCGCCACGTTCGCCACCTGCTCGAAGGCCTGCTCTTCGCCCATCTGCCGGATCATGCGCTCGCTGGCGAAGATCAGCCCCGGCACGCGCATGCCCGGCTTGTAGCTCGTGGGAATCTCCCACCGGTAGTCGTCCAGCTTCTTGAGGATCCGGGTCCACGACGGTGCCGTGGGGACCCGGCTGCCCGCCTCCTCCGCGCTCATGCTCCCATCCTCCACCCGCCTCCGACGAAAAAGCCCCGCAGGGGCAACGCCCTCGGGGCCCGAGCGGACACCTGCTCCCGACGGGTTAGAAGGGCACCGCCTCCACGGCGCGCAGCTCCGGGATCTCCTGTTTGAGCATGCGCTCGATCCCGGCCTGCAGCGTCATCATGGAGTACATGCACCCGACGCATGCGCCCGCCAGCCGGATCTGGACGATCCCGTCGTCGGTGATGTCCAGCAGCTCGATATCGCCCCCGTCGCCCTGCACGTAGGGACGAATCGCGTCCAGCACCCGCTCGACGCGCCCGCGCAGGGTCTGGTCCTGGTCGGACACCTGAGCCCCGGTGGTCATTCGCAGCCTCCTCGCGCTCAGTTCTGCGACGCGTCGTCGCAGGGATCGGGCTCGCCGGCCTCGTCGCGATGCCGGAACGAGTGGCCGCACCCGCACGTCTCGACGGCGTTGGGATTGCGGACGGTGAACCCCTCGCCCGCGATCGACCGAACGTAGTCGATCTGGGCGCCGTCGAGGAGCCGCTGGCTTGCGGGATCCACCAGCACCTCGACGCCGTGCTGGGCCACGACCTGGTCGTCGGCCCGGCGCTCGCGGTCGAACGCCATCCCGTAGCTGAACCCGTGGCAGCCGCCGCGGGTGATGAACAGGCGCAACCGTACCTCCGGATCACCCTGCTGCTGCAGGAGCTCGTGGAGTTTCTCGGCGGCCTGCGCCGTAATGGTGATCATGCGCGCCTCCCGGCCCTGGGGCTTCCCGCTCTCCTCCGCATTGTAGCCCGGCGGCGCAGGGCGCGCAAGCGCGCCGCCGGACGCGGGGCGTCGCGCACCGCGTCCACGGGGCAGAGGAAGCCGAACGGCTCGCCGTCGGCGCGAAACTGGTGCGGGGTGCCGGCGGGGATGAAGAGGAAGTCGAGCGGCCGCACGCGGACCACGCGCCGCCCCAGGCGCACGCGGCCACGTCCGCGCACCACGACGATGGCATGGGCGTGGGCGTGCCGTTCCCACGACGAGTACCCGCCGGGGGCGATCTCGAAGTAGCGCAGTTCGAACGCCGCCTTCGCCTGCGGCCCCCCCATGAGCACGAACCGCTCCACGCCCCGCCAGGCCAGCGGCCCGGCCGTCTGCTCCTTGTAGGCCGCGGCGGGGACGCCCTGCCAGCGGAAGGTGCGCGGGTCGAAGCGCGCCACCCCCGGCCGCGCCGCCACCACGAACGGCACCTCGCACGCGCTGCCCACGCGGAGCGCCCGCGTCACGGCCGTACCACCACCTTGAGCGCCGCCGCACTGCGGAGCAGCGCGTAGCCCCGCGCGGCATCCGCCAGCGCCAGGCGGTGCGTGATGAGTCCCTGGACCGGCAGCCCGGCCGCCAGGAGCCGCACCGCCTCGCGGGTCTCGTCGGGTCCAGCCGAGTAGCTGGCCACGAGGCTGATCTCTCTGAAGAAGAGATCGTGCGGCGCCAGCGCCCAGCGCACCTCGGGCGGCGTCGGGGTGAAGAGCAGCACGGTGGCGCCTGGCGCCGCACAGGCCACGCCGGCGTCCAGCGCCTCCACCGAGCCGGGCCCGACGATCACGACGTCGGCCCCATCGCCGGTCGCCGCACGCACCGCATCGGGCAGGACGTCCCGGCTGGCATCGACCACCACGTCGGCGAGCGGCCGGGCGGTCTCGGCGCGGCTGGCCAGGCGGTCAGCGCCGATCAACACGGCGGGGCCGAGCCGGCGCGCTACCAGCAGGTGCAGCAGACCCATCACACCCAGGCCCAGCACCAGCACGCGGTCACCCGGCCGCATGCGCGCGCGCCGCAGGGACTTCACCACGCACGCCAGAGGTTCGATGAACGTGGCGGTCTCGTCATCGAGGTCTGCGGGCAGGACGTGCGCGTCCGTGGCGACGGCGTCCGCTCGCGCCACCGCGTAGGTGGCCAGGCCGCCGGGCAGCAGGCGGCGCGCCCGCCACGCGGCGCAGTGCACGTGCGCGCCCCGCCGGCACGCAGCGCAGACCAGGCACGGCGCATGGTGGTGCACGAACAGGCGGGTGCCCGGCGCGCACGCCGCGCCGGGACCGGTCTCCACCACCACGCCCACGGCCTCGTGCCCGAGCACAGCCGGCGCCCTGCGGGCCATGTACCAGTCCATCGTCTCGCCCGGACACAGCCCGCACGCCGTGATCCGCAGCAACGCGTCGCCGGGACCCAGCGCCGGCAGCGGCAGGTCTTCCAGGCGCAGGTCGCCCGGGGCATGCCAGACCACAGCCTGCGTCGTGCCGGGCCGCGTCGCCCTCACGGCGCGCCGTCGGGGATCACGGCGTACTTCACCCCCGCGCCGCGATCCAGGTCGTCGAAGATCTCGCGAACCCTGCTCAGGGGCCGCGCCCCCGCAATCAGGAGGCCAGGGCGGATCGCGCGTGCAGCCAGCAGACCCAGCGCCTCGTGCACGTCGGCGGTCGTGTAGTGGAAGGCGCTGATCAGGTCCACCTCGCTGTAGTGCAGGCGTGCGGCGTCGAACGCCGGCCGGCTGCCGCCAGCCAGGCCGCCGAAGAGCAGCACGCGGCCGCCAGGCGCCGCCCAGCCCGGGGCCGCTTCCCACACGACCTGGGCGCCGGTGGCCTCGATCACCGCCTCCGGCCCGTCTGGGCGCCCGAGCGCGCGCAGCGCCGCCCCCACGTCGGCCACCGCAGCCGCGTCGACCGTGTGCGCGGCGCCGCAGGCGCGGGCGCGCGCCAGTCCCTCCGGCCGGCGGCCGACCGCCACGACCTCGAGCCCCTGGCCCGCTGCCAGCTGCACGAACAGCAGGCCTATGGGACCGAGCCCCACCACGGCCACCGCGCCGCGGGTCGCGCCGAGGCGGCGCCAGCCGTGCACGACGCACGCCAGCGGCTCCAGGCAGGCGGCCTCGGCGTAATCCAGCCCGTCGGGCTTGGGGAACAGGTGCCGCGCGGCCACCCGGGCCGGCAGCCGAATCGCGTCGGCATACGCGCCGAGGGCGATGGCATCGAAGAGGTGCGCGCAGAGATTCTCCCGGCCGCGACCGCACGCGGCGCAGGCGCCGCACGGGGCCGTGGGCGTGAAGACCACGGCCTGCCCGGGCGCCACGTGACGCACACCCGCGCCCACCGTCTCCACGTCGCCGGCCGCCTCGTGGCCGAACGGCCCGAACGGCAGGCGGGGGTGGCCTCGCCGGAAAGTCTTCAGGTCGGTCCCGCAGGTAAGCGCCGCGCGCACCCGCACCACGACCTCGCCGGGCCCGGGCGCAGGCGGGGGCACCTCCGCCAGGTCCAGTGTTCGCGGCCCCCGCAGGATCGCCTGCCGTATCAAGGGAGCCTCGGGTCCGGTGGGGCGACGGCGTGCACCACCGCCGGGCCCCGACGCGCTACCGGCGGCCGTCCCCGACCTCCACGGGCAGCTGCCGGTTCTGCCACTCCACGATGCCGCCGGCCAGGTTGTACGCCTGGGCGTAGCCAGCCTGGCGCAGCAGTTCGGTCACTTTCGCGCTGCGCGCGCCCGTCGCGCACTGCACGACCACCGGCCGGTTAGGGTCGATCTCGGACGTGCGCTGGGAAACCTCGGCCATGGGGATCAGCACGGCGCCCGGGATGCGCACCATGGCCCACTCCCAGGGCTCGCGCACGTCGATGAGCTGCGCGCCCTGCGCCAGCAGGCGCGACGCTTCGTCGGGATCCACGGCCGGTGGGCCGGCCTCCTGGACCGCCGACGCGTGCTGACGGCCCGGCAGCCCGCAGAACTGCTCGTAGTCGATGAGCGCGGTGATCGTGGGATGGTCGCCGCAGGCCGGGCAGGCGGGGTTCCGGGTCCACCGGAGCGTGCGGACCTCGCCCTGCAGGGCGTCGAAGAGCAGCAGCCGGTTGGCCAGGGTCTCGCCAACGCCCAGCAGGATCTTGACGGCCTCGATGGCCTGCAGCGTGCCCATGTAGCCGGCCACGGCGCCGACGATCCCCCCCTCGGCGCACGAGGGCACGGACCCCGGCGGCGGCGGCGTCGGGAACAGGCACCGGTAGCATCCCTGTCCCGGCAGGAAGACCGTGGCCTGGCCCTCCCACTTGAGGATGCTGGCGTCCACCAGGGGTTTGCGCAGCAGGACGCACGCATCGTTGACCAGGTAGCGGGTGGGGAAGTTGTCGCTGCCGTTGACGACCACGTCGTAGTCGCGGATGATCTCCAGGGCGTTCTCGGACGTCAGCGTCGTCTGGTGGGGGACGACCGTGACGTCGGGGTTGACGGCCTCCAGGGTCCGCTGGGCCGACTGCGTCTTGGGCCGGCCGATGTCGTGCGTGAAGTGAATGATCTGCCGGTGCAGGTTCGAGAGGTCCACCCGGTCGCCGTCGACGATACCCAGCGTCCCCACGCCGGCCGCGGCCAGGTAGAGCGAGGCCGGCGAGCCCAGTCCGCCGGCCCCGACGACCAACACCCTGCTCTCCAGCAGCCTGCGCTGCCCCGCCACCCCCAGCTCCTCGAGGATGATCTGCCGCGAGTAGCGAGTCAGCTGCTCCTTGCTCAACAGCGGCGCGGTGCCGCGCTGTGTCTGGACCGCCATCCCTCTCCCCCACACCTCCAGACGATGCCGTGCGCCTTGATTATTCCTAACACTGGCACGGGTGGGAATTCGTGTCAAGAAACGGGTACAATGGGGCACGGTCACGCTGGAGGGTGGCTGTCCACCCGACCGGGCGGACCGCGGAGGCGTTCATGGACGAGGCACAGGCCCAGGATCTCTACGACGTCACCATTATCGGCGCCGGGCCGACGGGCCTGTTCGCGGCGTACTACGCCGGGTTCCGCGGATTCCGCACCAAGCTCATCGACAGCCAGCCCGACCTGGGCGGGCAGATCACTGCCCTCTACCCGGACAAGTACATCTACGACGTGGCGGGCTTCCCCAAGATCCTGGGCAAGGAGCTGGTCGCCAACCTGGTGGAGCAGGCGATGCAGTACGAGCCCACCGTCTGCCTGAGCGAAGAGGTCCAGACGCTGGCGCACCGGGCCGACGGGGTGATCGAGCTCGGCACCGCGCACGCCCGGCACCACAGCCGCGTGGTGATCATCACCGCGGGCATCGGCGCCTTCACGCCCAAGACCTACAAGCGGCCCGAGCTCGACCGGTACGAGGGCCGCGGCCTCTTCTTCGCCGTGCGGCGGAAGGAGGAGTTCCGCGACAAGACCCTGCTGGTGGTGGGCGGCGGCGACTCGGCGCTGGACTGGGCGCTGAACCTCCTGCCCTACGCCCGGGCCATCACGCTGATCCACCGCCGCGACGGCTTCCGCGCCCACGTCGACAGCGTGAAGAAGCTGTTCGAGTCGCCCATCACCGTCAAGGTGTTCTACGAGCTGCGGGCGTTGCGGGGCGACCCGCACGTCGAGGAGGCCGTCATCGTCAACAACCGGACCGGGCAGGAGGAAGTGCTGCGGGTGGACGCCGTGCTGGCGTTCCTGGGCCTGGTCTCCAACCTGGGGCCCATCGCGCAGTGGGGGCTGCAGCTGGAGGGCGACGCGATCGCGGTCAACACCAAGATGGAGACCAACCTGCCGGGGGTCTACGCGGCCGGCGACATCGCCACGTTCCCGGGCAAGCTGAAGCTGATCGTCACCGGGTTCGGCGAGGCGGCCACGGCGGTGAACAACGCGGCGACCTACCTCGACCCGCACGCGTCGGCGTTCCCCGGGCACTCCTCCGCCATCATGGAGAAGAAGGAGAAAGAACTGGCCCGGCAGCGGCGCTAGCGGCGCGGGCCCTGCTGCGGCCCGTCCGCGTCAATCGGCCGCCGACACCGCCCCCAGGCGCGCGCGGTACGCCCGCACGGCCTGGGCCTGCACGTCGGCCCGGTACGACGACCGCACCAGCGGGCCGGCTTCGACGTAGCGGAACCCCCGCCGCAGCCCCTCGTCTTTCAGCCACGCAAACTCCTCGGGGGTGTAGTAGCGGTCGATGGGGTGGTAGCCCGGGCCAGGGCGCAGGTACTGGCCCAACGTCAGGACGTCGACGTCCACGGCGCGCAGGTCGTCCATCGTCTCCAGGACCTCGTCGGGCGTCTCGCCCATGCCCAGGATGATGCTGCTCTTGGTGAACGAGGTGTAGCCCCACTCCTTGGCGCGGCGGAGCAGGGTCAGGGACCGGTCGTAATCGCCGCCGGCGCGCACGACGGCGAAGATGCGCCGGGGCGCCTCGATGTTGTGCCCCAGGATCTCGGGGTTGGCCTCCAGTACCGTGCGCAGCGCCTCGGGATCGCCCTTGAAGTCGGGAACGAGCACCTCGACGGTGCACGCAGGCACGCGCCGGTGGATCTGCCGGATCGTCTCGGCGTAGATCGCCGCGCCGCCGTCGGCCAGGTCGTCGCGGTTCACCGAGGTGACCACGGCGTGGCGCAGGCCCATGGCCGCCACGGCGGCGGCCAGCCGGGCCGGCTCGGCGCGGTCCAGCTCGGTGGGCAGGCCGTGGGCGACGGCGCAGTAGGCGCAGTTCCGCGTGCAGACGTTGCCCAGGATGAGGAAGGTGGCGGTCCGGCGCCCCCAGCACTCGCCGATGTTGGGGCAGCGGGCCTCCTCGCAGACCGTGTGCATCTGCTGCGTGCGCATGATGCCCACCAGGTCGGCGTAGTCGGGACCGCCCGGCAGCCGGACCTTCAGCCACGCGGGGCGCCGGGCGCCATCACCCGGCATCGCGGAACCCCTCGAACCAGGCCTTCAGGTGCTGGAGGAACTGCATGCCGACGGCACCGTCGAAGACGCGATGGTCGAACGACAGCCCCAGGTGCATGATCGGCCGGATGGCGATGGCGTCGTCGCGGACCACCGCGCGCTTGACGATGGCGTCGGTGGCGAGGATCGCCGCCTGGCCCGGGACGATGATCGGCATCGACCAGATCGACCCGAAGACTCCGGGGTTGGTGATGGTGAAGGTGCCGCCCTGGATGTCGTCCAGCGTCAGCTGGCCGGCGCGCGCCCGGCGCGTCAGGTCGTCGAGCGCCGCGGCCACGCCGCGCAGGCTGAGCCGGTCGGCCTCGCGGAGCACCGGCACCACGAGCCCGTCGTCGATGGCGATGCCCACGCCGATGTTGATCGTCCCACGCAGCAGGATGCCCTCGTCGGTCCAGGCAGCATTCACGACCGGGTAGGCGCGCAGGGCGTCCACGGCCGCCCGGATGAAAAAGGCGGTGTAGGTCAGGGGCACCCCCTCGCGCCGCCAGGCCTCTTTGTGGGCCTCGCGCCATGCCACCACGGCGCTCATGTCCACTTCGATCACGCCGTAGGCGTGGGGGATCTCGCGCTTGCTCTGCGCCATGCGCTGGGCGATGGCACGCCGGATCGGCGTGAGCTTCACCAGCCGGTCGCCCGATGGCGCCCCCGGCGCCGGCGCGGGTGCGGGCGCGGCGATGCCGGCGGCGGGCGCCGCCGCCCGCTGCGCGACGTAGCGGAGCACGTCGTCCTTCGTCACGCGGCCGCCAGCGCCCGAGCCGGGCAGGGTCTCGAGCACGCCGAGCGGGATGCCGTGCTCGCGGGCCAGGCGCAGCACCAGCGGCGACAGACGCGCCCCGCCGCGGTCGCGCGCGGCGGTCGGGGACGCCGCCGCGGGCGCCGGCATGCCGGCCCCGGCAGCGGGCGTCGCCGGGGCTTCCCGCCCGGGGCCCTGGGCCTGTCTGGCGTCCGCGGCCGCCGCGCCCTCCGTCGCCGCCGCGCCCTCCAGTTCCACCAGCGCGATCGGCGACCCCACCGGCCGTGTCTCACCTTCCGGCACCAGGAGGGCGACCAGCATCCCGGCCACCGGTGAGGGCATCTCCACGTTGACCTTGTCGGTGGTAATCTCCACCAGCGGCTCGTACTTCGCGACCCGGTCCCCAGGCTGCTTGAGCCACCGGGCGATGGTGCCTTCGTGAATGCTCTCCCCCAGCTGCGGTAGCTTGATCTCGACCGGCATCGGACGCCGCCCTCAGTACGCGGCCAGACGCCGGACGGCGTCGGCGATCTTGGCCCGGGAGGGCATGAACGCCGCGGCCAGGGGGTCGGCGTAGGGCACCGCCGGGACGTCGAGCCCGGCCACGCGCATCACCGGCCCGTCCAGCGCGTCGAACGCCTCCTCGGCGATGAGGGCCGCCACCTCGGCGCCGAAGCCCATGAACCGGTTGTCTTCGTAGACGATCAGGGCCTTGTTCGTCCTCCGAACCGAGGCCAGGATCGTCTCGACGTCCAGCGGCCGCAGCGTCTGCAGGTCGACCACCTCGACGTCGATCCCCTCGCCAGCCACCTCCGCCGCGACGGCCAGCGCATCGTGCAGCATCTGGCCGTAGGCGAACAGCGACAGGGTAGTCCCCGGCCGGCGCACGACGGCCAGGCCGATGGGCACCACGTAGTCGGCGTCGGGCACCTCGCCGCGGACGGCGCGGTAGAGCCGCTTGTGCTCCAGGTACAGCACCGGGTCGGGGTCGCGAATCGCGGCCTTCAGTAACCCCTTGGCGTCGTAGGGTGTCGACGGCGCCACGACCTTGAGCCCCGGGACGTGGCTGAAGAACGCTTCGATGCTCTGGGAGTGGTACAGGCCGCCGTGCACCTCCACTCCGCCGCCGTAGGGCGCGCGGATGACGATAGGGCACCCGAACGCCCCGTTGCTGCGGTAGCGCATGCGCGCTGCCTCGCTCACGATCTGGTTGGTCGCCGGAAAGATGAAGTCGGAGAACTGGATCTCGGCGATGGGGATGAGGCCGTTGACGGCCATGCCGATGGCGGCGCCCACGATAGTGGACTCGGCCAGCGGCGTGTCCAGCACCCGCGCGTCCCCGAACTCGGCGGCGAAGCCGTCGGTGGCGCCGAAGACCCCGCCCTTGGGCCCCACGTCCTCGCCGAGCACCACGACGCGCGCGTCGCGCTTCATCTCCTCGTACATGGCCTCGCGGATCGCGTCGAGCAGCCGCAGCTCCGGCATGGCGCGCTCCTCCGCCTACGCCTCGAAGTAGACGTGCCGGGTGACCGTGCCGGGATCGGGCCACGGTGCCTGCTCGGCGTACTCGGTGGCCGCGTCGACCTCGCGGCGGATCCGGGCGTGGATCTCGGTGTAGCGCCGTTCGTCCAGCACGCCCACCTGCTCCAGGTAATGTTTGAAGACCACGAGCGGGTCGCGGCTCCGGGCGGCCTCGACGTCGGCCGTGGGCCGGTACTTCTCCTGCCGGTCCTCGGACGAATGGGCGGTGAGGCGCTCGACCTTGGCCTCGATGAGCGTGGGGCCTTCGCCGGCCCTGGCCCGCCGCACCGCCTCGCGGCCCGCCTCGTAGCACGCCAGCACGTCCGAGCCGTCCACAACGACCCCCGGGAAGCCGTAGCCGGCGGCGCGCACCGCGACGTCGTCCACGGCCATCTGCAGCCGCTGCGGCACCGAGATCGCGTAGCGGTTGTTCTCGACCATAAAGACCACCGGCAGCCGGTGGATGCCGGCGAAGTTCATCGCCTCGTGCCAGTCACCCTGGCTGGTGCCGCCCTCCCCGACGGAGGTCACGCAGATCTCTCCCGTCGCGCGCAGCTTCGCCGCGTAGGCGATACCCACCGCGTGCAGGTACTGGGTGCCCACGGGGCTGCTGGTGGACAGGATCTTGAGCTTCGGGTGCGCCCAGTGCGCGGGCATCTGCCGGCCGCCGCTGGAAGGATCCTCCGCGCGCGCGAAGAGCCCCAGCATCAGGTCCCGGGGTGACATCCCCTTGGCGAGGCACGCGGCCAGCGAGCGGTAGAACGGCACCAGCCAGTCGCGCGCGCGGTCGGTGGCCCACATCACGCCGACCTGGGCGCCCTCGTGCCCCTGGCCCGAGATCACGAAGGGCACCAGGCCGGCCCGCTGCAACACCCACATCCGCTCGTCGATGGCGCGGGCCAGCGCCAGCGTGTGGTACATGTGGAGCACGTCGTCGTCGGAGAGGCCCAGCGCGACGTGCCGGGCCTGCGCGGCCGCGGTTTGCAGGTCTCGGTCGCCCATCTCCTCGCCCCCCTCGAGGCCTGTGCAGAGTCGGTTCCCTGCACCCGGCCGGGCGTCGTGCGCCCGGCGGGGGTGGTCGGGTCAGGCGTTCAGCACCCGGCCCAGTGCGTCCAGGGCGGCCTCCCGGACCGCTTCCGAGAGCGTCGGGTGCGAGTGCACCGCCCCGCCCAGCTCCACCGCTGTACCTTCAAGATACTTGACGGCAACGCCTTCCGCCAGCAGTTCCGTCACCGCGGGCCCCAGCATGTGCACGCCCAGGACCTCCCCGGTCCGCGCGTCGGTGACGATCTTGACGAACCCGTCGCGCTCGCCCTCGATGACCGCTTTGCTGTTGGCCTGGAAGACGAAGCGCCCGACCCTGACGTCGTAGCCGGCCTCGGTGGCCTGGCGCTCGGAGAGCCCGACGGTGGCCACCTGCGGGATCGAGAACGTCGGGCGGGGTACGGCCTGGTAGTTGACGGGCGCGTGCTCGACGCCGGCGATCGTCTCGACGGCGTGCATGGCCTCGTCGGAGGCCACGTGGGCCAGCCGGTAGGGCCGGGCGATGCAGTCGCCCACCGCGTAGACTGTCGGCACCGAGGTGCGGAACGCCTCGTCCACGACGATGGCCCCCTGCTCGACCGCCACGCCCGCAGCCTCCAGCTGCAGCCCCTCCACCAGCGGCGCGCGGCCCACCGCGACCAGCACGTAGTCGGCTTCGACCTCCTGGGTCTGGTCGCCGCGGGCCAGGGCGACGGCCAGGCGGTCGCCGCGCGGGGTCGCCCGCGTGGCCGTCGTGCCCGTGTGGACCGCGATCCCCTTGCGGGTGAAGACGCGCTCCAGCCCCCGGCCGATCTCCTCGTCTTCCAGCGGCAGCAGCGTCGGCAGCAGTTCGACCAGGGTCACCTGGCTACCCAGGGCGGCGAAGAGGCTCGCGAACTCCACGCCTACGGCGCCCGAACCCACGATCACGATGGCGCGCGGCGGGGCGGCCAGCAGCAGCGCGCCGCTGCTGTCCAGGATACGCCGGTTGTCGACCGGGAGGCCGGGGAGGCCGCGCGGCACCGAGCCGGTCGCCACCAGCACATGGGCGCCGTCCAGCACCGTCTCCGAGCCGTCGTTGAGCGCCACCGTCACGCGACCGGCCCGTTCGAAGCGTCCGGTGCCGTAGAAGACATCGATCTTGTGCTTGCGCATCAGGTACTGCACGCCCCGGTGGATCCGCTCGACCACCTCCGCCTTGCGCTGCTGCAGCCGCTCGTAGTTAACGGTGAGCGGGCCGCCGTCCAGCCCTAGCGCCTCGGCGTGCTTCAGGCGCTCGACGAGCTCCGCCGTGTGCAGGAGGACCTTGGTGGGAATGCAGCCCCAGTGGGTGCAGATCCCGCCCAGCTTGTCGCGCTCCACGAGCGCGGTGCGCAGGCCGAGCTGCGCGGCCCGCACGGCGCCGATGTAGCCGGCGGGCCCGCCACCGATGACGATCAGATCATAGGCGTTCGACACGCCGCCCTCCCAGCGTGCACAGGCTCGACGACATGGCAACCGGGGCGAGTCCGGTGCGGGACGGAGGCCCGTCGGGGAATTCCTGCCGGCGCGGGGGCGTCACCGCACGCGCACCCGGATCGTGTGGTAGCCGCTGGCGCCGTCGGGCAGCGTGGGCGCCTCCTGTGCCGTCTGCAGTACGCCAGTGCCGTCGCGCGCCCGCACCTTCAGGGTGTAGGTGGCGGGACCCGTCGGCGTCCACAGCGCCGCCCACAGCACCCAGGTGTACTTGCCCAGCGGCGGGGCGACCTCCGCTCTCATCCACGTCTTGCCGTCGTCGGCGCTCACCTCGACGTGGACGATCCCGCGGTCGCCAGCGTAGGCCACGCCGCCGAGCTCGACGGCGCCGTCCGGCGCGCGGGCGGCGGTCCGGCCCGCAGGCACTCGGAACATCGACGTCGTCTTCACCACGGCCTCGTCGCTCCAGCCCGAGGCCTGCCAGTAGCCCGTGAAGTGGGTGGAGACCGCCTCGATCTTCGTCACCCACTTGGGGTTCTTCATGCCGAAGAGCCCGGGCACCAGCAGCCGCACCGGGAAGCCGTGGGCGGGCGGCAGCGGCTCGCCGTTCATCTCGTAGGCCAGCATCGTATCGGGGTGCAGCGCGTCGGCGACGCCCAGCCCTTCGCTGTACCCGTCGGCGCAGCGCAGCGCGAAGCGCACCGCCTTCGGGCTCACCCCACCGGCCAGCGCGATGAGGTCGCGGAAGCGCACGCCCTTCCACCTGGCGTTGCCGATCAGTTCGCCGCCCACCTCGTTGCTGATACACTCCAGGGTGTGGTAGCGCTCCACCGCGGGCAGCGCCTTGATCTGCTCGTAGGTCAGCACCACGGGCTTCGCCACCAGGCCGGTGATCTCCAGGCGCCAGCGCGACGCGTCCAGCCGGGGATCGAGGCCCGGCGGGTTCTTGCTGACCACGTAGAACCTGTCGGTGGGGGTCACCTCGGGTGGCAGCCCCTTGAGCCGCCGGAAGAGCGACGAGACTGCCGCCGCCGCGTGCGCCGCCCGCGCGGTCACCCACTGCGCCGCCGCCGCGGCGCCGGTCAGGGCCGCCGCCAGGGCGACCGAGCGCGCGAGGAAGTGGCGCCGGCTCACCGCTGCGGCTCCGGGAGGCAGGTGCAGCGAGGCTGCCGCCGGCCGCCGCAGCAGGACCGTCAGGAGGGCTGTGAACACCGCGGCGGTCAGGGCTGCGAGGGCGACCACTGTGGCCGCCACCGCGCGCGCTGCCGCGGCCTCTGGCGCCAGCACGCCCTCGGCCGCCAGCCGCGCGCTCAGCAGGGTCACCGCCGGCTGCCAGGCCGCGAGCCCGAGCGCCGCGGCCACGACCACGAACGCCACCGCCAGCGATGGCACCGGACCCCGTGGCCGCCGGGCCCACAGGCCGCCCGCCGCAGCCGCCCCGACCACCACGGCCAGCATCAGCGCCCAGAACCCCAGGGGCTTCGCCGCGAACTTGAACCGCACGATGAGGAACCCGAAGACCTCCATGGGGAGCAGCCGCACGGCCCGCTCCCAGAGCGCGCCGGCCACCACCGGCAGGCCCCCGGTGCCCCAGCCCGCCACCAGCCCCCATACCAGCACCGCGCCCGCCAGGGCGCCGGCCAGCGCGCCCCTCGCTTCCCCCGGCTGTCGCATGCGCGCCACCTCCAGACGCATCCTACCAGCCGTCCGTAAAGATCGCGTCAGGGATGCGCCCAAGCGCGAGCGCCCCGGTCGCAGGCCGGGGCGCCGCCAGGTGACGCGGGGTCGGCTACGCCCGCTCGCCAAGGCCGAGCCCCTCGATCTCCCGCTGGCGCTGGGTAGCCAGGTCGACCAGCCAGCGGGGATCTTCGTAGACGTAGTCCTTGCGCAGCGGATGCCCGCTCCAGTCGTCCGTCATCATGATGCGGCGCAGGTCCGGATGGCCTTCGAAGACGATGCCGAACAGGTCGTAGGTCTCGCGCTCGTGCCAGTCAGCGCCACGCCAGATGCCGGTGACGCTGGGCACCACGGGCGTCCCCCGCGGCACCTTTACCTTCAGCAGCAGCTCGTGGCGCCGGGCCATGGAGAACAGGTGGTAGGTGACCTCGAAGATGCCTTCCGCCGGCCAGTCCACCGCGGAGACGAAGGAGCAGTAGTCGAGGTGGAACGGCGCAGCATCGCGCAGCGTGCGCGCGATCTCCAGCAGCCGCTCCGCCGGCACCCACGCGCCCGGCGTGTGGTGGTGGAAGGCTTTGGAGTCGCCGTGCGCCCGCGCCGGCGCGGGGCGCCCCGGCGCCGCCCCGGGTCTTGTTTGTGCCGGCTGCTCGTCGGCCTGCGGGGCGTGCGGGCGCGGGAACGGTTCCACCTCCGGGAAGCGGCGCTGCAGTTCCTCCACCAGTGCCCAGCTCACGCGCGCCCTCCCAGGCGGATCACGCCCCGCGCGATCGGCTCCTTGGGCGCTGCCCGCCGCAGGTCGTCCAGGGTGTAGAGCAGGGTGGCGCGGTTGTAGGTGCTGGTCTCGTAGTGCGGCACGAAGACGATGGCCTCCGTGGGGCAGACCTCCACGCACAGGCCGCAGTAGCAGCACTTGTCCATCTCGATGTCGAAGCGGGTGAGCACGCGGTCCTTGCCGCGACCGGTCGCCTCGATGTGGATGCAGCGGTCGGGGCAGACGCGCTCGCACTGGAAGCAGATGATGCACTTGTCGCTCCCGATCTCGGGATCCACCGGCAGGGCCAGCAGCCCGTGCCAGCGCGGGGCGACGTCCACCTTCTGCACGGGGTACATGACGGTGTTCTTGGGGCCCACCAGCGCCCGCCACGTCACCCGGAGCCCGGTGAGCAGGCCCTCCACCGCCTGCCAGGCCCGCGCGGCCAGCGACGCGCCGTTGCTATGCGTTGACTCCTGCATCGTCTCGCTCCCCGGTCACCGGTCCACGTCGGACAGCACGATGTCCACGCTGCCGAGAATCGCAATGACGTCGGCCACTTTCCAGCCGCGCATCATCTCCGTGAGGGCAAAGAGGTTCGAGAACGAGGGCGCCCGGATCTTCACGCGGTAGGGCGTATCGTCGCCGTTGCTCACCAGGTAGACGCCCAGGTCGCCGCGCGGCGACTCGGTGCGGGCGTAGACCTCGCCCCGGGGCAGCTTGACCGTGACCTGCACCTTGCTGCGGATCTCGCCCGGGGGCAGCGTGGCGATGGCCTGCTCGATGATGCGCACCGACTGCCGCATCTCCTCCATGCGCACCAGGTAGCGGGCCCAGCAGTCGCCATCGGGGAAGACCGGCACGTCGAAGTCGACGTCCGCGTAGGCTTCGTACGGGAAGGCCCGGCGCACGTCGAAGGCCACCCCCGAGGCCCGGGCCACCGGGCCGCACGCGCCCATGGCCACGGCAACCTCCCGGGGCAGGACGCCGACGCCCTGCGTACGGACCTGGAAGATCGGGTTGCCGGTCAGCAGGTCGTGGTACTCCTGGAGGTGGCCGGGGAACTCGGCGCAGAACGCCAGGGCCCGGTCGGTCCAGCCCGCCGGCAGGTCCTCGTAGACGCCACCGGGCCGGAAGTAGACATGGTGCAATCGGCCGCCCGAGGCCTGCTCGAAGAGGTCGAGGATTTTCTCGCGCTCGCGGAAGCAGTAGAGGAAGACGGTGGTGGCGCCCAGGTCGATGGCCCAGGTGCCCAGCCACACCAGGTGGCTGGCGATGCGCTGGAACTCCAGCATGATCGTGCGGATCCACCGGGCCCTGGGCGGGACCTCGATCCCGCCCAGGCGCTCGACCGCCAGGAGGAAGGCCTCCTCGTTGGCCAGCGCGCTCAGGTAGTCCATGCCCCGGTCGGTGAGCGCCACGTTCTGGAGGTAGGTGCGGTACTCCATCATCTTCTCGACCGACGAGTGGAGGTACCCGATGTCGGGCTGCACCTCCACGATGTTCTCGCCGTCGAGGGTCACGACCAGCCGCAGCACCCCGTGGGTGCTGGGGTGCTGCGGTCCCATGTTGAGCATGAGCTCTTCGGTGCGGAGCGCCACGGCGCCTCCCGGTGCGGCGGGCCGCTACGCCGGCGCCACCGCGCGGCGCAGGAACGGCTCGACCTTGATCTTCTCCTGCAGCTTGAGGATGCCCTCGATCAACGCCTCGGGCCGGGGCGGGCAGCCGGGCACGTACACGTCGACGGGCACCACCTGGTCGATCCCCTTGAGGATCGAGTAGTTGTCGTAGTAGAACGGCCCGCCGCAGGTGGCGCACGAGCCCATGGAGATCACGTACTTGGGCTCGGGCATCTGCTCCCACAGCCGCCGCACGATCGGCGCCATCTTGATGGTGCAGCGACCGGCCACGATCATGAGGTCAGCCTGGCGCGGCGTCGCCCGGGGGATGACGCCGATCCGGTCGAGGTCGAACCGGCCGGCGAAGGCGGCCATCATCTCGATGGCGCAGCACGCCAGTCCGAAGGTGAGCGGCCACAGGCTGGCGGCGCGGCCCCAGTTGAGCAGCGACTCGACCCTGGTGAGGATCACGCTGCCGCCGGGCAGGCTGTCGAGCAGGTCCACCGCCACGTCCAGGGGAGCGAGCCGCGACGGCCGCGGCGCGGCCGGCTGGGTGCTCATGCCCACCTCCTACGAGAGGTCAAGCCAGACGTCGTCCCCCTCCACGACGACCGGGAACGCGCGCACCGGCCGCGCGGGCGGCGGCGAGACCACCTGTCCGGTCCGCAGGTCGAACTGCCCGCCGTGCCAGGGGCAGGTGACCACGACCCCGTCGACCTCGCCCTCGCCCAGCGGCCCGCCGCGGTGCGTGCACGTGTTCTCGATGGCGAACCAGCCCTCGGGCCGGTGGAAGAGCGCGACACGCGTCCCGCCGGCGTCCACGATGCGCGCCGATCCCTGCGGTACCTCGGCGGTTGCGGCGACTCTAACGCGGGGCATCGCTCACCTCGGCGCAAGTTCGGGCATAATCGTAACATCGGCCCCCGGGTGCGTCAAACCGCGGTCACGCGGCCCCGGCAGACGCGGTCGCGGCCGCCGCTGCGCGCCGCACCGGCGCGGGCTACCGCGCGCCGGTCCCGGGGAGCAGCAGCAGCTTGCCCGCGGTCTGCCGGCTCTCCAGCGCGCGATGCGCGGCAGCGGCCTCCGCCAGCGGGATGCGGCGGTCGATACGCAGCCGCAGGGTGCCGTCCTGGATCATCTGGAAGACCGCGGTCGCGCGCTCCCGGAGTTCCTGCGGCGTGGCCGTGTAGTGTCCCACCGACGGCCGCGTCAGGAACAGCGACCCTTTCGGGTTGAGGATCTGCGGATCGATGGCGGGTGCCGGGCCGCTGGCCTGGCCGAAGAGCACCAGGTAGCCCCGCGGTCGCAGCACGTTCAGGCTCTTCTCGAACGTCGTCTTCCCCACGGCGTCGTAGACCACGTCCACGCCGCGTCCACCGGTCAGGCGCTTCGTGTCCTCCTCGAAGTCCTGCTCGGTGTAGACGATGACGTGGTCGGCGCCGGCCTCGCGCGCCAGCCCGGCCTTGGCGTGCGTGCCCACGGTGCCGATGACCGTGGCCCCCGCGCGCTTCGCCATCTGCACGAGCAGCAGCCCCACGCCGCCGGCGGCGGCGTGCACCAGCGCCCACTCGCCCGCCCGGAGCGGGTAGGTGGCGTGCACCAGGTAGTGGGCCGTGATTCCCTGGAGCAGTGCGGCCGCGGCGGTGGTCGCGTCGATGCCCCCGGGCAGCCGGACGACGCGGGACGCGGGCACGGCGGCCAGTTCGGCGTAGGCGCACAAGCCCGCGATGTAGGCCACGCGCTCGCCGGGCTGCACGTCGGTGACGCCGGAGCCGACAGCCACCACCACCCCGGCACCCTCGTTGCCGGGGATGAACGGCAGCGGTGCCGTATACAGCCCGGTGCGGTAGTAGATGTCGATGTAGTTGACGCCTGCGGCCTCCAGGCGGACCAGCACCTGGCCCGGGCCGGGCTGCGGGTCGGGGACGTCCTCGTACCGCAGCACGTCCGGACCGCCGGTGGTGTGCACGCGGATCGCCTTCATCGATCCTCCTCGCCACGCAGTGTGATCTCCCGCACCCCAATACCACTGCCCGATGCGCTGCACCTGCTGCCCGGACGTCGTGCCCGCGGCGTCGCCCCCGGCGCGCCGCCGCGGCAGGGGCGGGCGCACCGGTGGGCGAAGCCACTCTCGACGCCGTGGCCGGGCAGCCCCGCGGCGGGCGGTGATCCGCACGCCCCGGCCGGGCAGCCCCGGCGGCAGGCGCCGACCACACCGAGGGAGCATTCCATCCCATGACGTCCACAGCAGCCCTGTGCGCCCTGGAGGCGCGGGCGCGCGAGTTCCGCAAGACCATCTTGCAGGTCATCACCACGGCGGGCTCCGGGCACCCCGGCGGCTCGCTGTCTGCCATCGACATCCTGACGGTGCTCTACTACCACACCATGCGCCACGACCCGCACAACCCCACCTGGCCCGACCGCGACCGGTTCGTGCTGAGCAAGGGGCACGGGTGTCCGGCCTGGTACGTGGTGCTGGCGGCCTGCGGCTACTTCGCGCCCGAGCACCTGTGGACGCTGCGCCGGGTCGACAGCATCCTGCAGGGCCACCCGGACATGACCCGGACACCCGGCGTGGAGATCTCCAGCGGCTCGCTCGGCATGGGGTTCTCGGCCGCCATCGGGATGGCCCTGGCCGGCAAGCGCGACGGCCGCCCCTACCGCGTCTACGCCATGCTGGGCGACGGCGAGTGCCAGGAAGGCGCGGTGTGGGAGGGCGCGATGTTCGCGGCGCACTACGGGCTGGACAACCTGACCGCCATCGTCGACCGGAACGGCCTCCAGCAGACCGGCCCCACCGAGGAGCGCATCCGCCTCGATCCCCTGGGCGACAAGTGGCGGGCCTGCACGTGGGACGTGCAGGAGATCGACGGGCACGACCTGGGCGCGATCGTGGCGGCGCTGGACCGGGCGCGGACCGTGCGCGGGCGGCCGCAGGTGATCGTCGCGCGGACGATCAAGGGCAAGGGCGTCTCGTTCCTTGAGGGGGTCGTGGGGTTCCATGGCAAGGCGCTCACCCACGACGAGCTGGCGCGGGCGCTGGCTGAGCTCGATGGCGCCGCGCCCGGGAGCTGACGCGATGGCGGGCCTCGTGAGCCAGACCGCCGGGCAGAAGGCCACGCGGGACGCGTATGGCGAAGCGCTGGTCGCCGTGGGCCGGCGCGACCCGCGGGTCGTGGCCCTCACAGGGGACCTGCGCGACTCAACCCGGCTCGAGGCGTTCGCGGCCGCGTTCCCCGACCGCTTCATCGAGTGCGGCATCGCCGAGCAGAACATGGTGGGCGTGGCCGCGGGCCTGGCCACGTGCGGCAAGGTCCCCTTCGTCAGCTCGTTCGCCGTCTTCGTGCCGGGCCGGGCCTACGACCAGATCCGCGTGCTGGTGGCGCAGCCCAACCTGAACGTGAAGCTCGTCAGCACCCATGGCGGCCTCACGGTCGGCGAGGACGGCATGACCGCCCAGGCCATCGAGGAGCTGGCGATGATGCGGGCGCTGGCCAACATGACGGTGATCGTGCCCGCAGACGCCACCGAGACGCAGCAGGTCATCGCCGCCCTCGCCGACCACCGGGGACCGGCCTACGTGCGCCTGGGGCGTGCCGCGGTGCCGGTGCTGTTCGACGAGACCTACACGTTCGCCATCGGCCGCGCGGCCCGGCTGCGCGACGGCACGGACGTGACCCTCATCGCCTGCGGCATCATGGTGGCCGAGGCGCTGGCGGCGGCCGAGACCCTGGCCGCCGAGGGCATCGGGGCCCGCGTGCTCAACATGGCCACGCTCAAGCCACTGGACGAGACCGCCGTCCTCGAGGCCGCGCGGGAGACCGGCGCCATCGTCACCGCCGAGGAGCACACGATCTACGGCGGGCTGGGCGGGGCGGTGGCCGAGGTCACGAGTGCCCACGAGCCGGTGCCGGTCGAGCGCGTGGGCATCCGCGATGTCTTCGGCGAGTCGGGCTCGCCGCGGGCGCTCATGGAGAAATACGGGCTGACTGCCGCCGAGATCGCCGGCGCCGCGCGGCGGGCGCTCACCCGGAAGCGCCGCCGCTAGCCCCGCTGCCGGGCAGGGGCGACGGTGCCGCAGGGTCGCTGACTGCCGGTACCGGCGTGACAGCCGGCCCTGCCCGGGCGCGGGTCGCCTGGCGCGCCGCCTGGCGGGCGGCCGGGCGGGCGGGAACCGGCGCCCACTCGCGGCCCGGAGCCGGCCGGGCCGCCCTGACGAACGTGGGGCCCCCGGGCGTGCGGAGCGCCCCGGCGAGGTGCAGGCAACCCCACGCCGCGGCCAGCGCAAACGCCACCGGAAACGCCAGCAGCCACCAGTCGCCGCGGTGCAGCGCTTCCCGGCCACGCCACAGCAGCGTGCCCCACGTGGGCACCGTGGGGCTCAGGCTGAAGCCGAAGAAGCCGAGCGTCGCCTCCAGGAGCAGGAAGCCGGGGACCAGGCCGAGCGCCTCAGCGGCCAGCGGCCGCAGGAGGTGGGGCACCAGATGCCGCTCCACGACCCGTCCCGTCGGCGCGCCGAGCGCGATGCTGGCCTGGGCGAACGGCCAGGCGCGGGCCCGCGCCACCATGCCCGCGATCCGATCCGCACACTCGGCCAGGCCCCAGAGGACCATCACCGCGCCCAGGGCCGCGGGCGCACGGCCCACGACGATCACGACGGCCATGGCCAGGGCAATTGGCGGAAACGCGCCCAGCGTGCGGGTGGCGCCCAGGAGGGCATCTCCCCACGCTGGCCCCTGCCACTGCGCCAGGGCCGCGAGGACCACCGCCCCGGCCACCGCCACCGCCGCCGGCAGCGCCGCCAGCGCGAGCGTGACCCGGCCAGCGTACAGCAGCCGGCTGAAGAGGTCACGGCCGGAAGGGTCCGTGCCCATCCAGTGGCGCAGCGACGGGGGCAACTGGATCTCCTCCAGGAGGACCTGGTCTGGGGGGAAGCGCGCGATCACCGGCGCCGCCAGCGCGGCGACGACGACGGCACCCAGCGCCGCCGCGCCCACAAGCGCGATACGGTCTAGCGCCGGCAGGGGCACCGGGCGGTCTGCAGGCGACCGAGCGCTCCCGCCGGCGTGCCGGAAGGCCGCGCGCGCCGCGCTGGCGTCCGCGTCCTGCCCCCCGAGCCACGCCGCAACCTGGCGCAGCACTACCTCTGCGGCCAGCCCCACCGCGACGAGCACGAAGAGCGTGGCCTGCACGGCCGTGATGTCGCGCTGCGCCACGGCCCGCACGAAGACCCGGCCCAGGCCGGGCCAGCCGAACACTTCCTCGACGACGAGCAGTACGTTCAGCGAGGCCACCGCGAGCGGCAGGGCCGGTGTGAGCGCCGCCGCCGCAGCCACCCGCAGGGCGCGCCGCCGCACGAGCGCCTCGGGCGCGCCGCGCGCCCGCGCGACCAGCGCGTGGGGGGCCGCCAGCGCCGCTGGCAGCCCCGCCGCCAGCCGGCGCGCGGCCAGGGCGGCCAGGGGCACGGCCAGGCTCACTCCAGGCAGGAGCGCCGACCGCCACAGCGCGGGGTCGTGCGGGCGCAGCTCGAACGGCGGCAGGATAGGAATCCACGCCAGCCGGACGGCGAAGACGTAGACCAGCACGCTGGCCAGCAGGAAGACCGGTGCGAGCAGCGCCCCGGTGACCGCGGCGCGCGCCGCCCGACCGCCGGGGCCGCCTCGCGCGCCCGCGACCGCCAGGATCACCGCACCGGGCACCGCGAGCCCCCACCCCACCAGGAGGAGCAGCAGCGTCCACGGCAGGCGGCGCCAGACCTCGGGCCCGATCTCGCGCCCGTTGGACACCGAGCGGCCAAAATCACCGGTCGCGACGCGGCCCAGCCAGCGCGCGTACTGCACGGGCACGGGATCGTCGAGCCCGTACCACTGCCGGACCTGCCGGATCTGCTCTTCCCGATAGCCCTGTCGGAACTGCACGAAGTACCGCGCGGGGTCGAACGGTGCCAGGTGGACCAGGCCGAAGATGCCCACCGACGCGCCCAGCAGGGTGAGCACCGCGACGGCGAGATGGCGAGCGATAGGGCGTCTCGTCAGCGACCCCTCCCGGCACGCGGATGGGGGGAGATTCGCCGGCTCCGCAGAGGGCGCCTGCCGGCGTCGCGAGGTCCCTGCCGACCCGCGAGCGCCTCAGGCCGGCTCGGTCTCGGTCGTGGCGCGCGAGGGCGCGCGGCCCGCCGCGCGCTCGTCGAGCCCCTGCTCGAGCGCCACCCATGCCAGCGTCGCGCACTTGATCCGCACGGGGAACTTGCGGACGCCCTGGAGCGCCGCCAGGTCACCCAGCGCGTCGGCGGGCGGGGCCCCGCGCATCATGCCCTTGAACTGGCCGATCAGCCCGCGGACCTCGTCCAGGGACTTGCCGGTGATCGCCTCGGTGAGCATCGAGGCCGACGCCTGGCTGATGGAGCACCCGCGGCCCTCGAACCGCGCGGCCGCCACCCGCTCGCCCTGCAGCCGCACCGAGAGCACCAGCTCGTCGCCGCACAGGGGGTTCGTGCCCTCGACGGTGAGATCCGCGGGGTCGAGCCGGCCGCGGTTGCGCGGGTGCGCGTAATGGTCGAGGATGACCTCGCGGTAGAGGTCGTCGAGCGCCATCGCCTCTCGATCCTACACCGGGCGCGGCGCGCGGGTGAACAGGCGGCGCACCATGTGCAGACCCGTGACCAGCGCGTCGATGTCTTCGCGGGTGTTGTAGATGTGCAGGCTGGCACGGGCGCTGGCCTCCACGCCGAACCGGCGGTGCAGGAGCTGGGCGCAGTGGTGGCCCGCGCGGATGGCGATGCCCTCCTGATCCAGGACCTGGGCGATGTCGTGAGGATGCGCCACGTCCAGGACGAAACTAATGGCGCCGCCGCGCTGCTCGGGGGTCGCCGGCCCCAGGATCCGCAGGCCCGGCACCTCGCGCAGGCGCTCCAGTGCATACGCCACCAGCGTCTGCTCCCAGGCGGTGATGGCGTCGAACCCGATGTCCCGCAGGTAGTCGGCGGCAACGCCCAGCACGATGGCGTCGGCGATGTTGGGCGTGCCTGCCTCGAACCGGTGCGGCGGCGCCTTGAACGTCGACCGCTCGTAGTCGACCCGCACGATCATCTCGCCGCCGCCGTGGTAGGGCGGCATCGCGTCCAGCAGGTCGTAGCGCGCCCACAGCCCGCCGCTACCGGTGGGGCCCAGCATCTTGTGCCCGGAGAACGCCAGGAAGTCGACGCCGAGCTGCTGGACGTCGACGGGCTGGTTGGGCACGCTCTGAGCCGCATCCACCAGCACCAGCGCGCCGGCGGCGTGCGCCCGCTCGGCGATCTGCCGGATGGGATTGATGGTGCCCAGCACGTTCGACTGGTGCACCAGCGCCACCAGCCGCGTGCGTCCCGTGAGCAGGCGGTCCAGCGCGTCCAGGTCGAGACGGCCGGCCTCGGTGATGGGGACGTACCGCAGGCGCGCCCCCTTCTCCGCCGCCAGGAGCTGCCACGGCACGATGTTGCTGTGGTGCTCCATCTCCGTCAGCAGGATCTCGTCGCCGGCGCGCAGGTTGGCGCGGCCCCAGCTGCCGGCCACCAGGTTGATCGCCTCGGTGGTACCGCGGGTGAACACGACCTCCTCGGGGCGGGCGGCGTGCAGCAGGGCCGCCAGCGTGGCCCGCGCGGCCTCGTAGCGCGCCGTGGCCTCCTCGGCGATGGCGTAGATGCCGCGGTGCACGTTGGCGTTGTAGGCGCGGTAGTACTCCTGCAGCGCGTCCAGGACCACGCGCGGCTTCTGACTGGTGGCGGCGCTGTCGAGGTAGACCAGCGGTTTGCCGTGCACGGTCCTGCCCAGCAGCGGGAAGTCACCTCGCACGCGCGCGCCCAGCTCCATCTCCGTCCTCCCCGCCGCCTACCGCCGATGCGGCATCCCCTGCCCGGGCCGGGGCGAGGGCGCCACCAGGATCGCGTCGCCCTCGACCTTCACCGCGTACGTGCTGACCGGCCGGACCGCCGGCAGGGACAGCACCCGTCCGGTGACCACGTGGAATCGCGAGCCGTGCTTGGGGCAGACGATCACCTCGCCGGTGACCTGCCCGGACGACAGCGAGACGCGCTCGTGGGTGCAGGTGTCGTCGATGGCGTAGATGGCGCCCCGGACGTTCACCAGGGCGATCCTGCGGCCCGCGACCTCCACCGCCTTCGCGGTCCCCGGCGGGACCTCGGCCAGGGTCGCGACCTGCACGAAGGCGTCGGCGGCGATCTCGTCCATGGTCAGGCCATCTTCTCGCCGATGCGCGCCTGGAGGTAGGCGCGCGGCCGCTCCAGGGGAATCCGGTCGAAGACGTCGGCGAAGAACCCCTCCACGATCATGCGCACGGCCTGCGCCCGGGTGAGGCCGCGGCTCATCAAGTAGAAGATGTGCTCGTCGTGGAGGCGGCTGGTGGCCGAGCCGTGGGTACAGCGCAGGTCGTTGGCCATGATCTCCAGCTTGGGGATCGAGTCGGCGCGCGCGCCTGCAGACAGGATCAGGTTCCGGTTCGACTGGAAGGCGTTAGTCTTCTGCGCGCCCTGGTGCACGCGGATGAGCCCGGCAAAAACGGTCTTCGCGGTATCCCGCACCGCCCCTTTGTAGAGCAGGTCGCTGGTAGTGTGGGGCGCGCCGTGCTCCTGGAGGGTGTGGAAGTCCATGTGCTGCGCCCCGGCAGCGAAGAACAGGCCGAGCATCTCGACCGAGGCACCGGGGCCGTGCAGGTGCGACTCGACGTCGACCTTGAGCAACCCGCCGCCGAGGGCGACCATCAGGCTGTGGACAGTGGCGTCGCGCGCCACGCGGGCGCGCACCAGGCTCCCGACCTCCCACATGGGCGCACCCCAGTCGCGGACGGCGATGTAGCGCACCTGCGCCCCCTGCTGCACGATGAGTTCGGCGACCGCGGTGGCCACCTGCCGGCCCGGACCGTCGGCAGAGGTGTACAGGTCGACCAGGGTGACCCGGCTCCCCGGGGCGGCGACCAGCAGCGTGTGGGGGAAGACGGCTGCGTCGGGCTGACCGAGCCAGCTCTGGGCCACCAGCGGCAGCGCCACCTCGACGCCCGCCGGCACGTAGACCACGACCCCGCCGGTCCACAGCGCGGCGTGCAGCGCGCGGTAGCGGTGCCCGTCGAACTCCGGCAGGGTGCTGAGGAAGTAGTCGCGGACCAGGTCAGGGTGGGCCGCGGCGGCGCCGGCCAGGTCGGTGAAGACGACCCCTCGCGCGGCGAGGGCGGCGTCCAGCACCGCCACGGCGCGGCCGCCGGTACACACCAGCAGGCCGGCGCGCTCGTCGGCGGCCACCACCGCCGAGGGGTCGGGCGGCGTCCCAGCCGGCGCGGTGGCCAGGGCGATGCCGGCGAGATCCAGTGCGCTGGTGTCGGTGCGCCGCCACTCCTCGAGCCAGACCTCCGCCGGGTGCGGCAGGCGCGCTGCGGCCGCCCACGCGGTCTCGCGCCGCTCGCGCATCCATGCGGGATCGTCGGCGAGCCGGCTGGCCGCCGCGAGGGCGGCCCGGTCGAGCACCCCCGGCCGGACCGCCAGGGACGAGGTGCGATCACTCACGCCACTGCCTCCGTCACGTCGATGCTCCCGTGCGGAGGAGGCAGGCGCGATGCCTGCCTCCTCCGGGGAGACGTCCCGCGCCGCCTACCGCGCAGCGCCAGGCGGCGACCCGAAGCCATGCGGCCCGGGGCCGGAACCCGCGCAGCGCCGGGCGGGGCGGGCTAGCCGACCGAGCCTTCCATCTCCAGCGCGATCAGGCGGTTGAGCTCCACGGCGTACTCCAGGGGCAGCTCCTTCACGATGGGCTCGATGAAGCCGCGGACGATCATGTTCATCGCGTCGTCCTCCTTGATGCCGCGGCTCATCAGGTAGAAGAGCTGCTCGTCGGAGACCTTGGAGACCGTCGCCTCGTGGGTGATGGAGACGTCCTCCTCGTCGATCTCCATGTAGGGATAGGTATCGGAGCGGCTGCGCTCGTCCAGGATCAGCGCGTCGCAGCGCACCGCGCACCGGCTGCCCCGGGCGCCGGCGTAGACCTTGACCAGCCCGCGGTAGCCGGCCCGCCCGCCGTCCTTCGCGATCGACTTGCTCACGATGCTGGACTGGGTGTGGGGCGCGGCGTGGATCACCTTGCCACCCGGGTCCTGGTGCTGGCCGGCGCCCGCGAACGCCACCGACAGGATCTCGGCCTTGGCGCCGGGCTCCACCATGTAGACCGAGGGGTACTTCATGGTGATCTTGGAGCCCAAATTCCCGTCCACCCACTCCATGGTCGCGTCGCGGTAGGCGACGGCGCGCTTGGTGACCAGGTTGTAGACGTTCTTGGACCAGTTCTGGATGGTCGTGTAGCGGCAGCGCGCGCCTTCCTTCACGATGATCTCCACCACGGCCGAGTGCAGGGAGTCGGTGGTGTAGATGGGCGCCGTGCAGCCCTCCACGTAGTGGACGTAGGAACCGGGCTCGCAGATGATGAGCGTCCGCTCGAACTGCCCCATCGCCTCGGCGTTGATGCGGAAGTAGGCCTGGAGCGGGATGTCCACCTTGACCCCGGCCGGCACGTAAATGAACGAGCCGCCCGACCACACCGCGGAGTTCAGCGCGGCGAACTTGTTGTCCTCGGGCGGGATCACCGTGCCGAAGTACTCGCGCACCAGGTCGGGGTGCTCGCGGACCGCCGTGTCGGTGTCGAGGAAGATGACCCCGAGCTTCTCCCACTCTTCCTTCAGGTTGTGGTAGACGACCTCGCTCTCGTACTGCGCGCCGACCCCGGCCAGGAACTTCTTCTCGGCCTCCGGGATGCCCAGCCGATCGTAGGTGCGCTTGATCTCCTCGGGCAACTCCTCCCACGAGCGGCCCTGCTTCTCGGTGGGCTTGATGTAGTAGTAGATCTCGTCGAAGTTGATCGTGGACAGGTCGGCTCCCCACGCGGGCATGGGCCGCCGCGTGAAGTGCTGGTAGGCGTGGAGCCGGAACGCGCGCATCCAGTCCGGCTCGTCCTTCATGTAGGAGATCTGCTCGACGACCTCGCGATCCAGCCCGCGGCGCGACCTGAAGACGTACTTCTCGGGCTCGCGGAAACCGTACTTGTAGTGATCGAGTTCGATCCCCAACGGGCTTGTCGTCACGATCCTCTCCCCGCGCCGCGCAGGCGCCAGCATCCGCCGCTAGTGTACCACCCAGAACACCTTCCCGGCACGGCGCACCGCGCCGGCCTCCTGGACCTCGGCGGCGATCACCTCGAACTGCTTGCGGATCTCCTCGTACCCGCGCTCTTCCAGCTCGTGGGCCAGGTCGGGCCCGCCGGAGACCACCAGGCGCCCGTCGTGCATGATGTGGACGTGGTGGGGCGTGATGTACTGGAGGATGCGCGAGTAGTGGGTGATGACCAGCACCCCCATCCCACCCCGCTGCTCCTCGTACATGCGCATGATGCCGTCGGCCACGATCTTCACCGAGTCGATGTCCAGCCCCGAGTCGGTCTCGTCCATGATGGCGATCTCGGGCTCCAGCAGGGCCATCTGGAGGATCTCGGCGCGCTTCTTCTCGCCGCCGGAGAAGCCCTCGTTGACGTACCGCCCGAGGATGGACGGGTCGATCTTCAGCGCGTCGAGCTTCGCCCGCAACAGGCGCTGGAACTCGGCCACCGGAACCAGCTCCTGCTCCAGCCCCCTGCGCGCCGAGACGGCGGTGCGCAGGAAGCTGGCCATGGTCACCCCGGGGATGCTCACCGGGTACTGGAAGGCGATGAACAGCCCCCTGCGGGCCCGCTCGTCGGGCGACATCGCCAGCAGGTCCTCGCCTTTGTAGAGCACCTCGCCGCGCACGACCTGGTAGAAGGGGTTGCCCATCAAGACGTTGGCCAGGGTGCTCTTGCCGGAGCCGTTGGGCCCCATGAGGGCGTGAATCTCGCCCCGGCTGACGTCGAGGGTGACCCCCTTGAGAATCACTTTGTCCTCGACCTGGACGTGCAGGTCGCGGATGACGAGATCGGCCATGGGCTCCTCCCCGTGTAGACCCTGCCCTGCGGCACCCACGAGATGCCAGCAGAATTCTAGAGTAATTCACTCAACAAATCAAGGCGCGGGGCTGCCACCTGCGGCGGGCAGCGGCGCCGCGCGGACCGCGGCGTCCAGCGCGCGGCGAACCGCATCGGGGGCAAACGCCGCCCGGGCTGCCGTCGCCTGCAGCTCGACCAGGTCGGCCGGCGTCAGGCGGTGCGCACGGGCCACGGCCGCCAGCTCGCGGGTGAGCGTGGTCCCGAGCAGCAGCGGGTCGTCGCTGTTGATGGTGACCGCCACGCCCGCCCGGCGCAGCATCCCCACCGGGTGCTGGGCCAGCGACGGCACCAGGCCCAGCCGTACGTTGCTCGTGGGGCACACCTCAAGGGTCACGCTGCGGTCGCGCAGATGGTCCACCAGCGCGGGATCCTCCACGGCGCGGATGCCGTGGCCGACGCGGTCGGCGCCCAGATGGTAGAGCGCGGTCCAGATCCCCGCCGGGCCGGCGAACTCGCCGGCGTGCACCGCCAGGCCCAGCCCGGCGTCACGGGCCGGACGCAGCGCCGCGGCGAAGAGGGCCGGCGGGAAGTTCTGCTCGTCGCCGGCCAGGTCGATGCCGACCACGCCGCAGTCGCGGCAGGCCACCGCCTCTGCCACCAGGCGCGCGGCGTCGTCGGGGCCGCGCTCGCGCACCACGGTGACGATGGCGCCGTAGCCGATGCCGAGCCCGCGGACACTGGCCGCGCCCTCAGCCATCGCCTCGAGCATGCCGCGCACCCCGAGGAGCGTGAAGCCGCGGCGGCCGCCCACCCGCACCTCGACGTGGCGGACGCCCTGCGCCGCCGCCTCCCGCAGCAACTCCGCCGTGATGGCCGCGATCCGCTCACGCGTGTACCACGCGTCGGGCACCCGGCCGACCCGGCCGGCATACCGCAGCCGTCGCAGGCGGTCGTAGCCGACGAACACCGCGGGGTCGGCCACCAGGTGCGGCGCGCCCAGCGCGGGTCCCTCGCCGGCGCGCTCGGCCAGACGGCGCAGGCGCAGCGAGGTCTCCAGGTGCAGGTGGAGCTCGACCTTGGGCAACATCGCGATGAACGCGTCGAGTGTGTCGGTCGGCATGCGGGCTCCCTTCGGCGCCGCCTCTAGCCTACCCGGCGGGCGGCCCGGGCGCAAATAGCGCGTGCCGACCGGTTGCGCGGATCTGGTATAGTAATGGAGTGCACGCGCGGCGCCGGCACCGCCGCGTTCGCGCGCGGCTCATCCTTCGGCCTACGAGGCGGCGGGGAAGGAGCAGGACGGCATGCCCAACCGGACGGGCCGGCCCGACGACGGCGCCACCTCTGCCGTCACCACGGACCGCCGGTCGCCCGAGCACCTCGCATCGGCCCTCGCCTGGTACCGGCAGATGGTCATCGCCCGTCGCTTCGAGGAGGAGACCGAACGGGCGTTCCGGCGCGGCAAGATCGGTGGCTACCTGCACGTCTACGTCGGGCAGGAAGCGGTGGCAGCCGGCTTCCTGGCCGAGCTGCGGCCGGACGACATCTTCTTCACCGCCTACCGCGACCACGCCCATGCCCTGTTCCGCGGCGCGCCGCCCGGCGAAGTCATGGCGGAGCTGTTTGGCAAGGTCACCGGGCTCGCCCGCGGCAAGGGCGGCTCGATGCACCTGTTCGACGTCGCGCGTGGCTTCTACGGCGGCTACGGCATCGTCGGCGGGCACATCCCGCTGGCTGTCGGCGCGGCCTATGCGCTCCGCTACCGGCAGGAGGACCGCGTGTGCCTGTGCTTCCTGGGTGACGGCGCCATGAACAGCGGTGCCTTCCATGAGGCGCTCAACATGGCCGGGCTGTGGGGAAAGGACGGGCTGTGCCCGCTGGTGCTCATCGTCGAGAACAACCAGTATGCCATGGGCACCTCGGTGGCGCGCTCGTCAGCCGTCCCCGACCTGGCGTCGCGCTTCGCGCAGTACGCCATCCCCGCCGAGCGTGTCAACGGCATGGACTTCTTCGCGGTGCGCGAGACGGCGGCGCGCGTCATCGCCCAGGCGCGGGCCACGGGCCGGCCGCACGCCGTCGAGGCGGTGACGTACCGCTTCGCCGGCCACGGCGCCGCCGACCTGTTCCAGCCCTACCGCACCAAGGACGAGGTCGAAGCGCAGCGGCGGCGCGATCCCATCGCGCTCCTCGAGCGCCGGCTCCGCGACGCGGGCCTCCTGGACGACGCGGCCGTGGCGCGGATCCAGGAAGAGGCGGAGCAGATCGTGGACGACGCCGTGCGCTTCGCTGAGGAGAGCCCGCCACCCCCGCCGGACGAGCTGGTGCGGCACGTCTACGGCGACGCCCCGGATGGCTGAGGTCACCTACCGCGACGCCATCCGCTCCACGCTCATCGAGGAGATGGAGCGCGATCCTGCTGTGCTGCTGCTGGGCGAGGACATCGGGCTGTACCAGGGCACGTTCCGGGTCACCGCCGACCTGCTGGCGCGGTTCGGCCCGCGGCGCGTCATCGACACCCCGATCTCCGAGGAAGGGTTCGTCGGCGCGGCGATCGGCATGGCGATGCTGGGCCTGCGGCCGGTCGTCGAGGTGATGACCTGGAACTTCTCGTTGCTGGCTTTCGACCAGATCGTCAACAACGCCGCGAAGGTGCGCTACTTCTCGGGCGGGCAGGTGGACGTGCCCCTGGTGATCCGCGGCCCCAACGGCGCGGGCGTCCAGCTCTCCGCGCAGCACTCCCAGAGCGTCGAGGTGTTCTACGCGCACGTGCCCGGGCTTCGGGTCGCGGTGCCGGCGACCCCGGCGGATGCCCGGGGCCTGCTGCGCACGGCAATCCGCGGCAAGGACCCGGTGATCTTCCTCGAGAACGCGGCGTTGTACGGCATGAAGGGCCCGGTGCCCGACGGCGACGGCGCCCTGCCGTTCGGCCGCGCTGAGGTGGTGCGGCCCGGACGGGACGTGACGATCGTCGCCTACAGCCGGATGCTCTTCGTGGCGCTGCAGGCGGCGAGCCAGCTGGCCGAGGACGGCATCGACGCCGAGGTGATCAACCTGCGCTCGCTCCGGCCGCTGGACGCCGAGACGATCGTCCGTTCGGTGGCGAAGACGCACCGCGCCGTGGTGGTCCAGGAGCAGTGGAAGCCCTTCGGCGCCGCGGCGGAGCTCGCCGCGACGATCTACGAGGGCGCCTTCGACCTGCTGGACGCGCCGGTGGAGCGCGTGACAGGTGCGGACGTCCCCATGCCCTATGCGCGCGACCTGGAACTGCTGGCGACCCCGCACGAGGCCGAGATCGTGGCTGCGGTCCGCCGAACCCTCTACCGCGAGGACCGTTGATGGCCGAGGTCATCATGCCCAAGTTGGGCGACGCCATGACCGAGGGCAAAGTGCTGCGGTGGCTCAAGCAGGCCGGGGAGGCCGTGCGCAAGGGCGAGCCCATCGCCGAGATCGAGACCGACAAGGTGAACGTGGAGATCGAGGCCGAGTGGGACGGCGTGCTCAGCCGCATCCTGGTGGACGCGGGCGGCGTCGTGCCCGTGGGCGCGCCCATTGCGGACCTGACGCGGCCGGGTGAAGCGGCGGCTGCGGCGCCTGCGCCATCGCGGGCAGAGGCACAGGCGGCCCGGGGGCCAGCGGCGGCCCCGCCTGTGCAGGCGGCACGAGAGGCGACCGGCGCGCCGCCGGCATCGGCAGCCCCCGCGAGGCCGGCCCCTGCGGCGGCGCCGGGCCCTGCGGGCGCCGCCGGCCCGGTCCGGGCATCCCCCCTGGCGCGCCGGCTGGCGGCAGAACACGGTCTCGCGCTGGAGACGATCCGTGGCAGCGGGCCGGACGGACGCGTCACCAAGGACGACGTGGAGGCGGCGCTGGCGGCCCGCGCGGCCGCTCGCGCGCCGGCGGCTGCACCCGCCGCCGGGGAGCCGGCGCCCGCCCGCGACGTCCCGGTCTCCCGCATGCGCGCCACCATCGCGCGCCGGATGACCGAGAGCAAGCAGCAGGCCCCGCACTTCTACGTGACGATGGCGATCGCCATGGACGCGGCGCTGGACCTGCGCCGGCAGCTCAACGAGCGGCTGCCCGACGCCGCCAAGATCACCGTCAACGACCTGGTCGTGCGGGCGGCGGCGCTGGCCCTGCGGCGCTACCCGAACCTGAACGCCTCGTTCGCGGGCGAGGTGATCCGGTATCCGGGCGCCATCAACATCGGCATCGCCGTGCCCGTGGCCGAGGGGCTGATCTCGCCGGTCCTCCACGACGTGGACCGCAAGCCCCTGTGGGTCATCGCCCGCGAGAGCAGGGCGCTCATCGAGCGGGCGCGCGCCGGGCACCTGCGGCCCGACGACCTCACGGGTGGCACGTTCACGGTGAGCAACCTGGGACCTTACGCGGTGGACATGTTTGCGGCCATCGTGAACCCGCCGCAGGCGGCGATTCTGGCCGTGGGCGCCGCGAAGCCCACGCCGGTGGTGCGCGATGGCACCGTGCAGGTGGCCACGGTGATGCAGGCGACGCTCTCCGCCGACCACCGGGTGACCGACGGCGCCGAAGCCGCACAGTTCCTGGGAGAGATCCGGCGCCTGCTGGAAGCCCCGGTCTGGCTGGCTGCCGACGTCCCGGAGGCGGAGACGGCCGACTAGCGTCCCCGGCCGCCCCCGCGCGCGCCCCTTCCGCCTTTCGCCGCCCCCCGCGCCGGCCTGGCCGCGCGACCACGGGGTGTGGCGTCGCGGGGCCTGGCGGCCGTCCGCGCGCCCCGCCGGCGCGCCGGCGCAGCGGGCCGGCGCGCGGCCGCGCGGCCAGCGCCCGCACCCGCGGGCGCCGCAGGAGGCGGGACGTCCGCAGCCGCGAGCGCCCGGCCGGAGAGGTACACCGTACGGGCCGTCACGCCAGCGGCGCGCAAGAGAGCCTCCACTGCCGCCTGGGCGGCGGGGCCGTCGGCCGCCCACGCCACGAACCGGGCCTCCAGGCAGTAGCCGCCGTCGCGGAAGCGCGCCGGCGGACTCAGCGTGGCACGCACCACCGCGGGGGCGCTCCGCCGCGCGCGCTCCACGGCGTCGTCGATGCGCGCGATATCGCTGCTGGTCGGCAGGCCCTGCAGGGCGATCTCAGCGACGACCTCGAATGGCTTGTCCGTCACGCTGATCCCTCCGCCTTCCTGTGCTGTTGCCGGCGCACGGACCTCAGCCGGCATAGTGGGCACGGATCGCGGCCTGCGCCGCGTCGACGATCTCCTCCCATGCGACCGCGGGATCCCGCGTCACCGTCAGGAAGTCGTTCAACAGAAACACCTGCACGACGCCAGGGATCGCCAGCAACCGCGCCGCCAGCGGGTGTCCGGCAGCCTCGTCGGCCGATCGGAACGTCTGGCTGCGGCCGTCGGTCACCCGCCGGTTCAGAACGAACTTCATGGCGTTGACGTTCGGCGTGGGCTGAATCGCGATCTGCACCGGCTCGGTCACTGACGCCTCCGAATCGCTAGCGCGCTGCGCTGCGTTTCTTCGCGCCGCCCCCGGCGGGTTCCTTGGCCCCCGGGCGGGCCGGGCTCAGTGGACGTGCGCATCGCCTGCGCCGCCGGGCACCTCGCAGAACCACGCGGCCTGCCGGGCGAATGCCACCATGGCGGGCAGGAAGCCCCGGACGCGTGCCACCAGCCGCTCCGCCGACAGCAGGCCGGTGGAGGTGAGTACCTGCCAGCGCACCTCGACCATCGCCGCCAGCTCCAGCGCCAGGTCCATCGGCAACAGGGCGCTGTCGGCCAGCGGCAGGAACACTTGCCAGCGCCGAGGCGGCCGCTCGAGATCGAAGATGCTCAGCATGGCCTTGGCGATGCCGGTGGCCGCGCCCGCCCCGTTGCTGAACCAGCCGAGCACCTGCGCCAGGCGGTCGGCGTCGCGAGCGGCGGCCTCGGCGTCGCGCGTGAGCGTCTCGAGCATGCCCGAGGACCCCAGCAGCCGCCCCAGCCGCCAGCCGACACGCAACGGATCGAGGTACGTCGGGGGCTGCGGCAGCACAGGCCCGGGCGTGGCGGGCTGGGCCAGGCCGAGGGACCGGGCCTGCAGGATCGCCGTGCGGGCCTCGTGCAGCAGACGGGCACGCTCGGCCTCCAGCCGGGCCTGCACGCGGGCGGTGAACGCCTCCCGGGCGATGGGATCGTTGTCCACCAGCAGCACCCCGGCCGTCAACACCTCGTACACCACGGGGAGGATATGGCTGTTGAGTGCCGAGGGCATCAGGATGCCGGGCAGGGGGCCCAGGGGGTTCTGCTCAGAGAGCCGCTCGAGGTACGCGCGCACGTCGTCTTCGTCGGCCTCGTCGGGGAAGAGCAGCGCCAGCTCGATGTCGGTGTCGGGAAAGCTCGGCCCGGGAGGGTACCGGCCGTAGACGTAGACGGCGGCCACCTCGTCCTCGCCCTCGAAGAACGTCTTCAGGTGGGCGATCGCGTCCACACCACGTCTCCCGTCGGCCGGCGCGCCGGCGCGCCGCATTCCCCTACGCCTTCTTTCCGTGGAACACGGGCACCGCCCTGCTGCGCGCACACCCGGTGCGGGAGGCCGACGCCGCCACGGCAGGAGTCCGGCAGGCGCGGGGCTAATTGTCCCCCCCGTCGAACGCGACGAACCCGCTGATGGGGACGCCTCGGATGCCCACGCACGCTGACGGGGACGAACGCCGCACCGCGGCCAGGGTGGCCGCGCTGATCGCCGCCACCATGGTCGCGGGCGTGGCGTTCACGCTGCTCGCGCGCGGACGCTGGTGGCTGCCGCCGGTGGCGTCGGTGCACGGCGTGCTGATCGACCGCCTCTTCTACAGCACGCTGTGGATCACCGGAGCGATCTTCATCCTGGTGCACGCGTTCCTGGGCTACCTGGTGTGGCGCCATGGCGCGCGCGGGGACGAACGGGCCGCGCACTGGCACGAGCACCGCCGCCTGGAGCTGACTTACACCATCGTGCCGGCCGTGGGGTTGGCGGTCATGGTGTCGATGAGCGCCGTGGTGTGGTCGCGAATCCACAGCGCGCCGCCTGCCGATGCCATGGTGGTGGAAGTGCGCGGCGAGCAGTTCGCTTGGATGGCCCGCTACCCCGGGCCCGACGGGACGTTCGGGCGCACCGACCCCAGGCTGATCGACCTGCGGCGGAACCCCTTCGGGCTCGATCCCGCCGACCCGGCCGCGGCCGACGACGTCGTCAGCCGCGACCTCCACCTGGTCGTGGACCGGCCCGTGCGGGTGCGCGTGCGGGCCCGGGACGTGATCCACAGCTTCTTCATCGCCGAGTTCCGCGTCAAGCAAGACGCGGTGCCCGGCATGACAGTGGAGACCTGGTTCACGCCCACCCGGACCGGGACCTACGAGATCGCCTGCGCCGAGCTGTGCGGCGTCGGCCACTACGTCATGCGGGGCCGGGTCGTGGTCGAGCGTCAGGCCGCGTTCGACGCGTGGCTGGGCCAGCAGCGGCCGGCGTTGCAGCGCCCGCAGTAGCGCAGAGTGCGCATGACGTCCATGAGGAGTCGGAGCCGATGAGCACCCCGCACGCCGCGGCCCCCGCGCACGCGGAGCACGAGCTGGGCTTCGTCCGCAAGTACATCTTCAGCCTCGACCACAAGATCATCGGCATCCAGTACCTGCTGACGTCGATGGTGATGGCGGTGATCGGCGGGACGCTGGCGATGCTGATCCGGCTCCAGCTCGGCTATCCGGGGTGGCGCTGGCCCGAGCTGCAGGCCCTCTTCCCCGGGGGCTTCCAGGGCGGGGTGATGAAGCCCGACTTCTACCTGGCCCTGGTCACCATGCACGGCACCATCATGATCTTCTTCGTGCTGACCACGGCGCTCTCCGGCGGCTTCGGGAACTTCCTGATCCCGTTGCAGATCGGCGCCCGCGACATGGCGTTCCCGTTCCTGAACGCCCTCTCCTACTGGCTGTACCCGCCAGCCGTCGTCCTGCTGCTGGCGTCGTTCTTCGTCACAGGCGGCGCCCCCAACGCCGGGTGGACGGCCTACCCGCCGCTTTCGGCGATCCCCCAGGCCGCGCCGGGCTCGGGCCTGGGGCAGACGCTGTGGCTGCTGAGCCTGGTGGTGTTGATCCTGGCCTTCCTCTTCGGTGGACTGAACTACATCACCACCATTCTGCAGCTGCGCACGCGCGGCATGTCCATGCTCCGCCTGCCCCTGACCATCTGGGGCATGTTCATCACGGCGCTGCTCATGCTGCTGTCGTTCCCGGTGCTGACCGCGGCGGTGGTCATGCTCCTGTTCGACCGGCTGGCCGGCACCAGCTTCTTCGTGCCGGAGGTGGTCGTGGGCGGGCAGCTCCTCTCCCATGCCGGCGGGAACCCGATCCTGTGGCAGCATCTGTTCTGGTTCCTGGGGCACCCCGAAGTCTACGTCCTGATCCTCCCGCCGATGGGCATGGTCTCGGACATCCTGGCGGCCGGGAGCCGCAAGCCCATCTTCGGCTACCCGTTCATGGTGGGGTCCATGGCGGCCATCGGCATCCTCTCGTTCCTGGTGTGGGGCCACCACATGTACACCAGCGGCATGCACCCGCTGGTCGGCATGGCCTTCATGACCACGACGCTGGCCATCGCGGTACCTTCGGCGGTGAAGACCTTCAACTGGCTGGCCACGCTGTGGCGGGCCCGCATCCGCTTCACGCCGGCTGTGCTCTTCGCCATCGGCTTCGTGTCGCTGTTCGTCACGGGCGGCCTCACCGGTGTCTTCCTGGCCCAGCCGCCGGTGGACCTCCAGATGCACGACACCTACTTCGTCGTGGCGCACTTCCACTTCGTCATGGCCAGCGCCGCCATGTTCGGCGTCTTCGCCGGCCTCTACCACTGGTTCCCCAAGATGTTCGGCCGGATGCTGAACGAGCGGCTGGGGCGCCTGCACTTCTGGCTGACGTTCATCGGTATCTACGCCACGTTCTTCCCCATGCACTTCCTGGGGTTCATGGGCGTCACCCGCCGCTACTACGCGTACCAGTTGTTCGAGCGCATGCAGGCCGCGGGCCCGCTGAACACGGCCATCTCCCTGGCCGCGTTCGGCCTGGGGCTGGCGCAGCTGCTCTTCATCGGCAACTTCCTCTACAGCCTGGGCTGGGGCCCCCGCGCTGAGCGCAACCCCTGGCGGGCCACCACCCTGGAGTGGGAGGCGCCCTCGCCGCCCCCGCACGGGAACTGGGGCGCGCACGAGCCCGAGGTGCACCGGTGGGCTTACGACTACAGCCTGCCCGATGCCCCCGAGGACTTCGTCCCCCAGACCACGCCCACCGCGGCGGTCGCCTCGCCCGCCCACGGGCACGGCGGGCGCGCCTAGGCTGTGGGCGCCCTCCGCACCCTGGAGAAGCCACAGGCCGGCGGCCCGCCGCCGCGCGGGCCGGCCGGGGGAGAGGGGCCAGGCCGCGGCCCCGGCGACGGCGCATGGACGTTGCAGCCGGCGGGCGTCGTCACCTGGCTGCTGGTCGGCGTCGTCACTATCCTGTTCGCATCGTTCACGAGCACCTACCTGGCTCGGCGGGCCCTGGCCGACTGGCGGCCGCTGGCGATGCCGCCCGTGCTGTGGGTCAACACCGCGGTGCTCCTGGCCAGCAGCGCGGCGCTGGAAGTGGCGCGGCGCGCGGCCGTGCGGGGCCGGGCCGGGACCGCGCGACGGGCGACCGCGGCGGCGGCGCTGCTGGGCACGGCGTTCCTGCTAGGGCAGATGGCGGCCTGGCGCGCGCTGGTGGCCGCCGGCGTCTACCTCGCCACCAGCCCGCACAGCGACTTCTTCTACCTGCTCACCGGCACCCACGCCCTCCACCTGGCAGGCGGCGTCGGCGCGCTGGCGTACGCGTGGTGGCGGGCCGGGCAGGCGAGGGCGCAGGCGGCGGTGCTGGGCCCGGTGGCCGTCTACTGGCACTTCGTGGACGCGCTGTGGCTGTACCTCGTGGTGATGCTGTTCTGGGTGTAGCGGGCGGGGGAAGGGGGCGACGGTGAGCGCAGGCGCGGGAGAGCCGCAGACCCTGGCGGCCGAGTGGAGCGGTGGGCGGTCGCCCTTCGCGGTCGGCTGGCCCAAGTTCATGATGTGGCTGTTCCTGATCTCAGACACCCTGACGTTCGCCGGCCTGCTGACCGGTTACGGCGCCATGCGCTTGACGCTGGGGCGCTGGGTGCACCAGTTCGAGATCTTCAACATCGGCCTCGTGAGCCTCATGACGTTCATCCTGATCTGCAGCAGCGCCACCATGGCCGTGGCCGTGGGCGCCGCCCGGCAGGGCGACCGGCCGCGGGTGGTGCGCTACCTGCTGCTCACGATACTGGGCGGGCTGTTCTTCCTGGGTGCCCAGGCCTACGAGTGGACGCACTTCATCGGCGAGGGCGCCCGCCTCTTCTCCAACCCCTGGGGCGTCCCGCAGTTCTCGGCGACGTTCTTCATCATCACCGGCTTCCACGGCGGGCACGTCACCGGCGGCGTCATCTACCTGTTGATCACGGCGTTGCGCTGGCTCCGGGGCACGATCCAGCCCGAGAGCGTGGAGATCGCCGGGCTGTACTGGCACTTCGTGGACCTGGTCTGGGTCTTCATCTTCACGCTGCTGTACCTGATCTAGGAGGCGCGCCGTGGCCGAGGGGCATCACCGCGGATATCGGATCTACGCTGTTACCTGGTTCTGGCTGCTGGTCATCACCCTGCTGGAAGTGGCTATCGTGCTGGTGCGCGTGCCGCGGGCGGTGCTGGTACCGTCGCTCGTCGTCCTGGCCCTGATGAAGGCCGCGCTGATCATGGCCTACTTCATGCACCTGGCCTATGAGCGGCTCGCCCTGGTCTACGCCGTGGTGGTGCCGATGGTGGTGCTGACCGTGGTGATGTTCGCCTTCATCGGCCCGGACGCGCTGAGCGTGCACCACCTGCGCTGATCGCTCCCGCCGGCGCTGACCGCGCCGGACCCGTGCCGGCCACTCCAGCCCGCGCTGCGCGCTCCTGCGGGCGCATGCGCCGGCGGCGCCCGGAGGCCTACCCCACCAGCCGGTCCACCGCCATGGCCGCGAAGAGCAGGCCGAGGTAGAGCACGGAGTACTCGAAGACCGCCCAGGCCTGCTGCGGCGTCGGGCGCCGCGCCAGCCGCAGCACCAGCACCAGGAACGGCACCGCCAGGACCACCGCGGCCAGCAGGTAGACGCGGCCCAGCACGCCGAGTCCGGCCAGGGCCAGGGTGGCCGCCACCAGGGCCAGGGTGTAGCCCAGCATCTGGCGCAGGGTCTCCTGCGGGCCCGCCACTACCGGCAGCATCGGGACACCGGCTGCCCGGTATTCGTCCTGCCGGTGCAGCGCCAACGCCCAGAAGTGCGGCGGCGTCCACAGGAAGATGATGGCGAACAGCATGAACGCCGGGAGCGCCACCTGGTCGGTGACGGCGGCCCAGCCCACCAGCGGCGGAACGGCACCCGCGGCACCACCGATGACGATGTTCTGCGGCGTGCTGCGCTTCAACCAGACCGTGTAGACCCCCACGTAGAACACGATGCCGGCCAGGGCCAGGGCCGCCGACAGCCAGTTGACCCGCAGGCCCAGCACCACGACCGCCAGCACGGCCAGCGCCAGCCCGAAGGCCAGCGCGTGGCGCGGCGCGACGCGGCCCGCCGGGAGCGGGCGGCCGCGCGTCCGGCGCATGAGGGCGTCGATGTCGCGGTCCCAGTAGCAGTTGATGGCGTTGGCGCTGCCGGCGGCCAGCGCGCCACCGAGCATCGTGAACACCACCAGCCCGGCGCCCGGATGGCCGCCTGCCACCACCATCGTGGTCACCGTGGTGAGCAGGAGCAGCGCCACGATGCGCGGTTTGGTCAGGGCCACGTAGTCCCCCACCAGGCGCACGACCGACCGGCCCGGCGTGGGCCCCGGGGCGGGGCGATGGGGCGCGGAAGGACCGGAGGTGGGCGCAGCCGACGCCACCGGCTCGGCGCGCAGCGCGCGGGCGTGCTGCATCCACACGGCGAGTGCGACCAGTGCGGCCAGCAGTGCGGCTGCGCCGCCCAGATGCGCCACGCGCACCTCCAGGGCCAGGCGGGTCGTCACGTTCAAGACGCCGAGCGCCACCTGGACGACACCGAGCGCTGCGGCCGCGGCGGCGCCGCGGCGCACGGGCGCATCGTGGCTGCGCCGCGCCCGCACCGCGACCGCTGCCACGACGCCGGCCGCACCCACCCCCAGCGCGCGGTGCACGGCGTGCAGCACCGCCGGCGGCGGCCCGGCCGGGATGATGGCCCCGTGGCACAGCGGCAGCCCGCCACACGCCAGGCCCGCCCCGAAGGCGCTGGTGAACCCGCCCAGCAGGATCTGGAGGTAGACGAGCACGGCCGCGGCCATCACCAGGCGCGGCAGGCCGGGGTCGCCGGCGCACGCGGCCGCCCTGCCGGTCGCGTCGCGCGCGGCCGGTCCACCGTCTGCCATGTGCGCGCGCACGGCGAACGCGGTCAGCACGGCCATGAAGGCCATCGCGGTGCCCAGGTGCACGCCCACGATCACCGGCGCGAGCGACGACAGGACCGTGGCGCCGCCGAGCCCCACCTGCACCGCCAGGAGCACCAGCAGCCCCGCCGCGCCCCGCGCGAGCCCTCCGGGCCCGCGCGCGTGCTTCCACGTCAGCACCGCCAGCGCCAGCACCAGCACGCCCACCGCGGACGCCAGCAGCCGGTGGCCGTACTCGACCAGCACCAGCCGCTCCAGCGGCGGGAGCAGCCGCCCGTGGCACAACGGCCAGTCCGGGCAGGCGAGCCCCGCGCCGGTGGCGCTGACGGTGGCACCGACCAGGAGCAGCAGCCAGGTGGCGGCGAGCGCGAGCAACGAGAGCGGGCGAAGCGTCCTCATGCGGCCAGGAGCACGGGCCACGGGTCGCGCCCGCGGGCGGCGGTCATGACGTCGCCGACTTCGCGTCCGCGCGCCGCGACTCCTGCGGTGCGCTCACGCGTCCCGCGGCAGCACCGGGAGCGTCCAGCCCAGCGCGGCCTCGAGGCGGCGCGCCACGCCCAGCACCAGGCTCTCGGCGAACGGCCCGGCCGCCAGCTGGACGGCCACGGGCAGCCCCTCGGCGGTGAGCCCGGCGGGCAGTGCGAGCGCCGGCAGGCCGGTGGCGTTGAACAGGCGCGAGAACCGTGCGATCACCCGCCGCAGGACCTGCCACGCCGGGCCGGCCGGGTCGACGTCGGCGATGCGCGGGGCGCCGATCGCCAGCATCGGCCCCAGGAGCACCGGGGTCTCGCGCAGCTGCGCCCGCACCTCGGCCTGCAGCCGCGCCAGCGCCTGGCGCGCGTGGGCCAGGGCCTCTGGCGTCGTCGCCGCGCCCTGAGCCAGGATCGCGCGCACATCGGGACCGTACTCGGCCTCGCGTCCGGGGAACCGCGCCCGGTGCACCTGCGCGGCCTCCCACCGCAGCACGACCAGCTGCGCCTCCTGCGCGGCCTCGACGTGCTCCAGGTGCACCGGCCTCGTGCGACACCCGGCATCCTCGAGCAGCCTGGTTGCGTCGTCGAGCGCGCGCGCGGCGGCCGGGTCGAGATCGGCCTCGAAGAACGGGCCCGCCAGGCGGCCCACGGGCAGGCTCGCCGGGACCGCGGTCATGGCGCGCGTGTACGGCTCGGGCGGCAGCGGGCTCGCGTGCCCGTCGGCCGGATCTGGGCCCGCGAGCACCTCCAGCAGGAGCGCGGCGTCGGTCACTGTCCGCGTCATCGGGCCCACCGTGTCGAACGACGCTGCCAGCGGGAAGACCCCGTGACGGCTCACGCGGCCGAACGTGGGCTTGAGGCCGACGATCCCGCAGAACGCCGCGGGCAGGCGGATGGAGCCGCCGGTGTCGGAGCCGATGGCCGCCGCGGCGAGGCCCGCAGCGACCGCCGCGGCCGAGCCGCTGCTCGAGCCGCCGGTGATGCGGTCCAGATTCCACGGGTTGCGCGCGAAGCGGCCATGGGGATTCACGCCGGTGACCCCCAGTGCCACCTCGTGCAGGGTGGTGAGCCCGAGCACGACGGCGCCCGCCGCCTCCAGGCGCCGGACCACGGTCGCGGTCTTGCGGGACGGCTCGCGCCCCAGCAGCGGCGAGCCGGCTCCCAGGGGCACCCCTTCCACCGCCAGCAGGTCCTTGACGGCCACCGGCACGCCGTGCAGCGGGCCGTGCAGGCGGCCGGCCCGGGCGTCGACGTCGAGGGCGCGGGCGCGGGCACGGGCGCCGTCGACGAAGACCCGGACGTAGGCGCCGACGCGGTCGTCGACGGCGGCGATCCGGCGCAGGTACGCCTCCACGACCTCGGTGGCGGACACCTGACCGCGCGCGATCCTGGCCGCGGTCTCGGCGGCGCTCCACCGGGTAGCGTCTGTCATTGGGCGCGCGTCCTCTTCCCCCTGATCCTGCAGCCCCGACCGCCTGCGGCGCGGACGGGCTCGGTAGGCGGAGTTGATGGAACGCCGGCCATTTCGGTCCGGCGCTGCCGGTTCCTGCCGCGGCTCGGGCGCCGCTGGGAGACGCACCGGGAAGCGGAGGTGCCGCAGACGCCCGGGCGACGCGGTAGGAGCCCGGGAGGGCCCTCTGGAACTCTTCCGCGAACCGAAAGACCCCCTACCGCACACGGAGGACTGTCATGAGCGAGGCACCCATCACGTCCCTGCTCGTCGAGCAGCGGGTGTTTGCGCCGCCCGAGGCGTTCCGCGCGCGCGCCAACGTCAACGACCCGGCCATCTACGAGGCGGCCCGCCGCGACCCCGAGGGGTTCTGGGCCGCAGCAGCCGAGGAGCTGCACTGGTTCCGCCCGTGGGACCGCGTGCTGGAGTGGACGCCGCCTGTCGCGCAGTGGTTCGTCGGGGGCCGTACGAACATCGCCTACAACTGCCTGGACCGGCACCTGCGCACGCCCCGCCGGAACAAGGCCGCGATCATCTGGGAAGGGGAGCCAGGCGAGACCCGGGTGCTCACCTACTGGGACCTGGCCCGCGAGGTCAACCGGTGCGCCAACGCGCTGCTGGCCATGGGCGTGCAGCGGGGCGACCGCGTCGCCATCTACATGCCCATGATCCCGGAACTCCCCATCGCCATGCTGGCCTGCGCCCGCATCGGCGCCCCCCACACCGTGGTCTTCGGCGGGTTCTCGGCCGAGGCGCTGCGCGACCGGATCAACGACGCGCAGGCCAAGGTGGTCATCACCGCCGACGGCGGCTTCCGGCGCGGCCAGATCGTGCCCCTCAAGCGCAACGTGGACCAGGCCCTGGACGACTGCCCGACCGTGCAGAAGGTGCTCATCGTTCGTCGCATCGGCGACGCCGCGCAGATTCAGTTCGTGGAGGGCCGAGACCGCTGGTGGCACCGCGCCCTGGAGGGGATGCGGCTGGACTGCCCGGCCGAGGAGATGGACAGCGAGGACCTCCTCTACATCCTCTACACCAGCGGCACGACGGGGAAGCCCAAGGGCATCGTGCACACCACCGGCGGCTACATGGTCGGCACGTACCTCACGACCAAGTGGGTCTTCGACCTCAAGGAGGACGACGTCTACTGGTGCACGGCCGACATCGGGTGGGTGACGGGCCACTCGTACATCGTGTACGGCCCGCTGCTCAACGGCGCCACGACGGTCATGTACGAGGGCACGCCCGACTGGCCCGAGCGGGACCGGTTCTGGGCCATCGTCGAGAAGTACGGCGTGACGATCCTCTACACGGCCCCCACGGCCATCCGGACGTTCGTTAAGTGGGGTCCCGCGTGGCCCGCGCGCCACGACCTCTCCACCCTGCGGTTGCTGGGCACGGTGGGCGAGCCGATCAACCCCGAGGCGTGGATCTGGTACCGCACCCACATCGGCGGCGACCGCTGCCCGGTGGTGGACACCTGGTGGCAGACCGAGACCGGCATGATCCTCATCACGCCCCTGCCCGGCCTGACCACGCTCAAGCCCGGCTCGGCGACGCTCCCCTTTCCCGGCATCGACGCCGACGTCGTCGACGACCAGGGCCGGCCCACGCCGCCCGACGTGGGAGGGTACCTGGTCCTGCGCAAGCCCTGGCCGGCCATGCTGCGCGGCATCTACGGCGACCTCGAGCGGTACCGGCAGCAGTACTGGACGCGCTTCCCGGGCCCGTACTTCACCGGCGACGGCGCCCGCAAGGACGCCGACGGCTACTTCTGGCTGCTGGGGCGGGTGGACGACGTCATCAACGTCGCCGGCCACCGCATCGGCACCATGGAGGTCGAGTCGGCCCTGGTGGCCCATCCCCAGGTGGCCGAAGCTGCGGTGGTGGGCATCGCCCATGAGATCAAAGGACAGGCGCTGGCGGCGTTCGTCACTCTCAAGGAGGGCGTCGCCGGCGACGCCCGCATGGTGGAGGTGTTGCGCACCCACGTCGCCGAGAAGATCGGTGCCATCGCCAAGCCCGACCACATCCTGTTCACCGCTGAGCTGCCCAAGACGCGCAGCGGCAAGATCATGCGCCGGCTGCTGCGCGACATCGGCGAAGGGCGCGTGCTGGGCGACACCACGACGCTCGCGGACCCGTCGGTGGTGCAGGCGCTGAAGGCGCGCTACGAGGAGGACACGGGCTGACCGGCGCGAGTGCCGCCCGGGAGCGCGGGCGGCGCAGGGCGTCTGTGGTTCGCCGGCCGGGATGCGTGCGCGTCAGGCGCGAGCGAGGCGGCTGCTCGTCGCCGTCGCGGCGGCCTCGGCGGCCGGCGCCGACGGATGGTCCGGGTGGGGTACCGCCGGGTCTTCGACCCCGGCGTCGGCGCGCAGTAGGGCTCGCAGGCGCGCCAGCGCCGCGGCCAGCACCCGCGAGACGTGCTTCTGGGAGACCCCGAGGCGCCGGGCGGTCTGGACCTGCGTCAGGTCCGTGAAGAAGATATAGAAGATCACCGCGCGCTGCAGGGGATTGAGCCTGCCGAGCGCGTCCAAGACGACGAGGCGGTCCTCCATCGCGGCGTCCCACTGCGCGCGCAGCCCTGCCACCTGCCCCAGGTCGATACCTGGCTCGCCCTCGTCGGTCTCCACGTCCAGCGACAGCGTGCGAACCGCCTGGCGCGTCCGCAGCAGGTGCGCCAGCGTCTCTTCGTCGACGCCGAGGGCGGCCGCCAGGTCCGCGAAACCCGGATACCGGCCCTCGGTCCCGAGGTGCCGGTAGGTGGCCTGGTCGATCTGGTCGTTGACCCGCTCGAGCCAGCGGGGCCGGCGCATGGTGGTGTGGTGGTCGCGCAGGTAGTGGCGGATCTCGCCCCGGATGAAGTGCCGGGCGAAGATCAGGAACGGCGTCCCCCGCGTGGGGTCGAAGTGCTCGATGGCATGCAGAAGGCCGACATAGCCCACCTGGACCAGGTCGTCGCTCTGGCCCGGATTGGCGTACTCTGCGGCGACGCCCCTGACCAGCGGTTCGCACATGCGGACGAGCGCGTCGCGGGCCGCGGGGTCCCGGGTCTGGACGTAGGCGGCGGCCAGGCCATCGGGACCGCTGCCAGGAGCGGCTGGGCCAGATGAAAACGTCGCGGCACGGTCACGCATGGGTCACGTACCCCCACCGTCGCCCGGCCGCGACGTCTCAGTGCTTCTCGTGTTGAGAGACCGTGTATTCGGCAGCCCTGACAAAACTCCTCCTGCCTCGACCCCCTCCTACCCGGGAACTACTCCGGCTGCTACCTGACCGCGTCAAGGCTGAAAGCCCGGTGCACTGCGCGGACCGCCCGGTGCACGTCACCAGCGCTCACCACGCATGACACCTTTATTTCAGAAGTACTGATCATCTGGATGTTGATGCCCTCCCCTGCGAGCGCCCCGAACATGGTGGCGGCAACCCCGGGGTTGCTGGCCATGCCCGCGCCGACGATAGACACCTTGGCCACGTCCTGGGAGGCTGCCACCTCGGCCGCGCCGATCTCGCGCGCCACCTCGCGCGTCACCTCTTCAGCCGGGGCCGCGTCGGCCTTGGTGACGGTGAACGAGATGTCCGCCCGCCCCCCCCGGCTCGCGGTCTGCACGATCATGTCCACGTTGATGTGCCGGGCGGCCAGGGCCGAGAAGATGCGGTGGGCGATGCCCGGGATGTCAGGGAGATCGCGGATCGTGATGCGGGCCACGTCCAGGTCGTGCGTGACCCCGGTGACCAGCCGCACGCGCTCCATCGTCGGAACCTCCTCCACGATCGTGCCGGGCTCCTCGCTCCAGGTCGACCGCACGTGGAGCCGGACCCGGTAGTGCTTGGCGTACTCCACCGACCGCGTCTGGAGAACGACCGCACCGCTGGACGCCATCTCCAGCATCTCGTCGTAAGAGACGACGTCAAGCTTGCGCGCCTCGGGCACGACGCGCGGGTCGGCCGAGAAGACCCCTTCCACGTCGGTGAAGATCTCGCACACCTCGGCCCCCAGCGCCGAGGCCAACGCCACGGCGGTCACGTCGCTGCCGCCGCGCCCCAGCGTGGTGATCTCGTGGTCGGGCGTCACGCCCTGGAAGCCGGCCACGACCACGACGCGGCCGCGGGCCAGCTCGGCGTCGAGCCGCCGCCGGTCCACCTCCAGGATGCGGGCTTTGGTGTGCACGCCGTCGGTGAGGATCCGCACCTGGCTGCCGGTCAGCGAGATGGCCTCCTGCCCCAGCTCCTGGATCGCCATCGACAGGAGCGCGATCGAGATCTGCTCGCCCACCGCCATCAGCATGTCCAGCTCGCGGGCCGGGGGGCGCGGGCTGATCTCGCGGGCGCGCGCGATGAGCTCGTCGGTCATGTCGCCGGGCGCCGAGACCACCACCACCACGGCGTGGCCGGCCCGCCGCGTGGCCACCACCCGCCCCGCGACGTGGCGCACGCGCTCTGCGGTCGCCACCGACGTGCCGCCGTACTTCTGGACGACCAGCGCCACCTGGTACCCTCCGCTCACCTGCCGCGCATCCGCGCGGCGCTCAGGCGGTCCCCAACGCCGAGCTCAGCGCCTCCAGCGTCGGAGCCACCCGCGCGGGTTCTACGCCGGGCACCGCGTCGGGATCCTTCAGGCCGTGCCCGGTCAGCATGCACACCACCTCGCCGTCGCCCGGCGGCAGGGACGCCAGGCCGGCCACCGCTGCGGCGGAGGCCGGCTCGACGAAGATCCCCTCACCAGCCAGCGCGCGCTGGGCCGCGGTGATCTCGTCATCCGTGACCTGGACGAACGCGCCGCCGGAGGCGTGCACCGCGTCCACCGCGCCCTGCCAGTTCGCCGGCCGGCCGATGCGAATCGCCGACGCCAGCGTCTGCGGATGCTCCACGGGCGCGCCGCGCACCAGCGGGTTGGCGCCCGCGGCCTGCACGCCGATCATCCGCGGCCACGTCGCCACCCGGCCGGCCCCCGCGTACCGGACGAAGCCGCGCCAGCACGCCGTGATGTTCCCGCCGTTGCCCACCGGGAGGACGACGATGGCGGGCGCGCGCCCGAGCGCGTCGCAGATCTCGAAGGCGGCGGTCATCTGCCCGTCGAGCCGCAGGGGGTTGAGGGAGTTGACGAGCACGTCGCCCCAGGCCCGGCTGGCCGCCTGCGCCAGGTCCAGGGCCTGATCAAACCCCGCCTCGACCGCGAGCACACGCGCGCCGTGCGCGACGGCCTGCACCAGCTTGCCGCGGGCGACGGCACCGGCCGGAAGCAGGATCGCGCACCGCAGGCCGGCGCGCGCGGCGTAGGCCGCAGCCGCGGCCGCGGTGTTGCCGGTGGACGCGCAGATGACCCCGCGGGCACCCGCGGAGGCAGCAGCACTCACCGCCAGCGTCATCCCACGATCCTTGAACGAGCCCGTGGGATTGCTGCCCTCGAGCTTGAGCCACACCGGCCGGCCGAACTGCTGGCTCAGGCGCGGCGACGGCAGCAGGGGCGTGCGGCCCTCCTGCAGCGTGACCACGACGCGCACCGGCGGCAGCCAGGCCCGGTAGGCTTCGATGACCCCAGGCCATCCCACCTCCGCCATGGCCCTAGGCAGCGATGCGGAGCGCGGCGTGTACCGACCGCACGACGTCCAGCTGGCGCAGGCGGCCTATCACGCGCCGCATGGCGGCCTCCGGCGCCTCGTGGGTCACCAACACGACATCGGCGGTCACACCCCGGCTCTTCTGCACGATGGACGCGATGCTGACCTGCTCGTCGCCGAACGCGGCCGCGACGCGCGCGAAGACTCCCGGACGGTCGGCCACCTCCATGGCGACGCAGTACGGAAGCACGGTGTCGGCGACCTCGCGGAGCGGCAGCCTGCGCCGGGGCATGCCTCCCAGGCGCCCCGCCGCGCCGGCCCGCAGGTTGCGCGCGACATCCACCACGTCGCCCAGCACGGCGCTGGCCGTGGGGCCGCCGCCGGCCCCCGGCCCTTCGAGCATGAGCAGGCCAACCGGATCGGCCTCGATCAGCACCGCGTTCACCTCGTCGCCCACGCCGGCCAGCGGGTGGTGTGCCGGCAGGAGCGCAGGATGGACGCGGACTTCGACGGCGCCGCCGTCGTTGCGCGCGATGGCCAGCGGCTTCACGACGTAGCCGAGCTCTCGGCTGTAGGCGATCATGCGCGGGGTGACCTCGCCGATCCCTTCCCGGTAGACGTCGGCGCTGGTCACCCGGCAGCCGAAGGCCACAGACGCCAGGATGGCCAGCTTCGCCGCCGCGTCGTGGCCGTCGATGTCGTCCGTCGGGTCGGCCTCCGCGAAGCCCCGCTGCTGCGCGTCGGCAAGGGCTTCGCCGAACGAGACGCCGTCGCGCGTCATCCGCGTGAGGATGAAGTTCGTCGTGCCATTGATGATTCCCAGCAGCTGGCGGATCCGGTTCCCTGCCAGCGCCTCGCGGATCGTCTTGATGATGGGGAGGCCGCCCGCGACGCTGGCCTCGAAGCAGAGGTCGACGCCGGCGGCTTCGGCGGCCGCGTGCAGCTCGTCGCCGCGCGTGGACATCAGCTGCTTGTTGGCGGTGACCACGGCCTTGCCGCCCGCCAGCGCCTCCAGCAGGTACGAGCGGGCGGGCTCGATGCCCCCCATCACCTCGACCACCACGGCCACCGCGGGATCGGCCACCACGGCCCGCGCGTCGCCGACCAGCGTCCCGGGCGGGAGCGAGACGGCGCGGGCGCGCTCAGGGTGCGCCACCGCCACGCGGTGGAGCACGATGGGCACGCCGGCCTGCCGCGCCAGCTCGTCGGCACGCTCCGACAGCAGGCGCGCCACGGCGCTGCCGACGGTGCCAAGCCCGAGCAGGCCCACGCGGCAGGCGTCAGGCGAAGCCACAGGTGTCGGTCGCACCGCGCATGATGCCCTCCGTATAGCAGGCGCGCCGCAACAGTGTCAAGGCGACGCGGGCCCCGTGGGGCCTCGTGGCCAGTGCGGGCGGTGAGGCCGCAGCGCCACGCCCCACCGCGGGTTCCTCCGCGCGTCCGGTTGTGGTGTAATCAACCTGAGGCCCTGATCGCCATGGGACGGCATCCTTCGCGCCGACACGTCCGGCCCGACGAGGCGCCCATCGGCCGTCGCATCCGGCAGCGGCGGCGCGAGCTGGGCATGACGCAGTCTGACCTGGCCGGCCCCGACTATACCAAGAGTTTCATCAGTCAGCTCGAGGGGGGCTTCGCCGACCCGTCCCTCGATACGCTCCGGTACCTCACCAGGCGGCTGCACACCTCGCTCTCGGCCATCGCCGGAGACGCCCGGGACCAGCACCTGGCCGCACTGGAAGGTCTGGTGGCGTGGGCGCGCGAGCTCGCCGCCCGCCAGGACGTGGCCCTGGCCCGCCGCGCGCTGGAGTTGAGTGCCGAGCTGGCCGCGACCGGTGACTGGGCGCCGCAGCGGGCCGACGCGGTGCTGGCGCTGGCCGAACTGGAGATCGATGGCGGCCAGCTGGAGCGGGCGCGCGCGTTGCTGCAGGAACTGGATGCGTTCGCGGGTGGCCTGGGCGCGCGCGTCCGCGCGCGGCGCGACCTTGTGGCGGGATTGCTGGCGATGCGCCGTGGCGACGCCGCCTCTGCTGCGGCGACGTTCCGCGATGCGCTGGGACGCCTGCGCAGTCCCGCCCGCCAGCCGGATCTCGTCGTGCGCCTGCTGCTCGCGCACGCGATGGCCCTGCTGCACCGGGGTGACGTCAGGCAGGCGCGTCGCCGGCTGGAGACCGCGGCGCGCCTGGCCGCGCGCTATGGCCTGGGCGCCCTGCGGGGCCGGGCGCTGCTGGGCTTCGGCCTCCTCGCGTACGGGCAGGAGGCGACGAAGGAAGCCCTGGAGGCGCTGGAGCGCGCCCGGGTGACCGCGCAGGAGGCCGGCGACCGGCGGACCGAGGTGGAAGCCCTGATTCACCTGGGGCGCGTGCAGCTCGCAGCCGGGAGCGCCCCGGCGGCGCTGGAGGCGGCGCAGCACGCCCGCGCGCTGGCCCAGGCGGCCGGGGATGCCCAGGCAGCGGCCAGGGCGGCCGCGGTCGTGGGCCGTGCGCTGCTCGCGCTGGGCCGACCCGACGACGCGCTGCCCCTGCTGGAGGACGCGGTGGCCCGGCTGGGAACAGAAGACTGCGCGCTGGAACTGGCCGAGGCGGCGGATGCGCTGGGCCGCCACTATCAGGCTCGCAGCGAGCAGGAGCGCGCGGCCCACTACTTCGAGATCGCCCTGGAAGCGTCGCGTGCCGGCCGCGCGCAGGCCGGCCGCGCGCTGCTCTCCATCGCGTAACGCGCGACGTCCGACGCCGTCAGTCCGCCACGCCCGCCGTCTCCTGCGCGCGGAACGCTCGCGCGAAGTGCCGCGCTGCGGCGGCCTCCTCTCCCCGCTCCATCAGCAGGAACGCGTAATCCCGGCTGGTGCGGGCCACCTCGCCGGCGAGGTGCAGCCGCTCGAACTGCTGGAGCGCGTACTCGAACCGGCGGGCCGCCTCCGGCAGCCGGCCGTCGCGCCAGCACACGACGGCCATCACCGCCTCAGCCCGCGCGGCCTCGGCGGGATCCTGGAGCCGCACCGCCAGGCGGATCGCCTCCTCGGCGCGGGACTGCGCCGTCTTCAGGTCACCGCGCATGAGCGATGCGCGCGCCAGCTCGGTCAGCGTCTGGGCGCGGCCCACATCGTCGGCCAGCCGTTCCGCCACGGCCAGACTCTGGGCCAGCACCTCCGCGCCCTGGTCGGGCAGGCCGCGGTTGAGGAGCAGGATGCCCAGGCTGCGCTTCACCGTGCCCAGGAGCCGGAGGTTCTCCTGGGCTTCGAAGAGCACCGCGGCGCGTTCCAGGTGCGCGCGGGCCTGCTCGAACGCGCGCTGGCGCTCGTGGGCCACGCCCAGGTTGAAGTGCAGCAGGCCCAGCGCGCCCACGTCGCCCAGCGGCTCCAGCCGCTGCAGCGCCGCCTGGAAACAGTCGAGGGCTTGCGCCGGCAGCCCGAGTTCGGAATAGGTGCGCCCCAGGTTGGTCAGCACCGCCCCCTCGAACTCGGCGTCGACCGGCCCGACGGATCGAATCGCCGACAGCGCCCGCGTGAACGCATCGCGCGCCGCCGAGAAGTCGCGCAGCCGCAAGTGGAGGAACCCGGTGGCGCTGGCGACCCGGGCGGTCAGGTCGGGTCTGCCCAGGGAGTCGGCCAGGAGGCGCGCGCGGTCGAGGGCCTGACGCGCCAGGTCGAACTGCCGCAGGCCCACCAGGGCCTGCCCGAGGCCGATCTGGATGCGGAAGTGATACTCGAGCGGCGCGTCCGGGCCGATAACGCGCTCGGCGTCCTGGAACGCCTCGAGGGCGGGCGTGAACTGGTGCTGTCGCAGGAGGGCCGAGCCTCGCCCGAGTGCGGCCACGACGCGCGCCGGCGGGGCCGGCTCGGCCTCAAGCAGTTCGGCCAGGGGCGTGCCCAGGCGCGCAGCCAGGATGCGCAGCGTCTCCAGCGACGGCCGGACCTTGTCGTGCTCCAGCATGCTGATGAAGCTCTCCGACAGATCCCCGCCTGCCAGCTGGCGCTGCGTGATGCCGCGCGCCTTGCGCGCCTGACGGATCTTCTGGCCGAGCGTCACATTCCGCCGTGCCTCCTGGAAACGATGGGCACGCAGCCTACCCCAGGACCTCACCGTCCCCGTGGCCGGCGACCGCGCCGCCCAGGATCTCTCCGTCGCCGTGGCCGGCGATCGCACCGCCCAGCACCTCACCGTCGCCGTGGCCGGCGACCCGAACGGCCGGACCCGCCACACCCGCGAGCAGGACGATCCCGGACACTACCAGTGCGATGAGCGTCCTCACGACGATCCCCTCCCTCGTCTGCCGACCTAGTACCCTGGCCCCAGATGGCGCGACGTGGCGGCAGGACTGCGGCGCGGCGGCTGTCCGACCTCTGGGGGTCGCGGCTTTCTTCTGCGCTGGCACTGAAGTTCCTCCCCTTATCTCTGAAAACTTCATTGATCATGAAATCTCGTCTCCTTCTTCTACTGAATACGCCCCACCAGGGCTGGAAACCCTCGGGTTCCACAGGGGGATGGGCTGGGTTCCATGAAGAATGCGGCCGGTCAGGTCAGGGTCGGGGGTGTCCCCTCCGGGCCGACGGTGTGCCGGAGGACGTCGATCCGGTTCCCGCCCCCGACCCTTTCACCTCGGCGCGGGCGCGCGATCTGCCGGCAGCGCCAGTCAGGATGCCGCGTGTTCCGCTGGGCCACCCCGCTCCCTCCCGGCGTTGCTCCTGATCGGCAGCGCCGGGGCGGTCTTGACCAGCCCCCGGTCTCCGGCATGTCGCGCACCCGGCGCCGCCTGGCCCTTGTCCTGTGCGCCGGTTCAGGGTACCGTGGGCCGCACGGGGCACCTATGCCTGGCAGGCCACGTCGGGCGCGCGGCCCCGGCGACAGCGTGGAGGCACGATGAGCGAGGCGACGATCACACTCCCTGAGTTTGGCGCCCAGGAAACGCTCCTGCTCTGGCTGGTGCTGGCCAGCAGTATCCTCGCGCTGGGATACGGCTGGTACCTGCGGCGACGGGTACTCAGCCGCGACCCGGGTCCGGCGTCGATGGTCGCAGTCGCCAGTGCGATCCAGGAAGGCGCGATGGCCTACCTCACCCGACAGCTGCGGACGATGCTGCTGTTCATCATCGCCGTGACCGTGGGACTCTACGTGCTGTACCGGCCGATCTACACTGACCGCCCGCAGCTGGCCCTTGGTATCGCTGCGGCGTTCCTGCTGGGCTGCGTCGCCAGCTACGGGGCCGGGTACGTGGGGATGACCTCGGCCGTGCACGGCAACGTTCGGGTGGCGAACGCTGCCCGGCGCAGCTACCGCGAGGCCCTGCAGATCGCCTTCCAGGCGGGCACGATCTCGGGGATGTTCACCGTGGGGCTGGGCCTGCTGGGAGCGACGATCATGTTCATGCTGTTCCGCGAGAACGCGATGCGCGTGCTGGTGGGTTTCGGCTTCGGCGGCTCGCTCGTCGCGGCGTTCATGCGCGTCGGCGGCGGTATCTACACCAAGGCGGCGGACGTCGGCGCCGACCTGGTGGGCAAGGTGGAGGTCGGAATTCCCGAAGACGACCCGCGCAACGCCGCCGTCATCGCGGACAACGTGGGCGACAACGTCGGCGACTGCGCCGGCATGGCCGCCGATGTCTTCGAGAGCTACGAGGTGACGCTGGTGGCGGCGATCATCCTCGGCGCCGCCACGCTGCTCGACCCGGCCTTCGTCGCCCGCTATGGGGGAATCGCCGCCGCCGGCGGCTTCGCCCTGAAGCTGATCATCTACCCGCTGCTGGTGCGCGCCATCGGGGTCTTCGGCTCGCTCATCGGGACCTGGGTGGTGCGCGCCCGGGATGAGGAACTCGGTGACCCGATGCGGCCCATCAACGTCGGCTTCTGGACGGCGGCGGGCCTCTCCGTGGCCGGCTTCGGGCTGGTGAACGTCTTCTACCTGAAGGACCCCCAGACCGGCATGCCGGACTTCCGCTTCTTCCTCGCCACGCTGACCGGCATCCTCCTCGCCCTGGGCATCGGCTGGTTGACGGAGCTGTTCACCCATCCGGATCGCGGCCCGGTGACGGAGATCGCCTACTCGACCAAGACCGGACCAGCGACGATGCTGCTCACCGGGTTGGGCGCCGGGCTGGAGAGCACCGTGTGGGCCATCCTGGCCATCGCCGTCACGCTGGTGGCGTCGTTCACGATCTTCGGCGGCAGCGTGGCGCTGGCGGCCTATGGCGTCGCGCTGGCCGGCCTCGGCTTGCTCACGACGACAGGGTTCATCCTGGCAGAAGACACCTTCGGCCCGATCGTGGACAACGCCAACGGCATCTTCGAGATGTCGGGCGTCGAGCGGGGCGGCTCACTGGCCGGCCGCATCGTGGCGCGGCTGGACCAGATCGGCAACACGACCAAGGCGCTCACCAAGGGGTTCGCGATCGCCACCGCGGTGGTCGCCGCGATCGCGCTGTTTCGGTCGTTCATCGACGAAGCGCGCCTCTTCGTCACGGTGCAGGAGCTGCAAGCGGCCAGCGCCGATCGCGCCGGGGACCTGCTGTCCCACGTCGGCATCCAGGTGAACCTGCCGCTGGTCTTCATCGGCCTGCTGATCGGCGGCGCCGTGCCGTTCCTCGTCTCCGCGTTCCTCATCCGGGCCGTCGGCCGGTCCGCGTTCCTGGTCGTGGAGGAGGTACGCCGGCAGTTCCGGGAGATCCCCGGGCTGCTGGAGGGGAAGGCGCGCCCGGACTACTCCCGCAGCGTGGACATCGTGACCCGGGCGGCCCAGCGGGAGTTACTCGGTCCCGGGATCATCGCGATCGGCGTACCCATCTTCGTCGGCTTCGGCCTGGGTGCCGGCGCCCTGGGGGCCTACCTGGCCGGGGCCATCCTCACCGCACAGCTGCTGGCCGTCTTCATGGCCAATACCGGCGGCGCCTGGGATAACGCCAAGAAGAAGATCGAGGATGGCTACCTGGGGGGCAAGGGCAGTGATGCCCACAAGGCCGGGGTCATCGGGGATACTGTCGGAGATCCACTCAAAGACACGGCAGGCCCGGCGCTGAACCCGATGATCAAGGTCATGAACCTGGTGGCAATCCTCATCGCGCCGGTCGTCATCCGTCCCCTCCCCGGTCTCGCGCGTCTTGCCGTGGTCGTCGTCGCGCTCGCGCTCGTCGTCGGCGCGGTGGTCCTGAGCCGACGCAGCACGATCCTCCAGGACGCGGAACGACCGCGCCGGGCAGTGAGGGCGACCGAGGCCAGGTAGGGGCATCCCCTCCAGCACCGCGCCATCGCCCGCACGTCCGGGTCGACGCCTGCGCCGTGCCCGTTTCCCCGGGAGCCGCCGGTCGAGCGCGCGGGCAACCCTACGTAACGAACTCGGGCCGGTCCTGCATCGCCGGCACCCGCACGGGCAGCAGCGCGCCCGTGGCAACCGACTCGACCGGCGACGCCTCGTCGAACCACGACCGCGGGGGCGCGTGGCCCCAGAACGTGGCCCGCCGGGGATCGTTCAGGCTCCAGCGCAGCGGAGGCCGGTCCGGATCGGTGGTGAGGTAGTCGCCGGTGTACAGCTCGATCCGATTGCCGTCGGGGTCACGGAGGTAGAGGAAGAACGCATTGGAGATCCCGTGGCGGCCGGGGCCGCGCTCGATCGCCTCCTGCCATCCGGCGCCCGCCAGCAGGTCGCACGCGCGGATCACGTCCAGCGCCTCCGCCATCCAGAAGCCGGCGTGGTGCACCCGTGGACCGGCGCCGGTCATCAGCGCCATATCGTGGACGTTGTGCTTCCGGTGGAGCCAGACCGCCCACAGGCGCGGGGGCGTCTCGTCGGTCTCGGTGTACTCCGAGCAGCGGAAGCCCCAGGTCTCCATGTACCAGCGCGACAGGCCCGCGACGTCGGGCACCTGGCAGTTGAAGTGATCGAGGCGCATCACACGGGCGCCGCGGTACAGGTCGAAGCGCTGCAGCAGGCGCTCGGTGCGCGTCATGGACGCGTAGAACTCCACGGGCAGGCCTCCCGGGTCCTGGACCCGCAGCGCCCGCCCCTGCCCGGGTTCCTCGTCGTCTGCGACCCACCGGTGCGGCAGGCCAGCGTCGCGGCACAGGACGTACAGCCGCTCGAGATCCTCCGGGGACGCCACTTTGAACGCCAGGTGCGAGGCGCCCGGCGTCGCGGCTCGCTGCAGGACCAGGCTGTGGTGCTCGGTCTCCTCGTAGCCGCGCAGGTAGAGCGCCTCGCGCTCGCGCGCGGTCTCGACGAACCCCAGCAGGTCGACGTAGAACGCCCGCGCGCGGCCCAGATCGGTCGTGCGGAACGCCGCGTGGCCCGCGCGAAGGATCGCCGGCGCGCTCACGCCGACGCCTCCGGATCGAGCCGCGGGGCCGGCCGCTGGGCGCTCCACTCCTCGTAGTAGATCGAAACGCCGTCGGGCCCCCACTGCTCGGGCGGCATCGCAGGCGCCACCAGCGGTGCCAGGCGCCGGTAGCGCCCTGCGAAGAAGAGCAACGGGCGGTGCGGGTCGCAGCCCTCGTAGAGGCCGGTGACGCGCCCCACCACGATGGTGTGATCGCCCCCCTCGTACAACCGCGCCACCTCGCACCGGATCGCGGCCAGCGCGCCGACGAGCCGCGGCGCGCCGTCCCACGCCTCGAACCGGTACTCCGGCGCCGGGTGGTCCCGCCAGCCGCCGCCGAAGTAGCGCGACAGGACCTCCTGGTCGTCGCGCAGGATGCTGATGGCGAAGCGCCGGCCCTCCGACATGTGGGCGTGCAGGCGCGCGCGGTGGTCCACGCAGAAGAGCACCAGCAGGGGGTCGAGCGAGACGGCCGTGACGCTGTTGGCCGTCATGCCCAGCGGGCCGCCGTCGGTCTCGACCGCGACCACCGTCACTCCGGTGGCGAACAGCCCCATCGTCCGGCGGAAGGCGCGGGCGTCCAGGGGCTGCTCGCCGGCGGCCGGCGGTGCGGGCGCGCGCGGGGAATCGGCGCTCACGGCCGCTCCCCGGCCGGGGCGGACGCTCCTCCCGCAGGCACGGCCACCTCGGCCGAGCCCGCCCGCTCGGCGTCCGCGCGCGCCAGGAACTGGCGCACGCGCTCGATGTACGGGGTCTTGTCGTAGTTGGCAAACGTCACGCCGGCCATGCGCACGGGATCGCCGAAGAAGAACCGTTCGTAGAGGACCTGCCGGCTGCCGAACGCCGAGACGGCCAGATCCCAGGCCAGCCGAAACAGTCCGATGCGCGCGCGTGCGTCCGCGCGGGCGGCCTGGTAGAACCGCTCGATGGTCGCCGCCTGGGGCCCCTCCACGTCGTCGCGGGTGGGAATGGCCATCAGGCCGCTGGCACCCAGCAGCTGGACGATCTCGATCATGCGGGGGTAGAGGCGGGTGTAGAGCTGCCGCGCCGCGTCCAGCGGCGGCCACGCGGGCGTCATGACTCCCCACCGGTCCACGGCCGCGTCGGCCTCCGCGGCGCGCAGGAACGCACGCATCGCCTCCAGGGAGTGGATCACCTCGGCCACCTTCTCCTGCACGTGCTGGAACTGCTCGATGGCGATCGTCTCCACGATCAGGCAGATCACGCCCAGGACGAACTCGGTCTTGGCCACGTTCTTCGTGACCACCTGGTGGGCCATGTGGACCACCGCCCGCGTCTCGGCGAAGGCGCGATTGCACCGCTCGACGTCGCGCAGGAGGAAGACCCGCTCCCAGGGCACGAGCACGTCGTCGAAGATCACGACGGCGTCCATCTCCTCGAACCGGCTGCTCAGCGGGTGATCGACGGGCGGGCGCCCGTAGTCGAACGACTCGCGGCAGAGGAAGCGCAGGCCCGGGGTGGCACAGGGGAGCGCGAAGGCAAAGGCATACGGGGCGTCCTCCTGCCCGCTGCGCAGCAGCGTCGAAGGGAAGACCATGATCTCGTCGGCCACCGGCAGCGTGGCCAGCATCCGCGCGCCGCGGATGACCACGCCGTCGGCGGTCTCCCGGACGATCCCTGCAGCCAGGTACGGGTCGGCCTGGCGGGCCGGCCCCACCGAGCGGTTCGCCTGGGGGTTGATCAGGGTATGCGTCAGGCACAGGTCGCGCTCGCGCACGTGCTCGTAGTAGCGCCGGATGTTCTCGCCGAACCGCGGGTCGTTGGCCGCGCAGTAGTCCGCGGCGGCGGCGAATGCCATGAGCGCGCGGTTCAGGTAGTCGGGCGACCGCCCCATCATGCCGCCGGAGTAGTCGGCCCAGCGCTTCATCATGCGGCGCACGCGCACCAGGTCCTCGGGGCTGCGCGGCGTGAGGAACGAGAGCCCCACACGCTCGCCGGAGGAGGGCGAGATGTACGTCATCTCTTCGCGCAGCGCCGGCTCGTGCTGCATGTCGTACAGGGCGGCCACGCTGCGGGTGACGCGCCGGAACGCCGGGTGGGTCGTCGGGTCCGCCACCCGCGCCCCGCCGATCCACAGCTCCGGGGGACGGGCCCGGAGGCCGTCCAGGTACTGCTGCCCGGTTCTCGCGCCCATGGGTCGCTAGCCCTCCTCGGAAGCCACCGACGCCGCCCGGCGGTCGTGGGCCGTGCCGTCGACCACGGGGTTCTCCAGCGCGCCGAGGCCGTCGATCTCGATACGCATGCGGTCGCCCGGCCGGACGGGCGAGATGCCCCTGGGCGTGCCCGTCAGGATCACATCGTCCGGCTCCAGGGTCATGAACGCCGAGACGAAGGCGATCTGCTCCCAGATCGAGACCGCCAGGTCCGCGGTGGTCCCCTGCTGGCGCAGCTCGCCGTTGACGTAGGCCCGTAGGCCGAGGCGGTGCGGATCGGCGATCTCGCCCTCCACCAGGGTTGGGCCCAGCGGGCAGAAGGTATCCCACCCCTTGGCGCGCACCGGCGGCCGGAAGAAGTTCCGGATGAAGTCTCGCGCCGTGACGTCGTTGGCGATGGTGTAGCCGCGCACGACCTCGGGCGCAGCCTCCGGCCGGACGCCCCGACAGCGCCGGCCGATGACCACAGCCAGCTCGGCCTCGTAGTGCAGGTAGGTCACCCCCGGCGGGGAGACGACGGGCGCCCCGTGGCCAACCAGGCTCGAGGGCGGCTTGAAGAAGACTGCGGGCTCCTCGGGCGCTGCGACCGCGAGTTCGGCGGCGTGGTCGCGGTAGGTGAGCGCGAAGCCGACGATCTTGGACGGCGCCACCGGCGGCAGCCAGGTGCAGGCGTCAGGCGCGTGCACGCGGCCGCGCTCGTCGCGGACTGCGGCGCCCTCCAGCCACCCGCGGTGCACGCGGCCGTCGGCGATGAAGCGGCACCGGCGCATCGCCAGCTTCCTCCGGCGTCCTCAGGAGGCGCCCGGTGCCGGGACTGTGGTCGGCGCCTGGGCGCGGCCCTCGGGGAGCAGGCCGTAGCCGGCCATCACCTCGCGCAGCCTGGCCTCGTGCTCGGGTCGCAGCGGCGCGTGGGGCGGGCGCACCTCGGCACTTGCGCGGCCCATCAGCGCCAGCGCCGCCTTCACGGGCACTGGGTTCGTCTCGATGAACAGGATGTCGTTCATGGGCAGCAGGTGGTAGTGCAGCCGGCGCGCCTCCTCCCACTGCCCGGCCGTGACGAGGTCGTAGAGCCGGGCCACCTCGCGCGGCAGCACGTTGCCGGTGGCACTGACGTAGCCGGCCCCGCCCAGAGCCAGGATCGGGAAGCAGAGCAGCTCGATGCCCGAGTAGACGGCGAACGTCGGCCCGCAGCGGTGCATGACGCGGCAGACGTGCTCCAGGTCTTTGTTGGACTCCTTGATGCCAACGATGGTGGGACAGTCGCGGCTCAGGCGCGCGGTGGTCTCCGGCTCCAGGTTCGTGGCGGTGCGGCCGGGAATGTTGTACAGGATAATGGGGATATCGACAGCCTCGGCCAGGCTGCGGAAGTAGCGGTAGAGCCCCTCCTGCCCCGGCCGCGTATAGTACGGCGTGACCACCAGCGCGGCGTCGGCACCGGCCCGCCGCGCAAAGCGCGTCAGGTGGAGCGTTTCCCCGTAGTTTGCCGATCCCGTGCCGGCGATGACCGGCACGCGGCCGCGCGCAGTCTCCACCGCCAGGGCGATGACCCGCTCGCGCTCGGCGAGCGTCAACGCGGCAGGTTCCCCGGTGCTGCCGGTCACGCTGATGCCGTGGCTGCCCGAGGCGATCTGCCACTCGATGAGCCCGGCGAGCGCGGTCTCGTCGAGGCCTCCGGCCCGGAAGGGAGTGACGAGCGGCACGAGCGAGCCGCGCAGCATTCCGTCAGCCGGGCCTCCCGGCACCGGCCAGGTGGCGGGCCCAGGAGGCCCGCCGGGGGCCTGGAAGGTTCTGCGGGGTCATCGTCCCGAATACCACGATATGCGTGGGTTGCTGCACCGGTGAGAATTTTGTAAGAGAGGGGATTCGACAGATGGCGGCGTTGTCCTCTGCCCCAGACGCGCACGACGAAGGAGGGAGCGCACGATGAAGCGGATGCGGATCGCGCTCGTGACCGTGGCCGTGGCGGCGACGGCGGCGCTGGCGCCCGCCGGACCCTGGGCCTGGGCATCCATGCCCTACCGAATCGGGTTCATCGCGTCGGTGACCGGCCCGGGGGCCAGCCTGGGCGTGCCTGAGCGCGACGTGGCGCGCATGCTGCAGGAACGCCTCACGGTGCAGCGTGGCATCGTGGGGCCCGACCGGGCGCGCCACGACGTGGAGATCGTGATCTTCGACGATCAGTCCAGCGCCGACGTAGCGGCCGGCCTGGCCCGGCGGCTGATCAGCGAGGAGCGGGTGACGGTGCTCGTGGCCGGAACGCTCAGCGGGCCCAGCCTGGCCATGGTGCCCATCGCCACCGAGGGGCGCACCCCCATGATCTCCATGGCCTCCGCGCGGAGCATCATCGAGGACCCTGCCACCAAGCGCATGCGCCCGTGGATCTTCAAGCCGGTGCCCGAGAACCTGCACAGCGCCCAGGCCCAGGCCGACTACCTGCAGGCGGTGGGCGCGCGGCGCGTCTGCCATCTCTCGGAGAACACAGCCTACGGGAAGGACACGTTCCAGAGCGCCGAGGCCGTGTATGGCAAGGCCGGCATCAGCATCGCCTACGGCGACGCGTTCGAGCGGACGGCGACCGAGTTCCCGCAGGTGGCCCGGGTCCGGGCCAGCGGCTGCCAGGCCGTCGTCATCGGCAGCATCCCCCCGGCCGCGTCGCTCATCAACGTAGCGATCCGGGAGCGCCTGCCGGCCATCCGGATCGTGCACGGGCACGGCGCCTGCAGCCCCGACCTGATCAAGACGGCGGGGCAGGCCGCGGAGGGCACGGTGATGCCGTGCGGCAAGATCCTGGTGCCCGACCAGCTGCCGGCAAATGACCCGACGCGGCCCCTGAACCTGCGGTTCGTCAGCGACTACCAGCGCTACACCGGCGGCGCCCCCATCAGCACCTTCGCGGGGCACGCCTACGACGCGCTGCAGTGGGCGCTGGCCGCGCTGCGCACGCTGCCCGACCGGCAGCCGCTGGAGCGACAGCGGGACCTGGTCCGGGAGGCGCTGGAGACCAAGCTGGGCAGCATTCGGGGGACGCACGGCGTCTTCAAGCTGAGCCCGGAGGACCACCTGGGGTTCGACTACCGCGACTTCGTCTTCGTGACCGTGAAGGGCGGGAAGTTCGTCATCCTGCCCAGGGAGCAGTGGAAGTAGCGCGGTGCAGAAAGCGGCCGCCCGCGTGCTCCCCCTCGGCGACCGCCTGCGCCCGGTGTGGCGCCCGCGGCCCGGGTGGGCACTGGCCGGCGCCGCGCTGCTGCTGGCGGCGGCCCTGACCCTGGCGGGCCGCCGCCATGGATTTGGGATCGCCGACTACCTGCAGTTCGCGGTAGACGGCCTGCAGGCCGGCGCCATCTACGCACTGGTCGCCCTGGGGTTCGTGGTGGTCCACCGGGTCACGGGCATCATCAACTTCGCCCAGGGCGCCTTCGTCATGCTGGGGCCGATGCTGACCATCACGTTCCTGGGCTCCTCGGCCGCCACGACGGCACCCCGGCTGGTGGCGAGTGCGCTGGCGGCCATCGCGGTCACCGGCGGGCTCGGCGTGGCCATCTACCGGCTGGCCCTGCATCCGGCGCGCGGTGCCCTGCTGCTGACCAAGATCATGATCACGGTCGGCGTGTACCTGGTCCTGCAGGGTGCGGCGCTGCTGGCGTGGGGGCCGCGGCCGTACGTGCTGCCGGCGTTCGCGACGCTGGAGATGCGCGACCGGTCGTTTCTCGTCGGCGACGTCCTGATCCGCGCACAGAGCCTGTGGATCTGGGGTGCCGCGGGCGCCTGCGTGGTCCTGCTGGCCCTGTTCTTCGAGCGCACGCTGACCGGGAAGGCGATGCGGGCGTGCGCCGTCAACCGGCTGGCCGCGCAGCTGGCGGGCATCCGGGTGGACGTCATGGCCACGCTGGCCTTCGGGCTGGCCGCGGTCCTCGGCGCCGTGGCGGGGATCGTGGTGGGCCCGGTCACGCGGCCCACCTTCGACATGGGCCTGGAGGTGGGGCTGAAGGGCTTCGTGGCCGCCATCATGGGCGGCCTGGTGAGCTTCCAGGGCGTGATCGCCGGCGCCCTGATCCTGGGCGTGCTCGAAAACCTCTGGGCGGGCGTGACGCTGGCAGGCTTCAAGGACCTGTTTGCCTTCGTGGTGCTGGTGATGCTCCTGCTGGCGCGGCCCCCGGGCTTCGCGAGCGGCGAGGTGGAGGCCGAGCGCCCATGAGGCTGCCGCCGGGCCGCGGCGCCGGGCTCGCGGCTGCCGCCGCGGTGGTGGCGCTGTTGGGCTGGCTGGACGCGGCGCGTCCGCTGGGCCTGTCGCTCCCCGGCCTGACCGGCGGCCTGGTGCACCTCGACCTGCTGATCCGCACCGGGATCTTCACCATCGTCCTGGTCGGCCTGAACCTGCTCATGGGGTATGCCGGCCAGGTCTCGCTGGGCCAGGCGGCCTTCTACGGCATGGGGGCCTTCTTCTCGGCGATCCTGACGGTGCGCGCGCCGGCGCTCGGCATCGCGCCGGTCATTGCCACCAGCTGGTGGTGGCCCTGGCTGCTGATGGCCGCCGGCATGATGCTGGTGGGCGGCTTCGCCTACGCCATCGGCCTGGTGATCCTGCGCCTGCGCGGCCACTACCTGGCCATGGCCACGCTGGGCCTGGGCATCGTCGTCTACATCGTGCTGCGGGAGAACCTGGGCCTGCCGCGGCTGAACCTGACCGGTGGTTTCGACGGCGTTTTCGGCATTCCGCGGCTGCGGCTCGGCCCCTGGCCGGTGTGGCCGGCATCGCGGTACTACTTCCTGGTCTGGGCAGTCGCGCTGGGCGCCGTCGCGGTCGGCCTCAACGTCATCGACTCGCGCGCCGGGCGTGCGCTGCGCGCGATCCACGGCGCCGAGGGCGCCGCAGAGTGCCTGGGCATCGCCGCGCACCGGTACAAGGCGCAGGTCTTCGCCCTCAGTGCCGCGCTGGCGTCCCTGGCGGGAAGCCTGTACGCGCACTTCCAGGCCGCCGTGGTTCCTGCCACGTTCGGCTTCGTGCCGTCGCTGGAACTGGTGGTGATGTCTGCCGTGGGTGGCATGAGCAGCATCTGGGGCGCGCCGCTCGGCGCGACGGCCGTGCTGCTGATGAGCGAGGTACTGCGCACTCGCATCCGCCAGTACATTCCTGGGATGGCAGGGGAGATCGAGGCGGTGGTCTTCGGCCTGTTGCTGGTGACGGTGCTGCTGTTCTGGCCGTCGGGACTGGCCGGCCGCCGCCCGGCGCCCACGGGCGCCGCAGCGGCGATGGGGCCGCCCGTGCAGTCCGGGGGCGCGGCGACGTGAGCGGTCCTCCGGCAGCCGCAGCGGGGGAGGGCCGGCCCCTGCTGGCGGTGGACCGGGTCAGCCACACCTTCGGTGGCCTGCATGCCCTGCGGGACGTCTCGCTGGCGGTGCGGCCGGGGCAGATCAAGGCGCTGATCGGGCCCAACGGCGCCGGCAAGACCACGCTGTTCAACCTCATCACCGGGGTGCTGGCCCCACAGGTCGGCCGCATCACCTTCCTGGGCCAGCCGCTCTTCGGCCTGCCACCCTATCGCATCGCCACGTTGGGCATCGCCCGCACGTTTCAGAACGTGCGGCTGTTCCCGGGGATGACCGTCTTCGAGCACGTCCTGGTCGGGTGCCACCGCCATCTGGCCAGCGGCCTGGCCGACGCCGTGATCCGGTCGCGGCGCATGCGCCGGGAGGAGGCGGCCATGAGCGAGCGCGCGCACCGGCTGCTGGAGCGCGTCGCCCTCGCCCGGTGGGCCCACGTGCCGGCCGACAGCCTGCCCTTCGGACTGCAGCGGGTGGTGGAGCTGGCCCGGGCGCTGGCCACCGCGCCCCACCTGCTGCTGCTCGACGAGCCCGCCGCGGGACTCACGCCGACGGAGAAGGCGCAGATCAGCAGGCTGATCCGCACCGTCCGCGACGACGGGGTCACGATCTTCCTGGTCGAGCACGACATGGACCTGGTCATGGGCCTGGCCGACGAGGTGGCCGTCCTGGATCAGGGCGCGCTCATCGCCGACGGCCCGCCCGCCGCAGTGCAGGCCGATCCGCGGGTGATCGCAGCCTATCTCGGCGACGTCGAGCCAGCCGACATGGGGCCGGGCGCCGGGGAGGTCGTGCGTGCTCCTTGACGTGCGCGACGTCACTGCGGGCTACGGCCGGCTCACGGTGCTGCGGCAGGTCAGCCTGGCGGTCCGGTCCGGCACGGTCGCCGCGCTGATCGGATCCAACGGCGCCGGCAAGACCACGCTGCTGCGGGTGATCTCCGGGCTCCTGGCCCCCGCCGCCGGGCGCATCGTCTTCGACGGCTTGGACGTGACCGGCTGGCCGCCCGAGCGGCTGGTCGGCCTGGGACTCGCGCACGTGCCCGAGCGCCGACAGCTGTTCTCGTCGATGTCGGTGGAAGACAACCTGCGCCTGGGGGCCTACCTCCGCTTCCGCACGGAGGGCGCCGCCGCCGTCGCCGCCGACCTGGACCGGGTCTTCGCCATCTTCCCGCGGCTGCGGGAGCGCCGGCGTCAGCTCGCCGGCACGCTGTCGGGCGGGGAGCAGCAGATGCTCGCCATCGGCCGCGGGCTCATGGCGCGGCCGCGTCTGCTGCTGCTGGACGAGCCGTCGCTGGGCCTGGCGCCGCTGCTGGTCCGGGAGCTGTTCGCCGGGCTGGTGGACCTGCGGGCGGCCGGGCACACGCTGCTGCTGGCGGAGCAGAACGCGCGCCAGGCCCTGCAGGTGGCCGATGACGCGTTCGTGCTGGAGAACGGCCGCGTCAGTCGCGCCGGACCCGGCGCTGCCCTGCTGGCCGACCCGCGGGTGCAGGCCGCGTACCTGGGGGCCAGGGCGTCGGCCGAACGCTCAGGGTGAGGGAGGCCGGGCACCGATCGCCTCGAACCGGGCGCGCAGGGCCTGCGCCGGCAGCACGACCTGCACCGTGGTCCCCTCGCCAATCGTCACGTCGCCCCGCCGGACCACGACCGCGCACACCACCTGGTTGCCGTCGAGCCGGACCAGACGGGCCCGGGCGGTGACGCGGGCCCCGGCCGGCGTGGGTGCCAGGTGGGTGGCGCTCACGCTGTAGCCCACCGCCTCCTCGTCCGGCTCGAGGAAGGGCAGGATGACCTTCCGCGAGGCCAGCTCCATGTGCCGCACCATCGTCCACGTCGAGTAGACCGGGTGGACCAGGCCGAGCTCCTCGAACCACGCCAGCATCGCCTCGGTGACCGTCACGGTCACTTCGGCCTCCGCGCCTGGCGCCAAGCCCTCGCGCACTACGCCCGCGGCCGCCGGTCGTCGACGCGCCGCAGCTTGCCGCCCTCGCTGCGCGGCAGCGCGCCGGGCGCCGCCAGCGTGACCCTGGCGTGGATGCCCAGGACGCCGTGCAGCTTCTGCTCGCAACGCGCCCGGAGCTCCTCGACCGCCGGCGCGCCGTCGGGCAGGCCGCCCCCCAGCTGCGCGGCGAACGCCTCGCGCACCTCCACCTTGACCTCCAGGTCGTCCAGCGCGCGCTCGCGCGTCACCACCAGCTGGATGTGCGGAGTCAGCTCCGGCAGGCCGCCCAGCGCCGCCTCGACCTGTGACGGGTAGACGTTGATGCCGCGGATGATCAGCATGTCGTCGGTGCGCCCGATGACCCGGCTCATGCGCACGTGGGTGCGGCCGCAGACGCACGGCTCGGGCAGCAGCGCCGCGATGTCTCCGGTGCGGTAGCGGATCATCGGCATCGCTTCCTTGGTCAACGTGGTGAACACCAGCTCACCGGGTTGGCCCGCGGGAAGGGGTTCGCCGGTCTGCGGGTCCACGACCTCGGGCAGGAAGTGGTCCTCGAAGATGTGGGCGCCCGCCTGGGCCTCGACGCATTCGTTGGAGACGCCGGGGCCGATGATCTCGCTGAGCCCGTAGATGTTCACGGCCTTGATGCCCAGCCCGCGCTCGATCTCGTCCCGCATCGCCTCGGTCCATGGCTCGGCGCCCAGCACCCCGAAGCGCAGCGGCAGGCTGCCGGGCGCGATGCCGCGCTCACGGCAGGCCTCGGCCAGCACCAGGGCGTAGGTCGGGGTGCAGGCGATGATCCTGGCGCCGAAGTCCTGGAGCAGCAGCAGCTGCCGCTCGGTGTTGCCGCCCGAGGCGGGGATGACCGTCAGCCCCAGCAGCTCCGCCCCGTAGTGCATCCCCAGCCCGCCGGTGAACAGGCCGTAGCCGTAGGCGTTCTGGAAGACGTCGCCGGGCTGCGCGCCCGAGGCGGCCAGGGAGCGTGCGCAGACGTCGGCCCAGATCGCCAGGTCGGCGCGCGTGTAGGCCACAACCGTGGGCTTGCCGGTGGTGCCCGACGAGGCGTGAATGCGCACACAGTCCCTTAGCGGCACGGCCAGCAGGCCGAACGGGTAGTGGTCGCGGAAGTCGGCCTTGCGGGTAAACGGCAGGCGCCGCAGGTCGGCGAGCGTCCGGATCTGGTCGGGCCGAATGCGGGCCTCGTCGAAGCGCTGCCGGTAGAGAGGCACGCGGTCGTAGACGCGCGTCGCCACCTGGCGCAGCCGGTCGAGCTGCAGCCGCTCGAGATCGGCGCGCGACATGGTCTCCATCGTGCGATTCCAGATCACGCTCATCCCTCCTGGAGCCGGCGGTGCACGACGCCCTGGCACGTGGCGACCGTCGTGCCGACCCGCGTCCTCACGGTCATGGCGTAGAACGCCGTCCGGCGTCCCAGACGTGCCTCCCGGGCCTCGGCGACCGTGAGACCGTGGACGTTCACCATCCACGGCTCGACGCGCAGGCGGACGCGGCTGCGCCCCGGGCGCAGGGCCAGCACCTGCATGCGCAGGCGTCTGGCGAAGGCGTCGCCAAGAATCCAGCGCCGGATGGCCGGCGCGACCCTCGACGCGGTCACGGAACGGTGGTTCTCTGACCCGGCCGCCTCCTCCTCGGCGCGGCGGGCCCGCCCGGGAGAAATCGGGCCGCCGCCCGATACCCGGCGCCGTGTGGCGGCGTTACGGTTGTCGCAATACGTGCGCGCTTGGTATGGTGAGGTTACAGAGCGCGGGCCTGTGTCCCAAAGACCGCCAAGACCGGGAGGAGCGAGGTGACGACAGCCATGCGTGCGGGACTCGCAGGCGCGACGATGCTGACGCTGCTGGCCCTGGCCTTCGGGCCAGCCGCGGCGCAACCACGACCGGTGAAGATCGCCTTTCTCAGTTCCCTCAGCGGCCCCTTCGCCTTCTGGGGCGTGAACGCGCGGGACGGCATGAAGATGGCCGTCGCGGAGGTGAACGCGGCGGGCGGGGTGCTCGGGCGGCCGCTGGAGCTCGTAGAGCGCGACGACCGCAACAGCCCGGCGGAGGCCATTACGGCGTTCCGCTTCCTGGTGGAGCGCGAGGGCATCGTGGCCGCCGGCGCCGTGATCTCCAGCGACGTGGCCCTGGCGGCGTCGCGCGAGGCGGAGACGCTGCGGGTCCCGCTGTTCCTCACCATGGCCGGCTCGCACGAGATCCTGCGCCGCAGCACGCGGTACACGTTCCGGACGTGCCTGGTGGCCGCGCCCATGTACGTCCAGGCGATCGCCGCCATGGTGCGCCAGGGGAACTACGCGCGCGTCGCGGCCATCGTGGCCGACTACGCCTGGGGACATTCCATCCGGGAAGCCTTCGAGCGCTACGTCACGCCGCTGCCGGGCGTCCGCACGCAGGTGGAAGTGGCGCCCGTGGTCACGCCCGACTTCACGCCCTACCTGCGCCGGCTCCAGCGGCTCGACCCGCAACTGCTGGTCGCCGCGGGCCATCCGCCGGGGAACCCGACCATCGTCCGCCAGTCCAGGGAGCTGGGCCTGGCCGCGCCGGTGATCGGCTCGGTGCTCCCCCCTGAGTTGATGGTGCAGCGGGCCGGCGACGCGGTGCACGGCCGGTTCCTGGATTACTCCTGCGTGGACTTCCAGAACCCGACGTACCGACGGCTGGCGGCCAGGTACTATGCCGACTACAAGCGCTACTTCGACAACAGCGCGTTCTCCGGCTACGTGATCGTCAAGCTCGTGGCAGACGCCGCGAAGCGGACCAACAGCGTCGACCCGCGGGTGCTGGCGGAGGCGATCCGCAAGGGACGGTTCAACCAGCCGGGCTACGGCTGGCCCCTCTCGTACACCGAATGGGGCGAGATGAAGGAGGCGCGGCCGATCATCTTCGCCATCGAGACGGGCGAGTCGCCGGGCGGCGTCAACCCGGGCGCGGGCTGGTACCAGAAGTGGCTCTTCCGCTCGACCGTCGAGGTGTATGTCCCGCCCGAGTGACGGAGCGCTCCTGGAGTGCCACCGGCTCACCAAGACGTTCGGGGGCATGGTGGCCGTGCACGACGTGAGCTTTTCCGTCTCGCCAGGGAGCATCGTGGGGCTGATCGGTCCCAACGGCGCCGGCAAGACCACGGTGCTCAACCTGATCAGCGGCGTGCTGCGCCCCGACACGGGCACGGTCCGGCTGCGCGGCCGTCCCATCACGGGCCTGGCGCCCCACGCGGTCGCGCGCCTGGGCGTGGGGCGCGTCCTCCAGATCCCGCGCCTGTTCCCCCACATGACGGTGCTGGACAACGTGACCGTCGGGGCCGCCTTCGGCGACGGCGCCTCGCGGCAGACCGTGGCAGCGGCCCGCCGTCAGGCCGAGGCCACGCTGGCGTTGGTCGGGCTCGAGGCCCGGCGGGACCAGCCGGTGGCTACGCTCACGCTGCAGGAGAAGAAACTGGTGGACTTCGCGCGCGCCCTGGCCGCCCATCCGGCGCTGGTCCTGGTCGATGAGGTCATGAGCGGTCTCAACCCCGTGGAGGTGGATGGCTGCGTGCAGCTGCTCCGCCGCGTGCGGGACGAGCGGCAGGTGGCGATCGTCTGGGTGGAGCACGTCATGCATGCCATCATGCGCACCGCCGAGCGGGTGCTCGTGCTGGACCACGGGCGGCTGATCGCCGCAGGCCCCCCCGAAGAGGTGGCCAGCGACCCCGCGGTGGTGGAGGCCTATCTGGGCGTCGCGGATCCCGCGCAGGTGCTGACCACGCGCGCGTGAGGGCATGCTGACGCTCGAGCGGGTGGCGGCGGCGTACGACGACGTGCCGGTGCTGCGCGAGGTGAGCCTGGAAGTCCGGCCGGGCGAGGCGGTGGGGGTCATCGGGCCCAACGGCGCGGGCAAGACCACGCTCTTCAAGACCATCGCCGGCCTGCTGCAGCCGCGCAGCGGCGCGGTGACGTGGGAGGGCCGGCGGCTGGATGCCCTGCCGGCGCACCAGGTGGCCCGGCTCGGCGTCGTGTACATCCCCGCCGAGCGTGAGTTGTTCCCCCAGATGACGGTGCTGGAGAACCTGCAGCTGGGGGCTTACCCCCACCCTGACGGCTCGCGCGCGCGGCTCGAGTCGGTCTTCGCGCTGTTCCCGCGGCTGGCAGAGCGCCGGCACCAGCGCGCCGGAACGCTCAGCGGCGGGGAGCAGCAGATGCTGGCCATCGCCCGGGGGGTGATGCTGCGGCCCAGGCTGCTGCTGCTGGACGAGCCCTCCACGGGGCTGGCGCCGCGCCTGGTGGCGGAACTGTACCGGCAGCTCGACCGCCTGCGTGACGCGGGCCTCACGATCCTCCTGGCCGAGCAGCAGGTGCCGATGGCGCTCATGTTCTGCCGCCGGCTGTACGTCCTGGAGAACGGACGCGTGGTGCTATCGGGCTCCCCCGAGGATCTCCTGGGCAACCCCACGCTGAAGCGCGCGTACCTGGGCATCGCCTGACCGGGATGCGCGCCGGAGGCTGATCGCGCGCGATGGTCGCCGTCGTGCTGGACGGGCTGGTGCAGGGTCTGCAGCTGGCTCTGCTCGGGGTCGGCATCACGATGGTCTACGGCCTGGGCGGCGTGCTGAACCTGGCCCACGGCCAGCTGGCGGTCATCGCCGGCGTGGCGGCCGCGCTGCTGATCGGCGCCGGGCTCCACCCCGGTGCGGCCGCCGCCATCGGCGCGCTGGGCGCGGGATGTGCCGGCGTGCTGATGGACCGCACCCTGATGCTGCCGGCGTATCGCCGCCGGGGCGAGGAGCGGCTCCTGCTGGCGTTGATCCTGACGCTGGGGCTCGCGTTCGCCGTGGACGGGTTTTTGGCCTACCGCTACCCCGCCGTGGCGCTGACCCTGCGCCTGCCCACTGCCGCCGTGGTCGTCGGTGGGCTGGTGGTGCGCAGCGCCAGCCTGGCGGCCTCGGGCATGGCGCTGGCGGCATTCGTGCTGCTGGCCCTGTTCCTGCGGTGGACGCTGTTGGGGAAAGCGGTGCGGTCCATCATCCAGAACGAGACCGGCGCTGCCCTGTGCGGCATCGACGTGGCCCGGACTCGCACGCTGATCGTCGGGTTGAGCGGACTCCTGGCCGGGCTGGCCGGGCTGGCCCAGGCGTTCTTCTCGAACGTCGGACCCGAGATGGGCCCCGAGTTCACGGTGCTGGCCCTGATCGTGGCCGTCGTGGGCGGCGTGCGCAGCCTGACCGGTACGGCGGCCGCGGGCCTGCTGCTGGGCCTGGTGAACGCCATCTCGAGCTACTACGTGGGGACCTACCTGACCTGGATCCTGCTCCTGCTGGCGGCGCTGCTCACCCTGCTGGTGCGCCCCGAGGGCCTGCTGGCCTACTGGACATGATGGGGCGGCCGCATCCCGCGCGGATGGTACCGGTCCTAGCCGCCGGATGTGTCCTGGCCGCGCTCCCGTGGGCCACCGGGACCGGCATCTACTCGCTGCGCATCACCACGCTCATGCTCATTCAGACCACGTACACCGTGGCGTTCAACATCGTCTTTGGCCATACCCGGCAGCTCTTTCTCTGCGTGGGCGCCCTGGCCGGATCGTCCGCCTATCTCGCGGTGATCCTGACGCGCGACCTGAAGCTTGCACCGACAGTAGCCATGGGCCTGGGGACCCTGTCCGCGATCGCGCTGGGCGCGTGCCTCAGCTACGTGGCGGCCCGCCGGGGGCTCGGGGTGATCTTCGTGGGCATCGTGACCCTGGTGGTCTCGTTGATCTTCCAGAACCTCCTGCTGGGGCTGCGCCGGTACACGAACGGCGAGACCGGCATCGTGACCCAGGGCCTGGGCATCGGCCTCGGCGGGGGCGCCATTGCCACCTACTACGTCTTCCTCGCCCTGCTGCTGGCGGCGCTGGGCCTCTACCAGTGGCTCATGGCGGGCCGGCCGGGTCTGGCGTTCGGCGCGTTGAGCGAGGACGAGCTGACCGCGGAGCTGGCCGGGATCGACGTCACGCGGTACAAGGTGCTGGCTGCCGCGGTGGGCTCGGGGCTCATCGGACTCACGGGCGCCCTGTACGCCGACTTCAACGGCTTCATCAGCCCGTCGGTCTTCGCCCTGGCCCACGTCGACATCGTCGTGTTGATCGCCCTGCTGTTGGGTGGGATGCGCACGCTGCTCGGGCCTGTCGTCGGCGGCGCACTGTTCGCCCTGGTGGACGAGCTGGTGCGGCCGTTCGGCCAGGCGACGGTGCTGGCATACGGCGTGCTGCTGGTGGTCCTGTTCCTCGTCTTCCGCGAGGGGCTGGTCCCCCTGGCACGGCGGATCACCCGGCTCCAGCTGCCGTAGCCGGCAGTCCACGGCCACGCGCCTCCAGCCCCGTCCTGCCCCGCCGCCTCTGCCCGGCGCCTCCTGCCCCGAGCCGGTAGCAGCGGCCCGGGCGCGGTGGTGTGGCAGCGGCGCAAAATCGGGCCAGCGCCCGATAGCCGGGCGGCAGCCGGTGTCTTACAGTTGTCGCACTTGACCCCCATCGGCCGCGAGGGCGTGCGGTCGGCGGGGGGTGGGCTGTGCAATCGGCCCGGGGGGCTGGTCGTGCCCGAGGCAGCGTTCGTGCGGCTGGCGATCGACCATGGCATCGCGCGGATCGTCCTCGACCGTCCGCCACTGAACATCCTGACCATGGCCGTGATGGGCGAGCTGGAGGACGCCATCCGCCGCGCCGAAGCCGCGCCAACCACGCGGGCGATCGTGCTGTCCGCCCGGGGCCGCGCGTTTTCCGCCGGCGTGGACGTTGGCGAACATACCGGCGAGACGGCCGGCCAGATGCTCGCCGCCTTCCACAGCCTGTGCCGCACGCTGGTGTCGACCGACGTGCCGACCGTGGCCGCAGTGGGCGGGCCGGCGCTGGGAGGCGGGTGCGAACTGGTGGCGCTGTGCGACATCGTCGTGGCGGCTGAGGGGGCCACGTTCGGGCAGCCCGAGATCCGCGTCGGCGTGTTCCCGCCGGCGGCAGCCGCCGCCTTCCCCTTCCTGCTGGGCAAAGCGGGGCTCGCGCCGCTGCTGCTGGGCGAACCGCTGCCGGCCGCTCGCGCACGTGAGCTGGGACTGGTCACGACGGTGGTCCCACCCGCTGAACTGGACGCGGCGGTAGAACGCGTCGCCCAGCAGCTGGCGGGGACCAGCGCCGCGGTGTTGCGGCTGACCAAGCGGGCGGCGCTGGCCGGCTTCCGCCGGTGGTTTGACGACGCCCTGACGCAGGCCGAACGGATCTACCTGGCCGACCTCATGGCCACCGCTGACGCGCACGAGGGGCTGGCCGCGTTCCTCGAGCGTCGGGCCCCTGCCTGGCAACACCGGTAGGGGGCACCACCGTGGCGGTCCCGCTGTCGCCTCGCCCGTCGGCGCGCCTGGGTCTGCTGGCCGCCTGCCACGATCTGGAGGTGGATCCGGCGCGCCGTCAGGTGGTGGTCGCCGGGCGGCCCGTGCGCCTGACGCCCCTGGAGCTGGACCTGGCGTGCGTGCTGGCCGAGGCGCCCGGCCGGACCTGGGCTCGGGAGGAGCTGGCCGCGCGCCTGGGAATGCGGGCGGGGCCGGGTTCCCGGGCCCTGGACAACCTGGTCATGCGCCTGCGCCGCAAGCTCGGCGACCTGTCGCGGTCACCGGTCTTCATCGAGGCGGTATGGGGGATCGGGTACCGCCTGCGCGAGAGGTCGCCGTTGCCGGCCGCGCACCGGGTGTGGGTCGGTGCGGTCGCGTTCGAGGCGTTGCCGTTCCCTGCCTTCGTCACAGACGCCGACCGGCGGGTGGTGCTGCTGAATGCCGCCGCACGTCGGCTGTGGGGCGTCAGTGACGACCAGGAGATCGGGTGCTGCGCCGACGTGGTGGGCTGTCACACCCGTACCCTGGCGAGCCTGGCTGTGCGCTGCCCGGCGGCTCTGGCCCGCGGGACGACAGTGCGGTGCACCTACCTGGCCCGGGACGGCTCGCACGCCGAGTACGTGGCCGACACCACGTACGTGCGGCTGGCGGACGAGGCCGGTGGCCCCGCGCACTTCCTCGCTGTCCACCGGCCGCGGGCCCCGGTGCGTGCCGCCGGGTCGCCGACCGGTGCCGCGGGGCGGACAGGGCCGCACGCGTGGCGGCGGGCGCGCGGAGGACGGACGTGAGTACCGCACCGTCCCGCGGGGCGCTCGGATGGCTGTTCGACGCGCTGGAGCGCGCGGGGGACGCGGCGGTGGCCCTGGACGCGCGTCAGCGTATCCTCCTGTGGAATACCGGCGCGGAGCGCCTGCTGGGATGGCGCCGCGAGCAGGTCGTCGGCCGCGCCTGCTTCGAGGTGCTGGCGGGGCGCGACCGTTCCGGGCACCTGGTGTGCTGCGCCCACTGCCCGGAGATGGTCATGGCGGAGCGGGGAGAACCGATCCCCGCGCGCGACGTCTGCTACCGCAGCGGCGACGGCCGCGACGTGTGGGTCAACGTGAGCACCCTGGTAATCACCGCGCCGCTCGACGGGCAGCGGGTGACGGTCCACCTGTTCCGTGACATCACGACCCGGCGCCGCGCCGAGGACGTGCTGGACGCGCTGGCCGCCCGCGCCGGGCTCGATCGCGAGTCGTCGCCCCTGCGCGCTCTGACCCGTCGCGAGCTGGAAGTGCTGGAGATGCTGGCGCAGGGCCTGGACACCCGGGCCGTGGCCCGCGCGCTGTTCGTCTCGCCCGTCACCGTCCGCACTCACGTGCAGAACCTCCTGCGCAAGCTGGGCGCGCATACCCGGGCTGAGGCCGTGGCGGTGGCGGCGCGGTGGGGCCTCATCGCTCCGGGCGACGGGCGCGGTCGCTAGATCTCCTCAACAGTTGCAGGAGAACGATCCTGCATCTGGCCGATTGTGCCCTCCGGAATACTCCCCCAAGGTGAAACTGACCGACCGGTCGGACGGGTCCGACCCTGGAGGCGCCCCGTGGGCATGACGATGGCCGAGAAGATCCTCGCCAGGGCATCGGGGCGCGCCGCCGTGTCCCCGGGCGAGTTCGTCGTAGGCCGACCCGACCTTGCCCTCCTCCACGACATCTTCGCCGCTCCCGTCTTCGACCTGCTGCGCGATGCCGGCGTGCTCGCCGTATGGGATCGCACGAAGGTGGCGGTCGTCATCGACCACCTGGTCCCGGCGCCGTCGGTAGCCGCTGCCGAGGTGCACCGGCGGATCCGCGCCCATGTCCGCGACTTCGGCATCGCGCATTTTTTCGACGCGGGCTCCGGCATCTGTCACCAGCTGGTGGCAGAGCGCGGGCTGGCGCCGCCGGGCGGGCTGCTGTTGGGCACCGACTCCCACACGACGACGGCCGGGGCCCTGGGGGTCGGAGGCACCGGCATCGGCACTACCGAGATGGCGTACGTCCTGGCCACGGGCGAACTGTGGCTGCAGGTACCGCACAGCATCCGCGTGGAGATGGTCGGGCGGCTGCGGCCGGCGGTGATGTGGAAAGACGCCATCCTGGCCCTGGCCGGGCAGCTGGGCGCCGACGGCGCGCAGTACCAGGCGCTGGAGTTTGGCGGGCCGGCAGCCGACGACGTCGACATGGCCGGGCGCCTCACCATGGCCAACATGGCCGTGGAGCTGGGCGCCAAGTTCGGGCTGTTTGCCGCCGACCCCACGACGACCGCGCACCTGCGGCGGTGCGGGGTCGACGCGGCGCCATTCGGTCCCGACCCTGACGCACGCTACATCCGCAGCCTCACTCTGGAGCTCGACGACCTGGCCCCCCAGGTCGCGCTGCCCCATGCGGTCGACCGCATCCGGCCGGTGCATGAGGTGGAAGACGTCCCCATCGACCAGGCGTTCATCGGCTCGTGCACCAACGGCCGTATCGAGGACCTGCGGGTGGCCGCCCGCATCCTGGCCGGGCACCGTGTCCACCCCCACACGCGCCTGCTCATCGGCCCGGCCTCGCGCCAGGTCGAGCGCCAGGCGGCGGCCGAGGGGGTGCTGGAGGTGCTGGTCGACGCGGGCGCGGTCCTGCTGCCCTCCGGGTGCGGGCCGTGTTTTGGCGGCCACCTGGGCCTGCTCGCGCCGGGCGAACGGTGCATCGGCGCGCACAACCGGAACTTCGCCGGCCGCATGGGAAGTCCCCAGGCCGAGATCTACCTGGCCTCGCCGGCCACGGTGGCGGCCAGCGCCCTGTACGGCCGCATCACCGACCCGCGGCGTGTGCTGCAGCCGGCGGCGGCGGAATGAGATGGCGGCTCGTGATGCCCCCTCCCCGCGCACCCCGCCCGCGTTCCGGGTCCCCATCCGCGGCCGCGCGTGGTGTTTCGGCGACGACGTCAGCACCGACTTGCTGGCGCCCGGCGCCTACGCGGTGGAGCCGCTGGAGGAGCGCCGGCGGCACGTGCTGGAGGCGGTGAACCCGCGCTTCGCCGCCGAGGTACGGCCCGGAGACGTGGTGGTCGCCGGGAAGAACTTCGGGTGCGGCAGCAGCCGCGAGCACGCGCCCGAAGGGCTGCAGGCCCTGGGCGTGGGGTGCGTGGTGGCGGCGTCGTTCGCCCGTATCTTCCTGCGCAACGCCGTGGCCATCGGCCTGCCGGTGCTGACCTGTCCAGGCGCAACGGCCGCCGTGACCGACGGCGACCCGGTTCAGGTCGACCTGGCAGCGGGGACCGTGCACAACCTCCGGACCGGCGAGGTGCTGACCGGGTCGCCGCTGCCCCCGCAGATGCTGGCCATCCTCGAGGCCGGCGGCATCGTACCCCTGCTGCGCCGCCGCGCCGGAGGGGCCGGGACGGGGTGGGTGAGCGCGTGAGCAGCGTGCTGTGGGACCCGGCAGCCGAAGCAGCGCCGCGCGGAGAGCTGGTCCGGCTGCAGGACCAGCGCCTGCGCCAGGTCGTCGCCCGGGTGTGGGCGCGTGTGCCGTTCTACCGCGAGCGACTGGCCGCCGCTGGCCTCACGCCCGAGGAGGTCCGCGGCATCGCCGACCTGCCGCGACTGCCGTTCACGACCAAGGCCGACCTGCGTCGCCTCTACCCGTTCGGCCACTTCGCCTGCCCGCCGGAGGAGGTAGTGGAGCTCCACTGCTCGTCGGGCACCACGGGCTACCCGACTGCAACCGGCTACACGCGCGCCGACCTCGACGTGTGGGCCGAGGTGATGGCGCGGTCACTGACCGCCGCCGGGGTGCGGCCGGGCGACCTGATCCAGAACGCCTACGGCTACGGCCTGTTCACCGGCGGGCTCGGCTTCCACTACGGCGCGCTGCGGCTGGGCGCCCGCGTGCTGCCCACCTCCACGGGGAACACCGCCCGTCAGGTCAGGCTGCTGCGCGAGTTCGGCGCCACGGCGCTGGCGTGCACCCCCTCCTATGCGCTGCACCTGGCCGAGGTCGTGGAAGAATCCACCGGAGGCCCGCTGCGCCTCCGGTGCGGGCTATTCGGGGCCGAGCCGTGGTGCGAGGAAACACGCGCAGAGATCGAGCGGCGCCTGGGGCTGCGCGCGGCGGACTTCTACGGGCTGAGCGAGGTGATCGGGCCGGGCGTGGCCGCTGAGTGCGAGGCCCGCGCTGGCCTGCACGTCCACGAGGACCATTTCCTGCCCGAGGTGATCGATCCGGCGACCGGCACCCCGCTGCCGCCCGGCCAGCGCGGGGAACTGGTCCTCACCACCCTCACCCGGGAGGCAACGCCGCTGCTGCGCTACCGCACCGGAGACATCGCGGCGCTGGTGCCCGAGCCGTGCGTCTGCGGCCGCACCCACGTGCGCATGACGCGGGTGGCCGGCCGCATCGACGACATGCTGGTCATCCGCGGCGTCAACGTGTTTCCCTCTGAGGTCGAGACGGTGCTGGGTTCGCTGCCCGATCTGGCCCCGCAGTACCAGCTGGTGGTGGACCGGGCGCGGGGGCTGGACGTGCTGGAGGTGCAGGTGGAGGCGCGGGCCGATACCTCCCCCGCGCACTACCGCGCCCTGGCCGAGCGCCTGCGGCAGGCGCTGCGGGACGCGCTGGGGCTCGCTGCCGCGGTGACCGTGTTGCCACCGCGCCAGCTGCCACGCAGCGACGGGAAGGCCGTGCGGGTCGTGGACCGGCGGGTGAGGAGGTAAGCCCATGGGTGGCCGCACAGGCGACCTGATCTTCGACTGGAACGCGCCGGGCACGCGGCGGCTCGCGCCGCGCCGTCTGGTGCAGGTCAACGACGAGACGCTGCGGGATGGACTGCAGAGCCCCTCCGTGGTGCACCCGCCGGTGGAGCGCAAGGTGGCGATCCTGCATCTGATGGACCGCCTGGGCATCCACGGCGCCAACATCGGTTACCCGGCCGCCAGCCGCCACGCCCTGAACGACGTGGTGGTCCTGGCACGGGAGATCCGCGACGCGCGTCTGCGCATTCGGCCCAACTGCGCGGGGCGTACCGCGGAAGCCGACATCGCGCCCATTGCGGAGGCCCAGCAGCGCGCCGGGGTGGGAATCGACGCCGCCATCTTCCTGGGCTCGAGCCCCATCCGTCAATACGTCGAGGACTGGGACCTGGAGTTCCTGCTGCGCACAACCGAGGCGGCGGTGCGCTTCGCGCGCCGGTGCGGGCTGGAGGTGATGTTCGTCACCGAGGACACCACTCGCGCCCGGCCCGCCCACCTGCGGCGCATCTACCGGGCCGCCGTGGACGCCGGCGCCGCCCGCGTGTGCCTGGCCGACACAGTGGGTCACGCCACGCCGTGGGGTACGGCTCGCCTGGTGCGGTACATGCGCCGGGTGCTGGGGGACGACGTCTTGCTGGACTGGCACGGCCACCGCGACCGGGGGCTGGACGTCATCAACAGCCTGGTGGCGGCGGGGGCGGGCGCCGACCGCCTGCACGGGTGCGCCCTGGGCATCGGCGAGCGGGTGGGCAACACCAGTATGGAGCTCTTGCTGGTCAACCTGGTGCTCCTGGGGTGGCTGGAGGCGGACCTGCGGGCGCTGCCCGAGTACTGCCGCGTGGTGGCCGAGGCCGTGGGCCTGCCGGTGCTGCCCAACACGCCGGTGGTGGGCAAGGACGCGTTCGAGACCAGCACCGGCGTGCACGCCGCCGCCGTGCGCAAGGCGATGCACAAGGGCGACCACTGGCTGGCCAACCGTGTCTACAGCGGCGTGCCGGCCGAGGCGGTGGGCCGGGAGCAGGTGATCACCATCGGCCCCATGAGCGGGCAGGCCAACGTGCTGTGGTGGTGCGAGCGGCACGGGATCGCGCCTGACCCGCACCTGGTCGCCCGCATCCTCGACCTGGCCAAGGCCAGCCACCGCGTCCTGCGCGACGAGGAGATCTTGGGCCTCCTGGTCGCGCAGGCCTCGTAGGGAGGCCCGCGTGGTCGGCGCGCCTCCTCGCACCACACCCCCCGGCACCACCGTCCGCCGGGCGCTGCTGCTGGGCAACCATGCCCTGGCCCGCGGCGCCTGGGAGGCGGGCGTCCAGGTCGCCGCAGGCTATCCCGGCACGCCCAGCACCGAGATCCTGGAGGCGCTGGCTGTCTACGACGACGTCTACGTCGAGTGGTCGACCAACGAGAAGGTGGCGCTGGACGTCGCGGTGGGCGCGGCTCTGGGCGGCGCCCGGGCCCTGGTGACCACCAAGCACGTGGGCCTCAACGTGGCGGCCGATACGCTGATGGTGCTGGGCTACACCGGCACGCCGGCCGGGTGCGTCATCGTCTCGGCCGACGACCCCGGCATGCACAGTTCCCAGAACGAACAGGACAACCGCCACTACGCCCGCTTCGCCGGCCTGCCGCTGCTGGAGCCGGCCGACCCCGCCGAGGCACGGACGTTCACGCTGGCCGCCTTCGACCTCAGCGAGGCGTTCGAGGTGCCGGTGCTGCTTCGCACGACGACCCGCATCAGCCACGGGTGTGGTCTGGTGGAGGTGGGCGAGCGCCGCGCGCGGCCACCCCTGGGCTTCCACAGGGATCCCGGCCGCTGGGTCATGCTGCCGGCCCACGCCCGCTCCCGCCACCCCGTGTTGCTGGAGCGCCTGCGGCGCCTGGCCGAGGCGTCGGAGGCATCACCGCTCACCGCCGTGGAGATGCGCGACCGCCGGGTAGGCGTGGTGGTCGCAGGCGGCGCGTACCACTACGTCCGCGAGGTCCTACCGGAAGCCAGCGTCCTGAAGCTGGGCTTCTCGTACCCGCTGCCGCTTCAGCGCATCCGTGCCTTCGCCACTGCGGTCGACCGCCTCATCGTCGTCGAGGAACTGGACCCGCTCGTCGAGGAAGAACTGCGGGCGGCGGGTCTGACAGTGGAAGGTAAGGCGTTCTTCCCCCGCACGGGCGAGCTGACGCCCGAGGTGGTCCGCGAGGGGTTCATCCGCGCCGGGGTCCTGCAGTCGCGGCCCGGGCCCGCGCCGCTGCAGGCGCCGGATGCGCCCCGGCCGCCGGTGCTGTGCCCGGGCTGCCCCCACGCCATGCCCTTCCTGGCGCTGCGCCGGCTGGGCGCGGTGGTGGCGGGCGACATCGGGTGCTACACGCTGGCAGCATTGCAGCCGCTGGCGGCCATGGACACCTGCCTGGCCATGGGAGCCAGCATCGGCGTGGCCATGGGCCTGGCACGCTCGGGCGGTGTCGACGGCCGCGTGGTGGCCGCCATCGGCGACTCGACGTTCCTCCACGCAGGCCTGCCGGCCCTGCTGGACGCCGTCTACAACCAGACGCCGATCACCGTGCTCATCCTCGACAACGGCACCACGGCCATGACCGGCGGCCAGCCGCATCCGGCCACAGGCCAGACGATCCGCGGCGCGCCCGCGCCCCGCGTCGACCTGGCCGCGCTTTGCCGCGCACTGGGCGTCGACTGGGTAGAGGTGGTCGACCCCTACGACGTCGGGGCGACCTATCGGGCACTGGAGGCCGCCCTGTCCTACCCCGGGGTCTCGGTGGTCATCACCAACCGTCCGTGCGTGGAGTCGCCGGTGAAGATCCGCACTCGCCCCCTGGCCGTGGTCCCCGACGCCTGCACCGCCTGCCAGGCGTGCATGGCGCTGGGCTGCCCGGCGATCGCCTGGATCCCGCAGTGGTACGAGGGGCGCCCCAAAGTGGGCATCGACGCCAGCCTGTGCATGGGGTGCACGGTGTGCTCCCAGCTGTGCCCGGCCGGGGCGATCACCCCGGCCCGCGCGGGCGACGGTGCGGGGCCGTGACGGCGGCGCAGGGCGTGCTGCTTGTGGGCGTCGGCGGCCAGGGCGTGCTGCTGGCCAGCACCGTCCTGGGCGAGGTGGCACGGGCGGCGGGGCTGGACGTCAAGAAGAGCGAGGTCCACGGCATGGCCAAACGCGGCGGCGTGGTGTTCAGCCACGTGCGGTTCGGCGAGGTCGTGTGGAGCCCGCTGATCGGGCTCGGCGAGGCCGACGCGCTCGTGGCGTTCGAATGGGCCGAGGGCCTGCGCTGGCTGCCCTACCTGCGGTCGGGCGGGCTGCTCGTCATCGACCCGACGCGCATCGTGCCGCCGGCGGCGCAGCAGGACCACCGCGCCTGGACCGTGCGCTACCCTGAGCTGGACCCCGCGCCGCTGGCGCGGCACCGCGGGCCGGTGGTGGTTGCCGACGCCCGCGATCTGGCCATGGCACTGGGCACGCCGGCGGTGGCCAACACCATTCTGCTGGGCGCGTTGTCCACCTACCTCGAGTTCCCTGCCGCGCTGTGGGAAGAAGCCATCGAGCGGTGCGTGCCGCCAGGGACCGTCGCGGTCAACCGACGGGCGTTCGAGGAGGGCCGGCGGCTGGAGCCGCGTCCGCTGCCGTCGGCCGAGCGGTGGCTGCCCCCGGGCCCCGGCGCGGCGTGGCGCGTGGCGGTCGCGGCCAACTGGTGCAAGGCGTGCGACATCTGCGTGCGCGTCTGCCCCGAGAGCATCCTGCGCCCGGACGGCCGCGGGGCGGTGGAGGTCGTCGCGCACGAGCGGTGCACGGGATGCCGCCTGTGCGAATGGCTGTGCCCGGAGTTCGCCATCACGGTGCACGCGCGGGCCGCGGCCGGGGTGGGACGGTGAGCGCGCGCCTCGTACAGGGCAACGTCGCCTGCGCCGCAGGGGCCATCGCTGCGGGTTGCCGCTTCTACGCGGGCTATCCCATCACGCCCTCGTCGGAGATCGCCGAGGAGATGGCGCGCCGGCTCCCGGCGGTCGGCGGCCTGTTCGTGCAGATGGAGGACGAGATCGCGTCGCTGGCCGCGGTGATCGGCGCCTCGCTGGGAGGCCTGCGGGCCATGACCGCCACCAGCGGCCCCGGCTTCTCGCTGATGCAAGAGCACCTGGGGTTCGCCGCCATGGCCGAGGTGCCGTGCGTGGTGGTGAACGTGATGCGCGGCGGCCCCAGCACCGGCCTGCCCACGGCACCGGCGCAGGGCGACGTGATGCAGGCCCGCTGGGGCACCCACGGCGACGTGCCCAGCCTGGTGCTGGCGCCCGCATCCGTGGCGGAGGTCTACCAGTTCACCATCGACGCGTTTGGGCTCGCGGAGCGGTTCCGCACGCCGGTGGTGGTGCTCTACGACGAGGTGATCGGCCACCTGCGCGAGGAGGCGGTGCTGCGCCCGCCCGATGCGGCGCGCCTGCCGGCCCGCCGCCGCCCCACCGGACCACCCCGGGCGTACCGGCCCTACGCGCCGGACCCCGATGGCGTGCCGCCCCTGGCCGACTTCGGCAGCGGCTACCGGTTCCACGTTACGGGACTGGCCCACGACGACTGCGGCTTCCCCACGGAGGATCCGGCGGTGGTGGCAGCGCACCAGCGCCGCCGCCTGGCCAAGCTGGCACCCGTGTTCGACGATGTGGAGCCGGTGGAGGCGTACCGCACCGACGACGCCCTGGTGATCGTCGTCGGCTACGGCATCACCGGGCGTGCCGCCGAAGAGGCGGTGGACCTGGCGCGAGGAGCCGGGATCCGCGCGGGGGCACTGCGCCTGCGGGTGCTGTGGCCGTTCCCCGAGCGGGCGCTACGCATGGCGGCGGCGTCGTGCGACGCGCTGGTGGTGGCCGAGATGAACCTGGGCCAGGTGGTGCGCGAAGTGGAACGCGTCGTCTGCGGCGCGGTCCCGGTAGTCCCGTGCTGCCGCGCCGACGGCGAGCCCATAGCGCCCGAAGAGATTCTGGCTGCCGTGCAGGCGGCGCTGCCCGTGGGGAGGTACGCATGATGGATGCCCGGACACGCCTGGCGCCGGCACCGGGCGTTGCGGCCGGCGATCGGCCTCCAGTGGACGTGCGCCGCTACCTCCGCCTGCCCCAGATGCCCCACATCCTCTGCCCGGGATGCGGGCACGGCATCGCAGCCGGCGCGCTGCTGCGGGCGATCCACCGCCTGGGACTGGCCCAGGACCGCGTGGCGGTCGTGGCAGGCATCGGCTGCAGCAGCCGCCTGGCCGGCTACCTGGACTTCTGCACGCTCCACGCTACCCACGGGCGTGCCCCCGCGTTCGCCACCGGGTTGAAGCTGGCCCGTCCCGACCTGCACGTGGTCGTCATCACCGGCGACGGCGACGGCCTGGCCATCGGCGGCAACCACCTGATCCACGCCGCGCGGCGCAACATCGATCTCACCTGCCTGCTGTTCAACAACGAGATCTACGGCATGACCGGCGGACAGCTGGCCCCCACCACACCCGAAGGCAGCGTGGCCACCACGGCGCCGGCCGGCAACGTGGAGCCGCCCTTCGACGCATGCCGCCTGCTGGCCGCGGCCGGTGCCACGTTCGTCGCCCGCGGGACGGTCTGGACCCCGCTGGTGCTGGAGGACCTGATCGCCCGCGGCCTGCGCCACCGCGGCTTCGCGTTCATCGAGATCCTGAGCGACTGCCCGGAGTTCTACGGCCGGTACAACCGGCTGGGTAGCGGCGCTGCCATGCTGGCCGGCCAGGCCCGCGCCACCGCCGCCGTGGACGCGCACCTGGCGCCGCTGGCGTCTACCCTGCTGCAGCCCGGGCCGGCCCCCGTCCGACCGCCCGTGGAGACCGGCGTGCTGGTCGACATCGACCGCCCGGAGTTCACCGCCCGCGTACGCGCAGCAACGGTGGACGCGGCGGGGCCTGGAGAGACGCCGTGAGGCTCGCGATACGATTCTCGGGCGCGGGCGGTCAGGGAGTCGTGCTGGCCGGGCTCGTCCTGGCCGAGGCCGCCGTGGCGGAGGGCCGGCGCGTGGCCTGCGCGCAGGCATACGGGCCCGCCTCCCGTGGTGGCGCCAGCCGCTCCGACGTTGTCATCAGCGACACGCGCGTCGCCTATCCGGTGGCGCGCGTGGCCGACGTGCTGGTGGCGCTGACCACGGAGGCCTGGACGCGCTGGTCGGGTGCCGTGGCCGACGGCGGGGTCGCCATCGTCGACGCGGATCGCGTGGCGATCACGGGGACGGGGCAGGTGCGCATTCACGCCATCCCCGTCACCGAGGCGGCCAGGCGGGCCAGCGGCACCACGCGCCCGGCCAACATGGTCGCCGTGGGCGTGGCGGCCGCGCTGTGCGACGTGGTGCGGCTGCCCACGCTGGAGGCCGTCGTCCGCAGCCGGCTGTCGGCGGCCGCCGTGCCCAACCTGAAGGCGCTTGCGGCCGGGTGGCAGCTGGGCACGGCGCTCCGGCAGACGTCTGCGCCCGCGGTGCCCGTCTGCGCCACGGCGGCCGGCCAGCATCCGGACGATACCCGATGAGGACCAGCGTCACGCGGGCCGAGCGCCGGATACCCGTCACGCGCGAGCAGGTCCTCCGCGCAGCCGCCGCCCTGTTCCACACCCGGGGGTTCGAGCGGACCACGATGCAGGAGATCGCGCGCGCCGTGGGGCTCACGAAGGCCTCGCTCTACCATCACGTCCGTGGCAAGCAGGCCCTGCTTTACGAGATTCTCCAGCATACCCTGGATCGGGCGCTGCCCGACCTGGAGCGTATCGCTGCCGGGGCCGAGCCGGCCGCAGACCGCCTGCGGCAGGCCGTGCGGCTCCACGTGCTGACGCTGGTCAGCGACCGCGACAACGTGGCCTGCTTCATCGAGGAAGGCCGCGCGCTGGCTCCCCCGTACCGCCAGGCGCTGGTGGCATGGCGGGACCGCTACGAGGCCCTCTTCCGCCGCATCATCGCCGACGGCATCGCCGCTGGCGAGTTCGCGCCCACCGACGTCCGCCTGGCGGGCTTCGCGGTGCTGGGCATGGTCAACTGGATGGTGCGGTGGTACCGCCCCGACGGGCAGCACCCGCCGGCAGAGATCGCCGCGCGCTTCGCCGACTACGCGGTGGCTGCCCTCCGACCCCTGGCGACCGCCGCGGCGCACGGTGCCCGACCGTGACTGCGCTGGAAGGCATTCGCGTGCTCGACCTCTCCCAGGGTGCCGCCGGCCCCATCTGCGCCATGTACCTGGGCGACCTCGGCGCCGAGGTGGTGAAGGTCGAGCCTCCCGGCGGCGAGTGGGGCCGGGGGCTCGGCCCGCCGTTCGTCGACGGCGTCGCCGCAGCCTTCATCGGCATGAACCGTAACAAGCGCAGCATCGTCATCGACCTCAAGCACCCCCAGGCGCGCCCCGTCATCCTGCGCCTGGTGGCCGGCAGCGACGTCCTGGTGGAGAGCTTCCGGCCAGGGGTGATGGCGCGGCTGGGCCTTGACTACGACACGCTGCGCTCCGACCACCCCCGGCTGATCTACTGCGCCATCTCGGCCTTCGGCGCTTCGGGCCCGTGGCACGACCGGCCTGGCGTGGACGGGATCGTCCAGGCTGCCAGCGGGCTGATGAGCGTCACAGGGTCGCCCGACAGCGAGCCGGTCAAGGTGGGCGTGCCGGCCGCCGATACCACCGCGGGGTTCCTGGCCGCGGCCGGCATCCTGGCGGCGCTGTTTGCCCGCGAGCGCACCGGGCGCGGCCAGTGCGTGGACCTGTCGCTCCTGGACGCCCTGCTGGCGTTCCAGACCGTCCCGCTCGCCATGTACCTGGCCTCAGGCACCCCGCCGGGCCGCACAGGCAGCGCCGCGCCGTACGCGGCGCCCAACGAGGCGTACCCCACCGCAGACGGCCACGTCATGGTGGCGGCCTACACGCCCGAGCGCTGGCACGCGCTGTGCGCCGTCCTGGGCCGGCCAGACCTGGCCGCCGACCCGCGCTTTGCGACCAACGAGGCGCGGGTGGCCCACAGGGTCGAACTGCGCGACGCCCTCGCGCCTATCTTCCGGGCCATGCCCACGGCGCACTGGCTGGCCGTCCTGGAGGCCGCCGACATCGTCTGCGGCCCCATTCTGACCTACCCGGAGCTCGAAGCCCACCCGCAGGTCGTGCACAACGGCATGCTGGTCGCGCTGCACCACCCGCAGCTGGGCGCGGCGCGCGTGGTGGGCCAGCCGCTTCGGCTGAGCGCGACGCCCCCACGCATCTCCAGGCCGGCACCGCTACCGGGCGAGCACACCGCGGCGGTGCTGCGGGAGGCTGGCATCACCGACGACGAGATCGCCCGCTTGGTGGCGGCGGGCGTGGTGCAGAGTTGGGCAGGGAGGCCACCGGTTCCCCAGACGGACCCGGCGCGGAGGTGAACATCCGTGAGCGAGATCGTGCAGTTCCAGCAGGAGCAGGCTGTGGGGGTGGTGACCCTCAACCGCCCCGAGGCCCTCAACGCCCTGACGCCCGAGATGCTGGACCGGCTGGGCGAGGTCCTGGCGGCCGTCGAGCAGGACGGGACCGTGCGCGCCCTGATCGTGACCGCTGCCGGCGAGAAGGCGTTCTGCGTGGGCGCCGACCTCAAGGCCCGGGCCCAGGAGTACGCCGACGACGGCACCGCGCCCGACCCCTTCGCCGACCGGGTGCGCCGCGTCTTCGCGCAGCTGGAGGCGCTGCCCACCCCTACCGTCGCGGCCATCAACGGGTACGCCCTGGGCGGCGGGCTGGAGCTGGCCCTGGCCTGCGACCTGCGGGTTGCGGCGGAGGGTGCCCGGTTCGGGTTCCCGGAAGCCAAGGTCGGTAGCATGCCCGGCGCTGGCGGCACCCAGCGGCTGACACGCCTGGTGGGGCCAGCGCGCGCCAAGGAGCTGATGTTCACCGGGGAGTTCATCGACGCCGCGGAAGCCTACCGCATCGGCCTCGTCAACCGCGTGGTCCCGGGCCCGCAGCTGTTGGAAGCGGCGAGGGCGCTGGCGGGGACGATCGCGGCCCGCGCGCCGCTGGCAGTGCGCGCCATCAAGACTGCGGTGCACCTGGCGGCGGATGCGAGCCTGGAGGCGGGGCTGGCCCTGGAGCGCACGGCGCACGCGGCGCTGCGCGCCAGCCGCGACCGCCGCGAGGGCATCCAGGCGTTCCTGGAAAAGCGCGAGCCGCAGTTCACCGGCCGCTAGCGCCGGGCACCGACGGCCGAGGGGAGGACGCACGGGATGGGCATCGCCGGACGGGTCGCCATCGTCACCGGGTCGGGCCAGGGCATTGGCGAGGGAATCGCCGCCCGGCTGGCCCGCGACGGAGCGTGCGTGGTCGTCAACGACATCGTGGAGGAGCGCGTGGCGCGGGTCGTCGACGCGCTGACCGCCGCCGGCGCCCGGGCGCTGGGCGTGGCCGCCGACGTCAGCCGCGCCGACGGCGCCGCGGCGCTGGTGGCCCGCGCCCGCGAGGCGTTCGGGCGCGTGGACATCCTGGTCAACAACGTCGGCATCGCGCGCGACCGCTACCTGACCAAGATGTCCGAGGAGGACTGGGACGACGTGCTGCGCACCAACCTCAAGTCGTACTGGCTGTGCTGTCGCGCGGCCGTGCCCTTCATGATGGAGCAGCAGTACGGCCGCATCGTCAACATCTCGTCGCGGGCGTGGCTGGGCAACCCCGGGCAGGTCAACTACGCCGCGGCCAAGGGGGGCGTGGTGAGCCTCACCCGCACCCTGGCCCTGGAACTGGCCAGGTTCGGCATCACGGTCAACGCCATCGCGCCGGCGCTGGTGGACACGCCGCTGTTCCGCAGCCTCAAAGACGAGGTGCAGGAGCGCCTGCTGAAGACCATCCCCATGGGGCGGATCGGCATCCCCGACGACATCGCCCACGCGGTGGCGTTCTTCGTAAGCGACGAGGCGTCGTACGTCACCGGTCAGCTGCTCTACGTCTGCGGCGGGCGCAGCCTGGCCGGTCCGAGCGTGTAGCCCTGGGCCGGCTGACGCGCCAGATGGTGCGCGCCGGCACCGATCCTGGAGGTGAGCGCGATGGAATCCGGACGATGTGGTGGACGGCTGCGGCGGCCGGGGCCGCTGGCGCGGCCGGCGGCCCTGGCCGCCGCGCTGGCCCTGCTGGCTGCTGCGGGACGGCCGGCGCCCGCGCCGGGGGCTGCCCGCCGCGACCTGCGGGTGGCCATCGGGCCGCCCAACGTCGTGGGCTACCTGCCTGTCTACGTGGCCATGGGGCTCGGCGTCTTCGACGACCTCCAGCGCCGCCATGGATGGCGCGTGACGTTCGTCGACTTCCGCGGCGGCCCCGAGGCCACCACGGCCCTCATCGGCGGCGACACCGAGTTCGCCACCGTGACCATCACCCAGGTCATCAAGGCCCACGAGCAGGGCAAAGACCTCAAGTTCCTGCTGACGTTCTTCAACGCGCAGACCATGGCCATGATCGCGCAGGCTGACCTGCGCGAGGTCACCTCGCCGGCGCACCTGCGCGGCCGCAGGGTCGGCGTCACGGGCCTGGGCTCGGCGACCCACATGCAGGCCCGCCACATCCTGGCCGCCTGGGGGGTCGAGCCGGAGGCCGTACAGTTCGTTCCGGTGGGCGGCCCGGCGACTGCGCTGGCCGCATGGCGGCGCAAGGCGATCGACGCCCTGGTCTACCTCGACCCCCTGATCACCACCCTGGTGGAGGACGGCTCGGCGCGCCTGCTCTACGACGTGCGGACGCTGGAGGGGACGGTGCGCCTCTACGGCGCGGCCCACATCAGCAGCGGCCTGCTGGCCCGTGCGGACGTGGTGGCCCGCGACCCCGAGGCAGCGCAGGCGATGGTCGACGCGTTCGTGCGCACGCTGCGCTGGCTGCGCCTCCACCGGGCGAAACCCGAGGAGATCGCCCGGGCGTTGCCGGCTGGGCTGAACTGGACGCCGGCGATGATCCGGGCTAACCTGGGCGGGCTGTCGCCAGACGGCCGTGTCCTGCCCGAAGCCGTGGCCACCGTCATCCGCTTCCTCAAGCAGGATCGGCTCCTCGACCCGGCGTTCGCGGTGCCGGTGGAGCGGATGGTGGACGACCGCTTCGTGCGCAAGGCCATCGCGGCGGGAAGCGGCCTGTGAGCGACCGGCGGCGTGACGGGCTGGCCACCGTCGGCCTCCAGGGGGCCGTGATAGCGGCAGGCCTGGCGATCTGGGAGGGCGCAGTACGGGCCGGCCGTCTGTCCGAGGAGTTCACCAGCCGCCCGTCGGCCGTAGCCACAGAGATCTGGCGGTGGGTTGCGACCGGCGAACTGTGGCCCCATCTGGGTGCCACGGTGGGCGCGGCGCTCGCCGGTCTGGTGGTGGGCCTGGCGCTGGGGGCGGCGGTGGGCCTGCTCCTGGCCCTGGCCCCGCCCCTGGCCAGCCTGTGCGAACCGGCCCTGGCCACCCTCAACGCCACCCCGCGGATCGTCTTCTACCCGCTGCTGGCGTTGTGGCTGGGACTGGGCGTCGCCTCCAAGGTCGCCCTGGTGGTCACGATCGTGCTCTTCGTGGGCCTGTTCAACACCCTGGGGGCCGTGCGCGAGATCGACCGGACCCTGGTGGCGCAGGTACGCTTGCTGGGGGCATCACCGGCGGCCATGCTCCGCCACGTCTATCTCCCCGCGGCGCTGGTGTGGATCGCCGCCGGCCTCCGGACTAGCCTGGGGTTCGCGTTCGTCGGCACCATCCTGGGCGAATACATGGCGTCGATGCGCGGCCTGGGCCACCTGATCATCGGCGCGCAGCACCTCTTCCAGACGTCCCGCGTCATGGCAGGGCTGGTGGTGGCCATGGTGCTGGTGTGGCTGCTGGACGCTGCGGTGGCCAGGCTGGACGCCCGCTGGTCCGTCTGGCGGCAGGAGCCGCGGTATGAAGGCTGAGGCGCCGGCGACGGCCGCACCGCTCTCCGCCGCAGACGCCAGACCCTCCCTGCCGGCCATCGAGGCAGACCGGCTCGCCCGCACGTTTGCGGGGAGCGGCACGCTGGTGTCCGCCCTGGCCGACGTGTCATTCCGCGTGGCGCCCGGCGAGTTCGTCTCGGTGGTCGGGCCGTCGGGGTGCGGCAAGTCGACGCTGCTCCACCTGATCTGCGGCCTGCTGCGCCCCTCGGCGGGGGAGGTACGGATCTTCGGCGCGCCCAGCACCGGGCTGCAGCCCGGCCGCATCGGCTACGTCTTCCAGCGCGACACCCTGCTGCCGTGGAAGACCGCCCTGGACAACGTCGCGCTCCCGCTGGTTCTGCGCGGGACCCCCGCTGCCCGCGCCCGCGCGGCCGCCCGGGAGTGGATGCACCGCATCGGCCTGGCCGGGTTCGAGCACCACTACCCCTCGCAGCTCTCGGGCGGCATGCGCAAGCGCGTCGCCCTGGCCATGACCATGGTCTACCGTCCGGCCATCATCCTGATGGACGAGCCGTTCGCAGCCCTGGATGTGCAGACGCGCAACCTGATGGAGAACGAGCTGCTGGCGCTGTGGGCCGAGGCCCGCAGCACCATCCTGTTCGTCACCCACGACCTCGAGGAAGCCATCGCCCTGGCCGACCGCGTGATCGTGCTGACCCGCCGGCCGGGCCGCGTGAAGGCCGCCTATCCCGTGGACCTGCCCCGTCCCCGCGACGTGACCGAGGTACGGGGCAGCGAGGCGTTCGTGGCCACCTACCGGCGCATCTGGACCGACCTGCGCGACGAGGTCCTGGCTGCCCATGGGCGCACCTAGCCGGCGGGCGCTCCTGGCTCTGGCGCGGGTGGCCACTGCGGCCGGCCTGCTGTCTGCGTGGGAGGCCGGGGTGCGCGCGGGGGCCATCGACCCGTTCTACGTGAGCACCCCGTCGGCGATCCTGGTTCGGGCGGCCGCCTGGGTGGCCTCGGGCTACATTTTGCCGCACGTGACCGCCACGCTGGCCGTGACCTTAAGCGGACTGGCGCTGGGGGTGGCGCTGGGTGCCGCGGTCGGTGGGGCCCTGGCTGCCTCGCCCCGGGCCACTCGCATCGTGCTGCCATTCCTGGCCGCCGGCAACGCCGTCCCGCGCGTGATCCTCTACCCGCTCCTGGTGCTGTGGCTGGGTGTGGGCGCGGCGCCCCGCATCGTCCTGGTCGTCACCCTGGTCTTCTTCGTGGCCGCGTTCAACACCCATGCCGCGGTCACCGCGGTGGACCGCGACGTGGTGCACGCCGCCCGTGTGCTCGGCGCCCGCCGCGTCCAGTTGCTGTGGCACGTCTACCTGCCGGCCGTGGCGGTGTGGCTGCTGGGCACCGTGCGCGTCACCATGGGGTTTGCCCTGGCCGGGACCATCGTCGGGGAGTACGTCGGCGCCTCCCGCGGCGTAGGGGTGGTGGTGGCGTTCGCTCAGTCGATGTTCAACGCCCGTGATGTCCTGGCGGGTCTGACCGTGCTGCTGGCCATGATCTGGGCCATCGACGCGGCGCTGCGGGCGGTGGAGCGTGCCGCGTCCCGGTGGCGCCTGGTGGAGGTGATCTGAGGTGAGCGAACCGGCGGCCGCGCACCAGGCGGCGACGGCTGCAGCGCCGGTCCCTCTGCGGCCGGGGCTGTTCGTGCCTGACGAGGGCGGGCGGCTGCGCCTGGCGGGCAGCCGCTGCCCGCGCTGCGGGGCCTGCTACTTCCCGCGTCGTCTGGTCTGCGCGCGATGTCTGGCCACCGACCTGGAGGTCGTCGGCCTGTCCTCGCGCGGCACCGTCTACACCTACACCGTGGTGCACCAGTCGACGCCGGAGTTCCCCACGCCCTACGTCCTGGCATACGTCGACCTGCCCGACGGCGTACGGGTCCTGGCGCCCCTGGCCGACATCGACCCGAGCGACGTCCGCATCGGCGCACCGGTGGACCTCCGCGTCGAGCCCGTGCGGGCGACGTCCGATGGCCGGCCGGTGCTGGCCTACCGGGGCTACCCGTGCCAGGTCCCCCACGGACAGGACGTGGCGAGGGAGGTGCGCGATGGGTGAGGTCTGGATCCTCGGCGTGGGCATGACGAAGTTCGGCAAGCACACCGACCGCACAGCGGTCGACCTGGGCGCAGATGCGGTGCTGGAGGCCGTCCGCGATGCCGGCATCGACCCGCGGCGCATCGAGGCCGCCTACTGCGGGCACGTCTTCCAGGGTATGGTGACCGGCCAGCGGGTCCTGGCGCAGGTGGGACTGGCCGGCATCCCGCTGACCAACGTGGAAGACGCCTGCAGCAGCGGCGCCGTCGCCGTCCGCGAGGCCGCGCTGGCCATCGCCGCGGGAGCTCACGACGTGGTTCTGGCGGTGGGCGTCGAGCACCTGACGTCGCGCTTCCGCGGCGCGCTCACCCCTGGCGAGGACGACCTGGAGGCGGCCGTGGGCCTCACGATGCCGGCGGTCTACGCCATGCGCGCGCGACGCCACATGGCCGAGTTCGGCACCACCCGCCGGCAGATCGCCCTGGTGTCGGTTAAGAACAAACACAACGCCAGCTGCAACCCCCTCGCCCAGTTCCAGAAAGCCGTGACGCTGGAGGAGGTGCTGGGCGCGCGGCCGATCGCCGATCCCCTGGGCCTGCTGGACTGCTCCCCGGTGAGCGACGGCGCCGCCGCCGCGATTTTGTGCAGCGACCGGGTGGCGGACCAGGTGGGCCGCAGCCGCACCGTGCGGCTGCGGGCGGCCGCCCTGCAGACTGGGGCCGTGGAGGCCACTCCTGGCTCGATGGCGTTCGAGGAGCTCACGGCGCGCACCGCCCGGGTGGCCTACGAGCAGGCCGGCGTGGGCCCCGACGACGTCGACTTTGCCGAGGTCCACGACTGCTTCTCCATCGCGGAGATCCTGCGGGTAGAAGGGCTGGGGCTGTGGCCGCCGGGAGCCTACCCGGCCGCGCTGGAGCGCGGGGAAGCGTCGCTGGGCGGCCGGCGCCCGATCAACCCCAGCGGCGGCCTGCTGGGCAAGGGACATCCGCTGGGGGCGACCGGCGTGGCGCAGGTGGTCGAACTCGTCCGCCAGATCCGCGGCGAGGCCGGCGCCCGCCAGATCGCCCGGGCGCGGGTGGGTCTGGCTCACTGCCGCGGGGGCAAAGCCGCAGGCATCGAGGGCGCGGCGTGCACGGTGCTGATCGCCGCCGCATAAACCGCCCGGCGCACGGTCCCGACCGGGGCCACCGGGCGCCATTTGGAGGAACAGACAAGGAGGTGGACGTCGTGGCGCGGGCCGTTCGGGCCTCCCCCGCGGCACTGCCGATGGTCGGCGAGCAGGTGCCGGTCCGGTGCGTGCTCATGCGCGGAGGTACCAGCAAGGGCGTCTTCCTGCGAACCGGCGACCTGCCAGCCGACCCGGCCCTGCGCGACCGCGTGATTCTGGCGCTGTTCGGCAGCCCTGACCCCCGCCAGATCGACGGGCTGGGCGGTGCCGACATCCTCACCAGCAAGGTGGCGATCATCGGCCCCCCCACGCGCCCCGACGCCGACGTGGACTACACCTTTGGCCAGGTCAGCATCACCGAGCCGGTGGTCGACTACGACATCAACTGCGGCAATCTCTCGGCTGCCGTGGGCGTATACGCCGTCGAAGAAGGGTTCGTGCGGCCGGCCGAGCCGCTGACGCCGGTGCGGGTGCACAACACCAACACCGGAAAGGTCTACACGGCGCTGGTGCCGGTTCGCAGCGGCCGTCCGGCCGTTGAAGGCGACTGCGTCGTGGACGGTGTGCCGGATCCAGGGGCGGAGATCCTGCTGGACTTCGCCGGCGCCGCCGGCGCCGCCACGGGCCGTCTCCTCCCCACCGGAGCCGTGCGCGATGTCCTCCCGGTCGCAGGACTCGGTCCGGTAGAGGTCACCATCGTGGACCTGGCCAACCTCTGCGTCTTCTTCCCGGCCCGGGCCGCGGGCATGAGCGGCACCGAGGGGCCGCAGACGTTCACCGCACGCATGCTGGAGGCGATGATGGCCGTCAAGGAGGCAGCGGCGGGCCGGCTGGGTGTGCCCCGTGACGGTCTTGTGCCACTGCCGGTGGCGGTAGCGCCGCCCGCCCCGTTTGCCACCCTACGGGGTGCCACCGTGGAGGCCCGGTCGGTCGACCTGCTGGTCCGCCTGGCGGGCGGGCGACCGCCTGTGCTGCACAAGGCGTTCCCCGGAACGGCGGCCGCGTGTGCCGCCGTCGCTGCCGTGCTCCCGGGGAGCGTACCGGCCGCGGTGGCCCGGACGGGCGGGGGAGACCGCATCCGCCTTGGACATCCCAGCGGCATCATGGTCGTAGCGGCGGATGCGCGGCCGGGGCCTAGGGGAGACTGGCAGGTCCTCCGGGCCGCATACGCCAGGACTGCCCGTCGGTTGATGGAGGGCTATGCCTTCGTCAGGCTGTGCAAAATCGGTTCTCCACCCGATGGACGTTGACTGACCGGTCAGTTAAAAGAGAGGGCAAAGGACAGGGCGGCATGGCCTGCCAGGGGCCCGCACCGGAGACCGGCCGGCGGGTCGGACGGCACATGGGGGGCCAGGGAGATCTCGATGGGTGACCTGGAGCGCATCATCGACGACTGCCGGGCTCTGGTCGAGGATCCGAGTTTCCCCGCGGTCCGACGCTGGCTGGCTGACCATCCCGAGGGCAGGGTCCTGGGCCACTTCCAGGTCTACTTTCCCGAGGAACTCGCCCACGCCGCCGGGATGCTGCCCGTGAAGATCATGGGGGCGGGCAGCACCGTCCAGATTCGCCAGGCCGACGCCCGCATCGCTGCCTTCGTCTGTTCCATCGTTCGCTCGTCCCTCGAGCTGGCGCTGTCGGGCCGCCTGGACTTCCTCTCGCTCTTCGTCATCCCCTCGATCTGCGACGCGGTGCGCAACGCTTGCGGGGTGTGGGTCCGCAACTTCCCCCACCTGACCACCCAGGTGCTCTACCTCCCGCAGAACGCCGCCTCCCCGCACGCGGTAGACTACCTCGCCGGCGAGTACGGGCGGGTGCTGCGGCTGATCGAGCAGACCACCGGCCGGACGGTCACCGCCGACGGACTGCGGGCCAGCATCGCGCTGTTCAACGAGAACCGCCGCCTGCTGCGCGCGCTCTACCGCGTCAAGCGCGAGACGCCCTGGCTGCTGTCGGCGCTGGAGGCCTACGTGCTGGCCCGCGCGGGCGCGGTGATGCCGCGGGAAGCCCACAACGAGCTGCTGCGGCGCGTTCTGGACCTGGTGCCGCAGCGGCCGGCCCGGCGGCAGGACCGCATCCGCGTGGTCTTCGAGGGTGGCTACTGCGAGCAGCCGCCGCTGGACATGCTGGCCGTGATCCAGGACGCCTGCTACATCGTCGACGACGACCTCCTCATCGGGCTGCGCTGGCTGCAGGACGACGTCGCCACCGACGGCGACCCGCTGGCCAACCTGGCGTGGGCCTACCTGAACGCGTCCAGCTACAGCCCGGTGCAACACGATCCGCGCAAGCCCAAAGCCGAGATGCTGCTCCAGCGGGTGCGCGACGCGGGCGCCGACGCCGTCATCGTCGCGGCACCCAAGATGTGCGAGCCCGGGCTGGAAGAGCAGGTGCACTACACCCGCGCGCTGGAGGCCGCCGGGGTGCCCTACCTGGTGCTGGAGTTCGAAGAGACGATGGCGACCTTCGAGCAGGTCGGGATCCAGGTCGAGACGTTTGCCGAGTCGCTGCTCTTCGAGTTCGCCTGAGGACGGGGACCGACGATGACCACGCAGGCCCAGGACCTGGTCGGCGCCACCCGCAAGGAGAGCCGCCGGCTGCTGGATGGCTGGTGGCAGGAGATGACCGGCGCGGCAGGCGGCGGCCGGCCTGCCGCCTACGTCTTCGTGATGGGCTCCTTCAACGAGATCCTGCGGGTCTTCGACTTCGTCATCAACTTCCCTGAGGTCACCGCGCTGCAGACCGCGGTACGCGGGCAGTCCATGACGTACCTGCAGGCCGCAGAGGACTACGGCTTCTCCCCGGATATCTGCGGCTACGTCAAGGTGGACGTGGGGCTGCAGCTCAAGGGCGGCGAGCACCCCCACGGCCGCGTGCCGCCCCCCGCGCTGGTCCTGGTCACCAACATGTGCAACACCTACGTCAAGTGGGCGGAGTTCTGGGAGCACTACTACCGGTGCCCGGTCTTCGTGCTGGACCTGCCGGCCTGGCGCGGCGGCGGCGCGACGCCTGACCCCGCTGACCCGGCCTTCCAGAGCGACCGCCGCTACGTGGAAGGGCAGCTGCGCGAGTTGATCGCACTGTGCGAGCGGGTCACGGGCCGGCCCTTCGACATCGACCGGCTCCGCGAGGCCATGGCCGAGACGAACCGCATGGCCACCGCCTACCACGAGGTGCTGGCGCTCAACCGCCAGCGGCCAGCGCCGTTCAACGCGGCCCGCGAGGGCATCACTTACCAGGGAATCGCCAACCTGTACCGGGGTACCCCGGAGGGCACCCGGTTCTTCGCGCTGGCCCGGGACGAACTGCGCGAGCGCGTGCGCCTGGGCCTGGGCACCGTGGCCGACGAGAAGTTCCGGCTGCTCCTGGCGGGGACCGCATGCTACACGCACTTCAAGCGGTTCGTGGAACTGTTCGAGTCGTGGGGCGGCGTCTTCGTGCTCAGCACCTACATGATCTTCGCCGGGGGCGGGTTCATCCCGGGCTTCGGCTACGACCTGGCGCGCCCCCTGGAGAGCCTGGCCGAGCAGATGCTCCAGGCGGCCTGGTGGGGCTTCACCGGCTCGATGTTCTATCCCCAGGAGTGGCTCGCCGGTGCGGTGCGCGACTGGGCCGTGGACGGCATCTGCCTCCACGGCGTCAAGTCGTGCCGGACCACCTCCACCGGTCTGCCCGACGTGCGGGAGTGGCTGCGCATCCAGCACGACGTGCCGGGGCTGTTCATCCAGTCCGACCTGGTCGACGCGCGGCTGTGGTCGGACGCGCAGATCAAGAACCGGGTGGACGCGTTCTTCGAGGCGCTGGCCGCCCGCAAGGTCGGCGCGGGGAGGTGAGGTCGTGACCGTCGTCGCCGGGGTCGACGTGGGGTCCACGCAGACCAAAGCGGTCGTCCTGCACCCGCAGCGGCGCATCCTGGGTCGTGGCATCGTGGACACCGGCGCTCGCCTCACCGAGGCCGCCCGGCAGGCGTTCCAGCTGGCCCTGGAGGACGCCGATGTGAGCGAGCGCACCGTGGCCTACATCGTGGGCACAGGCTACGGCCGCTTCCGCGTGGAGTTCGGCCACACGCAGGTCACCGAGATCTCCTGCCATGCCCGGGGCGCGGTCTTCCTCTTCCCCGGCACGCGCACCGTGCTCGACATCGGCGGCCAGGACACCAAGGCGATCCGCGTTGGCGAGGCGGGCCAGGTGCTCGACTTCTGCATGAACGACAAGTGCTCGGCCGGCACCGGGCGCTTCCTGGGTGCGGCGTCGGCGGCCCTGGACCTCCCGCTGGGCGAGCTGGGGCCGCTGGCGCTCACCGCCCGGCACCCGGTGGCTATCACGAACACCTGCACCGTGTTCGCCGAGTCGGAGATCCTGGGGTGGCTGGCGCGGGGGCGGAAGGTCGAAGACGTCTTGATGGGCGTGCACGCCGCCATCGCCGCCCGCAGCATCTCCCTGGTCCGCCGGGTGGGCATCCACCCCGAGCTCACCTTCACTGGCGGCGTGTCGCGCAACGTGGCCATGGTCAAGCTCATCGGCGAGATGGTGGGGGCGCCGGTGAACGTCAGCGACGAGTCGCACTACTGCGGGGCCATCGGCGCGGCCCTGTTCGCGCTGGACCACATCACAGCCGGCGGGCCGGCCCCCGCGGCGCTGCCGGCCGGGGTGCCCGCCGCAGGAGGGGACGGGCCGTGACGCTGACCGCCGGCATCGACGCCGGCGCATCGTACACCAAGGTGGTGCTGGCCAACGGCGCGGGCGCCATCGTGGGGCGGGCGATGGTCGCCAGCGGCTTCAACTTCGCGCGGGCCGCCGAGCGGGCGCTGGAGGCGGCGCTGGAGGCCGCAGGGTGCCGGCGCGAGGACGTGGCGTACGTCGCGGCCACGGGCTACGGCCGCCACATGGTGCCGTTGCGGGACGTAGCGGTCACCGACCTGACGGCACAGGCATGGGCGATCCACGGCCTCTACCCCGACGTGCGCACAGTCCTGGACATCGGCGGGCAGAACGTGAAGGCGATCCGCCTGGACGAGCGGGGGCGGGTGAAGACGTTCCGCCTCAACGACAAGTGCGCGGCGGGCAGCGGGGCCTTCCTCGAAAAGACCGTGCGGTACATGGGCTACGAGCCCGCCGACATCGCGCGGCTGGCCGATGCCGCCACCGCCCCTGCCGTCGTCTCCAGCATCTGCGCCGTGTTCGCCGAGAGCGAGGTCATCAACCACCTGGTGGCGGGCCGCAGCCCCGAGGACGTCTGCGCCGGCGCGCTGGTAGCCCTGGCCGAGCGGGCCGCCCAGCTGGTGAAGCGCCTGCGGGCCGAGCCCGCCTACGCGCTGACTGGCGGGCTGACGCGCGTGCCGCTCATGCGCCGGGCTCTGGAGGAGACGCTGAACGTCACGTTCCGCGTGCCGCCCGACGCGCTGGGCGTCTACGCCGGCGCCATGGGCGCGGCCCGTCTGGCACACGAGCGGCTGCGCCGGCTGGCCGAGCGCGCCACGGCCTGAGCGCGGACCGAACTGCCACGGCGCGCGTCGAGGAGGGAGCCTGTGGACGAACCGATCGGCGCCATCGACTTCATGTACTACGTGGCCACGCCTGAGTTCATCGCGCGGTGGAACCGGGCCAAAGCGGGCGAGCTCGTCTGTCGCATGGAGCGGGCGCTGGGCGGCAGCCTGCCCAGCTTCCCCAGCCTGGAGGCTATGGTGGCCGCCATGGACGACGCCGGTGTGGACAAGGTGTGCATCACGCAGTGCAAGATGTGGTCGCACCGCAACCACTGGATGTACATGGACACCACGCTGGAGGACGTGCTGCAGTACACGACGCGCTACCCCCACCGGTTCGTCGGCCTGGCCGGCTACAACCCCTTCCGCATCACCGAGAGCCTGCAGGAGATCGAGCGCGCCGTGCGCGACCTCGGCTTCCGCGGCGTCTACGTCCACATCTACGGCTTCGACATCCCGCTGCACGACCGCCGGATGTACCCGCTGTACGCCACGTGCGTGGCCCTCGACGTGCCGGTCTCGGTCCAGGTCGGCCACGTGCTGGAGGGGATGCCTTCCGAGCACGGGCGCCCGATCTACCTCGACCGCATCCTGTGCGACTTCCCCACCCTGAAAGTCGTCGGCGCCCACACCGGCTGGCCCTGGGTGGAGGAGCTGATCTCGGTCTGCTACAAGTGGGAGACCGTGTGGCTGGGCATCGACGCGTGGATGCCGCGCTACCTCAAGCCCGAACTCGTGCAGTTCATCAACAGCCGGCTGGGCCAGGAGCGGTGCCTGTGGGGCACCAACGGTCTGCCCTGGAAGGAGAGCCTGGCGCAGCTGCGGGCGCTGGGGCTGCGGCCCGAGGCCTACCGCCGCCTGGTCCGCGACAACGCCGCGGAGCTGTTTCGCCTGGACGTGGGCGCGCCAGCCGGCCACCCATGAGCGACGGGCGGGTCGCACTGGTCACCGGCGGCGCCAGCGGCATCGGCCGCGCCGTCTGCCTGGGCCTGGCCCGCGAGGGCGCCCGGGTGGCGGTGGCGGACGTCAACGGTCCCGGCGCCGCAGCCCTCGCGGAGGAGATCCGCGCCTGGGGCGGCGAGGCCGCAGCCGTGGCGATGGACGTGACGCAGCGCGCCAGCGTCGCGGCAGGGGTCGCGCAGGTCCTGGCGGCCTGGGGGCAGATCGACCTGCTGGTCAACGCCGCCGGCTGGGACCGCATCGCGCCCTTCGTGGAGACCACCGAGGAGTTCTGGGATCGGGTCATGGCCATCAACTACCGGGGCGTGCTGGCCACCTGCCACGTGGTGCTCCCGCACATGATCGCGCGCGGCGCCGGTGTCGTCGTGAACATCGCCTCCGAGGCCGGCCGGGTCGGCTCGTCGGGCGAAGCGGTCTACTCGGGCGCCAAGGGCGCGGTGATCGCGTTCACCAAGGCGCTGGCCCGCGAGGTGGCCCGCCACGGCATCCGCGTCAACGTGGTCGCGCCGGGCCTCACCGACACCCCGCTGCTCCGGCAGCTGATGGCCGACGGCCACGAGAAGCTCCTGCAGGCCATCGTGCGCGCCACGCCGCTGCAGCGGTTGGCCCAGCCCGAGGAGGTTGCCGACGCCGTGCTCTTCCTGGCCTCGGCGCGAGCGTCGTTCATCACCGGGCAGACGCTCAGCGTGGGCGGCGGTCTCACCATGATCTAGCCGTGGCCATGCGATCCACCCGCGAGCTCGTCGAGGAACACCGGGTCATCCTGGGCGTCCTCGACGCGCTGGAGCGCGAGCTCCGCGCGGTTGAGGATGGCCGGGGCGTGCCCGCGGCGTTCCTGCGCGACCTGGTGGCGTTCAGCCAGGCGTTCGTGGACCGCTGTCACCACGGCAAGGAGGAGTCCTGCCTCTTCCCGTGCCTGCAGCGCCGGGGCATCCCGCGCGAGGGCGGGCCGATCGGCGTGATGCTGGAGGAGCACGAGCTGGGTCGGCGGCTGGTCCGGCAGATCGCGGCGCAGCTCGACCGATACGCACAGGGGACCGCCGCCCCCGACGACGTCCTGGAGCCGTGCCGGCAGTACCTGGCGTTGCTGCGGGCGCACATCGCTAAAGAGAACGAGGTCCTCTTCCCCATGGGCGAGGGCGTGCTGCAGGCCGGCGACGACAGCGCCACCGGCGCATGCTACGATGGGGTCGAGCACGAGCTCGGCCACGGGACGCACCAGGCGTTGACCCGTCTGGCCGAGCGCCTCACCGGAGGGTCATCGTGAGCACGCTGCGCACTGCGCCCGTCCCGGGCGCCCCCGGCCTGGAGGAGCCGCGCTCGGCCCGGCACGCGCACCTCCTCCGCCACACCTACCGGGTGCTGGTGGAGCAGGGCCTGCGGCGGCTGTCGCTCCAGCGCGTGGCCGACCGGGCCGGCGTCAGCAAGGGGATCCTCCTCTACTACTTCGGCACCAAGGAGAACCTGATCCTGGCCACGATGCGGTGGGTGCTGGCCCGCGTCGCGCGCCGGATCCACACCGCGGTCCACCGGGCGCCGACCGCCGAGCAGAAGGTGGCCGCGATGATCGATGCCATCTTCGTGGACCCCAGGGCCAACCGCGACTTCTACCTGGCCTTCCTCGACCTGCTCGGCGCCGCGGCGCGCCAGGACCGGTTCGACGAGCTGAGCGCCACCTTCCGCGGCATTGTCGACGCGGCCTACGCTCACATCATCGAGGAAGGTGCCCGCGCGGGCGTCTTCCGGGTCTCCGAGATCTCCGAGGCTGCCTCCGTCGTGCGTGCCATCGTGGACGGCCTCTTCCTCCAGTGGCTGCAGGAACCCGACTGGGAGGCCCGGCACGCCCCGACCCGGGAGCGCTGCCGGCAGGCGGTGCTGGGCTACCTGCGCGGCGCGCCCCGGTAACCAGCAGCGTCGCAGCCGGCACAGCCACGTCCTCGCGGGGCGCGTCGCAGCCACGGTCCCCGGGCGCCCAGCAGGGGTGGTTTCCCCAGGGCGCGAACGACCGGTACGATCCCACGCCGAAAGCAGGTGGCCGGCATGAGCCTGGTGACGGAGCAGTCGCGGATGTTCGTGGGCGGTGCCTGGGTGGGCGCCGGCGGCGGCGAGACCATGACGGTCCGCAACCCTGCCACGGGCGAGGCGCTCGCCGAGCTGCCCGACGCCGGCCGCGAGGACGTCTGGCGGGCGGTGGACGCCGCGGCCGCGGCGTTCCCCGCCTGGGCCGCGACCCCGGCCATCGAGCGCGGCCGCATCCTCCACCGGGTCTTCGACCTGATGACCGAGCACCGCGACGACCTGGCGCGGTTGGTCACGCAGGAGAACGGCAAGCCCTTCGAGGAGGCGCGGCGCGAGGTGGCCTTCGCCACCGGCTACTTCTCGTGGTTCGCCGAGGAGGCGCGGCGCGTCTACGGCGAGATCGTGCCGCCACCGGTGGCGGGCAAGCGCCTGTGGGTGCTGAAGCAGCCGCTGGGCGTCGTCGCCGCCATCACGCCGTGGAACTTCCCGGCCACCATGGTCACGCGCAAGATCGCACCGGCCCTGGCCGCGGGGTGCACCGTGGTGCTCAAGCCTGCCAGCGCCACGCCGCTGACCGCGCTGGCCCTGGCGCGCCTGTGCCAGGAGGCGGGGCTGCCCGCCGGGGTCTTCAACGTGGTGACCGGGACGCGCTCGGGGGTCATCGGGCAGGCCTTCCTCGACCATCCCGCCGTGCGCAAGGTGGCGTTCACGGGCTCCACCGAGGTCGGCAAGCGCCTGATGGCCGGCGCCAGCGCCCACCTCAAGCGCGTCGCGTTCGAGCTGGGCGGGAACGCGCCGTTCATCGTCTTCGACGACGCCGACCTGGCCGCCGCGGCCGAGGGTGCCGTGGCCATCAAGTTCCTGCGCGTGGCGGGGCAGTCGTGCATCTGCGCCAACCGCGTCTACGTCCACGAGCGGGTCGCCGACCGGTTCGTCCCGTTGTTCATCGAGAAGGTCAAGGGGCTCAAGGTGGCTCCCGGCTTCGCGCCCGGCGCCCAGATCGGGCCCCTCATCAACCGCGAGATCCTGGACAAGGTGGACGGCCTGGTGCAGGCCGCCGTCGCCGACGGCGCGCGCGTCGTGGCCGGCGGGCGGCGGTTGACCGACGGCGAGCTGGCCCGCGGGCTGTTCTACGCGCCCACGGTCCTGGTGGACGTGCGCGAGGAGATGGACGTGGCGCGGGAGGAGATCTTCGGGCCGGTGGCGCCGGTGATGACGTTCGGCGACGAACCCGAGGTGATCGCCAGGGCCAACGCCACCACCTTTGGGCTGGCCGCCTACTTCTACACGCGCGACCTCCGCAGGGCGATCCGCGTGGCCGAGGCGCTGGAGTACGGCATGGTGGGCATCAACGACCCGACCGGGTACACCCACGAGATCCCGTTCGGCGGCTTCAAGGAGAGCGGCCTGGGTCGCGAGGGCGGGCACCAGGGCCTCGAGGAGTACATGGAGGTCAAGGCGATCTCCATCGGCATGTAGCGGGCCCCTGCGGCCAGATGCGGCTGCCGCGCCTGCGGGCGCTGCTGTTCGACATGGACGGCGTGCTGTACCGGGGCCAGACGCCGTTGCCCGGCGCCGCCGCGCTGCTGGCGTTCCTCGACCGGGCCGGCCTCCCCTACGCGCTGGTCACCAACAACAGCACGCGCACGCCGCGGCAGTACGCGCGGCTGCTGGCGCAGATGAGGATGCGCGTGCCGCCCGCGCGCATCGTCACCTCGTCGGTGAGCACGGCCGCGTACCTGCGCCAGCGGCTCCCGGCCGGCGCCCGCGTGCTGGTCGTCGGCGAGGCGGCGCTGCGCCGCGCCCTCGTCGACGCCGGATTCGTGCCCGCGTGGGAGCACGTGGCCGCGGTGGTCGTCGGCCTGGACCGCCACGTGTCCTACCGGAAGCTGGCCCTGGCCACGCGGGCCCTGCTGGACGGGGCCCGGTTCGTGCTGACCAACCCCGACCTGCTGTTGCCCACCGAGTCCGGCGTGATCCCCGGCGCCGGGTCGCTGGCCGCGGCCCTGCACGCCGCCACCGGGCGCCGGCCCACCGTTATCGGGAAGCCGCACCCACGGCTGCTGCGCGAGGCCCTGGCGCGCCTGGGCGCCCGGCCGGCCCGGGCCGCCATCGTCGGCGACCAGGTCGCCACCGACGTCGCCGCCGGCCGCGCCGCTGGCCTGTACACGATCCTGGTGCGGACGGGTGTGACAGCGCCCGCCAGCCCCCCGGGGCGGGCCCTGCGCCCCGACCTGGTCGTGCGCGACCTGCGGGAACTGCACCGGCGGCTGGTGGCGACGGGCGTGCGCCGCAGGTCGCCCGGTGGCGCGGCGCGCGGGTCCCGACACCGCGTGCGGAACGGCCCGCGGCGCTGAATCTGGCCCCTCGACAGGCGGCACCGTTGGGGCAGAGATACATAGACGTCTAGGAGAGATGGCGATTCGTCCGGTCGACCCGCGCTCGCGGGTCCCCAAGTACCTGCAGGTGAAGGCGGGGCTGATGCGGTGGATCCAGCGCGACGGATTCACCGAGGGCCACCGGCTGCCCTCGGAGCAGGAGCTGGTCGTGCAGTTCGGCGTCAGCAAGATGACGGTACGTCAGGCTGTGACGGAACTGGTGAGGGAGGGTTTCCTGCGCCGCGACCACGGGCGTGGCACCTTTGTGACGCGGCCGCGGGCGCTGCGCCGGTTCTGGACGGTCCTCTCCTTCACGGAGGAGATGCGCTCACGGGGGCTGGAGGTGGAGAACCGGCTCCTCGGCGCGCGCCGCGTGGTGCCCCGCGAACCGATCCGCCGCGCCCTCCGCCTGCACCCGCGCGAACCGGTGCTGCAGGTCCGCCGCCTGCGCCTGGTGCACGGAGCGCCTGTCGCCTACAACGTCTCGCATGTGCCGCTCTCCCGCTGTCCCGGCCTGGATCGCCTGGACCTGGAGGCCGACTCTCTTTATCTCGTCATGCAGCGCCAGTACGGCTTTCGCTTCACTCGGTGCGATCGGTCGTACCGCGCGGGTACGCCGGCACCGGCGGAGGCCAGGCTGCTGGGCGTCCCTCCAGGCGCGCCGGTACTGATGGTGGAAGGAACGACCTTCGCAGACGGCGATGTGCCCGTCGACTACTGCTACGAGGTGTACCGTGAGTAGCCCGGTGCGCATCGGGGTGATCGGCGAGCGGCACGCCTCCGCAGTGATGCTGGCAGCCGCCGAGGAGGTCGGGCGGGAGATTGCCCGCCGGGGCGGCATCCTGGTCTGTGGTGGCATGGAGGGGGTCATGGAGGCCGCATCCCGGGGGGCCGCGCTCGCGGGCGGAATCGTCGTGGGAATCCTGCCCGGTGCCAGCGCCGCGAGCGGCAACGACTTTGTGACCGTTCCCATCGTCACCGGGATGGGGGAGGCGCGCAACGTCATCATCGCCCGCACCGCGGAGGCGCTGGTGGCCGTGGGTGGTGCCTATGGGACGCTGTCGGAGATCGCGTACGCGCTCCAGTTCGGGGTACCGGTGATCGGCCTGCAGACCTGGGAACTGTGCCGTCCCGGCGTCGAGGGCGATCCCATCCAGCGCGCGCCCACCCCGCGGGTGGCCGTGGACTGGGCCTGGGAGGCCGCGGTGCGTCGACGGGCCGGCACCCATGACGCACGGCTCGAAGAACAATCCTAGACCGGGAGGAGGAGTTACCCGTGCGAAGCCCTGGTGCCAGGATAACGAGGTGGGCGGCGGGTCTGGTGGTGGTCCTGCTGGTTTCTTGCCGCGACGGTCCAGCCCGGATACGGGCAGGCACGCGTGACGCTTCAGGTGGCCATCGCGGCAGATGTCAACGTGGTCGAGGTACACCGCAACGTCCTGGGCGCCGCCTTCACCAAGAATAACCCGCACGTGACGGTCCACGCGGTGGGCACGGGGACCGGCGAGGCGGCCAGCCGTGCCATCTACACCAAGCTGAAGGCCCAGGCGGATGCCGGCCGGCGCAACTGGGACATCGATGTGGCCCTGGTGTCGATGCGGTACGTATCCCAGATGGTGCGGGAGAACCTCCTGCGCCGCTATGTGCCGGAGCTGCAGTTCGCCCCGTATGTGGTCGGTCCGGACACCGTGCGCGCGTTTGGCGTTGACGTCAAGGGCTACGTGGTCCCGATGTTCAAGAACCAGATCGCCATCGCCTACAACCCCCAGTTCGTGTCCACGCCGCCCAGGACGTTCGCGGAGCTGGAGGCGTGGGTGCGGACCAACCCGCGGCGCTTCGGGTACAACGGGATCAAGGGAGGCGTCTCCGGCATTGGCTTCGTCATGGCCTGAGTGTTCTACAAGACGGGCCGGTACGAGCTGTTCACCCAGGGGCCGTTCGACAAGGCGAACGACGGGATCATCCGCAGCGCCATCGAGCAACTTCGCGAGTTCAACCGGAACGTAGTGATCCCCTCGGGGAACGCCGGCACCCTGGACGCGCTGAACCGGGGCGAGATCTGGATGGGCGCCGTGTGGGTGGACCAGCTCGTGGCCTGGAAGAACGAGGGCCGCATGAACCCAGAGATCACCCCGGTCCTCATCGCCCCAGGGCTGCCCATCTACCCCCTGTACCTGACGGTCCCCCGGGAGGCGGCCAACCGCGAGTGGGCGGCCAAGTACATCGACCTCGTGGCCAACCCGCAGATCCAGGCCAAGGTCATCGTGGAGCAGTTCGGGTGGTACCCGGGAATCGACCCCACGCGGGTGATGCCGCTGGTCTCGCCCGCGGCCAGGGCCCTGCTGTGACGCCGGAGGACCTGGCCCGGTACTCGCAGCAGATGCCCATCGGCGAGTATTACGACGCGATCCTCCTAGCCTACGAGGAGATCGTCCGGTAGCGAAGCCGGTGGCGAGCCGCAGGGCGACATCGACGGGCAGGCTCGACCGGACGGGGTAGGGGCACGCGGTGCCACGCGCCCGGCCGGTCGAGTCGGTCCTCTGGTGGATGGCGGCGATCCCCGCCACCGCGGTGATCGTCGTGGGGTTCGGCGTGCCCCTCCTCCAGTCCCTGGCGGCATCGTTCGTGCGCGACGGCCGCATGACCCTGGCCAATTACGGGTGGTGTACCGGCTGTACGGGCAGGACGTCCTCTACACGGTGCTGGTGGCCGTCGCCGGTCTCGCCCTGACCTTCGGGGCGGGCATTCCCCTGGCCGGCTATCTGCGGCTGCACGCCGCCGCCGCCGTTGAGTTCCTGCTCAAGGTGCCGCTGTTCGTGCCCTTCGTGGTCGTGGGGCACGCCATGCGCATCCTCCTGGCCCCGCGCGGCACCCTGCTTTCTGTGCTGCACGCCATGGGGCTGGTCTTCGCCGACGCCAGCCTGGGGTTCGGCCAGGACTGGCTCGGTCTGGCCATCGCCCTGGCGTGGAAGCACCTGGCCTTGATCGTGCTCCTGCTGATGGGCGCCTTCCGCGCTGTGGACGAGTCGTACCTGGAGGCTGCACGGGGGTTCGGCGCAGGAACCGTCAGGCAGATCTGGGCGGTGCTGGTGCCCATGTCGGCCTCGTCGATTGCCCTGGCGGCCGTTCTGGCCCTGACCTCCATGCTGGCGTCGTTTTCGATTCCCCTGATGATGAGCCGGGGCTCGGGCCCGCAGATGCTCATGATCGACCTCTACTACCGGTTTGGCCAGCACGGTGATTTCGGCGTGGCCAGCGCGCTGGGCGTCGTCTCGTACCTGCTGGCCTCGGGTGCCGCCTACTACTACTTGCGGACGGTGTCGCGGTGAGCGCTCGCACGGCCGACGTCCTCGCCCCCGCGGCGCGCTATCCCGGGCTTCTGGGCATGGCGGCGCGCGCGGCCCTGGTGGCGCTGCTGTGTGCCGTCATCGTGGGTCCGCTGGCAAGCCTCGTGGTGTGGTCGGTCGCCGAGCGCTGGCACTGGCCTGCCCTGGTCCCGCAGGCGGTGGGTCTCAAGTACTGGGCCCGCATCACCCGCGGCGACCTGTTGGGGGCGCTCGTGCGCGGGGTGAGCATTGCCGTCATCACGACAACCCTGGCTCTTCTGACCGCCATTCCGATCAGCTATGGGGCGGCCCGCAGACGGCTGCCGCTGGGGCCGGTGGTCCTCATGCTCTTCCTGCTCCCCCAGGCGTTCCCGCAGCTTCCTGTGTTCGCCAGCGCCGCGGTGCTCTTCTACCGGTGGAACCTGGCCGGCACGATCCCCGGCGTGGTGCTGATCCACCTGGTGGGAGGGCTGGTCTACGCCGTGTGGACCATGACCGCGGTGTTCCGGTCGATCGGGGAGGATCTGGAGGAGGCAGCCATCAACCTGGGCGCCTCCATGACCCACACCTTCTTCCGCATCGCCCTGCCGCTGGCGGCGCCGGGCATCGTGGCCAGCGCCATTCTGGTGTTCATCTACTCGTTGGACGAGTTCACGGGCACCCTGCTGGTGGGCGCACCATACGTGACCACGTTGCCGGTCTACATGTACACAGCCAGCCTGGGCTACGAGCTGCAGATTGCGTCGGTGACGGCCCTGGTGCTGATGGCTCCCGGGGTGGTCTTGCTGGTGCTCATGGAGCGCTTTCTGCGTGCCGAGTACCTGGCGTTCTTCGGGCGGCTGTGACGATGGCGCAGGAGTGTGACGATGGACGTCCGTGTCGAGAACCTGACCAAGCGCTATGGATCTGTCACGGCCCTGGCCGGGGTGACGCAGCAGTTCCCCTCGGGCGCCCTCACGGTGATCGTGGGACCCTCGGGATGCGGGAAGACCACGCTGCTGCGCAGCGTGGCCGGATTCGTGGCGCCTGACCGCGGCCGCATCTGGATGGGCGACCGCGATGTCACCACGCTCCCTCCCCAGGCGCGTGACTGCGCCATGGTGTTTCAGAACTACGCGCTGTGGCCGCACATGGACGTGTACGAGAATTTGGCCTTCGGGTTGCGGTTGCGCAAAGTACCCGCGGCGGAGATTCCCCGGCGCGTGCGCGAAGCGCTCGAACTCGTGGAGCTGGACCGCGTTCCCGACATCGAGCGCCGTCGCCCGCGGGAGCTCTCCGGCGGGCAGCAGCAGCGCGTGGCCCTGGCCCGCGCTGTCGCGGTACGCCCCAAGGTGCTCTTGCTGGACGAGCCGCTCTCCAACCTGGACGCGAAGGTTCGTCACCGCGTGCGGGTCGAGATCAGGGCGCTGCAACGGCGCACGGGCATCACGGCCATCTACGTGACCCACGATCAGGAGGAGGCCATGAGCATTGCGGACGTGGTGGTCGTGATGGACAGCGGCCGCGTGGCCCAGGCGGGACGGCCCGAGGACGTCTACGCCCGCCCGGCCGATCCCTTCGTGGCCGAGTTCCTGGGCGCTACCAATGTGCTGGCCGCCGCGGTGGACGGTGACGGCCGGATCAGGCCGTCCGCCCACAGCACGCTCATCGCGAGGGCCGAGGACATCGCGCTGGCCGCCCGGGACGTGCCACCGCCGCCGGGCGCGGTCTGGGTCGACGGCGAGGTGGTGGACGTCCTGTTCCTGGGTGCCGGGTACCGGGCATACGTGCGCGTCGGAAGCGAGGTACTCATGGCGGACCACCGGACGCCGCTGGACCGGGGCCCGGTGCGCCTCGTCATCCCCCGCGAGAAGCTGTTTGTCTTCGAGCGATCCCACGTCGCGCCCTGAAGGGCGGCACGGGCGCGTGCGTCGGTCATCATCCGTCCGCCGCTGGCCGAGGCCCAGCCGGATTCTGCGGCGGAGTGCCGGGTTCACCCGCACCTCACCGCGCGTGGTGCGGCGCGACGATCGCCACCACGCCTCCCGTCAGGTACCGGCGCGCTACCCGGTGCACGTCGTCGGGGGTGACGCGCGCGACCTGCGCCAGGAAACGCGCCTCGTAGTCCAGGCCCAGCCCCAGCAGGTCCTGCCACCCAAGCGCGTAGGCCTCGGCTTCCAGGTCCTGGCGCGCCAGCGCCGCGCGTCCGGCGATGCTGCGCCTGGCCAGCTCGACCTCGGCAGCCGCCGGCGCGGCCTCACGGAGGCGGGTGACCTCGGCCTCGAAGATGGCCACCACGGTGGAGAGGTTGGGCGGGTCGGTGCCGGCGACCAGGCGGAGGAAGCCGGGACCGGCGCGCGATGCCAGGACCGATCCCACCTGATAGGCGAGTCCCCGCCGCTCGCGGACCTCGCCCCACAGCCGCGATGCGGCGCCCTCACCCAGGACCGCGTTCAGGACGCGCAGCGCGGCGAAGTCGGGGTGGCCCACCGGCACGGCGAGATACCCGGCGGCGATCCAGGCGCCCGACGTGGGCTGCACCTCGCGCACCTGCTGTGGGGCCGGCGGCGGTGCCAGCGCGCGCTCGACGACGCGCATCCACCGCAGGCGCGACGGCAGCGGCCCACCGGGCAGCGCCCCGAACGCGCGCCGGGCGTGCGCGAGCGCCAGGGCCTCGTCGAGCTCTCCGGCGACGACCACCACGGTATTCGACGCGGTGAAGTGCGCCCGGTAGAAGGCCAGCAGCTGGTCCCGCGTGAGGGCGCGCACGGTGGCGGGCGTGCCCGCAAGCGGCCGACCGTACGGATGGTACGGGTACAGGGCCGCGTTGGACAGCTCCACCGCGCGCTGCAGGGGCTGGTCGGCCGTCTGGCCCAGCCGGGCCAGGGTCAGGCGGCGCTGGGACTCCACCTCCTCCGGGTCGAGCCGGGCGTTGCCGACCAGGTCGGCGACGAGGTCGAACGCCACCTCTGCGCGGCCGGCCGGCGCCACCGCGTATACCGAGGTCACGTCCGGGAACGTCCCTCCGCCCAGGAAGCCGCCTGCCGCCTCGATCGTGCTGGCGATCTCCTGGGCGCTGCGCCGGTGCGTGCCGCGCACCAGCAGGTTCCGCACCAGAGCGGTGGCCCCGGCCTCCTCCGGCGCCTCTGCCCGCGGGCCGGCGCGCACCATGGCCTCGACCACGACCAGCCCCCGGGCCGGCCGCTCCTTTATGATCACGACCAGCCCGTTGTCCAACACATGCCGCGACGGGGCGGCGGGGCGGGGCGCGGATGCGGCGGGCGCGGCACCCCGCGCAGCGGGCCCCGCCAGCATCGTGACGGCCAGGGTGACGACCGCCGCCATCCGCACCGCGGCCCACGTGGGCAGCGGCTCCGGACGGGCCGGCATGCCGCACCGGCTTCCGCCGTCCCGGCGGCCCCTGGCGACGTTCACGGCACGGCGGGCCGGATGACGGCGACGACGTAACGGCGCGGGTCCAGGATGCGCTGCGCCACGCGCCGGACGTCGTCCGCGGTCACCCGCCGCAGGCGATCCAGATAGCCCGTCCCCATGTCCAGGCCGGCGACCGTCGCGGCAAAGCCCAGGTCGAACGCGCGCCCGCGCACGGTGTGGGTGTGGTAGAGGTACTCGCCTTCCACCAGGCTCCGGGCCCGCTGGAGCTCGAGGTCGCTCAGGCCGCGGTCGCGGACCGCGTCGAGCTCGGCGACGATGGCTGCTTCCGCGCGCTCGGCTTGGTCGGGCGCGGTGACGGCCGAGACCACGAAGATCGCCGGGTCTTCCCACGCCGGCAGGAATGCGCTCACGCTCTGCGCCACGCGGGCCCGGTCGACCAGCGCCTGCCGGAGGCGGCCACCGAGGCCGGCGCCGAGCGCGGCGGCGAGCACTCCGGCCGCCGGAAAGTCGGGATCGCGCGCTGAGAGCGCCGGAAAGCCCATCGCCAGATATGCGGCGCGCACGTCCTGCTCGGCCGCCACCCGGCGGATGCCCTGCAGCGGTGGCTCCGCCGGGCGGGGGGCGCGCGGCGTCGCCGCGCGCCCCCCACTGCCGTACGCTCGCCGGACGAGCGCGAGGGCCTCCCGGGCCCGCACGCCTCCCACCACGACGACCGTCATCCGCTCGGGCACGTAATGGGTCCGGTAGAACGCCGCCAGCACGTCGCGGCTCATGCGCTCGATGCCGGCCCGCGTCCCGAGCACCGACCGCCGGTACGGGTGCACCGTGTAGGCCGCCGCGCGCAGCAGCTCGAAGGCGCGCGTGCCGGGGAAGTTGTCGCGCCGGTTGATCTCTTCGACGACGACACGCCGCTCGCGTTCCACCTCGTCGGCGTCCAGGGTCGAGTGCAGCAGCGCGTCGGCCTGGATGTCGAGCATCCGCGGGAGATCGGCTGCCTTTGCCACGATGTAGTACGCAGTCCAGTCCACGGAGGTCGAGGCGTTCATCGCCCCGCCCATGGCGTCCACCTCGCGCCAGGCCTCGCCCGGCGGCCGCCGGGCCGTACCCTTGAACAGCATGTGTTCCAGGAAGTGGGCCGCGCCGTTGTTCCCGTCGTCCTCGTCTCTGGACCCGGCCCGCACCCAGGTGTACAGGGCCGCCAGTTCGGTGTGCGGCTGCTCCTCGACGACCACCTGGAGACCGTTGGGCAGCTCGGCGACCACGGGCGCAGGCGGACGCCCGGGCTGCGGCGCAGGTGCGGCCGCAGGCGAGGCCAGCACCGCGCAGATCGCCGCGAGCACCACGACCGCCACCGGGCGTCGGGCCGGCCCGCGGGAGGCGTGCAGGCGCGGCCCGGGTGTCCCGGGGGCCCGGGCACGCCAGGAGGAATCTCCTCTCGGGCCGCCAATCAGAACAGGTAATCTGGAACGGCCGTCAGGCGGCATCGTAGGACGGGCGTGACATGAAAGAGGTGGGCTGGGCATGCCGATAGGGACAGTGAAGTGGTTCAGCGCGGAGAAGGGGTACGGGTTCATCACGCCAGACGAGGGCGGCAAGGATGTCTTCGTCCACTATTCCGCCATCCAGCAGGAAGGATACCGGACCCTCAACGAGGGCCAGAAGGTCGAGTACGAGGTCGTGCAGGGCCAGAAGGGTCCGCAGGCCGCAAACGTCAAGCCGTTGGGTTAGCAGGTCGCGCACCGATCCCGGGCGTGCCGCCTGGCTCAGGGAGGCCGGATGCCCGGCCTCCCTGAGGCGTCCCGGGGACCGGTGGCCCGTCCGCAGCGTGCGTGCCCCCCGCGCCGGCGTCAGGTGTCGTCGTGCGCGGCCGGGTGATCGCGCAGGCGCTGCACGACGACTTCGAGCATCCTGACGGCCAGGTCCGGGTTCTCCTTCAGCAGCGCACGAAAATCCCAGCGCACCAGCTGCAGGCAGGTGGTCCGCTCGACGGCCTTGACGGTCGCTGACCGCGGCCGCTCCTCCATCAGCGCCATCTCGCCGAAGAACTCCCCGGGGCCGAGTTCGCGGATGCGGTGATCGTGGTGCCAGACCTCCACCCGGCCGCGGGTGATGAGAAAGAACCCGAGCCCTGGGTCGCCCTCCTTGACGATGACGGCCCCGGGCTCGTACGTGCGCTCACGCATCGACCGGGCGACCGACTCCAGTTCGCGCGCCGGGAGGGTGGCGAAGATCGGCACCTGCTTGAGGTACTCGATGTAGTCTGTGGCCTCGGTCATGATCAGGGCCTCCACGACGGGATGCTGCATCGGTTCGGCGGCCGGCGGGCACCCCCCTGCCCGCCTGCGGAATACCTGCGGGGTGCGCGCCGTTGGTGCGGGCGTGCGCATCGCTCCCCTTGCCGCCGACGTCGACCACCGGGCGCCAGCCGGGCCGCCGCCCGACGAGGCCACGGCGCTGGACGCGTACTCCCAGGCCGTCGTGCGCGCGGTCGAGCGCGTCGGGCCAGCGGTCGTCAGCGTGGCCGTGGCCCGGCCTGCCCCCGAGCGGCTGCGCCGCCGCGGGCTGCCGGCCCTGCAGGGCGCGGGCAGTGGAGTGCTCATCGCTCCGGACGGCTACATTCTGACCAACAGCCACGTGGCGCGCGGCGCCGCCCGCCTCGACGTCATGCTGCCCGACGGCCGCGGCTTCCAGGCAGAACCGGTCGGTGACGATCCCCACAGCGACCTGGCCGTCATCCGTGTGCCCGCAGCCGGCCTGCCGGCCGCCACCCTCGGCGACTCGTCGCGCCTGCGCGTGGGGCAGCTCGTGGTCGCCATTGGCAACCCGCTCGGCTTCCAGGCGACGGTCACCGCCGGAGTGATCAGCGCGCTGGGCCGCACGCTACGCGCCCAGACCGGCCGGCTGATCGCCAACGTCCTGCAGACCGATGCGGCCCTCAACCCCGGTAACTCGGGCGGGCCGCTCGTCGATGCCGGTGGGTGCGTCGTGGGGATCAACACCGCCGTGATCGCCGGCTCGCAGGGCATCGCCTTCGCGATCCCGGTGAACACCGCCCGATGGGTCGCCGGACAGTTGATCCTCCAGGGCCGTGTGCGCCGCGCCTACCTGGGCGTCGTGGCTCAGACGGTGCAGGTCGATCGGCGCGCCGGCGCGCCGGCGAGCACGCGCGCCCACGCGGGCAGCGGCCCTGCGCAGCGCCCGCCCACCGCCGTCCGGGTGACCGACGTCCAGCCTGGCTCGCCCGCGGCCCGGGCCGGGATCCAGCCCGGTGACCTGGTCGTGCGCCTCGGCGCGCGGGCGATTGCCAGCCTCGAGGACCTCGAGCTGGCCCTGGGCCCGGACGCCATCGGCATGTCGGTGACGCTCGGCGTCCTCCGCGATGGCCGCTACCTGGACCTCGCGGTGGCGCCGGTCGAACTGCCCGACGATCCCTGAGGCGCCCCGGCCGAGGCGACGGCCGGGGCCGCCCCCCGCCGCCTGGGATTCGTCTGGCTGCAGGGCAGCGCGCGGCTGCTGGAGGCCGGTCCCGAGTACCGCCGGGCGCTGGACCGTCTGCGCCGCAAGTACGCGCAGTATCGCCGCATGCACCTGACCGGACGGCCGGTGATCGCGATCGACGCCGTGCGCGCCGGCGCGTGGGGCGCCGTCGGTGCGGCGCCGCTCATCGCGATGCGCCCGCGGGGAGCGCGCCGCGCAGCAGCGCTGCGGTCACCAGGTACGCCTGGCGCAACCCGCGCGGCAGCGGCGTCACGTCCAGGCTCTCGGCCTCCGCGTGGAGGTGCTCCCCGCGGGCGAGCCCCAGGCAGACCGCGGCCGCGCCGCGGCTGAGCGGCACGTTGGCGTCCGTGCTGGCGGACTTCCACTCGGGCGGCGCGCCGACGGCCGCCGAGGCGGCTTCGACCAGGCGGACGAGCGGGTGGTCCGGCGGGAGCCGCCCGCCCGGCCGGTCGCTGACCACGGTGACCTCCTGATCAACCCCGGCAGCCGCGGCGATCCCGGAGACCAGCCCGCGCACGATCCGATCCAGGTCGTCCAGGGCCGATGGCTCTTCCGACCGCAGGTCCAGCAAGAGCGCGGCCTCAGGGGCGATGGTGTTCACCGTGCGGCCGCCGCGCACGACGCCAACGTTGTAGGTCGTCCGCGGCGAGGGCGGCACCCGCACCTGGGCCAGCTGGTCGATCAGCCGTCCCAGCGCGTGGATCGCGCTGGGCTGTCCGAAGTCGCTCCACGAGTGGCCCCCGGCCGTGTGGTAGGTCACCTCCAGGCGCCGGACGCAGATCCCGGCACACGACGGCTGGTTGAACATGGCGCCTTCCAGGACGACCCAGGCTCCGGCCCGCGCCCCGTACTGGTCCCACAGCGCCCGCATGCCCCTGAGGTTCCCGAGCCCTTCCTCACCCACGTTGGCGGCGAGCACCAGCGTACCCCGGCCGGGCACGGTGGCCAGGACGCGGCCCAGCCACAGCAGCCCGGCGACCGCGATGCTGTTGTCGCCGATCCCCGGCGCCGCCAGGCGCGGGCCGTCCCGGCGCACGCGGATCTCCACCTCGGGGCCGAAGACCGTGTCGAGGTGCGCCGAGACCACCACCGCGGGGGTGTGGGGGTCCCCCGGCAACTCGCAGATCACGTTGCCGACCGCGTCGCGACGCGGGGTGCCCAGGCCCAGCTCCTGCATCCGGGCGGCCACGTACGCGGCGCGCCGCTCCTCCTGGAACGGCGGGGCCGGGATCTCGCAGATTTTGACCGCCTCCTCCACCACGTCGGCCACGTGGGCGTCCAGCGCGGCCAGGTGGGCGGCGGTCTCTGGTCCTTCGATCAGCGTCTCCACCATGCGTACCTCCCACACGCGCACCCGGCGCGCGGGCAGACGCGCCATACGCCGGACCCGCATGCCCGCCGGGATGCCGCCATGGGATTCCGCCAACGCGGCGGCATCCCTTCCTGGCCCCGAGCCCGGACGCCACGTACCGCGTCGAGTCTGCGGCTCCGGGTGTCGCGGGAACCGCGGCGCCCGCGCCCGCGTACACACCACGGAGGCCGCTGTGGGTTTGCGACGGCACGCGAACCGGGTAGAGTAGTGTCGAGGCATCCAAGGAGGTGAGGCCGTTGATCGCCTGGCTGGAGCAGGCAGCGCGCACTGTGCTCGCGCGGTTTCACCGCGATGAACGAGGGCAGGAAGTCCTCACCTGGCTCCTGGTGCTGTTTGTCCTCTGGCTGATCCTGGCGGGCCGCCGGGTCGTGGTGCAGTAGCGCTCCGGCGGCCCCTGAGGGGCCGCAGCTCCGAGGAGGTGAACCGTGATGCCCATCTGGGTCCTCGATCTGCTCCGCGGGCTGGCGCGGCGCTTCGGCCGCGAAGAAGGACAGGCCGACGCGTTCGTCGTGGCGCTGGCCATCTTCATTCTGATCCTGATCCTGGCGGGCAGGCGGGTGGTCGTGCAGTAGCCGCCGACCCACCCCCTGGGGCTGCCGCGGGCGATGCTGTGCCAGCGCGGGCCCGCTGACGCCGACGCGGTCTAGCCGGTACCCGCAGGCCGCGTCGGAAAGAGCCCGACCAGCTGTCCGTCCCGCAGGCGCACGTAGCCGCGGGGCGTCAGGCGCAGGTGGGGAATCGCTGCGGTTGTCAGCACGTCCGCCGCCAGCAGCGGGTCGTCGAGGCGGCTGCCAAGGTCCCGCAGCGCCCGGTCGATGCGCTCCAGCGCTGCCGCGATCTCCGGCAGGGGCGCGGCGCTGAGCACCCCGGCGATGGGCGCGGCGAACTCGGCCACCACGGTACCGTCGACGGCGACGGCGGCGCCGCCCTGCATCTCGAGCAGCCGGCGCGCGGCCGCGGCCATGTCGCGCTCGTCCGCTCCGACCACGACCAGGCACTGGGCGTCCCACGCCATCGTCGTGGCCACCGCACCTCGCTCCACCCCGAAGCCCCGCACGAACCCCACGAAGCGCTCGGCCGCGCGCCCCGACCGGTCGAGCGCCGCGGCCTTCACCACGCCGGCTGCCGGCACCATCTGCACCGCACCGTCGCGCACCGGCAGGACCGCCTCGCCCTCCCGGGTGACGAGGTGCGTGACCATTTCGATGACGCGCACACGCGCCTGGTCGCCACCGGGCGCGGGCACGGTGAACACGTCCGGGTCCAGCGCCGCCGGCCAGCGGACCGAGGCCATGACCGTCGCGGGGAACGCGACCGGCCGCGGGGAGACGACCAGGCGCCCGTCCTGCGCGATCAGACGGCCGCGGCTGTAGACCTGCCAGGGTCGGAACGCGCGGAGGTCCTCCACCAGCACCAGATCCGCCCACCGGCCGGGCGCGATGCCGCCGGTCAAGTGGTCGAGCCGGAAGTGCTCCGCGACGTTCAGGGTGACCGCCCGGATGGCCGCGACCGGGGCGAGGCCCAGGCCGATGGCGCGCCGCAGGGTCTCGTCCAGGTACCCGGCGCGCAACAGCCGCCGCGGGCCGACCGAATCGGTCACCAGGACCAGGCGGCGGAGGTCGATCGTGCCGTCCCGCCACAGCGGCGCGAACGCCTCCAGGTCCTGCCTGGTCTCGCCGTCCCGGGCCATCCAGTGGAACCCCAGGCGCAGGCGCTCCAGCCCCTCCTCTGCGGTGATGGGCTCGTGGCACGACGTCACGCCGGCCGCCGCGTACGCCGCCAGCCGCTGGCCGCGCGCACCGGCGGCGTGCCCCTCCACGACCTTGCCGGCGCGCTGCGCTTCGACCACCAGCGCCAGCAGGCGCGCGTCGCCGCGCAGCAGGTTACCCCAGTACACTTCGCCCAGCCCCACGACGTCGTCCCGCGCGAGCAGCGCGCGGTACTCCTGGAGCGACGGCGCCACGTCCTCCATGAACGGCGCCAGGGCTGCCAGGGGTGGCAGCGTGCCGAAAAAGGCGATCGGCTGGTCGGCCAGCGCGTCGAGCATAACCCGTATCCCCTCCGCGCCCAGGATCGAGGCCAGCTCGATCAGCTCGGTGACGACCGTCGTCGTGCCGCCCGGCGCGACGTAGCGGACGAACTCCTCCGGCGCGCAGCGGGTGGCGACGTGCGTGTGGCCGTCGATCAGGCCGGGGGTCAGCCACCGGCCCGCCGCGTCCACGACGCGGGTGCGCTCGCCGATCGCGAACCCGGCATCGGGGCCGACGTAGGCGATCCACCGGCCGCTCGTGGCGACGTCGTGCCCCTCGAGCACCTCCCCGGTGTAGACGTTGACCAGGCGGGCACGGCGGATCACCAGGTCTGCCGGCCTGCGGCCCAGGGCCACGGCCACCTGCGCCTGGCGCTCCTCCAGCGACGGTCCGGACGGCATGATGGAGAGGTACGCCGCACCGCCAGACGGCGCCTGCGCGGGCGCCTGGCCGTAGCCGCTCTCCAGCCCGATGCGACGTGCGCCGATCGTCACGCCCAAATGCGCGCGCGGACGCATGGGTGCCGACGGCGTCCCCCACCTCGGGGACATCAGGCGGAGAGGCGGCCGACGCGCCGGAACTTGTACCGTTCGTAGACGACCTCGACGTCGTCACCGTCCACGCGGCAGGTGGCCTCGAGCTGGTAGCCTCCGGCGAGAGCGACGAAGCGCGGGCACCGGGGATCGAGGTCGCGCGGGACCAGCACGACTGTCAGGTCGTTGAGGCGGTCGCCCATCTCCAGGCAAAGACAGTCACCCGCCCGGCGGACCGTAGCCCGCAGCGTGCCGCGGTAGGTCTCGTAGATGCCCTCCAGCGACCGCAACACCGTCTCCACCCGCAGGAAGGGCAGGCGCAGCGGGTCCTCGTCCAGGAGCACGGCCAGCGCGTACAGCGCCATCTGGTTCATGGGGTAGCCCGTGCCGTTGGCCAGCACCACAACGCCGGCGCCGGCCTCGGGCACCCAGGCCATGTGGGCGGTTGCGATGCGCACGCTGCCCCCGTGGCCCACCACGCGTCCGCCCAGCAGGCCGGGGTAGACGTGGAGCCCATAGCCGTAGAAGCCCGCCGGCTCCCCGTCGGGGCCCCCGGGCGACGCCGGCCCGTAGTGCCGGACCGGCAGGGCGACCCGCGGCTCCTGCATGGCGGCGATCGACGCGGGGGAGGCCAGGCGCACGCCGTCGAGTGCGCCGCCGCGCAGGTACATGAGCACGTACCGCGCCATCTCCGCTGCGCTGCTGATCACCCCGCCGTCGCTGGAGATCTGTCCGAAGAGATACCGTGACGCGTGCGCGCGGCCGTCGCGGTCCACGGCGTACGGCACCGCCGCATCACCGTCGGCGAAGAAGCGGTCGGCCTCGAGCAGGGTGCGCGGCATCCCCAGCGGCTCGAGGATGTACCGGCGCACGTACTCGGCGTACGGCAGGCCGCTGGCGCGCTCGACGACGGCGCCCAGCAGCACGTAGCCCTCGTTCAGGTAGAACCAGCGCTCCCCCGGCCGGCAGTGCACCCAGGCGTCGGCGCCGTGCAGGAACGCCAGCATGTCCTGGGAGGTGGCCACCGGCACCCAGGTGTCGGCCGCGCCGACCCCGCGGCGGATGAGCGCCTCGGCGTAGGCGAGGGCCGGGAGGCCGCTGGCGTGGCTCATCAGGTGCCAGAGCCGCACCGGCGCGCCGTACGGCCGCAGCGCCAGCGGGACGAAGCGCTCGACCGGATCCTCCGCCGACAGTACCCCACGCTCCTGGAGCTGCATCAGCGCCAGGCAGGTGAACGACTTGGTCAGGCTGCCGATGCCGACCAGGGTATCCGGGGTCATGGGCAGGCCCCGCTCCAGGTCGCGAAAGCCGTAGCCGCGCGCGTGCGCCAGGCGCCCATCTGCCACCAGGGCCAGGCTGAGGCCGGGCAGATGCGCCTCCGCCATGCGCTCGTGGATGAAGCGGTCGATGCGCGCGATCCGGGCGTCGGCCACGCCAGCGCCTCAGGGCGCGCTGCCGCCCCCTCCGGGGCGGTAGGGCGGAGGGGTGAGGAGCATCGCAGTGACGTCCTGGCCGATGCCACCCAGCGGGTTGCGCCGCGACGGCAGCCCGCGGACAAACGGCAGGAGCTGGTGGCGGGCGACCTCGAAGACGCGCCGCAGTTCCGCCACAGGATACCGGTGCTCGTCGACCCGCAACGCGCAGTAGGGGTACTCCTCGGTGTCCATGACCACGAGCGCCGCCGACTGGCGCCCGCGCTTGTCCCCGCCGGCCGCCTGGCCCGCTTCCAGCGCCACCAGCAGCCGCTCAGGGAGCTCCAGCGCCTCGGCCCGCTCGAAGGCGGCTGCCATGGCCCGCACGGTCTCTTCGCCCACCAGCATGTTCCCCTGCGCCGCGAAGTCGGGCCCGGTGACGTGTCCGAACCACGGGACGCACTCGGGTCCGGACCACGCCGCGCTGCGGCCGTCCCGATCGACGATCCCGACCTGTCGGACGTTGCGGCCTGGATCGTCGTCGACGAGGTGCCTGAGGGCCTCGGGCGCACTGAGCCCCCGGGCCAGCAACTTCAACCCGTCGATGCCCAGGTAGGGATTCACCCACGACTGGGTGGCGATGGCCCCGACCCCGGGCTGGACGAACGGGCAGAGGCTGCCGACGCCCGGGACGGCCGTGGAGACGGCCACGCCCAGCATGCCGGTGCGCGCGCACCGCGCCGCGATGGAGAACGTGCTCAGGTGCACCATGTCCTCCCCCCTCCTTCGTGCGGTTGCTACGACGTGACCTTCTCGCCGACGAGCGCGCCCGGCGCTGCCCCCGCGAAGCGGGCATCGTGCCACAGGCAGGCGGCACGGTGGTCCGGACCGACGTGGTACAGCGGGGGATCCTCCTGGGCGCACGCCGGCATCGCCACCGGGCAGCGGGGATGGAACCGGCAGCCGGGGGGCACCTGGTAGGCGCCGGGCAGCTCGCCCAGCACCGGCAGCTCCCGCTGACGGCGTGCGGGGTCGGGGTGCGGGATCGACGCCAGCAGCGCCCGCGTGTACGGGTGCCGGGGCGCGGCGAAGACCTGCGCGACCGGCCCGACCTCGACGACGCGTCCCAGGTACATGACCGCCACGACGTCGCTCACGTAGCGGATGACGCCCAGGTTGTGGCTGACGAAGAGGTACGTCAGCCCCAGCTCGCGCTGGATGTCCCTGAACAGGTTCAGGATGCGGGCCTGCACCGAGACGTCCAGCGCCGACGTGGGCTCGTCGGCGATGACCAGCGACGGGCGCAGGATGATCGCGCGGGCGATGGCGACCCGCTGACGCTGCCCGCCGCTCAGCATGTGCGGATGGCGCTCCAGGAACGACTCGTCCAGTCCCACGTGGTACAGCGCCTCGCGCACCCGGCCCAGCCGCTCCCGCGGGGTGCCGATGCCGTGGACGTCCAGCGGCGCCAGGAGCGCGTCGCGCACCGTCTGCCGCGGGTTGAAGGCCGAGGCGGTGTCCTGGAAGACGGCCTGCATCCGGCGGCGCACCCGTCGGAGTTCGCCCGCCGACAGGCGCGCCAGGTCGCGGCCCTCGAACAGCACGCGGCCAGTCGTGGGCCGCAGCAGCCCCAGCACGAGGCGGCACAGCGTGGACTTCCCCGACCCCGATTCGCCCACGACCCCCAGGGTCCGGCCGCTGTCCAGGACGAGGTCCACGTGGTCGACCGCGCGGAGCTGGCGGCGCCCCCACAGCGCCCGTGCCACCTCGAACGTCTTCGACACGTTCTCGATGCGCAGCAGCGGGTCAGGCATGCGCAGCCTCGACGAGCCAGCAGCGCGCCGCGTGCTCGGCCTCCGCCTGCAGCAGCGGGGGCTCGGCATCGCACCGGGGGAACCGCAGCGGGCACCGGTCGGCGAACCGACAGCCCTGGGGCAGCTCGAACGGCGAGGGAATCATCCCCGGGATCGCCAGCAGCTCCGTCGGTGCGCTCTCGACGACGGGTGTGGCCCGCAGCAGCGCCTGCGTGTATGGATGCCGTGGCCTGGCGAAGAGCTCGACGACCGAGGCGGTTTCCAGAATCCGCCCAGCGTACATCACGTACACCCAGTCGCACACCTCGGCCACCACGCCGAGATCGTGGGTGATGAACAGGATGGCGGTGCCGTGCACATCGCGGATCTCGCGCAGCAGCCGCAGCACCTGAGCCTGGATCGTGACGTCCAGGGCCGTGGTGGGTTCGTCGGCGACGAGCAGTTCCGGCTCCAGGGCGGTGGCCATGGCGGTCATGGCACGCTGCTGCATGCCCCCGCTGAACTGGTGCGGGTACTCCCGCGCCCGATCGCCGGGGGCCGGCAGGTGGACGTCGCCCAGGCGCCGCACGGCCTGGGCCAGCGCCTCGCGCCACGGCAGGCGGCGGTGCAGCACGAACGGTTCGCCCACCTGCACGCCCACCCGCAGGACCGGATTCAGGGCCGCCGTGGGATTCTGGGGAATCATGGCGATCCGACTCCCCCGGAGCGTCCGCAGCTGGTGGTCGGGCAAGCCCCGCAGCGAGCGCCCGCTCAGGACGATATCGCCGTGCGCGATGCGCGCGGCCCGCGGCAGCAGGCCCAGCACGGCCAGTGCCGTCATGGTCTTGCCGCTCCCTGACTCGCCGATGAGCCCGACGATCTCGCCCGGCCAGACCTCCAGCGAGATGCCGTCCACCGCGACGCCCTCGCGGCCGCGACCGCGCAGCGTGATGGTGAGGTCCCGGATGGCCAGCGTCGGCGGGCGGTCGCTGCGGCGATGGGCTCGGCCGTGCGGGCTCACGGCGCCTCCTTCAGGCGCGGGTCGAAGACGTCACGCAGACCATCTCCCAGCAGGTTGAAGCCCAGGACGCCGATGAACATGGCCGCCCCCGGCACGATGCCCAGCCACGGCGCCTGATCCATGAAGCCGCGCCCGGCGCTGAGCATGTTCCCCCACGACGGCTCGGGCGGTTGCGCCCCCAGCCCGAGAAACGACAGCGAGGACTCCAGCAGCACCGCGTAGGCAAACGCCGCCATGGCTTCCACGATCAGCGGGGTGACGACGTTGGGCAGGACCTCGCGGCCCAGGATCCGCAGGTCCGACATCCCGATGGTGTGGGCCACCTCAATATAGGGCTGCCGCAGCACCTCCTGAGTGGCCGCCCGCGCCAGGCGCGAAAAGCCCGGGATGAAGATGATACCGATGGCCGTCATGGCGTTCAGCAGCGACGTCCCCAGCACGGCCATCAGCACAATGGCCAGGAGGATAGCGGGGAACGAGAACAGCAGTTCCATGCACCGCATCAGCACCATGTCCACCACGCCGCCGAAGTAGGCGGCCGTGATCCCGATGATCGCCCCACCCACGGCCCCGACGGTCACGGCCACGCCGGCCACCTTGATCGAGATCCGCGCCGCGTGGACCGTGCGCGACAACACGTCGCGGCCAAACTCGTCGGTGCCCAGCCAGTGCTGGCGGCTCGGCGGCTGCAGCTTGACCATGACGTCGACGTCGTAGGGCGAGTAGGGCGTCAGCACGTCGGCAAATACCGCGGAGCACAGCACCAGCGCCACCAGCCCGCCTCCGACCGCCAGCAGCCGGTAGCGCTGCCAGGGCACCGCGGCCAGCCTCCCGAGCCGCGGGGACGGCGCGGCCAGATCCGCCCTCACCCGCGCGCCCTCCCGTGCACCTGCCGGGGATCCAGCACTGCCGCCAGCAGGTCCACCGCCATGTTGGTCGTGAGCACCACCACCGTCACGGTCAGGGCGCTGGCCAGCAGCACCGGGTAGTCGCGGTTGATGATGCCCACCAGCACCAGCTGGCCCACGCCCGGCAGCAGGAAGATATCCTCGATGATCACGACGCCGCCGAACAGCCAGCCGAACTCCACGGCACCGACGGTCAGGAACGTGATCAGGGCGTTGCGCAGCGCGTGGCGCCACAGCAGCACTCCCGGCGCGGCCCCCTTGGCGATGGCCGTCCTGATGTAGTCGGAGGAGAGCACCTCGATCATCTTCGCCCGCATGATGCGCAGCAGCAGCGCCGAGGAGACGACCCCGAGCGATAGCGCCGGCATGAGCATCAGTTCCAGGTTCCGGACGGCATCGTCGGTCAGGGGCACGTACCCGCCGGCCGGCAGCCAGTGGACGCGCAAGGCCAGGACCAGGATGAGCAGCGTGGCCAGCCAGAAGTTGGGCACCGCGCCCGCAAGCGTCGCCACCAACGTCACCAGGGTGTCGGTCCGCCGCTGGTGGTGGTAGGCGGCGAGGGCCCCCAGCGGCACCGCGATGAGGTTGGCAATCAGGAAGGCCAGTGCGGCGAGCTCCAGGGTCACCGGCAGCCGTCTAAGCAGCTCGGGGCCCACCGGCGTGTGGTTCTGAAAAGACGTGCCGAAGTTCCCCCGCACCGCCTTTCCCAGCCAGTCCAGGTACTGCACGTGCAGGGGCCGATCGAGGCCCTGCTCGTGCTCGAACCGCGCGATCGCCTGCGGTGTCGCGTCGATGCCCAGCGCCGCCTTCGCCGCCGAGCCCGGGATCACGTTGACGGTCAGGAAGAGCACCATCGACGTGGCCAGGAGGGTCGGGACGAAGGCCGCGAGCCGGAGCGCGATCAGGCGCCACATCGTCCGCCCGCACCATGCGGGATCCCGCGGGCCGGCATGCCGGCGGGCCGGGGGCGCAGGCCCACGTGGGCCCGGCTCCGGCCCGCCGCCGAAGCACTCAGCCTTCTAGCCACGCGTCCTTCAACGTCTTGAGGAAGCCCGTTCGCATGGGGCGATAGTTCCTGAGCTTCTTCGTGTGCCCGATGAGCAGCCAGCCGTTGACCAGCGGCACGATGGGCATGTCCCGCATCGAGAGGTCCTGCATCCTCGCGTACAGCGTCTTCCGGGCCTCCTGCGAGGCCGCGCTCTTCGCCTGCTCCAGGAGCGTATCCATCTCCTTGTTGCAGTACTTCTGGACGTTGATCGCCATCCCGCACTTGTAGTTGTTGGTCACGAAGTCGTCGGGGTCGGCCAGCGGGCTCAGCCAGTACATCATGGTCAGATCGAAGTTGCTGGTGCTCCACACCTCGTCCCAGTACCGCGGGATCTCCATCGAGCCGAGCTTGACCCGGATGCCCGCCTTCGCCAGGTTCGATTGAACGATCGGTCCCATGGCCATGATGTTCGGGAACGAGGACGGGAGCGTCATGGACGTGTCGAAGCCGTTGGGGTAGCCCGCCTCGGCCAGCAGGGCCTTGGCCTTCTCGGGATCGCCCCGCGGCGGGACGAACTGCAGGTCCGCGTAGCCCCAGTTCCACTTCGGGATCACGCCGCCCATGATGGGCGTCGCCAGGCCGAAGAACGCCCCCTCCACCAGCGCCCTGCGGTCGATGGCGTACGAGATCGCCTGGCGGACCTTGGGGTTGTCCAGCGGCGCCTTCTTGTTGTTGGGCAGCAACCAGTGGTACCGCGACCCTTCCAGCGTCAGCGCCACCAGGTCGGGGTTGGCCTTGACCTTCGCGAAGTCCTTGGGCGGGATCTCGTTGGAGAAGTTCACGACGCCCGACAGCAGCGCGTTGGTCAGAGCGGTGATGTCGGCAATGATGCGGTACTCCATGGCGTCGAAGTACGGCTTGCCGCGCTCGAAGTAGTTCGGGTTGCGCTCGAACTTGATGGCGTTGCGAGGTTCGTAGGAGACGAACTTGAACGGACCTGTGCCCACCGGTCGGGCGTTGAGGTCGTGGCCGGATTCCACGAGCTTCTTGGGCACGATCGACGAGCCGGGGAACGCCATGTAGATCAGGAATGGCCCCGTGCGCTTGGTCAGGTTGAACCGCACCGTGTACGTGTCCACGGCATCGACGCTCTTGATGGTCTCCACCTGCGCGCCGTAGGAGTACCCGGAGTTGGGTGCGCGCAGGCGATCGAACGTGAACTTGACGTCGGCCGACGTCAGCTCGTCCCCGTTGTGGAAGCGCACGCCGCGACGCAGCCTGAACGTATACGCGAGGCCGTCGTTGGACACCGTATACGACTCGGCCAGTTCCGGGTACGGCCGGGCATCGGGGTCGAGCGCCATGAGGGTCGAGTACACCTGCTCGATCACCACGTGGGACATCCCGCTGGGGCCGCGCACGGGGTCGAATCCGGCGGGGTCCGCGGAAAAGGCAGCCTTCAGGACGCCACCGCGCCTGGGGGCTGCGGCGGCGTCGGCGCGGGGCAGAGCCCCCAGCAGGTGCTGCGCCGCCGCCACGGAGATCCCCAGGGCCGCCGACCGCTGGAGGAACTCCCGCCGGCTCATCGCCTCGCTGGACAGGGCCTCGACCAGCCGTGCCAGTGCTCGCCGCTGTCCCGGGCTTCCACCGCGTCCTCCCACAGCGCGCGCGATCTCTTCGAGCGACTGACTATCGTCGTTCATCCCTGCCCTCCTCTCGGACACACCGCAGCTCTTGTGCCCGCCGCCGCTTGCTTCTCTGCGCCGGCAGCGACTCCTCCGGCCATCTCAGTCCGTAAGACGCGCGGCGCGGCGGGTACGGTGACGGCTGGCGCTGGCCTTCGCCCGCGTTCTGGGCGACTTCGGGACAACCCTGATCGTCGCGGGCAACATCCCGGGCAGGACCCAGACGATGCCGAGCGCGATCTACGAGGGGACCTCAGATCACGTTCGTCTCGCGGCGCAGCGCGCCCGTCGCAAACCGCGCGACGCCAAACGGCGCCACGTCGAGGTCCGGGGTGCTCGGGCGCCCGGCCACGATGAGGTCCGCGATCGCCTCGCCCACGGCTGGCGACTGCATGAAGCCGTGGCCCGAGAACCCTGCCGCCACGAAGAGGTTCTCCACCTGCGGGAGGGGACCCAGGATCGGGTTGCCGTCGGGCGTCGTGTCGTAGAGTCCCGCCCAGCCGCGGAGCACGGCGGCGTTCGCCAGCGGCGGGATGCGGTGCAGCGCCTGGGTCAGGACGCGCTCGGCGAAGCTCCAGTCCACGTGGGTCTGGAACCCCGGGGGCTCGTGCGGGTCGGTCATCCCGACCAGCACGCCGGCCCCTTCCCGCCGGAAGTAGAAGTGCGTGCGGAAGTCGATGACCAGCGGCAGCCGCTCGGGCAGCACGTCGGTCGGCCCGGTGACGAACACCTGCCGGCGGTAGGCCTCGATGGGCAGGGCCACGCCCGCCAGCGCCGCAACCTGCGCGGCCCATGCGCCCGCCGCGTTCACCACCACCTCTGCCTCGATCGTTCTCATCGCGGTCACCACGCCCCGCGCCCGGCCCGCGCGCACCGGGATCCCGACGACCTCCGCGCCCTCGAGGATCTGTACGCCCAGCCGTCGTGCCGCCCCCGCGTAGCCCATGGCCACGGCGTATGGATCGGCGTAGCCGTCGCGGGGGCAGAACGTCGCGACCAGCACGTCGTCCGTGCGCAGGCCGGGCACCATCCGCCCGGCCTCGGCCGGTCCCAGCAGCTCCACCGGGACGCCCAGCGACCGCTGCAGGCGCACGTTGCGCTCGAACAGCGCCTGTTCCTCGGGCGTGGTAGCCAGCATCAGGTAGCCGTGCTGGCGGAAGTCGCAGTCCACCCCGAACTCGTCGCGGAACCGTTCGAAGACGGCCGCGCTGTGGCGCGCGAGCCGGATGTTGAGTTCGTCCGAGAACTGCTGGCGGATGCCGCCGACGCTCTTGCCGGTCGCGCCGCTGGCGATCCGCTCCCGCTCCAGCACCACCACGCGTCCCACCCCGCGCCGCGCCAGATGGTAGGCGATGCTCAACCCGGTGACTCCGGCGCCCACCACGACCGCGGCGGCTGTCACGGGCACGCTCCTCCCGTCTTCGGCGCGGCGCGCATGCCGGCTCGCGTCACCGTGCCATGGCCTCCTCCACCTCGGCGCGCGTGGGCAGGGACTGCGCGCCCATGCGCATCACCTTCAACGCTGCCGCCTGGGTGGCGAACTGCACCGCATCGGGCAGCAGCCGGCCCTCGCCGAGCGCGACGCCCAACGCGGCCGCGAACGCATCCCCGGCTGCCGTGGTGTCCACGGCCTCCACCGGCCGTGCGGGCACGTGGGCACCGCCGACGGCCGAGAGGTAGTAGGAGCCCCGCTCGCCGAGCTTCACGACGACCGCGCCCACGCCCCGGGCGAGCAGCGCCTCGGCTGCCCGACGGACCTCGGGCAGGCTCGCCACCGGCTGCCCCGTGAGCGTGCGTGCCTCGGTCTCGTTGGGGTTGATGACATCGACCAGCGCCAGGAGTTCGTTCGGCAGCGGCGCCGCCGGCGCCGGGTCCAGACATACCAGGGCACCGTGGGCACGGGCGATGCGGACCGCCCGCAGCACGGTCTCCACCGGGACCTCGAGCTGCACCAGGAGTACCCGGGCATGGCCGATCACCTCCGTGGCGGCCTCGACATCTTGCGGCGCGAGGCGCATGTTTGCGCCCGAGGCGACCACGATGGTGTTCCTGCCCGCGCCGTCGACCGTGATAAAGGCGACCCCGGTGGCCGCCCCGGCATCGACCCGCACGTGGGCCACGTCGATCCCCTCGCGGCGCAGGCCGCTTGCCAGCTGCTCGCCGAAGGCGTCGGCCCCCACGCGCCCGACCATGGCCACACGAGCCCCCAGCCGCGCGGCGGCCACCGCCTGGTTCGCCCCCTTGCCCCCGGGGAACATGGCGAAGGTGCCTCCCGTGACCGTCTCACCTACCTCGGGTAGCCTGGGGGCTTTGACGACCAGGTCCATGTTGAGGCTGCCGACGACGCAAACGTCCACCGTCACCCTCCGCCCGGCGGGCCGGCGGGACTGGCTCGAGACAGAGTGCAGCCCCATGGTAGGGCGCGGTGGCCGAGAAAATCCACCCGGCCGAGGACCGACCTGCATACCTGGAGGACCGAAGAAGACGCCTTCGTGGCCTGACCGCCGGTGGCCGCTCCCGCCTGCAGCAGCGGCGGGCCTCCCGCGCGTGCCTCCCACGCGCGCCGGGGTGTGATCACCGCGTGGCCGCGCGCGGCAGGCGCTCGCCGGCCTCCACCGGCGGTCGGCGCGTCCACCAGCCCGCCGCGCGCTCGAAGGCGTGGGCCGCGGCCAGGACCATGCGGTCAGCGAAGCGCGCGCCAACGATCTGGAGCCCCACGGGCAACCCCGACGCCGTGAACCCGCACGGCACCGAGACGGCCGGCAGGCCGGTCAGGTTGAACGGCGCGGTCGCGCGGATCCGCTCCCGGAGCACGTCCCAGGGACCGCCGCTCATCACCGCCGAGATGGTCGGCGCTTCCTTCGGTGCCGTCGGAAGGACGAGGAGGTCGACGCGCCTGAACAGCGCAGCGCAGGCCTGCACGATCACCCGCCGCACCCGCTGTGCCTGCAGATACTGCACCGCGGGAATCGCGAGGCCCGCCAGCAACCGCTCCCGTACCGGCTCGCTGTAGTCCTCCGGCTGCCGCGCCAGCGTCAGCTGGTGGTACGCTGACGCCTCCGCCAGGCAGATCGTCCACCAGGCGGGGATGATCTCGTCGGCATGCGGCAGCGCCACCTCCTCCACCGCGCCGACGAGAGGCCGCAGGACGGCGATGGCGTCGCGGACACGGGCCGCCACGTCGGGAGCGGTGCCGCCATCCAGGAACGCCGCCAGCACGCCCACGCGCAGCGTGCGCACCTCCTGCACCAGGGCCCGCAGGGACCGCCGCCGGATGGGGGCCGGCCCGGTCGCGGACGTGGGGTCGGCCGGGTCGACGCCCGCAATCGCATCCAGCAGGATCGCCGCGTCCTCGGCTGTGCGCGCCATGGGCCCGACGTGGTCCAGCGACCACGAGAGCGGGATGACGCCCGCCCGGCTCACCAGGCCATAGGTGGGTTTGAGTCCGACGATCGCGCAGTGCGCGGCGGGCCCGCGGATCGAGCCGCCGGTGTCGGTCCCCAGCGACCCGAAGCACAGCCCTGCGGCGACTGCGGCGGCAGACCCGCTGCTCGACCCGCCCGTGAACCGCTCGAGGTTCCAGGGGTTCCGCGGCGCGCCGAACTCCGGGTGGATATCGCCGTAGGCGAACTCGCTCATGTTGAGCTTGCCCAGCAGCACGGCGCCGGCGTCCGCCAGCCGCTGCACGACGGTCGCGTCTGCTGCGGGCACCCAGTCACGCAGTACCCGGGAGCCGCACGTCGTGCGGATCCCGGCCGTGGCGAAGAGGTCCTTCAGGGCGATGGGCACACCGTGCAGCGGACCACGCCAGCGGCCCTGCGCGATCTCCTGCTCCGCCCGGCGCGCATCGGCGAGCGCGCGCTCGGGGGTCCGCGTGACGAATGCGTTGAGGGCAGGGTCGACGCGTTCGATCCGCTCCACGCACGCTTCCGTGACCTCGACCGGCGAGACCTGACGCCTGCGGATCGCCCGGGCGAGGTCGGCGAGCGTCAGCCGGTCGAGATCATGGCTGCGCATCGCCGGCCTCCAGCCATCGGCCGCACCACATCGGCTCCGTCTCGGGAGGCGTGGCGCCCGCCAGTGCCCTCCAGTCGCGCAGCGAGCCGGCCACGATCGTGCTTACCCGCGCGACGGCCTCCTTGTCCACCGGCTGGCCGATCCACCGCGCCAGGGTCACGAGCACGTCGCCCAGCGCCTGCTCCTCGCATGGCTGTTCCTCACGTGCTTCCACGAGGTACCTCCTCACCCGACCTGCCGGCACCGATCTCGGGCAGCGCCGACCCGCGCACCTGCTCCCCACACTACACCCCTGGCCGCGGCGGCAGCAACGACGACCACGCATTGAAAGACGCGGCGGGGCACGGTCCGAGGAACCGGAGTACCTCCTTCTTCTCCATTCACAGAACTGTCTTCTTGCGTTCGGTTTGCCGAAAAGGCGAACGATAGCATGATGCGCCGTGGCATTTTGGAGAGCGCCCACGGACACCAACCTCCGTTCCTGTCTGGCTAACGGCCTGCGCTTCACCTGCGCCGCGAAGCGCACCGGAGCGGCGTCAGGTGCAAGCGCATGATACTCATTGAGGCCTCCTCCTCAGCATGCAGAATCGTATGCTGGGTGGTGGTGGCATCCAACCCGAGAGGAGGAGACCTCGATGAGATTCTACACCCAACAGCACCGGTACTACTGCGGTGTCGATCTCCACGCCCGATCCCTCTACGTCTGTGTCCTCGACCAGGCCGGAGACGTCCAGGTCCACCAGAACCTCAGCGCCAGCCCGGAGGCGTTCCTCCGGATCATCGCCCCGTACCGCCCGGATATCGCCGTGGCCGTCGAGTGCATGTTCGCCTGGTACTGGCTCGCCGACCTCTGTGAGCGGGAGGGGATTCCCTTTGTACTCGGCCACGCCCTGTACATGAAGGCTATCCACGGAGGGAAGGCCAGACACGATCGGATTGACGCCCACAAGATCGCCGCCCTCCTCCGCGGCGGCTTGATCCCCATGGCCTACGTCTATCCCGCACACATGC
>JAVKIP010000007.1:0-153386 GCA_031459385.1 Candidatus Fervidifonticultor secundus | reverse complement strand
GGCGCAGGCGCGCCTTGGCTTCCTCGATGCGGGCCTTCGTGGCCAGCACCTGGGGATGACGGTCGGTGAACTGGCGCTGCAGGCCGACCAGCTCCAGTTCCAGTTTGGCCAGGTCGGTGCGGATCTGGGCCACGACAGGGTCTTCGCCCTCGATGAACGATGCGGGCACCGTGGGTGCCTGGCGGGCCAGGGCGGCGCGGGCCTCGCGCAGGCTGGCCTCGACCCCCCGGCGCTCAGCGGCGGCGGCGCGGCGCTGCGCCTCGAACTCGGCCAGCTTGGTCACGGCCAGGGTGCTCTGCTCTGAGAGCGAGACCTGCCCGCCTTCGACCTTGTAGCGGGCCAGGGCGTCTTCGGCGGCGCGCAGCTCGTTGCCCACGGCCGTCACCTGCTCTTCGATGAAGCGGCGGCCGGCGGAGGCCTGCTGGCGGCGCGAGTCGACGTGCCAGGCCAGCAGCGCCTCGGCCACGGCGTTGGTGTAGTAGGCGGCGGCGGCCGGCGTGGGTCCTTCGGCCTCGATGACGATCAGGTCGGCGTTGCGCACGCGGCGCACCTTCAGGCCGCGCTGGAGGGCTGCCAGCAGGGCGGGCCGCTCGTCCTCAGGGGTGCCCAGGCGCTCGAGGGCCTGCGCGGCCACGGCGCGACTCTTCACCAGTTCGGCCAGCGTGTCGACGAAGGCCTGCTGGCTGATACCGGTGAGGTCGGCGGTCATGGCGAACGACGCCCCGCTGCGGTCGACCACCACGGTGGCCTGGCCGCGGTAGACTGGCGCGGCGCCTAGGCTGAACCCCAGGGCCACGGCCAGGGCGATGACCGTGGTGACCGCCGGCAGGTACCAGCGGCGGCGCAGCACTGCCAGGTAGTCGCGCAGCCCGGGCTCGTCGGACTCGCGCCCGGACGGCGGCGCGGTCGAGCCGGCCCATGTCCGATCCGGCGCGCGGGGCTCCTCTGCGGGAGTGCGCGGTTCAGAATCCATAGGACGCCTCCACCAGGACGAACCATCCCTGCCGGGTGGCCCCGGCCACGTGCCCGGCGTTGGTCGACGCGGTCCACACCACCGTAGCGGCGGCGCGGGCCTCGCCCCACGCGCGCGTGATCCCCGCGCGCAGGGCGTGAGAGGTCTCGATGACGCCCGACAGGTAGTAGCGCCGGCGCGCGTCGTCGGGGTCGGTCCACGTCTGGCCCAGCACGCCTTCCCCCTTGCGGATGAGGTCATAGCCTACCAGGACCGCGGCGGCGGGCGAGAAGGTGCGGGTGACGGTCACCGACCACAGTTCGCAGTCGGGGGCGCACCAGTGGCCCAGCGCCCTGCCGGCGCGGATGTAGGCAGCGGCCGCGTCGGGCGTGGCGTAGATCCAGTTGGTGGCGCGGCTGTGCTCGACGCGCACGCCGGTGCGGCCATCGCCGAAGGGGTCGGCCAGGTAGAGGCCGACCGTGCCGCCCAGGCGGTGCGGGAAGGGGTTGTCTGCCGTGAGTACCAGGTCGTCGACGTAGAGCTCGCCGTAAGCCACCACGCCCGGCCGCGGCCGCCAGTCGAGGTCGACGGTGAAGTTGTAGTTGTCGTTGCGGACCGGTGCGCGCACGCGGGTGGCGATCGCGTAGGCCACCCCCGGCACGACGTTCAGCGCGTAGAGCGGCTCGAGCCCGCCTGTGCCCACCATGACCTCGCCGAAGCCCACGCGCAGGTCGTCGCGGGCCTGCCAGTCGACCCGCAGGCCGTAGAGGTAGCGTGCGCCGTCTGCCAGAGGCGCTACCATCTTCACCGCACGGAAGCGGCCCGAGGTCAGCGTCAGCGTGAGCGCGTCCAGGGGACCGGCGTTGTCGGAGAGCAGGAACGCGCCGCGCGAGCCCGGGCCCCACCAGAGGGCGTCGCGGCCGGCCTGGACGGCCACATCGCCCACGCGCCCGGCCAGGTAGAGGCGGCTGAGCTCGACTCCGCCGCCGTCATGGCGGAGGAAGCGCGGGGGCGCGCCGCTGACGACGCGGGCGGTGGCGGCGGCCCCGACGGCCATCGGATCCGGTCGGGCGTCGCGCCCGGCGGCCAGCAGGCGCAGCTCGGCGGCGAACTCGGCGCGCAGGGCGTCGAGGTCGGTGCGCACGGCGTCAGATGCGGCGGCCAAAGCGCCGGCGCGCGACACCCCGTCGGTTGCGCCGACGCGCTCTAGCGCCTCGGCGACCATGCGTGCCACCTCGAGCCGCGGCAGCGGCCGCGCCGAGGCCGCCCACAGCGGCGCCACCCCGAAGGCGGCCAGGCGGTAGAGCGCGCCGTAGGCCCAGTGGTCGGCGGGCACGACGGCGTTGGGACCGGGGGCCGCCGCGGCACCCTGCGCGCAGACAGCGGCCAGCGCGCCGGCCACCAGTCCGGCGCAGCAGGCGGCAAGCGCCCAGGAGAGCAGCGCTCTGGAGGACAGCGCTCTGGATGGTGACGCGCTCGAAGTCACTGCGGGCGTAGGGGCGTGACTGGCATGCCCACGCGGCTGTTGCCGCCGCAGCGCGTGTGTTCGGTCGCTACCGGTTACAGGTCGGTGGGAGGCGACAGGTCGTCGCCTGTCGTTCCCCCGGTGGCGTCGTCGAGGCCACCGCCAGCTTCCAGTTTCTCGACCGCCTCGTCGAACTCGGGGCCCAGGTCGTCGCCCATCTCGCGGCCCAGGCGCTTCATCCACCGCGCCACGCTGCGCGGGTCGGACTCGTCGAAGCGGGTGAGGTCGGGGTCATCGGCCAGGGCGTCGAGGCGGGCCTCGTCGGACCGCACGGTGGCAAAGCGCGACATCAGGCGCACGGCGTTGGTGCTGCCGCAGCGGCGGCAGCGCGGCTCAGGCTGCTCGGGCGGCAGGAAGAACACGGTGTAGCGCGCCCGGCAGTCGGCGCAGCGGTACTCGTAGATCGGCATGGGCTCACCGCGGGCCGCGCCGTCGGCGCACCGGACCGACGCCGCCACTCCCCGGGCCCGCGTTCGCCATGCTACCACCAGACGGCCAGACGGTGCGCCACCCCACTGATCCTACCACCGGAACGGCCACACCAGCCCGGCCAGGATGTTCAGGGCGACCTGCAGGCCTGTCAGGCCTGACTGGGGCACCACGATCACGTCGCCGGGCTGCACGGCGATGTCGCGGGTGGCGCTGTGACGCAGCAGAGCCTGCAGGTCGGCGCTGATGAGCGCGCGGCCGCCGGGCAGCGCCTCCACCTTCACCTCGCGCCCCGCGCCGGCCACGACCGCGCGTTCGACGCCGCCGCGGCGCACGATGTGGACCGTCCTGGCCGTGGCCGGCCCGCGCTGCACCGGCCCGCCGGCCAGGGCCACTGCCTGCAGGAGCGTGACGTCGCCCTTGAGGGGGAAGACGCCGGGGTGGTTCACGTCGCCGACGACGTAGATCTTGTTGTTGGTCTCTTCGGGCACCATCAGCGCGTCACCGGGCGCCAGGCGGATGTTGCGGCTCATCTCCTGGCGCAGAAGCAGCGCGTCGAGCCCCAGCGGCAGCGCCTGGCCGCCGCGCACCAGGCGCGCCTCGGTGACCGACGCCTTCTCGGTGAGCCCTCCGGCCAGCAGCAGCACGTCGAGCACGCGCATCTCGCCCTTGAGCCGGTAACGGCCAGGCCTGGCCACCTCGCCTGCAACGTTGACGACGTTGATCAGGTCCTCACGCACCACCAGCGTCTCGCCGCCGGTCAGTGCCACGTTGGCCTCCGGGTCGCCGGCCAGGACGCGCTCGAGGTCTACGACCGCGGCCGGCCGGCCTGGCCCCAGCAGCAGCTGGGCATCGCTCAGCGAGGCCAGCTCGGTCACGCCGCCGGCCGCCGACAGCAGGTCGAGCAGGCGCGCGCCAGGTGGCAGCGCGTAGGTGCCGGGCTTGAGCACCTGGCCCAGCACCGCGGCGCGTACGCGGCGGAACTCCTTGACGATCACGGTGACCTGCGGGTCGCGGATGTAGCGGGCAAAGCCGCGCACCAGCGCGCGGGTCAGCTGCTCGACGGTGAGGCCGGCGGCTATCACCGCGCCCACCAGCGGCACGCTGATGCGCCCGTCGGGCAGCACGGCCACCACGCGCGTAAGGTCGGGGTAGCCCCAGACCGAGATCTCCAGCACGTCCTCGGGGCCAAGCACGTAGGCCGCCCCGCCGGGCGGCGCCGCCGGTGTGCCGGGCGCCGCAGGTGACGGCGGCACGGGCTGCGCGCCCAGGGGCGCTGCGCCCGCCAAAGTGACGGCCAGCAAAGCAACCAGCGCATGCCGCGTCATGCCGGTGACCTCCTCGACGCGCCGCCACGCCGCCGCACGCTGGCGGCTGCACGCGGCGCGGAAAAAATGGAAGGGGCCGTCCGCAGGCACACCGCGCCGATCCTGGCCCGGGCGTGGTGTGCACCGCGGACGGCCCCCTCCCGCATCGTCGGGTCAGGGACCCGTCTGTCTGGCTATGCGGTTGTGGCGACCCTCAGCGTGCTACCGCAGCTTCTCTTCCCTGACGATGTTCCCGGTCACGCGGATGAGCACCGGCTTGCCGTCCTGGTACTCGATGACCAGCCGGACTTCCCGTGTGCCGAAGTCAAGCGCCCAGTGGTTGCGGATGCAGGTCAGCAGTTTCGCCTCGCACGGCCGGAGGGCCGGCTCGGCGCGGGAGCCCCCGGGGTGCGCCGGCGACCGGTCGTGCGCGGGCAACGGTGCGCTCATTGTGGGCCTCCACGGTGAGGGACACGCGGGGCACGACCCGCCGCGCATGGCTCCGCCGGTGCGGTACACGCCACGTACCGCAAAGCCACCAGGAGTTGCGCACGCTTCGGCCGCACCACCGTAGCGGCCTGCGCTGCCCGTGGCGCCCGCCGCCGCACCTGCCGGCATGCGGCCGCGCGGGCGCGATCAGGTCAGCAGCGTTCCAGATCCGCCGCGTCGGCCTCGACGACTACGGCGGTGTTCATCAACGTCAGCAGCACCCGCACGCGGTCGGCCCGACCGGCCGGCCGCTCGATGATACCCTCCAGCAGCGCGAACGGCCCGCCGCGGAACCGCACGCGGTTGCCCGGCGCCAGCGGCCTCCCGGCACTGATGTACCCGGTGCCGGCCTCGCGCCGTTGCAGGTAGGCGACGATCTCGGGGTCGACCGGGATGGGGCCGTCGTCGTCACCCAGCAGGCGGCGTACGCCGGGCGTCCACTGCACGCGCGCGATGTCCTGGGAACGTGGCGGGAAGCGACAGAACAGGTAGCCGGGGAACAGCGGCTCGAGCGCCTGCCACCGCCGCGAGCCATGGCGCCGCCAGACCAGCAGGCGAGGCAGGTACGTGTCGACCGCCCGCAGCCGCAGGGACTCGCACGCCCGATCCTCGGCGCGCGGCCTGGTCTGCACGACAAACCACCGCGCGCAATCCTGGACTATGGCCCCGTCAGGCGGTGGGATGTGAGGAAGCGGCGCAGCCATCCCTTGACGGTCCCGAAGCCGCGACCCACGCGCTGATCGCCCTGCCAGATCTATCAGCCCAGCCTGTGCAGTCCGGCAGTGTGTCTCTATATAATATTGTGGCACAACTTTCCTTCCCCAGGGTCTCTTGACTTGACACAAAATTTCACATTCTTTGATTCTCAGATTCCTCTGAATTTCTACGGGGAACCCTGTGCCAGGCCGTACCGCCCTCCGGTCTACGGCCTGACGCTCGGTACGACCGACCGGCGCCTGTTGTGCTCACCTACCGGGCCTGGGCTGGCCGGCTGGCCCAGTTTTGCCCGCAGGTCGGCGAGCAGGCTTTCCGCCTCGGCTGTGGCGGCGTCCACGCCAGCCTCGCCGGCCAGGCGGATGCACCGTTCCGCCCAGTCGCGCGCCTCGCGGTAGAGCCGCGAGCGGGAGCCGGGGTCTTCCACATGTTCGGCATGCTCGGCGCACACCAGGCCCAGGTAGTACGCGGCTGCCTGGATGCCCCAAGCCCACCCGTCGGCGGTCGCGTAGCGCAGCGCCCCCCGGAGGTACGCAGTCGCCGACGGCCAGTCACGCTCGAGGCGTGCTACGTGGCCCAGTCCGATGGCAATCTCCGCCAGCTCGGCGAAGTGCGGCGCTGCGCCCAGGAGGTCCTGGGCACAGCGGTAGTGCGCGCGGGCTGCGGCCAGCAGGTTGGCCCGCCCGGAGCGCCAGCCCAGATGGCCGATCCAGATCTGCACTCGCGCGCACGTCAGGTGGTCGACGCCGCTGGCGGCGCACAGCGCCTCGGCTTCGGATGCCCGCGCCAGGGCCTCGGCGTCGTGCCCTTCCCGGTCGAGCAGCCGTGACCACCACAGGGCCACCAGCACGCGGTCGCGCACGTCGTCCGGTCCGGCCTGCTCGGCGCGCGCCAGCGCGGCCCGAGCCTGGTGCAGGGCTCCACGCTCGAGCGCCGCCCGCGCGGCGGCCAGCGCGGCCGCCAGTTCGAACGCGCGTTCAGCCTGGTGGGGGTCGCCGCCAGCCGCCCGGAGGTCGAGCCCGAGCCAGGCACGTACCTCGGCCAGCGGCCGGTCGAACTCGACCTGCACGACCCTGGGCTGCAGGCGCACTAGGTGCGTGGCCTTCCGCGGCGGCGACTCCAGCAGGTCCCACCCGGCTGCGCGCATCCGCCGCGCGTGCCGGCTGACTTCCTTGCCAACACTGGCCAGGCTCCCGCGGCTCCAGGCCGGTAGACGGTGAATCTCGCGCAAGGCCAGAAACTCCAACCGGCCCTGGGCCCGCTCGAGGGCCAGCCGGCAATACAGCTGGAAGAACTTGGGACTGACGTGCAGCCGCCGGCCCTCGACGTATATCTGGCGATCCGCCAGCGCGATCCGCATCTGTCGTGAAGTTGCGTGACAAATGGAAGTTGTGGCACCTATTCAACGTCGCCAAACCGACTCCTCGTGAGGGGAGGGCGAATGCGCCGGCTGCGCCGGGTCAGGCCAGCCCGCGCACGTACTCGGCCAGCGCGTCCTCCCACGTGCGCAGTGGGCCGCCCAGCAATCCAGCCGCGCGCGCAGTATCCAGCGCCGAGTTGGTCGGACGCCTGGCCCGCATGGGGTAGGTCGCGGCCGGCACGGGTTCGACGGCGGCGTCGACGCCGGCCAGGGCCAGCGCGTGGCGGGCAAAAGTGTACCACGTGCACGCACCGGCATTGGCGACGTGCACGATGCCGGTCGCGCCGCCGGCCAGCAGCCTGACCAGCGCCCACGCCGCGTCGGGCGCGTAGGTGGGCGTCATCCACACGTCGTCGACGACCCGCAGCGGCTCCCCGGCGCGCGCCCGCGTCAGGATCGCCGTGACGAAGTTCCCCCCTTTGCCGCGCGCGCCGCGCCCGCCGAAGAGGCTGGCGGTGCGGACGATCAGCGCGTCGGGACATGTCTGCGCCACCAGGTGCTCGCCGGCCAGCTTCGAGGCGCCGTACACGTTGACCGGGGCAGGCGCATCGGTCTCAGCGTAGGCCGCCGGCGGCGGACGGCGCCCGTCGAAGACGTAGTCGCTGCTGATGTAGACGCAGCGGGCGTCCAGGCTGGCGGCGGCGCGGGCCACGTACAGCGCGCCCAGCGCGTTCACACGTAACGCCTCATCAGGCCGGTCCTCGCACTCGTCGACGCGCACGAACGCGGCGCAGTTCACCACCACATCGGGCGCGCTCCGGGCCAGGGCAGCGTCCACCGACGCAGGGTCGGTGCACTCCACGGCCTCGTGGTCGAGGGGCACGACGTCGCTGCCCGCTTCTTGCAGGAACGCCACCAGGGCAGTGCCCAACTTGCTCGCCGGTCTCCGGGGCGATGACGACCCCCACCTGCCGGATCCCGGCGTCCGCCAGGTGGCGCATGACGTAGTGGACGATGGGCACGTTGGCGACCGGAATGAGCTGCTTCGCGGTAGTGTAGGTCAGCGGCCGCAGCCGCGTACCCCTGCCACCGGCGAGGACGAGGCCTTTCATATGCCCGGGTGTATTCGCTTCGCCGAAATCGCTTCCCTTGAGCGCAAGGGACGCGCACACTGCCGGCGATGCCTGGCGGCCCGCAGCCGCCGGGAACCTGGGATGGTGCGCCCTGATGGTGAGCCCCTGGAGGGCGCTAATGGTACGCCCTGGTGGGCCCTAATGATACGCCCTGGTGGTGGTGGGCCCTGGTGGACTCGAACCACCGACCTCACCCTTATCAGGGGTGCGCTCTCACCACCTGAGCTAAGGGCCCCGGGCACCTGCAAGTATACCGGGCGCGTGGAGCGGAGAGCAACCGGCGCGGGGCAGGTGAATCCGCGTCGGTCAGGCGAGAAGGCGGAAGTCTCCGGCCGGCGTCAGGCCGGCGGCTCGGTCCGTCCGTCCACTACCTTCCACACCCCGGCAGCCTCCTCCACCGTCTCTCGGTCCTCCTCCAACAGCCGCTCCCCTGCCACCACCGGCAGCGTCCGCCGCCCTGTCGCCTTCTCCAGCACCGCAGCCCGCCGCCGCGCCCGCCGCACGTCCTGCGCCGTGATCACCCCCGACACCTCGGCCACCAGGTAGACGCCCTCCCCCTCCACCACGCCGGCCAGCACCACGTCCGCCTCCAGCAGATCCGCACGCTCCTCCATCCCCAGCCGCTGGCTGTCTACCGCCTCGTCCAGCAACAACCCTAGCTGCTGGTGGTCGATCACGCGAATCCGCCGCAAAATCCGCTGAAAGTACGACGCCGCCCGCTCCCGGTACCGCCGCTCCAGACTCTCGCCCTTCAATCCCGCGACGTCCCGCACCAGCAACTGCACGGTCTCCTCTGTCCGCCGTTGCGCCGCCGCCAGTTCCTCCAGCCGCTCCTCTGTCCGGCGCTGCGCCGCCGCCAGTTCCTTCAGCCGCTCCTCTGTCCGGCGCTGCGCCGCCGCCAGTTCCTCCAGCCGCTCCTCTGTCCGGCGCTGCGCCGCCGCCAGCCGTCGGACCTCCTCCGCCAGCTCGCGCACCACCTGCGGCAGGGACAGGATCTCTTCGGTCAGCAGGAGCCGACGCAGCTCCGCCCGCCACTCCGGGTGCTGCTCCAGCAGCCGGACCAAGTCGTGGAAGTCTTGCACGCCGAAAGCCATGGCCCGCTTATTGTAGCACGGCACCGTCGCACGACGGCCGCCGCGCGCTGGTTGACGCGCTCAAAACGCGGCGGGAGCCGGCGCCGCGGCGCCGAAGTCGCGGCGGACTTGCTCGAGCAGCGCGGGGTCGGCCAGCACGTCGTAGGCCGTCAGCGCCATGGCCTTGGCGGCCGCCAGCATGGCGGCGAAGCCCTTCGCGGAAACGGCGGCCTCGCGGAACTCCACGGTGTGCCCGGCCAGATCGGTGGGCCCGATGGACACGTAGGGGTGAATGGCCGGGATCACCTGGCTGACGTCGCCCATGTCGGTGGACCCCATGCGCGGCCGCTCCGGCGGCTCGTCCTGAGCGATGCCCAGCCGCTCAAGGTGCCGGGCGAACGCCTGCGCGAGGGCGCGGTTGGGCCGGATGGCGTCGTAGCCCTTGCGCGCGGCGTGCTCGAGGGTCGCGCCGGTGGCCACGGCCGCGCCCCGGGCGCAGGCGATCACCCTCTCCAGCACCTCCCGGGCGTAGGCGGCGTCGGCGGCCCGACAGGTGAAGACGGCCTCGGCGCGGTCGGGGATGATGTTGGGGGCGGCCCCGCCATAGGTGATGATGCCGTGGACGCGGGCGTCGTCGCGCAGCTGCTGCCGCAGCAGGCCAACGGCGGTGAAGGTCTGGACCAGCGCATCGAGGGCGTTGACGCCCTCGTAGGGCGCGGCCGCCGCGTGGGCCGCCCTGCCCGTGAACTTCACCGTCAGCCGGTACGAGGCCAGGGAGGGCCGCTCGGCCAGCGTGTAGCCCGCCGGGTGGAACATGATGGCGACATCCACACCGGCGAAGGCGCCCCGCTCGAGCATGATGACTTTGCCCCCACCGCCTTCTTCGGCAGGCGTCCCCAGCACGACCGCGGTGCCGGGCAGGACCTCGCGCACCGCCGCGAGCCCCACCCCGGCGCCGACGGCCGCTGTCGCGATCAGGTTGTGACCGCAGGCGTGGCCGATCTCGGGGAGCGCGTCGTACTCGGCCAGCAGGGCCACGGTGGGCCCGGGCCGCGCGCCGCGCATCTGGGCGCGGAAGGCGGTCTCCAGCCCGGCGATGCCGCGCTCGACGGCGAAGCCGTAGCGCTCGAGCGCCTCGGTCAGCCACGCCGCGGCCTTGTGCTCGGCGAACGCGGTCTCGGGGGTGGCGTGGATGCGGCGCGACAGCGCGATGAGCTCGTCGGCGGCCGCATCGATGGCGGCCACGATGCGTTCGTGCATGGGCGGATCAGGCCTCCGCGGACTGGACTGCCGGCCGGCTTCGGCGCGCGCCGCGCGCCGTCCTGCCGGCCGGGCGAGGCGCCGGACGACGCTCAGCCGACGCGCAGCCGGGCGAAGCGCCGGGGGCCTACCTGCACCACCACTCCGTCGCGGACCTCGACGGTGGCGTTGATGTCGTGGACACGGGCGCCGTCGACGGCCACCCCGCCCTGGCTGATCAGCCGCCGCGCCTCGTTGTTGCTCTCGGCCAGCCCGCTGACCACCAGCAGTTTCGTCAGGCGCATCCGTCCGCCCGGCGCGTCGTCCGGGGAGAGCAGGACCTCGTCGCCCGCGCGACCGCCCGCGAGGTCGTCGGCCGCGCTCGCCTCGATTCTGATCCGCACCTCCGGTATCGCTTCCGGTGCCGCCCGCTGAATGTGGACGCGGTCGAACGCGGCTTCGGCGGCAGCGGTCGCCTGCGGCCCGTGCCAGACCTCGACGACCGCGCGTGCCAGCCGCCGCTTGGCGTCGCGGGGGTGGACCGACCCGTCGGCCAGGCCCTGCGCGATGGCCCGCACTTCGTCCAGCGGCACCTCGGTGCAGCACTCGAAGTACGCCGGCATCAGCACGTCGGGGATCGACATCACCTTCCCGTACATCTGCTCGGGCGGCTCGGTGATGCCGATGGCGTTGCCCAGCGACTTGCTCATCTTCTCGACGCCGTCGGTGCCGGGCAGCAGCGGCGTCAGCACCACCACCTGCGGGGGCTGACCCACCTCCCGCTGCAACTCGCGGCCCATGAGGTTGTTGAACTTCTGATCGGTGCCGCCCAGCTCGACATCGGCCTCGATGGCCACCGAGTCGTAGGCCTGGCACAGCGGGTAGAGCAGTTCGTGCAGGTACACCGGCACGCCACCGCGGAGGCGGGTGGCGAAGTCGTCGCGCTCGAGGATGCGCGCCACCGTCGCCTTCGCGGCGAGGCGGATGACGTCGGCAAAGCCCATGGGGGCCAGCCACTGGCTGTTGAAGACGACGCGGGTGCGGTTGGGGTCGAGGATCAGGCTGTACTGGCCGCGGTACGTGGCAGCGCTGGCCTCGATCTCCTCGGGCGTGAGCATCGGGCGCGTCTGCTTCTTGCCCGTGGGGTCGCCGATCATGGCCGTGAAGTCGCCGATGACCAGGATGGCCTCGTGGCCCAGGTCCTGGAACTGGCGCAGCTTGCGCAGGACGATGGCGTGCCCGATGTGCAGGTCGGGCGCCGAGGGGTCGAGCCCGAGCTTCACCCGCAGCGGCCGTCCCTCGCGCAGCTTGGCCAGCAGGTCTTCCTCGGTGATGATCTCGACGACCCCGCGGCGCAGCCGCGCCAGTTGCTCTTCCGGTGGCAGAAATCCCATCGCACCCTCCGTGGCCGGCCCGGCCGCCCGCGCCGCCGGCACCGTGACGGTACCCCGGCGGTATCCGCGGCGGCGTCCCAGCGGTAGCCTACTCCGACGGGTCCTCCGACGCCAGCGTCACGACCGTCGCGCCCTCCTCGCCTTCGCCGCGGGCGCCCAGGCGGAAGCGGCGCACGTGCGGGTGGCCGCGCAGGAACTGGTGCAGGGCCGCCCGCAGCCGGCCGGTCCCCTTGCCGTGGACGATCGTGACGAACGGGAGGCTGGCGCGCGCCGCCTCGTCGAGGTACTGGTCCACCCGCGCCAGGGCCTCATCGGCCGGAAGGCCCCGCACGTCGAGCGACAGCGGCACCACTGGCGGCTGGGGTGTGGTCACGTCCGGTGTGCGCAGCGTCCCTGCGGGCTCCGGCAGCCGGCGCAGCGCCGCGCGCGGGACGCGGGTGCGCACCGCGCCCACCTCGACCTCCACCTCGTCGCGTGCGTCGGGAGCCGAGCGCACGACGCCCACGGCGCCAAGCGGCGCGACCAGGACAGGCTGACCTACTTCGATCGCATCCGGCGGCGCGCCCGGCGGCCCGGCCGGCGCCTCCGGGGCCGGCAGCGAGGCCAGCACCGCGCGCAGCCGCTCCTGCGCGGCCCTGGCCGCAGCCTCGATGCGCGCCGCGCGCGCCTGGGCCAGGATAGCTTCTACCTCGCGCCGGGCCTGGGCGACCAGCGCCTCCGCGGCCCGGCGCGCTTCGGCCAGCCGCTCGTGGCGCGCCACGCGCAGCTGCTCGACCTCGTCCTGCAGCCGGGCTGCGGCGTGCTCGGCGCGCTGGCGGGCAGCCTCGGCGGCGGCGCGGTCCCGCTCGGCGGCCTGGCGATCGCGCGCGAGGTCCTCCAGGACGCGCTCGATCGCCACCTGCTCGGGTGCCAGGTGCGCCCGCGCCTGGGCGACCACGGCGGGGTCGAGGCCCAGGCGCTGGGCGATGATCAGGGCGTTGCTGCGGCCGGGCAGGCCCACCCGCAGCCGAAACGTCGGCTGCAGCGTCTCGGGGTCGAACTCGACCGACGCATTCTCGATGCCGTCGTGCAGCGACGCCAGCAGCTTCAACTCGTTGTAGTGCGTGGTCACCACGGTATGCGCGCCCCGGCGGTGGAGCGTCTCGATGATGGCTCGAGCCAGGGCGACCCCTTCGGTGGGATCGGTGCCGGCCCCGATCTCGTCCAGGAGCACTAGGGCCGGGGGCGCCACGCGGCGCAGGGTCTCGACGATGGTGCGCATGTGAGAGGAGAAGGTCGAGAGGTTCTGCTCGATGGACTGCTCGTCGCCGATATCGGCGTGCACCTGACGGAAGACGGTGACCCGGCTGCCGTCGGCGGCGGGAATGCCACACCCGGCCTGGGCCATGAGCACCAGCAGCCCGACCGTCTTGAGGGTCACGGTCTTCCCGCCGGTGTTGGGGCCGGTGATGACCAGGGTGCGGAAGCGCTCGCCCAGCTCGATGTCCACCGGGACGACGGCGGCCTCGCCCCGGGTCAGGACCAGGATCGGGTGGCGGGCGGCGCGCAGGCGCACGATGCCGTCGTCGGCCACGGCCGGCAGCGTGGCCCCCAGGCGCGCAGCCAGCGCCGCCTTGGCGTTGAGCAGGTCGAACCCGCCCAGCAGGTCGCCGTTGGTCGCCAGCACGGCGGCCGCCTGGCCCACGCGCGCCGAGAGCCGCCGCAGGATGCGCCCGACCTCGGCGGCCTCGGCCGCTGCCAGCTCGCGGCGCCGGTTCCCCAGCGGGACGGCCGCCAGAGGCTCCATGAACACGGTGGCGCCGCTCGCGCTGACGTCGTGCACGAGGCCCGGGAACTGGCCCTTGTGCTCGGCCTTCACCGGCACCACGAAGCGGTCTCCGCGGGTAGTGACGAGCGGCTCCTGGAGCAGGCGACCGTAGGCAGCGTCGCGCACCAGCGCCTCGAGGGTCGCGCGCAGCCGGCGCTCCACGTCGCGCTGCTCGGAGCGCAGGCGCCGCAGCTCGGGCGAGGCGTCGTCTCGCACCTGGCCGCGCTCGTCGAGGGCGCGCCCGAGGTCGACCTCCAGGTCGGGAAGGGGCTGCAGCCGCGCGCCGTCCGCCGCCAGGCGCGGTGCGCTGGCCCGGTGCCGATGCAGGAACTGGTGCACCGCGCGGGTCACCGCCAGGGTCTGCGCGACCTCCAGCAGGTCGCCCGGTTCGAGCGCGGCGCCGGCCGCAGCCCGTTGCGCCAGCCCCCGCAGGTCGCGCGCGCCGCGCACCGGGATCTCGGCCTCGGCCGCGAGCGCGACCGCCTCGCGGGTCTGCGCCAGCAGGTCGCGCACCGTCTCGAGGTCGTCCGCGGGCTCCAGCGCCAGGGCCCGCTCGCGGCCCATTGCGGTCACCGTGTGCGCCGCCAGCGCCTCCCGCACCCGGGGGAACTCCAGCACGCGCAGGGTGCGCGCGTCGGCCGGAGCGGTCATGCCGGTCCGGTGTCGCCGGCGGCCAGCAGGGCCAGGATCGCCGGCGCCACGTCGGTGATGGCGCGCACGGAGCGGAACGCTGTCCGGCCCGGCCCGATGACCAGGACCGGCACGGGGTTCGTGGTGTGCTGCGGCGAGGTGTCGTCTTCCAGGTTGCCGTGGTCGCTGGTGACGATGACGGTCGTCGCCGGCTCGCGCGCCTCCAGCATGCCGGCCAGCAGGTCGTCCACCATGCCGACGACGTGGTCGGCCGAGAGCGCGATGCGGCGGTGCGCGGCCAGATCGGTCAGGAAAAACTCGAAGAAGGTCAGGTCAGCGTCGCCGGCCAGCCGCGCCAGGCGCCGACCGCTCTCGCGGGGCGTGACCTCGGGCACGTCGTGCCCCCACGCCCGCAGGCGAGCATTGGTGAGGTCATGGAAGACCGCGTGGCCCTGGCGCAGGTCGTCCACCGAGCGCAGGCGCACGCCGGCCGCCTGCGCGGCGAACGTCACCGCCGCCATGCGGAGGCGCCGGGCGGCGATCGCCGCGAAGTACTCGGGGCTGTAGGCGTTGGCCAGGGTCGCGCGCCGGCGGCGGCGCGCCAGGCGCGCGAACAGACTGTGCTGGCGCAGCAGGGCGCGCAGGCCCTCGGTGGGATACGCGGTGACGTGCCGGCCTTCCACCGCTGGCGCGTTCACGCCGCACAGCAGTGCGGTCTGGCCGGTGGCGCTCTGCGGCAGCCCGGGCACGCCGAGCGTGGCGTCGGCCGGGGCGAGCAGGGCGCCGTCGCGCTCCACGGCACCGGGTGCTACGAGCGGGCCGCCCAGCAGTGCCCGCAGCGCGGGCGTCGGGGCCCGCGCCATGGGGTTCGTCGCCGGATCGTCGGGCCCGAGCCCGACACCGTCGAGGAAGCAGAGCAACACCGACATGGTCCCATTATAGGCGGCGGGGAAAGGGCCGCGAGAGCGCGGGCGATCCCGCCAGCCCGAACCGCCACCGCCGCCGGCGGGCAGCCGTGATCCCGACGCGAGGTCCGACGAGCACCGTCTTGCGCCGCGGTGCGCCGGCGGCCAGGTAGAGCGGCGGCCGGGTGAGGTCGCGCCCGTTGTGGCGCGGCCCGACGCCCAGCGCCCGCGTGAGCCGCCCTGGTCCCGCGGCCAGGCGCGCGGCCGGCACGTCGGGCCCCGCGCCGCGCAGCCGGCGCATGAGCGCGACCCCTGCCACGGGCTCGACCGCCCGCAGCAGCACCGCGCCCGGCACGCCCCGCGCGCCGGTGACCACGTTCAGGCACCAGTGCATGCCATAGGTGAAGTACACGTAGGCCCGTCCGGGCGGCCCGTACATGATGGCGCTGCGGGCCGTCTTGCGGTAGGCGTGGCTGGCCGGGTCGTCGGGACCGCGGTAGGCCTCGGTCTCGACGATGCGGCCCACCAGGCGGCCGCGCGGCGTCTCGTGCACCAGCAGGCAACCCACCAGCGCCCGCGCCACGGCCACGGCGTCGCGGGCGAAGAAGCGGCGCGGCAGGGGACGGTACCGGCTCACCCGTGCCGCGGCAGGCTCAGGCCCGGCGGCGGCGGGCGGGCGTCGGCCGGCGCAGGGCTTCCCGGAACCTGGCGAGCGGCAGCGTGTTCAGCACGTCTGTGGCTTCGAGCCAGCCGCGGCGCGCCATGCTGACGCCGAAGACCATGTGTCGCAGATGGCCGCGCTGGTGGGCGTCGGTACTGATCACGAAGCGCGCGCCCCGCTCGCGGGCCATGCGCGCGTGGGCGTCGTTGAGGTCGAGCCGCTCGGGCGAGGCGTTGATCTCCAGCGCGGTGCCGGTCCGCACCGCCGCCTCCACGACCGCCTCCAGGTCGACCTCGTAGGGGTCCCGCTGGCCGAGCAGGCGGCCGGTGGGATGCCCCAGGACGTGGACGCGGCCGCTCTCCAGGGCGCGGACGATGCGCCGGGTCATCTGCTCGCGCGACATGGCGAAGCGAGAGTGCACGGACGCCACGACCACGTCGAGCTCGGCCAGCACGTCGTCGGCATAGTCGAGCCGGCCGTCGGGCAGGATGTCGCACTCGGTGCCGATCAACACCGCGATCCCCAGCCGCGCCGAGAGGCGCCGCGCCTCGGCCGCGTGCTGCCGGAGGTCGTCGGGCGGCACACCGCCCGCGAACTTCAACGACTGCGAGTGGTCGGTGATGCAGAGATACTCGTAGCCCAGTGCCCTGGCCGCCTGTGCCATGGCCTCGGCGGTCTCGGCGCCGTCGGACCACCTGGTGTGTACGTGCAGGTCGCCGCGCAGCGCGTCGAGATCGACAAGCCGCGGCAGCCGGCCGGCCTCGGCCGCTTCGAGCTCGCCCTGGTCTTCCCGCAGCTCGGGCGGGATCCACGGCAGCCCCACGGCGCGGTAGACCTCCTCCTCGGTGCGCCCCGCCACGCGCCGATCGTCGGAGGCGCGCCAGACCCCGTACTCGTTGAGCTTGAGGCCCCGGCGCACCGCGCGCTCGCGGAGCTTGACGTTGTGCTCTTTGCTGCCCGTGAAGTACTGGAGGGCGGCGCCGTAGGCGGCCGGCTCCACCACCCGCAGGTCGGCCTGGATGCCGGCGTCGAGGATCACGCTGGAGCGCGTCGGGCCGTGAGCCAGCACCTGGGCCACCTGCGGGGCGCGCACGAACGCGTCCATCACGGCCTCGGGCTTCGTGCTGGTCACCAGGATGTCGATATCGCCAATCGTCTCCTTCCGCCGGCGCAGGCTGCCAGCCACCTCGATCTCCTGCAGCCCCGGCGCACGCCGCAGGTGTGCGACCAGGTCGTCCGCCAGCGGCAACACGACCCCCAGCGGCCGGCGCGCGGCGGAGCGGCGCAGCACGGCGATGCCCTTCAGGATGTTCTCCTCGGTCTTGGCGCCCATGCGGGGCAGCGCGCGCAGCCGCCCTGCGCGGGCCGCCTGCTCCAGTTCGTCGACCGTCGTGATGCCCAGGTGCTTGTAGAGCAGCAGCGCCGTCTTGGGACCGACGTCGGGCACGCTCATGAGCGTGGCCAGGCCGGGCGGCAGCGACCGCGCCAGCTCCTCGTAGGCCTGCATCGTCCCCGTGCGCAGGAACTCTTCGATCTTCTCGGCGATGCTCTGCCCGACCCCGGGGATCCGCGTGAGCTCGCCGCGGGCCGCCACGTCCGCAATGTCCTCCGTCAAGCTCTCGACGGCGCGGGCGGCCCGGCGGTAGGCGTTGATGCGGAAGATCTGGTCGCCCTTGATCTCCAGCAGGTCGGCGATCTGGTTGAGGCGCTGGGCGACGGCGCGGTTCTGCACGGGTTACAGCCTGTGGCCCGCGCCCACCGGGGTCAGGGGCACGGGGCTGCGGTCGCGCAGCGCCTCGATCGTCACGCGCTGTGCCTGCGCCAGGGGACGGGCCAGCACGGACCGCTCCACGTCGCGGGCGCCCGCCTCGCCGAACGGCGAGGCCAGGAAGAGGCCCACCAGCGCCATCCCCCACGCGGCGGCCTTGATCAGGCCCACGAACGCGCCGAGGACCTGCCCGGTCGTCTCGGGGCGCGCGGCCCCGCCCACGATGCTGACCAGCACCAGCAGGAGCACGTAGCCGACGAGGAACGTGACCGCGAACGCCGACGTGCGCGCCCAGTCCCGCGGGAGATCGCGCACCAGGCCCATGAGCGCCCTCGCCACGGGATCGACCACCGCGGGTACCAGCAGGCAGGCCCCGACGTAGGCGACGAGCACCGCGAGCGCGCCGAAGGCCGCGGTGGCGGCGCCCTTGAGGAGCCCCTGGAGCACGAACCAGAGCGCGAGGGCGACGACGATCCAGTCGAGGTACGTCATGCCGGGCCGCCTCCTCCCGCCGCGGAGCCGCGGATCGCGACCGGCAGGCGCGCGGGGAGGACCGCCTCGAGGCGCCGCATGACCTCCTCCACCTCCTCGCCGGTCAGCGTCCGGTCGGGCGCGCGCAGCGTCAGCGTGTAGGCCAAGTTCCGCGTCCCGGGGGACAGCGGGGGCCCTGTGTACACGTCGAAGAGTTCGATGGCCTCGAGCCATTCTCCCACGATCTCGCGGAGCGCACCTGCGACGGCGGCGTGCGGCAGGGCCACCGGGGCGACCACCGCGACGTCCCGGCGCACCGCCGGGTAGCGCGGCGGCGCCACGAACTGCGGCTTCAGCACGGCCCGGTCCAGCAGCGCGTCGAGGTCGACCTCGGCGACGTAGGTGCGGCCGGGCAGCTCGAACCGCCCGGCGACCTCGGGGTGCAGCTCGCCGGCAACGCCCAGGACGAGACCGTCCAGCACCAGGCGCGCGGCGCGGTGGGGATGCAGCCACCCGGGCCCGCCCGCTATCACCTCCAGACGCCCGGCGCGCAGTTCGCGCACGAGCGCCTCCAGGGCGCCGGTGAGGTGGTAGAAGGTCACCGCGCGGTCTGCCTCGGGAGCCTGCCAGTCGCCGACCATCCAGCGGCCGCGCATGAGCACACCCAGCGCCCGACGCTCGTCGATCGCGGCGCGGGGCGGCCCGGCGGTCCGCCGGAAGACCCGCCCGATCTCGAAGAGGTGCACCGCCGGCTGCCGGCGGCTGGTATTGACGCGTGCGGCTTCCAACAGGCCGGGCAGCAGGCACGAGCGCAGATGGGTGTGCTCGGCCGTGAGCGGGTTGGCGATGGGCACCATCTGCCGCCACGGGTCGTCGGGGGCCAGCCCCAGGCGCTCGATCAGGCGCGGGTGGGCCAGCGACACGGTCATCGCCTCGGTAAGGCCCGTTCGGATCAGCACGTCGCGAGCTGCGGCCTCGGCCTCCAGGCGAGGGCTGCGCCGGCCCTGGGCCAGGGCCTCGACGGGCATCGTCTCCGGGATCCTGTCGTACCCGTGGTGGCGCGCGACCTCTTCGATGAGGTCCTCCTCTCGTTCAAGGTCACGCCGGCCCACGGGCGGGATCGCCACGACCGCGGCGGCGTCCCCCGCCCCAGGCGATGGCGGCGTGACCTCGAGCCCCAGGCGCGTCAGGATCTCCACGACCTCCGCGGCCGGCACGTCGGTCCCGAGCAGGCGCCGGATCCGCGCCAGGCGCAGCCGGATCGCCGGCCGCGCAACCGGCGTGGGGTAGACGTCCACGGCGCCGCGCAGCACCCGGCCACCGCTCAGCTCGGCGATCAGCCGGGCCGCCCGGCGGGCAGCCCGGGGGGTCAGGTCGGGATCGACCCCACGCTCGAAGCGGGCCGAGGCCTCGGTGCGCAGGCCCAGGCGGCGGCTGGTCCGCCGCACGGTAGCGGGCGCGAACGATGCCGCCTCGAGCAACACCGTGGTAGTCGCCGGGGCGATCTCGGTCTCGGCGCCCCCCATGATGCCGGCCAGGGCGACCGGCCGACGGGCGTCGGCGATGACCAGCATCTCCGGGTCCAGCCGGCGCGGGATCTCGTCGAGGGTGAGGAGCGTCTCGCCCTCGCGGGCGCGGCGCACGACGATGCGGCGGTCGGCCAAGCGCGCCAGGTCGAACGCGTGCATGGGCTGGCCCCACTCCAGCATCACGTAGTTGGTGGCGTCGACGATGTTGTTGATGGGCCGGATGCCGGCCGCCTCCAGGCGGGCGGCGATCGGGGCCGGCGAGGGGCGGACGCGGACGTCGGTGATGACGTGGGCGATGTACCGCGGGCAGAGGTCGGGGTCGGCGATTTCGACGGCGGCAGCCTGCGCTGCTGCGGGGTCGTGCTCGCCCACCACGTCGTCGGGGAGGCGCACCGCGCGTCGTCCCCATGCCGCCAGCTCGCGCGCGATGCCGACGAGGCTCAGCAGATCCGGGCGGTTCGAGGCGATCTCCAGGTCCAGCACCGTCTCGCCGTTGCCGGCGGCCTCCACGCGCTCGACCCCCAGGCCGAGCATGGGCAGCCGCTCGGCCAGGACTTCGACCGGCTCGGGGAGGTCGACGAACTCGCGCAGCCAGCCCAGGGGCACGCGCATCAGAACTGCTCCAGCAGGCGCAGGTCGTTGTCCCAGAAGAGGCGGATATCGGGGATGCCGTAGCGGACCATTGCCGGCCGGTCGATCCCCAGCCCGAAGGCGAACGCCGTGTACCGCTCCGGGTCGATGCCGCCCATCTCCAGCACCCGCGGGTGGAACATGCCGCACCCGCCCAGCTCGAGCCAGCGCCCCTCGAAGGTCACCGCCAGTTCGGCGCTGGGTTCGGTGAAGGGGAAGTAGCTGGGCTGGAAGCGCGTGCGGGCCTCCGGGCCGAACATCTCGCGCGCGAACGCGGCCAGCACGCCCTTCAGGTCGGCGAACGTGATCCCTTCCCCGACCATGAACCCGTCCACCTGGTGGAAGACGGGCATGTGCGTGGCATCCATGGCGTCGCGCCGGTAGCACCGGCCCGAGGTCAGAATGCGCATGGGCGGCCGGCGCTCCAGCATCACGCGGGTGTCCACCGCCGTCGTCTGCGTGCGCAGCAGCCGGTCGCCGCCCAGGTAGAAGGTGTCCTGGGTGTCGCGCGCGGGATGGTCGGCCGGCATGTTCAGCCGCTCGAAGTTGAACTCCTCGGTCTCCACCTCCGGGCCGTCGACGACTTCGAAGCCGAGCCCGATGAAGATGCGCTCGATCTCCTCCAGGGTACGGCGCAGCACGTGCCGCCGCCCCAGCGGCGCCCGCCGCCCGGGCAGCGTGACGTCGATGGCCTCCGCGGCCAGGCGCGCGACGGTGACCCGGCCGGCCAGCGCGTCCCGGCGCGCGGCCACCGCCGCCTCGAGCCGGGCCCGGGCGGCGTTCAGGCGCGCGCCGGCGGCCGGGCGCTGGTCGGCGGGTAGCGTCGGCAGCGTCTTCAGCAGCGCGGCCAGCCGGCCCCGTCGCCCCAGCACCTCGCGGCGGATGTCCTCCACCGCCTCGGGCGTCGATGCTGCTTCCAGGCGCGCCAGCGCCTCGGCCACCAGCCGCTCGAGATCCTCGAGCCCGCCCTCGATCCGCACACCGCACCGCCTCTCAAAACGCCCGCGGCGCCTTCGCCCCGCAGGGGCGAAAGCGCCGCTTCCGCGATACCACCCTTCTTCGGCCGGCGCCACGCATCCGGCCCTCTCTCCCGGGTAACGGCGGGACTCCGGCCGGGCCTACTGACGCAGGCCGCGTTCAGCCCGGCAGCTCAGGAGGGAACTTCCCGGCGGGCCGCGCTCGAGAGGGCTTGCAGTCGGTGGCCCTCCCTCCCTTCCCCCGGGGTCGCCAGGGGCGAGGCCGCCTGCCGGTACTCGCTCCGTCATCGCCGATCGTCTTCAGTTCAGCGAGGACCAGCGGTCCAGCAGCGCCGCGCGGAGCGCGTAGCGATACCCGAGATACGCCCAGACGGACCCGGTGGCTACGAACAGCTGCCAGCACACCTCGGCCGACCAGCGCGGCGTCACCAGTCCCTCCGCGTGCGCGTCACCGCGCCGCCGGCGCAAACCCGCGTCAGATCAGGCTCCGCCGGTGCGCGACGGCGCGAGTATAACACAGCGCCGCAAGACGACGCAAGCAACCACCGACGCCCCGACGTCGCGTGCCTGCGCATCCACCCCGTCAGCGACGCCCGCGCAGCCGCCGCGCCACCTCGTAGAGCAGCAAGCCGGCGGCCACGGCGACGTTGAGCGACTCGACGGGCCCGTACAGGGGGATGCGCACCAGCTCACCCATGCTGGACCAGCTGGGGTGGGGCCCGGCTGCCTCGTTCCCCACCACGATGACGAGCGGCGGTCTCCACGGCACGTCGGTGTAGAGGTGCCCGGCGCGCGGGTCGGCGATGTAGATCGCCGGGCGAGCCGCGTGGAGGAACTCCTGCAGGCGAGCGCGCCCGATCTGGACCATCGGCAGCGCGAAGGCGGCGCCCATGGTGGCCCGCAGGGCCTTGGGCGCGAAGGGGTCGGCCGTGCCCTCGGTAGTCGCGAAGGCCGTGGCACCGGCGGCCACGGCGGTGCGGACCATCGTGCCCACGTTGCCGGGATCCTGCACCCGGTCGGCGACCAGCAAGACGAGATCGGGCTCGCGCACTAGGTCGAACTCGGGGCGCGGCCGCGGCGCGCGGCCGATGGCGACCAGACCCTGGCTGGTCGTCACCTGGCTCGCCGCCTGGACTGCGCGCTCCGTGGCCTGATAGACGGGGACGCCAGCGTCCCGCAGCCGTGCCACAACCCGGTGGGTCGCCGACAGCGCGGCCTGCGGCGCGAACAGGGCGACCTCGAGGGGCGCGCCGGCGTCCAGGGCGGCCTCGATGAGCCGCGGGCCGTCCAGGAGGATGCGGCCGTCGGGATCGGGGTGCCGGTGCGCCGCCAAGCGCTTGCAGGTCTGGACCAGGGGATGCCGCGACGAGGTGATCCGCGGCGGGGGCCTCACAGGCTGGACTCGAGCTTACTGAGCTGTCGGTTCTCGCCCACGACGACCAGCACGTCGCCCGCACGTAGCACCGTCTCGGCCGGCGGGGAGATGAGCAGCTGGCCGTCGCGCCGGATGAGCAGCACGCTGACGCCAAACCGGCCGCGCAGGTCCAGGTCGCGGAGCGTCTGGCCCTGTAGCCGGTCGGAGATGCTGATCTCCTCGATGGAGAACGTCGGCGACACCTCCAGGTAGTCCACCAAGCTGGGCGACGCCAGGAGGTGGGCGACGCGGATGCCCATCTCCTTCTCGGGCCGGACGATGATATCGGCGCCTACCTTCTCCAGCACGCGGGCCTGCAGTTCATCCACCGCCTTGGTGACGACCTTCTTGCACCCGAGCTCCTTGAGGACCAGGGTGGTGAGGATGCTCTCCTGGATGTAGTTGCCGATGGCCACCACTACCGCATCGAAGTTGGTGATGCCCACGCCGCGCAGCGCCTCGACGTCGGTGGCGTCGAGCTGCACGGCGTGCGTCACCTCCTCCGCCACGCGCCGCAGCGGTTCCTCGTCTTTGTCGATGGCCAGCACGCGGTGGCCCATCTGCTGCAGGGTCACCGCCACGCTCCGGCCGAAGCGTCCCATCCCGATGACTGCGAACTCCGCCATGGTCCTCTCCTGCGCCAGTGCCGGCCTCCACGCCGGCTAGCCGATGTAGAGCCGCTCTTCAGGATAGCGGATCCGGACCGGCCGTTCCCGGCGCGTCAGGCCGAAGGCCAGCGTCAGCAGGCCCACGCGGCCGGTGAACATGGTCACCATGATGATAACGCGGCCCAGCGCCGACAGCCGGGGCGTCAGCCCGGTGCTCAGCCCGACGGTGCCGAAGGCCGAGGTCACCTCGAAGAGGCTGGGCAGCAGGTCGGCCCCCTCTACGCGCGTGAGCAGCACGGTCATGGTGAAGACGAACGCCACGGCCAGGAACGCAATGGTCACGGCCTTGTGGATGACGAACGCCGGCAGGCGCCGTCGAAACAGCACGGGCTCGGGTGAGCCGCGGATCGTGCTGACGATCACGGCGAGCGGCGTCAGGAACGTGGTGGTCTTGATGCCACCGCCGGTGCCGCCCGGCGAGGCACCGATGAACATCAGCGCCACCAGCAGCATCAGGGTCGGCTGCGTCAGGGCGCCCATCTCCACCGTGTTGAACCCCGCCGTGCGCGGGGTCACTGCCTGGAAGAACGCCGCCAGCACCCTGGCCGGCCAGGGCAGGGCACCGAGCGTCCTGGCGTTGGCGTACTCCAGCCCCAGGATCGCGAGCGTCCCGCCGCCGAGCAGCGCGGCGGTGGTGACCAGCACGGCCCTCGAGTGGAACGACAGCCGCCGGCCCAGCAGGTCGAAGAGCACCACGAACCCCAGGCCGCCGGTGATGACGAGCGCCGCCACCAGCAGCGAGACCGCCGGGTCGGCGACGTAGGCGGTCAGGCTGCGGAAGCCGCCCATGAGGTCGAAGCCGGCGTTGTTGAAGGCCGAGATGCTGTGGAAGACGCCCAGGTAGGCCGCCCGGCCGAGCGGCATCTCTGCGGCAAAGCGCAGGGTCAAGAGCGCCGCTCCCACGGCCTCCACGATCAGGGCCAGGGCCACGATGCGGCGCGTGAAGCGCACAACGCCGCCCACCCGGTACAGCCCGTGGGCCTCGGTGAGGACGATCCGCTCCCGGAGTCCGATGCGCCACCCGAGCAGCAGCGCCAGCAGGGCCCACGAGGTCATGTACCCGAACCCCCCGATCTGGATCAGCGCAAGGATCACCAGTTCGCCGAAGGTCGAGTAATGGTCGGCCGTGTCCACCACCACGAGCCCGGTCACGCAGACCGCCGAGTTGGCGGTGAACAGCGCCGTGAGGAACGGGGTGGGCTGGCCCGTCTCGGAGGCGACGGGCAGGCTCAACAGCACGCCGCCCAGCACGATGACGGCGGCGAACCCTGCCAGGAGCGACTGCGCCGGGCTCAGCGTGAAGCGCAGCAGCTGCCACCGCTGGGGTACCGGGAGAGCTCGCGCCATCCGCCGGTCACCGGAGCGCCGGGGCGCTCCACCCGGGCGTGCTACCCGTCCAGGTGGGCTTTCGCCTGGGCGACCAGGGCGTCGAAGGCCGCCTGGTCGCGGACCGCGAGCTCGGCCAGAACCTTCCGGTTGACCGCCACGCCGGCTCGGCGCAGCCCGCTGATGAGCCGGCTGTACGAGAGGCCCTGCGCCCGCGCGGCGGCGTTGATGCGCACGATCCACAGGCCGCGGAACTCGCGCTTGCGCAACCGCCGATCGACGCGGGCCCGGGCCAGCGCGCGGGTCGTGTACTGCTTGGCCAGCTTGTACCAGCGGCTCTTGGCCCCCCGATATCCTCTGGCCAGCTTCAGAACCTTGATGTGGCGTCGCCGAACGGTGACGCCGCGCTTCACCCGTGCCATCGTCGTCTCACCCTCGCGCGCGTTCCCCGACGTGTGGTGCGGTGGTGCACCCTGCAGCGCTGCGCGTCATGTGCCCGGCAGCAGCCGGCGCACCCGGGCCGCATCGGCAGCGTGCACCAGCCGGCGCTCGCGCAGCGACCGCTTCCGCTTGGGACGCTTCTTCACTTTCAGGTGCCCGCCGTGCTGGCGGCCCCGCGTCAGCTTCCCCGTGCCGGTGGTGCCGATGCGCTTGACCGTCCCCTGGTGGGTCTTGACCTTCGCCACTGCGCTGCTCCTGCGTGATGCCTCACGCCTTCTTCGGGGTGAGGATCATGATCATGTTGCGCCCTTCCAGCATGGGCATGCGCTCGACGGCCCCCACGTCGCCCACCTGCTCGGCGAGGCGCCGCAGCAGGTCCTCGCCCACCTTGGGGTGCGCCATCTCCCGGCCCCGGAACCACATGGCCACCCGCACCTTGTGGCCCTCCCGGAGGAACTCGTGCACCTGGCGGACCTTGACCCGGAAGTCGTGCTCCCCGATCTTGGGGCTCATACGCATACCCTTGAGGTCGCCGCCCTTGGCCTTGCGATGCGCGTCGCGCTCGCGCTTGCTCTGCTCGTACTTGTACCGGCCGAAGTCCATGATCTTGCAGACGGGCGGGGTGGCGGTTGGCGCGACCTCCACGAGGTCCAGATTGTGTTCCTGCGCCTTCGCCAGGGCATCGCGCGTCGGCAGGATTCCCAGCTGCTCACCGTGGGGCCCGATCAGCCGTACCTCGCGTGCGCGGATGCGCTCGTTGACCCGTATCTCGCGGTCGATGCCTGTCGCCCTCCCGGCCACCCGCCGGCACCCCGGCCGGACGGTGGAAATTCAAGCGGGGACGGCCCACGCCATCCCCGCAGGAACCCTTCGCACTGCGGCCACCCGAGGCGCACCCTGGGGGCGCTCGGGTGAGAAGCGGATGGCTTCTTCTTAGGGCCGCACAACCGGGCGGAGTATAGCATCGGCGGGGGGCGGCGTCAACGCGGTGCGGCCGCCGCAGAGGGATCGGCCTGCGGCCGCACCGAAGAGAGTCAGGCGATGAGCAACGGGGCGCTCGCGCGCGAGCCGTCGGCCGGGGGGCTGGCCGCCGCCGGCCGGGCGGTCCTGGCGGTGCTCGCCGACACCGGCCGCGCCGCAGGGATGCTGGTGCAGGCCTTCCGCTGGGTGCGGCGGGGCCACCTGGAGCTCGGCGAGACGATCGTCCAGCTGAAACGCATCGGCTGGGACTCGATCTTCATCGTGCTGGTCACCGGGCTGTTCGCCGGCATGGTCCTGGCCTACCAGACCGCGGGCGTGTTCCGCAAGTTCGGGGCGCAGGGCTTCGTGGGCGGCCTGGTGGGCGTCTCGCTGGCGCGAGAGGCCGGCCCGGTCTTCACGGCCATGGTCACGGCGGGCCGGGTGGGCGCGGGGATCGCGGCCGAGCTGGGCACGATGACCGTGACCGAGCAGGTGGACGCGCTGCGGGTGCTCGCCACGGACCCGGTGCGCTTCCTGGTGGTGCCCCGGCTGCTGGCCGCTGCGGTGGCCCTGCCCGTGCTGACGATGTTCGCGGAGGTCGTGGGCGCCGTCGGGGGCTCGTTCGTGGCGGTGGCCGCCGGCGTGCCGGCCGGGTCGTTCTGGGCCTCGCTGCGGCAGTTCACCTGGACGTGGGATCTCTACGCGGGCCTGCTGAAGGCGGTCTTCTTCGGGCTCATCATCGCCGCCGTGGGCGCGTATCGCGGGCTGCACGCCAGCGGCGGCGCGGAAGGGGTGGGGCGCGCGGCCACCGGCGCGGTCGTGAGCGCCATCGTGCTGATCATGGCCGTCAACTACTTCCTGAACCAGCTCCTCTTCCAGGTGAGGTAGCGATGGCCGGCGCGGCTCCCGCGACGCCACCACAGCCCGCCGACGGCGACGTGGTGGTGCGCGTGCAGGACGTCTGGAAAGCATTCGGGGCCACGCAGGCGCTGGCCGGCGTCACCCTGGAGGTGGCGCGGGGCCAGGTGCAGGTCATCATGGGCCCCAGCGGGTGTGGCAAGAGCGTGCTCCTCAAGCACCTGGTGGGGCTGCTGCGGCCCGACCGCGGCCTGGTCTATGTCTTCGGCCAGCCCGTGCACACCCTGCCCGAGGAGGAGCTGAACGCGTTGCGCCTGCAGGTGGGCGTGGTTTTCCAGTCGGCCGCGCTGTTCGACTCGATGACCGTGGCGCAGAACGTGGCCTTCCCCCTCCGCCGCCACCGCCGGATGAGCCCGCGCGCCGTCGACGCCCGGGTCAGCGAGCTGCTGGCCCTGGTCGGACTCGCGGGCGCCGAGTCGCTGATGCCCGCGCAGCTGTCGGGGGGCATGCGCAAGCGCGTGGGCATCGCCCGGGCGCTGGCGCTGGCGCCGGATCTCCTGCTCTACGACGAGCCCACCGGCGGCCTGGACCCGGTCACGGCCCGCGCCGTCGACGAGCTGATCCTGCGCCTGCGGGCCGAGCTGGGGACCACGGCCGTCGTCGTCACCCACGACCTGGCCAGCGCGTTCCGGCTGGCCGACAGGCTGGCTGTGATGGACGCCGGCCGCCTGATCGCCGCCGGCACGCCCGCGGCGATCCGCGCGTCGTCCCATCCGGTTGTGCGGGGGTTCCTCATGTCGGGCGCCGAGGTCGTGCGCACATGACCACTGAAGCCAGAGTCGGGCTCGTGGCCGTCGTCCTCTTCGTGGCGGCGCTGCTGGGCGCCGTGGTCTTCCTGAGCGGGGGCGTGACCGAGCTGTTCGAGCCCCGTTACGTGATCCGCCTACGGGTCGGCAACGCCGGCGGCATGGTCGAGGGCGCGCCGGTCCAGATGGCAGGGGTGCAGATCGGGGAGGTGCGCACCATCGGGCTCACGCCGTCGGGCCAGGCCGAGCTCGTCCTGCGCATCCGGTCCCGGTTCGCCATCCCGCAGGGTTCGCGTTTCGCCATCGCCACCACGGGCCTGCTGGGCGAGCGGTTCGTCACCATCTCGCCCGGGTTGCCCACTGCGCCACCGCTGCCGCCCGAGAGCGTCGTCCAGGGGCTGGACCCGTTCACGGTCGAGGACGTCATCACCCGAGTCATCGCCGTCGCGCGCCAGGCGGAAGACGCTCTCGGGCACGTCAACCGGCTGATCGGCGATCCGGAGCTGGGCCAGGCGCTGGCCGAGGCGGTGCGCAACACCCGCGAGGCGACCGCGGTCATGCGCCGGGTCGCCGACACCGTGGACCGCATGACGCGCACCCTGGAGCGCATGGCCGGGCAAGACGTGCCCGCCGTGATGGCCGGCGTGCGGGCCACCGCCGACGACCTGGCCGCCGCGGCCCACGACATGCGGGCACTGGTGGCGGACGTGGCCGCGGGGGGCCAGACCGCGCAGCAGGTGCGCGAGACGGTGGCCGCCGTGCAGCGCGCGGCGCAGGGCATCGACCGCATGGTCAGGGACCTGCAGGGCGTCATCAACGAGCCGCAGATCCGGCAGGTGCGTGTGGCGCTGGGCGAGGCGCAGGCGGCGGTCACCGAAGCGCGCCAGGCGGTGGGGGAAGCCCGGGCGCTGATCCAGCGGGCCGACCGGGTCGTCGAGCGCGTGAACCGGGTGGTACCGGAGCGGCTGGAGCTGCCCGACCTGCGCACCAGCTACCGCCTCCAGTACGAGCTGTGGTACACGACGCGGCTGGGCCACGACGTCATGTTCACGTTGCTCCCCGACGCGCCGCGGCGCTACATCTTCACCTGGCGGGACGTGGGCATGGAGAACCGGATCGGGCTGCAGGTCGGGCAGTGGCTGCAGCGCCCGCCGGTCTTCCTGCGCTACGGCCTGGTGGACTCGCAGCTCGGCGCTGGCGTCGACTACGGGACACCGCCGGGCCCCGTGTACTCCCTGGACCTCTCCAACCTCAACCGCCTCACCCTGAACCTCTACGCGTCCTACTTCCTCCACCGCGACTACGGCATCACCCTGCGCGCCACCGACCTCCTGCAGTCGCCGACCCTGGGGCTAGGGTACTTTCGCCGGTTCTGAGCGCGCCCAAACAATAAAGAAGAGAGCACCGCGCCTGCAGTGCTCCCTTGCCCATCCGCAAGGCAGCCAGCGAGCTACTTGCCCTTCTTCTTGGCCGCCTTCTTCGCCTTCTTGGCCATCGAGGTCGCCTCCTTTCGAACGCGCGCGTGACGGTCGCCCGTCTTCGCGCGCGTATATTCGCGACCGCGCCGCGATCTCCTTCTTTTGGCCAGGCGCGGCTGGCCAAGCGCGGCGGCACGACCCTCGAAGAGCAGATGCCCAGCGGCGCGCCGGCGTAGTCATCAACCCCCGAGCGCGGCACGGAATGCCTCGCGCACCACCGGCACGTCGTCGGGGCCCACGTGCCGGTGGGTCACGAGCCGCAGGCGCGCGGCGCCGATCACGCTGGCCCGCACGCCCAGCTCGCGCAGCCGGGCGGCTACCTGGCGCGCATCGCGCCCGGGCACCTCGATGCGGACGATGTTGGTCTGCACCCGGTGCAGCTCGACGGCCACGCCAGGGACCGACGCCAGCGCCTCGGCCAGCGCCCGGGCTGTGCGGTGATCGTCGGCCAGCCGGTCGACCATCTGTTCCAGGGCCACGATGCCCGCGGCGGCGAGGACCCCGGCCTGGCGCATGCCCCCGCCCAGCATCTTGCGGAAGCGCCGGGCCACGGCGATGACTTCGGCGTCGCCGCACAGCAGCGCGCCGGCGGGCGCCGAGAGCCCTTTGGACAGGCACAGCGTGACGGTGTCGGCGGCGGCGGCCAGCCGCGCGGCCCGCACGCCCAGCGCGACCGCCGCGTTGAACAGGCGCGCGCCGTCCAGGTGGAACCGCAGCCCCGCGCGGTGCGCCGCAGCCCCCAGGTCGTCGGTCTCCTCGGGCGTGGCGACGGTCCCGCCGTGGCGGTTGTGGGTGTTCTCCAGCGCGACCAGCCGGGCTGGCGCGTGGTGGGGGTCGGGCGGGCGCAGCGCGGCCTCGAGCTGCGCGACCCTGATGACGCCCTGCTCCGTGACCACCGGCCGCGGGATCGCGCCGGCCAGCGCGCTCAGGCCCCCCGCCTCCATGTTGTAGAGGTGGGACTCGGCCTCGACGATCACCTCGTCCCCCCTCTGCGTCTGGCTCAGCACGGCCACGGCGTTGGCCATCGTCGCCGTGGGCAGGAACACCGCAGCGGCCTTGCCCGTGCGCGAGGCTGCCAGCGCCTCCAGCGCGTTGACGGTGGGGTCCTCGCCGTACACGTCGTCGCCGACCTCGGCCCGGGCCATGGCCTCGCGCATCGCGTCCGTCGGCTGGGTGACGGTGTCGCTGCGGAGGTCGATGACGTGCCCCGCGGCCACCTGCGAGCGGGAGAGCTCAGCTTTCATCGGACCCACGCGCGGCCGCGTACAGGCCGATGCCCCGGTTGGCCAGCGCCCCGCCGGCGACGGCCATGACGACCAGCAGGACGCCCTTGATCGCCAGGGCCACCAGGGCAGGGCCAGGCTCGGGCGTCGGCCCGGCGGCGGCCACCCTGCCCAGCACCCCGGAGGCCACCACGTCCCGGTACGCCATGATGAAGACGATCGTCAGGAACACCACGCCCAGCAGGAACACGGCCAGGCCCATCCACTTGCCCGACGGGTCGTCGGTGGATCGTCGCATCTGCATCCCTGCCTTCCTCGCGTCCTCTGCCGCAGCCCGTCCCGCACGCCTCGCCCCGCAGCGCCCGGACCCGGCGCTACCCGCGCGCGCCGGACAGGGCCCGCCCGCAGGGGCACGTGCGCTCCGCGGGGATCGCCGCGATGATGGCGCCCAGCAGCTCGCGCAGGCGGCCGAGGTTGGCCGCGAACGCCTTGAGCACCTCTTCGGCCGTGACGGGCCTCGCGGTCGGATCGCCCTCGACCCCCACGTCGTAGTCGGTGATCAGGGAGATGTTCAGATAGCACAGCTCCAGCTCGCGCGCCAGCACCACCTCGGGGTACTGGGTCATGTTGATGACCTCCCAGCCGGCGGCGCGAAACCAGCGGCTCTCGGCGCGCGTGGAGAAGCGCGGCCCCTGGATGACCACCACGGTGCCTCTGCGGTGCACCGGCACGGCCAGGCGCTGCGCCGCCTCCCAGGCGACCTGGCGGAGCTGCGGGCAGTACGGATCGGCCAGGCTCACGTGGACCGTCTCAGGGCCGTCGTAGAACGTGTCCTTCCGGCCGGCGGTGCGGTCCACGACCTGGTCGCACAGCACGAACTCCCCCGGACGCACATGGGGCTGCAGGCTGCCCGCCGCGCACGGTCCCAGCAGGCGCGTGACCCCCAGCTGCTTCATCGCGGCCACGTTGGCGCGGTAGTTGATGGCGTGGGGCGGATACTGGTGTCGCCGCCCGTGCCGCGGGAGAAATGCGACCCTCCGCCCCGCGATCTCGCCCACGGTGATCGTGTCGCTGGGCGGGCCGTAGGGCGTCTCGACGGTGATCTCCTGCGCGTCGTCCAGCAGCGCGTAGAATCCCGAGCCGCCGAACACGCCGATCTCCGCCTGGACCATGCCGTGACCACCTCGCGCCGCCACACACGAATCGGCCCGGCGTCGCCGGGCCGCGGGGTCTACTCCTCTGGCTGTGGGAAGTGATTCGGCGGCGCGTCGCAGCGGTCCTCCCAGGCGCCGAGCGCGGCCGCGATCGCGGGCAACACCAGGGCCGCGTCGGCGCGAAGGACGACCGCCGCGCGATCGTCGTAGGGCGTGGGCTCGCGGTTCACGATCACCAGCACGCCGCCGGCATCCAGGGTGTCCTGGGGAAGGTAGGCCGCGGGGGTCACCTGGAGCGACGACCCCACGACGAGCATCACATCCGCCGCCCGGGCCAGCGCGGCCGCCGCCTGCCACGCGCGCGCGGGGAGCAGGTCCTCGAACAGCACGACGTTGGGCTTGAGCACCGCGCCGCACCGCTGGCACAGCGGCACCCGGTCCTGCGCCAGCGCCTCGACCACCACGGCGATGGGCCACAGCTCCTCGCAGCGCGGGCAGACCGCTTCCCGCAGGTTGCCGTGCAGTTCGATCACCCGCCGGGAGCCGGCGGCCTGGTGCAGACCGTCGACGTTCTGCGTGATCACCCCGCGCAGCCGGCCGGCGCGCTCGAGCGCCGCAATGGCGTGGTGGGCGGCGTTGGGGGCGGCATGACGGAGCCGGTCGAGGCGCTCGCGGTAGAACTGGTAGAACCGCCGGGGGTCGCGTTCGAAGGCGGAGCGCGAGGCGACGGTGGCGGGGTCGACCGTGGCCCACAGGCCCTGGGGCGAGCGGAAGTCGGGGAGCCCCGACGCCGTGCTGATGCCCGCGCCGGTGAACGCCACGGCCGCGCGGGCCTTCCGCAGCCGGGCCACGGCCGCGTCCAGGGCGCCCTGACGCACGGGCCCGATCACGGCAGGTCGGCGAGCTGGCCGTCGGGCGCGAAGCGCCACGGCACGGGTCCGCCGATCTCCAGCCCCTCCTGCCCCCGCAGCGCCGCCACCGCCGCCTCGGATGCCAGCAGCGTCTCCAGATGCAGCGTGTTGGCGATGCGCACGATGCGGGCCTCGCGCGGGTCGGCCAGACCCAGCGTGTCCAGGGCCGTGGTGATCGCGTCGCGATCCGAGGGCAGCGTCACCGGGATGAACGCGCGCTGGAGGAACGTGCTCGTGATCGCGTTCAGGTAGGTGGCCCGCCGGTCGATGGCGTCGACCAGGCGCTGCGTCACGAGATCAGCCAGGCCCACGCCCTGGGCGTTGCCTTCCGACCCGGCCGACAGGCGCAGCGCCACGATGCGCCGGATGCGCGGCGCCGGGGGCTCTGGCAGCCCGGGCACGCGCATCCGGCCCACCACCACGGGATCCATGCCGGTGCCCGAATAGTCCTTGCCGATCGCATCCACGATGAGCACGTCCAGGTCGTCCAGCGGCAACCGCGGACGCAGCCGCTGGGCCAGGCCGAACAGCTCCAGCTCGCGCTCGGGCAGGTGCTCGGGCGGGACCACTTCGATGTGCGCGGTCTCGTCGTAGGCGTTCTCCACGATCGCGACCCCGGCCACGACGGCGCCCCGGGCCAGGTGGACCCGGGCCATGGCGCGGATCGCCCCGGCCATGGGAGCGCCGGGACCGTGGCGGTGGACCTGGGAGGCGCCCGCCACCTTGCCCAGCCCGACGGCCAGCATCTTCATCAGACCGCTGCCGAACGGCCCGAAGAACCCCGTGTGCTCCTTGATGCGGTTGACCACCACGATGCCGTCGCACGCCGCGGCGACCGCATCGCACCAGACCGGGAGGCCCTCCGGCGTGCGCCCGACGACCTCCGCCTCCATCGCGGTGGAGACCGGCGCCCCGAGCGCGGCCTCGGTGATGCCCAGGTGCTCAAGGACCCGGCGCTGGCCGTCGGCCACGCCGCCGCCGTGGCTGCCCATCGCGGCCACGACCACGGGGTCGGCGCCCAGGCGCCGCAGGTGCGCGACCACTGCGCGCAGCACGGGAACGATGTCGCGGATGCCCCGGCTGCCGGCGGTGACAGCGATGCGGCGGCCGGCGACGCGCGGGGCCAGGTCCAGGCGGGCCAGGGCGTCCTCGGTGGCGCGGCCGGGATCGCCCACGCGCGGCCGCGGCAGGCGCCGGGCGATCCGGAACATGGGGGGCAGCGCGGCGGTGCCGGTCACGTCACGCCGGTTGGTCGTCCTCGCGCTGGCGCCGGAGCCGCGCGATGTACAACCGCGCGGCTGCCTCCATCGAGGCGGCACGCGCCGCGGCCTCGGCCGGCTCGTCGATGCGCCAGCGGTCGGCCGCATCGTACTCTGCGTCCCCGGCCAGCACGTCCGGCGGCGGGGTGCGGCGCACCAGCGCCACCGCGGCCGCCGCCAGGCGCGCGACGTGGTGCTCGATGACCGGCACCCGCCGCAGCGTCACCTCCGCCAGGAACGCCATCAGCCCCACCGCCGCGAGCGCGGGCCAGACCGGGCGCGGCCGGCGCTCCGGGTGTGCCGGGGACGCCAGCGCCTCGGCGGGCCGGGTCACGATGCGCGCGGCTGCGGTCTCGACGATCTGCGAGAGCAAGGCGCGGTTCAGGCCGACCTGACGGAGTTCGGGCGAGTAGGGGACGGCCAGCCCGCGCGCCGCCCGGCCGACCAGCCGCCCGCCGTCGTATGCGGCCACGGTCACCAGGTAGGCGCCGGGCGCGGGCAGCGGCAGCGACGCCTCGTACCAGCCCGGCTGGGTCTGTTCCAGCGGCACGCGCACGGTCTCGGCGCCGTCGCCGGCCACCGTGGCCTGGGCCGTCCAGGAGACGATCGGCGTCCCGTCCGCGGCCCGGGCGTCCAGGACCACGCGCACCCGGCCGGCCTCCGTGTCCACGTGCACGTCCAGGGGCCAGCTGGCTGTCGCCGACGCCCAGCGTACCAGCTGCGACCAGAAGCGCGGGGCGTCGGGCCACCCGCTCCACTCAGCGGTCCAGCGGAGGCGGGCGTCGGTCGCAACAGCCACGGCGCGGCCGAGCCCGTACGCCCACAGCGCCACCACCGGGTCGTCCTGGTGCGAGATCACCGCGACCTCGGCTGCCGGCTTCGGCGCCGTGGCCAGGTACCCGCGCAACGGCGGCAGGCCCGCGATGCCGGCCAGGGGCGCCGGGGCGCCGACGATACGGGGCGAAAAACGCTCTTCGACGACATAGGCGCGCGTGGCCAGCATCGCCTCGGCGGTGAGGATCTGCGGGATGCTGTAGAGGTCCTGCGCGACGTACGCGCGCCCGCGGCCCCAGGCCGCGATGTTCCGCATGATCTCCACGTCGGCGTCGCGGCCGATGGCCACGGTGCTGACCGTCATCCGCTCGTCGGCCATGCCCACGGTCAGGCCGCGGAAGTCACCCGGATCGGTCTGCCCGTCGGAGAGCACGATCACGTGCTTCACCTTGGCCTCGGCGCGGCGCAGCGCGTCCCTTGCCGCCACCAGAGCCGGGTAGAGGTTGGTGCCGCCGCCGGCCTTGATGCGCGCCACCGCGTCCAGGATCGCCGCGCGCCGCCCGGCCGGCGTGAGCTCTACCAGCCAGCGGGGCTGCTGGTCGAACGCGATCACGCCCACCAGGTCGCGCTCGCCGAGGAGGTCGATCACCGACTGCGCCGTCTCCTTGGCGAGCTCCACCTTGGCCAGCTCCGGCCCGAAGCTCCCCATGCTGCCCGACGCGTCCAGCACCAGCACCACCGCCATCGACGGAATGGCCAACCGGTGCCGGACGTCCATGCTGACCGGCAGGGCCTCCTCGAGCGGCGTATCGGCATATCCGCCGATCCCGAACGACTGCCGGCCCGCTGCGGCCACGAGCCCGCCGCCTGCGGCCACGTAGTCGCGCAGGGCCGTCATCTGGTGCGGGCTCAGCCGGTAAGCCGGCAGGTCGTCCAGCACCACGGCGGCGACCCCCTGATAGGCGGCCGGCGACGTCGGCAGCTGTCCCGGAGCGGTGCGCCGGACCTCGAACCCCTGGCCCGCGAGCACGTCGGCCAGGGGGCCGGGCGGGTCGCCCGCGTAGAGCACGAACGGCCGGCCCTGCACGAATGCCAGCGCGAAGGCGCGGTTGTTCCCGGGCTCGCCGTCGGGGTCCGCGTCCACCGCGGCGTCGACGCGCAGCAGGCCCCCCTGCGTCGTCACCGGCTCGAGGTCGACCTCGGTGCGTCCGGGCCGCAGCTGCAGGTCGCGGACCAGCAGCAGCGTGCCGTTGCCGCGGACGCGCAGCGTCGCCTCGGCGGGCGCGGTCGCGCGCAACGTCACCCTGACCGGAATGCGCTCTCCCAGGGACACGACGGACGGCACGCTCACGTCCTCGACCAGCACGTCAGGCCCGGACGCCGACGCCACGGGGACGACGGCGAGCTCGACGCCGCGCGCGCGAGCCGCATCGAGGGCCTGCGGCAGGTTGCCGGTCGTGGCGTTGCCATCGGTGAGCAGCACGATGCGGGCGCGACGCCCTTCGGGGACGGCCGTGAGCGCGCGCTCGATGGCCAGCGCCAGGTTCGTGCCGTCGGCGCGGGGACGAGACGTCAGGGCCAGCCGGGGCTGGGGAGACGGCGCCTCCTCGAGCACGGCATCGCCGCCGAACGTCACCAGGCCCACGCGGTGGTGGGGACCGGCCACCGCGCGCACGCCGTCGAGGAAGGCGCGGATCGCCCGCGCGCCCTCGGGCCCGATGCTGTCGGAGCGGTCGGCGACCAGCACGACGGTGATGTCCGGGACAACCGCCATCAGTTCCAGGCCTGCGGCGGCCAGCGCCAGCGCCACCAGGGCCACCAGACGCAGCCCCAGCAGGTGACGCCGGGGCGTGCGGCGGCGGGTGGACAGCAGCACCAGCGGCAGCACCAGCAGGGCTGCCAGCATGAAGGGCGACGCCAGGCGGATCACCGGCGTGCGCCCCTAAGGCGTGCCTGCGGCTCCTGGCCGCGGCGGGGCAGCGACCGGGTCCACAGTGCCCACTCCAGACCCAGCAGCACCGCGGCCATGGCCAGCAGCGCCGGGGTCAGGCTCACCTGGGCGACCTGGGCGCTGCCGGACGCGGCCGCCGCAGGCGTCGGCGGCGGGACCGCAACCGCAGCGGTCTCGCGAGCGTCTGCAGCTGCCACGACCCACAGGCGCTCCCAGCCGCCGGTCCGCAGGCGCCAGGCCCCGATGCGGTCGAGCGGCGGCAGCGCGAACCGGCCATCGCGCGCCTCGACGTCGACGGCGTGGCCGTCAGGTCCACGCAGGCTTGCGCGTGCCCACGGCCCGGCCGGCACCACAGGCTGCGCGCCCGCGGCCACCTGTCCGCCGCCGGTCAGCCAGTCGATGGCGTTGGCCACCAGCACCGGGAACGCCGGGTGCACAGCCAGCTCGCTGGATGACGGATCGAACGGCAGCAGCACGACCCGCAGCCCCTGGGCATCGAACGCCCACACGAGCGGCGTCTCCCCCTCCGCCAGCACGGCCCCGCCGTGGGGCCGCAGGGCCAGCGCCTCGGCCACGCGGGCGCCGCGCAGATCGGCCAGGCGCACGACAGGATGCGTGGACGCGACCGCCTGCACCACCTGCGGCCCGGCCACGCCCGTGATCTGCAGCGGGAGGTTGGGCGCGACAGTCCCTACCAGCAGGTACGCGCCCGGCGGCAGCGGCTGGGCGACCGGCACGCGATCCAGGACCACCACCGACGCCCGGCCCCACTGTGCCGGCGAGGCGTCCGGCACGCGCTCGATGCCGCCGGTGGGGACTGCGGCGAGCGCGGCGTCCAGGACCGGGGTGGCATCGCCCACGACGAGCACGCGCGGGCGTCCGTCGGCGCCCACCGCGAGCACGGCGCGGTCGTCTGCGGCCAGCGCGTCGGATCCCTCGAGGGTGACCGTGACGACGCCCGAGGCGTGGCCCAGGTCTAGCAGCACCGTTTGCGGCGCGCCAGGGACGACGCGTACCCGGCGCTCGGCCAGCACGCGCGGCCCCATGCGGGCCACGAGCCGGCGGTCGGCGGGCGCGCCGACCGCCTCCACCCGCACCATCAGGTGGGCACGCCGGGCCGCATCGTTGCGCGCCCGGAGTGCCGTGATGCCCGCGTTGGGCGCGCCGCGGCCGACGCGGTGCCAGACCACACCTGGGGCGCCGGGCGGCTCGTCGCTGAAGACGTGCACGACGGCGGGGCGGCCGCCCGCGCGCAGGCTGGCGGCCAGCGCCACGGCGTCCTCGAGGCCACCCGCAGTGTCGGTGGGCCGCACCCCGCCGAGCGCCGCACGGGCCGCGGCGCGGTCGGTGGTGAACTCCAGCAGGAGCCGGGGCCGTCCGGCCACGGCCAGGACCGCGGCCGGCTGACGCGGGCCCAGGCCGGCCAGCACGGCCAGCGCCTCAGCCTGCGCAGCGGCCAGGCGCGAGGGCGGCACGTCGGTGGCCTGCATGCTGGCGGTGGCATCGACCACGAGCACCACGGCGTCGCCGGTGAACCCACGCAGCGCGACCAGGGGCCGTGCCAGGGCGCCCACCACGGCGGCGACGACGAGGAGCTGCAGCAGCAGCAGGACGCTGCGCTCCAGCCTGCGGACCGGCAGGCGCGCCACGAGATCCCGCGCGGCGCGCTCCCACAGGAGCGTGCTGGAGATGACGCGGGGCTCGCGCCGCGCCCGCAGGAGGTAGAGCAGGACCACCAGCGGAATGAGCAGGAGGCCCCACAGCGCGGCAGGCGTGCCGAGCACCATCAGGCGATCAGCCCCCCGGCGCGCAGGTAGCGCAGCACCAGGTCCTCGAACGGAATCGACGTGGCCGCCCGCAGGTACTCCACCTGGTGACGGAGGCAGAACTGCTCCACCTCGGCCAGGTAGCGGTCCCGCGCGCGGCCGTAGGCGTCCAGCGCGGCGCCGTCCAGCGTGACCTCCACGGCCCGGCCGCTTTCGCTGTCGACCAGGCGCAGGTCGCCCTCCAGCTGCGGGTGCAGCTCGTCATCGGCCAGCAGGTGGATGACGTAGGGCTCGAAGCGGTGGTAGTGCGCCAGTCGCAGCCCGTCGGCGAATCCCTCGGGCAACAGGAGGTCCGAGATGATGACCAGCACCCCGCGCCGGCGCGTGCGCAGGCTGTACTCGTGCAGCGCGGCCGCCAGGTTGCTGCCGCCTTCGGCGGCGAGCCCGCCGAGGAAGTGCAGCAGCACCAGCGCGCCGCCGCGGCCACGCCGCGGGGCCAGCACCCGGACCGGCCGGTCGGCGAAGGCCACGGCGCCGACGCGGTCGAGGTTGGCGAGCCCGATGTAGCCCAGCGCCGCCGCCACCCGCGCGGCGTAGTAGACCTTGGGCGGCTGCCCCCACCCCATGGACCCGCTGGTATCGACGAAGAGGTGGACGGTGATGTCTTCCTCTTCGCTGAAGAGCTTCACGAACAACCGGTCGAGGCGCGAGAAGATGTTCCAGTCGATGTAGCGGAAGTCGTCGCCCACCTGGTACGACCGGTAGTCGGCGAACTCGACTCCGCGCCCCAGCGTGCCGCTGCGCCGCTCGCCGCGCAGACCGCTGCGGTACAGCCGGCGCGACAACAGCGTCAGGCGCTCCAGGCGCGCGATGAACTCAGGATCGAGGAGCAACGGCTGCGTCGTCACCGGCTAGTACGCCACCGAGGCCGCCGGCGAGACCGGGACCTCATCGAGAGTGGCGCGGATCACCTGGTCGGGGTCGATGCCCTCGGCCTCGGCCTCGAAGTTCAAAATCACCCGGTGCCGGAGGGCGGCCAGGGCCAGCGCTCGCACGTCGTCGACGCTGACGTTCACGCGGCCGTCGACGAGGGCACGCACCTTGCCGGCCAGCAACAGCGCCTGCGCGCCGCGCGGGCTGGCGCCGTAGCGGACGTAGCGCCTGGCCAGGCTGCTGGCCGTTTCGTCACGGGGATGCGTGGCGCGCACCAGCCGCGCCACGTAGCGCTTCACGTGCTCGGCGACCGGGACCTCGCGCGCCAGGGCCTGCATGGCGCGGATCACCGGCGCCGAGGCCACGACCTGGACGGCGGGGGGCTCGGGGCCGGTGGTGCGGTCCATGATCTCCACCAGGTCGTCCAGCGCCGGGAACTCGACCTTGAGCTTGAAGAGGAACCGGTCGACCTGCGCCTCCGGCAGCGGGTAGGTCCCTTCCATCTCGATGGGGTTCTGGGTGGCCAGGACCAGGAACGGCTCCTCCAGGGCATAGGGACCGCCGGGGGCGGTCACGGTGCGCTCCTGCATGGCCTCCAGCAGGGCCGACTGGGTCTTGGGCGTGGCGCGGTTCACTTCGTCGGCCAGGACGATCTGCGAGAAGATCGGGCCGCGCTGGAACTCGAAGAACCGCCGCCCTTCGGCGTCCTGGTGGATGACGTTGGTGCCGATGATGTCGGCGGGCATGAGGTCGGGCGTGAACTGGATCCGCGAGTAGCGCAGGTCGAGCGCTGCCGCCAGCGTCTTCACCAGCAACGTCTTCCCCAGCCCCGGCACACCCTCGAGGAGCACGTGCCCGTTGGCCAGCAGCGCGATCAGCACGTGCTCGACCAGCGCCTCGTGGCCGACGATGACCTTGTGGATCTCTTCCCGCAGCGCCGTGTAGGTGCGTCGAAACGTCGTGGCGTCCATCCGGTCGAGCCTCCTGGGCCTGGTGTGGGCGCGCCGTCAGCGCTGCGCGGCCAGCGCCTCGAAGTACCGGCGCACGATCTCCCGGTACTCGGGCGGAATGCGCCAGCGCGCCATGTAGCGGTCGGCCTCGGCGCGCGCCACCCGCAGCGCCGGGCCCTGCGGCGCCCGGACCTCGGCGGCGCGTCCCGGTCCGAGCAGCTCGGAGGTGGTCACGCGCCCCTCACCCTGGAGGCCACGCACGCGAGACGACTGCCTGTCGGCGTCCAGCCGCGGGGTGCGCTCGCCGAGCTTCTCCGCCGGCGCGCCCTGGCCGGGCGTGGTGCCCTGGTTCGGCCCCGGCGGCGGCTCCAGGCCATCGGGCGCATTGCGTTCCTGGGGTGGGCGGGTACCGGGCGCGACCTGGCCAGGCTGCGCCGCTGCCTGCGGCGTCTGTTCGGCGTCATCGGCGGACACCGGCCGGCCGCGGGCGATCTGCTGCGACGACCGCTGGAGGTCTCGCTGCGTCTGCTGCAGGCCCTCCTCGTCAGCCAGCATCGCGCGCAGATTTTCGAGGTCGCTGGCGCCCTGCTGCAGCGCGCGGCGCGCGCCCGCCGCGTCCCCGGCCTCCAGGTGGCGCTGCGCCTCGGCCGCCTGCTGGCGCGCGCGCGCCGGCACGTCGCCGTCCTCACCGCCGCCGGCCAGGGCAGCGAGCTGCCGCAGCAAGGCCTGGCGCTCCTCCGGGGACCGGCTCTGCGTGAGGCGCTCTGCGATCTCGCGGATCTGCCGCAGGGTGCGCTCGGCCGCAGCGCGGCGCCGGAACAGGTCGGACGGCCGCTCGGCGGGCGGCGGCTGCCCCCCCAGGTCGGACGCGCGGCGCTGCACCTGGCGGCGCGCAGCTTCCACCTGCTTGGCCAGCGCCTCGAGCCGGGCCAGGGCATCCTGACGCTCCAGCCGTTCGCGCTGCAGGCTCTGGCCCAGCGCGCGCAGGGACGGTGCGAACCGTCGCGTGAGCCGGGCCCGGTCGAGGCGCGCCTGCTCTTCCAACGCCTCGGCGCTGCGCTCCAGGCGCCGGCCTTCGCGGCGGATCGTCTCCACGACCATGCGCGCGGGCGTGCCGGGCACCGTCAGGCCCACCAGCGCGACATCGGAGGCCATCGCCAGCACCGCGACGACGACAGCCAGCGCCATCAGCCGCGGGGGCCGCACGGCCAGCCCGCGCCGCAGGTCGAGCGATGCGGCCGTCCGCGCCGCGTCGGCCACGAGCGCATCGGTCAGGGCCGTCGGGCGGTGCTGCCCTGTCAGGACCTCGACCGCCGTCGCCAGGCGGTCGGCGCACCCCAGGCGCAGGTCCACCACCTGGGCGGCCAGCTGCGGCGGTACGCGCCACAGCCGCGCCAGCGCGCCCGCGACCAGCACGCCGGCGGCGATGCTGGCCGCGGCCAGCGCGCCCGCGGGCAGCGCCAGCGGCACGACCGTGCGCGCGAGCTCCCCCAGCAGGGCCAGTGCTGCCAGCGCCAGCGCCAGCCGGCTTCCCCACTGCCACGCGCGGCGCGCCGCGAGCCGCCGCCGTGCCTGTTCGACGACCTCCCTGACGACCTCAGGCTCCACCGCTCACCTCGCGGCTGTTGCCCGACAGCCTGGCCATCACAGCGGCGCGGCCTCCGACCGCGCGGCGCGCACGTGGGCGGCGATCGCCGCGGCCCCGGCGAGCGCCACAGCCAGGTAGCCCGCGACGACCGCCAGCAGCAGTGCCGGCGCCACGCCGCTCGTGAGCCCGTCGAGCGCGCGGATCGGATTGACCAGCGACCAGGGCGGCGGCAGCAGGGCCGTGCCGACGAAGATCGCACCGAGCAGACTCCAGTGCACGATGCTGCGGGTGAACTCGGAGGCGAACCGGCCAGCAAGCCACGCCCCCCACGCCCCCGCCGCCGCGCCCACCGCGGCGGAGACCGCACCGGCCCACAGGGCAATGGCCAGCGGGGCGCCGCGCAGCGCCACGGCAAACACGACCAGCGGCGCCGCGATCAGCACCAGGTAGAGAGCGTACAGGGCGCCGGAGAGCACCTTGCCCGCGGTGATGACCGCTGTGGAAAACGCCGAGAGCACCAGGTCCGGGAGCGCTTTCTCCCCGTCGAGAGCCACCTCGCCCGAGGCGAACGCCGAGGTCAGGTAGGTGACTGCCACGGTCTGCGCGGCCAGCAGGGCGAGCAGCAGGTGCGCGTCGCGCAGCTCGAACCGCCCGATCTCCGGGGGCAGCGACAGGAAGAGGAACGCGCTGCACAGCAGCAGGTAGAACGTCTGTACCCCGCGGCCCCGGGATGTGCCGAGGCGGGCACGCAGGTCGCCGCGGGTCACAGGATTGAGGTCTCGCGTTGCGGCTCCCCCCGCGCCAGGCCAGCCGGCGTGGCCCCACCCGCCGGCGACCGGTTTCCCGCCTCACTCCGCAGTGGCCACCGGAACGAGCACGAGTTGCCAGAGCGCCTCCACGCGGCCGTTCCACCGGAAGCCGAGCGCGGGATCCCGCGTCCAGCCCAGCAGCCACGCCGGGTGTGCCTTGAGTATAGCATCGGACTCCAGCAACGAGAACGCCCACAGCAGCAGCGCGTGATTGGGCTCGGTACGCGCGAGCCGGTCGCGCGAGAGCCAGCGGGAGTCGGCGAGCGCCACCTGGACGCGCCCGGCGACTGCCGGGACGGCGTGGACGCGGCCGGCGACGTAGAGCCATCCCCGGTCTACGCGGACGCCGTCTGCGGTCTCGACGGCCAGGCGCGTGCGGGCCGCATCCAGCGCGGCCCGCACGCGCACCGGCGCCAGCGCGGTCGCCACCAGCCGCACGCTGCCGGTGCCGGAGACCTCGGCACCATCGGCCCCCACGACCACCGTCACCGGCGACGGCACGGCCGGCCGGATCAGCATACCCGCACCCACGCGGAACGCGTACGTGACGCCGGGTGCGGCCACCGTGCGGGCCACCACCAGCACGCGGCCGACCGCGGTGCCCGGCAGGGCCTCGACCACGACGGAGGCCACCGGCCCGGAGGCATCGCGTCGCACCCGCGCGGCCAGCGTCACTGCGCCGGCCGTGGCGGCCAGGGCGATCAGGAGCACGACCGCCAGCCCGGCCATCTGGCCGCGCGCGGCCAGGCGGCTCACCCGACGCACCGCGGCGATGTATGCGAGCACGACCACCGCCGTGCCGACCTGCATCCGCAGCGGCAACGGGCGCTGCGGCGGCAGCGTGCTCTCCAGGTCGGGCGGGATGGGCGCCGGCCCGGCCTGCAGCACCTCCTCCCAGGCCCGTGCCTCGATGTCCGCGCGCACCGGGCGGCTGCCGTCCCATTCCCAGAGCACGACCCGGCCTCGGCCGCGCGCGGCGCGCACGATGCGCGCGCCGCGGGGGCCGTCGGCCCGGGCGCCGGCCTCTGGTGTCATGAGCAGGTCGCCGCCGCGGGCCACGGAGAGCGCGGCCGGCAGCAACGGGCGAAGCGTGGGCCCCTGCAGCCCGCGGACGTCGTCGCCCGACGGCATGGCCAGCAGCCGGCCACCTGCCAGCACCCAGTCGCGCAGCGCGCGGCGCTGTTCTTCGTCCACGCGGCGCTCGTCCAGGTCGCGGACGATCACGAGGCGCACGGCTTCGTAGGCCTGCCAGGCCGGCGGCAGGCGCTCGGGCGAGAGGTAGACGAGTTCCAGGCGCTCGACGCCCGGCGCGAGCCGTCCGCCGGCGAGCGGCGCGCGGGAGAGGGCCAGGACGATCTCGTCTACCGGCCGCAGGCGCCCCAGCTCCAGGCGCGCGAGGCGGCCTCCAGCAGCCTCCAGGGTCAGCGCCCCCGGGGCCCGTGCGTCGTAGAAGACCGCGGGGAGGAAGACACGCACGCGGGCGCCCGGACCGGCGCGTACCGGCACCGCGTAGCGCGCCGCCACGCCGCCCACCGGCGAGGTCGCCTCCAGGGCCAGCACGCCCTCAAGGCCAGCGGTCGGCGCCTCGACGTCCACCCAGACCGGCGTCCACGCCCCCATCCGGGCACGACCGTCGAACCCGGCCGCGACCGCCGTGATGCCGCCCGCAGACGCCGCGGGAGCCGGCCCCGGCAGGAGCAGCACGGCCGCAACCGCGAGGAAGACGCGGCCCGGGACCAGCCTGGCCTGCAGGACGCTCAGCGGGACGGCGGTGCGGACGCCGGCGGTGACGGCGGCGCACTGGCTGGCGCGGCCGTGTCTTCCTTCTTGGTGGAAGCGCCGGCGGGCGGAGTCGCGCCGTCGCCGTTGGCCCGTGCGGGCTTGCGGTAATCCGTGGTGTGAAAGCCGCTGCCCTTGAAGATCAGCCCTACAGATGAGTAGACCTTCCGGGTCTCCCCGCCGCAGCGCGGGCACACCGGTGCCGGCTGCCCGACCGGCTGCACCTGCTCGAACTGGTGTCGGCACTGACGGCAGCGGTACTCGTACACGGGCATGACGAACCCTCCAGCGTAACGACTGCACGCCGCCTTCGGCGGCGGGTCAACGAGTACTATTATGCGCGGGCCGGCCGCGGCGCTGTCAATCCCGGCCGAAGCGCGCGAGCCATACAGGACCCGCCAGCGCGCCGGTGTTCGTGCCGTAGGCCAGGTAGGTGTCCCCGGGCGCCCACGCCAGCGCCAGGGCCGCGCTGGGAGCCGGGAACTCGAGCCGGTAGGTGATCAGGCGGCGGGACGCACCGGACGGCGTCGTGACGAAGATCTCGGCGTTCGCCTCATCCAGGAGCACCGCATACGCCAGCTTGTCGCCGCCGCGCGCCCAGGCCAGGCCAGCGATGCGTGGCGCCGGCGGCGAGGCGGCGCGCAGCCCGGAGCCGTCCGGGCGCACCACGAAGACCTGGTCGCGGTTGCCGCGCGCCACGAAGGCGACCCAGTCACCCGCGGGCGAAAGGGCCGCCTCGCGGGCCGGTGGGTCCCGGCGCTGCAGGAGACGCATGTCGGGGTACGCGATCCGGACCTTCCACCACTCGCCGCTCCCCCCGTCGTGCTCGAGCGGCACGAACAGGTAGAGCGCTTCGGGGAACCACCCGATCCCCGCGACCGGGCGCGGCGGGGCCCACTGCACGCGGCGCAGGATGTTGCCGCCGACGCTCGTCCACCACAGCTCCGAGCGGCGCTGCGGACCCGGCGCGTGCACCACGACGGCCAGCCGGTCGCCGACCGGGGCCCAGGCCAGGGCGACGGCGGGCGCGGGCAGTTCCACCCGGTGACGGCGCTGACCGTCGGGCTGCACGACCCACACCTCGCCGCGGTCGATGTACGCCAGGGCATCTACCACCGGCGCCCACGCCACGGCGGTGACGACGTGGCCGGGAGCCAGGCGCGAGGCGGCGGAGCCCGCGGCGCGCTGCACCCACACGCCGTCCTGGGCGCCGAACGCAAACCGCTGGCCGTCCGACGCCCACGCGACCGGGCTCAGCGCCGACTGCCGGGTGGCACGGGTGACGCCCTCGACCCGCAGGAACGCCACTCCCACCGGCGGGGGCTGCCGGCGCACCTCGCACCCCGTGGCCAGCACCGCTGCGATGACGAGCGCCGCAGCCGTCCCCCGGCGCACGGCGCCCGACTCACCACATCGGGTGCAGGCCGCTGGCGAGTTCCTGCGTGAGGGTGGAGATGCGGGCACACTCGTCGTCGAGCACCTCGCGGATCCGCCGCTCGACAACCCGCCGCCGGGCGTGGCGCTCCAGCACCACCTGCGCGGCAGCGACCTTCGGCTCGTCGATGGGCGCGCCGATCTGGCTTAACATCCAGACGTAGATCTCGCGCACGCCGGGCACCTCGCGGTGGATGCGCTCGGCTGCCTTCTTGGTGAGCACCGTGTAGATCTTGCCCACGTGCGAGACGGGGTTCTTGCCCGCGGCAGCCTCGGTGCCCATGGGCCGGTTCAGCGAGATCACGCCGTTGACCCTGTTGCCGCGACCCACCTGGCCCGAATCCCCGCTCTCTGCCGAGGTCCCGGTGACGGACAGGTACATGCCGCCGAGCCCGCGCCCGGGCTGGTCCAGCGTGTTGAGGTCGAGTTGCACCTCGCGGAACTCGGGACGGCCGTCCAGGAAGCTCATGATGGCATCGCGCAGCATGCTCTTGCGCCGGAAGTAGGCTGCCTCGCTGTCGATGAACCGGTCCACGAAGGCCACGGCGGTCGTCAGGTGCAGCGCGTCACCGCGCCGGAAGCCCATCACCTTCACGTCCTCGCCGACCTCCGGGTATTGCTGCTTGAACTCCCGGCTGTTGAGCAGCCGCTCGACGTCCAGCACCGCGCGCTCGGTGGGCGAGAGCGGGGCAAAGCCCACGGCGGCCGAGGTGTCGTTGGCCGTAGGACGCTCGCGCTGGAAGATGTCCATCAGCTCGGGCGAGCCCGGCTTGATCTGCACGTCGTAGACCACGTGCTGCTCGGGGTCGACGAAGCGCAGGTTGTCGCGGATCCAGGCCTTGGCCGTGCGCACGGCGATCTCGTCCACCGCGATGCGCTGGCCGTTGCACTCGGCCGTAGCGCGGTCGCCGAAGATCAGCCGCATGGGCTCGGTGACCACGCCGCCGCCCAGGCGAATCTCCGCGTTCCCGGCCACCAGGAACGCCTTGTCGATGTTGTGGTGGAGGATCCGCCCGCACGTCCGCAGGTACTCGCGGCTCAGCTCGACGGAGACCTGCTCCATGATGGCATCGCAGATCGAGTCGGGGTGCCCGACCCCCTTGCGCTCCACGATCTCCACCTGCTGCTCGGGCACCGGGGTCCTGGCCAGGACGTCCACCACGATGTTGCGCATGCGCCCCTCCTCTGTGCCATTCACCACGCGCCACACTATAGCAGACCGGACAGGGGCGTCCAAGCGGCCACCCCGGGGTCAGATGATGCGCGGTGCGCGCCGCCGGGCGAAGAGCCCCACGAGCGCCACGCCGGCGACGAACCCCCCGATGTGCGCCCACCAGGCCACGGTGGTCACCCCGGGCATGCCCAGCGTCGCCACCCCCTGCACGACCTGCAGCACGAACCACAGCGACAGCACCAGCAGCGCGGGGAGCTCCATGAAGCGGACGAAGACGCCAAAGAACACCAGCGACAGGATCGACGCGCGGGGGTAGAGCACCAGGTACGCGCCCAGGACGGCGGCGATCGCGCCGCTGGCGCCTACCAGCGGCACCGGCGAGGCCGGCTGCGTAACCACGTGGGCCAGGCCGGCGATGACCCCGCCGGTGAGGTAGAACACCATGAAGCGGCCGTGCCCCATGGCGTCCTCGACGTTGTCGCCGAACACCCACAGGTACAGCATGTTCCCGCCCAGGTGCATCCACGAGCCGTGGAGGAACATGGAGGTGACGAGCCCGCGGGCGCCGGCGAGGCCGCCGGTGATCTGCGCCGGCACCGCCCCGTAGCGGGCGAAAAAGGCGGCCTGCGCCGCCTCGCTCCCCAGGCCCATGGTGTACAGGAAGATGGCGACGCAGGTCGCGATGAGCATGTAGACCACGACCGGGGTGGAGCGCGACGGGTTGAGGTCCCGCAGCGGGAGCATGGACTAGGCTTCCCAGTGGGCTTCGTCCACGCCCTCGATCTCCCCCAGCGCCACCAGGACGTCGCCCCGGCTCACCCTCGCCGGCAGGCGCAGCGTCAGGTCCAGCGTGACCCTGGTGTCGGTCTTCGCGGTGAACTCCACACGGTCGATGTTGACGCCCAGCAGGCCCAGCGCGGTGCCGATCTTGCCCAGCTGCCCGGGCACGTCGGCCATCTGCACGAAGCAGTGGCCGATCCCGCGCCGGGGGAGGAACCGCTCCACGCTCTTCATCAGCGTCAGCACCAGGATGACGATGGTGGTGGCACCCAACGCGCCCGCGTAGTACCCGATGCCGCACGCCGTGCCGATGGCGGCCACCGTCCACAGCGTGGCGGCTGTGGTCAGGCCCTGGACGCCGCCGCCCGTGCGGAAGATGGTGCCGGCCCCCAGGAAGCCGATCCCGACCACGATGTTGCTGGCCACCCGGGCCGGATCAGCGCCCGTCCCGAAGAAGCCCGCGCTGGACACCAGGGCGAACAGCGCGGCGCCCACGCAGACCAGGATGTTGGTGCGAAAGCCGGCGGGCTTGTCGACGCTCTCGCGCTCGAAGCCGATGACGCCGCCCAGCGTCACCGCCAGGAGCAGTCGCGCCAGGGCCTCCCACCAGGGAGTCATGGCGTCGCCGGGGCCCCCGCGGTCCCCGCACCGCTCCCCGCCGGCGCGACGGCCGCCGGTGCCGCGACCCCGTAGCGCTCGCGCGCCACCCGCCAGACGTGGGCCATCAGGCCGTCGATAAGCTGGTCCTCCGGCAGGCTGGCGACGATCCTGCCGTCCTGGAAGATCAGCCCCATGCCGCGGCCGCAGGCGATGCCCAGGTCGGCCATGCGCGCCTCGCCCGGGCCGTTGACGGCGCAGCCCATCACCGCCACCTTCACGGGCGCGGGGATGCCACGCAGCCGCCGCTCGACCTCCTGCGCGATCTGGATGATGTCCACCTCGGCGCGCCCGCAGGACGGGCACGCCACGAACTGCACCCCCCGGGTGCGCAGACCCAGGCTCTTGAGGATCTCGTACCCGGCGCGCACTTCCTCGACGGGGTCTGCGGCCAGCGAGACGCGAATGGTGTTGCCGATGCCGCGGGCCAGCACGGCGCCGATCCCCACCGCGGACTTGATGCCGCCCGCCCACGCGGTGCCCGCTTCGGTCACCCCGACGTGCAGCGGGTAGGAGACCAGCGCGCTGATCATGGTGTACGCCTCGATCATCGTGGGCACGTCGGATGCCTTGACGGAGATGACGATGTCGTGGAAGCCGAGATCCTCCAGGACCTTCACGTCCTCCATCGCCGAGTCCACCAGGGCCTCGGCACACGGGCGCCCCCACCTGCGCAGCGTGGCCTTGGAGAGCGAGCCGATGTTGGCGCCGATGCGGATGGGCACGCCGCGCGCCGCGGCCTCGCGGGCGACGATGCGGACGCGGTCCAGGCTGCCGATGTTGCCGGGGTTGATGCGGAGCTTGTCGATCCCCGCCTCCAGGGCCGCCAGCGCCAGGCGGTGGTCGAAGTGGATGTCGGCCACGATCGGCAGCGGACTCCGCGGCTTGATCGCCGCCAGCGCCGCTGCGGCTTCCCGGTCGGGCACCGCGAGCCGGACGATCTCGCACCCCTCGGCCGCCAGCTGGTAGATCTGCGCCAGCGTGCCGTCCACGTCACGGGTGTCCGTGATCGTCATGGACTGCACCGAGACCGGCGCCTGGCCCCCGATCTCGACCTTGCCGACCCTGACGGTGCGCGTCTGTGTCCGGTGCATCGGGCCGTCCCGGACTACTCGAACAGCCGCCGGAGGTCGCGCAGCGTCACCGTGGCCAGCAGGAGCAGCAGGAGGGCCAGCCCGACGGTGTGCACGAGCCCCTCGCGCCGGGCGTCCAGCACCGGCCGCCGGCGCACGGCCTCGGCCAGCAGGAACGCCAGGCGTCCGCCGTCCAGCGCGGGAATCGGCAGCAGGTTGAAGAAGCCGATCAGAATGCTGAACTGCGCCGTCAGGTGCAGGAAGACCAGGATCCCCAGCTCGGCCGCCTGCCGGAGCTGGTCGCCGGCCGCCAGCGGTCCCCCGAGGTGCTCGAGTAACCGGCCCTCGCGGACGAGCCGCTCGATGATGCCGGCCAGCAGGACGATGTACCGGCCGGTCTGGTGGACGCCCCAGACCAGCGCCGCGCCGGGGTGGAGGCGGGTGAACACCGGCTCGGGCGCGAACCCGATGCGGCCCACGCCGCGCGCGGGATCCAGACGGGGCGTGACCGTCACGGAGAGCGCCTCTGCCCCGCGGCGTACGTCCAGCACCAGGGTCCGGTCCACGCTGCGGTTGATGGTGTCGATGAGCTGGTCGGTCCCCATCACCTGGCCGCCGATGCCGACGATGCGGTCCCCCGGCTGCAACCCCGCGGCCTCGGCCGGCCAGCCCGCCTCGATGGTGCGCACCCGCGTGCTGGTGGCGACCCCGCCGGCGGCCGCCGCCACCGCCAGGATCACGACCGCCATCACCAGGTTCATCAGGGGGCCGGCGGCGATGATGCTGATCCGGGCGCCCACGCTCTTGGCCTGGAAGCTGCCCTCGCCGGCGGTGGCGCTGTCCTCGCCCTCCATGCGCACGTAGCCGCCGAAGGGCAGCAGGTTGAGCGCGTACCGGGTCCCGCCGCGGGTCCACCTCACCAGGGCGGGGCCGAATCCGATGGCGAAGGCGTGCACGCGCACGCCCGCCCGCTTGGCCATGAGGAAATGGCCGAGCTCGTGGAAGAAGATCATGGCGCCGAAGGCCACGATCGCGGCCAGGATGTTGGGCACGGCAGTCACCTCACCACGCGGGCGGCCCGGGCCGCCTCTTCCCGGGCCCACGCATCGGCGGCGAGCACGGCGTCCAGGGTCGGCGCCGGGAGCGGGCTGCACCGCGCGAGCACCGCGCGCACCGTTTCAACGATCTCGGGAAAGCGAATCCTTCCCTCCAGGAACTGCCCCACGGCCACCTCGTTGGCCGCGTTCAGCACGGCGGGCGCCGTCCCGCCCAGGCGCAGCGCCTCCCTGGCCAGGTCCAGCGCCGGGAAGCGCCCTGCCTCTGGCGCCTCGAACGTCAGTCCCAGCCGGTGCCAGTCCACCGGCGCCACCAGCCCCGGCCGGCGCTGCGGCCCGGTCAGCGCGAACTGGATGGGGCCACGCATGTCCGGGCGGCTCATCTGCGCCAGGACCATCCCGTCGGCGAACTCCACCATGGCGTGCACGATGCTCTGGGGATGGATGACGACGTCGATCTGCTCCGGCGCGACGTCGAACAGCCATCGGGCCTCGATGATCTCCAGGCCCTTGTTCATCAACGTGGCGGAGTCGATCGTGACTTTCGTCCCCATGTTCCACGTGGGGTGCGCGAGCGCTTCCTGCACGGTCACCGTCCACAGCTCGTCTGGGGCCCGCCGCAGGAACGGGCCGCCGGAGGCGGTGAGGATCAGCCGCCGCACCGCCCCGCGGTCCTGCCCCAGCAGGCACTGGGCGATGGCCGCATGCTCGCTGTCGATGGGGATCAGCCGCGCGCCCGACCGGGCTGCGGCTGCGGCGACCAGGTGCCCGCCAGCGACCAGGGCTTCCTTGGTGGCCAGCGCGACGTCGCGTCCGGCGGAGAGTGCGGCCAGCGTCGGCGCCAGGCCCGCGACGCCCACGAGTGCCACCAGGACGACGTCCGCGCCGTCGAGCAGCGCCAGCGTCGTGGCGGCCTGGGGGCCGCTCAAGACCCGTGTGCCGGCCGGCAGCGCATCCTCGAGCGCTGCGGCGGCAGCCGGATCCTCCACGGCCACGGCCCGGACGCGGAACCGGCGCGCCTGCGCGGCCAGCAGCGCGTGGCGGTGCCGCGCGCTCAACCCGACGACCTCGACGTCGCCCAGTGCCGCGGCGACCTCGAGCGCGGCGCGTCCCACGCTCCCGGTGGAGCCCAGCACGACCAGCCGCCTCATCGGAGCCATCCCATCAGGTAGTACCCGGCGGGCACGCCAAAGAGCACCGCGTCGAACCGGTCCAGGATGCCGCCGTGTCCGGGCAGCCAGGCCCCCGAGTCCTTGGCGCCGGCGGCGCGCTTCAGCGCCGACTCCCACAGGTCGCCGACGACGCCGATCGCCGCGACCAGCACTCCCCCCAGCGCGCTCTGCGCGGCAGGCCACCCGATGACCCCGCCGGCCGCGGCCGCCACGGCCGCCCCCGCAGCGAGGCCAGCGGCGACGCCTTCCACGCTCTTGCCCGGGCTCACCGCCGGCAGCAGCCTGCGCCGGCCCCACCGCACGCCCACCAGGTACGCCGCGATGTCGCTGGCCCACACGACGCCCAGCAGCGCGAGCAGCGGGCCGGGCCCGAACGCCGCACGCGCGAGCACCAGGTGCGCGAACAGCAGGCCCACGTACACCGCGCCGAGCACGGCGGCCCCGGCGTGTGCCAGAGCCCCCGCCCGCCGTTCGGGCCACAGCCCCGTCCCCGCGGCCGCCGCCACGAGCGCCGCCACCAGCGCACCGGCGTGCGGCCACAGTCCCCACGCCGCCAGGAGCGGAAAGCCCACGCCGCCGCCCAGCACGACGCCGGCAGGTCGCAGCCCGGCGGTCTGCGCCAGCCGCCGGTACTCCACCAGCGCTACGGCCACCAGTGCCAGCACCACCGCCAGCAGCGCGAGACCGCCGGCCCAGACCGCAGCCAGGAAGACGGGCCCGCCGACGACGATGGTCGCGACGCGGGCGCCCAGCGCGCGGTCGGGCCACGCCCGCGCGCTAGTCACGGATCCCGCCGAAGCGGCGCTGCCGGTGCTGGTACTCGACGAGAGCCGCCAGGAGGTGTGCGCGGTCGAAGTCGGGCCAGAACACGTCGGCGAAGTAGAGTTCGGCGTACGCCGCCTGCCACAGCAGGAAGTTGGACAGGCGCTGCTCGCAACCGGTCCGGATCAGCAGGTCGGGATCGGGGAGGCCCGCCGTATAGAGCGCCCCGGCCACCGCGGCTTCGTCGATCTCTTCGAGGCGCCGGCGACCGGCGCGTACATCGGCGGCGAGCTGCCGCACGGCCCGGACCAGCTCGGCTCGGCCGCCGTAGTTCAGCGCGATGTTCAGCACCATCGCCTGGTTCCCACGGGTGAGGGCCTCGACCCGCGCGATCTCCTCGCGAATGGCCGGCGCCAGGCCGTCCAGATCGCCGGCGAACCGCAGGCGGATCCCCTGGCGGTGCAGCTCTTCGGCCTCCTCCAGGAGCGCCTGGTGGAGCAGGCGCATCAGCGCCTCGACCTCCTCGGGCGGCCGCTGCCAGTTCTCGGTGGAAAACGCGTAGAGCGTCAGGACCTGCACGCCCAGCTCGCGGCAAGCCTCGACCGTACGACGGATCGCCTCGCGGCCGGCGCGGTGTCCCTCAGCCCGGGGCAGCCCCCGCTCGCCGGCCCACCGGCCGTTGCCGTCCATGATGATGGCCACGTGGGCGGGTACGCGGGTGCGGTCGATCGCCGCCGGCGCAGGAGCGGGGCGCAGGTGACTCACGCGCGTCGGGCGGGCGGCACGTAGCGCTCGTGCACGACGACCAGCCGCGCGGTGCCGCCGGCGAAGGCCTGGCGCACGACGCGCAAGGCCCCGACCAGCTGCACGCCCGGCCGCGGCGGCCGGGTCTCGCGCACCTCCACCGCGTAGCCTTCCGCGTCCAGCAGCGCCCGGACCTCCGCCAGCGGGCGCCCCAGCAGGTCGAGCATCCCGGCCTAGACCTCCATGATCTCCTTCTCTTTGGCCGCCAGCAGCCGGTCCAACTGCGCGATCATCTCGTCGGTGAGCTGCTGCAGCCGCTCCAGGCCGCGGCGCGACGCGTCCTCCGAGATGTCACCCGCCTCCTCCAGCTCCTCCAGCATCTCCTTGGCTTCGCGCCGGATGTTGCGAATGGCGACGCGTCCCTCCTCGGCGTGCCGGCGCGCGACCCTGACCAGCTCGCGCCGACGGTCTTCGGTCAGCGGCGGGATCGGCAGGCGGATCACCACGCCGTCGCTGCTCGGCGTCAGGCCCAGGTCGCTCTTGAGGATGGCGCGCTCGATCTCCTTCACCATGCTCTTGTCCCAGGGCTGGATGACCAGCAGCCGCGGCTCGGGTACCGAGACGGTCGCCAGCTGGGTGATGGGGGTGGGCGTCTGGTAGTAGTCGACGCGGACGTGCTCCAGCAGCGCCGGGCTCGCCCGCCCGGTGCGCAGGGCCGCGAACTCGCGGCGGGTGGCCTCGATCGCCTTCTGCATCCTCCCCCGGGCATCGGCCAGGACCTCGTCGGTCATATCACCGGGGTTCACCGGCGGCCGCCTCCCACCAGGGTGCCGATCGCCTCCCCGAGCACGGCCCGGGTGATGTTGCCGGGCCGGGTGACGTCGAAGACCACGATGTCCATGTTGTTGTCCCTGCACAGCGCGGCAGCGGTGGCGTCCATGACGCGCAGGTCCCGGTTGAGGATGTCCATGTAGTCGAGATGGGTGTACATGACGGCGTCGGGATGCTGGCGCGGGTCCTTGTCGTAGACCCCCGAGACGCCCCGCTTGGCCATCAGCAGCGCGCCGGCCTGGATCTCGATGGCGCGCAGCGCGGCCGCGGTATCGGTAGTGAAGTACGGGCTGCCCGTGCCGCCCACGAAGATCACGACGCGGCCCTTCTCGAGGTGCCGGATCGCGCGGCGCCGGATGTACGGTTCGGCTACCTGGTGCATCTCGATCGCCGACAGCACGCGGACCACCAGGCCCAGGCGTTCCATGGCATCCATGAGGGCCAGACCGTTGATGACCGTGGCCAGCATGCCCATGGTGTGGGCGGTGACCTCGTCGATGCCCAGCCGCCGGCTGAGGTCGGCGCCGCGCACGATGTTGCCGCCGCCCACCACGATCGCCACCTGCACGCCGCGGGCCTGCACGTCCCGCACCTCGCTGGACACCAGCTGCAGGACCGCCGGGTCGAGGCCCACGCCACCCTCGCCGGCGAGCGCCTCGCCGCTGAGCTTCAACAGGATCCGCGTGTAGATTGGCCGCCCTGCCGCGGCATCCATCGGGCCCCTCCTGGTGGTCCTGGACCGGGCCGGCGCGCGCCCGGCTACTCGCCCAGCTGGAACCGTGCGAACCGCCGCACGCGGACGTGCTCGCCCACGCGCGCGGTCACGTCGGCGATCAGGTCGCGCACCCGCCGCCCGGGGTCACGGATGTAGGGCTGCTCCAGGAGCGCCACCTCGGCGATCCACTGTGCCAGGCGCGCCTCGACGTGCGGTGCGCCGCCGTCCGCCTCACCGGCGAGCGCCGCCCGCCGGGCGGCCAGCACCTCGGCCGGGATCTCGTCGACCGAGACCCAGGTCGGCCTCGCGGCCGCCACCTGCATGGCCAGCTCGCGGGCCAGCGTCCGGAACTCCTCGGTCCGGGCCACGAAGTCGGTCTCGCAGTTTAGCTCCACCAGGGCGCCGAGGCGGCCGCCCGTGTGGATGTAGGCCTCCACCAGGCCTTCGGAGGTCTCGCGGCCCGCGCGCCTGGCCGCTGCGGCCATCCCCCTGGCGCGCAGCAGCTCCGCAGCGCGTTCGAGGTCGCCGCCGGTCTCCTCGAGGGCCCGGCGGCAGTCCATGACGCCCGCGCCGGTGCGCGCCCGCAGTTCCTTCACGAGTTCCGTGGTCACCGCCATCGCTCAGCCTCGCGTCTCCACCGTGGTCTGGCCAAATTCGTGCTCGCGCACGTCCGGCAACGTCAACGCCTCCTCCGCCTCCTCGGCGTCGGCTGCCTCGGCCGGCGCCTCCTCCACCACCTCGCGCTTGCGCCGCTCCTCCAGTCCCTCCAGGCACGCGTTGGCCATCCGGTTGGTGATGAGCCGCACGGCGCGGATCGCGTCGTCGTTGCCGGGGATGGCGTAGTCCACCTCGTCGGGATCGCAGTTGGTGTCCAGGATCGCGATGACCGGGATGCCGAGCTTGCGGGCCTCGGCCACGGCAATGTGCTCCTTGCGCGTGTCCACGATGTAGACGGCGGCCGGCAGCCGCGTCATGTGCTTGATCCCGCCCAGGTACTTCTCCAGGCGGGCCGCCTCGTCCAGCAGGCGCGCCTGCTCGCGCTTGGGCAGCACCTCCAGCGTGCCGCGGGTGCGCATGTCCTCGATCTCCTTCAGGCGCTCGACCCGCCGGCGGATCGTCTGGAAGTTGGTGAGCATCCCGCCCAGCCACCGCTGGTTCACGTAGGGCTGCTGGGCGCGGGTGGCTTCCTCTTGAATGGCGTCCTGGGCCTGCTTCTTGGTGCCGACGAAGAGGATGTCGCCGCCGCCGGCCACTGCCTCGCGCACGTAGCGGTAGGCCTCCTCCAGCAGGGGCACGCTCTTCTGGAGATCGATGATGTGAATGCCGTTGCGCTCCGTGAAGATATAGCGCGCCATCTTGGGATTCCACCGCCGGGTCTGGTGCCCGAAGTGGACCCCCGCCTCCAGGAGCTGCTTCATCGTGACTACTGGCACCACTGGGCCTCCTCTCGACGCCGGGCCCGCCGGTCGTCGCACGTGTTCAGCCTCCGCGCCTCCTCATTCCCGCGCATCCGGGCCGAGGCCCCGCAGGGCACGCTCGGCGGGTCAGGGCGCGTGCGAACTCCGGATCGCGCAGGCCGCCCGGCATGCAAACCCCGCAAAATCGCGCACGACTTTGCGGGGAGCGAGGGCCGCTATGCCGCGTTCCTGCGACAAATCCCGCGGTAGTATACCACGGTCCCTCGCGCCAGGGAAACCCTGGGCGCCCGGCCGCGGGCCCCCGCGGCGCGGGCGTCAGGCCCGGGGGTGGGCCTGCGCGTAGATCCGCTTCAGGCGCTCGCGGGAGACATGGGTGTAGACCTGTGTGGTCGTCAGGCTCGCGTGGCCCAGGAGGTCCTGCACGACCCGCAGGTCCGCGCCGCCATCGAGCAGGTGCGTGGCGAACGTGTGACGCAGCACGTGCGGCGTCACCCGCTGCTGCACGGCAGCCGCGCGGACCCAGCGGCCCACGATGAGCTGCACGGCGCGCGCCGACAGCGGCGTGCCGCGCGCGCTGACGAAGATGCGATCCGTGGGCCGCCGCACCAGCCGCGGCCGGCCGTCGCGCAGGTAGCGCGCCAGCGCCCGGGCGGCCTGCTCCCCGATGAGCACCACGCGCTCCCGGTTCCCCTTGCCGCGCACGCGGATCTCGTCGCCCGCCAGGTGCGCCAGGCTGAGCCCCACCAGCTCGCCCACCCGCACCCCCCCGGCGTAGAGGAGTTCGAGGATCGCGCGGTCGCGCAGGCCGGCCGGACGGTCCAGTGGCGGCGCGCCCAGCAGCGCCGCCACGGCATCGGGCGGGATCGCCCGGGGCAGGCGGCGGGGCAGGCGCGGGGAGGCCAGGAGCCGCAAGGGGCTCGCCGCCACGCGGCCCTCCCGGCGCAGGAACCGGAAGAACGTGCGCAGCGCCGACAGGGCGCGGGCCACCGACGCCCGGGCGTGGGTGTGGTGGCGGGCAGCCAGGTACCGCCGGGCCACGGCCACGGTTACGCCGTCCCAGCCGCCGATGCCCTCCCCGGCGAGAAAGCGCGCGAAGCCCTCCAGGTCCCGCCGGTACGCCGCCAGGGTGTGCGGCGAGGCCGCGCGCTCTGCTTCCAGCATCTGGAGGAACGCCTCGATGTCGCGGGCGAGCGCCGGCGCCAGGGGGGGCGGCGCGCCGGGCCCGCGCGCCTGGCGGCCCACGCTAGGAGGAGACCGGCACCGGCACCGGCGCGGGCTCAGCCGCCGGCTCGCGGTGGCCGCAGGCGTCGTTCGTGCAACGCAGCTCGTCGCCGCGCCGCATGGTCTTGACGACCATCAGGCCGCCGCAGACCGGACAGCGGCGAGGGCTGGGGCGGTCCCACGACGTGAAGGCGCAGGCGGGATACGCGCTGCATCCATAAAAGGGCCGCCCGCGCCGGGTCCGCCGCGCCACCAGCTCGCTCCCGCACTGCGGGCAGGCGACACCGAGGCCCACCGGGCGCGTGTAGCGGCACGCGGGGAAGCCCGAGCAGGCGATGAACTCGCCGAACCGGCCGTGCTTGCGCACGAGCGGTCGCCCGCACTGGGGGCAGGGCTCTCCGATCGCGACTTCGGGAAGCTCCGTCACGGGGATCTTCGCCTCGGCGCGCTGCAGCGTCTGCGCGAACGGCTCGTAGAAGTCGCGCACGATCTGCCGCCAGTCCGCCCGCCCTTCTTCCACGCGGTCCAGATCCTCCTCCATGCTGGCCGTGAAGTCGACGTCCACGACTTCCGGGAAGTGTTCGACCAGCAGGTCGGTGACCATGCGCCCCAGGTCCGTGGGCACCAGGCGGCGGTCGCGGCTGGTGACGTAGCCGCGCTTCTTGATCGTCTCGATCGTCGGCGCATAGGTGCTCGGCCGGCCGATGCCCTTCTCCTCCAGGGCGCGCACCAGCGCCGCCTCCGTATAGCGGGGCGGCGGCTGCGTGAAGTGCTGGGCGGGCGTCACGGCCGCCAGCGCCAGCGGCTCACCCGCCGCGAGCGGCGGCAGCCAGCTCTCCTGCTCGGGGGCGCCGTTGTCGGCGGCCTCGCGGTAGAGAATCAGGTAGCCGGGGAACTTCACGCGGCTGCCCGTGGCGCGGAACAGGAACGGGCCCCCGGTGACGTCCACCGACAGCGTGTCGAGCACCGCCGCGGCCATCTGGCTGGCGAGGAAGCGCTCCCAGATCAGCCGGTAGAGGCGGTACTGGTCCGACCGGAGGAAGGGTTTGACGCGCTCGGGCGTGCGGGCGATGCTCGTGGGCCGGATCGCCTCGTGGGCCCCCTGCGCGTCGCGCCGCGATCGGTACTGGCGCGGCCGCTCCGGCAGGTAGGCGTCGCCGAAGGCGTTGGCGACGAAGTCGCGGGCCTCGGCCTGCGCCGCGGCGGCCACCCTGACCGAGTCGGTGCGCATGTACGTGATCAGCCCCACCGTGCCCTCGTCGCCCACGTCGAGGCCCTCGTAGAGCTGCTGGGCGACCGCCATCGTCCGCGCGGCGGAGTAGCCCAAGCGCCGGTTGGCCTCCTGCTGCATCGTACTGGTGGTGAACGGCGGGGCGGGGTGGCGCAGCTGATCGCGCTGCCGGACCTCGCTGACCGCGTACTGTACGCCGCGCAACGCCGCCACCAGGGCCTGCGCCTCGGCCTCGGTGCGGATGACCGTCGCGCCCTCGTCTGCGGGCGACCCGTAGCGCGCGCCCTCCCGGGCGAAAAGCCGCGCCTCGAACTCCTCGCCGCCCGCAGTCCGAAACGTGCCGGTGACGGACCAGTACTCCTGCGGGGTGAACGCCTCGATCTCGCGCTCGCGGTCGACCACCAGGCGCAGCGCCACCGACTGCACGCGGCCGGCGGACAGGCCGCCGCGGAGCTTGCGCCACAGCAGCGGGCTCAGCTTGTAGCCCACCAGGCGGTCCAGCACCCGGCGCGCCTGCTGCGCGTTCACCAGGTTCTGGTCGATGGCCCGCGGGTGCCTGAGCGCCCGCTGGACCGCTTCCTTGGTGATCTCGTGGAACTCGATGCGCCGGATCTCGGGGTTGACCTGGCCCAGGAGTTCGGCCAGGTGCCAGGAGATCGCCTCGCCCTCCCGGTCAGGATCGGTGGCCATGTAGACCGCGGACGCCTTCTTGGCGGCGTCCTTCAAGTCTTTGATGATGGGGCCCTTGCCCTTGATGACGATGTACTTGGGGGTGAAGTTCTCCTCCACGTTCACGCCCAACTGGCTTCGGGGCAAGTCCTTCACGTGGCCCATCGACGCCTTGACCTCGTAGGGCCGCTTCAGCAGCTTGGACAGGGTGCGAGCCTTCGTCGGTGACTCGACGACGACCAGCGCCTTTTGCGCCGCCACCACCCACCTCCCTCAGCGTCACGCAGGCCGCCGGCCCGCACCGTGAGGCACCTGCATCGTCAGTACCCCAGTACCCGGCCCCCATCGTCCCCAGACATCGAGCGCCCGGAAGCGCCACCACGCCCGTCGGGGGGCCAGGGGGCGCAAAGTTCATCCTATACGGTAGCACGGGCTGTCAAGGCTCCCGGCGATCCGGCATCGCCCGCGCGGCCACCAGCTGGCCAGGATGCAGCACGACCCTGCCCTGCACCTCCAGCAGCGTGATCGCCGCCGCGACCTCCGCCGCCGTGAGGCCCGTCGACGCCACCAGGGCGTCCAGTGTGGCCGGTCCTCCCGCCAGGGCCGCCAGCAGCCGGTCGGTCGGGCGACCGCCATCGGAGGATCCGGCCGCACCGCCAGGCGCAGCATCGACAGGTGGCACTGCCGGCACCTGCAACTCCTGCAGGATGTCGTCTGCAGAGGTCGCCATCTTCGCACCGTCGCGGAGCAGCGCCAGCGGCGCCCGGCTGACCGGACTGAAGATGCTCCCCGGCACGGCGAAGACGTCGCGTCCTTGGGCCAGCGCGTAGTCCACGGTCACCAGCGCCCCGCTGTCCTCCGCGCCCTCGACGATCACGACCGCCAGACAGAGCCCGCTGATCAGCCGGTTGCGCCGGGGGAAGTGGCCGGGCTGGGGCGGGGTGCCCGGCGGGAACTCGGAGACGAGCGCGCCGCGCGCTGCGATCGCCTCGGCCAGCGGCACGTGCTCGGGCGGGTAGATTACGTCCACGGCCGACCCCAGGACCGCCACCGTGCGCCCTCCGCCGTCGAGCGCCCCGCGGTGCGCGGCGCCGTCGATGCCGCGTGCCAGCCCGCTCACCACGGCGACGCCGGCTGCCGCCAGGTCGCGGGCCAGGCGTGCGGCCGCCTGGAGCCCGTACGGCGACGCCCGCCGCGCCCCCACCACGGCCACGGCCGGCCGCGCATCGAGGGCGCCGCGCACGAACAGCACGGGCGGCGGGTCGGCGAGTTGCCACAGGCGCTCCGGATACGCCGGGTGTCCTGGCACCACGACCTGCTGTCTGCACCGCCGTGCCCGGGCCACCACCCGGCCGGGGTGTGCCGCGCGCCAGGCGATGATGAGGTCATCGCGGCCGGCCCGGGTTCGGACCATCTGCGGCAGGCGGTCCCACACCGCACGGGCCCGCCCTACCTGCTCGACCCACTGTTTGATCGTGCGCGGCCCTATCCCGGGGAGCAGGCTCAGCCCGACGTACGCCTCGACCTCGGCCTCGAGCGCTTCGCCCTCCAGCGGCCGGTGGTACGGCGGCGGCCACGCGGAGGCCATCGTCGGTCCCTCCGCTCACACGGCTGCCGGCGCGTGCCGGTCGAGCAGCCGGTAGCGCGCGGCCTCGGCCGCGTGCTCCACGTGCACAGCCTCCGCGCCCTCGAGGTCGGCGATCGCGCGGGCGACGCGCAGCAGGCGGCGCGTCGCCCGCGCGCCCAGCAGCAGACGGTCGGCACACCGGTGTACGAACGCCAGCGCCTCGGGAGCGATCGGTCCGCTCTCCGCACCGGCGCCGTCGCCTCCGACCGCACGCGCTGCGCGCGCCCTGGCGCGCTCGCGCGCCGCGGTCACCCGCGCGCGCACCGCCGCGGAGCGCTCGCCCGGCGGCCCGGTCAGGACCGCCTCGGTGGGCGGCCGGGGCACCTCGACGTGCAGGTCGATGCGGTCGAGCAGCGGACCGGACAGCCGGGCGAGGTACCGCTGGACCTGCGCCGGCGTGCACGCGCACGGGCGCTGCGGATCGCCGCGGAACCCGCAGGGGCAGGGGTTCATCGCGGCGACCAGCACAAACCGCGCGGGGAAACGCACCACGCCGTGGACGCGCGCTACCGTGACCACGCCGTCCTCCAGCGGCTGGCGCAGCACCTCCAGCGCGTCGTGCCTGAACTCGGGCAACTCGTCGAGGAAGAGCACGCCGTGGTGGGCCAGGGAGATCTCGCCCGGCCGGGGGATGGTGCCGCCGCCGGCCAGGGACGACGCGCTGGCGCTGTGATGCGGCGCACGGAACGGGCGCTCCCACAGCAGGCCCGTCCCCGGCGGCAGGCGGCCGGCCACGCTGTAGACCCGGGTTACGTCGACGGCCTCGTCGCGGCGCAGCGGTGGCAGGATGGAGGGCAGCCGCCGGGCCAGCATCGTCTTGCCGACCCCGGGCGGCCCGACCAGCAGCAGGTTGAGCGCGCCCGCCGCCGCGACCTCCAGCGCCCGGCACGCGGCCGGCTGCCCGCGCACGTCGGCCAGGTCCAGCGGTGGCGGGTGGGGCGTCTGCGCCGGCACCGGCACGACCGCCGGCGACGCGGCGCGCACGCCGCTGAGGTGGTCGACGGCTGCACGCAGGCTGGCGAGCGCATAGACGCGCACCTCCTCGACGATGGCGGCTTCGCCGGCGCTGGCTGCGGGCACCAGCAGGCCACGGGCGCCGATGCGCCGCGCGGTCTCGGCCGCCGAGAGCACGCCGGGGACCGGACGGAGCGCGCCGTCCAGCGCCAGCTCACCCAGTGCCAGGTAGCCCCGCACGGCGTCGGCGCGCAGCTGGCCGGTGGCGATCAACACCCCCAGCGCAATCGGCAGGTCGAGCCCTGGCCCCTCTTTCCGGCGGTCCGCGGGCGCCAGGTTCACCACGATCCGCCGCGGCGGCATCTCGTACCCGGAGTTCCTGATCGCCGTGCGCACGCGCTCCCGCGCTTCCTGCACGGCGGCGTCCGGCAGGCCCACGATGGCGAACGTCGGCAGCCCCGGCCCGACATCGACCTCCACGGACACGGGCACGGCGTCCAGGCCAGCGAGCGTGGCGCTCGCGACGACTGCCAGCATCGCCTCGGACGATCTCCCCACCGGTGTCATCGGCCGCCCGGGCGCGGCTGTGCGGCGGGCCGGTGTGTCTTGGCACGATTCACGAAGGATTACACAGACTTCTATAGAATCTAAGGGCCGATGTCCGCGCGCACCGATCGCCCCCGCGAAGGCCGCTGGCTACCGCTCGGCCAGGCCGCCGCGCTCCTCGGCGTCGACGAGGCGACCCTGCGGCACTGGGCGGACATGGGCCGCGTGCGCACGTTCCGCACGCCGGGCGGGCACCGGCGCTTCCGCGAGGACGACCTGCACGCGCTCCTGCAGCGCGAGGCGCCGAAGGTCGAGGATCTCGGGCACCTCCTGCGCCGGCGCAGCGCCCGCGTCCTGGCCGGCGCGCCGGCCCGGCCGCTCCAGCGCCGGCCGTGGTTCTCGGCACTGGATCCCGCGCTGCGCGCGCGGGCGCGCGAGCACGGCCGCCACCTCTTCGCTGCGGTCGTGCAGTTCATGGCCCACCCCGAGGTGCGCCGCACGCTCCGCCAGCAGCTGCTGGAACGCGCGGCGCGCTACGGCAGCGACCTCCGCCGGGCGGGCGTGGGGCCCGCCGAGGCCGCGGAAGCGTTCGCCTACTTCCGGCACGTGGTGCTCAAGATGGTGACCGACCCGCGCGGCCGCGGCGGCCTGCTGGACGAGGCACAGGTGCGCACGCTGCTCGAGACCAGCGACCTCCTCGATGCCGTCTTCACCGCCATGCTGCGGGCGCAGGACGCGGCACCCGGCCATCCCGGCCGCCGCGCCGACCAGCGGGGCGCCACGGCCCCTCCTCCCGAGCGGCACTGATGGTGGCGCGGCGGCAGCCGGTGCGCGTGGGCACGCGCGGCAGCGCCCTGGCCCTGGTAATGACCGCGCAGGTGACCGCGGCCCTGTCGGCGCTCGGACTGGACGGCGAGCCGGTCGTCATCCGCACGCGGGGCGACGCCCACCCCGACCGCCCGACGCGCGTCCTCGGTCCGGGCGCGTTCGTCAAGGAACTCGAGGACGCGCTCGCCGACGGCCGCATCGACCTGGCGGTGCACAGCGCCAAGGACCTCCACAGCCAGACGACGCCGGGGCTCGTCGTCGCCGCGTTCCTCCCGCGCGACGACCCGCGCGACGCGCTGGTCGCGCGCGCCGGTCTGCCGCTGCACGCCCTCCCGTCCGGCAGTCGCATCGGCACCGACAGCCCGCGCCGCCGCGCCTTCCTGCTGACCGCCCGGCCCGACCTGGACGTGCGCGGCATCCGCGGCAACGTCGACACGCGGCTGCGCAAGCTCGACGCGGGCGAAGTCGACGCGCTGGTGCTGGCGGCGGCGGGTCTGGCCCGCCTGGGCCTGGCGCGCCGGATCACGGAGACGCTGGATCCGCGCGTGATGCTGCCGGCGGTGGGCCAGGGCGTAGTGGCGATCCAGGCGCGCGCCGGTGATCCGCTGGCGGTGCAGGTGGCGGCCCTCGACGACGCGGCGACGCGCCGGGCGGTGGACGCCGAGCGCGCGTTTGTGACGGCGCTGGGCGGCACGTGCCAGACGGCGATCGCGGCCCTGGGCGTCTGCCGCGAGGGGCGCCTGACCCTGGACGGCGCGGTGCTCGCCCCGGATGGACGCGCCATGCTGCGGGACCAGGTGGCGGGCGGCGCTGCCGACGCCGCGGCCCTGGGCGAGACGCTCGGCCGGCGCCTGCTCGCGCGCGGCGCGCGGGCGCTCATGGTGGAGGTCGCGCCGTGAGGCCCGCGCGCGCCGGGCGACCGCTCGCCGGCCGGCGCATCCTGGTCACGCGCCCCCGCGCGCAGGCCCGGGACCTGTGTGCGCGGCTGCGCCTGCTGGGCGCCACGGTCGTGGCGGTCCCCACCATCGAGATCGTCCCGGCGCCTCCTGGTCGTCTCGACCGCGCGGTGCGCCGGCTCGCGGCCTACGACTGGATCGTGGTGACCAGCGCCAACGGCGCGCGCGCGCTCATCGCGCGCGCGGAGGTGCTCGGCCTGGACCTGCGCCGGCTGCGCGGACCGCGGTGGGCCGCCGTCGGTCCGGCGACGGCTGCGGTGCTGCGCGCCGCCGGCGTGCGCGTGGCCAAGATCCCATCGCGCTACCTGACCGATACGCTGGGCAGCGAACTCCCCGACGTCGCCGGCCGGCGCGTGCTGCTGGCGCGTGCCGACCTGGCCTCGCCCGGCCTCGCCCGCCGCCTGGCGGCGCGCGGCGCCCGCGTCGACACCGTGGTGGCGTACCGCACACGCGTGGCCCCGCGGGCATCGGCGGCGTCGCTGCGGCGGGCGCTCGCGGCCGGCAGGGTCGATGCCATCGTGTGCACCAGCGCCTCGACGGTGCGCGGGCTGGTGCGCCTGGCCGGCCGGGCCAGCCTGGCCGGGTGCCGCCTCGCCTGCATCGGCCCGGTCACGGCGGCGGCCGCGCGCCGCGCGGGCCTGCAGCCGCATGTCGTCGCCCGCTCCCATACGGTCGCCGGCCTGGTGGCCGCGCTGGTGACCGACATCCAGAGGAAAGGAGTTCGAGATGGCACGGACCGCAGTGCAGACTAACCTGACGCAGCGCCCGCGGCGCCTGCGCCGCACCGCTGGCCTGCGCGCGCTCACCCGCCAGACGCGCTGGGATGCCGGCGGGCTCGTGGCCCCGCTTTTCGTGCGGCCCGGCGCTAACATCCGGGAGCCGATCGCGTCGCTGCCGGGCCAGTACCGGCTGTCGCCGGATGCGCTGGACCGTGAAGTCGACCGCCTGGTGGCCCTGGGCCTGGGCGCGGTCCTGCTCTTCGGTGTTCCCGGCGCGAAGGACGCGGCGGCCCGGGAGGCCTATGCCGACGACGGCATCGTGCAGACTGCGCTGCGGCGCCTGCGGGCCCGCCACCCCGGGCTGGTGCTGATCACCGACGTGTGCCTGTGCGCCTACACCGACCACGGGCACTGCGGGGTGGTGCGCGACGGCGCCGTGGACAACGACGACACGCTGGACCTGCTGGCGCGGACCGCCACCTCGCACGCCGCGGCCGGCGCGGACGTCGTCGCCCCCAGCGCCATGATGGACGGTCAGGTCGGAGCCATCCGCGCCGCGCTGGACGATGCGGGCTTCCCCGACGTGGCCATCATGGGCTACTCGGCGAAGTACGCGTCGGTCTTCTACGGCCCGTTCCGGGACGCGCAGGGCTCGGCGCCGCAGTTCGGCGACCGCCGGGGCTACCAGATGGACCCGCCCAACGCGCGCGAGGCGCTGCGGGAGATCGCGCTGGATCTCGCCGAGGGCGCCGATATCGTCATGGTGAAGCCGGCGCTCTGCTACCTCGACGTGATCCGCGCGGCCCGCGAGGCCGTCACGGCGCCGCTCGCCGCCTACTGGGTCAGCGGCGAGTACGCCATGGTCAAAGCGGCAGCGGCCGCCGGCTGGCTCGACGAGCGCCACGCCGTCCTGGAGGTGCTGACGGCCATCCGCCGGGCGGGCGCCGACATCATCATCACGTACGCGGCCGCGGACGCGCTCCGCTGGCTGCGCGAGGAGGCCTAGGGGCGGTGGACGCGACCTGGATGACGGTGCACGTGCTGGCGCTGCGACTGGACCCGGCGTGGCGGCGCCTGCCCGATCAGGCGCGCCGGCAGGACGCCGAAGCCTTCCTGGCCGCCGCCGAGGCGGCGGCCCGGCGGGTGCACACGTTCACGTATTCGATGATCGGCCTGCGAGCGGATGCCGACGTGCTGCTCTGGCGCCTGGCGCCCTCGGTCGAGGCGGCGGAGGAGACTGCGGCCAGCCTGCTGCAGGCAGGCCTGGGCCGCTTCCTGACCGTGGCGCACGCCATGGTGGGCCTCGTGCGACCGTCGGTCTACGTGAGGAAGCCGACCCTACAGGAGCAGGCGATGTTCGCCGGCACGCGGGATGCGTACCTGATCGTCTACCCGTTCGTAAAGTCCGCCGAGTGGTACCTGACCCCCCGCGAGGATCGCCAGCGCATGATGAACGAGCACATGCGCGTCGGCCACCAGTTCCCGATGGTACGCCAGCTGCTGGCCTACTCGTTCGGCCTGGACGACCAGGAGTTCATCGTGGCGTACGAGACGAACGACCTGCAGGCGTTCCAGGACCTGGTGCAGGCGTTGCGAGCGACCGAGGGCCGCAAGTACACGGTGCGCGACACCCCGTTGCTCCTCGGCGTGCACCGGCCATTGACGGAGATCACCGCGCTGCTGGGTGCGCCCGCCGGCGCGGCCGTGCGGCCATGAGCGGCGGCCGCAGCGGGCCGGGCGATGACTGATCGGTTCCTGCGGGCGTGCCGGTGCGCGCCCACGGACCGCACGCCGGTCTGGTTCATGCGTCAGGCCGGGCGGGCGCTGCCCGAGTACCGGGCGCTGCGCGAGCGCTACACCCTGCTCGACCTCTGCCGCACGCCGGCGCTGGCCGCGCAGATGACCGTGCTGCCGGTCCAGCGCCTGGGCGTGGACGCCGCGATCCTCTTCGCCGACATCACGCTCCCGCTGGTCGGCATGGGGGTCGCCGTCGATCTCGTCGACGGCGTGGGACCGGTGATCTCCGAGCCGCTGCGGTCGCCCGGCGACGTGGACCGGCTGCGGCCGCTGGAGCCCGAACGCGACCTGCCGTTCGTCCTCGAGGCGATCAGCCTCGTCCGGCGGGACTGCCCGGTGCCGCTCATCGGGTTTGCCGGCGCGCCCTTCACCCTGGCGTCGTACCTGGTGGAAGGTCGGGGCGCGCGCGACCTGTTGCGCACCAAGCGGCTGCTGCACGGCGATCCGGTGACCTGGCACGCGCTGCTGGCGCGTCTGACCGACGCGACCCTGGCCTACCTGCGGGCGCAGGTCGCGGCCGGCGCGCAGGCGGTCCAGGTGTTCGACTCGTGGGTGGGCGCGCTGGCGCCGCGCGACTACGCGGCCGGTGTCCTTCCCCACATGCGGCGCCTGTTCGCCGGGCTGGCGACGCTGGACGTGCCCGCGATCCACTTCGGCACCGGGACCGCGGGCCTGCTGTCGCTCATGGCGCAGGCGGGCGGCGACGTGATCGGTGTCGACTGGCGCGTCCGCCTGGGCGAGGCCTGGGCGCAGATCGGCCCGCGAGCCATCCAGGGGAACCTGGATCCGGCCGTGCTGCTGGCGCCGTTCCCCGTGGTGGAGGCGGCGGCCCGCGAGATCCTCGACGAGGCTGCAGGCCGGCCCGGTCACATCTTCAACCTGGGACACGGCGTCCTGCCCCAAACGCCGCCCGAACACCTGGCGCGGCTCGTGGCGCTGGTGCACGAGACCACGGCGGCCGCGGCGCCGGCGAGCTGACCGCATGGCGCGCGACGGCCCGGGTCACCACGTCGTGGTGATTGGCGGCGGCATCGCCGGGCTCGCCGCAGCCCATCGCCTGGTCAGCGACGCGCGCGCGCGGGACGCCGGGGTGACCTGTACGGTCGTCGAGGCCGACCCCCGCCTCGGCGGGAAGCTCCACACCGAGGTCGTCGACGGCTGCATCGTCGAGTGCGGCCCCGATGCATTCCTGGCAGCCAAGCCCTGGGCGCGCGACCTGTGCGCCGCGCTGGGGCTGGCGGACCGGCTCATCGCCACGCGGCCCGGGCGCGGGGTCTACGTCGCGTACCGCGGCCGGCTGCGGCCGCTGCCCGACGGCCTGGTGCTGGGGATCCCGACGCGGCCGGACCTGCTGGTCCGCGCGGGCCTGCTGTCGCCTGCAGACGCGCTGCGCGCCGCAGCCGACCTGCTCCTGCCACGGGCCCGCGAGGCCGCAGACGAGCCTGTGGGCCGGTTGCTCCGGCGCCGGCTGGGCGCGGCCGTCGTGGATCGCCTGGCCGCACCGCTGCTGGCTGGCATCTACGCCGGCGACGCCGATGCGCTCAGCGTGCAGGCCACGTTCCCGCAGCTGCGCCAGTGGGAGCGCCGCCACCGCAGCCTGATCCTGGCCGGGCTGGCGCAGCGCCGGACGGGGCGTGCTGCGGATGAGCACCGCCAGGGCGATGGCGCCAACACGCCGCCGGGCGCTCCCGTGTTCCTGAGCCTGGCCGGCGGCATGGCCGAGCTCGTGGACGCCCTCCGCGCGGCGCTGCAGCACCGCGCAGCGCTGCTCACGGGCACCCCTGTGGTGCGGATCGTGCGGCCGGATCCCCGCGAGGCCGCGTACGCCCTCTACCTGGGCGACGGCCGCATCCTGCGCGCACAGGCGCTGGTGCTCGCCACGCCCGCCTTCGTCGCCGCAGACCTGCTTGCCGGATTCGCCCCGGCCGCGGCCGCGGTGCTGCGCGACATCCCGTACGCGTCCACCGCGGCCGTCACGCTGGCCTATCGCCGCGCCGAGGTGGCTCATCCCCTCGACGGCCACGGGTTCGTGGTGGCGCGGGGCGAACCCGTGCAGATCACCGCGTGCAGTTGGGTCTCGTCGAAGTGGCCTGGCCGGGCGCCGCCGGGCATCGCGCTGGTGCGCTGCTACTTCGGCCGCGCCGGGGCCGACGCCATCGTGGCGGCCGACGACGCCACGCTGGTCGAGACGGCACGCCGCGACCTGCGCCTGGTGATGGGTCTCGACGCCACCCCACGGATCGCGCACGTCGCCCGGTGGCCACATGCCATGCCGCAGTACACGCCCGGCCACCTCGACCGTCTGGCCGCCGCCGAGACGGTCCTGGCCGGCCTGCCGCACCTGGCGCTGGCGGGCGCTGGCTACCGGGGCGTCGGGGTTCCCGACTGCATCCGCCAGGGCCAGGAGGCCGCGGCGCAGGTGCTGGCCCAGATCGCCCTGCGCCCAGGGGCCGCAGGGTACACCGCCTTCACCTCGATGCGCTGAACGCGTCGGGCAGATGCTCGACGGACCGGACCTGACCCTCAGGCGTCAGGTGCACGGCCACGGCGTCAAAGCGCACCACGGCGTCGTCGAGGCCGGCCAGGGCCAGATAGCGCGCAGCCAGCCGCGTGAGACGGCGGCGCTTGCGCGGCGTGACCGCGTCGGCCGGGTGTCCGAACCCGTCGCCGGTCCGGCTCTTGACCTCGACGACGACCACGACCGCGCCACGGCGCACGACGAGATCGATCTCTCCGCTGCGCCACCGCACGTTGCGGGCCAGCACCTGGTACCCCTGGGCCTCAAACCAGGCCGCTGCCGCGTCCTCGCCGATGGCGCCGGTGCGTCGTGGCATCGCTGCTCCCCCTGAGCTCCCATCGGCGCGGGCGGAGGCTGCGTACGGGGGAGGGCCCGGACACACGGAACAGCCGCGTCCACCAGGAATGGCGCTGCAGACGGCGAAACCTTCGGTGAAGCAACAAAGTTGTCACAACCCGACGCCGGAGCTGCCGGGACGTCGGGACCGTGAGGGCCCACCAGCCATGAGCGTGGGGTTGGCCATCGTCGAGGCGCTCTCGTCGGCGCAGGACGGCCTGACCGTGAGCGAGCTGGCTCGCCAGCTCCGCGTGCACAAGGGCGTCGTGTCGCGGACTCTCCGGCACCTGGCGGCCCGGGGCTACGTGGTTCCCTCGCCTGCCACCCGGCGAATCCACCTGGGCCTGAGCATCCTGGCGCTGGGGCTGCGCTACGCCGATCGCCTGGGCTTCCCGGGCGTCTGCCTCCCGGTCCTCCAGGATCTGGCCGACGAGACCGGCGAGCTGGTGCAGCTGGGGGTCGTCGACGGCCAGCGCCTGCTGTTCGTGGCCAAGGCCGAAGGCCGCGACCAGCGCATCCGGATGGTGTCCATGCTCGGGCAGTTCGCGCCCCTCCACGCGACGGCGGCCGGCAAGGTCTTCCTGGCCAGCCTGCCGGAGGCGGAGGCGCTGGCCATCGCGCGCCGGGAGCGCTTGCGGGCGTTCACGCGGCGGACCGTGACCTCGCCGGTGGCCCTGCGCCGGGAACTGCGACGCGTCCGCCGGCTCGGCTACGCCGTCGTCGAGGAGGAGCTGTTCGAGGGCGCCGGCGCTGTGGCCGCAGCCGTCAGGCTGCCGCGCGCGGCCAACCGCGTCGTGGGGACCGTGTCGCTCTCGGGGCCGACGTTCCGGCTGCCGGTGGCGCGCAAGCACGAACTCGCGCCGCGGGTGGTGGCGACCGCGGCGCGCCTGGCCGAGATCTGGCCACTCCAGGCCCGTCTGCCCGCGCCGGCGGCCGTGGAACAGACGCCATGAGCTCGCAGCCCGGTCTGCCCCGGACCCTGCCGGTGGCCCTGCGCGTCAACGGCACGCCGCACGTCGTGCAGACTCCCGTTCACCGCACGCTGCTCGACCTGCTGCGCGATGACCTGGGACTCACCGGCACCAAGGAGTCGTGCCGGGAAGGCGCCTGCGGCGCCTGCACCGTGCTCCTGGACGGCCGGCCGGCGACCGCCTGCCTGGTGCTCGCAGCCTCGGCCGACGGCCGATCGGTGGTGACCATCGAGGGGGTCGCCAGCGAGGGCGCGCTGCACCCGGTGCAGGAGGCGCTCGTCGAGTGCGGCGGCGTACAGTGCGGGTACTGCACACCGGGGGTGGTCCTCTCGGCCGTCGCGCTGCTGGCCGAGGCCCCCGAACCGACCGCGGACCAGATCCGGCGCGCATTGTCCGGGAACCTGTGCCGCTGCACCGGTTACGCGAAGATCGTCCAGGCCGTGCAGGTCGCCGCGCGGCGGCTGGCCGCGCGCGCAGCGACGGTGCGCCCGTGAGCGCCGTCGGCCGGTCCGTCTTGCGCCTCGACGGCCGCGCCAAGGTGCTGGGCCAGTACGCGTACGCCATGGACATCGCGCTGCCCGGCATGCTGTGGGGGCGCATCGCCCGCAGCCCGCACGCGCACGCCCGCATCCGCGGCATCGACCCGTCCGTCGCCCTGCAGGTGCCGGGGGTGGTGGCGGTGGTCACCGCCCGCGACGCGCCGGCGCGCCGCTTCGGTGGCCTGGTGAAGGACGAGACGATCTTCGCCGTCGACGTGGCCCGCTACGTCGGCCAGCCCGTCGCGGCGGTCGCGGCCACGAGCCGCGAAGCGGCCGACGACGCGGTCGACCGTCTGGCCGTGGACTACGAGGTGTTGCCGGCGATCACCGATCCCGACCGCGCGGCGGCCGAGGATGCCGCGCTCGTCCACGAGGCCTGGGAGTCCTACGCCGCGCACCCACAGGTGATCCGGTCCGGCAACGTCTGCGGCGAGGCATGGATCGTGAAGGGCGACTGGGACCGTGCGCTCGGCGAGGCCGACGCTGTCTACGAGGACACGTTCACCACCGCACCGGTGCACCAGGCGTACCTGGAGCCCCGGGCCGCGCTCGCAGTCTGGGAGACGCCCGACCGGCTCGTCGTCTATTCGAACACCCAGCTGCCCTTCGAGATCCAGCAGACCCTGGCCGATGCCTTCGGCCTGTCGCCGGGGCAGATCCGCGTGGTCGTCACCGGCATCGGTGGCGCCTTCGGCGGCAAGCTGCGGGTCGGCGTCGAGCACATCGCCGCCCTGCTGGCGCAGCGCGCCCGCCGTCCGGTGAAGGTGGCCCTGACGATGGACGAGGAGTTCGTGGCGGCCTACCCGCGGCACGGGATGCGGATCCGTCTGCGCACCGCGGTGCGGCGGGACGGCACGATCGTCGGCAAGGAGGCCACGGCCCTGCTGGACGCTGGCGCCTACAGCGGCTCGAGCCCCGGCCTCCCCTCGGTCGCCACCCTGGTCCTGGCGGGGCCCTACCGCATTCCCCACCTGCGCCTGGTCGCCAGGGCGGTCTACACCCACAAGCAGAACTTCGGCTCGTATCGGGCGCCCATGGGCCCCCAGTGTGCCTTCGCGGTCGAATCGCAGATGGACATGATCGCCCGGCGCCTGGGGCTCGATCCTCTGGAGTTCCGGCTGCGGAACATCGTGCGCGACGGCGACGCCGGGCCGACCGGCCAGGTGTTCGGCCGGAGCAGCATGGAGGCGGTGCTGCGCAGGGCAGCCGAGGCCATCGGCTGGGGACAGCCGTCGGGCCCCTACCGGGGGAAGGGTCTGGCCTGCGGCTGGTGGACGACCACCGGCGGGCCCTCGGGCGTCTACGTCAAGCTGCAGCCGGATGGCTCCGCGACACTCCTGACCGGCTGCGCCGAGATCGGCACCGGCGCCCTGACCGGCGCCGTCCAGGTGCTGGCGGCGGAACTCGGCCTGGAGGTGGACCGGATCAGCGTCGTGAGCGCGGACACGTTCGCCACGCCGTACGATCACGGGGCGCAGGGCAGCCGCACGGCCTTCGGCGTGGGCAACGCCGCGCGCCAGGCCGCGGCCGAGCTCCGGCGGCAGATTCTCGACGTGGCGGCCGGCGCGCTGGAAGCGCACCCTCGCGACCTGGTGCTGCGGGACGGCCACGTGGCGGTGGCCGGGGCGCCGGCGCGACGGCTGTCGCTCGCGGAGGTGGCCCGGCTGGGTCTGCAGCGCGGCGGCCTGATCGCTGCCGGCGCATTCGCCGCGCCGCCCACACCCTACGACGCCTCGTGCGTCCGCGGGCACGTCTACCCGGCGTTCCACTCGCCGAGTTTCCACGCGCACGCCGCCGAGGTCGCGGTCGACCCGGAGACCGGGGAGGTGCGCGTGCTGCGCTACGTCGCCGTACAGGACGTGGGCTTCGCCATCAACCCGCAGCTCATCGAGGGTCAGATCGAGGGGGGCGTGGTCCAGGGGCTCGGGCAGGCGCTCTGGGAAGAGCTGCGCTACCAGGACGGCCAGCCCCTCGTTCACAACCTGAGCGACTACGCCGTCCCGCGGGTCACGGACGTTCCTCCCATCGAGGTGGTCACGGTCGCCTGGCCGAGCGAGGTGGGCCCTTACGGCGCCAAGGGCGTGGGAGAGCCGCCGATCATCGAGCCGCCGGCAGCGGTGGCCAACGCCCTGGACGCGGCGGCGGGCGCGCGGGTCACCAGCCTGCCGATCACCGCACCCAGGGTGCACGCGGCCCTGCGCGGGACAAGGAGGACGGTCTGATGCCTGTCGTCGTGTTCCTGGCTCGCCTGCGGCCCGGCGTCGAGCCGGCGGCCTACGAGCGGTGGGTGCGGGAGGTCGACTACCCCACGGCGCGACGGCTGCCGAGCATCGTCTCGTACACCAACTACCGTCTGGCGGGGCCCCTGCGGAAGGCCGATGTCCGGTACGACTACCTCGAGGTGATCCACATCACCGACCTGGAGGCCTACCGCCAGGATCTCGCCCGCCCCGAGCTGCAGACCCTGCGCCAGCAGCTCGCGGAGTTCATCGAGCCTTCCGACAACTTCGTGGGGGAGGCGATCGAGTGATGCTGCGCACCGGGCTCCTGCTGCTCGGCGAGCACCCACCGGGCCGCCTGCTCGACCTGGCCGGGCAGGCCGAGGCGCTGGGGTTCGACTACCTCTGGTATGCTGACGAGCGGTTCTACCGGGAGGTCTACGCCAGCCTGACCCTGTGCGCGCGGCACACGACCCGCCTGCGCCTGGGCCCGTGCGTGACCGATCCCTACTCGCGGCATCCGGCGCTCACCGCCATGGCCATCGCGACCCTGGACGAGCTCAGCGGCGGCCGGGCCGTGCTCGGCATCGGCGCCGGCGTGTCGGGGTTTCGCGAGCTGGGGATCGCGCGCACGCGGCCTGCGACCGCCATCCGCGAGGCGATCTACGTGATCCGCGGGCTGCTGCGCGGCGAGACGGTCACGTACCGCGGCGCGCTGGTCTCAGCCGACGGCGCGAAGCTGAACTTTGCGCCCCCGCGCACCGAGATCCCCATCTACGTCGCCAGCAACGCCCCCAGGGGACTGGAGACGGCCGGCCGCGTCGCCGACGGCGCGATCATGCAGGGCTGCGTTGCCGACGCGGCCCTGGCGTACTTCCGAGAGCACGTGGCCCGCGGCGCCGCCAGCGCGCGGCGCGACCCGGCCGCCGTGGACCTGGTGGCGCGCATCAACGTCTGCATCCACGACGACCCGGCGGTGGCGCGGGACCTGATGCGGCGGTCGGTGGCGGTGAGCCTGATCGCCCAGCAGCCGACCTTTCCCGGGTTCGTGGCCGCGGGGCTGGAGGTGCCGGCGCAGATCCGCCAGGCGGTGGCGGGGTTCGCGTACGGCTACCTCAGTGGCGCGGCGGCGCAGGTGGCGCCCCTGGTGCCCGACGCCTTCGTCGACGCCCTGACCCTCGCCGGGCCGGTGGAGACGATAGCCGCCGGCGTCGCCCGCATGCAGCGGGCCGGCATCACGCAGTTCATGCTCTACCCCATGGCCCCCGACCGCCGCATCGAGCGAACCATCGAGCGGTTCGCGGGCGAAGTGCTGCCCCTGGCGGCGCAGATGACCGCCTCGCCGGCCGGCTGAGGCGCTGCGGAGGGATGCGATGCCGACACGGTTCGTACTGGTGGGCCTGCGGCCGGAGGTGACGGCGGCAGCCTACGAGCGGTTCATCCGGGAGTACGACTACCCGGTCCTGCCAGAGTTGCGGACCATCGTCCACTACCGGACGCACCGGATCCTGCCCGACGGTCTGGACCGCAGCCAGCTGCCCTTCGACTACATCGAGCAGATCGTGGTCACCGATCGCGAGGCCTACGGGAAGGACCTGGACGCCTCCCCGGGCTTCCAGCGGTTCCGCCAGCGGAATCCGGCGTTCGTCGAGCGCACGCTGGACTTCTGGGCGGAGGTGGTGACGCCGGCGCCGCTGGCAGGCGGGCCGGCGCCGCCGGGGGTGGTCGTTCGATGGGAGGACGTGCCCGAGGACGCCGCGCGCCCCGGGATCGCCCTGCGCCGGCGCCGGGGCCGGGCGATGACCGTGATCCTGGTGCGCCTGACCCCCGGTGTCACCATCACCCCGCAGCGGCACCCCGAGGAGCAGCTGGTGCACATGCTGAGCGGCCGGCTCCGCCTGCAGGTCGGCGACGACGCCCACGTGCTCGTGCCCGGCGACGCCGCCCTGATCCCGGCCAACGTCCCGCACACGGGCGAGGCGATCGGCGCCGAGCCTGCCGTCTACCTCGAAGTGCTCGCCGGCGGATCGGACGAGGCAGGAGGTGCAGGAAGATGACGGACGATCGGCACGATGCCCTGACACGACGGGAGTTCCTGACGCGCTCGGCCGTCGCCGCCGGCGCGGCAGCGGGGGCCGGCGCGGCCAGCGGTTTGGCCGGGCTCCTCAAGCCGTTCGCGGTGGCGGCGGCCCCGGCCCGCGTGGCGGCGCGGCCGCTGGTCTACGCCACCCGGACCGAAACCATCACCCTGGATCCCGCGCAGAACGACTTCAGCTACACCCAGCGGGCGCAGCGCCCGGTCTACGAACCCCTGGTGCACTACGTCGCCGATGGCAAGGGAGGAGCACGGATCGAGCCGCTGCTCGCGACGGAGTGGCGGGTCTCGGACGGCGGACGTGTCTACACCTTCCGGCTACGGTCCGGCGTGCGGTTCAGCGACGGCGCGCCGTTCGACGCCGACGCCGTCAAGTGGAACTTCGACCGCGTGAGGGCTGTCAACAAGGGACCTGCAGCGCGCCTGACCGTCCTCGACCGGGTCGAGGTGGTGGACCGGCAAACCGTGCGCCTCGTGCTCAAGGCGCCCTTTGCCGCGCTCCTTCCCACCTTGACGAAGGTCCCCTACATGATCAGCCCGTCGGCGCAGGACCGCGCGGAGGCGGGGGACTTCGCCCAGCGCTGGCTCAACGACCACGCCACAGGCACCGGGCCGTATCTGCTGGAGCAGTGGGTCCGCGGCCAGCAGATCTCCTACAGCCGCAACCCCACCTACTGGCGCGGGTGGAGCGGGCAGCATGCCGACCGCATCGTCCTGCGCCTGGTGCGGGAGCCCGCCACGCAGCGGCTGCTGCTGGAGACCGGCGAGGCCGACCTCGCCGACGGCATCTCGCTGGTCGACGTCGACCCGCTGAAGCGGCAGCCCGCGGTCGTGGTGGAGGAGGTCGAGGCGCCATCGCTGGTCCACATCATGATGCGCATGCGCGGTCCCCTCGCCGACCCGCGATTCCGCCAGGCCATGCGAGCGGCCTTCGGCTACACCAGCTTCGTGGCGGGCGCGCTGCTCAACAAGGGGCGCGTACCCAACGGGCCGATTCCCAAAGGCGCCTGGGCCTACGACCCCGCGCTCCCGGCGTTCCGACGGGACCTGACCAGGGCCCGGCGGCTCCTCGCCGAGGTCGCGCCGAGCCAGCGTACCTTCACGCTGCAGACGATTTCTCCCTTCTTCCCGTACTATCCCCAGCTCGCGCAGATCTTCCAGCAGAATCTGGCCGAGTTGGGCCTCACCCTGAGCGTCGACGACCTCATCGATGCCGCCACGTTCATCGGAAACATCCGCACGCTGGACCGCGGCCCCGACATGTACGGCTGGGTCGTCAACCCGGCCTTCGACGATCCTCACGAGTTCCTGTTCCCCGTGTACCACTCGTCTGTCGCCGGGACCCTGCAGAACTACACCTTCTACAAGAACCCGCGGGTCGATGCGCTGATCGACCAGGGTGCGACGATCGTCGACCAGGAGAAGCGCCGCGCGATCTACGCCGAGGCCCAGCGGCTGCTTCGCGAGGACGGTCCGGCGGTGTTCTGCGCGCAGTTCTTCCTGGTGCTCGGGCGCTCCCGGAAGCTCCAGGGGTTCCAGGCGCATCCCCTCCTGGTGGCTCAGCCCGTGGACTACTGGACCCTCTGGGTCGAAGCATGACGGCACCGGGGGCGATCACGGCGGGTGGGGACTCCAGCTCGCCGGCAGGTGCGGGACTCGCGGCCTCCACGGTGGCGGGACGCGGATGATGCCGCAGGGCCGGTTCCTCGCAGGCAAGATCGCCCTGGTCACCGGCGCCTCCCGGGGCACGGGCGCAGCGATCGCCCGGGCCCTGGCGCGGCACGGTGCGTGCGTCGCCGTCCACTACCGCACCGCTGCCTCGCACGCCACGAGCGTCGTAGCCTCCATCAAGGCCGAAGGCGGCGAGGCTAGGGCGTTTCGCGCCGACTTGGCGCACAGCGCCGAGGTGCGGTCGCTGATCGGCGCCGTCACGGCCGACGTGGGCGCCATCAGCATTCTGGTGAACAACGCCGGCCCGTTCAGCGACACGCCGTTTCGCGCCCTCCCGGAAGCCGACTGGGACTACATCATGGCGACCAATCTCAAGGCAGTCTACCTGGCAGCGCAGCTGGTCGCCCCCGGCATGGACCAGCAGGGGTGGGGACGGATCATCAACCTCGGGGCCACGTCCGCGTTCGTGCGCTCACACGCCGTCTACGGTCTCGCGAAAGCCGCCCTCCTCCACCTGACGGAAAGCCTGGCCCTGGAGCTGGCGCCCGCCATTACGGTGAACGCAGTGGTCCCGAGCCAGATCGCCAGCCCGCGCACCGATCGGCTCCCGGAGTACAAAGCGGCGGCGATCGCCGCCACGCCGCTCGGTCGCCTGGTGACCGAGCCTGAAATCGCCACGATGGTGGTCCTCCTCTGCTCCCCGGCTTTCGACGTCGTGACCGGACGCGCCATCGTGATGGACGGCGGGCGATCGATTCCCGTCTTTCCAAAGCTCGGACTGTCTGCAGCAAGCGAGCCATGAGTGAGATCAGCCACCCACGGGGGCGACGCGTGCGCAGACGTCGCGCCCATGGGTATACCGGGGAGGTGGAGAACGTGAACGTAGGGTGCCCCAGCACGCTGACCCGACGTCAGTTCCTGGCCCGCTCGGCCGCCGCCGCAGGCCTGGCCGCGGGCGCCGGGGCAGCCGCGGGCGCCGGCGCGACCAGCGGTTTGGCCGGACTCCTCAAGCCGCTGGCGGTGACGGCGGCCCCGGCCCGCGTGGCGGCGCGGCCGCTGGTGTTCGTGGTACGCACCGAGACCCTGACGCTGGACCCGCACCAGAACGACTTCATCTACTCGCAGAACGCGCAGCGGCCGGTCTACGAGCCCCTGGTCGACTACGTGCCCGATGGAAAGGGCGGCGCCAGGATCGCACCGGTGCTGGCCACCGAATGGCGCGCCTCCCCCGATGCGCGCGTGTACACCTTCCGCCTGCGGCCCAACGTGCGGTTCTCCGACGGGACGCCCTTCGACGCGGACGCCGCCAGGTGGAACTTCGAGCGCCTCAAGGCCGTGAACAAGGGGCCGGCGGCGCGTCTGCCGGCTATCGACCGGGTCGACGTGCTCGACCGCCTGACGGTGCGCGTCACCCTCAAGACGCCGTTTGCGCCGTTCATCGAGGCACTGGCCAAAGCCCCCTACATGATCAGCCCCGCGACGCAGGTCCGGGCGCAGGCCGGCGACCTGGCCCAGCGCTGGCTCAACGACAACGCCGTGGGCACCGGGCCCTACTTGCTGGAGAGCTGGGTGCGAGGCCAGCAGGTCACGTTTGTGCGCAACCCCACCTACTGGCGCGGCTGGCAGGGCCCGCATGCCGAGCGCATCGTCGTGCGGCTGGTGCGTGAGTCGGCGACCCAGCGCCTGATGCTCGAGACGGGCGAGGCCGACCTGGCCGACGGCATCGTCATCACCGACGCCGACGCCCTCAAGAAGCACCCGGCGGTGGCCATCGAGGAGCACGACACGCCCGCGCAGATCCACATCATGATGCGCATGCGCGGCCCGTTCACCGACCCGCGCTTCCGGCAGGCGATGCGCGCGGTCTTCGGCTACAGCAGCTTCGTGGGCGGTGTGCTGCTCAACAAGGGCCGCATCCCCAACGGCCCCATCGCCCGCGGCATCTGGGCCCACGACCCGTCCCTGCCCCAGTTCCGGCGGGACCTGACTCGCGCCAAGCAGCTGATCCAGGAGGTGGGTCCTGCCCAGAAGACGTTCGTGCTGCAGACGATCTCGCCGTTCTTCCCCTACTACCCGCAGCTGGCCCAGATCTTCCAGCAGAACCTGGCCGAGGTGGGCCTCAGCCTCACCATCGACGACAAGCCCGATGCGGCGGGGTTTCTCGGCGCGCTGACCACCCTGGACCGCGGGCCGGACATGTACGGGTGGGCCATCAACCCCGCCTACGACGACCCGCACGACATCCTGTTCCGGACCTACCACTCCACGGCGACGCCGCCGACGGCGCAGAACTTCACGTTCTACCGGAACCCGCAGGTCGACGAGCTGATCGACCGGGGCGTGGCCGTGCCCGACCGCGAGCGCCGGCGGCCCCACTACACCCAGGTGCAGCGGCTGCTGCGCGACGACGGTCCGGCGATCTTCTGCGCCCAGTTCTTCCAGATCTTCGGACGGTCGAAGAAGCTGCACGGCTTCGAGTGGCACCCGTTCCTCTTCAACCTGCCGCCCGACTTCTACGCGCTGTGGGTGGAGGCGTAGCGGCATGCCCCGTCACCGGATCCAGACGGCCGTCGAAGCGAACGACCTCCTTCGGGGCCTGACCCTGCTAGGCACCGGGGGCGGCGGCCGTCCCGACAAGGGCCGGGAATACCTGCTGCCCCACGTGACGGAGGGGCCTGGGATCGGGTGGGTCGACCCGAGCGAGGTGGCCGACGACGCGTGGGTGTGCACCACCTTCGGCATGGGCTCCATCGCCCCGACCCCGGTGCTGTCGGCGCAGGAGCGCGCCGCGCTGGGCTACGGAGAAGTCACCGTTGACCGGCCGCTAGCTGAGGCGGTGTCCGACCTGGCCGCGGCCACCGGCCAGGCGATCGCCGCCATCGTCCCGTTCGAGCTGGGCGCCGGCAACACCGCGGGCCCGCTCGACGCCGCGGCGCGCCTGGGCCTGCTGGCCGTGGACGCCGACCTGGCCGGCCGCGCGGTGCCGGAACTGACGCAGACTACCGCGGCGCTGGCCGGCGTGCCCCTCTGCCCCGTGGCGATCTGCGACTCGTGGGGCAACCGCCTGGTGCTGCGGGCGGCCCACAGCTGGCGGTGGCCGAGCGGATTGGCAAGATGATCAGCCTGGCCACCCGCCTGCCCGATCCGCGTCTCACCTGCGCGCACGCCGGTTACCTGATGCGAGGTGCCGACCTGCGCCGGGTGGCCGTGGGAGGGACGCTGACCCGCGCGCTGGCCGTGGGGCGGGCGATCCGCGAAGCGCGGGAAGCCGGGCGCGACCCGCTGGCGGCGGCCGCGGCGGCGCTTGAGGGGCGGGTGCTGTTCACCGGCGTGGTGACCGCGCGCCCGTGGGAGAGCCGCGACGGATACATGATCGGCGAGACGCACCTGGACGGCACGGGGGCCCACCGCGGGGGCCGGCTGCGCATCTGGTACAAGAACGAGAACCACATCGCCTGGCTCGACGACCGGCCGTGCGCCACCAGCCCGGACCTGATCATGGTGGCCGACGCCGCCTCGGGCGAGCCCTATACCAACACCGACCTTCCCATCGGCGCCGCGGTGGGGGTGCTGGTGGCGGCGGCGGCGCCGGCCTTCCGGACGCCCGCGGGCCTGGCAGCGCTGGGGCCGACCCACTTCGGGTTCGACATCCCCTACGTGCCCGCCGACGCCGCGCCCATGGACCGCGCCTAGCCCCGACGGCCGTGCTTCCCTACCTCGTCCGGCGGCTGGTCAGCCTGGCGTTCGTGCTGTGGGGCATGTCGTTGCTGACGTTCACCATCTCGCACATCATCCCGGCCGACCCCGCCGCGGCCGCCGCCGGCTTCAACGCCACCGCCGAGCAGATCGCACAGTACCGCCGCGACCTGGGCCTGGACCGGCCGCTGCCCGAGCAGTACCTGCGCTACGTGACCGGCATCGTGCTGCGCGGCGACCTGGGCCGGTCGATCCTGAACCAGCGGCCGGTGCGCGACGACATCGCCGCGTTCCTGCCGGCCAGCATCGAGCTGGCCCTGGTCTCGCTGGCGTTGTGCGTACCGCTGGGCATCGCGCTGGGCGTGTTCACCGCCGTGCGCGCGGGCCGCCTGGCCGACGCCGCGACCCGCGCGTTCGCCATCCTGGGCGTCTCGATGCCGGTCTTCATCGTGGCCCTGCTCTTCCAGCTGGTGTTCTACAAAGAGCTGCGGTGGTTCCCCTCGGGAGGCCGGCTGAGCGACGCCGTGGCGCGGCCTGCGGTGGTGACCGGGCTCCTGCTGGTAGACAGCGTGCTGGCTGGCAACTGGCCCGCCTTCGCCTCGGCCCTGCACCACCTGGCCCTGCCGGCGGCGACCCTGGCCGTGGCCAATCTGGCGGTCATCACGCGCATGACCCGCAGCAGCATGCTCGAGGTGCTGACCGCCGACTACGTCCGCACCGCGCGCGCCAAGGGGCTCGGCGCGGGCCGGGTGCTGGTCCACCACGCCCTGCGGAACGCCATGATCCCGGTGGTGACGGTGGTCGGGCTGCAGACCGCCGCGCTCATCGCCTACGTGTTCCTGGTGGAGTACATCTTCTCGTGGCCGGGCATCGGCTCGTACGCGGTCCGCGCGATCCTGGGCCTCGACTTCCAGCCGATCATGGGGATCACGCTGCTGTTCTCGCTGGTCTACGTCGTGGTGAACTTCCTGGTGGACCTGGCCTACCTGGCCCTCGATCCCCGCATCCAGTACTGACCGCGCCGTGCGCCGCCTGTCTGCTTCCGCCCTCGCCCTGCCGGCCGCCTGGCCCGCAACGGCCCGCCGGCGTGCGGGCCTGTGGCGGCGCCTGCGGGCCAACGCCGGCGCGGTGGCCGGCCTGCTGCTGCTGGGCGCCATCGGCGCGGTGGCGCTGCTCAGCACCGTCTACCTGCCGCGCGACCCCTACGCCATCGCCGTCGAGCAGCGCTTCCAGCCTCCCGGCGCAGCGCACCCGTTCGGCACCGACGACCTTGGCCGCGACGTGCTGAGCCGCGTGATGGTGGGAGCGCGGGTCTCCCTGGCCGTGGCGGGGTTCGTGCTGGCCGTGGCGTGCGCCCTGGGCGTGCCGCTGGGGATCGTGGCCGGCTATCGCGGTGGCCTCCTCGACGAGGCCATCATGCGCACCGCCGACATCTTCCTGGCGTTCCCGTCGTTCCTGCTGGCCATGGCCATCGTGGCGGCGCTGGGCGCCAGCCTGGCCAACGCGGTCCTGGCCGTGGGGATCGCCTGGTGGCCGCGGTACGCGCGGCTGATGCGGGGCCAGGTGCTGGCCCTGGCGCACCTCCCCTACGTCGAGGCGGCGCGAGCGCTGGGGGCGGGCGAGGCCCGGGTGCTGGGCCGCCACCTGCTGCCCAACTGCCTGGCGCCCCTGCTGGTGCAGCTGGCCACCGATGCCGGCAACGCCATCCTGATCACCGCCAGCCTGAGCTTCGTAGGTCTGGGCGCGAAGCCACCGCTGCCCGAGTGGGGGTTCATGGTGGCCCAGGGCCGCCAGTTCCTGCTGACGGCCTGGTGGGTGCCCATCGCGCCGGGCCTGGCCATCGGCGCAACGGTGGCGGCTTTCATGTTCGTGGGCGACGCGCTGCGCGACCTGCTGGATCCCCGGCTGCGCGGCCGGCGCGCGTGAGCCTACTCGTGTCCTGACTCGAGAACACCTTCGTGCGCGGTGAGGCGCACGTCATGTGTCTGTTCGAGGCGCCCGACCCTCGCCGGTCGAGGAGGTCAACCGGGCGGCCCAGATTCCGTTCGTGCGGGTCGTCGAGGCCCTGGACCTCACGCCCGCGTAACAGCCAGCGCCGCAAGATCGTGGCACCGCGGGCTCACCGCGCGCCCTCCCGCGCCCGGGGCGCCGGCCATAGCGCCTCCTGCTGCAGGTCAGCGGGCAGGAACGCCCGGCGGTGTGCCGGGCAGGGGCCGTGGCGGCGCAGGGCCGCCAGGTGCGCGGCGGTCGCGTACCCTTTATGGCGGGCGAACCCGTACTGCGGGAAGCGCTGGTCCAGGTCGCGCATCAGCCGGTCGCGCGTTACCTTGGCCACGATCGACGCGGCCGCGATCGACGCGCACTGCGCGTCGCCCTTCACGATCGGCCGCTGCGCAATCGTCACTGGCGCCCGCAGGTGTCCGTCGATGAGCACCAGAGCCGGTGTCGCGGGCAGTCCGGCCAGCGCGCGGGTCCAGGCCAGGGCCGTGGCGCCCAGGATGTTCAGCCGGTCGATCTCGTCTACCCCGGCCACCCCGATTCCGACCGCGGCACCGCAGCGTAGCAGCCGCTCGTAGACCGCCAGACGGCCCTCTGGCGGCAGACGCTTGGAGTCGCGCAACCCGGGGACGGCCACTTCCTCGGAGAACACGACGGCGGCGGCCACCACCGGGCCGGCCAGTGGGCCGCGGCCGGCCTCGTCCAGGCCCGCGACCGGTGCGAGCCCCGCCGCCCAGGCTGCCCGCTCGTGCGCGAACAGCGCCCGCAGCCGCGCCCGCTCGGCTTGGGCGCGGACCTGGCGCCGCGCCCACTGCGCGGCCAGCTGCCGCGCGCCCGCCCGCGGGTCGCGGGCGAGGTCGGCCACCGACAAGACACCCGCCTGCAGGGCTGCGGCGAGCGCCGCGAGCGTCGGCCGGGAACCGTGGTCGGGCGGCCGGTCAGCGGCCCGCCGGGCCATGGCGCCTCACCGGACGAGCCCGATCCGGTCGGGCGGCCAGTAGACCACCAGCGCCCGGCCCACGATGTTCTTCACGGGCACGAAGCCGAAGAAGCGACTGTCCTCGCTGTTACAGCGGTTATCGCCCAGTACGAAGACGTGCCCGGGCGGGACGACCTCGGGGCCGTAGGTGCTGGCACACGCCCGGTCGCCGCCCGGTAGCGCCGTCGGGTAGACTTCCGACAGCGTCCGGCCGTTGATTCGCACCAGGCCCTCCTTCATCTCGATGCGCTCGCCGGGCAGCCCGACGACACGCTTGACGAAGTCTTTGTTGGGATTGAGCGGGTACCGGAAGACGATGATATCGCCACGCTGGACGTCCCAGAAGCGGTAGGCGAACTTGCCGACGAGGATCCGGTCGCCCACCCGCAGCGTGGGCTCCATGGACCCCGACGGGATGAAGAACGCCTGGACGACGAAGACGATGATGACCAGCGACAGCAAGGCCGCGAAGATCGTGGCGTCCAGCGTTTCGACGATGGAGAGGCGCACCGCCGGCGGCAAGCGGTAACTCCGCCGGACCACCGTGCGCAGCACCAGCAGGCCGGCTGCGAGCAGCACGATGAAGGTTGGGATACCGAACGGCAGTCGCTCGACGACCGTCAGGATGTCGCGAGTCATGCGCGATGGGGCAGCGTCCTACCGCTGCTCCTTGATGCGGGTCTCCTTCCCCACCTTGCCCCGAAGATAGTGCAGCTTGGCCCGCCGGACGCGACCACGGCGGACGACGTCGATCTTCTCCACGCGCGGCGAGTGCAGCGGGAAGATGCGCTCGACCCCTATGCCGTGGCTGATGCGCCGCACGGTGAACGTGGCCCCGGTGCCGCCGCCGCGGCGGGCGATGACGGTGCCCTCGAACATCTGCAGCCGCTCGCGGCCGCCTTCGGTGACCTTGACGTGCACCCGGACGGTGTCGCCGGGGCGGAAGTCGGGGACCTGCTTCTTGAGGAACGCGGCCTCGACGGCCTTCACCCTGTCCATGGCTGTGGTCTCCTCGTCCGGCCGCAAGGCGGCGCCGGTCACGATTGTGCATTCTAGCACAGCCCGCGGCCCCGGGCCAAGCGCGGGCGGCGGCAGCCGGCCGCAGGACACGCACCACCGCGCCAGCGGCGGAAGCACCGCCGGGCTACCGACCGCGCGCCTCCTCGGCCTGGACCTCGGCCAGCAGCGCCCGGTCCTCGTCACTGAGCACCGCCTGCGCCAGCAGGTCGGGCCGGCGCTGCAGGGTGCGGCGCAGCTGCTCGCGGCGACGCCAGCGGCGGATCTCGGCATGGTGGCCGCGGAGCAGGACCTCGGGCACGCGCAGTCCCCGGAACTCCGCAGGTCGCGTGTAGTGCGGGTAGTCCAGCAGCCCGCCGGTGAAGGAGTCGGCAGCGACCGACTGCGCGTCCCCCACCACACCGGGGAGCAGTCGCACGGTGGCGTCCACGATGACCAGCGCCGCCAGCTCGCCGCCGGCGAGCACGTAGTCGCCGATCGAGATCTCCTCGGCGGGCAGCCCGGTGACCACCCGCTCGTCCACGCCTTCGTAGCGGCCGCACAGGATGATCAGGTGCTCTGCGCGGCTCAGCTCCTCGGCCATCCGCTGGTCGAAACGCCGGCCCTGGGGCGAGGTCAGCAGCACGCGCGGCCGCGGCCCCGCCGGCGGGGTCAGGGCCTCGACCGCCGCGAAGAACGGTTCGGGCTTCATCACCATCCCGGGCCCGCCGCCGTAGGGGACGTCGTCGACCTGACGGTGTCGGTCGGTGGTGTAGTCGCGCAGATCGTGGACAGCGATGGCCAGCAGGCCTCGCTGCCGCGCCCGCCCCAACAGCGACACCTCCAGCGCGGGCCGAATGGCCTCGGGGAAGATCGTGACGATGTCGATCCGCACCCTACGCCTCCAAGCCAGCGGGCAGGCGGACGACCAGTTCGCCGGCGGCACGGTCGACCCGCCGCACGACCTCGCGGAGCGCCGGCACCAGCACCTCGCCGGCCTCGCCGCGCACGACGTAGACGTCGTGCGCGGGCCCCCGCACCACTTCGGCCACCACGCCGAGCAGCCGCCCGTCCTCGGTCCGCGCCCGCAGGCCGATGATCTCGAACAGGTAGAACTCGTTCGGCCCCAGCCGCGGCAGCGTGCGCCGCGCGACGACGAGCTCCGCCCCCCGCAGGCGCTCGGCAGCCTCGAGACTGTCCACCCCCCGCAGCGTCACCAGCAGCGCCGCGCCGTGCGGGCGCACCCCGGTAATCTCCACGGGGCTGAGGGCGCCCTCCCGACGCAGGTGCACCCGGCGGCGGCCGGCCAGGCGCTCAGGGAAGTCCGTCTCGGGCCGCACCCGCACCTCGCCCCGCACCCCGTGTGGCCGGACGATCCTGCCAACGACGATCCATGCCGGCGGCGCGGGCGGCGCGCCCGCGGGCCTACCCCTCGCGGATCTCGATGACGATCCCATCCTTGATGACGATCTCGGTGCGCGCAAGCCGCGAGAAGAAGTTGTCGCCGATGTTCACCTCGACCAGGCTCTCCACCGTGCCCTGGGAGAACTCCGAGTGGAGCTCCAGCGCCTCGGCCTCGCGCACCCGCGCGCTCAGCTCGGCGCGCGCCGCTTCCTGGCGCGACCGCTCCAGCTCCAGCTGCTGGCGGATCGCCCGCGACTGCGGCGTGATCTGCCGCTCGAGCTCCGCGCGCCGGATCTGGGTGTCGATCTGCCCGATCACGGCGTCGAGGCGCCGGATCATGTCCTCGAGCTCGCTGAGATACTGGCGCTTGAACGACTCGGTGACGATGGCCTTAACGACCACCGGCCGGACGAGGGTAATGCTCATGCGCTCCTCCTTGGATGGGGGGGTACGGGACGATCTCCACGTGCACGCGGCGGCCGGCCCGCGCCGCCGCGGTCCGGGCCACCGTGCGCAGCGCGCCGATCACCCGGCCGCGGCGCCCGATCACCTTGCCGACGTCCTCCGGCGCGACCCGCACCTCCACGACCAGCACACGCTCGCGCGCAGTGGCCTCAACGCGCACGGCCGCGGGCTGGCTCACGAGCCCGCGGACGACGTACTCGACGAGCGCCCGCACGTCCGCCGCGGCCACGTCCCGGCCCCTACGCGGGCTGCGAGCGGCCCGCCTCCCAGCGCCGCAGGATGCCGGTCTTCTCCAGCAGCACCCGCGCGGCCTGGGAGGGGCGAGCGCCCCGGTCCAACCACCGGCGCACCCGGTCCTCGTCGAGCCGGATCGTGGAGGGCTCGGTGCGCGGGTTGTAGTAGCCCAGCGCCTCGAGGTACTTGCCCCCACGGGGCGTCCGGGAGTCGGCCACCACCACCCGGTAGACAGGCTGGTGCTTGGCTCCCATGCGCATCAGGCGGATCTTGACGGCCATCGTCTGCCTCCTCGCAGCATGCGCTCTGCGCGTGCGCTCCGGGGATACCGCGAGCCTGAGCCAGCGCGGCGGCCCGAACTCCCCGTGCGGTCAGCGGGGCGGGAACGGCAACCCGCGACCGCTGCGGCCCCGCTCGTCCACGTGACGCAGCAGGCGCCGGGTCTCCTCGAACTGCTTCAAGAGCCGGTTCACGTCCTGGACCGTGGTCCCGCTGCCCCGCGCGATCCGCCGGCGCCGGCTGCCGTCGATCAGAGCCGGGTCCGCGCGCTCGGCGGGCGTCATGGATTGGATCATGGCCTCGACGCGCCGGAGCTGACGCTCGTCCACCGAGAGCCCCACCGCCCGCGCGCGGGCAAAGCCCGGGATCATCTCCAGCAACTGGTCGAGCGGGCCCATCTGGCGCACCTGCTTCAGCTGCTCAAGGAAGTCCTCGAACGTGAACCGCGCGCGGCGCAGCCTGCGCTCGAGCTCGGCGGCACGCTCCGCCGAGACCGTGGCCTCAGCCTTCTCGATGAGCGTGAGGACGTCACCCATGCCCAGAATGCGTCCCGCCATGCGGTCGGGGTGGAAGGGCTCCAGGGCATCGAGCTTCTCGCCGGCCCCGACGAACAGGATCGGCCGCCCCAGGGTCGCCACCACCGACAGCGCGGCACCGCCGCGGGCGTCGCCGTCGAGCTTGGTGAGGATCAGCCCGTCGATGGGCAGGCGCGACGCGAAGCGCTCGGCCATCGTCACGGCGTCCTGCCCGGCCATGGCGTCCAGGACCAGCAGGGTCTCCTGCGGGCGCAGGGCTGCGTGCATTGCGCTCAGTTCGGCCATGAGCTCCTCGTCGGCGTGCTGGCGCCCGGCGGAGTCCACCACCACGACGTCGCTCCCCGCCTCGCGGGCGTGCGCCACGGCGGCGCGGGCTACGGCGAGGGGGTCGAGCGCGTCGTCCTGCGCGAAGACCGGCACGCCCACCGCCGCGCCGACCACGCGCAGCTGCTCGATCGCCGCGGGGCGCTTGAGGTCGGTGGCCACCAGCAGGGGCATCTTGCCCCGCCGCCGCAGCCACCGGGCGAGCTTGGCCGCCGAGGTGGTCTTGCCGACGCCGTTCAGCCCCACCAGCAGCACCACGGACGGCGGCGCGGGCGCGAAGCGGAGCTCGCGGGCGCCGCCGCCCAGCAGACGGGTGAGCTCGGCGTGGACGAGCTTGACGACCTGCTGGCCGGGGTTGAGGTGCTTCCAGACCTCCTGCCCCACCGCTGCCTCGCGCAGACGGGCGGTGAAGTCGCGCACGACCTTGAAGTGGACGTCGGCCTCCAGGAGCGCCAGGCGCACCTCGCGCAGTGCGGCGTCGACGTCCTCGGCCGAGAGCACACCGCGGCCCGTCAGCCTGCGGACGATCTCGCCCAGACGCTGCTGCAGCCCCTCAAACACCCGCGGGCTCCGGGCCGCGCCTTGCCTCGTAGACGCGGTAGCCGGCGCGCAGCGCCGCCTGCCGCACGCTGCCGAACCGCGCCTCGATCAGCCGCGCCAGGGTCCTGGCGCCCTGCGCGGTGCGCGCCACCAGGTAGAAGCGCCCGCCCGGCCGGAGCACACGGTGGGCGTCATCGATGAAGGCCGTCACCACGCGCCGGCCCGCGCGGATCGGCGGGTTGGTGACCACGACGTCCATCGAGGCGTTCCGGATGGCCGCGGCGCGGTCGCCGACGAGCACCGCCACGTTGGCCAGGTGGTTGGCTGCGGCGTTGGCGCGGGCCAGCGCCGCGGCACGCGCGTTGGCGTCGATCAGCCACGCGCTGCCCCGGGGCGCTAGCGCTGCGGCCACCAAGCCAATGGCGCCGTAACCACAGCCCAGGTCGAGCACCCGGTCGGTGGGGTCGATCTGCATCGTCTCGATCACCAGGCGGGTGCCCGCATCCACGCCCCGGCGCGCGAACACGCCCCGGGCCACCTGGAACGCCCACGGGCGCCCGCGGAGCGTCGCGCGCACGGTCCGGGGCTGCGCGGCCGACCGCGGGGTCCGCGAGAAGTAGTGCTCCGTGCCGGCGCGCTGCGCGCCGGCCACGAGCCCCAGGGCGGCCTCGAACCGCTCCAGCATGCCCAGGGCCCGCCGCAGGCCGTCGTGCACCGCCTGCCGCGAGATGTGCAGCTGCGTCGCGATCTCACCCAGCGAGAGGTCGTCCTGGTAGTACCGCACCAGGAACTCCCGCTGCCGGGTGGTCAGCAGGCGGCCGTAGCGATCCAGCAGACGGTTGGCACGGTCACGCCCCGCGAGTGCGCGATCCATCGGGTCCTCACTACGTAAAGTGGATTCCCTTGACGGATGAGATCCTCCCTACGGTACCGCGGGCGAGGCCCTGCCGTCAATGCCGGGCCGCTCCACGCCCCCGCCGTCGTCGGCCAGCAGGGCCAGGGCGAAGGCCGCCGGATCGAAGGGCGCCAGATCGTCGGGGCCCTCGCCGGTTCCGATGAAGACGATGGGCACCTGCAGCGTCTGCGCGATCGCCACGGCGATGCCGCCTTTGGCCGTCCCATCCAGCTTGGTGATGACGATGCCGGTGAGGCGCACGGCCTGGTGAAAGGCGCGTGCCTGCGCCAGCCCGTTCTGGCCCGTGGTCGCGTCCAGGACGAGCAGGCGCTCCACGGGTGAGCCGGGCAGCGCCCGCGCCACGACCCGGTCGATCTTCTTGAGCTCCTCCATGAGGTTGACCTTGGTGTGCAGCCGGCCGGCGGTGTCGACGATCAGCACGTCGACGTGGCGGGCCTGCGCGGCCTGCGCGGCATCGAAGACCACCGCGGCCGGGTCGGCGCCCTCTCGGTGGCGGATCACAGGCACACCGACCCGGGCCGCCCAGGCCTCCAGCTGGTCGATGGCCGCAGCGCGGAACGTGTCGGCCGCAGCCAGCAGCACGCGGCGGCCCTCTCGCTCCAGCCGGTGCGCCAGTTTGCCGATCGTCGTAGTCTTCCCCGACCCGTTCACGCCTAGCACGAGTACCACGGCGGGGGTAGGCTCGAGCTGCAGCCGCCCGGGCGGCCCGAGCCGGTCCCGCAGGATGTCGGCCAGCGCTGCCCTGATCGCCTGCGGCGCCGCCCCGGCCGTCCGCGCGCGCAGATCGTCGACGACGACGCGGGCCAGGGGCACGCCGAGATCCGCCTGGACGAGGAGTTCTTCCAGCTCGTCGTAGAACGCGGGGTCGAGCGGGCCGGCCAGCAGGGCCTCGACGCGTGCGCCGAGCACCTCCCGGGTCCGCGCCAGGGTCTGCCGCAGCCGGCCGAACCAGCCCGGGCGGTCCTGCACGTGCCCGCCCCGCTCCGTCAGTCGCCCGGGGCCGCCACCGGCTCGCGGGCCGGCTCCTGCGGGTACTCCGGGGCCGACTGGCCGTTGGGCGGCGGCACGAGCCGCACCGAGACCAGCGACGAGATGCCCGGCTCCTGCATCGTCACCCCGTAGAGGACGTCGGCGCAGGCCATCGTCCCCTTGTTGTGCGTGATGATCAGGACCTGGGTCCGCTCGGCCAGGTCCCGCAACAGCGTCACGAACCGCCCAGTGTTGACGTCGTCGAGCGCCGCCTCGACCTCGTCGAAGATGCAGAAGGGGCTGGGGTGGACGCGCAGCATGGCGAAGATCAGCGCCAGCGCCACCAGCACCCGTTCGCCGCCCGAGAGCGCCACCAGCGGCCGGCGCATCTTGCCTGGCAGCTGGGCGATCACCTCCAGGCCCGGTTCGCCGCCGTCGTCGCTCTCCACGAGCTCCAGCTGCCCGCCCCCACCCTGGAACAGGCGCTGGAACAGGCGGCCGAACTCGGCGTTCACGTCCTCGAAGGTCTGGCGGAAGCGCACGCGCAGTGCGGCGTTGATCTGGCCGATGACGTCCCGCAGCAGCGCCGACGCCTCGCGCAGGTCGTCGATCTGGGCCCGCAGAGCGTCCAGGCGCGCGGTCACCGCGGCGTGTTCGTCGGCCGCGCGCAGGTTCACCGGCCCGAGCTCGCGCAACGCCTCGCGCAGCGCGCCACGCTCGGCCTGGAGGCGCTCGAGGTCGGCCTTGGCGGCAGCCTGGCTCGCCAGCAGCGCGTCGTGCGCGGCTGCGGCCGCCCGCCGGCGCTGCTCGACCTCGGCCACGGCCTGCGCGGCTTCCTGCTGCGCCGTCTCGATCTCCTGGAGGCGGCGCTCGATCTCTACGGCGCTCGCCCGCCGGTCGGCCACGCGCGCGCGCAGCGCCTGCACGCGTCCCTCGGCCTCGGCCATCCGCAAGCGCGCGGCCTGGAGGTCTGCCGCCGCCATCTCGTACGCGGCAGCCGCCCGCGCGCCGTCCGCCTCCAGGGCGGCCTGCAGCGCCTCCAGCCGGCGCGCTTCGTCCTCGAGCCGCGTGGCGTCTGCTTCCAGCCCCTGCACCTGGGCCGCCAGGCGCCTGCGTTCGTCGTCGCGCGAACCGCGCTCGTCCTCGAGGACCTGCGCCTCGGCCTGCAAGCGGCTCGCCGCTGTCGCGAGACGCTCGAGCTGCTGCGTGCGCTCGAAGGCTGCCGCCTGGGCGCGCTCGACCGCGGCGCGCGCCCGCTCCAGCCCCTCATCGGCCTCGCGGACGCGCTCGGCTGCCGCCGCCCGGCGTACGACGAGCTCGAGCCGCGTGCGCTCGATCTCCGCCAGCGTCTGCCGCAGCATCGCAATGGCCTGGCCGCGGCCGAGCGGGGCCAGCTCGCCCGCGGGCCAGCCGCCCAGGGAGAGGACGCCGTCGGGCTCCACCAGCAGGCCGTCTCGAGTCGCCGCACGGCCCTCGAAGCCCCCGGCGACGAGCCGCCACGCGGCTTCCAGGTCGTCCACGACGACCACGTCGCCCAGCAGCGCCTCTGCCAGCCGCCGGGCCAGCTCCTCGTGGCCGTCTGCGGGCCGGACGGCGGCGGCTGCGTGCAGGCCCTCGTACGGTCCGTTCGTGCCCCGGGCCCGGCCCGGCACGGGCCGCAGATCCTCGAGGGCCACGATCGTCGCGGCGCGCGGGCCGTCGGCGGACAGGAAGTCGAGCACGGCCTGGATCTGGTCGCGGCGCTCAACGACCAGACAGTGCAGACGGCGGCCCAACGCTGCGGTGATCGCCGGCCGCAGGTCCTCGGGCGCGTCCACCAGTTCGGCCACCGCGCCACGCAGGCCGGGAAACCGGCCGGGGTGGTCGCGAGCCGCGAGCAGGATCGCACGCGCGCCCTCGTCGAGCCCGACGAGCTCCCGGTGTGCCTCCTCGATGGATGCGAGGCGTGCCCGCAGCCGGTGCTCCTCCAGCTCGACCTCGTGCACCTGCTCGATGAGCGCCGCCCACTCCGCGCGCCGGGCCTCCAGGACCGCTGCCGCGGCCGTCACCTGGTCGGCGGCCGCCGCGGCCGCCGCCCGGGCCCGGACCACGGCGTCCTGCGCCGCGTCGCGGTCCTCCTCTGCGCGCCGGGCCGCCTCCCGCACGGCGCGCGCCTTCTCGGCCGCAGCCTCCGCCGACTGGTCCAGCACGGCCGCCCGCGCCTTCGCCGCGGCCAGGTCGCGCCGGGCCTGTGCCAGCGAGCGCACCACCTCTGCGACCTCGTCGCGGACGGCACCGAGCCTCGTCTGGCTCTGCGCTACGGCATCGTGCGCGGCGGCCAGGGCGGCCTCGGCCGCCGCCACCACCGCCGTCAGCTGCTGGCGCTCGTCCTGACCGGCCGCGGCCTCCTGCTCGAGGGCCGCGGTCTCTGCGTGCAGGCGTTCCAGCGCCGCCCCAAGCCGCGCCCCCTCGTCGGCCAGGTGGTCGTGCCCGGCGCGCAGCGCGTCGGCCCGCGCGGCCAGGGCCTGCGCGTCCATGGCCAGTCGGGTCACCTGCTCGGCGCCCTCCAGCAGCGTCGCCTGCCCGCGCTCGAACGCCGCCGTCGCCTCTGCCAGGGCGGTCTCAGCCTGGGCGACTGCGGCGGCCGCGGCGGCCTGCCGCCGAGCGGCGGCCGCCTGCGCGTCGCGTTCGGCAGCGACCTGGGCGCCGAGCCGGCGGACCGCGGCCAGCAGCCGCCGGGCCTCGTCGGCGAACAGCGCCAGCTCGAGGTCCCGTACCTCCTCCGTGAGGCTCGCGTGGCGCGCGGCGGCCGCGGCCTGCGCCGCCAGCGCCTGCTGCTGCGCATCCAGCTCTGCGGCGACGTCCGTGAGCCGCTCCAGGTGCGCCTGGGCATGGGCCAGGCGCCGCTCGGCTTCCACGCGCTGGCGCTTGTGCCGGGCGAGCCCGGCCGCCTCCTCGAGCCACTGCCGGCGCTCCACCGGCGTGGCGCGCAGCACGGCGTCGACCTCGCCCTGCCCGATCAGCGCGTACGACCGGCCGCCCAGGCCCGTCCCGAGGAAGAGCATCTGCACGTCCCGCAGCCGACAGTCGACGCCGTTGATGGCGCAGCGTCCCTCCCCGCCGCGGGTGACCGCGCGGGTCACGGTGATCTCGCTGAACTCCAGCGGCAACAAGCCGGCACCGTTGTCCAGTGTCAGCGACACCTGGGCGATCCCGTGCGGCTTGCGGCCGGCGCTCCCGGAGAAGATCAGGTCGTCCATACGGCCGCCGCGCAGCAGCCGCGCGTTGGTCTCGCCCAGCGCCCAGCGGATCGCATCGAAGATGTTGCTCTTCCCGCTGCCGTTGGGGCCGACGATGGCCGTGACACCCGGATGGAACTCGAGCTCCGTGCGGGTGACGAACGTCTTGAACCCTATCAGCTCGAGGCGCCGGAGTTGCACGCTGGGTCTCCTCCTCGTTTCGGACCGCGGGGGCGGCCCGCCCGTGGCGTGATCGCCGCGCGAAGCGGCCTGGGGTTAGTCGGGTGTGGCGGCGAGGGGTCCATCGGTCATCAGGTTCCGGTAGAGATCGACCAGCCGGCGCGTCAGCACGTCGATGGCATAGGCCCGGGCGACCTCCCTGCCCCCGGCGCTGAGGCGGCGCCGCAGGGGCTCGTCGTGGAGCAGGCGGCGGATCGCGGCGGCCAGCGCCGCGGGATCCGGATCGACCAGCAGGCCGGTCTCGCCGTCGCCCACGGCTTCGGCGACCCCGCCGGCCCGCACGGCCGCCACCGGCAAGCCCGCGGCCATGGCCTCGATCACCACCAGCCCCTGCGTCTCGGTCGGCGACGCGAACGCGAACACGTCGGCGGCGGCGTAACAGTCCAGGACGCGGTCGTGGTCCAGGGGACCCGTGAAGATCACCTGGCTGCCCACGCCGAGCTGGCCGGCCAGGTGGCGGAGCACCGGCGCCTCCGGGCCGCCACCCACCACGAGCAGGTGGGCTGGCCCGCCGCGGGCCGCGTCGGCAAACGCCGCCAGCAGGATGTCGAAGCGCTTCTCGGACGCCAGGCGCCCCACCGTGATCACGAGCGGCGCCCCGGACGGCACCCCATAGCGCGGCCGGACCCACGAGGGGTCGAGCCGGTCGAACCGCGCGAGCTCGAAGCCCGCCGTGGGCAGGACCTCGATGGGCGTGACGACGCCAATGGACCGCAGCCACGCCCGGACGGCCCGGGAGGGCGCGATCACCGCGGTGCAGCGGTTGCAGTAGCGCGCGGTGTAGCGGGTCACCACCTGGCGCGACAACCGCGGCGGGAACAACGGCACGTAGTGCACGTACTCCGCGTACATCGTGTGGTGGGTGAAGACCAGCGGCAGCCCCAGGCGCCGCGCCGCGTAGCGCCCGGCCGCACCCATCAGGAACGGCGAGTGCGTGTGGATCACGCTCGGGCGCCGCGCCGCCAGCTTGGCCAGGAACCGACGGTCGACGGGAATCGCCAGGGGAAAGTCAGGATGGCCGGGCGGCCGCACCGAGGGGAAGCGTACGACGTCCGGGTCGGCGTCCACGAACCCGCGGTAACCGGGCGCGAAGATCGAGACGTGGTGGCCCTGGCGTCGCAGTTCGGAGACGAACGCCTCGATCGACCGGACCACGCCGCTGATGCGGGGCAGGTAGGAGTCGGTGAACACTCCCACCCGGACGGGCGCCGCAGCCACCTCCACGTCCGTCAGGAACCGCGCCTTTCGTGCCGCGTGCGCCGCATGGTAGCCTGAGGTTCGTGTCAGCACCGGCAACTCCTCCGGCTGAAAAAACAAAAGCGACGCATGCCGCGCCGCCCCGCGCGTTCTCCTGCTCTCTGCGTCTTTAGCCGCCGGGCAGCCTCGCGGGCACCGGCGTCCAGCCTAGTCTATCGTCCCGGCGGCGGGGTGGCAAGCGGCCGCCACCGTGCCCACCGCAGTGTCGCACGACGCGCCACGAGACCCACCGCGTCCCGTCCTGAATGGTCGGGGAGGGGGGATTTGAACCCCCGACCTCAGCGTCCCGAACGCTGCGCGCTACACCAAGCTGCGCTACTCCCCGAGGTCACACCCATTGTAGCCGCCCCGACGGGGAGCGACAAGCGCATCAGGGCGTCCTGGGCTCGCTCTCTGGTTCGTGGGGCGTCGCAGCCGCCGGCTCCGGCACCTCGGGGCGTACCTCGACGACCTGCCGCAGCAGTTCGCCCACCGCGTCGCCGATCGTGACTCGCCCTTCGTCCTGCTGCTCCCGCAGGTACTCCTTCACTCGCTTGCGCTCCGCCTCGCGGGCCAGCCGGCGGAGGCTGACGATCATGCGGCGCTCGTCCGGCCGGACCTCCACGACCATTGCTTCGATGGTCTGCCCGACCTGCACGACATCCTCGACTTTGGCCACCCGCTTCTCGGCGAGCTCACTGATGGGGAGGAAGGCATCGAGGTCCCGCAGCCGCACAAACGCTCCCGAGGCCACGATGCGCACGACCTTGCCGCGGATCACGTCGCCTGCCTTGTAGCGGTCGCCGACGGCCGCCCAGGGATCCTCCAGGATCTGCTTCAGGCCCAGCGAGATCTTGCCAGCCTCGCGGTCGACCTTCAGCACCTGCAACCGCAGGTGCTGGTTGCGTCGCACGACTTCCGATGGGTGTCGGATGTAGGTCCAGGCCATCTCGCTGATGGGCAGCAGGCCATCGACGCCGCCCAGGTCTACGAACGCGCCGAAGTCGGTGATGCGTTTGACGACCCCTTCGACGACGGCGCCCTCCTCCAGCGTGGCCAGCACCTGCGCCCGGCGCCCCTTCCGCTCCTCCTCCACCGCCAGCTTGTGCGAGAGGATGACGCGTCCCTTGCCCCGGTCGACCTCGATGACCTTGAGGGGGATGGACTGGCCGACGAACCACTCGAACCGCCGCCCCTTGGCCTGGGTCAGGTCGACGTGCGACCCGGGCACGAAGCCGCGCAGCCCCAGGTCCACCACCAGGCCGCCTTTGACCTTGTCCACCACCATGGCGTGGAGAATACGACCCCCCTGGTGCGCCTCGATCACGCGCTCCCAGGCGCGCACGAAGTCCGCGCGCTTCTTGCTGAGGATGATGTTCCCCTCCTCGCCGTCCACGCGCATCACCATCACATCGATGCGGTCCCCGACCTGCACCGCCTCAGGCTGATCGCCCCGCCGCGACAGTTCCTTGGGAGGAATGATCCCCTCGGACTTGGCCCCGACGTCGACCAGGATCCCCTCGGTGTCCACCCGTACCACGGTGCCCCGCACGATCTGTCGCTCCTGGAGCCGGGGCACCGACTCCGAGAGGTCCACCGCTTCGGTCTTTGGCGCCTGGTCGTCCGCCTCTGCCTGCCCTGCCGACATGTGGCCCGTCGCCCCCTTGCCGTACCCCGAGACGCCGCCGGCGCGCTGTCTCGGTCCCTGCGCACGCGCTCCTCACCGTGTGGTCGGTGATCCTGGATGCTGCTCCGGCCAGCGGTGCGCACTTCGCCGCCCGCCTGGGGTTTCCTCCCCCTTGCCCCCGGCGGCGGCGGCGCGCCGCTTGGGCTCCGGCTGGGCCTAGAGCCGCCAGTAGTTGAGCAACAGTCGCCGTATGGCCCGCAGGCGCGCGCCGATCGCGGACGCCGGCACCTCGCGCCCGGGACGTCTGGCTCCCAGGTCCGCGGGCGCCGGCTCGCGCCATGCCGCCGGATCCGCCGGCCGGCCGGTCAGGGCTTCGAGGGTCGCGACCACGGACGCCGCCAGCGCATCCAGATGGTAGCCGCCCTCGAGGATCGCGAGCAGCGGCGCGTCGGCCGCCCGCGCCGCCTCGTCCGCGAGGCGTGCCAGCCGCCCGAACCCGGCTGTGGTGACGACCATGCCGCCCAGCGGGTCGGCGAAGTGGGCGTCGTAGCCTGCCGAGACGATCACAAACTCCGGCCGGAAGGCTGCAGCCAGCGGGAGGACCAGCTCGGTCATCGCGTCGGTGTAGCCGCCGTCGCCAGTCTGTGCAGGCAGGGGCAGGTTGACGGTGGCGCCTTCCCCTGGTCCCTCCCCCAGCTCCTCCATGGCCCCCGTACCGGGGTACCAGTACTCCTGGTGCAGCGAGACGACCAGCACCGACGGATCCCGCCAGAACACCGCCTGCGTGCCGTTGCCGTGGTGCACGTCCCAGTCCACGACCAGCACGCGTTCGCGGCCCGCGCGCCGTGCCGCGGCAGCGGCCACGGCCGCGTTGTTGAACAGGCAGAAGCCCATGCCGCGGTCGGGCCCGGCGTGGTGGCCCGGCGGCCGTACCGCCACGAAGGCGCGCCGCGCGAGCCCGGCCAGCAGGACCTCCACGGCGCGCTGGGCCGCACCCGCCGCGAGACGGGCGGCGCGGGCTGACTGGGGCCCCACCGGTGTATCGGCGTCGAGCCAGCCCCCGCCGGCGCGCGCCAGCCCCTCCACGACGTCGACGTAGGCACGACGGTGGACGCGCTCGAGGAGCTCGGCGTCGACCTCCGGGGGCTGCTCATCCCACTGCAGCGCGCCTTCCAGACCGCAGGACTCCACGGCCCGGCGCACCGCCTGGAGGCGCTGGGGCCGCTCGGGGTGGCCCGCACCGGTCGTGTGGTGCTCGCAGGCCGGATGGGTGACGAAGAGCGTGCTCACCCGCCCACGGCCGCCGCCCGCAGCCGGGCTGCGGCTGCCTCCACCCCGTCGGGCGCGCCGAAGATCGCTGACGCCGCCACCAGGACATCGGCGCCCGCCGCCACCGCCTGCGGCGCGGTCTGCGGGGACACCCCGCCGTCGACCGCGATCCAGCATCGATCGCCGACGAGTTGCCTGACGCGCCCGACCTTCGGCAGCACCTCCGGCAGGAACACTTGGCCGGCGTAGCCGGGATTCACGGTCATGACCAGCACGAAGTCGAGCACGTCCGCCAGCCAGGCGCACGCATCGGGTGGGGTGCCGGGGTTGAGCGCGATCCCGGCCTGCGCGCCCAGGCTCCGGATCAGACCGAGGAGCCGATGGGGATGCGCCGCGGCTTCCAGGTGCACCGCGATGCTGGCGGCGCCGGCGCGGGCGAACGCCTCGACCTGCCGCTCGGGCTCCCGGACCATCAAGTGTACGTCCAGCGGGAGGCGCGAGGCGCGGCGTACCGCCTCCACCACCACCGTGCCCACGGTGATCGGCGGGACGAACTGGCCGTCCATGACGTCGATGTGCAGCAGGTCGACGCCGCCGCGCTCCGCCGCCTGTACGGCGGCGCCCAGGTGTGCGAAGTCGGCGGCCAGGATGCTGGCGGCGAGACGCACGCGGCCGCGCGTCACGGCCGGACTTCCTGCACGAGGCGGTTGTCGATGTAGACCTGGATGATCGTGTAGCCCTGCGTGCTGACGAACTGCTCGACGCGATCGCCGGGACCATGCGGCGCCTGGTAGACCGTGCGCACACCCTTCTCGTCGATCACGACGATCTTCACCTCCTGCACGGCGGGCCCCTCCGGCACCACCACCTGCACGCGCGTGCGGCGCGCCAGGCCCGGCGACGGCACGGCCGCGGGCGTGGCAGGCGCCGCGGGCGTCCCGGCCGGGGAGGGGCGGACCGCCGGCGTGAGTCGGACCGGCGGCGGGCTGGGCGATGGTACGGGCTGGGGCTCGGCCGTCACCACCGGGGCCTGCGGCGGCGCGCTCTCCTCGCCTGGGCGCGCGCTCACCGCGACGGTGATCGCGGTCTGGCCCGGACGCACCAGCGCGCCCGCGGCCGGCGACTGCTCCACGATCAGGCCCGGCGCAGCATCGGCCACCGGCACCGTGCGCACGTGCGCGATGACCAGGCCGCGGTCCTCCAGCAGCCGGCGAGCCTCGGACAGCGTGCGGCCGAGGAGCCCGGGCACCTCCACCTGCGCCGGACCGCGGCTGATCACCAGCGTCACGGGCGAGTCGACCTGCACCCGCGACCCCGCCGGGGGATCCTGCCGGATCACGAACCCCGCCTTGACGACGTCATCGTAGCCCTCCTGCAGCGCTCCGAGCCGCAGACGGGCCGTCTCCAGCGCCAGCTGCGCGGCCCCGACCGGCTGCCGGACGACATCGGGGACGGTTACCAGCTGCGGCCCGAGGCTCACCACCACGCCGATCCGGCGTCCCTGCTTGACCCGCTTGCCCGGCGGCTCGTCCTGAGCCAGGACGACGTCTTGTGGCGCGGTGGCGCTGTAGGCACGCTCTGCCACCTCCAGGGTCACACCGCGCTGCCGCGCGATCTGCTCGGCCTGCAGCAGCGACCGGCCCACCACGTCGGGGACCTCGACCTCGGGCACGTTCAAGTACGCGTTCACGGCCTGCCAGCCAGCCCACAACCCGCCGATCGCGGCCACCAACAGCGCCGCCGCCAGCGGCGCCGCCCGCGCGAGCCCGCGGCGCGGGCGCGCGCCCTGCGGCGCGAACATCCGCGTGATCCCCTCGTCGTCGGCGAGCACCTCCTCCCACCGGGCAGTCTCGCCGCGGAGGTCTGCGGCCATCTCGCGGGCGGTCTGATAGCGATCTTCGGGGCGCTTGGCCATGGCCTTGAGGATGATGCCCTCCAGGCGACGCGGGACCCTGGGGTTGACCGCGCGCGCCGAGGGCGGCGGCTCGTGCAGGTGCTTGAGCGCGATGGCGATGGGGCTGTCGCCTTCGAAGGGTAGCCGGCCGGTCAGCATCTCGAAGAGCACGACGCCCAGCGCGTAGAGATCGGAGGCCCGGTCCACGGGCGCGCCCCGCGCCTGCTCGGGGGACAGGTAGTGGACGGTACCGAGCACCGTCCCCGTGTGGGTGATGGTGACCGCGGCCTGCGCCCGTGCGATCCCGAAGTCCGCCACCTTCACGGTGCCGTCGCGCGCCAGGAGGATGTTCTGCGGTTTGACGTCCCGGTGGACGATGCCCAGGCCGTGCGCGTAGTCCAGGGCCTCGCAGACCGCCAGCGCGATGCGCTCGGCATCGACCGGGTCCAGCGGACCTGTGCGCCGCAGGTACCGCTTCAGGTCCTCACCGTCCACGAACTCCATGGCGATGAAGTAGATCTCGCCGTCGCGGCCGCTCTCGAGCACGCGCACCACGTGGGGGTGCTCCAGCGTCTCGGCGGCGCGCGCCTCGCGGACGAAGCGCTCGACGAACTCCCGATCCGCCGCGTACTCCTGGCGGAGGATCTTCACGGCGATCGTCTCGCCCTCGGGGGTGCGGGCACGGTAGACACTGGACCACCCGCCCTCGGCGATGCGGGCGGTGACTTCGTACCGGCCGGCGATGCGCGTGCCAACCTCGACGCTCATCCAGGGCTCCCTGCATGGGCCACCGGGGTCGGGACCGGCTGCGTACGACGCAGCTGCCCGCAGGCGGCATCGATCTCCACCCCGCGCTCGATGCGCACCGTGACCGGCACGCCGGCGGCCCGCACGATCCGCGCGAAGCGCCGTACCGCCTCCTCCGGCGGCCGCCGGTACTGCAGCCCGTAGACCGGGTTCCACGGGATCACGTTGAGGTGGGCCCGCTCTCCGGCCAGCAGGCGGCCCAGGGCGCGGGCGTGCGCGTCGGTGTCGTTGGTGCCTGCCATCAGCACGTACTCGAACGTCACGCGGCGCCCGGTGGCGGCTGCGTACTCGCGCGCCGCGGCCAGCAGGTCGGCGATGGGCCACCGTCGGTTGACCGGAACCAGCCGGTCCCGCAGGGCGTCGTCGGGCGCGTGCAGCGAGATCGCCAGGGTGAGCTGGAAGCGCTCGGCGGCCAGCCGGCGAATCTGCGGGACCAGCCCCACGGTCGAAATCGTCAGGTGGCGCATGCCGATCCCGAGCCCCCACGGCGCGTTCAGGAGCCGCACTGCGCGCACCGTCGCCTCGTAGTTGGCCAGGGGCTCGCCCATGCCCATGAAGACCACGTGGGTAGGCCGCTCGGCGGTCTCCTGCGCGATGAGCTGCACCTGATCCACGATCTCCCCGGCGGTCAGGTTGCGCTGCAGGCCGGCCAGGCCGGTGGCGCAGAAGGCGCACCCCATGCCGCAGCCCACCTGCGTGGAGACGCACGCCGTGCGGCGTCCGTCGTCGTAGCGCATCAACACGGTCTCGACCGCCTGCCCGTCAGGCAGCCCGCACAGGAACTTCGTGGTCGAGCCGCTGGCCGCGTCCCGCCGTTCCAGGACCGCTAGGCGCGGGAGGCGCGCGACGGCGGCCAGGCGTGCCCGCAACGACGCCGGCAGGTCGGTTGCGCCCTCGAAGCTAGCCGCCCGGCGCTGGTAGATCCACCGGGCCAGCTGGCGGCCGCGGTACGCCGGCTCGCCGAGCGCCCGCGCGAACGCCTCGAGCTCGTCGAGCGTCAGGCCCGGCAGATCGGTGGGTTCGGTCGGACCGGTCGGCATGGACAGGCATCCCCCGGGCACGCGGGGCTCCCGACGCGTCTGATTATAGGCCCTCGAGCCGCGGGCGGCGTGGATCACCGTCGCGCCAGCCGGGCCACGTAGAAGCCATCCGTGTCGTGCCGGTGCGGCAGCAGGAGTACCTCTCCTGCCTCCGCACCCTCCAGGGGCCAGCCGTTCACCGTCCGGGGGACGGTCGCGGGCAGCGAGTCGAAGCGAAACTCCGGGTGGCGGCCCAGGAAGGCGCGGACGACGTCCGGCCCCTCCTCGGGCTCCAGGCTGCAGACGCTGTAGACCAGCACGCCGCCGGACCGGACCGCGCCAGCAGCCCCGGCCAGGATCTCGCGCTGCAGCGCGGCGCACCGCGCCAGGTCGCCGGCGGCGACGCGCCACTTCACGTCGGGCCGGCGCCGCACCACCCCTAGCCCCGTGCACGGTGCATCCACGAGCACGGCATCGGCCTGTCGGGGAAACGCCCTCCCCAGACTCCGCGCGTCCAGGTGATGGGCCTCGACGTTCGAGGCGCCCATGGTGGCGCAGCGGTGCGCCAGCGCGGCGAGCTTGCCGGGGTGCACGTCGCACGCGACGAGCCGCCCGGTGTTGCGCATCAGCGCGGCCAGGTGACTGGTCTTCCCGCCGGGCGCCGCACAGGCGTCGATGACGACGCTGCCCGCCGTCGGCGCCAGGGCGCGGGCCACCACCATCGCGCCCTCGTCCTGCATGGCGAACAGGCCACGGGCGTACAGCGGCAGGCGGGCGGTGAGCGCGCCCCGCACCCGCAGGGCTTCGGGCAGCAGCCCGGCGGCGACGGGCACGCCGCGCGCGGCCAGCGCCAGACGCACTTCCTCCGGGGTGGCGACCAGCGTGTTGGCGCGCACGACCGAGGGTGCCGGGCGCGTGCAGGCCGCGGCCAGCGCAGTAACGTCCGCGGCATCCCACCGGGCCAGCCAGCGCTCGACCAGCCAGCGCGGCTGCGAGTGGACCACGGCCAGGTGGCCGGCCGGGTCGGCGGCCGGGTCGGGTGGAGGCGGCGACCCGTCGGCGCTGAGCCGCCGCAACACAGCGTTGACGAGGCCGGCGGTACCGGGATGCCCGTGGCGCCGGGCCAGAGCCACGGCCTCGTCCACCGCGACCGCCGCGGGAATGCGTGTCAGGTCCAGCACCTGATACGCGCCCAGGCGCAGGATGGTGCGGATCGCCGGGGGCAGGTCGTGGAGCGGCCGGCGCAGGAACGCCGCCAGCGCCCAGTCCAGGCGCCCGCGGTGCCGCAACACCCCCAGCACGAGCGTCGTCGCCAGGGCCCGGTCGGCTGCTGCCAGCCGCGAGCGCTGCAGCGTGCGGAACAGCAGGACCGTGGCAAACGCCCCGGCCGCCTCCGTGCGCAGCAGGACGGTGAACGCGGCTTCCCGGGCAGGCGCCGGCGCCGTGACGGCGCGGCTACTCGTTGTCACGCATATTGCGCAGGGCCACCAGGCGCACCAGCTGCAGCACCGCCATGGCCGCAGCCGCCACGTAGGTCAGCGCGGCGGCGTTCAGGACCTGCCGCGTGCCGTCGGCCTCGCCCGAGGTCACTAGGCCTTCGCGCTGCAGGGCGGCCACCGCCCGCCGGCTCGCGTCGAACTCCACCGGCAGCGTGATGAGCGAGAACGCGATGTAGCCCAGGAAGAGCAGGATGCCCAGGTCCATGAGCGGCCGCAGGCTGGCGAACAGCCCGATCATGAACAGGATGATGGCGGCGTTCGTGCCCAGCGTGGCGACCGGCACGATGGCACTGCGCAGCGCCAGCGGCGCGTAGCCCTCGTGGTGCTGCAGCGCATGCCCGCACTCATGGGCAGCCACGCCCACGGCGGCCACCGAGGCGCTGCCGTAGACGGCGGGCGAGAGCCGCAGCGTCTTGGTGCGCGGGTCGTAGTGGTCGGCGAGCAGGCCCTGGACGGGCTCGACCGTCACGCCGCGCACGCCGCGCCGACGCAGCAGCTCGGCGGCGATCTCCGCTCCGGTCCGCCCGGCCATGGTGGGAACCTGGCTGAACCGCTGGAACGTACTGTGGACCTTCCACTGCGCGTAGAGCGCCAGGAGGATGCCCGGCAGCACGATGACGTACGAGCTGTCGAAGAACATCGCCTCTCCTCCTCCGTGGTGACTGTCTCATTCTAGCATCTTCCCCGGCACGGGGGCACCGCCCAGCAGGTCGCCCGGCCGGATCGGGTGGCCGCGGGCAAACGCCCCGGCGGGCATGCGCACCCCGCCGGGCGGCTGGACCTCCAGCAGCAGCACGGTGCCGGCGCCGGCCGCCACGGTGATGCCGTCCGCGCTCACCGCGACGACCTCGCCGGGCTGGCCGTCGGCTGCAGCCGCGACCGCACGCGCCCGCCAGATCTTGAGCGGCATCCCCCGCCAGTAGGTGTAGGCCGACGGCCAGGGCGTCAGCGCGCGGATCTGATTGACGATGGCCACAGCGGGCCGGGTCCAGTCGAGCAGCCCGTCAGCCTTCGACAGCCGGCCGGTGTACGTGGCCTGCGCGTGGTCCTGGGGGCGCCGGGGCGCCGCGCCCGCCGCCAGCAGGCGCACCGCCTCGGCGAGCAGCGCAGCGCCCGCGTGCGCGAGCCGCGCCTCCAGTTCCCCGGCCGTCTCCTCGGGATGAATCGGGACCTCCTGCTGGAGGATGATGTCCCCGGCGTCGAGCTCGTCGGTCATGTAGAGCACCGTTACCCCGGTGACGGCCGCGCCATCGGCAATCGCCGCCTGGATCGGCGACGCACCGCGATAGCGCGGCAACAGCGACGGGTGCAGGTTGATGCATCCCAGCGGCGGCAGGGCCAGCACAGCTGGCGGGAGGAGGCGGCCGTAGGCCACCGTGACGCCGAGCTCCGGCGCAAGCGCCCGCAGGGCGTCGAGGACGACCGGGTCCCGCAGCCGCGCTGGCTGCAGCAACGGCAGGCCCATGCGGCGAGCGGCCGCGGCCACCGGCGGGGGCGTGAGCCGGCGCCCCCGACCCGCAGGCCGGTCGGGCTGGCTCACCACGGCGACCACCGTGGCGATCCGGACCAGGGCCTCGAGCGATGGCAAGGCGAACTCGGGAGTGCCAAAGAAGAGCACCCGGAGCGGCGTGGGGTCCGCCCCGGTCATCCGATGGCGGGGTGCGCGTCGCCGGCCCTGGTCGTGGCCGCCTGGGGCGCCGCGGCATCGGTCCCCGCGGCGACCGACAGCTGACGGATCGTCGCCGGGTCCCGCACGCGATCGAGGAAGAGCACGCCGTCCAGGTGGTCGATCTCGTGCTGGATCACCCGTGCCAGCAACCCCTCGGCCGGGATCGTCACGCGCCGCCCACGCCGGGTCTTCCCGCGGACCGTGACGGCCGCCGCGCGCGGGACCTCGCCGATCACCCCGGGAATGGACAGGCAGCCCTCGGTGTCGGTGATCTCTCCCTCGGCGCGCACGATCTCGGGATCCACCAGCGCGAGCGTGCGGTCCTCGACCCTCGCGACGAAGACGCGCACGCTCTCGCCGACCTGCGGTGCGGCCAGGCCGAGCCCGCCCGCCGCCTCCATGGTGGCGAGCATCGCGTCGATCAACTGCGCCACCTCGCGCGTGACCCGGCCCACGGGCCGGGCCTTCCGGCGCAACACGGCGGCCCGGGGGCTGGCGACGGTGATGATCTCCAGACGTGTTGCCGTCGGCATCTCGTCCCCCACCATACCACGCGCAGGGGGCAGACTGTCTACAGCTCGTGGGGGTCCACGTCGGCCGCGATCTGCGCGGTGCGTGGCGCGCCACCTGCCAGCAGCGGCAGCACCAGCGCCCGCGCCGCGTCGCGATCTGCGGCCTTGAGCACCACCTGGTGCCGGGGCCGCGGCCCTGGCGCCGGCGTCGGGCCCAGGACCTCGACACCGGGCGGCGCCCCGGCCTGCAGGCGCGCCATCACCGCCTCCACCGCAGCGGCGGTGCCAGTGATCGTCAACAGGATGAGGGAGCGTGCCGGCGGATAGCCCAGCGCCGCACGCTGCGCGAGCTCCTCGGCGTAGAAGCCGCGCAGCGTGGGCGCGACGGCGGCGCGCAGGGCAGGGTGCTCGGGATCCGACGTCTCCACGAGCACCAGGGTGCCCGAGGCGAGCCCCACCGCGCGGATCAGTGCCAGGGCGCGCTCCGTCGCGCGGTACTCCGGCCGGTGCAGCAGCCGGTCGGCGTCCACGAATGCGACGACCTGCGGCCGCAGCGTCTCCAGCCAGGGCAGGACCAGGGGGGTGGCCACCAGCACCCCGCCTGCGCGGACGAACGGTGCCAGGACCGCGCCGGCTGCGACGCCGCGCGGCGCCACGTCGCGATCGAGCCGCCACACCCGCACCGCCTCCCGCCGCAACGCCGCCGCCACGCGCTCGGTCCCGCCCCCCACGGCCCGCAGCCGCGTGCCGCCGCACCGGCCGCACGTCGCGGGCACCCCCGCCGCCCGGCCGCACAGCTGGCACCGCAGCCGCCGCCGCGCCCGCTCGTACCGCAGCGCCACGCCGCACGCGGCGCAACGCGCCACGGTGCCGCACTCGCCGCACTGCAGGCCGCCGGCGAATCCCCTGCGGTCGACGATGACCACGGCCCGGCCGCGCGTGCGCGCCGCCCGCCGGATCGCAGTCAGCACCGGCGTGCTGACCGGCGCGGCATCGGGCGGCCGCCGGCGCAGGTCGACCACGCCCAAGCGCGGCCGGCCCGGCAAGGCCACGAGACGGTAGCGCCCGTCGCGCACGGCGGCGTACGTGGCCACGGTGGGTGTGGTGCTGCCCAGCAACACGAGCCCGCCCGCGGCCGCCCTGCAGCGTGCCACGGCCGCGGTCACGTAGCGCGGGGCCCGTTCCTCCTTGTGCCCGGCGGCGTCCTCTTCATCGACGATGACCAGCGCGGGGTCGCGCACCGGCGCGAACACAGCCGCCCGCGTGCCCACCACCAGCTGCGCGGCTGCCGCCGCCTGCCAGGCGGCCAGGCGCCGGGCCGGCGGCAGACCCGCGTGCAGCAGGACGGGCGCCAGGCCCGCGCGCGCCGCGAGCCCCGCGAACGTCTCGGCGGCCTCGATCGAGGGGAACGCCGCTATGCACGTCAGGCCCGCGGCGCGCGCGACGTCGATGGCGGTTAGATAGGCGGGCGCACGCCGCCATCCGGCCAGCACGACGCCTGGCAGCCTTGCCTCCAGCGCCTCGCGCAGCGGCCGTTCCAGCGGTGGCCAGCGCTGCGCGCCGGCCCGGTCGTGCGGGGTGGCCGCATCGGCGCCGGCCAGCGCCGCGGCCGCGGCAGGCAGCACCGTGAGGGCGTCATACTCGCCGGTCAATGCCCTCGCGGCCGGCAGGTGCACGCGAACGCTTCCGCGTTCCACCAGGCGATCCAGCAGCTCCGGGGTGCGCCGCAGGGCCTGCATCGCGCCCGCCAGCGAGACGAGACGAGGACCGGTCGTGCCCCTCCGCGCGCGGGACAGCCCCCGGGCGTCGGGCGGCAGTTCCAGCCGCACCGTGTGCCATAGCGCATCCCACGGCGTCGCCACGGCCAGGGCCTCGCCCACCGTGGAGAGATACTCGTGTGCCGTCCACGCGGCGAGCGCCAGCACCGCGGGCGGGACGAGCGGCCCTTCCTCCACGCGCGCGAGGACCGGGCGCAGGCCTGGCCGCGGGGTGCCGGGGCCCAGCACGATGCCCGGGAGCAGGCGCGCGCCGAACGGGACGATCACGCCGTCGCCGGCGCGCGCGCCCGCGGCCGGCCCCGCGCTGTAGGTGAACGCCAGGTCGCCGGCGCGCAGCGGAACGTCGAGCGCCACCAGGAGCGCGTCCGCGGCGGAATCGGCGGGCGCGGACGGGGACATCGCCCGGCGGCCGGGGCTACCGCGCGTGCGCCGCCGGGCGTAGCGCGCGCGCCAGGCGCTCGAGCACGTCGACGATCACCTCAGGGTCCCACCGGCTCGTGTCGATGACCACGTGGTAGGGCGTGCGATCGCTGAACTCGATACCGTACAACGTCTTGTAGCGCGACCACTCGCTGCTCTCGCGCTCGAGCAGCGCCTGACGTGCGTGCGCCGGGGGCTGGCCCTCGCGGGCCGCCACGCGAGCCGCACGCACCGCCAGCGGCGCGTCGAGCCAGACCTTGAGGTCTGCCTGCACCATCCAGCCCGACAGGCGCGACTCGACGACGCACGGACCTGCGCGGGCCAGCTCGCCCTGCAGGCGATCCAGGTCGCGGTCGATGGACGTGTCGGTCTCGGCGAGCCGGTTCAGGTCGACGACCGAGACGCCGCGCCGCCGCGCCACTTCGCGGAAGACGCTCCCGGCCGAGATCAGGGGCACGCCGAGCCGATCGGCGAGCAGACGCGCCACGGTCGTCTTGCCGACGCCGATGGGGCCACCGACGGCGACGGTGACCGCCGGCACCTTCACTCCGCCGTGTCCCCGCCGTCGTCGCGCGCGGTGTAGCGGTGGGCAACGGTCTCGGGCTGGACCGCGGCGAGCACCACGTGCCCGCTGTCGGTGATGACGACCGCCCGGGTCCGGCGGCCGTAGGTCGCATCGATCAGCGTGCCGCGCTCGCGGGCCTCCTGAATGATGCGTTTGACGGGCGCGGAGTCGGGGCTGATGATGGCCACGATGCGGTTCGCCGCGAGGATATTGCCGAATCCGATGTTGATGAGGCGCGGCTCCATGCGTCCCGGCTGCTCCTCACTCGACGTTCTGCACCTGTTCCCGCAGGCTCTCCAGTTCGGCCTTCATGGCGATGACCTGCCGGGTGATCTCCAGGTCGTTGGCCTTGGCGCCGACGGTGTTGACCTCGCGCCCCATCTCCTGGAGGATGAACTCCAGCTTGCGCCCCACCGCGCCGTCCTCGCCCAGCACCGTGTCGCGGAACTGTGCGAGGTGGCTGCGAAACCGCACCAGCTCTTCGGTGATGTCGCTGCGCTCGGCGACGACGGCCAGCTCCGTGGCGATGCGCGCCTCGTCCACCGGCACGTCGCCCAACAGTTCGGCCAGGCGCGCCCGGAGGCGGTCGCGGTAGGCCTGCACCACCAGCCGGCTGCGCGCGGCGATGACCTCTGCGGCCTGCCCGAGTGCGTCCAGCCGCGCCAGGACGTCCTGGGCGAGCCGTCGCCCCTCCGCCGCCCGCATCGCCACCAGGGCGTCGGCGGCGGACCGCACCGCCTCTTCCAGCGGGGGCCAGACGGCGTCGAGCTCAGGGCGATCCTCCTCGACCCCGACCACGTCGGGCAACGCCGCCAGGTGGTCGATCGTCACGTCGCCGGCGGCGCCGACCGCGCGGGCGAGGGTCCGGAGCGCCTGCGCATACGCCGCGGCGAGATCGGTGTCGGCCCGCACGACCCTTGCCCGCCGGCCGCTGTCCTCGCGGGTCACGCTGACTTCCACTCGGCCGCGCAGGACCCGCCCCTGCACCACCGCGCGGACCCGATCTTCCAGCCCGGCCAGATCCCGCGGCAGCCGGATCTGGATCTCGCTGAACCGGTGGTTGACCGAGCGCATCTCCACCGCCAGCCGCCCTCCAGGCAGGGACACGGCGGCGGCGCCAAAACCGGTCATGCTGCGGATCACGCGGTCACACTTCGGCCCACCGGAAGACGCCTCCTGCCCGGGCACCGCAACAGGGCGCTGCGCTCACGGTGCGCCGTGCCGGCGGTTGCGCTGCGGGGCCGGAAGCCGTATCGTGCAAGACGGCATGCGGGCACCGGTCGGAAACGCCTCTTGGCCCTCGTCGTTCGATAGCGTCGTGCTGGCCGCCGTCGTAGCCGAACTGCAGGACCTGGCCGGCGCGCGCATCATGCGCGTGCTCGGCGCCGGCCCGGCTGCCGTGGTGCTGGTCCTGCGCGGCGGCGGGCGTACCCGCCTGGTGCTGGCGTGCGCCCGGCCGGGCTGGGCCAGGTTCGTGGAGGTCCCTGCGCCGCCGCCTGGCGGGGCGGACGCGTTCGCAGGCCTGGTGCGCAGCCGCCTGACCGGCGCAATCGTCCGCGCCGTGATCGCCGCGCCGTTCGAGCGTCTGGCCACAGTGGCCGTGGACACGCTGGAAGGCCCGGCGTCCCTCCACGCCGAGCTCGCCGGGCGGCACCCCAATCTCGTGCTGGTGCAGGAGGGGCTGATCGTGGGGGCGCTGCGTACCGTGGACGGCCCGGGCCGCGAGGTGCGGCCGCGCCGGCCCTATGCCCCACCGGTGCAGACGCGGCCGACGCCCGCAACGCTGGCCGCGGCCGGGCTGGCGACCGCGGCAGCACAGCGCGCCGGCGCGCCGGCATGGCGCACGCTGCTGGACGTCACCGCGGGCATCGGGCCAGCGCTGGCGCACGAACTCTGCGCCCGGGCCGGAGTGGAGCCCGACGCCCCGCTCGACCCTGCCCGGGCACACGCTGTGACCGACGCGCTCTCGGCGCTGGCGGCGGACGTGGCGGCGGCGAGGTTTGCCCCCGTGCTCTACCGCGACGCAGCCGCGCCCGTGGCCTACGCGCCCTTCCCCTTCCGCATCTACCAGGCGCTCGTCGCGCAGCCCACCACCATGAGCGCGGCCGTGGAGGCCGTGACCGCTCGCGCCGAGGCGGCCGACCGCCTGGAGGCCGCGCGCCGGACGCTGGCCACCGTGGTCGCGCAGGCCACGGCACGGGTGGATCGCGCGCTCGCCGCCGTGGCCCGCGAGGCACGCGCGGCGGCCGAGGGCGCGCGCCTGCGCCAGTGGGGCGAGCTGCTCCTCGCCTATCAGGCCCGTGTGCCGCGCGGTGCAGCATCGGTCGAGGTTCCGCACTTCGACGGCGCGCCCACCGTCATCCCGCTCGACCCGGCGCGCTCGGCCGTCGAGAACGCGCAGCAGTACTTCCGGCGGTACGCGAAGGCGCAAGCGATGCTCCGCCGCCTGCCCGCGCGGCGCGCGCAGCTGGAGGCCGAGCGGAACTGGCTCGACGCCGTGGCCACGGCAATCGCGCAGGCGGAGGGCGAGGACGACCTCTGGGAACTCGACCAGGACCTGCGGGAAGCGGGATTGCGCCGCCCGGGTCGGGCGGCCGTGCCGAAGGCCGCGCCCTCGTACCGTGTCTACGCCCTCGGCGACGGGTTTCGCGCGCTGGTGGGCCGCAGCGCGCGCGACAACGATCGGATCACGTTCCGCGTGGCCCGGCCTGACGACCTGTGGCTGCACGCCCGGGACCTGCCCGGGGCGCACGTGATCGTCCAGGGCCCGGCCGACCCTCCCGAGGGCATCGTGGAGGCCGCCGCACGCCTAGCCGCCTATTACAGCCGCGGCCGCGGCGCCAGCCGCGTGCCGGTGGTCGTAACGCGCCGCCGTCACGTGCGGCGGATGCGTGGCGGGCATCCCGGGCAGGTGACCTACAGCAGCGAACGGACGGTGCTGGTCTCCCCCACGCTTGCCGGCGAGGTGTCGGCGTCGCCGCGTTCGTGAGGCGCGGCGCGGTCGCGGGGCTGGCCCTGTCCCCGGCCACCGACCGGCTCGGGCTGCCACGTTCCCACCCACAGGCGCATCGGGTCGTCGCGTTGCTCGGCCATCGCATCCCCCGGGGCGCGAAGCACAACGACGCCCGCACCTCGATGTGAGGTGGGGCGTCGCGGCCCGCGCCAGATGTGAACTTACCCGCAGTATAGCGCCAGGCTGGCCGGTGTCAAGGGCGCTCGTGGCTGCTCCGGCCGCGGTCGCGCCCGCACCGTGATGGGGCCGCGGGCGTGCGTTGCACCCCGGGGTGGCTCAGGCGCAAGCCCGGGCGAGCGAGGTCTACCCCAGCTCCTGGATCACGACCTCGTCGCGCCCGTCCTCCTCCACCAGCCGCACCGCCACGTGCTCCCGGCGGCTGGTAGGTACGTTCTTGCCCACGTAGTCGGCCCGGATAGGCAGCTCTCGGTGCCCACGGTCGATGAGGACCGCCAGCTGAACCGTGGCCGGACGGCCCCGATCCACCAGCGCGTCCAGCGCGGCGCGCGCGGTGCGCCCGGTGTAGAGCACGTCGTCCACCAGCACCACGTGCCGGGCGTCCACCGGAAACCCCGGCGGCTTGAGCGCACCGGAGGTCTGGCCGCTCGCGGACGCCCGCGGCACTTCCGCCGCCCGCGTCCCGCCCGCCGGTCCGCCCTGCGGACGGTCGTCGCGATAGCGGGTGACGTCCAGGACGCCGACGGGCGGTTGCACGTGCTCGATGCGCTCGATCGCGGCCGCCAGCCGCGCCGCGAGGTGCACGCCGCGCGTACGGATGCCCACCAGCACGAGCTGCTCGGCAGTCCGGTGCCGCTCCAGGATCTCGTGGGCCATGCGCGCCAGCGCCCGCTGCATGTCGGACGCGTCCATTACCCGCGCCTTCTCCCGCCTGACGGTCATAGCGTGTGCCCCGCGGAGGGCGCCGCCTCCGGAGACCGTCCGCTGCCCGCACGCAGCGCCCGCAGGACTGCCGCCAGGTCGTCCGGCAGCGGCACCTCGAAGTGCATCGCCCGGCCGTCCCGCGGATGCGTGAACGCCAGCCGATATGCGTGCAACGCCTGGCGGGTCAGGCCCCACGGGTTGCGGCGGCGACCGTAGACCGGGTCGCCGACGACGGGGTGCCCGATGTGCGCGCAGTGCACCCGGATCTGGTGCGTGCGCCCGGTCAGCAGCCGGACCTCCAGCAGCGCCACCGCCGGAAAGGCTTCGATCACACGGTACTGCGTCGCGGCGGGGCGTCCGTCGGGCCGCACCGCCATGCGGGTGCGCTGGCGCGGGTCGCGCCCGATGGGTGCCGCGATCGTCCCCGCCGCGCGGTCGGGCACGCCCCAGACCAGCGCGAGGTAGTCGCGGCTGGCCCGTCGGGCCGCGATCTCCGCGTGGAGGTGGCGCAGCGCCGTCTCGGTTTTGGCCACGACCAGCACGCCTGAGGTGTCTTTGTCCAGGCGGTGCACGATCCCGGGCCGGTGCGTGCCGCCGACGCCGGGCAGGTCCGGGCAGTGCGCGAGCACGGCGTGCACCAGCGTGCCCGCGGCCCTGCCTGCCCCGGGGTGCACTGCGAGCCCCGGGGGCTTGTTGATCACCAGCAGGTCGGTGTCTTCGTACACGATGTCGAGGGGAAGGGGTTCGGGCTGCAGGGCAGTGGGCGCGGGCGGCGGAACGGCCAAGACGACGACGTCCCCGGCCCGCAAGCGCACCGCCGGCCGCACGCGCTGGCCGGCGAGCCGCGGGAGGCTGACACAGCCGGCCTCGATGAGCGCCTGGATCCTGGCGCGGGAGAGCCCGGGCGCCTGCGCCGCCAGGTAGGCGTCGAGGCGCCGCCCCGCAGCGGCCGCATCGACCACGAACGTGTGCGTCTCGTCGGTGCTGCCCTCGGGCACGCTACACCGACGACTGGGGCGTCGGCTCCGCGCCGAGCGCCGGCGCGCGGCGCTGCAGCCAGAGGAGGAGCAGGCCACTGGCCAGCGCCACGGTGCCGCTGGCGAGCTGGCCGAGCGTCAACGGTCCGGCGACCGCTGGGGCCTCGACGAAGACGTCCACGAAGAACCGCGCCACCGCCTGCAGGAACACCGCCAGCACGAAGAGCGTGCCGTCAGCCAGCGCCTGGTCGCGCTGCCCGCGCAGGATGACCAGGATCGCGGCTGCGGCCACGGCCAGGTAGATCTGGGTGGGGTGTCGCCGTTCGAGGAACAGCTCGATCGCCCAGGGCACACCGGTGGGCTTGCCGGGAAACAGGCCGTGCAGCAGCGCGCCGATCATGGCCACGCCGTAGCCCAGGACCAGCGCCGGCGCGTAGGCATCCAGCAGGGCACCGAACGACGCCGGCCACCTGCGGGTGTACAGGCGCGCGAGCAGCAGGCCCGCCGCCAGCGCCCCGTAGTACACGAGACCGCCGTCCCGCCAGATCGTCAGGATCCGCCGCGGCTCGCCGGCGAACGCCTCGAGGTTGGCCAGCACGAACCCGATCCGGCCGCCGACGATGCCCGCCACGATGGCGTAGAGGGCCAGGTCCAGCGTCTGGGTGGGCTCGATCCCCAGGCGCGCATGGGCCACGCGACGCGCCACGACGATCCCCGCGAAGAAGGCCAGCAGCAGGAACAGGCCGAACGCCGAGATCGGTACGCCCCAGACGTCGTACAGGATCTGCTGCACCGGTCACCTCCAGCGCCGACGCCGGCTGCGGGGAGCTGTCTGGCGCGTCGCACCGGCCTCTCCCGCTCCACGTGCCAGCCCCAGGACGAGGAGGGCACCCCCGACGGCGATGGCCGCGTCAGCCAGGTTGAAGACGGGCCAGACGTGCAGGTCCACGTAGTCGACGACATACCCCCAGCGCAGGCGGTCCACCAGGTTGCCCGCGGTCCCGCCCAGCATGAGGGCGCCGCCTGCAGACGCTCCGCGCGCACCGCGCGGCCGCCCGCCCGTCCACACCAGCCACGCCACCAGGAGGCCCGCGGCCAGCCCGATCACCACCGGAGGCACACCCGGCAGCAGCCCGAAGGCCACACCGCGGTTCTGCACGTGCGTCAGGGTCAGCAGGCCCGGCAACAGCGGCACTGCAGCGCCCACCGGCAGGGCCGTCACGACGGCCGCCTTGATCGCCTGGTCCGCCAGTGCGACCAGGCCGGCAGGGAACAGCGCCCCCGGCCAGACCGCGCGTCGGGCCGGGGGCGCGTGCGTCACGGACGGCGTTAGCGGGAGTTCGCCTGCTCTTCGCGCGCCTTGCATTGGATGCACAGGCGGGCGTACGGGATGGCGCGGAGGCGCTCGATGTGGATCGGCTGACCGCACAGCTCGCAGATGCCGTAGGTGCCGTCGTCGATACGGCTCAACGCCTCCTCCACCTGGGTGAGCAGGGTCTGCACGCTGTTCTCGATGGCAAAGCCCTTCTCACGCTCGAACGTGTCGGCCGCGACGTCCGCGATGTCCTCGTCGTAGCCGCTGGAGTCGACGCTGATCTGCTCGACCTCGGGCAGGTGCTCCTCGATCGCCTCCAGCTCCCGGGCCAGCCGGTCGCGCTCCTCCTCCAGCTGCCGGCGGAACTCCTCGATCTCGCGCTTGGTCAGCGGCCGCGTCGCCGCGGCCACCCGGGGCGCGGATCGCACCGGCTTGGTTGCACGGACAGCCCGCACAGGCACCCGCGAGGCGCTGGCGCGCGTGGACCGGGCCCGGCCAGACGCCCTGGGCTGCCCCTTTCCGGTGGACGTGGCCGCTGTGGTCGTCCGGCCCCGCGTGGATCGCGCCCGCGCGGCCTTGTTCGGCATGATCGCCCTCCCTCACCCGCCCTGGGGGCTTAAGACCCCGCCTATCTTACTCAAGAGCCTCTCCACTGGCAAGGGGGACTGGACCGGCCACGGGCGGCCAGGCCGCATCACCCCGCGCCAGGGCCACCGCGCGCCTGGCCAGCACCTCGGTGGCGTCCAGCACTGGCACGGGTGCGGCGTCGGCCTGGAGCACGAGGGGGAGCTCCGTGCACCCGAGCACGATCACCTCGGCGCCCCTGGCCGCCAGTGCCTGCATCAGGTCGACGGCCGCTGCCCGGTGGCCGGGACCGGGCCCGGCCTTGATGGCCGCGATCAGGGCATCCGCTGCCGCCTGCTCCTGGCCGCGGGGCACGATCGTCTCGACGTGGTACCGGCCGAACGCGCGCGCGTACAGCCCGGTGCGGACGGTCCCGGCGGTGGCGAGCAGCCCGACGCGGCGCAGCCGGGGGTACGCCTGCGCCGCGGCCGCAGCGGCTTCTTCCATCATGTGGAGCACCGGGATCGCCACGCTGCCAGCGATGGCCGGATAGAACGCATGCGCCGTGTTGCAGGGGATGGCGAGGACGTCCGCACCGGCGGCCGCCAGCCCCCGGGCGCCGGCGACCAGCCACGGGGTCGGATCCTCGCCGTGGCCCAGCAGGACCGCGGTACGGTCGGGGACTGCCGGGTTGTTGTCGATGAGCACCCGAAGGTGATCCTGGTCACGGGACGCCGGGGTCAGCCGGAGCAGGCGCGCGAAGAAGTCCAGGGTGGCCCACGGCCCCATGCCGCCGAGGACGCCGATCGTGCGGCGGGTCGCGCTCACGGCCGGGTGACCGCCACGGTGGCGACGATGCCGTCCAGGCGGACTTCCCGTGCCCCCGGCCGCCCCGCCGCGCCGGGCCGCACGTCCACCGACAGCGTCTCGCCCAGCACGTAGGCGCGGTGCGCCTGGAGCACCGCCTGGAGCTCCGCGTCGCCGTCCACGTACAGCACGATGCGGTCGCTGACCTCAAGGCCCTGGTCCTTGCGCATCTGCTGGATGTGGTGCACCAGTTCCCTGGCCCAGCCCTCGCGGGCCAGGCTCTCGTCGATCGCGGTCTCGAGCACGACCAGGTGGGCGCCGGTGCCCTCCGCGGTGTAGCCGGGCGCGGTGCGCAGCCTCACCTCGAGCTCCTCCGGGGCGAGTTCCAGCCGCTCGCCGTCGACGGTCACGACCAGCCCCTCGCCCCGCTGCACGGCCGCCGCCGCTACGGCGGGAGCCAGCGCCCGCAGGGCGCCCGCCACGGCCTGCACGCGCGCGCCGAACCGCGGCCCGAGCCGATCGAACCGCGGTTTGACCTCGTAGGTCACGTAGGGCGCCACCTCTTCGAGGACGCGCACCTGCTTCACGTTCAGCTCGTCGGCCAGGAGCTCCACCAGCTCGGGCTCCTGCAGGATGGCCCGCTGTGTCGTGGCGATGAGCACGGCGGGCAGCGGCTGCCGCACGCGGATCCGGGCGGCCCCGCGGGCCGCGCGGCCCAGACGCACCAGTTCCCGCACGTCGTCCATGAGGGCTTCCAGCGCCGGATCGCGCCGGTCCGGCGCCGGGGCCGGATAGGCACACAGGTGCACGCTTTCCGGCGCCTGGGGGTCTACGGTACGCACCAGGTTCTGGTAGATGGCCTCGGACAAGAACGGCATGAAGGGCGCCAGCGCCTGCGTCAGCGTCGCCAGCACCGTATACAGGGTGCAGTAGGCCGCGCGCTTGTCCTGGTCGTCCTCGCTCTTCCAGAACCGGCGGCGGCTGCGCCGCACGTACCAGGTGGAGAGATCGTCGACGAACGCCTCGACCGCGCGGCAGGCGCCGGCCGGCTCGTAGTCGTCGAGGCGCGCCACCATCGTCTGGACCAGGCCGGCCAGGCGCGAGAGGATCCACCGGTCCAGCAGCCGCAGCGGCGGCGGCGCAGCCTGCAGGCCCGCCAGGTCCAGGTCGCGCTCCAGCGCGGCGTAGGTGACGAAGAAGGCGTAGACGTTCCACAGGGGCAGCACGAACCGGCGGCGCACCTCGTCGGCCGGCCCGTAGCCGAAGTTGGTGTTCACCGCGGGGTTCTGGGAGGCGAAGACCCACCGCACCACGTCCGCGCCAATGCGGTCGGCGGCCTCCTCGAACTCGATGGCGTTGCCCCACGACTTGTGCATCTCGCGCCCCTGCTCGTCGCGGACCAGCGCGTGCCCCAGGCAGACGCGGAACGGGGCCCGGCCCTCCAGCACCGTGCTCATCACCAGCAGGGAATAGAACCAGTTCCGGTACTGCCCCGGAAACGCCTCGGTGATGAAGTCGAACGGGAACCACTCGCGCCAGTACCGGCGGTCTCCCAGGTACGACACGTCGCCGGTGGCCGGGTCGATCAACGTGGAGAACGGCACGATCCCGGCGTCCAGCCACGGGTTGCCGACGTCGGGGATGCGCGCGACCACCGCACCGCAGGCGCGGCAGCGGATCTTCACGGCGTCCACCCACGGGCGGTGCGGGGAGTGGCCGTCGAACACCTCCCACCCCTCCACGGCCCGCGCGCGCAGCTCCTCCCGCGAGCCCAGGACCTCGAACGCGCCGCACGCCTGGCATTCGTAGATCGGCAGCGCCAGTCCCCAGTAGCGCTTCTTGCTGATCATCCAGTCGCGCATGTTGCGCAGCCAGTCCAGTTCGCGCTCGAGCCCGAACTCGGGAATCCACCGTACCTGCCGCGCCACGTCCATGACTGCGGCGCGGATCGGCTCCATGGCGATGAACCACTCGTCCACGACGCGGAAGACCAGCTCGGTGCCGCAGCGCCAGCACACCGGGTACCGGTGGGTGTAGGGCTCGGCGCGGTAGAGCAGGCCCCGCTGGCGCAGTCGCGCCTCGATAGGCTCCGCCACCTCCGCCACCGCGCGTCCGGTGAACTCGCCGAAGCCTTCGACGAAGACGCCGAACTCGTCCAGTGGCGCCAGCACCGGCAGGGCGAACTGCTTCCCCAGCGCGAAGTCCTCGGCCCCTGCCCCGGGTGCGATGTGCACGATGCCGGTGCCCTCGTCGGCGCTCACGTCTTCCCAGGGGATGACCCGGTGCTCGACGCCTTCCTGGGCCGGGAGGTCGTCGAACGGCCCGCGGTAGCGCCAGCCCACCAGCGCGTGGCCCGGCAGGGTCTCCAGGACAGTGTAGCGGCCGGTGAGCATCTCCAGCCGCGCCGCCATCACGTAGAGCTCCTCGTCGTCCTGCCGGACCCGCACGTAGGTCTGGGCGGGGTGCACGGCCGCCGCCACGTTGCTGGTCAGCGTCCAGGGAGTCGTGGTCCAGACGAGCAGCGACCGGCCCGGCGCGTCGACCAGCGGCAGACGCACCGTCAGCCCCGGGTGGGTCACCTCGCGGTACCCCTCGGTGACGATCTCGTGCTCCGAGATGCCGGTGCCGCACCGCGGGCACCAGGGCATGGAGTCGTGTCCCTTGTAGATCAGCCCGCGCTCCCAGCACCGCTTGAGGAAGTACCAGATCATGTAGTTGTTCTCGTCGGCCATGGTGTGGTAGGAGGCGTCCCACCGCATCCAGTAGCCCAGGCGCAGCGACTGCTGCGTGATGACATCCGCGAAGCGGCGCACCCGGGCTTTGCACAGCTCGACGAACGGCGCGATGCCGTAGACCTCGATGTCTCGCTTGCTCTTGAAGCCCAGTTCCTTCTCGACTTCCACCTCGACCCACAGGCCCTGCCCGTCGAACCCGTTCTGGTAGCGCTGCCGGTAGCCGGCCATGGTCTTGTAGCGCTGGAACAGGTCCTTGTAGGTCCGCCCCCAGGCGTGGTGGATGCCCATGGGGTTGTTGGCGGTGATGGGGCCGTCGAGGAAGGCAAAGCGGCGCGGCGACGTCTCGTTGCGGCGCAGGTACTTGGCCAGAATGTCACGCTCGGCCCACCAGCGCAGCACCTCGCGCTCCTGCGCCGGGAAATCGAGCTTCGCGGGCACCGGACGGAACGGCGGCATCGTCTCCCTCGGTCTCCTTCTCCCTCCTCAGTGTTTCCGACCGCGCCGCGCCCCACCCGGCGCGAGCCGGCCCCGCAGGCACCCCGAAACGAAAAACCCGCCCCGACAGGGACGGGATGCACCCGCGGTACCACCCTGGTTCCGCCGCACGCTCGCGGCGGCGCTCCATCTCCCGTCTCGGGGGAGCAGCCGGCGAGCCCTCCCGGGACCGCAGGGGGTCCCGCTCGGCCCCGCAGCTCCGGGGTGATGGGACGCAACCGCCTGCCACCGGGCTCGCACCGGCCTCCGGCTCGCTCTGGCCAGCCGGCCGCGCCGTCCCCGTCATCGCCAAACGTGGCAGTACTCTAGCACGCGGCGCGCGCGGTCGTCCAGCGCCCGGCTGCGGGCGGATCGTGGCCCGCCGCGCAGCAGGGGAAGTTCGCGGGCCGGCGAATGTTCTCCATCGTCCGGGCATGCCGCATCCGGACATCGGTTCCGCGCGCCCCGGCGGGCGGGACCCGCATTCCGACGAAGCCGGGGGACCTCGTGAAAGTCTGCGTCTATCTGGAGCACGCCCAGACGTCGTCCTGGAGCAGCGGGATCCGCCAGGCCTACGACAACCAGCTCCGCGCCCTCCAGGCGGCCGGCGTCGCTGTCACCAGCGACCCCAGCGAGGCGTTCGACCTGCTCCACCTCCATCAGATCGGCCCGCGCTCGCTCTACCTGGCGGAGAAGTTCAGCGGGCGGGTCCCGCTGGTCATCTCGGCGCACACCACCGCCGAGGACTTCGCGAACTCGTTCGTCATGAGCGACTCTCTGGCGCCGTACCTGGGCCGGCTGCTCACCTACTTCTACAACAAGGCCGACCTGGTGATCACGCCGTCCTCGTACACCAAGCAGATCCTCGAGCGCCACGGCGTGGTCCGCCCGATCGAGGTCGTGAGCAATGGGGTCGACCTCCGGCGGTTCCACTCGCTGTACCGGGCGCGCCGGCTGGCGCGGGGACGGCACTTCCTCCGGGGCATGGTGGCCTTCGCCGTGGGGCTGGTCCTGCTGCGCAAGGGCGTAGACCTGTTCTGCGAGGTGGCGCGGCGGCTCCCACACCTCACGTTCGTCTGGTTCGGCCGGATTCCCAAGGGCGTCAAGCCCGAGACGCTGCGGGTGATCGACGAGGCCCCGGCCAACGTGCGCTTCCCGGGCTACGTCGAGAACGTAACCGAGGCCTACGCGGCCGGAGACATCTTCTTCTTCCCCAGCGCCGTGGAGAACGAGGGCATCGCGGTGCTGGAGGCGGCTGCGGCTGGCCGGCCGCTGGTGCTGCGCGATGCCGAGTGCTTCGCAGGCCGGTTCGTGGACAACGAGAACGCGCTGCTCGCGGCCAATGCCGACGAGTTCGCCGTCCAGCTACGGCGGCTCGTGGAGGAGCCCGAGCTGCGCGCGCGCCTGGCGGCCGAAGCCCGCCGGTACGCCACCGCCCACTCCCTGGACCGCGTGGGGGCCCGCCTGCGCGACGTCTACGCCGGGCTGCTCTGAGGCCGCGCGCCGGTCAGCCCACGCCGCCCTCGTGGGAGGTCTTGCGCCAGTCCCGGGCCCCGGTCAGGGCTCCGTGCACGTAGCGCCAGATCGCCAGGGGCACGATCACCAGCGTGTGCAGCGAGAACAGCGTCCAGCGGCCGAGCACGCCCACCAGCCGCAGCGGGTGATACCCGACTTCGGTCGTGACGGCGGCCAGCATGGCCACGGTCAGGGCCGCAGAGGCCCACGCTATCAGGGTCCCCGGGAGCTGGATGTAGACCACGGCCTCCAGCAGGGCGCCCACCAGGGCGTAGGCGTAGCCGGTGAGGGCGGCCAGGGCGCCGATCAGCGAGCCTGACAGGAAGAACAGCATGTCGACTTTGCGCACCAGCGGCAGACGGCTGCGCAGGATCCGGGGCAGGTACTCCCCGAGGCACTGGAGGGCGCCTTCGAACCAGCGCTCGCGCTGCCGGAGCAGGTCGCGCAGCGTCACCACGGCTTCCTCCCAGATCTGCGCGTCGTAGCAGTAGCGGATCTCCCACCCGCCCAGGTGCAGCCGCACCGCCAGGTCGATGTCCTCCGTCAGCGCGTCGGGGTTCCAACCGCCGACGGCATCGAGCGCCTCGCGCTTGACCAGCAGGCCGTTGCCGGCCAGGCAGACGAAGCCGCCGAGGACCTGTCGGGCCCCCTGCATCAGGGTCTGGAAGACGCGGTACTCGTCGTCCTGGAAGCGTGTCAGGAAGTTGCGGCCGGCGTTGTAGACGAGCCGGCGGCCCTGTACGGCGGCCACGCGCGGCGCGGCCAGCAGGGGTACCATGGTGGCGATCACGTCGGGCGCCATGCGGGCGTCGGCGTCGAACACCGCGAGCACCGACCCGCGGCTGGCCGCGACGCCCACCTGGAGCGCTCCCGCCTTGCCGAAGCTGCCCGGCCGGGTCCGCACCACGGTGACGGGCAACTCGGCCTGCAGGCGCTCGAGCAGTTCGCCCGTCCCGTCCGTGGAGCGGTCGTCGACCACGACGACCTCGATGCCGCCTGCGTAGCGCTGGGCGCACGCGTCGCGCACCACGCCTTCGATCACCCGTACCTCGTTCTTCGCCGGGATGACGATGCTGACGGGCGGCAGGGACTGCCAGGCGGCCACGGGCAGGCGGGCGCGGACGCGACCGACGAGCAGGATGACCGCACTGAGCGTTCCCAGCGCCAGGAACACGTCCTGCAGCCACGCGACGTTCACCACGTAGTAGCGAAACCACAGGGCATCGCGGTAGGTGATCCCCTGCACCACCACGGCGAGCCAGACGGCAGCCACCGCCCCCAGCACCAGGTGGCGGACCGTCGGCTGCCGCGGCGCCGTCATCGCTGGCCGACCTCCGCGCCCAGCAGCGCGGGCAGGCTCGCCGCATACGGCGGCCGCGCCACCCCGGCTTCGGTGACGATCATCGTGACCAGCGCATGCGGCGTGATGTCGAACGCCGGATTCCGGGCCGGCACGCCCGCAGGGGCGAGCGCCGTGCCGGCGACCCGGAGCACTTCCTCGGCCGGGCGCTCCTCGATGGGGATCTCGGCGCCGCTGGGCGTGGCCAGGTCGATGGTGGACGTGGGCGCGGCGACGACGAAGGGCAGCCCGTGGGCGCGCGCCAACACCGCCAGCGTGTACGTCCCGATCTTGTTGGCCACGTCGCCGTTGGCGGCGATGCGGTCGGCGCCGACCACGACGCGGTCCACCTCCCCGCGCGCCATCAGCGCGCCCGCCGCGTTGTCAGTGATCAGCGTGACGGGGATGCCCAGCTCGCGCAGTTCCCAGGTGGTTAGGCGCGCGCCCTGCAGCACCGGCCGGGTTTCACAGGCGATGACCTGGATCTGCCTGCCGCCCTCCCAGGCAGCCCGCACGATGCCCAGGGCGGTCCCATAGCCGGCAGTGGCCAGCGCGCCGGTGTGACAGTACGTCAGGACGCGCTCGCCGTCGCGGATCTCGGCGGCGCCGAGGCGGCCGATGGCCTCGTTGGCGGCCCGATCCTCGGCGGCGATGCGCTCGGCCTCCTGACGCAGCTGCGCCGCGCGCCCGGCGTGGTCGACACGCCGCGCCACGGCCAGCATCCGGTCGATCGCCCAGCGCAGGTTGACCGCCGTGGGGCGCGCAGCGGCCAGGTGGCGGCCCGCCGCCTCGATCGTGGCCAGCGCCTCCTGCGGCGGCTGCCCGCTGGCCTGGGCGGCGGCCAGGGCCACGCCGAACGCCGCCGCGACGCCGATGGCCGGCGCGCCCCGCACCCGCAGGCTGCGGATCGCGTCGGCGACCTCGTCGGCACTCCGGCAGGTGATGACCACAACCTCGTGCGGCAGCCGGGTCTGGTCGACCATCCGCACGACCTGCCCCTCCATCCACACGGCCTGCAGCACGGCCTAGCCCGCAGCGGGGAAGGAGCGCGCTATGGCAGCGGGAACAGCCCCCGCGGGTCATCGCGCGGCGCATCGGCCACGACGGTTACGGTGCTGGGCGTGAACAGGAAAATCTCCTCGCCCACGCGCTGCATCTGCCCGTCTACGGCGTACGTGACACCGCACGCGAAGTCCACGATGCGCCGTGCCAGTTCCCGATCCGTGCCCCGGAGGTTCACCAGGAGCGGCCGGCGCGCTTTCAGGTGATCCGCCCCGGCGCGCGCCTCGTCGAAGCTGCGCGGCTCGAGCACCACGATCTCCATGGGCCGGGCGGCGTGCAGGCTGAACACCGGCGTCCGCCGCCGGCGCCCCTCGCCGTCCTCCGGCGGCGCAGGCTCCGTCTCCTCCTCGCTGAACCCCAGGAACGCCCACAGGCGCTGCATCGCGCTCACCTCACACCTCCTGCGCTCCCTCCTCTCCCTGGACGCCTGGCCTCTCCCGTGGCCCCTCGTCCCGTGGTCCGAAGATCGCGCGGCCCAAGCGCACCAGCGTGGCGCCCTCCTCGACCGCGACCTCGAAGTCGTCGCTCATGCCCATGGACAGTTCCACGAACGCCGGGCCCCCGGGTCCCTCACGGATCCGGTCCCGCAGCGCCCGCAGCGCCCGGAAGACCGGCCGCACGTGCTCGGGATCTGCTGCCACCGGTGCCACGGTCATCAGGCCGACCGGCTCGAGGTGTGCGCGCGCCCGCACCGCCGCCACCAGGGCCGCCGCCTCCTCGGGCGGGACCCCGACCTTCGTGGGCTCGGCAGCCACGTTCACTTCGATCAGCACCCGCAGCCGCCGGCCCATCCGCGCCGCCGCACGGTCGAGGGCGTCGGCCAGCGGCACCGAATCCACCGAGTGGATCAGGACGAACGCCTCCGCTGCCCGCCGGGCCTTGTTACGCTGGAGGTGGCCGACGAAGTGCCACCGCGGGCCCGGGCCGAGGGCGGCGAGCTTGGGCAGCGCCTCTTGGATCCGGTTCTCGCCGAGGTCGCGCAACCCGGCGGCCATGGCCTCCTGAATCCGCGGGACGTCCACGCCCTTCGTCACGCCGACGAGCGTCACCGCTGTCGGGTCGCGCCCGGCGCGCGCTGCCGCGGCGGCGATCCGCGCGCGCACGCGCTGCAACCTCTCCTCGATCCCGGACACGCCGAACCGGTATTCGCCGGCCCGCCGACAATCCCTCGCGGCGTCCGAGCGGGTGCGCCGCCGCGTCGGCAGGCGCAGCGACCGCCGCCGCACGCGCCGCACCCGGCGCGAGCCCGGGCGGCTCAGCCCCGCGGGGCGATCAGGGCCGCCATGTGCCCGGTACGGCCGTCGCGTCGGTGCGAGAAGAACAGCGCCGGGTGGTGGGCCGTGCACATGCCGGCCACGACCACGGCCTCGGGTGCCAGGCCGGCGTCGTGCAGCTGCCGGCGCGTCGCCTCCCACAGATCGAGAGACCAGCGGCCCGGCCGGCGGGGGCTGAAGACCGCACCGCGCCAGGACCAGGGCGCAAACCGCTCGACCACCGGGCCGTCGACTTCGTAGCAGCACGGCCCGATGGCCGGCCCGATGGCAGCGACGACGTGCTCGGGGCGCGTCCCGAACGCGGCGCACATCGTCGCCACCGCAGCCGGCACGACGCCGGCCGCAACACCCCGCCAGCCCGCGTGCACGGCGGCCGCGGCGCCCCGCCGCCGGTCCCACAGCAACACCGGCACGCAGTCGGCGCAGTGCACGGCCAGCACGGCGCGGGGTTCGGCGCTGGTCAGCCCGTCGGCCCGACCCGCGGTGCGGCCGCGGTCGGGCGCGGTGGCCACGACGACGTCGCGGCCGTGGACCTGGGCGACCTCCACGTGGTCGGCCAGGTCGCGGCCGAGCGCGGCGAGGACCTTGGCGCGGTTCGCGCGCACCACCGCGTCGTCGTCTCCGACGCCCCGGCTGAGGTTGAGCGCGTCGAAGGGCGGGCGGCTCGCCCCACCGGGGCGCGTGGTGAACGCGTGGCAGACCCCGGCCGCGGCCAGCACGTCGGCGCGCAGCAGCACGAGCCCGTCACGAGACGTCCAGGACCACCCGGTGGGGAGATCGGGCAGCGGGGGGGTCACGGCCGGGCTCAGACGATGCGCTCGCGGACCTTGGCGCTCATGTAGTCCATGGCGGCCACGACCAGCGTGATCGCCCACACCACCGTCGCCGCCTGTTTCCACTGCAGCAGGTTGATGTACTGCTGCAGCAGGAACCCGATGCCGCCTCCGCCGACGAAGCCGATGACGGTGGACATGCGGACGTTGATGTCCCACCGGTAGATGGTAAAGGCGATGAACGGCGGCACGATCTGCGGCACCACCGCGTAGCGTACCACCTGCAGCATCGACGCGCCGGTGGCCGTGATGGCCTCGATGGGGCCAGGGTCGATGGACTCGATCTGCTCCGAGTAGAGCTTGCCCAGCGACGCAATGGAGTGCACGCCCAGGGCCAGCACGCCGGCGAACGGGCCAATCCCCACCCAGACCGCGAACACCGTGGCCATGATCAGCGGCTCGATGGACCGGGCGATGTTGAACACCGTGCGGATCACGTAGTAGACGGCCGTGCCCAGCGGTGTGCGCGCCATGAGGTTCTTCGCGCCCAAAAACGACAGCGGCACAGCGAAGACCACGGCCATCGTGGTGCCCATCAGGGCCAGGAAGACCGTCTCCAGCATGCGGTAGGCGGTGAGCCGCACCGTGTTGCTGGGACGGACCACGGTGCCGCCCAGCTGGACCTGCGCGATGATGTGATGGCTGGTGCCGATGACGTCGGGCACCGTCAGGACGACCGTGAACGCCCCGCCGGCGTCGGTGGTGGTCTGGCCCAGGGGCGCCGTCGACCCCGACTGATCGCGCCAGATCAGCAGCACGGGCCGCGACGGCGCGAAGCCCTCGCCGGCCACCGTCACGCGCTGGCCGATCGCCGCCCGGGACGGCGTCACCGTGAGGCGACCGGGACCGGCGACCCGGGCCGCGGGGGGTGTGGCGCCCTCCAGCCCGATCCCCACCTCGGCGACCTGCAGCCGCGGCTGGCGCTCGACCAGATCGGGGCGCACCAGGTCTACCAGCAGCGGCCGCACCAGGTACGCCTTGCGCAGCAACTCACCCAGATCGATCTGGGTCACCTGCCACCCGTAGAGGTAGATCACGGCCAGGGCCACGAGCCACGCGACGGTGCGCACCGCCCCGGCGCCGGCGTGCGGGACCTCCGGCGCCCGGGGCACGCGGGCCGTGGCGTTACGCCCCACGGCGCCCCCTAGCGAATCTCGACCTCGACGGCGTCCTCACCAAAGATCTCCTTGAAGCGGCGCTCGTCGACCTCCGCGGGTTCCCCCTCGAAGACGACCTGCCCTGCCTTGAGCGCGATGAGTCGCGTGCCATAGCGCCGGGCCAGGCTCAGGAAGTGGAGGCTGCACATCACCGTGACGCCATCCCGCCGGTTGAGCGCTTCGATGTACTGCAGCACCGAGTGCGACGTCGCCGGGTCGAGGCTGGCCACCGGTTCGTCGGCCAGGATCAGCTTCGGGTCCTGCATGAGGGCCCGGGCGATGCCCACCCGCTGCTGCTGGCCGCCCGACAGCTGGTCCGCGCGCGTGCCGGCCTTCTCGGGGATGCCGACCGTCTCCAGGTGCGCCAACGCCCGCTGGCGCAGCTCACGCGGCCAGTAGTTGGCCAGCGCCCACCACGCCGGCGTATACCCCAGGCGGCCGGTGAGCACGTTGGTCAGCACTGTCTCTCGCTTGACCAGGTTGAACTGCTGGAAGATCATCCCGATGTGGCGGCGCAAGACGCGCAGTTCGTCGGGACGCAACGCCGTCACGTCCACGTCGTCGATGTAGACCTTGCCGCTGGTGGGCTCGATGAGGCGGTTGATGCACCGCATGAGCGTCGACTTGCCCGACCCCGACAGCCCGATGATGATGAGGAACTCGCCCGGGCGCACCGAGAACGTCACGTCGGTCAGGGCCCGGGTACCGTCGGGGTAGATCTTGGTCAGGTGCTCGACGCGAACCGCTGCCCCGGGCATGCGCGCTCCTCACACGACGGGGGAGAGGTCTGGCCCTCTCCCCCGCGGCTCCCAGGCGCCATGCGAGACCTCAGCGCGGCCGTACGAGGTCCTCCAGGTTGAGCCCGAGGAACTTGGCCGCATCGCGGACCGGCTGGAAGTACTCGTCGAACGACCTGAGCTTCGACAGTTTGTAGGTGGTCCGCAGAGCCTCGAAGTCAGCGTAGCCCTCGTGCTGGTACAGCGTGAAGATCGTCTCCCGGCCCGGCGGGGTCTGCGCGATGCGGAACATCGCCTTGGTCACCCGCTCCTTGACTTCCTCGGGAAGCCCGCGCCGGAACGAGACGGTGTCGTTCGGGATGGGATCAGTGTACATCAGGACCTTCACCTTTTCCCGGACGTCCGGGAACTGGCGTACCACCCGGTCCCGTGCCTCGAACGTGGGGTTGTCGGGGTCGCCAAACGTCGCGCCCGCGTCCACCGACCCGTTGTAGATAGCGATGACGACCTTGTCATGCCCCCCCGCGAACACCACCTGGCTGAAGAAGCGGTCGGGGTCGATTCCGTGCTTCTTCAGCAACGCTGCCGGGAACAGGTACCCAGACGCGGACGCAGGGTCGACGAACGCAAACCGCTTGCCGCGCAGGTCCTGGAGGGACTTCACGGGGAGATCGGCCCGATACAGGATCTGTGACACGTAGAAGGGCTTGTTTTGCCGAATGCTGACGAGACGCGCCTCGGCGCCACACCGCTGGTGGGCCAGCACGTACGAGAACACGGCGAAAAACGCGATATCCACGCGGTTGGCGCACATCGCCTCGATGGTAGCCGCGTAGCTGGTGGGCACCTCCGCCCGCACCCGGTAGCCGGTGGCCACCTCCAGCATCCTGGCCAGCGTGCTGCCCGTGGCCAGCACGCGCTGGGCGTCCAGCGACGGCACGAACGCCATCACCAGGCTGGTCTGGCCCGCCGCCGGGGGCGGCGTCCGGACCGCCGCGCCGACGGCCAGCCCGAGGAGCAGCACCAGCCCCCTGGTCCACACGCGACGCCTCACGGTCCCACCTCCGTCAGGACGGCGCCAGCCGCCCCGCAGTGCCCCATCGAGTAGCATACCAGCCAGAGCGCGCCATCGCTACTTGCGTGGGACGACGGTGGCGGCGCTCACGCGGCCCTGCTCTCCCTCGATACGGAAGCGAATCCCCTCCGCCTCGTACGACAGCATCACGGCGCCGCGGCCGACGCCGGACAGCCGCTCCGGGGGCCCGTAGTGGGTCAGCACGTCGCGGAACGTGGACTGCCCCAGTGCCACGCCCTTGCTGGTGACGAACCGGCCGTGGTCGGTGAAGATAAAGTCCACGCCACCGGCCTCCCCCTGGCGTTTGGTCCACGACACGACCAGGACCGACCGGTCGCCTTGCGGGTAGACCCAGTAGACGTTGAGCCCGCCATCACCGGCGCGGTCGTTGGAGATCTCGTCGGGCATCCCCAGCCGGTTCAGCACCTGCTGCTGCGTCATGCCCAGCTGGATGTCCCCGACCGCATGCCCCGGCACGATGATCCAGTTGGCCGGTCCCTGCGGCTGAGTGCGCATCTGTGCGTTGCCCCCCGCCGCCAGCACCAGCACCAGCGCCACCACCCCGAACCCGATCGCCCCGCGCATCTCCGGTTCCCTCCGCTTCTCTCGACTCCGCTGTCCCGGCCAGCCGGGATGCCCTCCCATGGCGCCCGCGGCCGGCGTCCAGCATCCTGCCACGTGCTGCAGTTGCCCTCCAGTCTAGCACGTTCCCGGCACGGTGGCGGGCCCACAGCGCGGGCGGCGCCGGCCGCAGCCGGCGCCGCCCGCATCTCCAGGCCCTCGCCGCCGGGCGCCAGGGTCAGCGGCCCGCGCTCAGCATCGCGAGTACCCGCACTGCCTGCAGGTCGCGCAGCCGTTCTCGTGGACCAGAGAGCTGCCGCAGTCGGGGCAGATGCCGATGAACTCCAGGGCGATGTCGCCCACGCCGCGCATCGCCTGCGTCTCCCCCGCGGGCTCGCCGTTCCCGCCCGTCACGGGCGCCAGACGTGGCTCCTCCGCGGGCGGTACAAAGCGCAGTGCCTGCTGGCGGGGCCGCGGCCCGGGATCGGGCAGCGCATCGGCCCGTGGAAACGCCTTGTCGGGGCGAAACCCCTCGCCGTAGAGCGCGCGGCCCAGGGCCAGGGCCACGGCCTGCGCGATGGTCGTCACGCGCACGACGGTGCCGTCGGCCGAGCGGTCGAAGGCGACCTCACGGCTCTGCACGCGCCAGAGTTGCTCGATGACGTCGCGCGGGTCCAGCCCGCCGCGCAGCGCCAGCGAGGCCATGCGGCCGATGGCTTCGGCCTCCACGTCCAGCGAGTGCACGAACACCTCGCAGATGCCCAGGTCGTCCTCGTTGATGACGACGTAGACCCGCCCCCGGGGCGTCTCGACGCGCTCGGTCCGGCCGGTGGTCACCTTGGGCCGCGCCCGCGGCGTCACCTGCTGGCGCGCAGGCGGCGTCGGAACAGCGCTGCCGGAGGCGACGGGCTGCCCCCTGGCGTGCTCGTCGGTGATCAGGATGCCCTCGCGGCTACCCTCGCGGTAGACCGTGATCCCCTTGCACCCCAGCTTCCATGCCAGCACGTAGATGCGCTCGACCTCCTCCGGCGAGGTGTCGTGCGCCAGGTTGACGGTCGAGGAGATCGAGTGGTCGATGTGCCGCTGGATCGTGGCCTGCATGCGCACGCGTCCCTCAGGGCGGATCTGGTGGGCGGTGACGAAGTACTCCGGCAGATCCTCCTCGCGCTCGACCCCAAACCGCGCCATGTACTCCCGCACCAGCGGGTGGTACACCCGGAACACGTCCTGGGACAGGGACTCGCTCCGCCGGATGTACGAGAGGTCGAAGATCGGCTCGATGCCGCTGGTCACGCCGGCCAGCGCGGCCCCCGAGCCCACCGGCGGCACGGTCAGCAGGGCCACGTTGCGGAGGCCCTGGCGCTCGATGCGCTGGCGCACCCGGGGCGCCAGCCCCTGGACGAACGGCGACGCCAGGTGGGCGTCGCGGTCGTAGCCCGGGAACGTACCCTTCTCGCCGGCAATGGTGACGCTCTCGTCGTAGACCGTGTTCTTGATCCGGTCGAACAGCCCGTCGGTGAACTGGATGGCGTCGTCGCTGTCGTAGCGCAGGCCCAGCTTGATCAGCATGTCGCCTAGGCCCGTGAAGCCCACGCCGATGCGCCGCGAGAAGAGGCTGGCCGCCTTCTGCTCGGGCAGCGGATGCTTCTCGGCGTTGTAGTCCAGGACGTTGTCCAAAAAGCGCGTCGCGTACCGCAGGGCCCGCTCCAGCTGGTCCCAGTCCACCCGGGCCTGGCTCGTGAACTCGTCGCGCACGAAGCAGGCCAGGTTGATGTTGCCCAGGCAGCAGCAACCGTAGGGCTCGAGGGGAATCTCGCTGCACGGGTTGGTGGTGATGACACCCATGCCGTTGTACTCGGAGGTCGACCAGCGCTTGACGGTGTCCCAGAAGATCACGCCTGGCTCGGCGTAGTCGCGCGCCCCGCGGATCAGTTCCTTCCATACCTCACGGGCCCGAACGGTGCGGCGCACCGTTGCCCGCTCGTTCTCGAAGACCAGGTCCCACGTACCGTCCTCCTCCACGGCGCGCATGAAGGCATCCGAGACGCGCACGCTGATGTTGGCGTAGCGCACTTTGTCCAGGTTCTGCTTCACGGTGATGAAGTCCAGGATGTCCGGGTGCGCATCGGCGATGGTGATCATGAGCGCGCCCCGCCGCCCGGACTGCCCGATGGTCCCGGTCGTCAGCGAGAACAGCTCCATGAACGACACGGCGCCGGTGCTGCTGCGGGCCGCATTGTTCACCGGGGCGCCGCGGGGCCGCAGGATCGAGATGTCGGTGCCCACGCCGCCGCCGAGGCTGTACGTGCGCGCGGCTTCCTTGGTCCACTCGAAGATGGCCTCGATGGAGTCTTCCTTCACGGGCAGGACGTAGCAGTTCAGGAGCGTGACGCGCTTGGGATTCCCCGCCCCATGCATGATCCGGCCGCCGGGAATGAACCGGAACCCCTCCAGCAGCCAGTAGAACCGCCGCTCCCATTCCGCCCGCAGCGCCGCCGTCGCCTCGACCGACGCCAGCTCGCGGGCGATGCGGCGCCACATCTCCTGGGGCGTGCGCTCCAGGACGCGGCCCTCGCGGTCCCGGAGCGCGTACTTGTCGTGGAAGACGCGTGCGCGGAGTTCGTCGCCGTCGAACGCGGCGAGGGTCTCCGCCGGCAGATCCGACGCCGTGGGGGCTGCGGCCGGCCGCAGCGGGGTGGGATGCATCGAGGACGAAGACGACGCGCCTTCCATCAGGTCACCCCCATGGGCTGCAGTGGATTTATCGGGTTCGCGTATCGGGAATCTGGATCAGCGGAACCTGCGCGCGTGCGGCTTCCTCGCGGCGCTTGCGCTCCTTGAGGGTCTCGATCTCCTCGGCGATGGAGTCGACGTCCCGAAAGCGCCGGTGCTCCGAGGCGAAGCGCACGTAGGCGACGTCGTCCAGCCGGCGCAGCCGGTCCATCACCAGGTCGCCGATGGCAGCCGAGGCGATCTCCTGGACGCCCATCTGCCGGACCTCCCGCTCCACGTCGTCCACGAGTTGCTCGAGCGCCTCCATCGAGATCGGCCGCTTGCCACACGCCCGGAGGAGGCCGGCGAGGACCTTCTGCCGGTCGAACGGCTCGCGCCGCCCGTCGCGCTTGACGACCATGAGCGGCGCCAGGTCAGCGCGTTCGTAGGTGGTGAACCGACGCCCGCAGGCCTGGCACTCGCGCCGCCGGCGCACTGCCCGGCCCTCCAGGACCGGCCGGGAGTCCAGGACCTTGCTGTCCTCGTGACCGCAGAGCGGGCATCGCATAGGGGGCCCCACCGGTAGAGGCACCGTTGATTCTAGAGGCCCAAGATGTAGCATGTCAACGCTGCCCTGGCCCGTTCACGGGCCCCAAAGCGGTCCGCACGCCGGTTTTCGGGCCTGGGCCGGCTCCGGGCGTCAAATCGGCCGCCGGGCGCTCTCGAGCAGCCGCACCCCCGCGGCCAGCACCGGGATGGTTAGTAGCGCCAGCGAGCCCACGGTGAGCACCACCTCCCCCGCCTGCGCCTCTCCCAGGAGGACCCTGCGAACCGCCAGGACGGCATTCAGGACGGGCACCAGCGACACCCAGCGCGCCCCCGTCCACTCCCCAAGGAACGGCTCCAGCGCCACAGGGACGGCGACCAGCAGGTAGAGCGCCGTGAAGGCCTGCTGGGCCTCCCTGAGCGTGCGGGCGCCCAGGCTCGCCAGGAGCTGCAGGGCCGAGAGCAGGCCCCCCAGGGCCATCCCGACCAGCAGCAGCAGCCCGGCCGTCGGCAGGGGCAGGTGTACCTCGACCGGCTGGGCCGACAGCAGGCCAGCCCCGAGCCGTGCCGAGGCCACGCCGGAGGCCAGCATGATCATAAGCGCCAGGACGGCCGGCACCAGCACAGCGACGAACTTTCCCGCTACGATGGACGACCGGGCCGGTGGGGCAGCCAGGAGCGTCTCCAGACTACCCCGTTCCCGCTCGCCCACGCCCACGTCGAGCGCGGCGTACTGTCCTCCCAGGAGCAGCCAGACGGCCAGGAAGAAGGGCAGGGCCGTTGCCAGCAGGGTCGCCCCGAGACGCCGGGGAGGCGCGACATTGCTGGGCTCCAGGTTCACCGTCAGCAGCGCGGCCGGATCTATCCCCCGCGCACGGGCCGCGGCCTCCAGATCGCGCAGGGCGCGCCGCGCGGCCAGGGCCGTGATGCGGTCCAGGGCCGCCCGCGAGGCCGGCCGGCTCTCGTCGTACAGGATCACGACCCGGCGCGGGCCACGGTCGCCGCGGCCCTGGTCGATCAGCACCGCGTCCAGGTCCCCGCGCAGCAGGGCACCCGCTGGATCCTGCACCGACACCAGGCGCAGGAGCCCCTGGTCGAAGCCCGCCGCAACCAGGCCGCCGGCACCGCCGCCCAGCACCGCCACCCTCGCCGGCCGGCGTTCCAGCGCCGCCTGCTGGTGGCGGGCGAGCACCGGTATCACCAGGACGGCGATCGGCATGAGCAGGGCGGGCAGGAGCACCGCCGCGATGACCGTCCGCCGGTCGCGTCGCGTCTCGGCGAGTTCTTTCCCGGCGACGGTCCGCACCGCCCGCCACCACCGACCCGGAGGCCGGGCCGCCTCCGGGGTGACCGCGCCGGCCACGCTACAGCCCCAGCGGCAGGCGCACGGCGCTCACCAGGAAGATGACGAGGAGCGCCAGACCAACCAGCCAGCGCAGGGGGCTGACGGGGGTCACGTCGTCCAGCGGGCCCGCATGGCCGCGGCGCATCAGCAGCAGGATGAGCAGCGCCATGGGCAGGAAGCCCATGAGCGCGGCCAGCGCCGCGCCGGCGTAGGAGACCGCCTGGTGCACGCGCGGGCCGAACAGGGCGCGGACGGCGTGGCCGCCGTCCAGCATTCCGGCGGGCAGCAGGTTGATGCTGGTCACGACCAGGCCGAGCCAGCCGGCGAACAGCACGGGGTGGCCCAGGACCACCGCGTCGGACGGCCTGGGCAACAGCCAGTCGACGAGCCACCGGATCAGCAGGGGGTCGGGAATCGCCTCGAACCCCTCCAGGCCCGTCGGGGTCACGACGAACGACCGCGAGATGCCGTAGAGCAGTACCGGGATCGCTGCCAGGAACCCGGCGATCGGCCCCGACGCCCCCAGGTCCATCAGGCTGTCGCGGTTGGGGGCCGGGGTGCGGGTCACGATCACCGCACCCATGGTGCCCACCGGCGGCAGCATCGGCAGGAAGTAGGGCAGGCTGGCGTCGATGCCGCGCCGGAGGGCGACGAGTTTGTGCCCCATCTCGTGCGCCCCCAGGATGAACATCACCGATGCCGAGAACAGCACGCCGCCCACGACGGGGGCGTCCAGGTACCCGGCGCGCACCAGCGCCTGCGACTGCAGGTAGCCAGCCACGAAGGTCGTCGCCACCGTGGCCAGCAGGAGCACGAGGTTGACCTGCCAGGCCCACCGGCCGCGCGGGGGCCTGGGCAGCAACAGCAGTGCCGGCCGCCCGTCCCGACGGCGCAGCAGCGCCAGGAAGCCCAGCGGCATCAGACGCCGCTGCAGATCGGCGAACCGCGCCGCCAGCGCATCGACGTGGGGCAGGAAGAACAAGGGCGGCGTCTGGTCGGCCGGCAACGCTCCAGGGAAGAGCGCCTCCACGACGGCGCGCGCGGCCTCCAGGCGCTCGGCGAGCGCAGACACGTCTCCCCCGTGCGATGGCAGCCGCTCGTCGTCCACGGTGCTGGCCGGGCGCGGACCGGGGTCCGGCGCTAGCGGCCTCCGGGCCGCACAGGACGCGCCATCTCCCCGGCGGTGTCCCTAGCGCCGGCGCAGGAACGCCGGGATGTCGAGGTCGTCGATGAGCTTCACGGGCTCCCGGGCCCGCTCCTGGCTCGGGGCCGGCACCTCATCGTCCCGACGGGCCGTATCGAAGCCGGTGGCGATCACCGTGATGCGCACCTCGTCCCGCGCCTTCTCGTCGATCACCGCGCCGAAGATGATGTTCGCCTCGGGGTCGGCGGCATCCCGCACGATCTGCGCCGCCTCGCTGACCTCCAGCAGGCCCAGATCCAACCCGCCCGTCACGTTGATGAGCACGCCGCGCGCGCCGTCCATCGACGTCTCCAGTAGCGGGCTGCTGATGGCGGCCTGCGCGGCGCGCACCGCCCGGTCCTCGCCAGCGCCGACGCCGATACCGATCAGCGCCGCCCCGGCCTCGGCCATGATGGTGCGGACGTCGGCGAAATCCAGGTTGATGAGGCCGGGGATGGTGATGAGGTCCGCGATGCCCTGCACGCCCTGACGCAGCACGTCGTCGGCGGTCCGAAACGCCTCGATCACCGTGGCCTGCCGGTCGATGATCTGCAGCAGCCGGTCGTTGGGAATGGTGATGAGCGTGTTGACCTTCTGCTTGAGCCCCCGGATCCCCTCGTCGGCCACGATCGCCCGCCGCTTGCCCTCGAAGCCGAAGGGCCGCGTGACGACCCCGATGGTCAGCGCGCCATGCTCGCGGGCAAGTTCCGCGATGACAGGCGCCGCTCCGGTCCCGGTCCCGCCGCCCATCCCCGCCGTGATGAACACCATGTCCGCCCCGGCCAGGGCATCGTGGAGCTCCTCGCGGCTCTCTTCGGCCGCCTGCCGGCCGACGGTGGGGTCACCGCCCGCGCCGAGCCCCTTGGTGAGCTTGGCGCCCACGTGGATCTTGCGGTCGGCCGACGAGAGCGCCAGGGCCTGCGCGTCGGTGTTGATGGCGATGAACTCGACGCCGCGCAGCCCGGTGGCGATCATGCGGTTGACGGCGTTGCTCCCTCCTCCCCCGACACCCACGACCTTGATGGCGGCGGCGTACCGGCGAAGATCACGCTCTGGGTTGGCCATCGGCGATCCTCCTCCTGATAGGGGCGTTCCTCCGGGACCTCGACTCCCTCTCGCCTGTCGTTGTGCGCTCATCCGCCCTGCAGCACGTCGCGCAGCCACACCCGGGCGCGCTCCCAGAACGAGGCGGCGCCGTTGCGCGCCAGGGCGCCGGCGTAGGCCCGGCCCCGCGCGCCGTGCAGCACCAGGCCCACGCCGGTGGCGAACGCCGGCGACCGCACCGCCTCCACCAGGCCGGCGATGTGGCTCGGGGCCCCGATGCGCGCCGGCATGCGCAGCCGGTGCTCGGCATAGCTGTCGAGGCCCTCGAGCTGCGCAGTCCCGCCGGTCACCACGATGCCGGCCGGCACGCGGTGCAGGAACCCGCTGCGCCGGATCTCATCTTCCACCAGGGCGAAGATCTCGTCCAGGCGGGGCTCGATGACCTCGGCCAGCCTCTGACGCGGCAGCACGCGGGGCTCCCGCCCTCCCACGGCGAAGACCTCGATCATGTCGCCCTCGCTGACGTAGGCCGGGCTCGCTGCGCCCCACCGCACCTTGAGCTTCTCGGCTTCCGGCACGGCCGTGCGCAGGCCCACGGCGATGTCGCCGGTCAGGTGCTGACCGGCTACCGGCAGGATGGCCACGTGGCACAGCCCGCCGTTGGCGAAGACCGCCACGCTGGTGGTGCCGCCGCCGATATCGGCGACGACCACACCGAGCTCGCGCTCCTCGGGCGTCAGCACCGCTTCCGCCGAGGCCAGGGGTTCCAGGACCATGGCCTCGACCTCGAGCCCGGCGCGCTGCGCGCACTTCGCCACGTTGGCCAGCGCCGTGGCCACGCCGGTGACGAGGTGGGCCTCGACTTCCAGCCGGGTGCCGTACATCCCCACCGGCCGCTTCACGCCGTCCTGCCCGTCGACGATGAAGTCGCGCGGCAAGAGGTGAATGATCTCGCGATCGGACGGGGGCAGGGCCGCCATGCGGGCCGCGTCGATCACCCGCGCCACGTCGCCTTCGGCGATCTCGTGATCGGAACGCGCCACCGCCACGACACCCCGGGTGTCGGCGGAGGTGATGTGCTCGCCCGAGACCGCGACGTAGGCGGCGCGAACCTCGAGGCCCGCCATGCGCTGCGCGCGGTCGAGGGCCTGCTCGATGGCCGTCGCCGTGGCGTCGAGGTCGACGACCACCCCGCGGCGAATCCCGGTAGAGGGAGCCGTGCCCGCCCCGACGACGTGGACGTCGCCGTCGTCGTCGACGTCGGCGACGATAGCGGCGACCTTGGTGGTTCCAATGTCCAGGCCCGCAACGGAGCCCCGCCGAGCCATATGCTACCTGTAGTGGGTGATGGAATCGCCTGCCCCCAGATCTGGGCGGCTATTCCACACCTGCGGTCCATCTCCTTCTCGCCAGGGTGTGACCACCAGTGAGCCGGCATAGCGCAGGTCGATCACCTTCGCGACGATCCCCCGCGCCTGCAGCGCCTCCAACGCCCGGGGCAGCAGGGCCAGGCGCTCGGCCAGGTCGGCCCGGACCGCCGCCCGCACCAGGAGGCCCGGGGCAAACTCCACGACGAGATCGCCGCCATCCTGGACGATCACCCGCAGGAGCCGGGCGCGCATCGCCTCGGGCAGTGCTTCCACCACGACGTGCATCGCGCGCATCGTCGGCGAGGCGATGCGGGCACCCGGGCGCACCCCTGCCGTGCGGCCTGCGCGGTCGTCCAGCCACGGCAGCCCGCCCGGGCCGTCGGCGAGGGCCACGACCACGTCGTCGTCGGCGACGAGCGCATAGCGCGGACCCACGCGCACGGCCAGGCGGGGGACGCGCTCCGTGAGATCGATCACGACCGTTTCCGGCCAGCGCACCTGGACGCGCGCAGCGCGGATCCGCGGGTGGGCCTGGAGCCGCGCCGTGGCTTCGGCCGGGCGGACTGCGAACAACGGGCGCCCGTACTGGACCCCGGCCGTCGCCGCGACGTCCTCGGGCAGGAGGGTGTGGGCACCGGTCACCACGATGCGCCGGACGTCGAAGAACGCCGACTGGGGCAGCATCAGGGCCGCCAGCAGCGTGGCCATGACCAGCGAGAAGCGCAGGGTCGCGATCACCGCGCGCGCCGGAAGGGACCCGGCGGCGCCCTCGCCACGGGATGCGGCCTCGCGGGGATGCGACGAGGCCCTGCACGCGCCGACCGCACGAACGCGCCGGGACCGGCCGGCCGAGGATGGGAGGGTGACGGGAGGCGCATGCGGCGTCGAGAGCATGATGGCAGCGTCGGCGCTGTGGCGGCGGGTTCAGAACTCTCCCAGCAGCTTGACCTCCAGCTCGAGGTGCACGCCGGCCTGCGCCGCCAGGCGTGCCCGGACCTGCTCCACCAGGGCCAGCACATCGGCCGCCGTGGCCCCGCCAGTATTCACGATGTAGTTCGCGTGCACCTCCGAGACGCGCGCGCCGCCGACGGCCAGCCCCTTCAGGCCCGCCTGGTCGATCAGCCGGCCGGCGTGGTCACCCGGCGGGTTGCGGAAGACGCACCCGGAACTGGGGGGACCGATGGGCTGGGTGGCACCGCGCAGCGCCAGCCACTCCTCCAACCGCCGCACGATGGTCGCCGGGTCGCCCGGCTGCAGCACCATGCTGACCGACGCGACGACCCAGGGGCGCGTCTGGAGGACCGAAGAGCGGTAGGCGAAGCCCAGCGCCGCCCGGTCAAGCCGGCGCACGCCCTCGGGCGTCAGCACCTCCACCGACTCGGTCACCTCGTCGATGGCGTGGCCGTGCGCGCCGGCGTTCATGACCACGGCGCCGCCCGCCGACGCCGGGATGCCCGCCGCGAACTCCAGGCCCGCCAGTCCCGCCCGGGCCGTGCGTAGCGCCAGGGCGGGCACGCCGGCGCCGCACTCGGCGACCACCCGCGTGCCGTCGAGACGCACCCGGTCGAGTCCCTTGCCGATCTTCACGACGACGCCCCGGACGCCGCGGTCACTGATCAGGACGTTGGAACCCTGACCGAGGACCAGCGGGTGAATCCCCTCGGCGAAGAGGACGTCGCAGGCCGCCCGCAGTTCCCGCATCGAGCGAGGAATCACCAGCAGGTCGGCCGGGCCCCCGATTCGGAACGACACGTGGCGCGCCAGCGGCGCGTCGCGCCGCACGTCCCGCGCCACCGCCCGCAGCCGCCGTTCGAGCGTGGCCAGCCGCACGGCTGTGGTCGTCACGGCCGATCCTCGGCGCCGGCCGGAGCGGCATCCCGCGGCGCCAGCCGCGTCAGGAGCAGGTCCGCGGCCGCACCGATGTCGCCCGCGCCCAGGGTCAGCACCAGATCGCCGGGGCGCACCAGGTGCTCCAGTGTGGCCAGGACGTCCTCGATGGTGGGACAGTAGCGCACCGACCGCTGCCGCGCGATGGCGTCGACGATCAGGTGCGCGCCGACGCCCGGCACCGGGCGCTCGCCCGCGGGGTAGATCTCCGTGACGATCACCTCGTCCGCGAGCGCGAACACGTTGGCATAGGCGCCGTGGGTCGTGCGCGTGCGCGAGAACCGGTGGGGCTGGAAGACGACCACCAGACGGCGCTCGGGCCATCCCTCGCGCGCCGCCTGGAGCACCGCCGCGAGCTTCACCGGGTTGTGGGCGTAGTCGTCCACGACCAGCACGCCGCCGGCCTCGCCGCGAATCGCGAAGCGACGCGCGGCCCCCTGGTAGTCGCGCAGCGCCGTCGCGGCCGTCTCCACGGGCACTCCCACCGCCCGGGCCGCGGCCACCGCGCCCAGCGCGTTGACGATGTTGTGCCGGCCCGGCACGCGCAGCTCCAGGATGCCCGCGGCCCGCCCGCCCACGGTGAGGGTGGCGCGCGCCGTGGCCCCGCGCAAAGCCACTGCCTCGCCGCGCACGTCGGCCGCGGGATGGAACCCGTACGTGATCACGGGCCGCCCCAATGCGGCGACGACCGCGCGCACGGCCGCGTGATCGATACACGCGGCCACGAACCCGTCGGGCGCCACGCCGCGGAGGAACCGTGCGAAGACGTCGACGAGATGTGCGGCGGAGGTGTAGAAATCGCGGTGATCGGTGGCATCCAGGCTCGTCAGCACCGCGGCCGCAGGCCGGACGTGGACCAGCGAGCCGTCGCTCTCGTCCACCTCCGCCACGATCCAGTCGCCGCCTCCGGCGCGCGCATTGCCCCCGTAGTCGGGCACGTCGGCGCCGATGAGCGCCGTGGGATCCAGCCCTGCGGCTGTGAGCACCCGCGCCAGCATCGCCGCAGTCGTGGTCTTGCCGTGGGTCCCCACGACGGCGATGCTGCGCCCGCTGGCCATGAGCGTCCCCAGCAGCTCGGCCCGATGGTAGACCGGCACGCCCCTCGTCCGTGCTGCATACACCTCCGGGTTGCCTTCCTCGATGGCCCGCGAGACGACCAGCGCATCGGGCCCGTCCAGGTGGGTGGGATGGTGGTCGATGGCGACGGCGATCCCGAGCCGCCGCAGGCGCGCCGTGGCCTCGGACTCGCGCACGTCGCAGCCAGAGACGGCGTAGCCGCGGTGGCGCAGCACCTGGGCCAGCGCGCTCATGCCCGCGCCGCCGATGCCGATGAAGTGCAGGTGCGCGCCCGGGGCGATCACGCCAGCGCCTCCTGCGCCACGGTGCCGCCGGCGGTGCGCACGACCAGATCGGCCACGACCGCCGCGGCCTCGGGCCGCCCGATGGCGCGGCTCGCGCGCCCCATCGCCTCGCGCCGGGCGCGGTCGGCGATCAGTTCCCGCACGACCTCGAGCAGCGCACCGCTGGCGAGGGCCCCGTCGGCGAGGGACACCGCGGCGCCTGCCGCCACCAGCACCGCCGCGTTGTCCTCCTGATGGCCCTCCGCCGCGTACGGATACGGGACCAGGATCGCCGGCAGCCCCCAGGCCGTGATCTCCGCCAGCGTCGCCGCGCCGGCGCGGCAGACGACCAGATCCGCACACGCGTAGGCGTCGCCGATCGGGTCGAGGAACGGCACCGCCACGTGGCGGATCGCCGGCGGGCCGACGTGCTCCCGGCGGCCGATCGCCTCGGCAACCCAGTGCACGTGCTCGGGTCCGGTCTGGTGCAGCACCTGCAGGTGTCGCTCGAACATCAGGAGGTCGGCGATCTGACAGGCCGCGCGGTTCAGGCTCTCGGCTCCCTGGCTGCCGCCGAGCACGAGCAGCGTGAAGCGCCCGGGGTCCAGTCCCCACCGTGCCAGGCCGCGGGCGCGGTCGCCCTCCAGAGCCCGCCGGCGGACGGGCACGCCGGTGACCTCGACGCGCCGCGCGCCCAGCCGGGCGCCGGCGGCGGGATGAGGGACCGACACCCACCGGGCCCACCGGGACAGCAGCCGGTGCGCGAGCCCCGGCCGCATGTTCTGCTCCTGGAGCACGAGCGGCCGGCCAAGGGCTGCGGCTGCGATGCCCACCGGGACACAGACGTAGCCGCCGGTGGCGACGACCACGTCGGGCCACAGGCGGGCCAGGATGACGAGGGCCTGCGCCGTCCCGAGCCCGGTCGCCGCCAGGGTGCCCACCGCGGCCAGCGTCCGGCCGCGCCGCAGCGGGCGTGCGCGGATCGCGCGGTATGGCCACCCCTCCTGCGGTACGACGCGTGCCTCGAGTCGGTCGCCGCCGATGAAGACGACCTCCACCTCCGGACGCCGCCGGCGCAGTGCCTCGGCGATGGCCAGCCCGGGGTAGACGTGCCCGCCCGTGCCACCGCCGGTGATCACGACCTTCATGGCGCCGTCACCGCGCGCGCCGCGCCTGTCCCGGCCATGGGTCGGCCGAGCCGCGTGGGCCGGCTCACCGCCGGACGCGCCGGGCGCGCGTAGCGCGAGATGTTCAAAAGCACGCCGACCTGGATCATCGTGGTGACCATCGCCGAGCCGCCGAAGCTGACGAAGGGCAACGGCACCCCTGTGACCGGCAGGCTGCCGGTGGCCACCCCCATGTTCAGCAGCGCCTGGCCGGTGACAGACGTCGTGATCCCGGCGGCGAGCAGGCTGCTGAAGCGGTCCGGCGCGTATGCCGCGATGCGCAGGCCCCGGTACGCGAACAGCCCGAACAGGGCCAGCAGCCCCAGCGTGCCCAACAGTCCGAGCTCCTCGCCCAGGATGGCAAAGATGAAGTCCGTATGCCGCTCCGGCAGGTAGAAGAACTTCTGCCGGCTCGCCCCCAACCCGCTCCCCAGGAGGCCGCCGGAGCCGAAGGCCAGCAGCGCCTGGATGATGTGGAAGCCCGTGCCCTGCGGATCTCGCCACGGGTTCAGGAACGCGACGACGCGCGCCATCCGGTAGTCGGCCAGAAGGACCGCCGCCGCCAGGACCGGCAGCGCGGCGGCCACGACCAGCCCGAGATGGAGCACGCGCGCGCCGCCCAGGTACAGCATCACGAGCATTGCAGCCCCCAGCACCAGCGCCGAGCCCATGTCGGGCTGCCGCAGCGCCAGCGCGCCCAGGAGTCCAGTGACCAGCAGGGGCGGCAGCACACCGCGCCGGAAGTCGCGCATGCCCGGCCCTCGCCGCGTCGCGAACTGCGCGACGTAAAGCACCATGGCCAGCTTGGCGAGTTCGACCGGCTGGAACCGCAGGGGCCCGGCGACGAGCCACCGGCGCGCTCCGCCCGCGACCACCCCGATGCCGGGGAGCAGGACCAGTCCCATCAGGACCAGCGCTACCAGCAGCACCGGGACCGCCAGGCGCCCCAGGCGGGCGTAGTGCGTCCTCCACGCCACCCCCAGGGCGGCCAGGCCCAGCGCGGCCCAGAGGGTCTGGCGCTTGAAGAAGTAGGCGCTGTCCTGCAGCCGCTCGTACGCCACCACGCTGCTGGCACTGTACACCATCACCAGACCCAGGGCGACCATGGCCAGCACGCACGCGAACAACGCGACGTCCCCGGTCCGGCGGTGCAGCGCGGCCACCGTCCCCATCAGCGTCCCACGTCCTCGACGGACACCGTGGGCAGCTGCGCGACCAGGTGCACGAACCGGTCGCCGCGCTCCCGGTAGTCGGCGAACTGATCGAAGCTCTCGCAGCCGGGCGACAGCAGGATGGCCTCGCCGGGCCGCGCAGCAGCCCGTGCCGCGGCCAGAGCGCGCTCCAGCGTCCCGGTGCGGTGGATCGCGACCCCGGCGCCGGGCGACATGGCGGCGAGCGCCTCGGCCAGGATCGGGGCAGAGGCCCCGATGAGGTAGACGCCACGCACGGGCGCTGCGGCCAGGGCCTCCACCATCGGCAGGAAGTCCTGCGCACGGGCCTGGCGCCGGACCCCCCCGGCGATCAGGTGGAAAGGGCGACCCATGCTCCGGATCGCCGCGGCCGCCGCCGCCGGGTTCGTGGCCAGGGAGTCCTCATAGAAGGCGACGCCGTCGCGCTCGGCCACCAGGCGGAACCGGTACGGCAGTCCGCGAAACGCCCGCAGGACCCGCGCCATGGCCTCGGGCGGGACGCCCGCCACCGCGGAAGCTGCCAGCGCCGCCAGAGCATTCTCCACCATGTGGTCCCCCGGCACGGGCAGCGCCGCCACCTCGAGCACGCGCGCCGGCGGCCGGTCGGCCAGCACGAGCCAGCCGTCATCCAGGTACGCGCCCTGCGCGACCGGGCCACGGCGGCTGAACCAGTGGACGTGGCCGCGGGCACCGGCCGCCATGCCGGCGACCCGCTGGTCGTCCGCGTTCAGCACCGCGTGGTCCGCCGGCCCCTGGTGGCGCACAATGGTCCGCTTGGCCTCCACGTAGGCGTCCATCCCGCCGTGATCGTCGAGGTGGTGCGTCGCGATGTTGGTCACCACGGCCACCTGGGGACTGTACGGCAGGCCGACGAGCTGCCGGTTGCTGATCTCGAGCACCAGCCAGGTCTGGGGCGTCAGCCGGTCCAGCGCGTAGAGGGCCGGCACGTGGGTGCGGTCGTTGCCCGAGACCACGACCGGGAGGCGCGCCGCCTCCAGCATGGCGGCGATCAACGTGACCACCGTGAACTTCCCGTTCGTGCCGGTGACCCCCAGCACCGGTCCCGGATGCAGTTCGAAGAACAGCCGCGTCATGCTCCACAGCGGGACGCCCCGCGCTGCCGCCGCCCGCACCGGCGCGTTCTGCGGATGCCGGAACCACGACTGCGGCACGAAGATGACCTCGGCCTCCTCGAGGCCCTCCAGGTAGCGCGGGCCCTGCCGCCAGGTCAGCGGCGCGGCGCGCAGCCGCGCCACCAGCGCGGCGCGGCCCATGGGGTCCAGCCACGGATGCGTGCGCTCCACGGTGGCGGCGAACCGCTCCGGCGGCTCCAGGTCGTGCGCGGTGATGGTCGTGATGTCCTGCGAGAGCAGGAAGTCGATCACCGCGGACCCTTCGGTGCCCGACGGCCCGAGCACGTGGATCCGCCGCCCGCGCAGTTGCGCGGTGACCTGGTCCACGCGCGCGCCGGCAGTGGTCCTCACCGGGCCGCCACGACGCCGAGCACCAGACACACCGAGCCCGCGGCGTAGAACCGCCGGACCACCTGGGGTTCTGACCACCCTGCCAGCTCGAAGTGGTGGTGCAGCGGGCTCATGCGGAAGATGCGCCGGCCGCCGGTGGCCTTAAAGTACGCGACCTGCGCCAGCACCGAGACCGCCTCGGCGACGAAGACGCCGCCGAGAATGAGCATCGGCAGCTCCGCGCCCGTGGCGACGGCCAGGGCTGCCAGACCGCCGCCCAGCGCGTTGGACCCGACATCCCCCATGATGAGCCGCGCCGGATGCGCGTTCACCGACAGGAACGCCAGCGCCGCCCCGGCGATGGCCGCCGCCGCCACCGTCACGTCCGGCGCGGCCCGGCGCGCCGCCACGACCGCCAGGCCTGCGGCCGCAGCCGCCGCCAGCCCGGCGGCCAGCCCGTCGAGGCCGTCGGTCAGGTTCACGGCGTTCGCGAACCCCGCAAGCCACAGCGCGACGAAGAGGGCGTAGGCGGCGCCGAGGGGTACGCCGGCGCCGCCCGGCAGGCGCACGCTCGTACTCATGGTGGCGGCGGCGATGCCGCCCAGCAGCAGGCCGAGTGCCAGCTGCAGGGCCAGCCGCTCGCGCGCGCGCAGGCCGAGGTTGCGCCCCCGCCGCACCTTGCGCAGGTCGTCGAGGAAGCCGATGGCGCCGAAGCCCAGCAGCCCCGCGAGCCCGAACGCGGTCCGACCGGTCCATCCGCCAGCGATGAGCGTCGCGACGACCACCGCCCCGACGATGACCAGACCACCCATGGTGGGGACGCCAGCCTTGGCCTGGTGGCGCGCGGGCGCGTCCTCGCGGATCTGCTGCCGCGAGCCCAGGGCCGACAGCAGCGCCACCGCGCGCGGCCCGGCCGCCAGGACCGCGACACCGGCCAGGGCGGCCGCCACCACCGCCTGCGCCCAGACAGGCCAGGTCGCCACGGGGGTCATGGGGACCCTGCGGGCTCGCGGGCTCCCAGCCCGGCCACCAGGTGCTCCATCTCGACGGCGCGCGAGCCCTTCACGAGCACCGCGTCGCCAGGCCCCACCACGCTCCGCAGGAGGGGGAGCGCCGCCTGCACGTTCGGGACCCAGGCCAGGGCCTCGGGCGGCGCGCCCGCCGCCATGGCGCCCTCCAGGTAGGCCCGCGCCGCCGGGCCGACCGCGAGCAGGAAGGCAGGCCGCAGCGCCGCGGCGCTGCGCCCGACCTCGCGATGCATCTCGTACGCCTGCGGGCCCAGCTCGCGCATCTCGCCCAGCACCAGCACGCGCCGGCGTGCGCCGCCGACCTGCATCAGGGCGTCGAAGGCTGCGCGCATGGACTGCGGGCTGGCGTTGTACGAGTCGTCGATCACGAGCACATCCGCCACGGACACAACCTGCTGGCGCATCCTGGGCGGCCGGGCGCGGGCCAGCCCCGCGGCCACCTCCGGCAGCGACACGCCGAGCGCGACTCCCACCGCCGCCGCGAGCACGGCGTTCTGCACCTGGTGGCGCCCCGGCAGCGGCAGCGCCGCCTGTACCTGCGCGCCGCCCGCGTGCAGCGTGAAGGTCATGCCCGTCTCCGAGGGCACGACGTCGCTCGCCCTGACCTCGGCACCCGCGCCCAGCCCGGCGCGCAGCACCTGGCACCGCACCCCGCGCAGCAGCCGCGGGGTCCACGGATCGTCCACGTTCACGATCGCCACCCCGTCGTCGGGCAGGCTCTCGAGCAGTTCGGCTTTCGCCGCCGCGATGGCCTCGCGCGACCCCAGGAGCTCCAGGTGCGCGTCGCCGATCAGCGTGACCACGCCGAGCCGGGGGCGCGCCATGACCGCCAGGTCGCGAATCTGCCCGGGACCGCGCATCGCCATCTCCAGCACCGCCACCTGATGCTCGGCCCGGAGGCGCAGCAGCGCCAGCGGCACGCCGATCTCGGCGTTCCAGGACTCCGCGGTGCGCGCCACCGTGAACCGGCGCTCCAACACGTGCGCGGTCAGCGCCACCGTCGTCGTCTTGCCGACGCTGCCGGTGACGCCCACCACCGTGAGCGACAGGCGCCGGCGCCACAGCGCGGCTACGGCCCCCAGGGCCCGCAGCGTGTCGTCCACCACGACCGCCGCGACCCCGGCCGCCGCCGACGGCTTGCTGACCAGCGCCAGCACCGCGCCGCGGGCAACCGCATCGGCCACGAAGCGGTGTCCGTCCGTTGCCGGTCCGCGCAGGGCGACGAACAGGTCGCCGGGTGCGGCTGTGCGGCTGTCGGTGGCGACGCCGGTCACGGCCGCGGGCGCGACGGCGCCGGGAGGAACGACCAGCCGGCCGCCCGTGGCCGCCACCAGGTCAGGTGTGGTCAGCCGCAGGCTCACGGCGCGACGGGCCGGCCCGCCGGCGCGCCGCCAGCCCGCAGCGCCTCGCGCACGACCTGGCGGTCGTCGAAGGGGTATTTCGTCCCGCGGATCTCCTGGTAGGTCTCGTGGCCCTTCCCGGCGACCATGACCAGGTCGCCGGGCCGCGCCGCCTGCAGCGCCATCTGAATGGCCCGGCGCCGGTCCGGCTCGATCAGGATCTCCACGGCGTGCTCCCGCGCCGCGCGCTCCACGCCGGGGCGTATCTCCTCAATGATCGCCACGGGCTCCTCGCTGCGCGGGTTGTCCGAGGTGACGACGACGACGTCACCCCACTCGGCCGCGATGCGGCCCATGATGGGCCGCTTGGTGCGGTCGCGATCGCCTCCGCAGCCGAACACCACGATGAGCCGGCCCGCCGTGATCGCCCGCGCAGCCCGCAGCACGTTCTCCAGCCCGTCGGGCGTGTGCGCGTAGTCGACGATGACCGCGAACGGCTGGCCTTCCTGCACCGCCTCGAACCGGCCGGGAATGCCCGGCAGCGCGCCGAGCGCGTCCGCCATGGCCTCCAACGGCACGCCCTGCGTGAGCCCCACCGCCAGCGCCGCCAGGGCGTTGGCCACGTTGAAGGCGCCCACCAGACGCAGGCGCACGCGGACCACCCCGCGCGGCGTCTCGGCCACGAAGGTGCTCCCCCGGAGATCGAGGGTCACGTCGCGGCCCCGGACGTCGGCGGGCGCGCGCAGGCCGTAGGTGAGCACGGGCGCGCGGCTCACGCGACGCAGCACGGCCGAGGTCGGGTCGTCCGCGTTGAGCACGGTCCAGCCCGACGGCTCCACCATGGCGAACAGGCGGGCCTTCGCGGCCCGGTAGGCCTCCATGCTGCCGTGGAAGTCCAGGTGGTCGCGGGTGAGGTTGGTAAAGACCGCGATCTCCACGCGCGTGCCGGCGATGCGCTCCAGGGCCAGCGCGTGCGAGGCCACCTCCACCGCCGCGTAGCCGCACCCGCGGTCCGCCATCTGGCGAAGCGCGGCCTGCAGGTCGGGCGCCTCGGGCGTGGTCCGGTCGGCCGGGGCCGCCACGCCGTCCACGACGATCCCCATGGTCCCGATGATCCCGCACCGCCATCCGGCGCGCCGCAGGACGGCTTCCACGAGGTGGGTCGTCGCGCCCTTGCCGTTTGTGCCCGTGACGCCCACCACGCGCAGGCGCCGGGAGGGGTGCCCGAAGAACGCGGCGGCAGCGGCCGCCAGGGCACGGCGGCTGTCGGCCACGCGAATCCACGTCACGCCCGGCCGCGGCGGCACCGGGCGCTCCACCAGCACCGCGACCGCGCCGTGCGCGAGCGCCTCGTCGATGAACGCGTGGCCGTCGTGCTGCTGGCCCCGGATCGCGGCGAACAGGAAGCCCGGCCGCACCTCCCGGGAGTGGTACGCCAGGCCCACAACCTCTCGATCCGCGTCGCCGACCACCGACGGGGCGTCGAGCTCCGTCAGCAGCGCGCGCACCTGCATGCGAATGCCCTCCCGCGAGCCCCTGCCCATTATAACAGTCGCGTCCTCAGCCGGCCCCGATGCGGCTCATCGCCCGGCGGCCAGCGCAGCGACCGGCGCGACCCGCAGGTGCCACAGCGCCTGCGCCGCGACCGCGCGGAACACCGGGGCGGCCACGGCGCCGCCGTAGTACGCCCCCTGAGGCTCGTCGAGCAATACGAGCACGGTCAGCACCGGACGATCCGTGCTCACCACGCCGAGGAACGACGCGACGTAGGCGCCCGGCCGGTAGCCACCGCCGGGCGCGGGTTTCTGGGCCGTGCCGGTCTTGCCCGCGATCCGGTAGCCCTCGAGCTTCGCCAGCGTCCCGGTCCCGCGCGCCACCGCCTCCTCCATCATGGCCATGACCTGCCGCGCGACCTCGGGCGTGGTGACCCGCCGCGGCGGCTCGGCTGTGGGCACGCGTAGCGTACGGCCGGCGGCATCGCGCACCTGCCGGAGCACGTGCGGACGGACCCAGGCGCCCTCGTTGGCCAGCGCCACCCCGGCCGCCAGCATCTGCAGCGGCGTCACCGAGATACCCTGCCCGAAGGCGATCGTCTGCAGCCCCGGGCCCAGCCACCGATCCGGCGGGGGCACGAGCCCCTGCACCTCACCCGGCAGGTCCACGCCGGTCACCGCACCAAACCCGAACTGCCTGATCGCCGCGTAGAAGCGCTCCTTGCCCAGCCGCGTGGCCACCATCGCGGCGCCAACATTGGACGAGTTGGCGATGATGTCGGCCAGGGTCTGGCGGCGGTAGACGCGGCCGTGGGCCTCGCGGATCACATGGCCGGCGACGCGGTACGTCCCGTCGCTGGTGAAGACCTCCTGCAGGTCGACCGCGTGGTGCTCCAGCGCCGCGGCAGCCAGGACGATCTTGAAGGTCGAGCCCGGCTCCAGCACCGACGAGACCGCCGGGTTGCTCCACCGGGCCGGGGGGACCGAGGCGAACTGGTTGGGATCGAAGCCGGGCGCGGCGGCGACGGCCAGCAGCTCTCCCGTCGCCGGCTCCATCACCAGGATGGCTCCCGATCGCGCTCGCGACTGCGCCAGCGCCAGCGCCAGTTCCCGCTCGGCGATGTGCTGGACTACCTGGTCGATCGTCAGGACGACGTCCGCCCCATCCTGCGGTGGCCTGACGAGCCGCTGCGTTTCGATCAGGGGACGGCCCATGGCATCGCGCTCGACCGTGGCGCGCCCCTCGACTCCACGCAGATCCTGGTCGAACGCCAGCTCGGCACCGGCCAGCCCCTGGTTGTCGATACCCGCGAACCCCACCACGTGCGCCGCCAGGGGGCCGTTGGGGTAGACGCGGCGGTGCTCGGTGAGCAGGCCCACCGGCGGAGCCAGGTCCAGCCCCTCGAGCCGCTTGGCGACAGCCGGCGACACCTTGCGGGCCAGCCAGACGAAGTGACGCCGGCGGTCGAGCCGCGACATCAGGTCAGCCGGCGGCTGCCCCAGCATGGGCGCCACGGTCCGGGCGAAGGCCCACGGATCGGCGATCCGCGAGGGCACCGCGTAGACGGACGGTGCCTCGACGTTGACGGCCAGCGGGCGGCCGGCGCGGTCCAGCAGGCGGCCGCGCAGGGGTACGAGCACCACGGTGCCCTGCTGCTGGCGTTCTGCGAGCTCTGCGAGCTGCTGGGCCTCGAGCACGTGCAGGGTGACCAGCCGCAGCGCCAGCGCGACCATCGCGGCCGCCACGGCCGCGCCCACTACGATGGCCCGCGCGCGGATCAGGCGGTGGTGGGCGTGCTCCGCTCGCGCGGCGCGAAACGACTGCCCCCCGGACCGCTCACCCGACCCGGGGGGCCGCCGGCCGTGATGATACGTCATCGCCGCTCGCGGGCCTCGGCCTCATGGTCCGTGAAGATCCTGGTCAGCCGGCGCAGGACGCCGCCGGGCGCGGCGGGCGCCTCGACCCGCGCGATAGTCGGCCCGATGGTGATGGCGGCGAGCTGTGGCTGGCGGGGCGGCACCATGCCCAGCTCTGTGGTGGCGATCTGCTCGATCCGGTGCGGCGCCCGCAGCGCCGACACCTGCGCGGAGAGCCGCGCGTGATCGGCGCGCAACTGCGCGACCTCGCGCTGCAGCCGCAGGATCGCATAGCCCGTCTCGGCTCGCTGGGCGCGTTGGGCGACCAGGACCAGCGCGGGCAGGGTGCAGAGGACCGCCATCACCATCGCGCCGGCTATCGGGGACAGGCGCCGCCGGCGCTGTCGCGCGTGCCGGGCTGGCCGGTCCGGCATCCAGACCGGATAGACCCGGGCGTGCTGTTCGCTCGCACTCATGACAGCCGTACGTTCCCCCGTCGACGACCAGAGCGCCGGAAGCCGGGTGCCGGAGGAGAAGCGTTAAGTGCGGTGGAGGGGAGGGTGCGATCAGCGCTGTGTTGCCCGGCCTCCGGCGCATCTGTGGAATCGTCGCCTGACAGGCGTTCTGCGACCCGCAGCTTGGCGCTGCGTGCCCGCGGGTTGCGTGCGATCTCTTCGGCAGACGGCGTCTGCGGCTTGCGCGTCAGCACGCGCAGCCACCGCCGGCCGCCGCAGGTGCAGGTGGGGCTCCCGGGAGGGCAGGTGCAGCCACGGGAGAGGCGCAGGAGGGTGTGTTTGACGAGACGATCTTCCAGGGAGTGGAAGGTGATTACGCAGAGTCGACCTCCCCCCCGGAGAGTCCCCACCGCATCGGGTAGTGCACGTGCAAGATGCTCCAGCTCTTGGTTGACGGCGATCCGCAGGGCCTGGAACGTGCGGGTCGCCGGATGGATGCCGCGCGGCCACGCGCGCCGGGGGATCGCGTCGGCGACGACCGCCGCCAGCGCGTTGGTGGTCGTCAGTGGGCGCCGGGCAACGATCGCCCGCGCAATCCGCCGCGCCCACCGCTCCTCGCCGTACCGCCGGATGAGGTCGGCCAGGTCGTCTTCGGTCAGCGTGTTCACGAGGTCGGCGGCCGTGCGCGGCTCGGTGCGATCCATGCGCATGTCCAGCGGCCCGGACCGCAGGAAGCTGAACCCGCGCTCGGCCGCGTCCAACTGCAACGAAGAAGGCCCCAGATCCATCACGATGCCGTCCACCGCTCCGATACCGGCCTCCGCGACCACCTGGCGGATCGCCGAGTAGTTCGCGTGCCGCAACATGACCGCCGAGCCGAACCGTGCGAGCCGCCGCGCCGCTACCGCCAGAGCGTCAGGATCACGGTCGATCCCGAGCACGATCCCCCCCGGGACCACGCGCTCCAGGATCGCCTCCGCATGGCCACCGCCCCCGACAGTGGCGTCGACGAACACCCCCCCTGGCCGCGGAGCCAGCCAGGTGAGGACCTCCTCGAGCAACACCGGGACGTGCCCGGTGACGTCAGCGGCCCCCGCTGACATCGGATCAGATGCTGAGTTCCTCGATCTGTTCCGCGATCTTGGGCGCCGACTTCTGCGCCTGCTCCAGGTAGGTCTGCCACGTCGCCCGGCTCCAGATCTCCACCCGGCTGATCAGACCCACCACCACGACCTCCCGCTCGATCCCGGCGTGCTGCCGGAGGTGGGGCGGCAGCGTGATCCGCCCCTGCCGGTCCAGGTCAAGGTCCACGGCGCCGGCCAGCAGGAATCGCGTGACGTCTCGCTTGCTGGTCGAGAGCCGCTTGAGGGCCTCCTCCACTTTCGCCCATTCCGCGGGTGAATAGACGGCGATGCACGGGTCGATGCCACGCGTGACGATCACCTGGTCCCCCAGCACGCGCCGGAACCTGGGCGGCAGCACCACGCGCCCTTTCTCGTCGAGGGCATACTGAAACTCTCCGCGGAGCATCCCCACACATCACCACTTTGCCCCACGCTATTCTCCAGGTTCCCACAATCTCCTGCCGTTAGACGCGAAAAGGCTGCGGGAATTTTCGTCACAGGTCGCGGGCGGCCGGACCAAAGGGTTCTTGCAGACCGGATCGGGTGCAATCCTGACATCGGGCCGATGTCTCGTGGTAACCGATGACCGGCCTACCAGATGTTGCGGTTGTCACCCCGTGGGGCCCGTTGCCGGGATCAGTCGAGGCCATGAAGGCCCCGCCGGAGGGAGGGAGCCGCAAGGCCGGGACGACTCAGACTCCCCCAACGGCGTGTCAGCATCCTGCGCCACCGCCACCGGGGGCGGGAAGGCCGCAAGGCCGGGACGACTCAGGCTCCCCAACGCCTGGCGGGTGCCGGGTAAACAGAATCACGGCCGCCCCGGTACTCACCGACCGGGTCAACGGGGCGACTGGATCTGGAGGGGGCTGGGTCAGCCGGACAGGTCAGCCGCCAAGGGGGGCAGTGACCCGTCGAGGCGGTACGGGAGAGTGTCGCCAGGGGCGGGGCGGCGCCACGTCCCGGCCGCCAGGCGACGACCGCAAGCGGCGCATACCCGTCCTCGCGGGCCTGCCGTCACGCGGGCCCCCCACGGGGAGGTTCTGCACCCGCAGCGGCTACCATCCGGGAACCTGCGGAGCTGGCGAACCAGTGCTGCGGACCGCCGCAGCCCGGGCTCTCTTTCGTAGTGGCGGGCTCTTCACTCCACCGGTTTCAGTCGTATGCGGCGGCCACCGTCCCTGCGGAGACCCGCGCGCCCGGGATGCTTCGGTCCCCCGCCGAAGAGTCGGCCAGCATGGTCGGCCACTCCCAGGAGGCCGTCCAACTCACTGCGCAGTGCCCTGCCGTCGACCGTCTCTGCCAGCGTCGGCGTGGGGTGGGTCACCAGCATGATGCCGCCGTCCGGCAGGATCTCCACGATGAACGCCATCGAGGTCAGCACCCTGGCCGGTCCCACCCGGGCCACCAGTTCCGGTCCCAGGAAGTTCGCCCACTGGACGATGGGGGGCTCCACCTCGTCAGATTCCCCGGGGTTTTCGCGTTCGCCGGATCCGACAGCACCCCAGGGTGCCTCCAGAAAGAGGTAGAGCCCCTTACACACGCCGAGCAAGCGCTCGACCTCCTGGCTGGAGGCCAGCACATCGCCCGGTATCACCAGCCGTACCTCCGTCGGGCTCACCCGCGGATTCGGGCTGACCACGAACGAGAGGACTGGCTGCGGCCGGCTCTCGGCCACCCGCAGGAAGGTGGCTTCCCCCGGGGCCTCCAGCTGGTCCAGGAGGCCGGCCGGTCGGGCCCCGGTCAGCCGCTGAAGTGTTCCCCCGGCGGCCCGCCTGAAGAGCTGTGGCACGTAAGGACCGCCCTGGGCCTGCAACGTGTCGAGGATCGCCCGGACCATTCCGGGCCGGATCGGATGGTCAACGGCAAAGCGCGCCACAACCTGCGCGGGCATTTTGGCTCACCCCAACCCTGGGAGGATCTCCGTGAGAGACATGTAACAACAGCTATCTCTCCGCGCTCTCTCAGGGGGAAGAGGGGCTACCCGGGACGGGCGGGTATGTAGCCCCAAGGGGCACCCCGACCCCATTGAGCCATGACCGCGGCCCCGGGCGCTGCAGATCGCGACCCGACGCTGGTGTAGGAGGTGCGCCGGAAGGCCACCCGCCACAGCTCGCTGGGTTGTGCCCTGCGAGCGCTCGACAAACGCATTCGTCAGGCATGGCGCGGCTTGGTCCGTCGGTGCTGGATACCCAGCGCCCGGCAGGCCGCGATGCAGGCGGTGAGCTGCTAGACTTTGCCTACGCCTTTGAGCGTGCCGATGTAAAAGGCATCGAGGCAGACCAGATCCCCGGGCCACTGGGCCTCCACGTGCGGCAGGCGCAGGTGCTTGCGGGTCCGCTCCGTGAGCAGCCCGCGGGTACTTGCGCTGTGCGCCTCCAGCTTGATGAGCCGCTCCCAGCGGGTGCGCAGCCGGTGCCGGCAGAGGATGGCGTAGACGCCGGAGGCGCTCACCTGCCAGCCACCCCAGCGGGGCTGGCGCAGTTGGGCGGCAACGCGCGCCGGGCCATGCGTCGGCCAGAGCAGCGCGTGGGCTACGACCTGGTGCTCCAGGGCCCGCGTGGCCTGCCGGGGCCAGCGGGTCGGCCGCGTCGGGCGTGGGCGCAAGCCATCCGGCCCATAGCGGGTCAGTCGCCGGCGCGCAAGGGGGCGCGACAGGCCCGGTCACCATCGACACCGCGGTC
>JAVKIP010000006.1:0-165714 GCA_031459385.1 Candidatus Fervidifonticultor secundus | reverse complement strand
AGCAGGTATACATGGGGAAGATGACGCGAACGGCGTCCATCTTGCGCCCCCTAAACTCGCCGATGCCGGCGAGCGCTTCGAAGAGCGGTCCGGTGGTCGTCATGCCCAGCTCGATCTCTTTGGTCTGCACGAGCTGGATGTTCTGTACCGGGCCACCGGTCACGCGGTTAGTGGCCGGCAGGCCCATCTTCTCGCCGATCACCCGCGCCCAGCCGCCGGCCACGACGAAGTAGACGCCACCGATCGAGGCTGACCCGATCGTCACCGAGCGCGGCCATCCGGGGCGCGGCTGGGCCGCGGTCATCCCGACCAGGCTTGCCAGCAGCAGGGCGACCAGCGCGATAGCGAGGGCGGTGCGGGATGGTGTCTTCATGCGCAATCCCTCCAGCACGCTCCATCTCCCGACAAGCGTCGGGGCATAGGTCACCATGAGTCTACCGGAATATTAAGCTACTGAAACTCCGGGGCGCTACCCAATCGGGTTCTTACTTGATTTTGCCATAGTGCGAGGGGGAACGACACGGGCCCCTGCCGCCTGCGCCGGCCTGGCCGCCCCGCAGGATTCGCGGACCACCAAGCGAGGCTGGAGGACCACGGTCCGGGGCCGCCCGGCGCCGGTCTCCAGGCGCTCCAGCAGCATGGCGCCGGCGGTCCGCCCCAGGTCGTAGGAGGGCTGGGCGACGGCCGTCAGCGGGGGGGTCAGGATCGGGGCCCAGTCCATGTCGTCGAAGCCCACCACGGCCAGCTCCTGCGGGATGCGCACCCCCGCCTCCTTCAGGCGCAGGAGGGCTCCGATCGTCATCAGGTTGTTGGCGACGAAGATGGCGGTGGGCCGGCGGCGGTCCTCGAGGAAGCGACCTGCCAGCTCGTACCCGCTCTCCTCCTTGAACGTGCCCTCCAGGATCCAGCGTTCGACGACGGGCAGCCCCATGCGGCGCAGGGCGGTCCGAAATGCGACGAGGCGCTCGCGGCCCGTGTAGACCTGCCGGGGGCCACTGATCATCCCGATGCGCCGGTGTCCCAGGCGCACCAGGTGTGCGACGGCGGCAGCGACCCCGGCCCGGTTGTCGCACACGACAGCGTCTGCCGCCAGGCCGCGGATCCGGCGATCCACCTGCACCACCGGCACGCCGCTGGCGGCGAGCGCCCGTAGCAGCTTCGAGGCACCCCGCGACGGCGAGATGATGGCGCCGTCCGCCCGCTTCTGGCGGATCATGGCGATGTAGAGCGCTTCTTTCGCCGGGTCCTCGTCGGTGTTGCAGAGCATGATGGTGTAGCCGCGGGCGAGGACCACGTCCTCGATCCCCCGGACCACGGACGCGAAGAACGGGTTGGCGTTGTCGGAGACGATCACGCCCAGGGTGTGGGTGCGGCCTTTGATCATGCTCCTGGCGATGGCGTTGGCCTGGTAGTCCAGGATCCGGGCCGCGCGCAGTACCCGGTCCCGGGCCGCCGGGCTCACGTGTCCGTAGCCGCCCAGCGCCCGGGCGGCAGTGGGCACCGAGACGCCGGCGTGCCGGGCGACGTCCTTGAGCGTGGGCATGGGTGCTCCGATCTGAGGACGTTCTCACCGTGGATTCGTTGGCAGGACGGCGATCCCTGCCGGACGCTGCGGTGTGCCCTGCGCCGGTGTGCCCTGCGCCCGGGATCAGCTCTCGGCCTGATTGCCACCGCTTGGCCGCCGCGCGTAAGCTGGCGGCGGTGCCCGTCCGGGCTCCGATCTCGGGCAGGAAGCCGGTGGCGGGACCGCGAATAAGTGAAAACGTTATCACACTAGCGGCCCGGCGGCGCACCGGAGGCGAGCGATGAGACCGCCCAAGGTGGGAGTCCTGACCTTCTCCGACGGTCGCCCCCATGTCCACCAAGAACTCCTTCCGCTCGGCCAGCAGTTCCAGGACCGCCTGGTGGCGCGGCTGCGGGCGGCGGGCTGGGAGGTCGTCACCGGGCGCGAGATCATCTGGACCACTGACCTGGCCCAGCGCGAGGGGCGCTACCTGGCGGCCCAGGGCACAGACGCCACGGTCTTCAACTACGCCATCTGGGCCTGGCCACACTTCTCGGCGGTCGCCGCGCAGTTCGTCCCCGGCCCGATCCTGCTGTTCTCCAACGTGAACCCGCAGTACCCCGGGCTGGTGGCGATGCTGGCGGCGGCCGGGAGCCTGGACCAGGTGGGCGTGTTCTGCGGGCGCGTCTCGGGCGACGTCGACGACGAGGAGGTTTTCCAACGACTGCTGCAGTTTCTGCGCCCGGCGGTGACGAAGAACCGGCTGCGCGGCGAGGTGTACGGTGTCATCGGCGGCCGGTCCATGGGGATGTACACCGCCGTGCCGGCGCTGGACCAGTGGCGGCGCGACTTCGGCATCGACATCGAGCACATCGACCAGTTCGAGATCGTCCGGCGCGCCGCACAGGTCCCCGACAGCCGGGCGGACGCCGGAATCGCCTGGCTGCAGCGGCACGGCGCGACGATCCACTACGACGGGAAGAAGCTGACTCCCGAGGTGCTGCGCCGCCAGATCAAGGCCTACCACGCGGTGCGGGAGTTGGTGGACGAGTGGCGGCTGGACTTCTGCGGGATCAAGGGTCAGCCGGAGATGACCAATCATTTTGCCACCATGGACGTCGCCGAGGCGTTCCTGAATGACCCGTACGACTGGGAAGGCCCCCACGATCCCATCGTCTGTGCCACCGAGGCCGACAGCGACGGGGCGTTGACCATGGAGATCTTCAAGCACCTGGCCGGCACCCCGGTGCTGTTCGCCGACGTGCGGCACTACGCCGCCGCCGCCGACGTCTGGGACCTCTGCAACTCCGGCCAGCACGCCACGTACTTTGCCGGGCGGTCGTTCGACCCCGCCGTGAACCTCCCGCGCGTGCATCTCTACCCGGCGGTCATCTACTTCCCCGCAGGCGGCGCCTCGGTGATGCACGTGGCGGCGCCCGGCCCGGTGACGCTGGCGCGCCTGGCTCGCCGCAACGGCCGGTACTGGATGGCCATCGTCCCGGCCGACCTGGTGGAGTTCCCGCCGGAGGTCACCGCGCGCATGGTGGCGGCCACCACCCCCGAGTGGCCGCACGCCTTCGCCCGGCTGCGGGTACCGGCGGAGGAGTTCCTGGCCGAATACGACTCCAACCACATTCACGGGGTCTACGGCGACTGGGTCGCCGACCTGGTGTGGTTCTGCCGGATGGCCGGCGTCGAACCGCGCGTCTTCGGGCCTGTGGCGCGCTGACCCACGATGGCCACCTACACCATCGGTATCGACTTCGGCACGGAGTCGGCCCGGGCGGTGCTGGTGCGGGTGGCTGACGGTACGCTGGCCGCCACCGCCACCTGGGCGTACCCGCACGGCGTCATCGATCGAGCCTTGCCCGGTGGCACCCGGGTGCTGCCGCCGGACTGGGCGCTGCAGCACCCCGACGACTGGCTGCAGGCGCTGGACGCCTTGCTCCGTCCGATGGCGGCCGCCGTGCCGCCAGACGCCATCGCGGGCATCGGCGTGGACTTCACGTCGTGCACGGTGCTCCCCACCACCGCCGATGGGACGCCCCTGTGCACCCTGCCCGACTACCAGCACGAGCCCCACGCGTGGCCCAAGCTGTGGAAGCACCACGCCGCGCAGCCCTACGCGGACCGCATCAATGCCGCGGCGGACCGCCCCGGCGGCGGGTTCCTCTGCTGGTACGGCGGCAAGACCTCGTCGGAGTGGCTGTGGGCCAAGGGGTGGCAGGTGCTGGCCGAGGCCCCGGAGGTCATGCGGGCCGCCGCGCGCTGGATCGAGGGCGGCGACTGGATCGTCTGGCAGCTGACTGGCCGCGAGGTGCGCAGCGCCTGTCAGGCCGGCTACAAGGCCCACTGGCAGAAGCAGGAAGGGTATCCTGCCGCGGCCTTCTGGGCCGCCCTCGACCCGGCGTTGCCCTCGTTGCTCGACCGTCTGGGGGACCCGCAGCCCGTGGCGACCGCCGCGGGAGAGCTCACGGCCGCCTGGGCACGCCGCACGGGCCTGCGCGCGGGCACGCCCGTCGCCGTGGCCGTCATCGACGCGCATGCAGCGGTGCCGGCCGTCGGAGTGCACGAGCCCGGCCGGCTGGTGGCGATCATGGGCACGTCGACCTGCCACCTGCTGGTCGATCCCCGACGCCGCAGCGTCCGGGGGATCGCGGGCGTGGTGGAAGACGGCATCCTGCCGGGGCTGTTCGGTTACGAGGCGGGGCAGGTCTCGGTGGGCGACATCTTTCAGTGGTACGTGCGTACCAGCGTGCCCGACCGGGTGGTCAGCGCGCGCGGTGCCGGCCGGGGTGCGGGCGCCGCCGGGGCGGTGGACGAGGCGGCGCTCTTCGCAGCCCTGGAGGCGCAGGCGGCGGCGCTCCGGCCGGGAGAGGCCGGGTTGCTGGCGCTCGACTGGTGGAACGGCTGCCGGACGCCGCTGGTAGACGCCGAGCTCTCGGGGCTGCTGGTGGGCCTCACCATCGCCACCGAGCCGCACGAGATCTACCGGGCGCTGCTGGAGTCGACCGCCTACGGAACCCGGCGCGTCATCGACACGTTCGAGGCCGGCGGCGTTCCCGTACAGGAGGTCATCGCCTGCGGTGGCCTGGCCGAACGCAGCCCGCTGCTGCTGCAGATCACGGCCGACGTCCTCGGCCGCGACGTGCTGGTCTCGCGGGCCCGGCACGCGTCGGCGGTCGGGGCGGCCATCTACGCGGCCGCCGCGGCAGGCGCGGCACGCGGTGGGCTCGACGGCATGATCGCCGCCACGGAGCGAATGGGCGACCGCGACTACGTGACCTTTCGGCCCGGCGCGCGGGCGCAGCGGGTGTACGACGCACTCTACCGCGAGTACCTGGACCTGGCACGGCACTTCGGCGAAGGGGGATCGGAGGTGATGCGCCGCCTGCGGGCGCTGCGGGCCGACGTGCGCGCGCAGGCCGCCGGGGCGCCGGCACGGGGGGTCGACGTGCGCGCGGGGGACGCCGGAGACGACGAGACCGCGCAGGAGCGCGAGCAGCGGAGGTGACGAGGAGATGAGGGGAAACGATGCGGGCCACGATGGAACGGTGAGCCGGCGCGCCTTGCTCAAGACGGCAGCGGCGACGGCGCTGGCGGCGTCGACAGGGACGTGGCGCCTGCCGTGGGTAGCGGCCCAGGAGCGCGCCATTACCCTGGACTACTACACGCTCTTCCACAGCGGCGACGCCGCGGCCATGGAGCGCATCGTCCGGCGGTTCAACGCCGAGAGCCGGACGGTGAAGCTGAACCTGCTGCAGGGGCAGTGGGCCGAGTACTACGCGCAGCTGTTCGCCGCCGTGGGGGCGGGCAACGCGCCGCAGATCGGCATCTGCCACTCCAGCCGGGTGATGGACGTCTACCGGGCGTTGACGCCGCTGGAGGAGTCGCGGGCGGGCAACCTGCTGGAGCTCGCCGACATCCGGGCGCCGCAGTACACCAAGAACGTGTGGGAGGCCGGCGTCTACCAGGGCAGGCGCTACCTGGTCCCGCTGGACTCGCACATGTGGGGGCTGTGGTACAACAAGGACCTGTTCCGGCAGGCGGGTCTGGACCCGGATCGTGCGCCCGAGACCCGCGAAGAGTTCGAGCGGGCCTGCGAGGCGCTGCGTACGCGCACCGGCCGCTTCGCCTTCCACCCGGCCGAAGACGCGCTGCCCCGCAAGGTTCGCCGCGCCTGGGAGATCCTGGTCTGGGGGCAGGGCGGCGAGCTGCTGACGCCCGACGGGAAGCGCGCGGCGTTCAACGACGAGCGCGGCCTGCGGGCGCTGGACTACCTGGTGACCATGATCCGCCGCGGCTGGAATCAGCCCGGGACCGACGGGTTCAAGCAGTTCGCCGCCGGGCAACTGGGCATGCTGCTGGCCGGTAACTGGTACCTGCCCACCGCGAAGGACAGCAGGGTGAACTTCGGGTTCCACTACGTGCCGAAGTTCTTCGAGCGGGCCGTGACCTGGGGCGACAGCCACAACCTGGTGATCCCGCGCCAGCGGCCCGACCGCGTGACCAACGAGATGCTGGTGGCGGCCATCCGGACGATCAAGTGGATCAACGAGCACTCGGACGAGTGGGGCATCTACGGCGGACACATTCCGGCGTACCTACCCGCGCAGCGCTCGCGGGCGCTGCTGGAGTCCGACTCGTGGCGGCTGGCCCTCAACAAGTTCACCGATATGGCCAACCGCGGCTACGTGCACTACCCGCTGATCCACGAGAAGGCGCCGCAGGTGCACGCGGCCATCGAACCGTACATTCAGGAGGCGTACAACCTCCGGCTCGCCCCGCGCGAGGCGCTCGCCCGCGCCGAGGCGGAGGTCAACCGCGTGCTGGCGGGATAGCGGACATGCCGCAGCTGTGGCGGAGGGGCCCCGGACCCCCGGGCGCCCCTCCTGTCTCCCAGGCGGGAGCCCGGACGGTCGGCCTGCCCGCCGCGGTCTCGCGGGCGGTTGCGGCGCCGGTGGAGGCGGGGCCGCTGCGCCGGCGCACCCGGCGCGGGCGGTGGCTGCAGGCCGGCGAGATCGTCATGTTCCTGTTGCCTTTCGCCGCGTTCTGGATCCTCTTCCGCCTGGGCCCGGTGCTCTACGGCGTGGTCATCAGCCTGTACCGGTGGGACCCGCTGGGAGACGCCCGGTTTGCCGGCGCGCGCAACTACCTGGCGCTGGCCAGGGATCCCCGCTTTTGGAACGCGCTGGGCAACACCCTCGAGTTCGCAGCCCTGGCCATTCCCCTGGTCGTGGGCACCGGGCTGTTGCTGGCCGTGTTCCTCTTCACCTACCGCGGGACGCCGGCGGTGCGCTGGATGGAAGCCGGGTTCTTCTTCCCCTACCTGCTGACAGTCTCGGTGGTGGGGCTGGTCTGGCGGTGGCTGCTGGACCCCGACTTCGGTATCGTGCTGCTGGTGCTGCGGGGGTGGGGAGTCGGCCCGCCGGTCTTCCTCAACGAGCCGCGGTGGGTCCTGCCGGCCATCGCCCTGGCCACCACGTGGTGGCTGGCGGGCTACCGCATGGTCCTGTTCCGGGCCGCGCTGGAGGATATCCCGGACGAGCTCTACGAGGCCGCGCGTATTGACGGCGCCTCCGGCGCGCGCATCTTCGTGGCGATCATGCTGCCCCTGCTGAAGCCAGCGGTGCTTTTCGCGCTGGTGCTCACCACGATCTCGGGGTTCATCGTCTTCGGGCAGGTGCTCATCATGACCGCCGGGGGGCCCGGGCGCGCCTCGGAGGTGCTGGCGCTGTACCTCTACCGCTTCGGGTTCGAGTATCTCGAGATGGGGCAGGCCGCGGCGGTGGGCGTGGTGCTGTTCGTGATCATCCTGGGACTCACCCTGGTCGCCTTCCGCTGGCTGGGGTTCGGGACGGCGCTGTGAGGGCCGGGCGCCTGCTGGCCGGGGCAGTGCTGGTCGTGATGGCGGGGTTGCTGGTCCTGTGGCTGAGTCCCATCGCCTGGATGTTCGCCACGGGCCTGAAACCGGCTCCCGAGATCTTCGCCCTGCCGCCCCGGTGGATCCCGCGGGAGCCCACGCTGCACCACGTGCACGTGGTGCTGACCCGATGGCCCTTCACCCGGTGGATGGTCAACAGCCTGGTGGTGGCCACGGCCACCACGGTCCTCTCGACCCTGGTCTCGGTGCCAGCGGCGTTCGCTTTCTCGCGGCTGCAGTGGCGGGGACGCGACGTCCTCTTCCTGATCTTCCTCTCGTCGATGCTCATCCCGCTGGAAGTGAACGTCATCCCGCTCTACTTCCTCATGAACCGCCTGCACCTGCTAAACACCTATCCGGCCGTCTTCCTGCCCATGGTTGGTATGCCCCTCGGCATCTTCCTGCTGCGCCAGTTCTTTCTCAACATTCCCACCGAGCTGGACGACGCCGCGCGGGTGGACGGCGCCGGCAACGTCCGGATCCTGCTCAGCATCATCGTGCCCCTGGCGAAGCCGGCGCTGGCGGCCCTGGTGATCTACATGTTCACCTTTGCCTGGAACGAGTTCTTCTGGTCGATGATCGCCCTGTCGTCGCCCCAGATGTTCACGCTGCCCATCGGCCTGCGGGCCCTGCAGGGCGCGTACGACATCGACTACGGCATCCTCATGGCCGGCGCGGCCCTGGCGGCGCTGCCGGCCCTGGTGCTGTTCCTGACCCTCCAGCAGGCCATCATCCGCGGCATCACCATGACCGCGCACCGGTAGGGCGGCCCACGTGGCGATGTCTCGGCCGGAAGGGCCCGTCAGGGCGGCGGGGCCCCGCCCCTGCGGGCGGAGGTGCGGGGGGCCATGACCACAGCGCCGCGGGTCGTGGGGCGTCAGGCGATGACCAATCCGCTCCCCACGGCGTTCTGCCACGGGGCCACGCTGCTGCCCGTGCCCGATGGCAGCCTGCTGGGCGCCTGGTTCGGCGGCACGGCTGAAGGGCTGCCCGACTCCGGCATCTACGTGGCGCGGCTGGAGGCCGGGGCGTCCGCATGGTCGCCGCCAGCGCTGGTCGCTCCGGCCGATGGGCGCCCGTGCGGGAACCCGGTGCTGTTCGCCGGAGCACCCGGTGTGCTCTGGCTGGCCTACTTCCGCGTCTGGGGCGCGTGGTGCACCGGGGGCAAGCCGTGCGCGCGCGTCTCTTTTGACGGCGGGCAGACCTGGTCGGACGAGATGCTGCTGCTCGACCGCGCGGGCGTCCTGACCAAGAACAAACCCCTGCGGCTTGGGACCACGCTGCTCTTGCCGGTGTACGACGAGGTACGCTGGCAGGTAGGGCTCGCGCGCCTCGACGTCGCGCGGCATGGCACCGCCTGGGTGTTCGACGACCTGGCGATCGGCGCCGGCACCGGAGTGGCCATGATCCAGGGCACGCTGGTGCTGGGGAGGCCGGGCCGGCTGCTGATGCTCATGCGCACCAGGGCCGGCCGCATCTGGGCGACGGAGAGCGCTGATGGCGGCTACACCTGGTCAGCGCCACACCCCACCGAACTGCCCAACCCCAACGCCGGCATCGACATGGCGCGCCTGCCCGACGGCCGCCTGTGGCTCGCGTACAACCACACCGACCGCGGGCGGGATCCGATGCAATGGGAGCTGCGCTCCCCCCTTTGCCTGGCGGAGAGCGTCAACGGCGGGGCCACGTGGACGCCGCTGCTGGTGCTGGAGGAGGGCCCGGGGGAGTACTCGTACCCTGCGGTCGTGGTCGACGGCGCCGGCCGGGTGCACGTCGCGTACACGGCGCTGCGACGGGAGATCCGGCACGTGGTCCTGGAACCCTGAGCACGCGGCTGCGCACTCGTGCCAGCCGGGGACCGGTGCCCGCATCGGAGGAGAAGATGAGCATCGTCGAGCGGCTGGGCCGGGTGATCGTGCCCCACGTCACGCCCTTCGACGCCGACGGTGGCATCGACGAGGCCGCCCTCGAGCGCCTGGTCGGCTACCTGATCGAGCGGCGCATGGCGGACAGCCTCTTCGTGGGGGGCACGACGGGCGAGTTTCACGTGCTGACGCTCGACGAGCGGGCGCGGCTGCTGGCGCGGGTGAAGGCCCTGGCAGGCGACCGCGTGCCGCTGGTGGCGGGGACAGGCGCGGCGGCGACCCGCGACGCCGTGGTCCTCACGCAGGAAGCCGAGCGGCTCGGGTACGACGCGGTCACCGTGATCACGCCGTACTACAGCCGGCCGACCCAGGACGAGCTCTTCCACTACTTCGCGGCCGTGGCCCGCGCCACGACGCTCCCGGTGATGCTCTACAACATCCCGTTGTTCACCGGTGTCAACTTGGCGCCCGAGACCCTGGAGCGGCTGGCGGCGTTCCCCAACATCGTGGCCGTCAAGGACCAGGCCAGTGCCCATCCCGTCCAGGCGTCCGAGTACCTGCGGGCGGCGCCCCGCCTGCACGTCTACTGCGGCGACGACGCCATGATCCTCCAGGTGCTGGCCCAGGGTGGCGCCGGGGCCGTGAGCGGCGGGGCGCACGTGGTCGGCGACCTCATCAGGGCCATGATCCAGCGGTTCCTGGCGGGCCAGGTGGCGGCGGCCACCGCCGGTCACCTGCGGCTGCTGCCGTTCCACCGAACGCTGACGCGCCACCGGACCAATCCGATACCGGTGCTGCGCGAGGCGATCCGCCTGGCCACGGGGATCGACGTGGGTCCGCCGCGGCTGCCGATGCGGCGGCCGTCACCGGAGGAGGTGGCGGCCGTGCGCGAGGCCCTGGGGGCGCTGGGGCGGCTGGCGTCGGGCGAGTGACGCAGGGCTGCACGTTGCGCCGCTCACACGATCGGCGTCCGCAGCAGCGCCTCGCGCGCCCGGCGCGCCAGGGCCCGCAGGGCGGGCAGGGGTAACCCCTCCAGTTGCATCAGCACCTCTGCGGCCTGCAGGATGATGCGTTGCAGGTCGCCTTCTTCGACGTCGGCGTCGGCCACCAGGCGGAACCACTCGGCGCCCTTCGCCCACGCCTCGACCGCGTGGGCCCGGCGCTCGGCGGGCGAGGGCACCGGCCGGCGCCGCTGGCGATCCCACTCGACGCGGAACTCGTCGACGATCGGGTCGGCCGGCAGGTGCATCTCGCGTTCCAGGCGGTCTACGTCGTGCACGATCTGCGCGAGGCCGGCCAGCCGCACGCCGGTGCCGCCCGCCCGCGGAGCCCGCTCGGTGGCCAGCGCCGCGGCCACGGCTGCCAGGCGGGGGGCGGTGTCGGGGAGGTGGCGCCGGCGGACCAGCTCGGCCAGGATCAGCAGGCGCGGGTGCCGCAGGCGCATGGCCCACCGGCCGTCGGCCGTCGGCCGCGCGTCGGCGTCGAGGTAGCCCAGGTGCTGCAGCACGGCCGCGCGCAGCAAGAAGACGGCCGTGACACCGTCGCGGGCCCCGGCCACTGCCTGCGCGACGCGTCCGCCGGGCAGCCGGCGCGGCAGGCGTGGCGGCCGGCCCAGCAGGCCCTGGTAGGCCGCCAGCGACCGCTGCACCTCCCCGAGCGCCGCCTGCAAGTCGCGCCGGGCCAGCAGGTTCAGGACCTGCGTGTACGACGGCGTGAACGCCGAGGTGACGGGCTCGGGGTCGGCGTCAGCCAGGCTGAGGCCAAGCTCGGCCTCCTGACGGCTCGACGCAGGAATCACCACCACTCCGACGCGGTCGCGGCCGCGGCGGCCGGCACGGCCGGTCATCTGCTGGAACTCGGTGACCGACAGCGGTACCGGGCCCTGCGGGCTGTTGCGCACCAGCGTCGAGAGCACGACGGTGCGCGCCGGCACGTCGAGCCCGCTGGCGAGCGTGGTGGTAGCCGCCACGGCCCGCACGAGCCCCCGCGCCAGCAGGTCTTCCACCGCCAGGCGCCAGCCCATCAGGTGCCCGGCGTGGTGGGGCGCGACGCCGCTCTGGATCAGCGTGTGCCGAAAGCGATGGCCAAGCAGCGTGGGGTACTCCGCTTCCCACCGGGCCAGGGCCCGCGCGCGGTCCTCGGCGCCCGGCAGCCGCAGCAGCGCCAGTTCGCGCGCGGCTTCGTCGCACTGGCGGCGCGACGGGAAGAACAGGATCGCCGGCAGCAGATTCGCGGCCTCGAGCTGGCGCAGCAGGTCGCGCAGCCAGCCGGGCCGGCGCTGGGCGGTACGCGTGCGCCCGGCCAGCGCCGGTGGCAGCAGGCGCCCGGTGGCGTCGACCAGCAGGAGGCGCAGGGGCACCGGCCGCTCGTCCTCGCGGACGACGCGCGGGCGCCGCCCGCGGACGCGTTCGAGCCACCCTGCCAGTTCCTCAGCGTTGGGGATCGACGCCGACAGCAGCAGCAGTCGCGTGGTCGGCGCGGCCAGCAGCAAAATCTCCTCCCAGGCCGTTCCCCGCTCCTCCTCGCCCAGGTAGTGGGCCTCGTCGAGCACGATCAGACCGATGCCGGCGCCGTCGTAGAGGATGTTGCGCAGGATCTCGGTGGTGCCCACGATCAGTGGTGCCCGGGCGTTGATCCGCCGCTCGCCGGTGAGCAGGCCGACGGCTTCTTCGCCGAAGCGGCGCTGGAACTGCCGGAACTTCTGGTTGGAGAGGGCCTTCAGCGGCGTGGTGTACCACGCCGTCTGGCCTTGGGCCAGCAGGGCAGCCATCGCCTCCTCGGCGATCCAGGTCTTGCCGCTACCGGTCGGCGCCACGACCAGCACGTCCTCGTGCGCCACCGCCGCCAGAGCCTCCCGCTGAAAACGGGCCGGTGTGATCGGACCGGACGACACCTCGCCGACCTCGGCGAGGACCGGCCGCAGACCGGGATGGAGGACGACCTGCGGCGGAGCCGTGCTCACCGGATCCCGCAGGCGACGGGCCGCGCGCCACATGGCATCGCTCGACGGCTTCTGCGGGCACGTACGCGTCTCCTACACTCGCGTCCTGCGCTTGAGGCGCCGGCCGCGGTGTCCGCGTGGGGGCGCGTGGGCTCTCGTGCCACCAGGAGACCACCGGCCATCGGGAGATCCGGGCAGCCCGAGCCCGGGCCCACGGAGAAACCCGGTCTGCACCCTGCAGGCGCCCCGGCGTCGGCGGGGAACACACTCCTACGGCCATGCGCACGCGGGCGACGCGGATACTGGATGGGCTCGGGATCCACTACGACCTGCTCGAGTTCGACGCCGAGGACTACACCGCCGCCGAAGCCGCAGCACGTCTGGGGCTGGCGCCTGGCCAGGTACTCAAGACCCTCGTGGTCCGCGCCGATAACGGGCCGATCGTGATCGCGTGCGTGCCCGGTGATGCCGACCTCGATCTCCGGGCCCTCGCCAGGCTCCTGGGCGCCAAGCGCGCCACGCTGGTCGACGCCGGGGAGCTCATGCGGCTGGTCGGCTACATCAAGGGTGCCGTCTCGCCGCTCGGGCAGCGGCGTGCCCACCAGGTGTTCGTCGACAGTTCGGCACTGCGCCATGCCCGCATCAGCGTGAGCGCCGGCGTCCGGGGCCTGCAGCTCTGGATGGATCCCCGGGACCTGGTGCGGGCCACCGCCGCACGGGTCGAGGCGTTGACCGGCCGGCCGAGGGGCTCATGAACGACCTGCTCGAGCTCGCGGACTACCGGCGCCGGGTCCAGGATCTCTACGCGGCCGTGCGCAGCAGCACCCTGTCCCACCCGGCGCGCTGTCAGGCGTTCCGCCTGGCCCGCGACGAGCTGTTTCGCACCCACGCGCAGTCGGCGCTCTCAGACGCCCAGAAGGCCCGCTTCACCGGCCTGCGGTACTTTCCGTACGACCCCGCGTTTCGCTTCGTCGTGCCGGTGGAAGCCCTCCCGCCCCAGGACGCGGGCGCGCTCGAGGTGCCCCTGCGCGACGACGGCCTGGTGCGGCTGCGCCGGGCGGGCCGCGTGCGCTTCGCCGCCGGCGGCGTCGCGGTGGCGCTCACCCTGTTCTGGCTCGAGGGATACGGCGGCGGGCTGTTCCTGCCGTTTCGCGACCGCACCAGCGCAGCGGAGACCTACGAAGGGGGCCGGTACCTGCTGGACACGATCAAGGGCGCCGACCTGGGCACAGAAGGCGACCGGCTCGTGCTGGACTTCAACTACGCGTACAACCCCTCGTGTGCCTACAATCCGCGGTGGGACTGCCCGCTGGCGCCGCCGGAGAACCACGTGCCGGTAGCGATCCGAGCGGGGGAGATGCGCTTTCCGGAGTGACGCAGCCAGCAGCCCCGGCCCCTGCACCGAGCGCCCGGGATCAGGGGCTGCCCGCCCCAGGCCGCGCTACCCGCTACCCGCGCCGCCCCGCCGGCGCCTCCCACAGCGAGGGCAGCGCCTCCAGCCGCTGCCAGCCTTCGCCCTCGCGCACGCGCTCGACGCGAAGTTCCTCGAAGTAGTCGTCCAGCACCGCCGCGCGTTCCATCGCCAGCGGCGGGGAGCAGTAGTCCTCCTCCTCCCACACGGCCTCGCCCGTCCGGGGGTCGCGCCGTGCGCCCTCCAGCGCCCGGGTCAGCGAGCCGCCGAACGGGCGCATCGCCTGGAACTCGTGGCGGTCGAGCCGCGCGCGCAGTTCGGTCAGACGCTCTCCCCTGGGGCGCGCGCGCACCAGGTAGTACGCCATGGCACCCTCCCCATGTGATGGCGGGACGTTCTTCTCTGGAGAACCCAAAGACCCGGTGCGGGCATTCCCGCCGACCGTGGCGCGGGCGCGGCGTCGGAGCGGCGGCACGGCCCTGCGCATTGGTCCGCCTCGCCCGGAGCTGAAGGGCTGCCGGGCCTCCGTGTCGCAGTGTTGGAAGACGGTGTCCGGCCGCGGGCGCGTGGCGTTTCAGGGAGGTGACCGGTGCGCGTTTACGTCTCAGTCGACATGGAAGGGATCACCGGCGTCGCGGTCAGCAAGCACGTGACGCCCGGCGAGAAGGAGTACGACCGGTTCCGCCGGCTCATGACCCAGGAGGCCAACGCGGCCATCGAAGGCGCCCTCGGCGCCGGTGCGACCGAGGTCGTCGTCAGCGACGGGCACGGGCCGATGACCAACCTGCTGGTGGAGGAGCTGCACGAAGCGGCACGGCTCCTCTCGGGCAGCAACAAGCTGCTGGGGCAACTGGAAGGCATCGACCGCGGCTGGGACGCCGCCTTCTTCATCGGCTACCACCAGCGCGAGGGCGGCGGCGACGGCATCCTGAACCACACGCTGCTGGGCCGCCTCGTCTACGAGGTGCGCCTGAACGGCGAACCGGTGGACGAGGCGGCGATCAACGCCGGGCTGGCCGGCGCGTTCGGCGTGCCGGTGGCGCTCGTCACCGGTGACGCGGCGGTCTGCGCCGAGGCCGAGCGCCGCCTGCCCGGCGTGGTGACCGCGCCCGTCAAGGAGGCCATCGACCGCGTCGTGGGGCTGAGCCTGACCCCCGCCCGCGCCCACGCCCTGATCCGCCAGCGCGCCGGGCAGGCGCTGGGCGCGGTGCGGGCAGGGACGGTCACGCCGTACCGGGTGCCCGCGCCGGTCGTCTTCGAGGTAGACTTCAAGCGAACCGCGCCGGCCCACATGGCAACCCTCTTCCCTGGCGTGCAGCGACGCGGCCCCCGCACCATCGCGGTGACCGACGCCGACTATGTGAGGGCGTTCAAGCTGTTCTGGGGGTGTCTGATCGTGGGGCTGGCGACAGCAGAAGGATTGCTCTAGGGAGCCTCCGGCCGGTGGCGGCGGCCGGCCCCGAACTCGTCGCCCAGGGATCGCTCGAGACCGCACGAGAGCTCGGCGTGCTGAGGTGGAGACCGGGCGCATCGCCGAGGGGCGCCTGCTGCTGGAGCAGGTCATCGCCGTGTGCAGGCGCCGGGGCTGGGCCCACCTGGAGGGGCACTTCCAGGCCGACGCCGCGGTGGCGTACCGGGCGCTGGGCGAGACCGACCGGGCCGACCGGCACCTGGCGGAGGCCGAAGCCCTGGCCGCGGTGGTTCCCTGTCGGGTCCTTCAGACGGACCTGCTCGTGACCCGCGCGCAGGCAGCCGCCCGGCGCGCCGAGTACGAGGCCGCTGCGCAGTTGTTGCGGCAGGCACTGGACCTGGCCCGGTACCGCCGCGAGCGGCTCGCCATCGAGACGGAGCTCAGCCGCGTGCTGCTGCACACCCGGCCCGAAGAGGCGCGCGGATCGCCGCCCGCGTCGCAGGGGACGCGGCGAGCCGCTGTCTTCGGACGCGTGGCCGCGCAGCGCGACCCGGCGGCTGCTGCAGTTCCTGGCTGTCCAGGACGCCCGGTCCACCGCGAGGGGATCGTCGAGGCGCTCTGGCCGGCGCCGTCGATCCCGCAGCCCGGTACGCCGCCCTGGACGAGGCCGTCACCCTGTACGGCGGCGAGCTCATGGCCGACAGCGCGTACGAGAGTGGCTGGCCGCACCCCGCGCGCGGCTCCAGCACCGATACGCCGACGCGCTGGCTGCCCTGGCCGAGATGGACGAGGCGGCCGGACGCTGGGAGCTGGCACTGTCGCGCTGGCAGGCGCTCGCCGAGGGCGAGCCCCACGCCGAGCACGCCTGTCGCAGGCTGGTCCGCTGCTACCTCGCGCTCGGGCGGCCCGCCGACGCGGACCGCGCACGGGAACGCTGCCGCGGCGCGCTCGCCGAGTTGGGCGTGGCGGCCTCGTCCGAGACCCTCGCGCTCTGGGCGCAGATCAGCGCGCAACGCTCCTGACGCCCGCCCCGCGGGGCTCACCCGTTCTTCCAGGCCCCCATCACCCGCCGGACCACGATCAGCTGCCCGATGTGATAGGCGTTGTGATCCACCAGGATGAGCACCTCGCGGATGTAGGTGTGCCGTCTGGCGTGCGGGATGGGATCCAGCAGGTCGATCTTCCGGTTGGCGACGAGGCGCTCCATGCGCCGGCGATCCGCCTGGAAGGCCGCGATGCTCCTGGCCCAGGCCCCCGCGCTGGGAGGCGCCGGATCCTTCGGCCAGTAGCCCTCCGGCCACGGCGGCGAGACGTGCCTGGGGTTCAGGCAGTATTCGACGATGTCCCACTGGGCCAGGCGCAGGTGCTCCACGAGCATCCACGGCGAGTAGGGGAGCCCCTCGGGCCTGACGCCGCGCAGCCTCGGCGGCAGCCCGGCGACGGCTTTTTCGAACGGCGCGTGGGCGTAGCCGCCGCGCAGCTGCCCGAGCAGCCACCGGCGCAGGGCGGGATCGGTTCTCATGGCATCCTCCTGGGTGCGTGATCGAGCGGTGTCTGCCTGCGTGGCTGTCGCCGCCCGCGGCGCGTGCGCCCGCCCGCTGCGGCCACGGTCGGACCGGCGCGCCTACATCGTCAGCCCCATCGCCTCGAGCATCCCCACGTCGGGTGGCACCGGGCCGCCGATGCTGTGCAGCCCGGCCGGCCCCGCCTCCACCGCATGCCGCACGCCCGGGGGGACCACGAGCGCGCACGCGGCATGCAGGGCCAGGCGCTCACCGGTGTCCAGGTTGTGAGCCCAGCCCGAGCCGCGCAGGACGAACAGGCTGTCCTCCGAGGCGGGGTGGACGTGCGGCGTGTTCATCTCACCCGGCTCGAGTTCCACCAGGTTCATGACGGCGTAGCGGGCGCCCGTGTGGGGGCCGATGACCAGCCAGGACCGTCGGGCGATCATGGGCATCGGGACACCGTGGCGCATCGGGTCGAAGATCCGCACCGCCGACGGGCCTCCCTCGCCCGGCGCGTCCTCGCCCGCGCCCGCTGGGACACCCGCCGGACCCGCATCCGGCGTCGGGTCTCCAGCGCCTGCCGGTGTCGGAGGTGACGCCAGGGCCGGGTCGGGCGGGCACGGCCCGCCGGCGAAGACAGCCGGCCCCACGAGCTGGTAGGCGAGCCCCGCGGGCACGTAGACCATCTGCGCCTCGCGTACCGGACGCGCGGGCCGGTCGCGCTCGACGACGGCGCCGGCCCCACGGACCACGAAGTACGCCGCCTCGGCCGGATGGCGCAGGATGGCCGAGGTCGCCGCCGCTGGCAGCTCGATGTACAGCAGCGCCCGCTCGCGGGCCCCGACCTCGGGCCGCAGCAGCGCCCGCACGCGGCCGCCGCCCGTCGCCAGCGGCAGGTCGACGGCCGCATCGTCGAGGCAGACGACCCGGATCGCGCTCACGGACGGTCCCCCAGGTCCAGGAATGCCACGATCCGGCAGATCGACGCTTCGCCACCCACGAACTTCCACGGGAACGCTCCCACGACGCACCGCCGGTTGAGGATCTGCGCCAGGTCGCCGCCGAGGTTCTCGGCGTGCACGACGCCGCGCCGGAACGGCTCGTGGTGCATGACGAACAGGTACTCCTCCGGGAAGCGCTCCTCGACGCTCACCCGGAACCGCCGCTCGTACTCCCTGGCGAGGTCCGGCCGCTTCCAGCGGATCGAGGTATTCATGGGATGGTCGGCGGAGCCGCAGTCGACACCGATCCAGCGGAACCGCATCTCCACCACCCAGTCGGCGAAGCGGCGGTCCGGCCCCGGGTGCCTGCAGAAGTACCGGACGAGGTCCTCCTCCGGTGCGCCCGCGTAATACCGGTGCCAGCCGGTGTGGAGCACGAGGATGTCGCCAGGGCGCACGTCCACCTTCTGCATCACCAGCTCGGGGGTGTAGATCCCCCACTCCCCGACCTCCGAGACGTCCGCTATGGCTGCGGGGCCCACGAGCTGGTCCAGCGGCAGCGACGCCACGTCGGCGCCTCCGGAGATCCCGTGCATGGGCGCGTCCAGGTGGGTACTGAGGTGGAGCGGGGTCTCGATCATCTGGCTGACGATGCCGTGCGTCTGGTGCGTCTGCAGGTACCACAGCTTCATGCCGGGATAGCCGACCCACCCCGGCGAGTGGATCGTCACGGGGTGGCTGAGGTCCACGAGCCGCATCGATGCCCCCTGGAGGATGTGCCGTCCACGGAGGGATTGACGGTTCCAGACGCGATGTCCTGCACCCCGCCCTGGGATGCGGGAGGGCCCCCGCGGACAGACGGGCCCGGGGCACCCCGGCGGCAGGAGTTCATACACCCCTGTTGAACGGGTTTGCAGCCTGGTTGAAAAAGACCAGCGCTCGTGACCGCCTCGCGCCCCGGAGAGATCGAGCGGACTATCCGCCGCGTCGGCCAGCGGATCCGGGAGGTCCGTCACCGACGCTGGGGGGGCGCGGTCTTCCGCCTCCGCCCGGGCGACGCACTGGCGCTGGACTCCACGGTCCCGCACCGGTTCGTGAACCGGGGTCGGCGCGTCGCGCGCACGATCTGGGTGAACGTCCATGGGTCCCGACGCCAGCGCCGGCCGCGGCGCTTGCTGACGAGGGCGCTTCCTGACGAGGAGGTAGGCCGATGAGCGTGATCTCTGCGGCGGAAGCCGAGGGTGTGCTGGCCCGCGTCGACCGCGAGGAGCTGGTGACGCTGGCGCTGGACCTGGCCAACATCGACAGCCCCACGGGCCAGGAAGGCCCGGTGGCCGACTTTTTGGTCGACACGCTCACCGCCTGGGGCCTCGCCCCCCGCAAGGTGGCGCTGCTGCCCGAGCGCCCGAACGTCGTGGCGCGCCTTCGGGGCACGGGCGGCGGGCGCAGCCTGATCCTCAACAGCCACATGGACACGACCGTCGCCAGGGACGAGACCTGGGTGACCCCGCGCGCCGCCGATCCCATCTTCCACAGCGGCTGGCGCGAGGGGGACTACCTGATCGGGAACGGGGTCTGCAACAACAAGGGGCCCATGGCGTCCTGGCTGATCGCAGCCAAGGCGATTCACGAAAGCGGCGTGTCCCTGCGCGGCGACCTGATCCTGACCATGGTGGCGGGCGAGATCGGGCAGGAACCCGTCGACGAGTTCACGGCCCCGCACTACCTGGCCAAGGAGACCGGAGCGCGCTACCTGGTCGAGCACGGCACCGTCGCGGACTTCGCCCTGGTCGCCGAGGGCACGGACTTCGCGGTGGGCTGGGTCGAGGCGGGAAAGGCCTTCTTCAAGGTCACCGTGCAGGGCGGCGACTTCCCCCTCTACACGCCCTACATCCCGCGCCCGACCCCGCTGGAGGAGAGCCCGAGCGCCATCGTGCGGGCCGCGCGGGTGATCGAGCGGCTGGAGGCCTGGGCCGCCGAGTACGAGCGCCGGCATCGCTACGAGTCGCCTGGCGGGACCGTGGTCCCCAAGGTCAACATCGGCGCCATCCGCGGCGGCGTGCCGTGGAAGATCACGAAGACCGTGGGCGTCTGCACGCTCTACGTGGATGTCCGCATCACGCCGGTCCAGGACCCCCTCGACGTGCAGGAGGAGCTGGAGGACGTGCTGCGGAAGGCGGGGGTGCCCGGAGCCGTGGAGCTGTACGTGTACCGGCGCGGCTATGAAGGGCGGGGGGTCGAGCCGCTGGTGGAGGCCATCGCTCGCGCGCACGGGCAGGTGATCGGCGGCCGGCCGGCGCTGGCTGCCGCGCCGTACACCAGCATGTGGCGCGACATCAACGTCTTCAACGCGGCGGGGATCCCGTCGGCGATGTACGGCCCCGGGCCGAGCGTGGGCGGCGGGCAGCTCGCCATGCACGTCGACGACCTGGTGCGGGCGGCCCGGGCCTACGCGCTGATCGCGCTGGACGTGTGCACCCAGCCGCGCCCGGCGGCAGGACGCGCGGGCTGAACCGGGCGAGGGGTGGGCGGGCGGCGCAGCGCCGGGAGCGGCGGGATGCGGAGGTGGTGGCCATCGACCTGGTGATTCGCCGGGCGCGGCTGCGGGGCCGGGAAGGTCTGTGGGACGTGGGCCTGGCCGGCGGGCGGATCGCCGCGGTCGCCCCGACCACAGACGAACGCGGGCGCGAAGAGATCGACGCCGCCGGCGGCCTCGTCACGCCCACGTTCGTCAACCCCCACGTTCACCTGGACAAGACCATGCTGGGCGACGTGATGCGACCGAACGTCTCCCAGACGCTGCAGGAAGCGATCCAGATCACCTGGGACTTCAAGCGGGCGTATACCGACGACGACATCGTCGGCCGGGCGGGGCCGGTGGTGGAGGCCGCGGTCGCGTACGGCACCACGATCCTGCGGGCCTTCGCCGACGTGGACAGCATCACGGGGCTGCGGGCGGTCCGCGGCCTGCTGGCCCTGCGGGAGCGCTATGGGGGCGTCGCGGAGATCCAGGTGGTGGCTTTCCCGCAGGAGGGGATCATCCGCGACCCCGGGACCGACCGGCTGCTGCGCGAGGCGATGGCCCTGGGGGCTGATGTGGTCGGCGGCCTCCCGTGGTACGAGCGCACCGACGAGCAGATGCGGCGCCACATCGACGTCGTCTTCGAGATCGCGCAGGCCGCCGACGCCGACATCCACATGCTGGTCGACGACACCGACGACCCCAATGCCCGCAGCCTGGAGTACCTGGCGGTGAAGACGCTGGAGGCCGGTTACCGGGGCCGCGTCACCGCCAGCCACTGCGGGGCGCTGGCAGCGTACAACGACACGTACGCCGCCAAGGTCATCGGCATGGTCGCCGAGGCCGGCATCACCATCTGCAGCAACCCCCACATCAGCCTGGTGCTGGCCGGCCGGCGCGACCGGGAGCCGGTCCGGCGCGGCATCACCCGGGTGCGGGAGCTGCTCGCCGCCGGCGTGAACGTCGCCTCCGGGCAGGACGACGTCAACGACCCCTACTACCCCTTCGGCCGCAACAGCCAGGCGGAGGTCGCGCTGTTCATGGCGCACACCGCGCACCTGACGTACCCCGACGAGATCGAGCGCTGCTTCGATATGGTGACCACGAACGCGGCACGAGCGCTGCGGCGCGACGGCTACGGCTGCGCGCCGGGCGACCGCGCCGACCTGAACGTGTGGCGCGCTCCGAGCGTCCGGGAAGTCCTGCGGCTTCAGCAGCCGCCGGCGTACGTGCTGAAGGACGGCCGCATTCTGACGGCGTGGACCTGGCGGGTCGAGCACCGCTGGGGTGCTGCCGGGGCGGTGTGAGGGCGGGCGAACGTGGAGGAGGGACCGGCATGAGGCGGACGTGCATGGTGCTGGCCGCGACGCTGCTGGTCGTGACCGCCGCCGGCGGCGCGGGCAGGGCGGCTCCACCCCCCGAGCTGATTCGGGTGCGGATGGCCCGGCTGGCGTTCCCGTCGCTGGTCACCGTCATGGTGGATGTCGTCAAGGCCGCGGGGCTGGACCGGAAGAACGGCCTCGACCTGGAGCCGGTCTCGTACAGCGCCGTCTCGGCCTTCTACGCGGCGCAGGCGACCGGCGAGACGGACGCGGGGGTCGGCGGGCCGCACGTCTACCAGCGCCTACGCCTGGAGGGCGCGCCGATCCAGATCGTCGCGTCCTACGTGGGCCTGGCGGCCATGGTGGTCATCTCCCGGAACCCGCAGGTGCAGACGATCGCCGACCTGCGCGGCAGGACCCTGGCGGCCGACATGGGCTCCTCGGAGTTCCAGATCCTGGCGATCTACGCCAAGAGCAAGGGGCTCGACATCCGCCGCGACGTGACCGTGGTGCAGGCCGGGCCGCCGCTCGCCCGCGCGCAACTGGCCGCAGGGCGCGTAGACGCCGCCATGACGTGGGAGCCGACCGCCACGCTGACCCTGCGCGACAGCACCGACTACCGGATCATCCTCAACGGCCGCGCGGCGTGGCGCGAGCTGACGGGCAAGGACGGGTGGGAACTGGTGGTGGGGATGCGCGAAGACGTAAGCCGGCGCACCCCCGAGGCCGTGACGCGGTTGCTGGCGGCGCTGCAGGACGGGCAGCGGTTCCTGCGCACGAACCTGGACGACGCGGACCGCACCGTCGCCCAGAGCGTGGGGCTGCCTGCGGGGCTCGTGAAGGAGGCCGTGCTCTTCCGCCGCATCGTCTACGACGTCCGGCCCGCCTGGACGCCCGCGGTGCGCGCGTCGCTGCAGGAGATGTTCCAGGCCGCGGTCGACCAGGGGATCCTGCCCCGCCTGCCCGACCCGGGGATCATCTACCAGCCCCCGCGTTGAGCCGCGCGGGCTGACCGGCGCGCAGGGCCAGTGGCGGGACGCCGATGCAGCGATCCGGAGCAGTGGCGCAGACCGAAGCCGTAGAGGCCGTCGAGGCGCAGGTCCCTCGGGCGGGGCGCTTCCCGCGCGAGACGATCGTGGCGCTGCTGCTGTTCGCCCTGGCGTGGCAGGTCGCCTCGATCTTCCTGCCGCCGTACGTCGTGCCGTCGTGGCCGCGCATCTGGCGCGCGCTGCTGGGCCTGCGCATGGAGTTCGTCACGGTCACCGTAGCCCGGGTGGCCCTGGCGCTGGTCATCTCGTTCGGTCTGGGGATCCTGGCCGCGATCCTCATGTACCAGTGGCAGGTGGTCGAGCGCTACGTCCTCCCGCTCGTCCGGCTGGTGATGGCGGTACCGGTGGTCTGCTGGATCCTGTTCGCGGTCCTGTGGTTCCGGGGCGTCGAGGTGCGCATCGCGTTCGTGCTGGTGGTGGTGTGCGCGCCGATCTTCCTGATCGACGTGCTGGACGCGATGCGCGGCGTGAGCAAGGACCTGCGGGAGATGCTGCGCGCGTTCCGCCCCACGCGGGCGCAGTTCTTCGCCAAGCTCATCCTGCCGGCGGTGGTGCCCGCGATCCTGACCTCCTGGAAGATCAACCTCAGCCTGGCGATCAGGGTGGTGACGATGGCCGAGCTCGTCGGTGCCACGACGGGCATCGGGTACGGGCTGGTGATCGCCCAGGAGCTGTTCTCGGTGGCGGACGTCTTCGCCTGGACAGTGGTGCTCGTCCTGATCTTGCTGGCGACCCAGGTGGTCGTGGGGCAGATCGAGCGCCGGGCGCTGCTGTGGAGAGAGTGACGCAGGCCGCTGCGCCCGGCGCGGCGCGCGACCCCGGGGGGAGGGGCCGCACCGGGGAGATCCACGTGCGGGGCCTGCGCAAGGTCTACCGCCAGAAGGGCACCGGGGTCCAGGTCGTGGCCATCGACCGCTTGGACTTCACGGTGCGGCAGGGTGAGGTCGTCGCCATCGTCGGGCGGACCGGCTGTGGCAAGTCGACCTTCCTCCACATCCTCATCGGCCTGGAGTGGCCCTCGGCGGGCGCGGTGGAGATCGACGGCCTGACGCCCTACGGGGATTTCGCGGCGTTCCGCGGGCGCATCGCCGCGGTCTTCCAGCAGGACCGGCTGCTGCCCTGGCGGACGGTGCTCCACAACGTCGAGCTGGGGCTGGAGATCCTGGGCGTCGAGCCCGGGCGGCGGCGGGAGGTAGCGGAGGCCTGGCTCGACCGCCTGGGCCTCGGACAGTTCCTGGGTGCGTTCCCGGGCGAGCTCTCCGGCGGGATGCGCCAGCGCGTGGCGTTGGCCCGGGCCTTCGCCGTGAATCCCGAGATCCTGGTGGCGGACGAGGCGTTCGGCCATCTCGACGAGGTCACCTCGGCCCAGATCCGGCAGGACTTCCTGAGCCTGGCACGCGCCGAGGGCAAGACGGTCTTCCTCGTCACCCACCAGATCGAGGAGGCGCTGGCGGTAGGAGAGCGGGTGCTGGTCTTTGGCCGCCCGGCGACGGTGCTAGCCGACGTGCGCCCCGATGCGCTGGCCGGCGGGGACCGGGCGGCCGCCCGGGAGCGCATTCAGGGCATGCTGAACCTGGGCCGGGCGCCCGGGGGTAGCGAAGGAGGCCTGTCGGGGTGACGATGCAGCGAGCGGATGGCGCACAGCGGGTCCAGGGGACCACCGCGCGCCGCGGGGCGCCGCGGGCCGGGGGATTGGGCCGGGCGGGCACTGTTGCGCTGCGGGCAGGCTGGCTGAGCCGCGCGGGCGTGGTGGCGCTGCTGGTCGGGCTGGCAGCGCTGGTCGCGAGCGGTCTCGCGGGTCCCCAGACGGTCGCGGCGCAGCGGCCGCGGCTGCGCATGGCCGTCCTGTCGTTTCCGGCCATCAGCACCTTCGTGGGCGCCGTCATCCGCGAAGCCGGCATCGACCGGGCGCACGGCCTGGAGCTGGAGAACGTCCCTTACGCCACCATCTCGGCGTACTACGCCGCGATCGCCACGGGGGAAGTCGATATGCTGGGCGGCGGCCCGAACGTCCTGCAGCGGATGCGCCTCGAGGGGGTGCCGGTTCGAGCGGTGGCCACGCTCATCCGGCCGAGCGACCTGGTCCTGATCGCGCGGCATCCGGAGCTCCGCGGTGTCACCGACCTGAAGGGCCGGACGCTCGCCGCCGACATGGGCTCGCAGCAGTTCCTGCTGCTCGCGATCTACGCCCGCTGGAAGGGCCTGGACCTGCGCCGGGACGTCACGATCGTGCAGGCCCCGTTCCCGCTGGCCCGGGCACAGCTGGCCGCCGGCCGGGTGGACGCGGCGATGCTCATCGAGCCCGTCGCCACCCTGGCGATGCGGGACAGCACCGCCTACCGCATCATCTTCAACGGCCGGCGCGCCTGGCGCGAGATGACGGGCAACGACGGGTGGGAGCTCATCGTCTGGATACGGGACGACGTGGTGCGCCGGGCGCCGGCCCAGGTAGACGCCGTCGTGAAGATGCTCACCGGGTTCCAGGAGTTCGTCCGCACGAACCTCGACGAAGCGGACCGCATCGTCGCCCGCACCACGGGGCTCCCGGCCGGCGCCTTCAAGGAGGCGGTGCTCTACCGCCGCCTGCAGTTCGAGGTCTACCCGGCTTGGGGCCGGGAGCGGGGAGCGATCGAGCAGATGTTCAGGCTCGCAGTCGAGGCTGGCGTCGTCGAGCGCCTGCCGGACGCGGGGGTGATCTACCGGCCGTGAGGCGGCCGGTGGCGACAACGGCGCCCCCATGGACGGGCGGAGGAGGGATGGACATGCGGAGGTACCGGTGGCGAGCGCTCGCAGTCCTGGCGGCGGGGCTCGGCCTGGCGGTCGCGGCGCTGTCCGGCCAGGAGGTGACGGCTGCACCTGCGCGCGTCACGCTGCTCTCGACAGTCACGCGGGTTGTGAACCTGCCGCTGCTGGTTGGGTTCAAGCTGCTGCGGCAGGACGGGCTGGCCTTCGAGGTCAGGGACCTGCGCACGCCGGAGGCCGTCGTGCTGGCCACTGCCGAGCGGCAGGGGCAGTTCGGCACCGGCTTCGCGGCGTTCTACCCTGCGGTGGAGAAGGGCGCGCCCGTACGGGCGCTGTTCGAGCTCTCGAAGCCCGAGTTCGTCGTCGTGGCCCGGCGCGAGATCACTGCGGTGGCGGGTCTGACCGGCGTGCGCCTGGCGTCGCACTCGCCCGGGGCCACGGTCCAGGCCCTGCTGGAGTTCTTCCTCCTCGACCACCCCGGGGTGACGCCAACGATCGTGTTTATGCCCGAAGGGTCGCCGGCCCGCGCGGAGGCCATCCTCCGCGGCGCTGTGGACGCCGCCGCCGTCGACCTCACCGCGGCGCAGGTCGTGCTGGACCGGGCGCCCGGGCGGTTCCACATCCTGATCGACCTGACGCGCATCCCCGTGAGCAGCAGCTTTCTCATCGCCCGGCAGGACTTCATCGAGGGGAACCAGCCGCTCATCCGGCAGGTCCTGCGCCGGCTGCTGGAGTCGTACCGGCGCGGGATCGCCAGCCCCGCGTTCTGGGCCACCGAGGGCGCGGAGTTCTTCCCGCAGGTGCCGCGCGAGCAGCTCGAGCGCCAGCTGGCCGCGCTGGTGCGCGTCTTCGACCCCAACGGCGGCATCGACCGCATGACCGGCGCGGGCGCCATCAGCAACATCCAGTTCCAGGTGGCGACGAAGAACCTGACCGGCCCTGCCCTGCGGTGGCGGCGCACGCAGTTCTTCGACACCGATTCGCTGGAGCGGCTGCTGGGCGAACTGGGGAAGACGAGGTAGCGCCGGGGCATGGCGCGGGCCCTGCCCTACGTCCTGCGCGGCGCCTCCATCGCGGCGTTCCTGGCCGCCTGGGAGTGGGCCGGGCGGGCCCGCATCACGTTCGCCTTTCCCACCTTCGGCGCCACGGTGCGGGCGGGGGCGGAGTTGCTGCGCTCGGGGGAGCTGCCGGCCGCGCTCCTGGTCAGCGGCCAGGGCCTGCTGATAGGGCTCGCCGCGGCGGTGGCGGTGGGGATTCCTCTGGGCCTGGTGATGGGTATGGTCCGGCCTGTAGGGCGCGTGGCGGGCCTGTACCTGGAGCTGCTCATCGCCCTGCCCTCCGCCGCGCTGATCCCGCTCGTGATCCTGACCTTCGGGATCAACGTCCGCTCGGCGGCGGCGGTGGTCTTCGTCTTCAGCATGCCGTTCGTCGCGATGAACGCCTACGGGGGCGTGCGCGAGGTGCCGCCGCGCCTGGTGGAGATGGCCCGCGCGTTCCAGGCCACGCCCGTGCAGCTGTTCCGCAGGGTGATCCTGCCGGGCAGCCTCCCGCTGATCCTGGCCGGCGTGCGCTACGGGCTGTCCCGAGCCTTCATCGGCCTTGTCATCGCCGAGCTGCTCCTCTCGCCCTTCGGGGTGGGCAAGGTCATGATGACCGCAGCGGCCGTCTTCCAGTACGACCGCCTCTTTGCCGCCGTGGCCATGATCATCCTGCTCTCGGTCGGGACGCTGGGACTGTTGCAGCGACTGGAGCGCGGCCTGCTGCGCTGGCGGGTGGGATGACGGCCGACGCCATCACCGCGCAGCGGGCCCCCACCCGGATCGAGGTGGAGGGGGTACGCAAGGCGTTCGGCAGCGTTGCGGCGCTGGCGGACGCGTCGCTGTCGGTGCGCGCCGGGGAGTTCGCCACGCTCATCGGCCCCAGCGGGTGCGGCAAGACCACGCTGCTGAAGATGCTGGCCGGGCTCGTCTTCCCCGACGAGGGCCAGGTGCGCATCGACGGGCGCCGCGTCACGGGCCCGGGCCGCGACCGCAGCTTGGTGTTCCAGGACTTCGCGCTGCTACCCTGGGCCACGGTGCTGAGCAACGTCGCGTTCGGGCTGGAGCTGCAGGGTGTCCCGCGACACGAGCGGGAGGCCAGGGCGCGCGCGTACATCCGCAAGGTCAAGCTCGCGGGCTTCGAGCACCACTACCCGCACCAGCTCTCCGGCGGGATGCAGCAGCGCGTGGGGCTGGCCCGGGCGCTGGCGACGCGCCCGCAGATCCTGCTCATGGACGAGCCGTTTGCCTCGGTGGACGAGCAGACCCGCCGCCTGTTCCAGGACGACCTGCTGCGGCTGGTGGCGGACGAGGGGACCACGGTGGTCTTCGTCACCCACAGCATGGAGGAGGCCGTGTACCTTTCGGACCGCGTGCACGTCATGTCGGCGCGGCCGGGCCGCGTGCTCGAAGCGCTGGACGTGCCGTTGCCGCGCCCCCGCACCGACGCCGTGCGTCGGCGCGCCGAGTTCACCGACCTGGTGGAACGGCTGTGGGCGATCCTGAAGGAGCTGCAGTGAGGCCCCCGGGCGGGCGGCGCGTCCCGGAGTGGGCGGCCACCCTGGCCATGCTCCTCCCGCTGCTCGCCCTCTGGGAGGTCGTCGGCCGCCTGGAGGTCTCGCTCTTCGTCCCGCCGCTGGACGCCGTGGCCCGCGCCTGGGTCGACGACGCCGCCTCCGGGCACCTGTGGAGGGCGGCTAGCACCAGCCTGGACGCGCTGGTCACCGGTTATGGCCTGGCCGTGACCGTGGGTGTGCCCCTGGGCCTGGCCATGGGGTGGTCGCGCCCGGTGCAGTACGTGGCCGACCTCTACGTGAACACGCTGATGTCGGCGCCGCTCTCGGCACTGGTGCCCGTGCTGATCGTCATCTTCGGCATCCGCGAGACCGTGGTGACCGCCACGGTCTTCCTGTTCAGCGTGTTCATCATCGTGGTCAACGCCCGGGCGGGCACGCAGCTGCTGGACCGGTCGCTCGTGGAGATGGCGCGCGCCTTCGGCGCCACCGAGTGGACGATCTTCCGGAAGGTCGCCCTGTGGGCGGCCCTGCCTTCCACTATGGTCGGGCTCCGGCTCGGGGCGCTGCAGGCGGTCAAAGGCATGGTGGTGGGCGAGATCCTGATCGCCATCACCGGGCTGGGCGAGCGCCTGATCTACTACGGGAACACGTTCCTCATCCCGCACCTGTACGCCGTGATCCTCACGGTGCTGCTGCTGGCGGTGGGCGCCTCGCAGCTCGTTTTGGCGGTCGACCGGCTGGTCGTCCGCTGGAAGTGAGGCGGTCCGGGGTGCGCATCGACGCCCACCTGCACTACGTCTCGCCGCGGGTGTTCGCCGCGCTGCGCCGCGATCCGTCGCGCTACGGCGTCGCGTTCAGCGACGCGGGCGGGGTGCGCGTGCAGTTCCCCGGCGAGCCGCCTCCGCGGCCGGTCCTGCCGACGCTGTACGACCTGGCGGCGCTGCGTGCGCACCGGGCCCGCCACGGCCTCGACGGCCTGGTGGTGGGTCCGGTCATGGACCTGGAGGGCTACAGCCTCCCGCCGGAGCAGGGTGCCGCCCTGAGCCGGCTGGTGAACGAAAGCCTCGCGGCCGACCTGGACGGCGAGACGGATCTGTGGGGACTGGCGACCGTGCCCCTGCAGGCGCCCGATGCGGCGGCGGCCGAACTGCACTCTGCCGTGCGTGACCTGGGCCTGCGGGGTGCGATGATCGACACGCACGTGGGCGGGCGCGCCCTGAGCGAGCTGGCGCTCGATCCTTTCTGGGCGGCGGCGCAGGCGCTCGCTGTGCCGGTCGTGCTCCACCCGTTCGCCGTGCCGCCGGTGGAGCGGTTCGACCGGTACTACCTGCACAACGTCATCGGCTATCCGATGGAGACCACGCTGGCCGCGGCGGGGTTGATCTTCGGCGGGGTGCTGCGGCGCTTTCCTGGGCTGCGGGTCGTCCTGGTCCACGGCGGGGGCTTCCTGCCCTACCAGATCGGCCGGCTGCAGCGTGCCTACCATGCCCGCGAGGAGGCGCGCGCGCATCTCGACTCGCCGCCCGAGGGCTTCCTGCGGGCGTTCTGGTACGACTCGCTGACGCACGGCGCGGCGGCGCTGCAGTTTCTCGTCGCGCAGGTCGGCGCCGACCGCGTGCTGCTGGGCAGCGACTTCCCGTTCGGCATGGCCGACCCCGAGCCGCTGCGCGTCCTCGAGGCCGCGAACCTTCCCGCCGCCGCCAGACGGGCGATCGCGGGGGAGAACGCGGCCGCGCTCTTCGGCATCGGGTCGCCCGCGCCGCGGCCCGGTGGGAAAGGTGACGGATGAGGTGCTCCCGGCGGGCGCACGGGACCTCGGGGCGGACGCGGTGACGGCGTCCTCCGCCGGGCGCTATGTCGGCAGGCCGCTCCGCCGGCGCGAGGACGAGCGCCTGGTGCGGGGGGCGGGCCGATTCGTGGCCGACCTGCAGCGGCCGGGGACGCTCCACCTGGCGGTGCTGCGCAGTCCGCATGCCCACGCGCGGATCGTGCACGTGGACGCAGCGGGTGCCCGCGCCCTGCCCGGCGTGCACGCGGCGGTCAGCGCCGCCGATCTGGGCGACGACCTGCAGCCGATCCCGCTGTACGTGCCCCACCCGGCGCTGGTCGCGTTCACCCCGCTGCCGCTGGCGCGCGGCAAGGTCCGGTACGCCGGCGAGCCGGTGGCCGCGATCGTGGCCGACAGCCGGTATCTGGCCGAGGACGCCCTGGAGGCGATGCGGGTCGAGTACGAGCCGCTGCCGGCGGTCACCGACGCCCGCAGCGCGCTGGAGCCCGGCGCTCCCGTGCTCCACGAGGCGCACGGGACCAACCTGGCTGCGCGCCTGGTGGTAGAGAAGGGTACGGCCGACGAGGCGTTCGCGCGCGCCGAGGTGGTGGTCGCCGGGACCTTCGCGATCGGCCGGGTCTCGCCGCAGGCCATCGAGCCCCGCGGCCTCATCGCCGACTGGGACGCCGCAGCCGGACGCCTGACGGTCTACGACGCGACGCAGTCGGTGCACATGGTGCGTCGCCTGCTGGCGCACCTGCTGCGGCTGTCCGAGGGGCAGATCCGCGTGGTCGCGCCCGACGTCGGTGGCGGTTTCGGCGGCAAGAACCGCTTCTACCCCGAGGAGTTCCTGGCATGCTACCTCAGCCGGCAGCTGGGCCGGCCCGTCGCGTGGATCGCCGACCGCCGGGAAGACCTGCTGACAACGTACCAGGAACGGGAGCAGGTGCACCAGGCGGAGCTGGCCGCCACGCGCGACGGAGTCATCCTGGGCGTCCGCGGCCGGTGCTGGAACGATACGGGCGCCTACGCGCCGTTCGGCATCGTCGTGCCATACAGCACGATCACCACCATTCCCGGTCCGTACCGCGTCCCGCACTACCGGTACGAGCTGCTGAGCGTGTACACCAACAAGCCGGGCATGGCACCCTACCGCGGGGCCGGGCGGCCGCAGGCGTCGTTCGTGATGGAGCGGCTGCTCGACCTGGCGGCCGACCGGCTCGGCCTGGACCGCCTGGAGATCCGCCGCCGCAACCTAATCACGCCGGCGGAGCAGCCCTATGACACCGGTATTCCGGCGCGCGATGGTCGCATGATGGTCTACGACGGCGGCGACTATCCCGCGGCGCTGGAGCGGGCGGCGGCCACCATCGGGTACGAGGCCGTGCGCGCACAACAGCGGGCCGCGGCCTCGCCGGACCGCGAGACCGAGCGCGCAGAGCAGGGAGCGCCCGGCGCGGCCCGCCGCGCCGTGGGCGTGGCAGTCTGCCCGTACATCGAGATGGCGGCCATCGGGCCGTTCGAGGGCGCCAGGATCGAGGTGGACGGCCGCGGGCACGTGGCCGTCTACTCGGGCGCGGCGAGCCAAGGGCAGGGCATCGAGACCGCGCTGGCGCAGATCTGCGCCGAGCGACTGGGCGTGCCGCTCGAGCGGATCACGGTTGTGCTGGGCGACACCGCGAGCATCGCCCGGGGCGTCGGGACCTGGGCTAGCCGCACGGCGGTGGCTGCGGGCAACGCCGTGTCGGTGGCCGCCGCGCGCCTGGCACGGCGCGCGCGGGAGCGGGCGGCAGTGCTGCTCGAGGCCGCTTGTGAGGATCTCGAGGTCGTCGAGGGCATGGTGCGCGTGCGGGGCACGCCGACGCGTGCGGTCGCGCTGGGCGACCTGGTGCTGCTTTCCGACTACCCGAACGTCTCGGGCCGCGCCGCGCCGGCGCTTGCGGCGGCGGATCGCGAGCCCGGTCTGCAGGAGACCGAGTACTACCGGCCGCCCGACCTCACCTACGCCTACGGCGCGCACGCCGCGGTGGTCGAGGTGGACCTGGACACCGCGCGGGTGCGGGTGCTCCGCTACGTCGTGGTGCACGACTGCGGCCGCGTCCTGAACCCTATGATCGTCGACGGCCAGGTGCGCGGCGCCGTGGCACAGGGGATGGGCGCTGCCCTGCTCGAAGAGGCCTGGTACGATGAGGGCGGCCAGCCCCGGGCGACGACGTATCTGGACTACCTGACGCCGACCGCGGGCGAGGTACCGCGGGTTGAGGTGATCCACATGGAGACGCCGGCCCCTAACCCCGAAGGAGTGAAGGGTACCGGCGAAGGTGGGACGATTCCGGTGGCGGCTGTGCTGTGTAGTGCCATCGAAGACGCCCTGCGGCCGCTGGCGGTGCGGCTCGACCGCATGCCCGTCACTCCCGAGCGACTGTGGCGGGCGATCCGTGAGGCCCGGGCGTACCTCCATGACACAACGTTTACCGAGGAGTCCTATGCGTGAGCGTGATCGCGAGCTGCGCCGCCGGCGCCACCGGCGCAAGAAGATCAGGAAGCTGCTGGCGCGGCTGCGCGCGGCCCGGACCGCGGACGAACGGCAGAAGCTGCTGGAGAAGATCGCGCGACAGTCACCGGCGCGGGCGGCGGAGATCCAGCGGACGATGCGGGAGGGGCAGCGGTGACCCCCAGAGCGGCGGTGCGCGGGGAAGCTCTCAACACGCGGCAACCCTGCCGACCGCGTTGAAGAATGGCGCCAGCGGGATCGTCGTGGCCGCCAGACACGAGCCCCGGCGCGGGGCCTGGTGGAGACGAGGGGATTCGAACCCCCGACCCCCTGGTTGCAAACCAGGTGCTCTCCCGCTGAGCTACGTCCCCGCGCGACGTTCCACCAGAAATCATACTCCGGTCAGGTGCACGACGCCAGCGGCCGCCGTGGCCAGGAAGGTGGCGTGTCCGTGCAGGGGCAGCACGCCTCGGCACGCGCAAAATGCCGAGGAGCCGGGAATACCTCCCGGCCCCTCGCGTGCGCGCCGCCCACGCGGCCTTACGGGGTGGTGAAGTTCGCCCCCACGTAGACGCCGCCCCAGCGCAGGAAGCAGGGCGTGATACCGCCGCACATCGCCGCGGACAGATTCCAGTCGATGCCTCGGTACCCTACCTCGAGGCCCCAGTTGTTGATCCTGTAAGCGATGCCCACGCGGTAGTCGAGAAGGGTTGCCGAGCCGCTGACTGTGCCGCCTACGGCATAGTTCAACGCTTCGGCGCCCTGCCCGGGCGTGTAGCCGACGTCCCCGACCAGAAACCACCGCTCGCGCAGGCTGAAGGTGACGTCGGCGCCCAGGCGAAACGCCGTCTGGCGGACGTGTGCGGGGAAACTGGGCGCCTCCCACGCTGTCCCGCCATACCCGGCGTAGACGCTGTACATCGCGCGCTCGGTCTGGTACGTCCGGTGCAGGTTCACGCTCCAGAAGCGGTTATAGGAGTCGGTGCCGAGCGGCGCGCCCGTCCAGTTCGTGATCCCCCCGTGGTCGAAGCTGAAACTGGCAGCCCAGCTCGTCCCGAAGTCGCGCCGGAGCGTCACGCCCCACACTGCTGAGTTCCACGTGACCCCGACGATCGTCGAATCGCTCGTCGGCCAGAAACGAAGCTGAATGTTCGTCGCAGCGGATGCGGGCACCACCGATGCGCCGACAAGCACCAGCGCCACGACCAGTGAGAACCATCTGCCCATAGACAAAGCCTCCCCGGCGCTAGATTGGGGTGGGCGGGCAGCGGTATCCTGGGTTTTCCGGCCGCCGCGCCCTCCCCGAGGCCACTCGGTTTAGCACAATTGCTTCGCCCCCGTTCGCGCGATTCCCTTCCGTACGCAGCGGCTTGCTCAGGTCCGGGCACGATCCGCAAACAGGCGCGCCACGGCCCCCGCGCCTGCGGGAAGGGATGCGATCCTCACCCCCGCAGCATCGGCAATGGCGTTGGCGATCGCCGCGGCCGCCGGGACCACCGGGGGCTCGCCCACCCCCTTGGCCCCAAACGGCCCGTCCTCGGAGGGCACCTCGACGACCACGGTCTCCACCCGGGGCACGTCGGACGCCCGGGGCAGGGGGTAGTCGGCGAAGGTCGCCGTGAGCAGGCCCCCGGCCCCGTCGTAGACCACCCGCTCCAACAGCCCCCAGCCGATGCCCTGGGCCACGCCGCCGATCATCTGCCCCTCGACCGCCGGGGGATTGAGGGCGCGGCCCACGTCCTGGACCACCACGTAGTCTGTGATCCGCACCTCACCGGTCTCGCGGTCGACCCGTACCCGGACCAGGTGGCCGGCGAAGCCCGGCGACTGGCGGGTGATCACGGTGTTCCCGACCCCGAAGACCGGGGCGTACTGGGCGCCGAAGCGCATGCTCATCGAGGCGATCTCTGCCAGACCCAGGGAGACGGTGGGGGTCCCCCTGACGACGACGTGGCCGTCGCGCAGCTCCAGGTCCTCCACTCTGGCCTCCAGGTGGCTGGCCGCGATCTGGAGCATCTGGCGCCGGGCGTCTTCGGCCGCGGCGCGCACGGCAGTGCCGACGGTGTAGGTGATCTTGCTGCCGCCGGACATGCCGGAGTACGGGGCCTGGCTGGTGTCGGCGGTGCGCACGCGGACCTTCTCAGGCGGCAGGCCCAGTACCTCGGCGGCAATCAAGCCCATGGTCGTCAGGGTGCCGGTGATGTCCACGGCGCCGACGACGACCTCGAAGGTGCCGTCGGTGTTGGCGCGGACGCAGGCCGAGGCCGACTCGATACCCCCGAGCCAGCCGCCGACGGCGACGCCGATCCCCTCGCCGGGTTCCCTGGGCTGGCGGCGCAGGGGGTGGGCGTCGAGCGCCTCGAGCACCTCCCGCAGGCCCATCTTCGCCCACGGCCGGCCGTTGGGCATCGGGTCGCCGGGCCGCGAGGCGTTCTTCAGGCGCAGCGCGACCGGATCCATTCCCAGGCGCCCGGCCAGCTCGTCCATCGCCGACTCGATGGCGAACGTGGCCTGGGGCGCGGCCGGCGCGCGGTATGCGCCTACCGGCGGCTTGTTGGTGAGCACCTCCAGGCACTCGATCTCCAGGTGCGGGACTCGATAGTAGCCTCCCAGCAGGATGCCGCCCGTTGCCAGCGGCGCGCCGGGCTTCGCACCGGCGTCCATCAGCATCCGGCCGCGCAGCGCCACCAGCGTGCCGTCGCGCTGGGCGCCGAGCGTCAGGTCGATCACCGTGGCCGGGGCGGGGTTCGTGGTGAGGAAGTCTTCCATGCGCGTGAGGACCAGGCGCACGGGCCGGCGCAGCAGCATGGCCACGGCCGCAACCAGCGGCTGGTGCAGCAGGATCTTCCCGCCGAAGCCGCCGCCGACGTGCATCGGTACCACGCGGACCTGCGCCTCGGGCAGCCCGAGGATTCTCGCCGTCTCGCGCCGCACGTAGAACTGCCCCTGGGTGGCGGTGTAGAGCGTCACCTCGCCGGTGACGGGGTCGACGGTGGCGACGGTCGCGTGGGGCTCGATGTATGCCTGGTGGATGCGTGAGGTGGTGTACGTGCGCGTGACCACGACCTCGGCTTGCGCGAGGCCGGCCGCGACGTCTCCCCGGGCGAAGGCCACCCGGTTGGTCACGTTCCCCGGGGTGGCGGCATGCTGCTCTTGGACCTCGACCGTGGCGTGGGCCTGCGCGTCGCCTTCCTCGAACTGCACGGTCTCCTGCACGAGCGGGGCGCCCGCCGCCATGGCCTCGTCGATCGCGAGCACCGCCGGCAGCGGTTCGAAGCGCGCGGCTGCGCGCAGCGCCTCCAGCCCGTCGGCTGCCGCGGCCTCGGTCTCGGCGACCACGACCGCCACCGGCTGCCCGGTGAACGCCGTACGCCCGTCGGCCAGCTCGCGCCGGCAGATCTGGCCGATCCGGGCCAGGTCGGCAGCGGTGATCACCGCGACGACCCCGGGAACCGCGAGCGCCAGCTCCCGCGGGACCTCGACGATCCGGGCGCGCGGGTGGGGACTGGTCAGCAGGCGCGCGTGCAGCATGCCTGGCAGCCGGAGGTCTTCCGTGTACCGCATGGCACCCGTGACCTTCTCTAGGCCGTCTGCGCGCTTGTGGGGCTTGCCGATTGCCAGCGCCATCGCATCACGCTCCAGGTAAGAGAGCAGGTGGTGGAATTCCGGCGGGAGCACGCGACTCCGCTCACAGGAGAGTTCGGCGCCAAAGGGGCGCGGGCCTTTGCGGGGCGGGCGATGCCGGCGCCGCGCCGCCGGCCGGCGCGCGGGCGAGTCGCCCGGCCGTGGGGCGCAAGACGGCAGGCCGACATGGCACGGCGGCGGTTGCCGCCCCGTGCGCGTCTGCGTATGATGCAGGCGAGAACGCAGGAGGGAGGATGGGCCATGCAGCGTCCTGCGGGCGCAGGGGCCAGGGCATCGGAGCCAATCGCGGCAGCCCCGGGACCGACCGCGGCGGTGAGCGTGCGTGCCGAGCGACGCTGGGACGTCGAGGGCTACGACCGCATCGACGCCGCGCGCCTGGAGACGTTCCCCTACGAGTATCCGGGCAGCACCGCGGTTGTGGAGATCTCGACCGACGAGTTCACCGCCGTCTGCCCCTGGTCGGGGTTGCCCGACTTCGGCCGGCTGCGCGTCCGCTACCTGCCGCGCGAGCGCGTGCTCGAGCTGAAGTCCTTCAAGTACTACCTGCACTCCTACCGCACCGTCGGGATCTACCAGGAGCACGCCGCCAACCGTATCCTGCAGGACCTGGTGGCCGCGACCCAGCCGGTGTGGATGGAGCTTGTGCTGGACTACAACGTCCGCGGCGGCGTGCACACCACGGTGACTGCGCGCTGGCCGCAGGAGGGACGCGGGCCGTAGCACCCGTGGGCGCGGCGGCTTGCGCCGGGCACCGGCCCGAGCGCCAGCGTCCCCCAGGCGCCGGCCCGCGGCCTGCGGGCGCGGCGAGCGGTGCGCGGTCATGACCAGACGTCTGGAAGGCTGGACCGCCGCGGTCCTCTTCGTGGGCTCCATCTGGCTTGCCAACTACCTGATCCGCCGCGTCGGCACAGTCTGCCCGCCAGGCGGCCCCTGCCTGGTGCCGGTCTGGCCGGGCGTGATGGCGCCGTCCGGCGTGCTGGCGATCGGACTCTCGTTCACCCTGCGCGACCTGGTACAGCGGCGCCTGGGCCGCGGGGCGGCCGTGGCCGCCATCGTGGCCGGGGCGGCACTCTCGGCTACGCTCTCGCCGCAGCTGGCCCTGGCGTCGGGGACGGCGTTCCTGCTGTCCGAGACGATGGACCTGCTGGTCTACACGCCCCTGCAGGCGCGCAACCTCGTGATGGCGACGGCGGCGTCGAACGTCGTTGGCCTGGTGATCGACTCGGCGGTGTTCCTCTTCCTGGCCTTTGGGTCACTGCAGTTCATCGGCGGCCAGATCATCGGGAAGGCGTGGATGACAGCCGCGGCGCTGCCGGCCGTGGCCTACCTCCGCCGGCGCGAGGCGACCGATTCGCTCTCCTGAGCCGTCGTCGGGCGGCTGCGCGCGTGCGGCGGCATCGCCGCCGCGTGATTGGTCAGAGGAGGCGCGCTGCCTGCGGGAGGACCGCCCAGGCGACCAACGCCGCACCCACGGGCCGGGTGAGCCGGTCGCCCCACGGGAGCGTGCGCTCGGCGGCCATGATGGCGCCCAGCGCCAGCATCCACCCCAGGTGTGCGATGCCCACGGCGAACATAAGCAGCATGAGTGCCCAGCAGCAGCCGACGCAGAACAGGCCGTGGTGCAGCCCCAGCGTCCACGCGTCGCGACCGGGGTGGACACCCCGCCAGTGGCCCGCCAGGAAGGTCAGCGGCGAGCGGCACTGGCTCAGGCAGCGCTCCTTCAGCGCCGTGAACTGGAAGGCGCCGGCGGCCAGCAGCACCCCGGGCGGGAGGAGGGCTGCGAACCAGGGCAGCCGCTCCACCAGTGCGTGCACCACGACGAGGTCGGCGGCGAACGCCGCCGCACCGAACCCCGCCCAGACGCCCAGGTAGCCTGCGCCCAGCCGCAGCAGCAATCCCCAGCGGTCGGGTCGCTGCGCGACCACGCGGCGGAACAGGTTCACCAGCGGCAGGCTGCCGGGCAGCATCATGGCCACCGTCATCACGGTCCACCCGCCCACGAAGACCGCGAGCCGGAAGACCGGGGAGGGGGTATCCGCCCCGGTCTCCCGGTGGCCGAGCCAGCCCGCGTATGGTGAGGAGCCCCACAGCGCCACGACGAGCCACGCTGACCCGATCAGGGCCCCCAGCGCCAGCCGGTACCAGCGGGCGTCGTCGGGCGTGCGGAGGGCGCGATCATGGCGCAGGCCCCGGGCGGCGGTCAGGCGGCGAAGCTGAACGGCCCCAGCACCGCGTTGCGCCCGCTGTACTCCCATCGGATGCGGTGCTGCGGGACGTCGGCCCGGAACGCGGGCGCTCTGCCGACGAAGGCCGCAGAGCCGGGGATGGTCGAGAAGATGCTGTCGACGAGCTTCGTGGGGTGGCCCTGGAGGTCCGTCAGGGGCTCCATCTCGCTGGTCACCGCGTCACCGATCGTGATGCGTCCCTTGCCCTCATGGAAGCTGAAGTCGATGGGCGCGTCGTAGACGCCGAGGACCTCACCCACAAGGGGTGCCAGGTCGGCCAGCGGTCCGCCAAGCTTCCCCGTGTGCGCCGCCAGGATAGCCTCCTTCTGCTGCGGCGTGGCCCTGCTGTCGACGAAGACCACGGCCTTCCAGTTGCCCTTGAGGACGTTCCCGGGAATCTGCACGACCAGGGCCAGGGTCAGGCCCGCCACGTCGACCCCGTTGATCTGCCCGCGGTCGTAATGGTAGGCGATGAGCCCGTTGCAGGCCCCGCCGTCGGGGTCCTGCCCGACCCAGCAGGGGCACACGGCTGCACATGAGCAGGCTTCCAGCAGCGCGCCTTCCAGCTCGTACCCCATAGCCGTCACCTCCCTGGTGGTGTGCGCGTCCCGCGCGCCTAGTGGGCGATCGAGAAGACCAGCTGCACGTTGTCTTCCCGCGCGTCGTTTCCCTCGATCCGCGCGGCGCCCTTGGGGACGATGAAACTCTCGCCCACCCCGTACCGTCTGGTCTGTCCGCCGAGGGTGAGATAGGCCTGGCCCGAGACCATCCAGCAGAAGAGTGTCGTCCCCGCCGGGGTGGTGACGCGGGTCCCGGGTGGGAGCACCGCCTGGATCAGCGTCACCCGCGTGACACCGGGGATGTTGGCGAGGGCATGGTCGGCGAGCGTGTCGGTGCGGACCTGCGCCAGGGCCTGCGAGACGAGTTCGGCGCTGGCGAGTTCGACCGCGGTGACACCGGCGGCCGTGGCGCCGATGGCTTTCAGGAGCTGCCTGCGTGACAGTGCCATAGCAGATCCCCCCTGTTCTCTCTGACGTTCTCTACCGCGCTGCGACAGCCTCGACCAGGTCGGCCTGCTCAAGGAAGAACGGGTCGGTCTCGACGCCCAGCGCCTCATAGACCCGGCTGCGCAGGGCCCGCAGGTTGGCCCAGACCGCCACGTCGATGATGGCGCCGTCGTCCAGTCCCGCAGCCCGCAGCCCGGCGACGTGCTCGGCGGTGGGGTGCCCGGTGGCGGCCGCCAGGGCGTAGTCGAGGATCGCCACCTCCCGCGGGGTCAGGCCGGCGGTGCGGTAGTCGCGCAGCACGGCTCGCACGCGCGCCAGCCCGCCCAGGTCGCGCTCGACGTCTACGGCGTAGACCAGCACGCAGTACGTCGACCGCAGGCGATGGGCGACGAGCAGGCTGATCAGGCGACGCTCCTGGGGCGTCAGCGCCGACTCCTGTTTTACTGCTGCCGTGAAGGTCTCCAGGGCCGCCGCCAGCCGCGGCCGCAGCGAGAGCGCTTTCGTGGCCTCCATGACGAAGCCCAGCCGCGCCAGTTCGGCCTCGTAGAGCGGCCGCAGCTCGTCTGCAACCTCGTCCTCGTCCAGCGTGCGCACCCAGGTCATGACCGCTCAGCCCCTCCGATGGTGCATCCGCCGGCGCCGGTGCGCCCCGGCGCACCCTTTCCTACGGCTTCCGCGCCGCGAAGATGACCGACCGCGCCACGTGCGGCTGCCGCTGCGGCGGGATGAGCCGGCGCATGAGCGCGATCAGCTCCGGGGTGAACAGCGGGTACTGCTCGCACTCGTCTATGCCGAAGGGCAGCTCCTCGCCGCGTGCGATCTCGGTGAACCCGATCTTCTGGAGTTTGCTGACGAAGACACGCTCCGCCAGGGCGCCCGAGAGTCAGCCCGCCCAGGCCGCCGCGCTGGTGAGCACCTGCGGCGGCAGGTCCTCGTCGACGACGATGTCCGCTACCACCATGCGACCGCCCGGCCGCAGGATGCGGAACACCTCGGCGAACGCCCGCGACTTGCGCGGCGAGAGGTTCAGGACACCGTTGCTGATGGCCACGTCCACGCTGGCCTCGGGCAGCGGGATCGCCTCGATCTCCCCCGCAGCCACTCGACGTTGGTCACGCCCGCGGCCCGGGCGTTGGCAGCGGCCACTGCCAGCATCTCCGGCAGCATGTCCAGCCCGATCGCCCTGCCGTCGGGGGCCACCGCGTGCGCGGCCAGGATCGTGTCGATCCCGCCGCCACAGCCCAGATCGACGACGACCTCGCCGGGGCAAAGCGCGGCCGCGCGCACGGGGTTGCCCACGCCCAGCGCCTGCTCGAGGGCGCCCTGGGGCAGCAGGCGCAGCTGCTCCGGCGTGTAGAGGCGCTCGGCCACGCTGGTCCTGGTCCCGATGACCGCGCGGTAGGCCTGCCGGACGAGGTCCCGGATCCCCTCCTGGTCCAGCAGGTCGTCGGTGGCGCGCACCGCCGGGTGGGGGACGTGGGCGCTCATCGCTGTCCTCCCAGGTTCGTGATGAACGCCTCGAGCTTGCGGCGGACCTCCGGGGCCAGCGTCACTGCCGGGCCCTCCTGCCGCAACCGCTCGCGGAGTTGCCGGGCGAACTCCAGCTCCCCGCAGCAGTGGCGGCACAGCCCGAGGTGCTCTTCCATCTCGCGCTCCTCGACCCGCCCGAGGTTGCGGTCGAGGTACGCCCACAGCCGTGCTACGGCGTCCTTACAGCTGATCACGAGAAGCCTCCCGGTGCGGCGTGAGGAGCCGGTGGTGCTCCGCGTACTCCCAGAGTTCGCGCTCCAGCTGGCGGCGACCGCGGTGCAGCCAGGACAGCACCGTGCCCAACGGCCGGCCGGTCATCTCCGCGATCTCGCGTGCCTTGTACTCATGGACGTAAGCGAGGATCATGGCCGCGCGGTGCAGAGGGTGCACCCGCTGCAGGACCTCGATGATGCGGGCGTCGTCGAACAGCTCGAGGAAGTCGAGGTGCACCCGGTCGGAGTACGGGAACGGGTCTTCCTCGACGATCTTGTCGAAGAGATCGAAGCGGTCGTCGCCGGGCTCGACCGCCGGCGCGTGCGTCGCGGCGTCTACGCGGTCGAAGTAGACTCGGGTGAGATGCGCGTCAACCACGGGCGGGGACGGTCCCGATTGCGCAGGCCTCCAAAGCCCCGGAATGCGCGCAACAGCGCCTCCTGCACGAGGTCCTCGGCGGCCGTCCGGTCGCCGCACAGCCGCACGGCCACGGCGTACAGGTAGTCGAGGTGGGGCGTGACGACGTCCTCGAAGCCCGTACGGGGTACAGACGAAAGTTCGGCCATGCGTCCCCCCCAGGGTGCTGCCTGTCCCAAGAGACGGGCCCGGGCGGCCAGTTTATTGCACGGCCAGGGTGCTCGCCCACCCCGGCCCGTCGGAGGCCAGCCAGCCGGGGAGGACCGTTCGAAGGATCCACGGCTCCAGCCGCGCGTCGTTCAGGCGGTCGAGCGGGTGCCAGAAGAACTGCAGGTGCGGTTCCCGCGGCACGGGTGGGGTGGCCAGCCCCAGGCCGGGGGCGGTGACCAGGAAGAGCAGGTTCAGCTCATGGGCGGCTCCGTCGGCGGTCCTCCACCCGTGTTCGACGGCGCCCAGGAACCGCTCGACCCGGCCGGTCATCCCCAGTTCCTCGCGCAGCTCGCGCAGCACCGCGGCCGCGGCCGGCTCCCCCGGTTCGACGTGGCCGCCGGGGAGGAAGGTGTGGGCAGCGCCGGGCTTGCGGGCCACGAGAATCCGGTCGCCTGTCGCGATGACCGCGCGCACGATGAGCTCGATCAGCGCCACCATGCGACCAGGATAGCAGGTCCACCGCCGGGTGCGGACCCAGTGGCCCGCGGCTACGGAGCGGCGGCCGCCTGCGAGGCGGGGACTGCCCGGTCTGTGGGTGTGGTGCGTGGTCGGGCCGGGGGCGCGCTGCGGGGCACGACTTTCCAGAAGCGCATGAGGTGGGCGTCCCAGTTGGCCAGCAGCAGCCGCGCGCGGCGGCTGCCCGTGGCGTGGGAGTGGGCCGCCACGAGCGCGCGCAGGCGCTCCGCGTCGACGCCCTCTGGCCGCGTGATCGTCACGAGCTGGGTGTTGTACCGCAGAGGCAGGCTGCCGCCGTCATCGTAGACGTAGGCCTCGCCCCCGGTCATGCCGGCGCCGAAGTTGCGGCCGACCTCGCCCAGGACCACCACCACGCCGCCGGTCATGTACTCGCAGCCGTGGTCGCCGCAGCCCTCGATCACCGCCGTGGCCCCGGAGTTGCGCACGGCGAAGCGCTCGCCCACGCGGCCGGCGGCGAAGAGACGGCCGCCGGTAGCCCCGTAGAGGATCGTGTTGCCGGCGATCACGTGCCGGTGACTCTCGGCCAGCAGCGGCGGAGGTGGGGCGATGGCGATCTCGCCGCCGGCCATTCCTTTGCCGACGTAGTCGTTGGCCTCGCCGACCAGGTGCAGGTGCATCCCCGGCACCAGGAAGGCGCCGAAGCTCTGGCCCGCGGTACCGGTGAAGTGGAGACGCAGCGTCCCCTCGGGCAGGCCCTCGTCGCCCCAGCGGGCGGCGATGGCGCCCGCCAGCCGCGCCCCCACCGTCCGCTGGGTGTTGTCGATGGCGAAATGTTCCTCGATGGCCTCGCCGGCCTCGATGCGTGGTAGTAGCGGCAGCAGGTAGCGCTCGTCGAACGGCACCTCGGGCCGGTCGTTGCGCCGCTGCACGTTGCGGCGGGGGCGCGGCGGATGGTCCGCCCTGGCTGCGAGGGCCGTGGCCGCCTGCGCCTGCGCCAGGAGCGGGGAGGCGTCGAGGTCCGCCCGGCGGCCGGGGCGCAGGCGCAGCCGCGAGGCGTCGCCGATGATCTCGTCGAGCCGCCGCACGCCCAGCTGCGCCAGCAGCACCCGCACCTGCTCGGCCAGGCCCAAAAGAAAGTTGACCACGTTCTCCGGCCTGCCCGGGAACTTCCGGCGCAGGTCTTCCCGCTGGGTGGCGATGCCCACGGGGCAGGTGTTCAGGTGGCACTGCCGGGCCATGACGCAGCCCAGCGCCACCACGGCCGCGCTGCCGAAGCCGAACTCGTCGGCGCCGAGCATGGCGGCGATGACGATGTCGCGGGCGACCTTGAGCCCGCCGTCCACGCGCAGCCGCACGCGGCCCCGCAGGCCGTTTTCCACCAGCACGCGCTGCGCCTCGACCAGGCCGATCTCCCAGGGCGTCCCCGCGTGCTTGATCGAGTCCAGCGGCGAGGCGCCGGTGCCGCCCGCGTGGCCGCTGATCTGGATCGTGTCGGCGTACCCCTTGGCCACGCCGGCGGCGATGGTGCCGACGCCGGCGGAGGCCACCAGCTTTACCGCCACCCGGGCCTGGGGGTGCACGACCTTGAGGTCGTAGATGAGCTGCGCCAGGTCCTCGATGCTGTAGATGTCGTGGTGCGGGGGCGGCGAGATCAGGGTGATGCCGGGCTGGCTGCGCCGGATGCGCGCGATCTCCTCGCTCACCTTGTGCCCCGGCAGCTGGCCGCCCTCACCCGGCTTGCTGCCCTGGGCCATCTTGATCTCCAGTTCCTGCGCCGAGAGCACGTACGCCGGCGTGACGCCGAAGCGCGCCGAGGCGATCTGCTTGACGGCGCTGTTGGCCCAGTCGCCGGTGGGGTAGGGACGGTAGCGCGAGGGGGCCTCGCCGCCCTCGCCGCTGTTGGACCGGGCGCCGAGCCGGTTGGCCGCGATGGCCAGCGCCTCGTGCGCCTCGCGCGAGAGCGCGCCGTGCGACATCGCCGAGATGACGAAGCGCCTGACGATCTGCGTGGCCGGCTCGACCTCGTCCAGCGGCACCGGTGTCCCCGGTACGAACTCAAGCAGATCGCGGACCTCGGTCGGCGGGCGGCTGTCCACCAGGGCCTCGAGGCGCGCGAACGGCTCCCCGGCAGCGATGCCGCGGTCGGCCGCGCTCTGGCCGGTGCGCCCCGCCACCTGCGCGGCCTGACGCACCGCCTTCACGACGTAGGGGTTGAAGGCATGGTACTCGCCGTCGCGCGTAAAGCGGACGAAGCCGGACTCTTCCAGCGCCACCGCTGGCTCGGTGTCGAAAGCCTGCGCGTGCCGGTGCAGCGCGGCGGCGGCGATCGCCTCGAGGCCGACCCCGCCCAGGTGGGCAGGCGTCCCCGGGAAGTACCGCGCGACGACGTCGGCGTCCAGGCCGATGGCCTCGAAGATCTGCGCCCCGTGGTAGGCCGACAGCGTGCTGATTCCCATCTTGGAGATGATCTTGAGCAGCCCGTCCTCGACGGCCTGGCGCCACCGCTCGATGCGCTCTCGGGCTGCGTGGACGTCGGCGGCGTCGGCCGTGATGGTCTGGAGCGCCAGGTACGCGTGGACACCGCTGGCACCGAAGCCGATCAACGTGGCGAACTGGTGGATGTCGCGCGCCTCGCCCGACTCGCACAGCAGGCCCGTGCGGGTGCGCAGGCCGCGGCGGATCAACCCGTGGTGGACCGCCGCGACGGCCAGCAGCATGGGGATCGGCGCGTGCGCCCGCGTGATGCCCCGGTCGGTGAGGATCAAGAGGCCCGCGCCGCCTTCGACGGCGGCGCAGGCGTTCTCCACGAGGGCATCCAGGGCCGGGCCGAGCCCCGCCGGGCCCTCCGCCACCGGGAAGAGGGCCGCCAGCTCCACCACCGGCCACGGGGACCGGACGCGGATCGCGTCCATCGTCTCGGGCGTGAGCACCGGGGACGGCAGGTGGACCAGCCGCGCGTGCAGCGGGTCTTCCTCGAGCAGGCTCTGCTGCGGCCCGAGGTAACCCGCCAGCGACATCACCAGCCGCTCGCGCAGCGGGTCGATGGGTGGGTTCGTCACCTGGGCAAAGCGCTGGCGGAAGTAGTGGGCCAGCGGCCGCGGGCGCGCGGACAGCGCGGCCAGGGGGGTGTCGTCGCCCATGGAGAAGACCGGGTCCTTGCGCTCCTCGACCATCGCCTTGAGGACGAGGCCCACGTCCTCGGCCGTGTAGCCGAAAGCACGCTGGCGCGTCAGGAGGTCCGCGGGCGGCGCGACGGCCCCGGTGGTGTGGACGTCGTCCAGGCGGATCAGGTGCCGCTCGACCCAGTCGGCATAGGGCTTGCGGAAGGCATGGAGGCCCTTGATCTCGTCGTCGTGCAGGACGATGCCCTTGTAGGTGTCGACCGCCAGCATCTGCCCGGGCCCCAGGCGCCCCTTCTCGACCACCCGGTCGGGCGCGAGCTCCACGACGCCGGCCTCGGAGGCCACCACGACGAGCCCGTCGCGGGTGATCACGTAGCGGGCCGGGCGCAGGCCGTTGCGGTCCAGCGCCGCGGCGGCGTAGCGGCCGTCGGAGAAGGCCAGGGCGGCCGGCCCGTCCCAGGCCTCCACCAGGCACGAGTGGTACTCGAAGAAGCCGCGCACCGCTTCGGGCAGATCGGGCACGCCCTCCCACGCGGCGGGCACCAGCATGAGCATGGCGTGGAGCACGTCGCGTCCGCCGCGGACCAGCAGTTCCAGGACGTTGTCGAGCATGGCCGAATCGGATCCGCCCGGCTGGATGATCGGTCGCAGCTCGTCGAGGCCCTGGGGCCACAGCGCAGAGCGCAGGGTGGCCTCGCGCGCGGCCATCCATGCCACGTTGCCCTGGAGCGTGTTGATCTCGCCGTTGTGCGCCAGCAGCCGGAACGGCTGGGCCAGCGTCCACGACGGGAAGGTGTTGGTGCTGTACCGCTGGTGGAACACCGCGATGGCCGTCTCGTAGGCGTCGTCGGCCAGGTCGCGGTAGAAGCGCGGCAGTTGCGGCGACACGAAGAGGCCCTTGTAGACCACGGTCGCCCGCGACAGGGAGGGGATGTACAGCGGGAGGCCGGTCGCGTGCGCGTGGCGCTCGATGCGCCGGCGTGCCCGGTAGAGGGCGCGCTCGAATGCCTCGTCGTCGTGACCGCGGGGACGGCCCACCACCACTTGAGCGATCTCCGGCATTGTGCGGCGCGCGTGCTCGCCGAGCGCGGCCGGGTCCACGGGGACGACCCGCCAGCCCAGCACCGGCACCCCGCAGGCGTCCAGCACCTGGGTGATCAGCAGCCACGCCTCGCGGGCGGCGTCGGCCGCCTGGGGCAGGAAGACCATCCCCAGGCCCAGGTCGGCGTTGGGGGTCTTCAGGCGTAGGTCGCGGCGCAGCAGGGCGTGGGGAATCTGGGTGAGCACGCCGGCGCCGTCGCCCGTCTTCCCGTCGGCGGAGATCGCGCCACGGTGGGCCATGGCGGCCACGGCCCGCAGCGCCAGGCGCAGGATCCCGTGGCTGTGATGGCCCCGGCGGTCGGCCACGAAGCCGACGCCGCAGGCGTCGCGCTCGCGCTCGAGCACCGACGGGATGCCCGCTGCCTGCGCCATGCCCTCTCACCGCGATCGTCGTCTGCGCCCGTTCCCGGCACCGGGCCCGGGCACGTCACGCATGCAAAAACCCGAGGGATGGGCTCCTCCCCGCGTGGGGAACCGGAGGCAGACCTCCGGACTCGAGGAACCTACCCCTCGGGCTTCTGTCCCGACGGTGTAGCGGCTCCGTCTGCCGCCTGCGCCGCTCGAACCAGTCCGGTCCCGATCGGACCGCGGAACCCTAGGCGCACTTCCTCAGCGTCGCGGGCCCCCGTACCAGGCCGCGTCACGGCGGCCGGCCCGCTGTTGTGCCGAATGTACCGGCGGGAACGGGTACTGTCAAGGGTTCGCGCGTCCCAGCCGTGCCAGCGCCTCCTGCTGAAACGTCGTGGTGACCATCGCCTCCAGCGGCAGCGGCGCAGTGTAGTCGGCGAGCCCGGCCTCGCGGAACGTCTTCTCCATATCGACGATGGTGCCGGTGACGATGCGCATGTCCGGATAGTAGAGCAGGGGGACCTCGGCCCGCAGCACCTCGTCGCGAACGCCCGTGTACTTCCTGTACGCCGCCAGGTTCTCCTCATCGAAGTACTTCTGGCCCTGCATGGCGCGCGCCGCCTGGATCAGCGCGGCCAGGAACCGGGTGGCGGTCGCCGGGCGCGTGCGCATGAACCCGCCCGAATACGCGAAGACCGTGGTGGCCGTGCCGGGCGCGAAGTTCTCCAGCAGCGGCCGGGCCAGCACCTGCGCCAGCGCCGCCGCCGCGAACGGCGAGCCCGTCAACGAAGCATCCACGCGCCCCTGGGCCAGCGCGGCCCCGTGGTTGGGGTTGGGCAGGTTGACCAGCTCGAAGTCACGGGGGCCGATGCCGCCGCGCCGGGCACCCAGCAGGAAGAGGTAGTGGCCGGCCGAGCCCGGGCCGCCCGCCACCGCCACCCGTCGCCCCTTCAGGTCGCGCACCGAGCGCACCTCGCCTGCGTCGAAGAGGTCGACGCGGGTCAGGATCTTGGTGCCGTGGCGCTGGCCCCACGACGAGGTCGAGGCCACGATGCGCAGGTCCAGCCGGCGGTTGAAGGCGTTGAAGATGGACGCTGCCAGGCCGATGGCGCCCACATCGAGGCGGTCCTGGGCCAGGAACACCAGAGCCTCCGTGCCCGAGGCGACGCGCACCAGCTCGACCTCGATGCCCTGCTGCGCCATGAAGCCCCGCTCGACCGCGACGTAGAGCGTGGCGAAGTTGATGAGCGGCACGTGGGCCACCACCACTTTCTCCAGCGGCGCCCCGGCCCGCCCGGGCACCGCGCCCCCGGCCAGATGCGCCGTCACCAGCAGCCCCACCACGAGCGCCAGGCCCGCGTGGCGGGCCGTGCTCACCCACGAGCGCGTGCGTCCCATGCTCCTGCTCTCCTCCCCGGCGCGTCAGGCGCCTTCCGCCCGGCCCTCGTGCGCCGGCCCGTCCTCCCGCCAGGGCATCAGGCGGGCGCCGGCCCAGTGCACGGCCGCGTATGACAGCATACCGAGGGCGCCGATGACGATGAAGCCCGCGAACATCGCCTCGGGTCGCAGCGTGTTCCACGCGAACCAGATGAAGTAGCCGATGCCTTCCTTGGCCGCGACGAACTCCGCCGCGATGACGACGATAAGCGCGGTCCCCAGGGCCAGGCGCAGGCCGGTGAAGATGGCCGGCAGCGCCCCCGGCAGCACGATGTGGGCGAACATACCCGCGCCCCGGGCGCCGAAGGCCCGGCCGGCCTCGAGGTAGATCGGCTCGATGCCGATCACCGCCGCGGTGGTGTTGATCACGACTACGAAGAACGTCGCAATCGCCACGATAGCGACCTTGGCCGCTTCTCCGAGCCCGAAGATGAGCATCACCAGCGGCAGGATGGCCACTTTGGGGATCACGTAGAGGGCCGAGATCACCGGGTCGAGCGCTACCCGCAGCGGCCGGGCGACGCCGAGCAGCAGGCCCAGCAGCAGCCCGGCGCCGCCCCCGATGGCGAAGCCCCCCAGCACCCGCGCCACGCTCACCAGCGTGTGCTGCACCAGCGTGCCGTCGGCCACCAGCCGCGCCAGGGTCAGGACCACCAGCGAGGGCGGGGGGAAGAAGCGCGGGTCGAGCACCCGGGTCGCGACGGCCGCTTCCCACAGCACGACCAGCGCAGCCGGTGCGCCGACGGCCAGCAGGCGGTCGCGGCCGTCGGGGCTCACGGCGCCGCCCCGGCCCGCATCGCCGCCAGCGCCTCGTCCCGCAAGGCTTCCCAGATCCGGTAGGTCAACCCCGCGAAGGCCGGCGTTGCCATGACGTCCAGGCCGCGCGGCCGGGCAAACGGCACGGCGAACTCGGCTTTCCAGGTGCCCGGGCGGGCCGTCATCAGGATCACGCGGTCGCCCAGCAGGACCGCCTCTTCGATGTCGTGGGTGATGTAGACGACCGTCTTGCGGTCCGCCTGCCACAGCCGCAGCAGCTCGTCCATCAGGAGCAGGCGCGTCTGGGCGTCCAGCGCGCCCAGCGGCTCGTCCATGAGCAGCACCTCGGGATCGTTGGCGAAGGCACGGGCGATACCCACCCGCTGGCGCATGCCGCCCGAGAGCTGGCGGGGGTAGGCGTCGGCGAACTCGGCGAGCCCCACGCGGACGATCCACTGGCGCGCGACCGTCTCGCGCTCGCGGCGCGGCACCCCGCGCATCTCCAGCCCGAATGCCACGTTCTCGAGGACGGTCTTCCAGGGGAAGATCGCGTACTCCTGGAAGACCAGACTGTGCATGGGTTTGCCGCGGGCGCTGCCCCGGATGGTCACCGTGCCGGACGTCTGGGGGACGAGGCCGGCCAGGATTCGGAGCAGCGTGGACTTGCCGCACCCCGAGGGGCCCACGATGCAGACGAACTCACCGTCGGCCACCTGCAGCGATACCCGGTCGAGCGCGCGCACCGCGCGGGTCCCGGCGCGGTAGACCTTGGACACCTCGGTGAGGGTGATCCTGGGAGTCATGCGACAGTGCGCGGTGGCGGCAGCATGGGCACCCGGCCGGCTCAATGTTCGCGGATGCTGCGGAGCGTTCCTGTCGGAGGTTCGAGCGAGATGCGCGTGACCGGCCGGAGGAGGCCATGACCACGATCAGCATTCCCCCCGCGCGGCGCCATGGCCCGCGAGCGCACCTGGGACCGCGAGAGCATCTTTCCTTCCGCGGCAGCTGGGAAGACGATGGGCAGCCTGCTGGCGGCGGGCGCCGCCTTCCCCCTGGGGGCCCTGCGCCTGGCCGGCGTGGCCCTGGCCACGCCTGAGCCGAGTTGCATATCTATTCTCTTTGTGGTATTTTTATGCACACCATGACCGCTGCGACCGCCTCCCGCCCCGGGCTGCTCGTTCTCGATGACGGCCAGATCTTCGCAGGGGACGCCCTGGGCGCCCCGGGCTGGACCGGCGGCGAGGTCGTCTTCACCACCAGCCTGACCGGCTACCAGGAGGTCCTGAGCGATCCCTCGTACTGCGGGCAGATCGTGGTCATGGCCTCCCCGCTGGTAGGGAACTACGGCTTCGCCGACGAGGCCCTGGAGTCGTCCCGGCCTCAGGTGGCCGGCTTCGTGGTACGGTGGGCGGCGCCCGCTGCTGAGACCGCCGGCCGGGCCGCCCTCGACGCCTACCTGCGGGCCTGGGGCGTGGTCGCTCTGGCCGGCGTCGACACCCGGCGCCTGGTGCGCCACCTGCGCACCGGCGGGGTCCGGCGCGGCGTGATCTCCACCGAAGACGTCTCGCCCGACGACCTGCGGGCGCGCGCCCGCGCCCTGCCCGACCTCGGCGACCTGGACCTCGTGGCCCGGGTGTCGACGCGGGAGGCCGTGCGGTACCCGGCGGACGGCCCGCGGATCGCGGTCCTGGACTGCGGCGTCAAGCAGGGCATCGTCCGGCAGCTGCGGGCCCGCGGCTGCGACGTCACGGTCTTTCCGCACACCGCCGGCGCGCAGCAGATCCGCGCCGCCGGCGCGGCGGGCCTGGTGGTGAGCAACGGTCCCGGCGATCCGGCGCGGCTGGGCGCCATCGCCCGCGAGGTGGCCGCGCTGTGGGAGGCGATGCCCGTGATGGGCATCTGCCTGGGCCACCAGATCCTGGCCCTGGCCGCCGGCGCCCGCACGTTCAAGCTGCGCTTCGGGCACCGGGGCTCCAACCACCCGGTGCGCGACGAAGGCACCGGCCGCGTCGCCATCACGACGCAGAACCACGGCTATGCGGTGGACGAGGCGACGCTGGCCGGCACGGGCTTCGAGGTCACCCACCGCAACCTCCACGACGGCACGGTGGAAGGGATGCGCCATCGCCGCCTGCCGGTGTTCTCCGTGCAGTACCACCCCGAGGGGCGCCCCGGGCCCCAGGACTCCACGGCGCTGTTCGACCGCTTCCTCGCCATGGTGACCGCGGGTGGCTAGGGACCGAATCCTCATCATCGGGTCCGGCCCCATCGTCATCGGGCAGGCGGCCGAGTTCGACTACTCGGGCACGCAGGCGTGCCGCGCCATCCGCGAGGCGGGCTACGAGGTCATCCTGGTCAACAGCAACCCGGCCACGATCATGACCGACCGGGAGGTGGCCGATCATGTCTACATCGAGCCGCTGACCGCGGAGGTGGTGGCGGAGGTCATCGAGCGCGAGCGCCCGGTGGGGCTGCTGGCCACCATGGGCGGACAGACGGGCCTGAACCTGGGGCTCGCCCTGCACGAATTGGGCGTGCTGGACCGCTACGGGGTGCAGGTGCTGGGTACGCCCATCGAGGCCGTGGCCCGGGCCGAGGACCGGGCCCTGTTCAAGGCAGCGATGGCCGCCATCGGCGAGCCGCTGCCGCCCTCGAAGACGGTGGGCGCCGTCGACGACGCCCTGCGCGTGGCGCTGCGGCTCGGTCTGCCGGTGGTGATCCGGCCCGCCTACACGCTGGGCGGGACCGGCGGCGGCGTCGCCGCCACCGCGGACGAGGTGCGCGCCGTGGCGGCCCGGGGCCTGGGGCTCTCGCCCATCGGCCAGGTGCTGGTCGAGAAGAGCGTCGCTGGCTGGAAGGAGATCGAGTACGAGGTCCTGCGCGACGGCGCGGACAACGCCATCACGGTCTGCAACATGGAGAACGTGGATCCCATGGGCGTCCACACCGGCGACTCGATCGTGGTGGCGCCGAGCCAGACCCTCACCGACCGCGCGTACCACCGGCTGCGGGCCGCCGCGCTGCGCATCGTGCGGGCGCTGGACATCCGCGGGGCGTGCAACGTGCAGTTCGCCCTCGACCCCGCCGACCTCACCGGCGCGCGGTACGCCGTCATCGAAGTGAACCCGCGCGTGAGCCGCTCGAGCGCCCTGGCCTCCAAGGCCACCGGCTATCCCATCGCGCGGGTAGCGGCCAAGATCGCGCTGGGCGCGCGCCTGGACGAGATCACCAACGCCATCACCGGCGGTACCGCGGCGTTCGAACCGGCGCTCGACTACGTGGCCGTCAAGATCCCCCGATGGCCCTTCGACAAGTTCCCGGGCGTCGAGCGCACGCTGGGCACCCAGATGAAGTCGACCGGCGAGACGCTGGCCCTCGGCCGCACCTTCGAGGAGGCGCTCCTGAAGGGCGTGCGCGCGCTCGACGCGGGTGCCCTGGGCCTGTGGCACCGCATGGTCACCGGCTGGACCGACGACGAGGTCTGGGCCCGTATCCGCACGCCCCACGAGCACCGGCTCTTCGCCATGGCCGAAGCGCTGCGGCGCGGCGCGCGGGTCGAGACGCTGGCCGCGGCCACCGGGATCGACCCGTTCTTCGTGGCGGGCCTGGCACGCATCACCGACGCCGAGCGCGACCTGGCGGCCGGCCCCGCGCGGCTCGACCCGGCGACCCTGCGCCGCCTGGTGCGCCTGGGCTTCGACGACCGCGCCATTGCCCACTTCGCGGGCCTCGCCCCGCGCGACGTGCGCGCCCGCCGGGAGGCGGCGGGCCTGCGGCCGACCTACAAGAGCGTCGATACGTGCGCCGCCGAGTTCCCCGCGCGCACGCCGTACTACTACGCCACGTGCGAGGACGAGGACGAGGCCTCCCCCACGGGCCGGCGGACGGCCGTGGTGCTCGGCTCGGGCCCCATCCGCATCGGCCAGGGCATCGAGTTCGATTACTGCACCGTCCACGCCGTGCTGGCGGTGCGCCAGGCCGGCTGGGACGCGGTGGTCGTGAACAACAACCCCGAGACCGTCTCCACCGACTTCGATCTCTCCGACCGCCTGTACGTCGAGCCGCTGACCCCTGACGACGTCCGCGCGGTGGTCGAGCGCGAAGGCGCCCAGGGCGTCCTGGTGCAGTTCGGCGGGCAGACGCCCCTGGTGGCCGCCATGCCGCTGGCGCGCGAAGGCGTCCGCATCCTGGGGACCGCGCCCGAGAGCCTGGACGTCTCGGAGGACCGGCGCAAGTTCGCGGCCCTGCTGCGCGAGCTGGCGATTCCGCAGCCGCCGGGGTGGACGGCCGGCACGGTGGACGAGGCTCTGGCCATCGCCCGGCGCGAAGGCCTGCCGCTGCTGGTCCGGCCGTCGTACGTGCTGGGCGGGCGGGGCATGGTCATCGCGCGGACGCTGGACGAGGTGGAGGAGGCAGCGCGCGAGGCGCTGGCCGGCGCGGACGCTGCGGGCTCCCCGGCACCGGTGCTGCTCGACCGCTACCTGGCGGGCCTCGAGGTGGAACTGGACGCCGTCGCGGACGGCACGAACCTCCTGGTGCCGGCCCTCATGGAGCAGATCGAGCGCGCGGGCGTGCACTCCGGCGATAGCCTGGCGCTGCTCCCGGCCCGCACGGTTTCGGCCCAGCTCAGCGGGGTCCTCCTGGACTACGCGGCGCGCATCTCGTGGGCGCTGCGGGTGCGGGGCTTCCTGAACATCCAGTTCGTGATCTGGGAGGGGCAGCCGTACGTGCTCGAGGTGAACCTGCGCGCGAGCCGCACCGTGCCCTTCGTCAGCAAGGCCACCGGGGTGCCCATGGTGCGCCTGGCCACCGAGGTGATGCTGGGGAGGTCACTGGCCGAACTGGGCTACCCCGGTGTGCAGCTGCTGCCGCCGCCCGGGCGGTGGGCGGTGAAGGCGCCGGTGTTCTCCACCGGAAAGCTGTTCGGCGCCGACCCGCTCCTGGGGCCGGAGATGCGCTCCACGGGCGAGGTGATGGGGACAGGCGCCACCGCGGCGGCGGCGTTGCGGCGCGCGTTCGTGGCGGCGGGTTTCCCGCTGCGGCTGGGGCGGCGCCTGCTGTTCTCCGTGGCCGACCGCGACAAAGCCCAGGCGGCTGCCCTGGCCGCCGATGCGGTGGGCTGCGGGTTCACGCTGGTGGCGACGCCGGGCACCGCGGCGCATCTGGCGGCCGGCGGTCTGCCGGTCGACGTCGTCGACGCGGCCGAGGCTCCAGCGCTCGTGCGCAGCCGGGCGGTGGACGTGGTCATCAACACGCCCACACGCGGCCACCGGCCGGACCGCGCCGGTTTCGCGCTGCGCCGCGCGGCCGTGGAACTACAGGTGCCGCTGCTGACCTCGCTGGACACCGCCCGGGCGCTCCTCGAGGCGTTCGCGCCGGGGGTGGAGGCGGCGACGGCCCCGGCGGGGTAAGCGCGGCGTACCCCCGTGCATCATGGGGCTGCACCGCGCCACACGCGCTCCGGATACAGCAGCCGCGGATACGTCGTCGTGCCGGTCGTGAGTAGCTCCGCCAGCATCCGCCCTGCGAGGAACGCGAAGGCCAGGCCCTGCCCCGAGTAGCCGCCGGCCATGAACAGGCGCGGCCGGCCGGGGACGGGGCCGATGAGGGGCAGCCGGTCGGGGCTCAGGCCCAGGATGCCGCTCCAGCGGTGCGTGACCGCCACCGGCGGGACGCCGAGGTCGCGCAGGTACCCGTCGAGCGCCCGCTGGATGCGCGGGTGCAGCCGATCGTCGGTGCCCACCTCCTCGGAGGCCGCAAGACGCCGCAGGCCGCCCAGCAGCACGCGGCCGTTCGCCAGCTGCCGCCAGTAGTCTACGCCCCCGTGCGCGTACCACAGGTGGCGGAAGAGGCGCTGCGACACCGGGGCGGTGGCCAGGACCTGTCCCCGAATGGGCCGGATGACGTCCTGCCACGCAGGATCCACGAGGGCTGCGTAGGCATTGAGCGCCAGCACGACGGCCTCGGCCCGCACCGTGCCCTCGGGGGTGGTGACCGTCCACGAGGCCCCGCCACCGGCCAGCGCGCGCGCGGGTGTGCGCTCGTAGATGCGCGCGCCGCGGCGCGCGGCCACCTCGGCCAGCCCGCGGGTCAGCCTCGCCGGATTGATGCCGACGTCGCGCGGGTTCAGCAGTCCCGCCACAACGGTGCGGGCCAGCGGCGCGCCCTGGAGTAGCGCGCCCACCGCCTGGCGGTCCAGCCACTGGCACGGATAGCCGTCCTCGGCGAGCGCCTGTGCGTTGCCCTCGAGGATGGCCGCGGCCTGCTCTGAGGCAGCCAGCGCGATGCTGCCGCCGGGCTCGACCTCGCAGGCCAGGCCCTCGCGCGCGCAGACATCCAGGAGCCGCCGCCGGTTCTCGGCGGTGAACGCCCACAGGTCGCGGGCGGCCTGCCGCCCGTAGCGCGTCGCGAGGTCGGTGAAGTCGGGTGAAGTCCCCTCCAGCAGAAAGCCGCCGTTGCGGCCGGTGGCCCCGGCGGCGATGGCCTCGGCGTCCAGCACCACTGCGGTCACGCGCCGCTCGGCCAGCCAGTACGCGGTGGAGACACCGGTCAGGCCGGCGCCGATGATGGCTACGCTGGCGCGGGTCTCGCCGCGCAGGGCGGGGCGCGCCGCGTAGGATTCGTCCAGCCAGAGCGATCGCGTCACGGGGCACGCGGGGGACCGCCGACTCCCGGGCTCCCGGCCGGGCCTGCTACCCCAGCCGTCCTCGCAGCCGTGGATCGGCCAGGTCGCGCAGCCCGTCGCCGAGCAGGTTCAGGCCGAGCACTGTCACCAGAATCGCCACGCCAGGGAAGATCGTGATCCACGCCGCGGTCTGCATGAACATGCGCCCGGTGGTGATGATGGTGCCCCACGAGGGGATGTAGGGGGGCAGGCCCACCCCCAGGAACGAGAGCGCCGCCTCGGCCAGCACCGACTCGGCGAAGATGAACGTGCTCTGCACGATCACCGGCGCCAGGCAGTTGGGCAGGATGTGCCGAGCCAGGATGCGGGCGTCGGTGGCGCCCAGAGCCTGCGCGGCCTGCACGTAGTCCAGCTCGCGCACCACCAGGGTCACGCTGCGCACGACGCGCGCGACCCTGGGAGTGAACACCACGGCCAGGGCGATGATGACGTTGGACAGGCGGGCGCCCAGGGCGGCCATGAGCGCGATGGCCAGCAGGGTGGTGGGAAAGGCCATGAGGCCGTCCAGGATACGCATCAGGACCCGGTCGACCCGGTCGGAGTACCCGGCGGTCAGGCCGAGGGCGATGCCCGCGCCCGCGGCACAGGCCACGACCAGGCTGCCGACCAGCAGCGAGATGCGCGCGCCGTAGATTACCCGGCTCAGGATGTCCCGCCCCACGTTGTCGGTGCCCATGAGGTGCGCCGCACTCGGCCCCAGCAGCCGCTGGGGCACGTTGATCTCCAGCGGGTCGTAGGGCGACAGCACGGGCGCCAGCAGGGCCACCAGCACCATGGCCAGCACGATGCCCCCGCCGACGAGCGTGGAGCGGCTCCGGCGCAGGCCGCGGGCCACGAGGGTCCCCAGCGACGCCGGTTGGGGCAGCGCCGCCGCCTGCCGGACCGCGCCGCTGGCTACGGCGGGCTCGGACGGGGTGATGCCCTCACGCATACTTCACCCGCGGGTCGAGGTAGACGTAGAGCACGTCGATCAGCAGGTTCACCAGTACGTAGATCGAGGCGATGAAGATCAGCACGCCCTGGATCACCGGGTAGTCGCGCCGCAGCACCGACGAGATGACCAGCCGTCCCACGCCGGGCAGCGCGAACACGGTCTCGGTCACGATGGCGCCGGCCAGCAGTCCGCCCATGGCCAACCCGATGACGGTGACCGTGGGGATCATGGCGTTGCGCAGCGCGTGGCGGAAGACCACGCGCCGCTCCTCGTTGCCCTTGGCCCGCGCGGTCCGGATGAAGTCCTGGCCCAGGACCTCGAGCATGCTGGAGCGGGTCATCCGGGCGATCAGGGCCGAGCCGGAGAAGCCCAGGGTGACGGCCGGCAGCACCAGCGACCGCAGCGCCCCCGCCAGCGACTGCCCCACGGGCACGTAGCCGGCCACGGGCAGCAGGCCCAGCCAGACCGAGAAGATCAAAATCAGGTTCAGGCCCAGCCAGAAGTTCGGCATCGAGACACCGAAGAGCGCCACGCCCATCGACACCTGATCGAGCCAGGAGTTGCGCCGCACCGCGGCGACTACGCCCGCCGGGATGCCTATGGCGGTGGCGATGGCCAGCGAGAACGTCGTCAGCAGGAGCGTGGGCTCCAGGCGCTCGACGATCGCCTGCAGCACCGGGCGCTGCAAGAAGATGGAGTAGCCCAGGTCGCCCCGCAGCGTGCGGCTGTACCAGCGCCCCAGCTGCACCAGCAGCGGCCGGTCGAGGCCCATGATGCGGCGCAGGGTGGCCAGATCGTCCTGGGTGGCGTCCGGGCCGAGCATGACCGCCGCCGGGTCGCCCGGCGTCAGGTAGATCAGGAAGAAGCCGACCGTGGCCACGATGAGCAGCACAGGCACCAGGGCCAGCAGCCGGCGGACGATGTAGCCGAGCACGAGGGCTCCTAGCGCTCGAGGTAGGCAGCGCCCAGGTCGATGATCGGCGCCCCCACCACGCCTTTCAGCTCGCGGCGGTGGAGGTGCAGGACGAAGAAGTCGCCGAACTTGATCGCCGCAGCGTCCTCGTAGAACTGCTTCTGCACGCGTCTCCAGAAGTCGTAGCGCACCTTCGGGTCGGCGTGCCGGGCCAGCAGCCGCAGCAGGCCGGCCACCTCCCGGCTCTCGTACCAGCCGGGCCAGTTGGGGAGGATGGCCAGGATCAGCGTGGGATCCGTGAGCGGCGCCAGCATGCCGGTGGTGAAGATGTCCCACAGTTCGGGCCGCGTGCGCCGGGTGAGCAGCGTGGCCCAGTCGGTGGTGACCAGTTCGACCTTCAGGCCCACCGCCTCCAGCTGGGCCCGGGCGATCTGGGTGGCGTCGAAGTACGTGGGACGCTCGGGCGACGTCAGCCAGCGGATCGGCTCACCGCGGTAGCCCGCCTCCGCCAGAAGCTGGCGGGCGCGCTGCGGGTTCCTCTGGTTGTAGTACTCCTTGCCGGCATCGGTCCAGAAGGTGGTCTCCCTGGGCATCAGGCTCGGGTCGAGCCGCCACAGCGCCCGCGGGCCAAAGGCGCCCGACATGACCTTCTCGAGGTCGAGCGCCGCCAGCACGGCGTGCCGCAGCGTCTTGTTGGTCATGATGCCCTGGCGCTTGTTGAACTGGCCGATCAACCACGACGCCGACGGCTCGACGTAGGGAACGACGCGCGGGTCCTGCCGCAGGCGCTCGTGCTCGTCGGGCGGGACCGCGTGGGCGAAGTCGTACTCGCCCCGCTGGACGCCGGCGATGCGCACGGCCGGATCGGGCACCGGCAGGATCAGCACGGTGTCGAAGTTGGCGGGCCGTGCGCCGGCCAGGCCGTCGGGGGGCTCGGTCCGCGCCTGGTAGCGGTCCCACCGCTCCAGGCGGATGTGCCGGTCGGGGACGTGCTCGGCCAGCCGGTAGGGCCCGGTGCCAATGAACCGGCGGACCACGCTGGTGCCGTACTCGTCCACGACCTCTTTGGGGTAGATCGCCGCCCACTGTCCCGGGAAGGCCAAGCTGACGAGGACCAGCGCGTTGGGCTCCGACAGCCGCAGCTGCACCGTGTACCGGTCGGCCGCGGTCAGGGCGGTGACCTGCCGGAAGAGCTCCCGGCCCCGGGACGAGATGCGGCCCCAGCGCTGCAGCGAGGCCACCACGTCATCGGCGGTGAGTTCGCGCCCGTGGTGGAACTGGATGTTGCGGCGCAGCTCGAACGTGTACTGCTGGCGATCCGGGGACACCCGCCAGGACTGCACCAGCATGGGCACGGGCTCGCTCTTGCTGTTGAGGGTGAAGAGTCCCTCGTAGATGAACCGGGTGATGTCGCCGACGATAGCGGCGGTCGTCCAGTGAATGTCCAGCGTGGGCGGCTCCGCGTAGTGCGCGTACCGGAGGGTCCCGCCGCGACGGACCTGGCCGGGGGCTGGCAGCGCGCCAGCCAGCAGAGCGACCGCCAGCGCGACGGTCGCGACGGCAACGGTCGGCTTCGCACGCATCGTCGCACCTCCCGCGGAGGACTGCTTCCATCATACCGGCGGGCGAGGGGACGCCGTCCCTCTCGCCCGCTGGTCTGCCTGCCGTTGGCGCGCGATCCGGGGCGGGCTAGCGCTCCAGCCAGGCGTTCCACCAGACGTGCGTCGGCAGGTTGGTATACCCCTTCAGTTCCCGTCGGTGCAGGTGGAGCAGGAAGTAGTCGCCGAACTTGATGCTGCCCGCCTGCTCGTACCAGAGCTTCTGCGCCCGCGCCCAGATCTCTTTGCGCACCTTGGGATCCGCGTGGCGGCGCATCAGGGTCATCATCGCGTTCAGGTCCCGGTTGTCGAACCAGCCCGGCCAGGTGGGCTGGAGGGCCAGGAGGAACACCGGATCGGGCACGAAGGAGAAGGCCGTGCTGAAGACGTCCCACAGCTCGGGCCGGGCCCGCCGCTGCACCAGCGTCGCCCAGTCCACCACCTGCAGGTCGACGGTGAAGCCGGCCTGTTCCAGCATCGGCTTGACCACCTGGGCCGCGGTGCCGTAGGCGACGTACTCCATGGTGGTGATCCACCGCACGGGCTCGCCCCGGTAGCCGGCCTCGGCCAGGAGCTGTCGGGCGCGGGCCGGGTTCTTCTGGTTGAAAAACTCCTTGCCCGCGTCGGTCCACATGTAGTGCTCCTTGGGCATCAGCCCGGGGTCGAGCCGCCAGAACCGCCGGTTGCCGTAGGCGGCCCGCATGACCGCCTCGTGATCGAGAGCCGCCTGGAACGCCTGGCGGATCTTGGTGTTAGCCATCAGGCCCTGGCGGTTGTTGAAGACCGCCGTGAGCCAGTTGGGGATCTCGGTCACGTAGGGCACCAGGTCGCGGTCGGTGCGCAGCCGGTCGTACTCGTCCGGCGGCACCGTCTCGGCAAAGTGGTACTCGCCGCGCTTGACGCCCGCGATGCGCACCGCGGCGTCGGGCACGGGGATGACGTAGATCGAATCGGCGTAGGCGTGCTTGCGGCCCGCGGTACCGTCCGGCTCCTCGGTGCGGGCCTGGTAGCCGTCGAACCGGTCGAGCCGGATGTGCCGGTCGGGCAGGTGCTCGATGAACCGGTACGGTCCGGTGCTGATGAAGCGCCGCACCTGACCCGTCCCGGCCTCGTCTACGACCTCCTTGGGGAAGATCACGGCGGACTGCCCGGGCAGCGCCAGGTCCACCAGCAGCAGGCCGTAGGGCTCGCGCAGCCGCATGACCACCGTGAGCGGGTCGGACGCGGTGAGGGAGACCACGTTGGCGAACAGCGCCCGGCCGCGGGTGGCGATGCGCCCCCAGCGCTGCAGCGACGCCACGACGTCGTCGGCGGTGAGGTCCTTCCCGTTGTGGAACTTGATCCCCCGCCGCAGGGTGAAGGTGTAGGTCAGCCGGTCGCCGCTCGTCGTCCACTTCTCCACCAGCATGGGCCTGGGCTCGAACTTGCTGTTGAGGGCGAAGAGCCCCTCGTTGACGTGGTGCATGATGTGCCCCGTGATGGCGGCGGTGGTCCAGTGCTGGTCGAGGGTGGGTGGTTCGCCGATGTGCGCGATGCGCAGCGCCCCACCCCGGCGCGGCGCTGGCTGCTGTGCGGCTGCGGGCAGTGCCGCCAGTACCAGGACCAGAATGGCGAGCAGGACACCGGCACGGCTGGACAGGTCTCGTGTCATCTCGACCCTCCGTTGGAGATCTGACAGCCTCCCGCGTGGATCTCCCCGGGTGATCCCGGCGAGGCCTTCGTCTGTTTCACCATGTGGGATGAACCTCCTGCGTGTGGCGGCGGCCCGGGGGCAACCGCCGCGGCAAAGACGGCGATGGCGCCACGGGCCGGCGGGTCAGGCAGATCGCCAGGCGCGGATCGTCGCGCCCCCGTCGACGATGAGGGTTTGCCCGGTGATGAAGCTCGCCTGGGGGCTGGCCAGGAAGGCCACCGCGGCCGCTACCTCCGCGGCCGTGCCCATGCGCCCCAGGGGGATCACCTCGATCAGGCGCTGGCGCTGCTCCTCGGGCAGGGTCGCGACGATGCCGGCGTCGATGGCGCCCGGGGCAACGGTGTTCACGGTGATGCCGCGCGGCGCGAGTTCCAGCGCCAGTACCTCCGTCAGGCCGATGAGCCCGGCCTTGGCGGCGGAGTAGTTGGCCTGGCCCGCGCTGCCCGCGACGCCGGCGATGGAGGCGATGTTGATGATGCGGCCGCCGCCGGCCGCGGTCAGGTGCGGCACTGCGTGCCGGCAGACGCGCAGCGCGCCGGAGAGGTTCACGTCGAGCACCGCCTGCCAGTCGGCGGGCGTCATGCGCAGAGCCAGGGCATCGCGGATGATCCCGGCGTTGTTGACCACGATGGTGAGGCGGCCGAAGCGCTCGACGGTGGCGGCCACGACCCGTGCGACGTCGGCCTCCGCGCCGACGTCGCCCGCCATGGCCAGGACGGGCGCCACATCCGCCAGGTCGGCTACGACAGCCTCCGCGCCGGCGGCGTTGGTGCGGTAGGTGAAGGCCACCGCGGCCCCAGCCCGGGCCAGGGCATGGACCACCGCCCGGCCGATGCCGGACGATCCGCCCGTGACCAAGGCCACCTGCGCAGTCAGGTCCAACGACGGTGCGGCACCGATCGGGGGCTAGACCCGCCGGGCGATGGCCTGGAGCCAGATGCGCGGGACGGACTGCAGGCTGAGCTCGCGGAACGCCTCCCTCACACCCACCTTCAGGGCCTCGGCGCCGACCTCCAGCGGAACCCCCGGCAGCGCTCCCTCGATGAACATGGAGAACTCGCTGATGTCCTCCCAGGCTTGGCAGGTGAGCCGCTTCTCCTGGAACTCGATCTCCGTCTGACCGAACCCGTGGGCGGCCAACAGCGCGCGGTAGTCCTCGGGCGACAGCCACTGCATCGCCGTGGCCTTGACGCCCCGGGCGACGGTGTGGCCGCGGTCTTTCAGCCAGCGCACCGCGCGCAGGACCCACAGCTTGTAGAACCGGTAGGTGTCGGCCGGGTAGGCGCCGCTGAAAAACGTCGTGTTGAAGGCGAACACGCCGCCGGGGCGGACGACCTTGCTCACGCCCGCCACGACCTGAGTCTTGTCCGGTACCAGGTGGATCGCGTTGCAGAAGACCACGGTGTCCACCTGCGGTACCAGGCTGCTGATCCGCTCGGCCGTCCCCTGGATGAACCTGACGATCGCCGACTGGATGCGCTGCGCCGCCAGCCGCAGCGCCGAGGCCGAGGGGTCGACGGCGAACACCCGGCCCGCCGGCGGGGTGCCCAGGTGACGCAGGATGATCTCGGTCACGGCCCCGGGCCCGCAGCCCAGGTCGACGACGTCGGCGCCGGGGCGAATGCTGGCCCGGGCCACCAGCCACTCGTTGACTTCCCTGAAGAACGGGTGCGCGGCGAACTTGGAGAACGAAAAGCGATCGCCCTCATCGCCGTCGTACGCGGGCGCTGCGCGGGACACCTCGGGCCCGGCCTGGGTCTCCATGTGTCCACGAGTATACACCACCGGGACACCCCGGACCTTCCGCGCCGGCCGCGCGCCAGCGAAGCGCCGGCGCTGGGGCCGGGCCTGGACGGGTGCGCCGCCCGGAACGCCGCCCAATGGTGACTGACACTGGACTCTGCACGCCCCTGCCGGCCAGATCGCCGGGCGACGGGCACCTGATCGCGCTCTACCGGTACTTGATCGACACGACCTTGGGCTGCAGGAAGTAACCCAGGTAGTCCGGGCCGCCCACCTTGGCGTCGGTGCCGCTCATGTTGAAGCCACCGAAGGGGTGCACGCCCACCAGCGCGCCGGTGCACTTGCGGTTCAGGTAGAGGTTGCCGCAGTGGAACTCGCGCCGCGCCCGCGCCAAGTGCTCGGGCGTGCGCGAGAAGACCGCGCCGGTCAGCCCGTACTCGGTGCCATTGGCGATCTCCAGCGCGTGGTCGAAGTCGCGCGCCCGCATGACCGCCACGACCGGGCCGAAGATCTCTTCCTGTGCGATGCGCGCGTGGGGCTCGACGTCGGCGATGATCGTGGGCTGGATGAAGTACCCGTCGCCGTCGGCGGGCTCGCCGCCGGCGACGAGCCGGCCTTCGCGCCGGCCGATCCCGATGTACTCCATGATGGTCTGCATCGCGCGCGCGTTGATGACGGGGCCCACCGGGAAGTTGTCCCTGGCCGGCCCCACGCGGAGCTCGCGGACCCTGGAGGCGAAGGCCTCGAGCACCACCCGGTAGCGGCCCTCCAGCACGACGAGCCGCGAGCCGGCCGAGCACTTCTGGCCCTGGAAGCCGTACCCTGAGACGACCGCCGCCGCCACGGCCTCGTCGAGGTCGGCGCTCTCGTCCACGATCACGGCGTTCTTCCCGCCCATCTCGGCGATGACCCGCTTGAGCCACTTCTGGCCGGGGACGACCCGGGCCGTCTGCTCGTAGAGGCGGATGCCGACCTCCTTGGAGCCGGTGAACGCCACCATGCGGACCCTGGGGTGCGCCACCAGCGGGTCGCCCACCTCCCCGCCCGAGCCCGTGACGACGTTGAGCACGCCGGGCGGCAGGCCGGCGGCCTCCAGCACCTCGTGGAGCACGTAGGCGTTGGCGGGCGAGTCGCTGCTGGGCTTGAGGACCACGGTGTTGCCGGCCGCGATGGCGGCGGTGGTCATGCCTGCGGGAATCGCCAGCGGGAAGTTCCACGGCGAAATCACCGCCACGACGCCCAGCGGCAGGTAGACGTACTGACTGAACTCCTGCGGGTGCGGGACCATCCCGTGCCCGCGGGCGTAGCGCAGCGCCTCGCGCGCGTAGTACTCCATGAAGTCGATCGTCTCGGCCACGTCCGCGTCGGCCTCGGCCCAGTTCTTCCCCACCTCGAAGACCTGCCAGGCGGCGGCCCAGAACTTCCGCCGGCGCAGGACCTCCGCGGCCCGCAACAGGATGGCGGCCCGCTCCTCGGCCGGCACCCGGGACCACGTCCGAAACGCGTCCTCGGCGACCTCGACGGCCTTCTGGACGTCGCTGGCCGTGGCCCTCTGACACAGCGCCACCGCCTGGGTCTTGCGCGAGGGATTCCACGATGTGAACGTGCCGTCGGTACGCAGGCGCTGCTCGCCGATGATCAGCGGGAACTCGCGGCCCAGCTCGCGCTCGACCGCCGCCAGCGCGTCGTGCATGGCCTGGCGATGAGCGTCCTGCGTGAAGTCGGTCGGGGGCTCGCTGCGGAACTCGGGCAGCGCCATGGTCCACCTCGGCGAGGGAGTGACAGGACCATTATATCGGGTAGTGCCGGGCTAGCGGCGGGCCAGGCGGGGGTCGAGGGCGTCGCGCAGCCAGTCGCCGACCAGGTTGATGCCGACCACCAGCAGCATCAGCGCCAGGCCGGGGAGGATCGAGGGCCACCACGCCCCCGAGAAGAGGTACTTGTAGCCGCCGTCGATCAGCAGGCCCAGCGAGGGCGTGGTCAACGGGACGCCCAGGCCCAGGAACGACAGCGTCGCCTCCAGCACGATCACCCGCGGCATCGACACCGACGCCAGCACGATCACTGGCGTCAGCACGTTGGGCAGGACGTGGCGCAGCATGATGCGCCCGTCGCTGGCGCCCAGCGCCCGTGCCGATTCCACGAACTCCTTCTCGCGGACCGCCAGCGTGCTCCCCCGCACGGTCCGCGCGAACTCTGCCCACCCCACGACGCCGATGACGACGATGAGCTTGCCCACGCCGCGTCCCCAGATGGCGGCTGCGGCCAGGGCCACCAGCAGCGTCGGCAGCGAGAGCTGCATGTCGGCGGCCCGCATGAGCGCTGCGTCCCAGCGGCCGCGGTAGAAGCCGGCCAGCATGCCGCCGGCGACGCCCAGGACGGTCGAGATGCCGACCGACAGCACGCCGACCAGCAGTGAGACCCGCAGGCCGAAGAGGATGTTGCTCAGCAGGTCCCGGCCGACGGCGTCCGTGCCCAGCAGGTGGGGACCGCGGATCCACCCGGGCGCGAGCAGCCGGCGGTTCAGGTCCTGGGTATGCGGATCCCACGGGGCGAGCAGCGGCGCCAGCGCCGCCGCCACGACCATGACCAGCAGCACGCCGCCCCCGGCCAGCGCCGTCGGGCTGCCGGTGAACGCCCGCCAGGCCCACGCGGCAGGCGACGCCGGCCGCACCGGCGCGGGAGCCGCCACCACCGTTGCGGGGCTGACGCTGCGGGCCATGGTCACTCGTACCGGATCCGCGGGTCGACCAGCGCGTACAGGACGTCGACCGTCAGGTTGATGACGACGAAGACCGCGGCAGTGACGATGGCGTAGGCGACGACCACCGGGTAGTCGAGCCGCTCGATGGAGATCAGCAGCAGCCGCCCCATGCCGGGCCAGGCGAAGATCTTCTCGGTCACCACGGCGAACGCGATCAACCCGCCCATCTGCAGGCCGCCGATGGTGATGAAGGGGATCAGCGTGTTCTTCAACGCGTGGCGGTAGATGACGATCCGCTCCAGCAGCCCCTTGGCGCGCGCCGTGCGGATGTAGTCCTGGCCCAGGACGTCCAGCATGCCCGAGCGGATCAACCGCACGAACAGCGCCACGCGGTAGAAGGCCAGGGTGAGGACCGGCAAGACCAGGTGCTCCCATCCGCCCCGTCCCGACGAGGGCAGGACGCCCAGCGCCACCACGAAGAGGGCGATGAGCACGATGCCGATCCAGAACGTGGGCGCCGAGATGCCGACCAGCGAGGCCACCAGCACGGCGCGGTCCACCCACGAGCCGGCCCGGGCCGCGGCCATGACCCCCAGCGGGATGGCCAGGGCCGTGGAGACGACCATCGTCCACAGCACGAGCTCCAGCGAGGCCGGCAGGCGCTCCAGGACCAGCCTAATGGCGGGCTCGTTGAAGTAGAACGACGTGCCCAGGTCACCCCGCACGGCGCTGCCTAGGAACCGGACGTACTGGACGTACCACGGGCGATCGAGCCCCAGGTGCCGGCGCATCGCCTCCACCTGATCGACGCCGGCCGCGGGCGGCAGCAGCAGCTCGATGGGGTCGCCGGTGAACACCAGCAGCATGAAGATGACCAGCGAGATGATCAGGAAGACCCCGAGCATCTGCAGGAACCGCTGGGCGAGGAAGCGCGTCATGGGGGCCGGTCGCCCCAGGCGGGGGCGGGAGCCGCCCCCGCCTGGCGGGCGCCCGCGTTACTTGAACCTGACCTCCTGGGCCAGGACGTACTCGTCCACCCGCACGGGCATCTCGAGGTGCTCCTTGACCGCGCGGACCAGCGCCTCGAAGTAGAGCGGGATCTTGCCCACCTGCTGCCGGTTGACCTCGGCCGCCTTGTGGAACGCCTCCAGGCGCTTGCGCTCGTCCATCTCGGTGACCATGATGTCGATGAGCCTGTTCAGCTCGGGGTCGCAGTAGCGGCCGTAGTTGGCGCGCCCGTACCCGGTCTTGGGGTCGACGCACCCCAGCATCGCCGCCCAGTTGATGCTCGAGATGAGGGTCAGCCAGCCGCTCATCTGGAACGATGTGTCGAAAGCCCGCATCCTGGGGAAGTAGATCGCCCGCGGCATCCCGTTCAGCTGGGCGTCGATACCCACGCGCCGGAGCATGCCCACCACGGCCAGGCCCACCTCGCGGTCGTTCACGTAGCGGTCGGTCGTGACGTCCAGGCGCACGGTGAACCCGTTGGGATATCCGGCCTCGGCCAGCAGGCGCTTGGCGCGCGAGGGGTCGTAGATGGGGCGGCGCACCCTGGGGTTGTAGCCGAACATGAACGGCGGCAGGATCTGCTCTGCCGGCGTGGCCGCACCCTGCATCACCTGCTCGACGATCTCCTTGGTGTTGATGGCGTGGTAGATCGCCTGGCGCACCCGCACGTCCCGGAACGGGTTCGGCTGGCCGGCCGGCAGGCCCGGGCTGAACTGCGGGTGCGGGCCCCCGCGCTCGCGGTGCGTGTCCATGGCGATGAAGATCAGCCGCGGCCCCTGCTTGCGCAGCACCTTGAACCCACGGGTGCGCGCCACGCGGGGGATGTCGGGAATCGGCACGCCCTCGATCACGTCCACCTCGCCCGCCAGCAGCGCCGCCACGCGGGTGGCGCCCTCGGGGATAGGCCGGATGATCACGCGCTGCGCCTGCGGCTTCGGCCCCCAGTAGGTGGGGTTCGCCTCGAGCACGATCCGCTCGTCGCGCACCCACTCGACGAACCGATACGGGCCGGTCCCGACCGCCCGCTTGCCCACGCCCTCGTCGCCGGCTTCGCGCACGTAGCGCGGCGGGAGCATCTCGATACTCTCCAGGTTCTGCGGGAGGTCCGGCGAGGGTGCGGAGGTGACGATGCGCACCGTGGCGTCGTCGACCGCCCGCACCTCTTTGATCAGGCTCACATAGACCTTGACCAGCGACTTCGGGTGGTTCTGCGCCCGGTCGATGTTGAACCGGACGGCTTCCGCGTTGAAGGGCTCGCCGTTGTGGAAGCGGACGCCCCGGCGGAGCTTGAACTCCCAGGTCAGGTTGTCCACGGCCCGCCAGGACTCGGCCAGGGCGGGTAGCAGCTTGCCGTCGGGATCGTACGACACCAGCCCTTCCAGGACGTGGTTCTGGATGCTGCCCGTGGTGCTGATGGCCGTGAGCACGGGGTCCATGGTCTCCGCATCGCCTGAGGTGGCCAGCACGAGCTGACGGCTCTGGGCGAAGTTTGCGGGAGCCATCCCGGCGACCACCGCCAGGACGATGACTGCGACCATCGCAGGTCTTCCCCTCCAGGACGCCATCACCATTCCCCCCTCGTGGATCACCTCGTAGGCGACCTCGCCTGTGCTCTCCGCGCGGCGCGCCGGGCGCCGGTGCCACCAGCATACCGCTTTGGGCTGCGGCCTGACCACGGGGGCGTGCTCGCCCCCTTGGACAGGGTCGTTGGTGTTCCTGCCCTGCGGGCCCGCACCTATAATGAAGGGCTGGAGAGGTGGCTGAGCCCGGTTGAAGGCGGCGGACTTGAAATCCGTTAGGGCCACAAGCCCTCGTGGGTTCGAATCCCACCCTCTCCGCCAGCGCCCACCCAAGAACCTGGTGCTGCTCTCGGCCGGCCTGGTTCTCGGCGCCACCGTACGGGGCGGGCGGCTGTCCCCCGAAGGCCATCCCGACGCCGTCTCTTCCAGCAGGGCCTCGCGAGGACAGGGGGTGGCCGGCAGGCCTTGACCGGGCCGGCGGCGGGCAGGAGAGAGGCAGGAGGGACCGGCGTGGAGTCCGAGGCCACCGTCGTCACCTGCCCGCGCTGCGGGACGGCCAACCCGGCGGACCTCAAGTTCTGCTACGAGTGCTGGGCGCTGCTGCGCGGCCGCCCGTGTCCGCACTGCGGCCGGCCTGCTACCCGCGTGGGCGCGCTGACCTGTGAGTCCTGCGGCAGGAGCCTCGACGCGTTCGGACCGCGGGCTGCCGCCGGGGAGCCTGTGGCCGCAGGGCCCGCGGGGGAGGATGTGGGCGTCGCGGCAGCCGCCCCGGAGCCCACGCGGGATGCAGCCCTCGCGGAAGCCATGCCGCCTGCTCCTGACGCGGCCAGGATCGCGGCACGCACGGAGCCCCTGCGCTTGGCGCGCGTCGACCCGCGGCAACTCGAGCGGGAGCCTGAAGGCACCGGTATCGTGGCACCCGCCGCGGAGGCCGCAGGGAGGCGGCGTCCGGCCTGGGCTGCCGATGCGGCGGTGGCCGGCCTGGTCATCGTGATCGTCGTGGTGCTCTTCCTCGCGCGCGGCGCCCTGCGCCGTGGCCCCGTGGACCAGGGGGCCACGCCGGCGCCGTCGGCCCCGGCCGCGGCTCCTGCGCCCGCAGCGTCGGTCGTGACGCCACGAGCACCAGGGCCGGCAGCCATCGTCAGCATCCACACGATCCCGGCCGGAGCCAGGGTCGACCTCGACGGCCGGCCGGTCGGGACGAGCACCCTCACGCTCGATAGCGTGACGCCCGGGGTCCACACCCTCAGGGTCTCGAAGGCAGGCTTTCGCCCTGCCACCCGCGAGATTCGGGTCGGGGTGGGCGAACGCGTCGTGGTGCGCGTGGCGCTGGCACCGGCCACCCCGCCGCGCCGCCGCCCGTCGCCGCCTCCGCCACCACCGCCACCACAGCAGTGATGGGGTCTTCGCCCGCGACGGTGGGGGCCGCGACTGCGGTCCGGGCCTGGCGGCTGGCGGTCCTGGCGGCCGCCCTGCTGGGCCTCCTCGGCAGCGTCGCCGGCGAGGGGGTCGCGGCGCCGTCGCCGGAGGACTACGTGGACCGGGCCGTCTCCCTGCACCGCCGCGGCGCGTGCGGCAGGGCGATTCCGCTGCTCCAGAAGGCGATCGCGCTCGACCCGCGCTACGCGCGCGCCCACGCCTGGCTCGGCTTCTGTCACGTCCAGCTCGGCCGGCGCCAGGAGGCGCTCGCCGCCTTCCAGCGCGTCGTGGCGCTGGCCCCGCGCAGCGAGGACGCGCGGGTGGCCCGGCAGTGGATCGCCCGGCTGCAGCCCGCGGCAGGGCCGCGGGCCCAAGCCTCGCCCCCTGCCCCGCCGGATGTCGTGTACCTGGTGACGTTGCACGCGCGTGCGGGCATCACGAGGTACAACCACCTCGACCAGGTCGCGCTCGGCGGCGTCGTCTACCGCCGGGCGCTGGTGGAGTACCGCAACTGGTGGCAGCGACGGAGCCAGCGAGACCGCGAGTGGCGCGTCGTCTACGGGCTGGAACGCCGGTACGCGCGCTTTCGGGCGCGGGCAGGCGCCGAGGACAGCGCGCCCCCAGAGTTCACCGCGTCGTTCGAGGTGCGCGGAGACGGCGCGTCGCTGTTTGCCGGGACGACGAAGCGTGCCGGCGACGCGCCCGATGTGATCGACGTGGACGTCTCAGGCGTTGAGGAACTGGAACTGATCGCCAGGGCGCGCGATCCGCTCTACACCCGCGGCCTGGCCGTCATCTGGGCGGACCCCCACCTCGTGCTGGCGCCGGGGGGCGCGCCCGCCTCGCCGCCGCCGTCCCCCCGCCGATAGGTTTCGGGCGATCACGTGGCGTACTTCTTTGCCCAATCGCTGACCAGGGGGATCGTGAAGCTCTTCCCCTCATACGTCTGCACGGCATAGTAGACCGACAGGATCAGCCACGCCAGCCACAGGATCGGAAACGTCAGGATGCCCACCAGAAAGCCCAGGAACGGGATCCCGGAGAGAATCGTCGCGGCGACCCAGAGGGCGAGCCAGCCGATTCCCCAGAACAGGGCCGTCCAGCCGTGGTGGCGCATGAACGGGTCTCTCTTGAGGTCGCTGACCACAATGACCAGGGCCACCAGCCAGATCGGGTACGCCAGCGCGGCGAGCAGGCGGTTCGACTGGTCCGACGGCGCGATGCTCATCGGCAACCTCCGTCCCGGCGAGATGTGACACCGGTACTGGCTTCGGACCGCGCCCGCGACTTCCTGCCGACCGTCATCTGCCCCCTATAATGGAAGCGCAATGGCTGCCGACGTGGGGATTCGCTCGTCGCTCGCCGCCGGCCTCATCGCCGAGATCCGCGAGGTCACGGCGGGGAAGCCCGTGGTCGTGGCGTTCAGCGGGGGCCTGGACTCGTCGACCGTGGCGGCGCTGGCCAGGGAGGCGCTCGGCGCCCCCTCGGTGCTGCTGGTGACGGTCAACATGGGCCCGTACAGCTACCGCCGCGGAAACCAGATCGTCCTGGAGATGGCGGCGCAGCTGGGTCTGCAGCAGCGCTGCCTGCTGGGCCAGAAACTGCAGCACGTGGTGCAGCGCGCCGGGCCTGCCTGCAACCGCTGCACGCGCGAGATCAAGCTGGGCCTGGTGCAGGCGGCCGCCCGGGGGCGGCTGGTGCTGACGGGCTCGAATCGCAGCGACACCTGGGGGCAGCGCGGCCTGCGGCTGCACGGCGGCTTCTACGCGCCGCTGCTGGACCTCGAGAAGCCCCAGATCCGCGCGCTGGCCGACGAGCTGGGCCTGCGGATCCCGCGCATCGGCGAGGCGCCGGGCCGCGAGGGGTGCAAGCTCAAACACCTGCTCAAGCCGCTGGTGAACCCGGACTACCATGGCCGCGCGGTGGCCGAGGCCAACGAGGTGCTCCTGCGGACCCTGGCGGAGGCGGGGTGGAGCGCTGAGCTGGCCAACGTGAAGATCATCGGACCGCTGCGCCGGAACGTGGCGCTGGTCAACATCCGGCCGGCGCCGCCCGACCCGGTGCGCGCCGCGGTGGAGGCCGCGCTAAGCGCGCTTGCGGTGCTCGACGAGGTGCGCATGGTCGAAGGCCCCCTGCGCCTGGTCGTGCGCGCGGGCCCCGCGCTGGCCGGCGACGCGCGCGGCCGCCGCTGGATCGAGCAGGGCCGCCTGGCCCCGGAGTTCGCGCATCCGATCACAGTAGAGTGGCGGCTGGGCGATGGGCGCCTGGCCACGTTCCACGTGCTGGACGCCACGCCCGCCTGATGCCGGCAGGACTGCCCCCACAGGCGCCCGAACCAGCGTCGAGATGAGGCAGATCGCGCTGCTGCTGGTCGCGCTGGTCCTGGTGGGGACCGGATGGCCGGCCGCAGCCCCCGCGGTGACGCTGGAGTTCTGGACGATCGCGCTCCAGCCGTTCTTCAACGACTACGTGCACGGGCTGATCGCGGCCTACGAGCGGGCGACCCCGGGCGTCCGCGTGCGGTGGGTCGACGTGCAGTTCCAGGCCATCGAGCAGAAGCTGCTGGCGGCGCTGGCCGGCGGCGTGCCGCCCGACGTCGTGAACCTCAACACCGAGATGACGATCCGGCTGGCGCAGCGGACTGCGCTGGTGGACATGGACGCCGCGATCCCGGCCGAGGTCCGAGCGCGCTACTTCGAGGGGCTGTGGCGATCGGCGCAGCTCGGGGGCCGGACCTACGGGGTGCCCTGGTACGTGGTGCCCAACGTCATCGCCTACAACACCGCCATCTACCGGCTGGCCGGCCTGGACCCGCACGCCCCGCCCGCGACCGAGGACGCCATGATCCAGCACGCCCGCCAGATCAAGGACCGCGCGGGCGTCTACGGGTTTATGCCCAACGTCGAGGGCGTGCGGATGCTGCACCGCTTCCAGGAGGCCGGGTTGCCGATCCTCAGCGCCGACGGGCGGCGAGCGGTGTTCAACTCCGCGGCGCACGCGCAGTACCTGGCGCGCTACGTGGAGCTGTTCCGGGGCGACTACTTCCCCGAAGACACCCTGCGCCGCGGCTACCTGGGCGCCACCGAGCGTTACAGCGCCGGGCGCCTCGGCATGCTCATCACCGGTCCGCAGTTCCTGCTGCGCGTGAAGACCGACAACCCCGACGTCTACGCCCGGACCGCTGTGGCGCCCTACCCGAAGGGCAGGGGGAAGACGCTGCACCTGGCCACGATGACGCTGGCGGTGCCCAGGGCCAGCCGGCACGTCAGGGAAGCCGTCGCCTTCGCGCTGTTCGTGGCCAACGACGAGAACCAGCTGGCGTTTGGCAAGCGGGTCGTGGTCTTCCCGTCCACGCGGCGCGCCGCCGCCGACCCGTTCTTCCGGCGCGGCGGCCCCAGCCCCGAAGACCTCGCGCGCAGGGTGGCCGCGGCCGACCTGCCGCTGGCCCGCGACCTCAGCGTGGTGGTGCCGCACCAGGGCGACCTCTTCCGGGTGTTCCGGGAGGCGATCGAGAGTGCCTTCTACGGCCGGCGCACGCCGCAGGCGGCCCTCGACTGGGCGGTGGCGCAGTGGAACGCGCGGCTGTGAGGCGGCCGTGACCGGCGGACGCAGCGGGACCCTCGTCGTCGAGCAGATCGAGAGCCGCGTGCTGGCGGGCAATCCGCTGGGCGATCCGGCCGTGCGCCGCATCCCCGTCTACCTGCCGCCGGACTACGACCGGACGCAGGCGGCGTACCCGGTGATCTACTGGCTGCACGGCTTCACCGGCACGGCGCTGGCAGCCATCAATTACAACCCCTGGGTGCCGTCGCTCCCGGAGTGCATGGACCGCGCCATGGCGGCCGGCGCGCCCCCGGCGATCCTGGTGATGGTCGACGGGTTCACGAAGTTCGGAGGCAGCCAGTACCTGAACTCGGAGGCCACGGGGCGCTACGAGGACTTCGTCGTGCACGAGCTCGTCGCGTACGTGGACCGGCGCTACCGCACGCTCCCCTCGCCGGCCCACCGCGGCATCGACGGCAAGTCGAGCGGCGGCTACGGCGCCCTGGTGCTGGCCATGCGCCACCCAGACGTCTTCGGCGCCGCGGCCTCGCACAGCGGCGACATGCTCTTTGAGGCCTGCTACCTGCCCGACTTCTGGAAGTTCTGCGCCACCGTCGGCAAGTACGGCGGGGTCGAGGCGTTCCTGCGGGCGTTCCTGGAGATGCCCAAGAAGACGCCCGAGGCCCTCACCGCGGTCAACATTGCCGCGATGGCCATGGCCTACTCGCCCAACCCGGCGCGGCCGCCGTTCTTCTTCGATCTCCCGGTCGATCCGACCACCGGCGAGATCGTAGACGCCACGTGGCAACGGTGGCTGGCACGGGATCCGGTGCGCATGGCCGGGTCGCACGCCGACGCCCTGCGGCGCCTCCGGCTCCTGTACTTCGAGTGCGGGACCCGCGACCAGTACAACCTGCACTTCGGCGCGCGGGCGCTGCACCGGCGGCTGGAGGCGCTGGGCGTGGCCCACGAGTACCGCGAGTTCGATGACGACCACTCCGGCATCAACTACCGGTACGTGGAGTCACTGCGGCGGCTGTGCGACGTCCTGGCCCCGTGATGCCGGCGCGCAGCGGGGCCGGGGCCGCAGAGCGGGGGGCGCGCCTGCCGCGGCGCTGGCGCCGGGCCGTGGTGGCCTACCTGTTCCTGACGCCGGCTCTGGTGCTGCTGGCGCTCTTCACCTTCTACCCGGTGGCGGTCGGCACGCTGCTGGCGCTGTTCGACTACGACGTGATCTCGCCGCCGCGATTCGTGGGGCTCGCCCACTTTCGGGCCCTGGCGGGCGACCGGTTCTTCTGGATCGCACTGGGGAACTCGCTGAAGTACCTGCTGGTCGTGCCCGTGCTCCAGATCCTGTCCATCGGACTGGCCGTGGCGGTGAACGTGCCGCTGCGGGGGATCACCTGGTTCCGGGCCGCGTACTACCTGCCCGTGGTCACCTCCATGGTGGTGGCCGGGTTGATGTGGCGGTGGCTCTACGAGCAGGACGGCCTGGTGAACTTCGTCCTGACGCGTCTGGGCCTGCTCGCCCGGCCGGTGGCGTGGCTGGGGCATCCGGACCTGGCGCTCTTCGCCGTCATGGTCGTGACGCTGTGGAAGGGCCTCGGGTACTACATGGTGATCTACCTGGCCGGGCTCCAGGGTATCCCGCCCGAGTACGAGGAAGCGGCCGCCGCCGACGGCGCCACCCGGTGGCAGGTCTTCCGGTGGGTCACGCTGCCGCTGCTGCGGCCGTCGATCCTGCTGGCGTCTACGATCAGCGCGATTGCGGCATTGAAAGTCTTTGAGGAGATCTACGTGATGACCGGCGGGGGGCCGATGTTTCGGACCTACACGATGTTCTACTACATGTTCGACCGGGGCTTCCAGCAGCTGGACCTGGGCTACGCCGCCGCGCTGGGCGTAGTGCTGGCCGCCGCGGTGCTGGTTCTCTCGGCGGTGACCTTCCGCCTCTTCCGGCACGGGGGGTGGAGGTATTACTGACGCCGCCTCCCGCCGCCCTGTCGTCGGTCTGGGCCTGCTCGTCCGGTACGCCGGGCTGGCGGCGCTGGCCGTGTTCACGACCTTTCCGCTGCTGTGGCTCCTGGCCGTGGCCCTGCGCGCACGCGGCCCGGTCTTCGGGTTCCCGCCGGCCCTGTGGCCCTGGCCGCCGTCGCTGGTCCACTTCGCCGGCGTGTGGCAGACGATGCCGCTGCCGCGCTTCTTCGCCAACACGCTGGTGCTGGTCGGGGCAGGGGTGGCGCTGCAGGTGACGCTGTGCGCCATGGCCGCCTACCCCCTGGCGCGCATGGAGTTCCCGGGGCGCCGGGTGGTCACCGGGCTGCTGCTGGCGACGCTGATGCTCCCCGGGCACATCGGCCTGATCGTCAACTTCGTCACGCTGCTGCACCTGCGCCTGGTGGACACCTACGCGGGCGTGGTGCTGCCCGGCGCGGTGAGCGTCTTCGGCATCCTCCTGCTGCGGCAGGCGTTCCTGGCGGTGCCCGCCGAACTGGAAGACGCCGCGCGCCTGGACGGGGCCTCCGAGTGGACGATCTGGCAGCGCGTGATGCTGCCCGGGATCCGGCCGGCGCTGGGAGCGCTGGCGCTCTTCGAGTTCGTGGCGGTGTGGAACTCGTTCCTCTGGCCGCTCGTCGTGCTCAAGTCGCCCGAGAAGTACCCGCTGGCCGTCGGGCTGCTGTACCTCTCGGGCCTGTTCGCGCACAGCACGCGCGCGGTGGCCGCCGGCGCCGTGCTGATGACGCTGCCGATCGTGGTCGTGTTCGTGCTCACGCAGCGGTACTTCGTGCGGGGACTGCTGGCGGGGGCGGTGCGGTGAAGCGCCTGCTTTTTGTGCCGCTCGACGCCCGCCCCGCGACCCGGGAAACGGTGCTCGACCTGCTCCCGCTGCTGGGCGACGGGTGGGCGACGCCGCCGCGCGCCCTGCTGGGGCACCGCCGGCAGCCCGCCGACCTGGACGGGCTGTGGCGCTGGGTCGAGCGGGAAGCGGCGTCGGCGGATGCGCTGATCGCCTCCGCCGAGGTCCTCCTGCACGGCGGGCTGGTGGCGTCGCGCCTCTCGGTCGATCCGCTGGACGTGCTGTGGGCACGGCTGGATCGGCTGGTGCGCCTAGCTGGCCGGGTGGCGACGTACCTCAGCGCCGTGAACCCGCGCATCCCGGCCGGCGGTGCCGACGAGGAGCCCGCCTACTGGGGGCCGCACGGCGACGCGCTGCGGCTGTACTCCAGCCGGCTGGACGCCGGCGAGCAGTCGGGCGACGAGGGGAAGGTCCGCGACGCGCTGCGCGCGCTCGATGCGGTCCCCGCCCAGGTGGTCGACGATATGCTCCGCCGCCGCCGCCGCCAGCTGCTACTCAACATCGAGCTGATGCTGCTGGCCGCCCAGGGCGCGCTGCGGGCGCTGCTGATCGGCCAGGACGACGCCGAGCCCTACGGGTTGCCGCGCGCCGACCTGGCCGTGCTGCGCCGGCTGCGCGCGCGCCTGGGCGCCGGACGCGTGCACATCTCGGCGGGCGCCGACGAGCTCAACGCGCGGCTCCTGGCGCGCCTGGCTAACGACGTCGCCGGGCGCGCGCCGCGCGTGGCCGTGCGGTACACCTTCCCCGAGGCGCGGCGCAGCATTCCGCGCTACGAGCCCGCGCCGCTGGAGGAGACGGTCATGGCGCATCTGGACGCCGCCGGCTGCCCCGTGGCCGAGGAGGGGATCGAGGCGGTGCTGTGGGTGCACAACTTCGCGGGCGCGCAGCAGCGCGAGGCGATCGACCAGCGCGGGGCCCCCCCGGCACCGGTGCGGACCGTGGCGACCGCGCTGGCCGAGACCGCCGGGCGCGGGATCCTGTGCGGGTGCGCCGACGTGCGCTTCGCCAACGGGGCGGACGACGCCCTGGTCAACGCGCTGCTGGTCCGGGACGACTTCGCCGGCCTCTCCGGCTACGCCGGGTGGAACACCTGCAGCAACAGCCTGGGCACCGTGGTGGCCCACCTGGTGCTGAGCTACCACGCGCGCGCGCGCCTGAGCCCGACCCGCTACCGCGAGATCCGCCGGCGCTACCTGCTGCGCCGCCTGCTGGACGACTGGGGCTACCAGGCCGTCGTCCGGCCTTACCTGGCGCGCGAGGTGCTCCCACACCTCGGCGCCGACAGCGGCCACCTTGGCCCGGCGACCGGCGCGGTGCGCGAAGCGGCCCTGCGGCGGTTCCACGAGAAGGTGCTGCCCCCCATCGAGCGCATCTTCGGTGGCCCGGCGCTGCGGGGCCTGGCGTTTCCCTGGGACCGGCTCTTCGAGATCCACGTGGAGCTTCCCGAGGAGCTGGCCGCGCTGTGACCGGCGAGGCGCGCTACGACGTCGTGGTGGTCGGGGGCGGCCCGGCCGGGTCAGTGGCGAGCATCGCCGCGGCGCGCGAGGGCGCCCGGGTGGTCTGCGTGGAGCGCTACGGCTTCCTGGGCGGCACGCTGACCGCCGCGATGGTGGCGCCGATGATGGGCTTCCACGCCGGCGGGCAGCAGGTCGTCCGCGGCCTCCCGCAGGAGATCGTCGAGCGCCTGCAGGCCCTGGGCGCCTCGCCCGGGCACGTGCCCGACCCCATCGACTTCTGCGCGTCCATCACGCCCTTCGACTACGAGGGCCTCAAGCGCGTGCTGCTGGAGATGGCGGTCGCCGCCGACGTGGACCTCTGGCTGCACACGGTGTTCCTGGAGGCGGCCGCGGGCGACGGCGTCGTGGAGCGCGTGCGCGTCTGGCAGAAAGACGGGATCAAGACCCTGCGCGCGCCGGTGTTCGTCGACGCCTCGGGCGACGGCGACCTGTCGGTGGCGGCCGGCGCGCCGTTCGAGATCGGCCGGCCCGCCGACGGGCGGCCCCAGCCCATGACCCTCATGATGCGCCTGGGCGGCGTGGACTGGGAGGAGGTGATGGACCACCTGGCGGCGCACCCCGACGACGTCCAGCACGGCCAGGGGATCCACGAGCGCATCGACGTCGGCTGGCTGCGGCGGCTGCCGTCGCGCGGCTTCGCGGGCTTCGGGGGGCTGGTCAGCGCGGCGCGCGCGCGCGGCGAGTGGACGATCCCCCGCGACCGGCTGCTGGTCTTCGAGGGCGTGCGCCCCGGCGAGGCCGTGGTGAACACCACGCGCGTGCTCGACCGGGTGGGCGTCGTGGGCGCCGACCTGGCCCGCGCCGAGGTGGAAGGCCGACAGCAGGCGTACTTCGTGGCGGAGTTCCTCCGCCGGCACGTGCCCGGCTTCGCCGCCGCCTACCTGCTGGAGACGCCGGCGCAGATCGGCGTGCGCGAGACCCGGCGGGTGCTGGGCGACTACGTGCTGACCGCCGACGACGTGCTGGGTGCCCGCAAGTTCGATGACGCCGTCGCCTGCGGGGCCTACCCGATCGACATCCACGATCCGGCCTCGCTGCGTCTGGTCGCCCGCCGCCTGCCCGACGGCGAGTACTATACGATTCCCTACCGGTGCCTGCTGCCGCGCGGCGGCCAGAACTGGCTGGTGGCCGGCAGGTGCATCTCGGCCACCCACGAGGCCGCCGCGGCGTTCCGGGTCTCGGCGATCGTCATGGCCATCGCGCAGGCGGCGGGAATCGCGGCAGCGATCGCCGTCCGGCAGGGGACGACGCCGCGCGGCATCGACGTGCAGGCACTGCGGGAGGCGCTGCGCGCGCGCGGCGCGTTCCTCTGAGGGCCCGGGGGAGGGACCAGGCCGTGGCCACGGTGCCGTCGATCCCCGATCGCCGCGGGCTGCTGATCGTCAGCCTGCCCCGCAACGATCCCGCCCTGGCGGACGCGGCCGCTGCCGGCGGGGCCGACCTCCTCAAGGTGCACGTCAACGTCTTCCACCGGGCGGCCCGCGTGCGGTTCGGTTCCCTCGACGACGAATGGGCGCGCCTGGAGGTGATCCTGCGCCTGGGCGTGCCCACCGGGCTCGTGCCGGGCGAGGAGCAGATGGTCGCCCGCGACGACCTGCCGCGGCTGCGCCGGTTCGCGTTCCTCGACGCCTACATCACGCGCCTGCCGCTGTTCCTCTATGAGGCCGGCGTGCCGGTGGTGCCGGCTATCCCGCACGACTACCCCGTGGCAGCCTACGGGGCCATCGCCGCGCTGCCCGGGGACTGGCTGGAGGCCGCCCTGGTCCCGCCGGACGGCTACGGCACCGACCCCGTGGCCGACGACCTGGTGGCGCTGGCGCGGCTCGGGCAGGTGACGCGGCGCCGGCTCATCGTGCCCAGCCAGCGCCGGGTGCAGCCCGAGGACCTGCCGCGCTACTTCGCCATCCCGCAGGTGTGGGCGGTGATGATCGGCGTCGTCGTCACGGGGCGCACGCCGCGCTCGGTGCGAGGGGCGACCGAGGCGTTCCGGCGCGCGCTGGACGGGATGTTCCGGTGAAGCGGCAGGGCAGCGGCGGGGACAGGGGGCGATGACGGCGCAGCGCACTAGGACGACGCAACGCCCGGCGGCCGTCCTGGCGCAGGCGCCCACCCGAGTGGACCTGGCCGGCGGGACGCTCGACATTCACCCGCTCTACCTGCTGGAGGACGACGCCTGGACCGTCAACGTCGCAGTAGAGATCCCCGTGCGGGTCCGCGTGACGCGTCGGCGGGTCGGGGTCGTCGTGCGCTCCGAGGATCTCAATGTGCAGGTGACCGGCGAGGGACTCGACGCCCTGCCGACCGGAGGTCGGCTCGACCTGGCCTGCCGCGCGCTCCGCCATGCCGCCGGGCGTCTCGGCCGCGGCGGGGGGCTGGAGGTCACGCTGCACTCTGCGGCGCCGCCGGGCTCGGGGCTGGGCGCGTCGTCGGCGCTGCTCGTGGCGCTGCTCGCCGCGCTCGACCGCCTGGGCCGCCGGCCCCGGCGGCCCGACGATCTGGTGGCGGCAGCCTGGCGCCTGGAAGCCGCCTCGCTGCGCACGCTCACGGGCCGGCAGGACTACCTGGCGGCGGTCTGCGGCGGCGTGAACGCCATCGCCTTCGGCGTCGACGGTGACCGGATCGAGCCGCTGCTGCGCCGGCCCGGCCAGCGCCGGGCACTGGAAGAGCGTCTGGTGCTGGCCTACACCGGCCAGCCGCACGCCTCGGGGCTCACGAACTGGGGGGTGGTGCGCGCGTACCTGGACGGCTCACCGCGCGCGGTGAGCGGTCTGCGCCGCATCGGGGTGGTTGCGCGGCAGGTGCGGGACGCGCTGCGCGCCGGCGACCTGGACGCGGTGGGCGAGTTGATCGGCGAGGAATGGGCCCACCGGCGGCGGCTGGCCTCGGGAGTCTCCACGCCCGAGATCGAGCAGGTGCTGGCGGTGGCCCGCCGCCACGGCGCGACGGGCGGGAAGGCGTGCGGGGCGGGCGGCGGGGGGTGCGTGCTGGCCTACACGCGTACCGGCGCCAAGCCGGCGGTGGAGCGCGCGCTGCGCGCCGCAGGTGTTCGCGTGCTGGAGACGCGCGTCGCCCGGCGAGGGCTGCACGTCCGGACGGTGAGGCCGCGATGACGCTGCCGGAGGACCGCAACCTGCGCGCGCTGTTCGCGGCGCTGTTCCTGTGGACGTTCGGGATCGGCCTGTACGAGCAGCTGGTGCCGATCTTCGCGCGCCAGCTCGGGGCCTCGCCGGTGCACCTCGGCACGCTGTTCAACCTGCGCTACCTGGCCCTGGCCGGCGGGTACCTGATCGGCATCCTGGTCGCCGACCGCTGGCGCCGCCGCACCGTCATCATTGCGTCGTGGGTGTCGGCCGCGCCGGTACCGCTGCTGCTGGCTGCGGCGCCCGCGTACGTGTGGCTGCTGCCAGGCCTGCTGCTCTACGAGGTGACGTTCTTCGGGTTGCCGGCGGTGCACGCGTTCGTCGCCGAGCGGGTGACGCCCGACCGCCTGGCGTCGACGTTCGCCACGCTGGGCATGATGACGTCCACGGCCTTCCTGGTGGCGCCCACGCTCGGCGGCGTCGTGGCCGACCGGTGGGGCATCCGGGCGACGCTCCTGCTGGCCGCGGCCTGCTATGCTGTTTCCACCGCGGTGGTGCTGCGCGTCCGGGGCGCGCCGCCCGCCCCGCGCAGGTCGGGACCGGCACTGCCGATGGCGTGGCCCGCGCTGCGGCCGCAGTTGCCGGTGCTGCTTCTGGTCGCGGGCCCCGCGGTGGCGGTCCTGGCCGCGGCCCCGTTCCTCACCCCGTTCCTGCGCGAGGTGCGCGGGCTGTCGCTGTCGGAGATCGGGTTCCTGGGCTCGATGACGGCGGTCGGCGGGGTCGCGCTGACCGCGGTCGGCGGCCGCCTGGGCGACCGCCTGGGGGTCACCCCGGCGCTGGCCGGCGCGCTGCTCGTCTACGCGCTCGGGATGACCCTGAACGTCTACGGGCCGGCGGCGCTGCTGCCGGTGGCTTCGGTCCTGCGCGCCCGGGCGCCGACCGCCGCGCTGGGCCAGGCACTGGTCGGCGCGCGCGCGCCGGGCGAGATGCTCGGCCGGGCCTTCGCCATCTCCGGCATGCTGGCCGCGCTTCTGGCCGCCGCCGGCGTGGTGGTCGGCGGCTACGCGTACCGGGCCAACCCCGCGCTGCCGCTGCTGCTGTCAGCGGCACTGGTGGTCGTGCTGGCCGGCGCCGTGGCGTGGCTGCGGCCAGTCCCGGCACTGGCCGCGGCGCACACGCAGCCCGCCGGGGCCGCGCGCGAGGCGCCGGCGCCGTGACGCGGGACGCGCGCCTCGCCCGCGAGCGCGACCCTCAGGTGCGCGAGGAGATCTACGCGGCGCCGGCACGAGGGTGACCCCGCGCGTTGACCAGGGCGATGCCCGCCAGCACCACCCCGCCGCCGAGCAGCGACAGCACCCGCGGGACCTCGCCCAGCCACGCCCACGCCACCACGATCGCCAGCGGCGCGATCAGGTACAGCGCGTTGCCCACGATCGCCGCCGGTGCCCGGGACAGCGCGTACGTCCACGTGGCGTAGCCGATCGCGGTGGGGAAGACGCCCAGGTAGACTGCGGCCAGCGTCGCCGCCGCCGGCGCTTCGCGCACGGCCGCGAGCAGGCCGCCGGAGGCCAGCAGCATCAGGCCCGTGCCGACCCAGATGCAGTACGCGTTAAGGGCCGTCGCCGCGTACCGCCCCAGCAGCGGCTTCTGGCCCACGAAGTAGGCGGCGGTAGCCACGGCGGCCAGCACCACCCACAGCGCGTTGCGGTCGACCGCGAGGCCTGCGCTTGCGGCGCCCGCACCGCTGCTGGCGGCGTCGGCGCCCCTGCCCTCACCCCAGACGATGAGGGCCACGCCGCCGAAGCTCAGCAGCGTCCCGAGCCACCCCCACACGGTCAGCCGCTCGCGCAGGAAAGCGACGGCGAACAGCGCGATCCAGATCGACTGCGAGGAGATGATGAGGCTGCCCGCGCCGGCCGCGACGGTGCGCAGGCCGAAGGCCAACGCCAGCGTGTACGTCGTGATGCCGGTGGCGCCCAGCGCCACGATCGCGGGGAGGTCGCGCAGCACCGGCGGGCGAACCCCGGCGGCGAGCGCGTGGCCGGCCAGCAGCGCCGAGGCGATTACGTACCGCAGCGTCGCCAGGTGCACGGGCTGGTACCCCGTCAAACCGGCGCGGATGGCGGCGTAGGCCGATGACCAGGTCAGCAGCGTCGCCGCCAGCGCGGCGAGGGTCCGGCGGTCCATGCGTCAGGCGGGTCTGTAGGTCCCCGCGAGCCTGAAGGCCTGCTCGGTCTCGTTCTGCTTCGGGTCCAGCAGCGGCGTGGTCTTCTCGCCGAGGGGGCCCCACCCGTCCGCGTACTCCACCTCGATGCCCGCGGTTTTCGCCAGCGCCTCGACCGGCCTGACCGTCCGTTCCGGCATGCACATCGCCGGATCGTCGCACATCGCCTCCCACGCCTCGGCCGTGTAGGACGCCTGGATCATGTAGAGCGGCGTGCGCACCACCCCTTTCTGCTGTGACGGACCTGCGGTCGACACGGGGACAGGTACGGCGCAACGATGTCCGGCCCGACGGCGCGGGCCCCAGGCGCGTGAACTACCTGGCGACCGTTCGCGGGGCGCGGCGGGTTATCCTGTGAGGTCCAGCACGCTGGAGGCGGCCGGCTCATCGTGCAAAGCGTACTCGACGGCCTCGCCCAGGCCCATCGCGCGCCCCTCGGCCCAGGCGCTGGCGAACGCGTCGGGCCCCAGCGCCTCCCGGATCATGGTCACGTGCCGCTCGTAGTCGTAGAGCGCGCGCTCGATCCGGGCGAACGGCGCGCCGACGCTGTCGCGAGCGGCCTCGACGGCCCCGAGGATCCGCGCGGCGCGGGCCGCCTGGCCGCGTTCGGCGGCCAGGATCCCGAGCAGCTGCAGGTCGCTCGCCCGTTCCCGCACGTCGCCCAGCTCGCGGAAGATCTGGAGGCTCTCCGTGACCATCGCGCGCGCGGCCGCCGGGTCGCCCTCGCGAAAGACCATCACGGCCAGGTTCCCGGCCACGTTGGCGATGCCCCACTTGTCGGCCTTCCGCCGATGGATGGCCAGGGCCTCCTCCAGCAGGGCCCGCGCCAGCGTGAAGTCACCGCGACTGGCACTCAGGAGGGCCGTATTGTTCAGCAGCGTGGTCCTGACGTCCTCGGCGCCCGCGGCCTCCGCCAGGCCGATGCCCTGCTCGTAGAGCGCTGCCGCGCGCCCGAACTCGCCCAGACGCCAGGCGACGACGCCCAGCCAGTTGAGCGCGAGGGCGATGGCGCGGCGATCGCCCAGGCGTTCGCCGATGGCCAGGCTCTCCTCGAGTAGCCGCGACGCGGCCGCGTAGTCTTCCTGGTTGAGGGCCAGGTATCCGGCGCCCACGAGGGCCTTTGCCCGCAGCGCGGCGTCTGCCTCGAGGCTCCGGCGCAGCGCCTCCTCCAGCCGCCCGCGCCCCTCTCGGTAGTAGCTCTTCGTGAACCAGAACCGCCACAGCCCGTGGGCCAGGCGCAGGGTCGCCTCGTGCTCCCCGCGCGCGGTCAGCCAGTCCAGCGCCGCGCGCAGGTTGTCGTGATCCCGGTCCAGACGCGACAGCCACCGCGCCTGGTCCGGGCCGCGCAGCTCCGGTTCGGCGCGCTCGGCCAGGGCCAGGTACCACCGGCTGTGCCGGTCGAGCACCGCCGGTTCCTCCCCCGAGGCCTGCAGGTGCTCGCGCGCGTACTGGCGGATCGTTTCCAGCATCCGGTAGCGGATCTCTCCCCCGTGCTCTTCCGACGTCACCAGCGAGCGCTGCACGAGCCGCGCCAGGAGGTCGAGCGTGCCCCAGCTGTCGGCGCGCTCCCCGCAGACCGCCTCGACCGCTTCCAGGTCGAAGGTGCCCGCGAACACCGACAGGCGGCACAGCAGTGCGCGTTCGGGCCCGGCCAGCAGGTCGTAGCTCCAGTCCATGGCGGCGCGCAGGGTGCGGTGACGCGGGACGGTCCGCGCCCTGCCCGCGAGCAGCCGGAACCGGTCGTGCAGGCGGATGCTGATCTGCTCGACCGAGAGCACGTTCACCCGCGCCGCGGCCAGCTCGATCGCCAGCGGGATGCCGTCGAGCCTGCGGCACAGGTGCACCACTGCCTGGGCGTTCTGCGGGGTCAGCCTGAAGGCCGGCGAGGCCAGCGACGCGCGCTCGACGAACAGGCGCACCGCGTCGGCCCGGGCCAGTTCCTCGACCGACGGCGTGCGCGCGGGGTCGGGGAGCGCAAGTGGCGGGACCGGATACGTCACCTCGCCGGGCAGGTCCAGGGGCTCGCGGCTCGTCGTCAGCACGACCACCCGCGGGCACGCGCGCAGCAGGGCCAACGCGAGCTCCGCGCACGCCGTCAGCAGGTGCTCGCAGTTGTCCAGCAGCACCAGGAGGTGGCGGTCGCGCAGGGCGTCGACGAGCGTCTCGGTCAGCGACCGGCCGGGGTCTTCCGTGACGCCCACCGCGACGGCCAGCGTCTGCGGCACCAGGGCCGGGTCGGACAGCGCCGCCAGGTCCGCGAACCACGCGCCGTCGGGGAACATGTCCGCGACGTCGGCCGCCACCTGGATGGCCAGGCGCGTCTTGCCGCTGCCGCCGGTCCCGGTGAGGGTGACCAGCCGCGCGCCGGTCAGCGCCGCCTTGACCTCCTGCACTTCCCGCTCGCGGCCCACGAAGCTCGTGGTCTGCACGGGCAGGTTGTGACGGTGGGGCGTCAGCGAGCGCAGGGGCGGGAACTCGGAGGGGAGGGACGCGATCACCGCCTGGTAGAGGTGCTCCGGGCGCCGGAGGTCCTTGAGGCGGTACTGGCCGAAGTCGCGGAGACGGACGCCGTGGGGCAGCGTGTCCACCACCAGGTCGCGCGTGGCCTGCGAGAGCAGCACCTGGCCGCCCCACCCCGCCTGGCAGATGCGCGCCGTGCGGTGCAGGTCGATGCCGACGTAGCGCGTGCCCGTCAGCGCCGGCGTGCCGGTGTGGAGCGCCATGCGCACGCGTACCGGCGCATCGTCTGGCCACGTCTGCGCCTGCAGGTCGCGCTGCGCCTCGACGGCCGCCGCCAGCGCCTCCCTGGCGCTCGCGAAGGCCACGAAGAGACCGTCTCCCTGCGTTTCGAACTCGTACCCGCCGGCGGCTGCCGCGGCCCGGCGCAGCAGCGTCAGGTATGTGTGCAGGACCTGGGCATACCGGTCGCCGATCCGCTCGAGAAGCCGTGTCGAGCCCTCGAGGTCGGAGAAGAGGAACGTGACCGTGCCGGTCGGAACGGCCATCGGGGCTATCCTCCGTGCTGTCTGGCGCCGTCGTTCGCCCGGCGGCGGATGTTGAGCGGCCGGGCGCGACTGCCTACCGGGCGGCCGGGCCGCCGGTGAGTCCCTCGAGCGCGCCCAGCACGGCGTCGAGGTCGGTCAGGTCTGGGAGGAGGACGTCGGCCCCGCGCAGGGCCTCGAGGCCGAACTGGCCGGTGGCCACGCACAGGCAGAACGCGCCGTTCGCGCGTGCCGCCGCGAGGTCGTACGGCGTGTCGCCCACGACCACCGTGCGGTCGAAGGGCACCCGGTAGTGCGTGCGGGCCCTGGTGATGCCCGCCGCGATGATCGCCGCGCGCGCCGCCGCATCGTCGCCGAAGCCGCCCGTGGGGAAGTAGCGGTCCAGGTCGTGGGCGGCCAGCTTGATGCGGGCGCCGCGCTCCAGGTTGCCCGTGCCCAGCGCCAGGCGCATGTCGGGACGGGCGGCCAGGACATCGAGCAGCGGGCGGACGCCCGGACACGGCTCGCCCGGCTGCTCGCGGATCGTCTGGGCCAGGTGGTGGAGGAACCCCTCCCGCAGCGCGGCCAGCGCCCCGTTCGCGGCGGGCAGGCCGTGGCTGCGCAGGACGTCGCCCATGATGGCGGCGTCGGTGCGGCCGGCGGTGTCCAGCGCCCGCAGGTCGGGCGCGACGCCGAAGCGCTCGCGCAGGGCCCGGGCGAAGGCCAGGCGCGCAGCCCTGCTGCGGCGGATGAGGGTACCGTCGACGTCGAAGAGCAGCAGAGTGACTGGCATGTTTCCATCCTATCACCTGCCCGGGCGAGTGCGAGGGGCGACCATCCATCGCGGGGGCGCCCAGCGTGCTCACCGGGGCCGTGGCCCCGTAGGGGTTCCATGCTCGTCGGGTCGGCGTCAGCCGTCGGGGCCGCCCGTGTACGATGGGCCCGGAGGAAAGGCTTACCCCCGCGCCGAATTTGCTATAATTGCGGTAGTCGAGCGGGTGTAGCTCAGCGGTAGAGCATCGGCTTCCCAAGCCGAGGGTCGCGGGTTCAAATCCCGTCGCCCGCTCCAACCCAGTCAGGACGCGGGTTTCAGACGCTTCCCCTTCGCCAACACCGGGCGAAAAAGCCGATGCTCACCCCCTCAGGGAGGCCGTCGAGGCGTTCCTAATTGGCAAGCGGGTCGCCGGATGCACAGCCCGCACGCTGGCCACCTATGAGTGGTGGCTGCGTCGGTTTCTCGCCGCTGTCCCCGAGGTGACCCCCATCACCGTTCGGGCGTTCTTTGCGCGCCTGCAGGAGCAAGGACTCTCAGCATCGCGCCAGCACCAAGCCTATCGCACCTTCAAGACGTTCTTCCGCTGGTGCGTCGAAATCGGGGCTCTACCCGAGAACCCGCTGCGCGGTTTCACCATGCGCACGCCGAGGACGCTGCCCGACGTCCCGACCGAGGACGAACTGCGGGCGGTGCTCGCGGTTTGCCCCGGCACCCTGGAAGGCACGCGGAACCGGGCACTCGTGCCGGTGCTCGCCGACGGCGGTCTGCGGGCTAGTGAACTGCCGCATCTGCCCGTGGAGGACTGGCGGCCCGCTGACCGCGGCCTGTTCGTGCGTGCCGGCAAAGGCCACAAGGATCGGGTGACCTTCATCGGACCGACCACCACGCGGGCCCTGAAAGCCTGGCTCGCTTACCACCGGCGGTTCGCTACGTCGCGACCGTCGTCGGGGGGGTGCTAATCGGCCTGGCTGGCGCGTCCCTCCCGATGGTGCACCTGGCGACAATGGCGGTAATGATGCCGAGCTTCCGGCGGCTGCAGATCCCGGCGCTCCTGGGGAAGCACTACGACCGCGAGCGGCGCATGCTGCTGTAGGCCCCGGGGAGGCTCAGGGGGAGGCCTCGCCGGCCCCGCGGATGGGGTCGCCGACCGCGATCTCACCGCCTTCGAGGATGTCGGCCCGCAGCCCGGCGCGGTGCAGGAAGGCCCGGAGCACGCCCGGCTGCGTCTTCTCCTCGAGGTAGGAACACGGCTCGCAGAGGCGGATACCCAGACACAGGGCCTGCCCGACCCTGAAGCGCTGCCCCACCAGCGATCGCAGGTCGATCCCGGTCGTCAACACATTGCGCCGCGAGGCCGCGGCGTCGATTCGGATCCCGTGCACGCGCCCCACCTCGTCGAGGTCTTCCTGAGCGATCAGCGTGAGCTGGCGCCCACCGCCCGGCCGGTCCGACCAGGTACCGGTGCCCGATCCATAACGGTCGCCGTCCAGCCCGCGGCCGGCGACCGCGAGCGCCCGCGGCACCCCGGCCGGCATGGTGCCGGCGAGCGCGGCGATGAAGATGCCCGCGACCTTCCCGTCCGTGTGCTCAGCCATCGGTGCACCTCCCTCCGCAGAAGTGAACCCGCGCCCGGCGATCCGCAGCGTCAGCCGACCGCACGCCGCAGGGCCTCCAGGTTCCGCTCCGGCGCCGTGGTGGGGATCACGCACCCCGGGGCCACGATCAGGCGCGCACCGCCGGTCTGTGCGATCGCATCGCGGACCTCGGCGACGACCTCCTCGGGCCTGCCGGAGGCGATCGGTCCCATTCTCGCCACGCCGCCCACAAGCCCGCGCCGCGTCCGTAGCATTGCGGCCGCGAGCGACGGCTGCGTCTCCCGGGCATGCCAGTTGACCCCGTCGATCGGGTACCGGTCGGCCAGCTCGAACAGCGGGTCATCGCCGTGGAGGTGGAGCCACAGCGCCCACGACCGCGGCCGCAGCGCCTCCAGCACGTGGAGATCGTAGCGCACGCCGAGCCGCTCGTACCACCCCGGTGGCGCTGCCCCGTTGGCGAGCTGCGTCGCGAAGAAGAAGCCGTCGGCGCCACCGTCTAGACACGCGCGCCCGAAGGCGATGACGTCTTCGGCCAGACGTGCCTGGGCTGGCTCGAGCGCCGCCTCGTGCCCGGCAAGCGTCAGCTGCGCGTTGCCGCCGGCGATCTTGGCGGCCATGGTGAGCGGGCTGAAGATCGTCTGCAGGATGGGGACGTCCGGCCCCAGGCCCCGCCGCACCAGCCGCACCGCCTCCACCTGGACGGCCAGGGCGCCGCGCGCGGGTGAGACGGTGGGCAGCCGCGCCCAGTCCCCCGGCTCGCGGATCGGGCCGGCCGCATGCCGGGTCGTCCCGATGCTGTCGCCGGACGGCACGACCGAGACGCCGTAGTCCACGACGCTGTACATTCCCGTGGGCATGAGCTTGACGAGGTCGAGGTCGAACCGGCGCTGGTAGCGGATCGTCGCGTCGGCCAGGGTGTCAGCGTGCTGGTCCTGCCCCGGGAAGTGCTGCCAGAAGCTGATGGGGACCCGATCGACCGGCTCGCCCGCCAGCGCGGCCCGCACGCGCTCGTGTCGCGTCATGCCCGATCCACCTCAGACCTGAATGTAGTCCCGACGCAGGTCGGTCACGAACTCGAACCCTCCGTCGGTGACCAGTATGGTGTCCGAGTGCTGCATCCCGCCCAGCCCGGGGATGCGCAGGTTCGGTTCGAACGTCAGCACCATGCCGGGCTCAAGCCGCGTCGCATCCGCCGGCCCCAGCGAGGGGTGCTCGTGCGGTCCAAGCCCCAGGCCGTGCCCGATCCGGCCGGGCAGGTACTGCCCGTAGCCCTGGCTCTCGTAGACTGCCCGGGCGGCGCGGTAGACATCGGCGCACGTGGCGCCGGGGCGGATCGCCGACGCGACCTCGGTACGCACACGCAGGATGGCGTCGTACATCCGACGGCGCTCAGGGTCGGGCGGCCCGAAGGCCACGGTGCGCTCGTTCTCCGCGTGCATGCCGTCACAGACCGTCCAGATGACGATCAGCCCGAACTCCCCTTCGGCAGGCCTACGCGTCGTCGGCACGTCGCAGTTCATCGGGATGCGGTCGCCGATCAGACAGTAGCACCACAGGCCGTTCATCACGCCGCCTTCCAGGCTCCCAAAGTCCGCCACCTCGGTCTGCGGGAAACGCTCGGCCCAGACCCCATTCATCGCGGCCATCGCCGCCAGGCTGATCTCACGCTCGCTCCGACGTTCGGCCGCAGCGGCGATGGCCGCCTCCATCCCGCGGTCGGCGAGGAACGCGGCCCGCCGCATCCTCTCGAGCTCGACGGGATCCTTGACGAGCCGCGCATGGTTGACCACGTCCGAGGCGTCTTCCAGCCGTGCCTGTGGCAGGAGCCCCTCCATCTGCCTCATGACGCCCACCGGGAGGAAGTCGAACTCGACGCCCAGGCGGCCGGAGGCCGCGCCCAGCTCGACGAGGATCGCGCGCAGCGCCGCCAGCCAGTCCGGTCCCATGGTCTGCTTGGTCGACCAGGCGCCGAAGAGGCGCACGTGGCCGATCCACGACGACGCCCGCGCGTGGTCGTCGCGCAGTGCGTGGACGAGGAGCACCGGCTCGCCCTCCGCCGGCAGCACCGTCACCACGGGGTGGCTGTAGATGACCGGGTTGAAGTCGCTCACGTAGAAGGTGTTCTGCGGCTTCAGGCAGACGAGCGCGTCGAGGCCGCGCGCCCGCATGCCCTCGCGCAGCCGCCGTACCCGCTCGGGGACAGGCCCGTTCGGCATCGTGCTGATCGCTCCCTTCAGGCCGGCACTAGCTGGCGTATCGGATCCGCGGATCCAGCACGTCCCGGAGCCAGTCGCCGACCAGGTTCACGCCTAGGACCAGCGCCATGAGTGCCAGGCCCGGGAACGTGGAGATCCACCATGCGGTGGCCAGGAAGTCGCGGCCGTCGGCGAGCATGCGCCCCCAGCTCGGCGTTGGCGGCTGCACGCCCAGTCCGAGGAAGCTCAACGCGGCCTCCAGGATCACCACACGCGCCAGCTCGAGCGTGGCCACCACGATGACCGGGGCGGTCACGTTCGGGAGGATGTGGCGGAGCATGATGCGTCCATCCCGCAGGCCCACCACGCGTGCAGCCTGAACAAATTCGCGCTCGCGCACCGAGAGCACCTCCGACCGTACGACTCGTGCGTACGTCACCCACCCGCTGAGCGCCAGGACGCCGATCAACTTGGTGATCCCCGGGCCGGCGACCGCGATGATGATCATCGCCAGGAGGATGAACGGAAATGCGAGCTGGATGTCCGCGGCCCGCATGATGATCCGGTCGGCCCAGCCGCCGAAATAGCCGGCCGCGATGCCGAGGGTGACGCCGACCGACCCGCCGAGCAGGACGGCGATCGATCCCACGACAAGCGACACCCGGCTGCCGTAGATCAGCCGGCTCAGTATGTCCCGGCCGAGCTGGTCGTTGCCCAGCGGGTGCGCGCCGAGAGCGGACCGTGTGATGGTCGGCGCGCCGGCACGCAGCTCCAGATCCTGGTGCAGCGGGTCGTGCGGCGCGAGCACCGGTGCGAGGACGGCCACCGCGACCACGGCTCCGAGCAGGATCCACCCCACCGCGCCCGCCACCGTGGAGCCGCGGATCCGGCGGCGCCGGCGCCCCGGCGTCGCCGGGGCGCCGGAGACCACGGGCGGGTTGGACGCGGCCATGCCACCGGTCACCTCAGGCGAAACGGACCCGCGGGTCGATGTAGGCGTACAGGAGGTCGACGAGCAGGTTGATGAGGACGAACGTCACGGCCACCACGGTGACCGCCGCCTGCACCACCGGGAAGTCGCGGTTCTGGATCGCCTGGATCGCGAGTCGCCCCACGCCCGGCCACGCGAAGATCGTCTCGGTGATGACCGACCCGCCCAGGAGTGTCCCCGCCTGCAGGCCGAGGATCGTCACCACCGGCAGGAGCGCGTTGGGCAGGGCGTGGCGCAGCAGGACGACCCAGCCGGCGAGCCCCTTGCTCCTGGCAGTACGCACGTAGTCCTGGTTGAGGACCTCGAGCAAGCTCGAGCGCAGCAACCGCGCGATGCTGGCGCTGGAGTATGCCGCGAGCGTCACCATCGGCAGGATCATGTGGCGGGCGGTTTCGCTCCCGCCCGCCGGCAGCCAGCGGAGCTGCACGCCGAAGACGAGGATGAGCAGAATGCCCAGCCAGAACACGGGCATCGCCTGACCCAGGAGCGCAGTGCCCATCGCCGCAAGCTCCACGACAGTGCCGCGATAGGCCGCGGCGAGGATGCCCGCCGTCCCGCCCACCAGGCAGGCAAGTGCCAGTGCCCCGAGCGCCAGGCGCCCGGTCGCGGGGAGCCGCTCGAGCACGAGTCCCAGTGCCGGCTGGCCGGCGCGGAGCGACGTCGCGAAGTCGCCCCGCGCCACCCGCCGCAGGAACTCCCAGTACTGCACCGGCAGGGGCCGGTCGAGCCCGAGCTCGTGCCTGAGCTCCCGGGCCTGCTCGGGCGTGGCGCCCACGGGGAGGAGCAGGATGACGGGGTCGCCGGAGAGCCTCAGCACGACGAAAACGATCGTCAGGACGCCCCACACGGCAATGAGCGCATCGCGCAGCCGCGACAGGATGTATCCCCGCACCGCCGCCGCGTCCCCGCGGGCTCGTCGCCGCGTCCTACCGGAGGCGCACGTCCATCGCGCGGACCCAGTCGTCGGGCCGCGCCTTCCAGTCGAGCGTGCGGCGCACGGCGTAGGTGGCCGGCTGCGGAAACAGGAAGATCACCGGCGCCTGCTGGCACATCCGCTCGGTCGCTTGCTTGTAAAGCGCCAGGCGCCGCGCCCGGTTGTGCGTCGAGCGGGCGGCGACCAGCAGGTCCCGGAACTGTGTGTCGTTCCAGTACGCGTACTGATTGCCCGCCTCGAAGAGCGAGAGGAGCCCGTCGGCGTCGACCGTCGGCCAGGCCTGGGTCAGGTACGACATCGGCGCCAGGTTCTGCTGCGGAAGGTACTTGTTCATGTACACCGAGAACGGCATCTCGGTGATCCGTGCCCGTACGCCCACCTGCTCGAGCTGCCGTGTGATCGCCTGGGAGAGCACCTCACCAAGGAGATAGACTCCCACCGGCACGTCGAACTCGGTCTCGAAGCCGCCCGCAAGCCCGGCCTCCTGCAGCAGCGCGCGCGCCCGGGCGGGATCGTACGGGTAGGGCCTGAGGTCCTCGTTGTAGCCGAAGTAGGCCGGGGTGAGCACCTGGCAGTTGCTCTTCGTGGTCAGGTTGCCGAGCAGGTTGCGCACCAGGGCGTCCTTGTCCACCGCGTAGTTCAGCGCCTGGCGCACGCGGACGTCGTCCAGCGGCTTCCGGAGCGTGTTGAGCTTGACGAACGCGCTGCGGATGCTGGGCGTCGCGCCCACCTGTGTCGCCGGGTTGCCGCTCAGCCGTCCGAAGTCCGTGGGCGCGACCCCCGTGATGATGTCGACGTCGCCGGCCAGCAGCGCCGCCACTCGGGTCGAGGCCTCGGGAATCGCCCTGAAAATCAACGTCTGGAACGGCGGCCGCTGGCCCCAGTACGAGGGGCTCGCCTCGAGGACGATCCGGTCGTCCCGCACCCACTCGCGCAGCCGGTACGGGCCGCTGCCCATCGCCTGCGCCGCCGGGTTGTTCTTCGACGCCCAGTCGGGCGGCAAGAGGAAGAACATCGAGAGCTGGTCGGCCAGCGCAGGGTAGGGCGCCTTGGTCACGATGTCCACGGTCCGGCCGTCCACGACGCGGACCTCCTCGACGAGCTCGAACCACGGCCGGATGCGGGCCCGGGTCTCGGGCGCGCGAACGCGGTCGATGTTCCACTTGACCACCTGGGCGTTGAGCCGCTCCCCGTTCTCGAACCTGATGTCCTCGCGCAGGGTGAAGCGCCACACGGTGTCGGAGACGACACGCCACGAAGTGGCCGCGGCCGGCCGCAGGGCCAGGTCGGGGCCGCGGACGACCAGGCTGGTGTAGATGTGGCTGATGACGCTGAGGTCGGTCTGCACGGTCGCGGTCATGTGCGGATCCAACGTGTTGACGTCGGACACGATGGCGACGCGCAACGTCCGGGCTGGCTGGCCCTGCGCGCCCAGCTCCGTGGGCGCGAGCGCCGCCGCAAGCAGCACTGCGACGGCGATCGCCACGGCACGGCGGGGTAGGCGCTGGTGCGAGGAGCGCATTTCTGTGTCCTCCTTACTCGAGGTGTCGCTGCCGGCGGCGCACAGTCAGGCATCCGGCACGCGACACGGATCGTCTCGCATGACCGTCAGCGTTCCGGCCGTCAGGTCGGCGGCGGACGCGTAGACGGTCTCGGACCCCCCCGGCCATCGATGCGGTGCCGGAGGGCGCCCGGCGCACGACCGCCATCTCCACCCCCACGGCTCCGTCCAAGACGATCTGCGTGTTGACCGGCCCGGGCCCTGGCAGCATGCTAGGGCCCAGATCTGAGCGCGTCAATAAGCGGGCTGATCCGCTGGTCAGATACCGCAGATCGGCTGAGATGAAGCGCCCCGCACGGTCCTCCACGCGGTCGCCACGCGCCGCGGCGGCGGCGGGTACCACCTTCGCCAGCGGCCTGTTCCGGCGGCTGCGGCACGCGACCATTCGGGGTGAGCTCAGACCGGGCGACCGCCTGGTCGAGCTCGAGGTGGCGCGACAGTATGGCCTGAGCCGGGCGTCGGCCCGTGAGGCCCTGAAGCTCCTTGAGCGGGAGGGATTCGTCAAGGCCATCCCGGGCCGCGGCTACGTCGTGCCCGCGATCGCCGTCCGCCAGATCAAGGAGCTGTTCGACCCGCGGCTGCTGCTGTTCGACCTGGGGCTCGACGTGCGCGACCGGGCGGACGCCTTGATCCAGGAGCACCGCGACTTGGTCGCGGTCGTCCGCGCCGGCGATGCCGAGTTGGCGAGCCGGCTGGCCAGCACGTAGATCCAGAGTTCGTACGAAATGGTGCGCGAGGGGATCATGGAAGGCGAGGTCTCGGCCGACGCCGTGACCGGGTCGGTGCGGAACCCGTAGCCTGGAGCGCGCCCGCGCGGCGCGACCGTCACACGCGATGATCATCGAATCCCGCCGAGCGGCGAGAAGACCATCTCGTAGCCGATGCCGGTCAGGCCCTGCACTTCATGACCTCGATGGCGTTGGACTCCACGCGGAACAGCCGGCTGACAGCCTGCCGCTGCACCCGGTCTGCCAGGTTCTCGAGCCGGTTGATCTCGCGGGACGCGCCCGAGATGCGGTTGCCCTTGCGCAGTGCCGCCACCGCCTCCGCCACCGCCTCGCAGATGCTGACGATGACGTAGGCGCGTTCACGGGCCTCGGGCTGTGTCTGGTCACCCGGAGTCGGCCAAGCGAGCCGCTGCCGCCTCGATCCAGTCCACGACGTTGTCGACCTGGGTCGCCAGGCCCAGGATGCGTACCTGGTGGCCCCTCGTACCCCATAGCCCGGCTCTCCCAGCGTGGCGGCGGGGCGATGAGGTAGCACCATTTTCGTAACCGATATCAGAGTGATCAACCGTCGAGCAGGAGCCTCCTCGCTCGTGGCCGTCGGCGTCGGTCGGTGGAAGCCCTGGAGCGGTCCATGAGACGAAGATCGATCGGCAGCGCTTGACCGGTCCCTGCCAAATCAGGAGTCGGAGGACTCCGCGATTCTTCTTGCGTGGCTGAACTATCTGACGCCCTCCGTTAATTCTCGTTTGACGATCACGGATGAGCGATTCGATTTTTTCGCTTGGAGGAGGAGAGTCTCGGCCGCGCAGCGAACCCGCGCCGAGGATTCATCGGCCGAATATTCCGGGGCGGAAGGGGGCCGTCGATGGCTGGTGACCGCGTGCACGTCAACCGGAGGGAGTTCTTGAAGTACGCAGCAGGTGCGGCAGGCGCCGGCCTCCTGGGCGCGGGGCCCTGGAGCCTCCCGTCTATGGCGGCCGCGGCGAGGAAGGGAACGATCAACCTGGCCGACGTCGGTGTCGGCGATCCGGGAGGGGACTGGTCCAGGTTCACGAACCGGACGGGCTGGGACGTCAACCTCGTGGCGATCGGCAACGCGCCGTCGCAGATCCTCAACATGCTGATCGCTGGCGGTGGAACCCAGGTGTACGACATCGCCAACATCGTCGGCGGCATGCAGAAACCCCTGGTCGAGAACAAGCTCATCGTTCCCATCGACACGAATCGGCTGCCCAACTGGAAACGGAACACATACATCCGCGACTTCATTGCTCCGGGCAAGCCGGGCTTCGACTTCGTGGCTTACAAGGGCACGGTCTACGGGGTGCCGACCATCCTCCAGGGCGACTCCTTCGCGTACCTGCCAGAGGTCACCGGTCCGCTGGACTCGTATGCCGCGATGTTTGACCCCAAGTGGCGCGGGTACGTGGCGTTGGAGGACAACTTCACGACCACGGGACAGAAAACGGCGCTCTATCTGTCGAAGAACAACCTGGCCACCATCAAGAATCACGCGGATATGACCCCCAGCGAGATCAAGACCGTCATCGACTTCCTCATCGAGAAAAAGCGGGAAGGCCAGTTCCGTGTCATCTGGACCAGCTTCGAGCAGGCCGTGGACCTCCTCGTGCGGCGTGAAGTGTACATCGAGGATGCGTGGGAGCCGATGGTCTTCGCCGCCCGCAGGAAGGGAGTCAAGGTCGAGTACGCGCGGCCAAGGGAAGGCTACCTCCTGTGGACGATGGCCGCCTACATCGTCAACAACCCGAAGCGGCCGCCGGAGCGGACGCAGGCGATCTACGAGCTGCTGAACTTCATGCTCGGCCCATGGTATGGCGCGAAGATCAGTCTTCTGCGGGGCTACATGACCAATCCGGATGCTATTGCCTATGCGCGGGCGACCCCCGGGGAGTTCAAGGCCGCAGAAGCTCAGGAGATCGCCAGGATTCACGCCAACGTGAAGAGCAAGTTCGAACTGGGCGGCACCTGGCAGAATCGATGGCCAACCCATGTCGAGGCATACGAGGCGGAATGGGCGCGGTTCAAAGCGGCGCCGGGCAGGTAGGCGCGCGGGATGTCCTGGCCTCTGCTGTGCGGTATGTGGTTCTGGGCATTCCGATCCTGTTCATCGCCGTTTTCTTTCTCGTCCCGCTGGCGCTGACGGTCACCGCGAGCTTCTGGGAGCGGGCCGGATTCTGGATCCGGCCCGCTTTCACGCTGCGTTCCTACGAGGAGTTCTTTGCCGGCGTGCGCTTCTTCATCCTCCGCCGGAGCCTGGTCGAAGCGGCCATTGTGACGGCGGTTGGACTCGTCCTTGCCTATCCCATTGCGTACTTCCTGGGAATGCATGTGCGGCGGGAGACCAGCCGCACGGTGTTGCTTCTGTTCACCGTGCCCTTCGTGGTCAACTACATCGTCCGCAACTTCTCCCTGGCCTATCTGCTCAGCAGGACCGGGCCCGTCAACCGCATGTTGGTTGGCGCCGGCGTGGTCTCGCGCCCGGTGGACTGGTTGCTCTTCAGCGACTTCTCGGTTTCGGTGGGGTTGATCGCGTCGTACATGCCGTTCATGATCTACCCGTTGTGGCTGGCGATCGCCGGGATTGACCGGCGTCTGATCGAGGCCAGCTGGCTGCTCGGGGCATCTCCTCGCACGACGCTCGTCCGCGTCACCTTACCCCTGTCGCTCCCCGGCGTCTTCGCGGCGATCATCTTCGGCTTCGTCGGTTCCTTCGGCGAGAGTGCGGTGCCGATCGTGTTGGGCGGCCTCGGCTATCAACTCATGGGCAACACGATCACCAGCGCCCTGGATGTCCTGAACTACCCGCTGGCGGCGACGATGTCCAGCATTGTCCTGGCGGTCATGCTGATCTTCCTGATCGGCTGGTACCTTGCGTTCGACGTGCGTGCGTTCCTGGGGAAGATCATCCGCTGGAGGGTGTGAATTGCGCAGGCGCGGGCAGCGTTCCGCGACCGGGGAAGCGTGAGTCGAGGCCGGCTTGCTTACACGTTCGCCTGGGCCTATGTTGGCTGCGTCCTGTTGTTCCTCTACGCGCAGCTCGTCCCGCCGCTGCTGTTCTCGCTCGGGGAGGCTGGGGGGAGTCCGGGCGGGATTTCTCTGGCGGCCTACCTTGAGATCTGGCGCAACCCGGTTCTCCTGGGAGCGGTCCGTGTCTCGGCAGTGCTCGGGATCCTTACAGCTACCCTCACACCGCTGTTGGCGCTGCTGGCGGCGATGGGCGTGCGGGAGCTGCGTGCGCCGCGGCTGGTGCTGCTGCTGGTGCTCCTGCCTCTGTTCATCCCGGGGGTGAGCATGGGGTTGGCCGTGGCGTTCTTCTTCCGCCTGCTGGGTGTGGTGCCGTCGCTGTGGACGATTCTGACCGTGCACGTGCTGTGGTCGCTGCCCTTCGCGTTTCTGATCGTCCTTACCGCCATGGCGACGTTCGACCCGGTCTACCTGGAGGCTGCCTATGTCCACGGGGCCAACCGGACGAGAGCGTTTTGGGACGTAGAACTCCCCCTCATTTATCCCGGGATCGTGGGAGCTGCGACGTTTTCGCTCATCCTCTCCCTCAACGAGACCGTGCGGACGTCACTGGTGCAGGGCCCGCTCAATACGGTGCAGACCTACATCTGGTCCACCTACTTGCAGGTCGGCCTCTCCACCAGCCTGTACGCGCTGATGAGCCTGCTGATCGTCTCCACGCTGGTCCTGATCGTGGGGCTGCGCCCCCTGATCGCATACCGGCCGCGCCCGCGCGTGTCGCCGTGACTGGGGCCGCGACCATGGGGGAGGCGTTGCTCCAACTCGAGGGGATCACCAAGCGATTCGGGGCGACCGTGGCAGCCGACCGGTTGAGCCTGACGGTCTTCCGAGGCGAGTTCTTCACCCTGCTCGGCCCCAGCGGCTCCGGGAAGTCAACGATCTTGCGTATCATCGCGGGCCTGGAGCGTCCCGAGTCCGGACGGGTGCTGATCGAGGGGAAGGATGTCGCGCAGGTCCCGCCGTGGCGACGAGGCCTGGGCATGGTCTTCCAGCAGTACGCCCTGTTCCCGAACATGAACGTGGCGCGGAACGTCGCGTACGGGTTGCGTGTGCGCGGCGTGCCGGAGGACCGGATCCGCAGTAGGGTCGCCCAGCTCCTTGCGCTCGTGGGGTTATCGGGACTGGCGGAGAAGGACGTGACCGTGCTGAGCGGCGGCGAGCAGCAGCGCGTCGCCCTGGCCCGGGCCCTGGCGGTCGAGCCGCCGCTCCTGCTGCTGGACGAGCCGCTGGGTTCGCTTGACGAGAAAATCCGGCGGGAGATGCAGGTGGAGTTGAAGCATATCCAGCGCCAGACCGGCACGACCTTTGTCTACGTGACGCACGATCAGGAAGAGGCGTTGACGATGAGCGACCGCATCGCCGTGATCCACCGCGGAGTCTGCGTGCAGTGCGACGTCCCCGAGGTCCTCTTTCGCCGTCCGAAGACGCGATTCGTGGCCAGCTTCTTCCGCGGTTCCAATGTCCTGGAGGCCGATGTCGTGGAGGCGGTGAGAGGACGGTTGCACATTCGCATCGGCGGCACGGTCATCGCGCTGGAAGCCTCTGGCGGACAGCCCACGGGCTCTCGGGTCAGCGTCGCGATTCGCGCGGAGCACCTGCGTCTTGGGCCTCGCGCCGCTGACCGTCGTGTGCGTCTCATAGCAACGCTGCGGGACGTGGTGTATCGGGGCACCAACGTCGACCACCTCCTGGAGATGGCGGACGGGCAACACCTGATCGCCACGTCTACCCAGCGAGAGGCTGAGGCCGTCGGGAGTTCAGTGCCGGTGGGCTTCGACCTGGAGCACGTGGTCCTGCTCGAGGACGACCGGTCGGCGCCGTCAGCCTGAGGAGACGGAGGCATCCTGATGCGTGAGGCGAGGCATGCGGAGGTCGTGGCGTTTCTGCGCGGCTGCTCTGCCCTGGCCGGGCTGGGGCACACGCCCGAGCATTTGACAGAACTGGCTCCTCGGGTCGCCGCACTGTTCGAAGCGCTGGACGCGTTGAGGAGGGTCGACGTCGGCGGGGTCGAGATGGCCGTGGCGTTCACGGCGACGGCCGACGATCCGGTCCGATGACCGGCGACGATCTCTGCACCCGGCCGCTCACCGAGGTGGCCGAACTGGTCCGGCGGCGCGAGGTCTCGCCCACTGAGGTGACGGGCGCGCTGCTCGACCGGGTCGCGCGGCTCGGCCCGACGCTCAACTGCTACATCAGCGTCTTGGGCGAGCTGGCCTGGCAGCGGGCCCGTGAGGCCGAGGAGCTCCTGGCGAGAGGCACGTACCTCGGTCCTCTGCACGGGATCCCGCTCTCGCTCAAGGACAACATCGCAACCGCGGGGGTGCGCACGACTGCCGGCTCGCCCATCCTCGCCGACTGGGTCCCGCAGACCAGCGCTACCGTCGCCGACCGGCTGGCCGCGGCCGGAGGGGTGCTGCTCGCCAAGGCCAACCTCTACGAATTCGCCTACGGAGCACCCCACCCGGCCTACGGGCCCACCCGCAACCCCTGGAACCGCGACCGGACGTGTGGCGGCTCCTCCAGCGGATCGGCGGCGGCAGTGGCTGCGGGACTCTGCTACGGGTCGTTGGGCACCGACACCGGAGGCTCGGTCCGGATCCCTGCGGCGTTTTGCGGTGTCGTGGGACTGAAGCCCACCTACGGTCGCGTGAGCCGGGCGGGAGTCGTTCCGGTCGGGTACAACCTGGATCACGTCGGACCGATCGCTCGCACCGTCCGCGACGCTGCGGTGCTGCTTGGGGTCATCGCGGGGCCTGACCCCGCCGACCCCACGGCTGTCACCCTGCCAGTTCCAGACTACGCGGCAGACCTCGACGAAGGCGTGCGGGGACTGCGCGTCGGGATCCTGCGGCCGCAGTCCTCGGAGCGCATCGAGCCGGAGGTGCGGGCGATCGTCGGCCGCGCCTACGGCGTGATCGAGCGCGAGGGGGCGACGCTGTCGGAAGTCGCCCTGCCTGATCTCGCGCAGGCCCGGACGGTCATGTGGACTATCTCGGCGGCCGAGGCGGCTGAGTACCATCGGCCGTATCTCCGCACGCGAGCCTCTGACTATCACCCGGTCGTGCGTTCCCTGCTGGAGACCGGCGAGTTCATCCTCGCCGCCGACTACGTGCGTGCGCAGCGCGTCCGCCAGCGCATGGCCCTGGACGTCCGGTCGGCGATGGCAGGAGTCGATGCCGTGGTCCTTCCCGCGTTGCCGGTCCCGGCATACCCGATCGGACAGCGGACGATGAGGGTGGGCGGGGAAGAGGAAGACGTCCTCAGCATCATCACTCGCTACACGGCACTGTTCAACCTGACCGGCCACCCGGCCATCGTCCTGCCCTGCGGGTTCACGTCCGAGGGGCTGCCGGTCGGCGTGCAGATCGTCGGCCATCCCTTCCAGGAAGCACGCCTCTTGCGCATCGCCTACGCCTATGAGCAGGCGGCGGGACTCCACCTGCGGCGGCCGCCCCTGTAGCGAAAGGGGCTGCTTGGACTCCCTCAGGCGCGGCGGGAGGATCCGTGCGGGACCGAGGGGAATAAAAATGGGCAAATGGTCCGACCAACCGGTGATCTGGTGATCAACACCCTGCGCGCCGTGCGGCCACTGACGAGTACGCAGCAGGTCGTCGAGCAGATCCGCCAGCTGATCCAGGGGGGACGGTTGGGGCCGGGGGCGAAGCTGCCACCCGTCCGGGACCTCGCCCAGGGCTTCGGCGTGAGTGCCTCGACGATCCGCGAGGCGGTGCAGGTCCTGTCGGCGCTCAGGCTGGTCGAGGTGCGCCAGGGCCGGGGCATCTTCGTGGCCTCGCCCCGAGACGACAGCAGGGATCCCGCCTCGTGGCTGCCCTGGCTCCAGGCCCACCGCGAGGACGTGCTGGCGTTGCTGGAGGTACGGGAGGTCCTGGAGCGCAAATCGGCGTCCCTGGCCGCGCGTGCCGTGGCCGCGGACCCGGCCCGCGCCCGGGATTCGCTGGACCTGCTGGAACGCAACGTCCGGGAGATGGCGGCTGCAGCCCGGGTGCAGGACGTCGCGGCCCTGGAGCGGCTGGACATCGCGTTCCACGGGCTCATCGCCGAGCTCGGCGGCAACCCGTACCTGATCTACTTATCCGGGTCGATCAATCACATCTTTGCAGACCGCCGGGCCGTCATGGCCCTGCCCGGTCGTCCGCGACGGTCCGTGGCGCAGCACCTGGGGATCCTGGAGGCGATCCGCGCTGGTGACGTCACCGGTGCCGCCGACCGGATGTCGAAGCACCTGGAATCCACCATAGCCTCGGTCAGGGCGTTGCGGGGTGCCGGAACGGGTGCGGGCGGCCCCGGGCACGACCTGCGAACGCGAGCCGCGGTGCCCGGGAAGGGACGCTCCCGGGCGGGATGAGCTGCTGATGCCATGACGGGGAAGGGGGACGCGACGATGAGACACGGGACGACAGGATGGCACGTGCTGGGAGCCCTGGTGGTGGGTCTGGTCCTGGCCACGGGCACAGGCGGGGCCGTCGAAGCGGCCACCGTACGCAAGCTCACCTTCATCTCCACCGTCAACCGGCCGATCAACCTGCCGTCGCTGATCGGCCTGCGAGCTCTGCGGCAGGACGGGATCGAGGTGGAGGTGCGCGAGCTCCGCGAGAGCGAGGCGGCGGTCCTGGCGGTCGCGCAGGGGGCCGGACAATTCGGCACGGGGTTCCACGCGTTCTTCCCGGCCGTGGAACGGGGAGCGCCGGTGGTGGCGCTGATGGAACTGGCGCTGCCCGAGTTCGTGCTGGTCACCCGCCGCGAGATCACCGACATCCGTGCCCTGCACGGGATGCAGGTAGCGAGCCACTCAGCGCGGTCGACCCAGAAGGTGCTGCTGGACTTTCTGCTGGCGCGGGATTACCCGGCCGTGGTGCCGGAGTTCGTGTACATGCCGGCGGGCTCAGCGGCGCGGGCCGAGGCGCTGCTGGTGGGATCGGTGCGGGCGGCCACCATGGACCTCAGCTTTGCGGGGGTCGTCATGCGCCGCGCGCCGGGGCAGTTCCACATCCTCCTGGACATGACCAAGCTGCCGGTCAGCAGCTTCTACCTCATCGCGCGGCGGGACGTCGTCGAGCAGCAGCCGCAACTGGTCCGCCTCGTCATTCAGCGCATCCTGGAGTCGTATCGGCGAGGTCTCGCCGACCCCACCTACTGGGTGCGCGAGCGCGGTGACTTCTTCAAGGAGATGTCCCCGGCGGAGCTGGAGACCCAGATCCGCGAGGTGATCCGGGTGTTCGACCCCAACGGCGGCATCGACCGGCTGCGCGGGCGGGGGGCGATCGACAACCTCCAGTTCCAGGTCGACGCACGGAACATCTCGGGTCCGGTCATGAAGTGGAAGCCCGGGACGTTCTTCTCACCCGAACCGCTCGAGGCGGTGCTGCAGCAGCTCGGGCGGCGGTAGTCTGCGGGAGGCAGCGTGACGGCGTGAGGGAGCCACGGGCGCTAGTGTGGGGTCTGCGGGGAGCGGTCGTCCTCGGGGTGCTGGGGGCGTGGGAATGGGCAGGGCGGGCGCCCGTCAACTTCGCGTTTCCCACCGCCACCGCCACCATGCAGGCGTTCGCCGACCTGCTGGGATCGGGCGCCCTCCACCGGGCGTTTGGGATCAGCGCCCAGTCGTTCCTCCTTGGCTACGGGGCCGCCGTGCTGTTCGGCGTCCCATTTGGCCTGCTCATGGGGCTCGTGCGGCCGCTGGGCCGCATCGCGCGCGTGTACCTCGACCTGCTCATCACGATGCCCATGGCAGCGCTGGTGCCGCTCGTCATCCTCACCATGGGGGTGCGCATCACGTCGTCGGCGCTGATCGTGTTCATCTTCAGCATGCCCTTCGTCGCCACCAACGCCTACGGCGGTGTGCGTGATGTCCACGGCCGGCTGTACGAGATGGCACGGGCCTTCAACGCGCGTTGGCTGCAGATCCTGCGCATGGTGGTGTTTCCCAGCGCGTTGCCCATGGTGCTGGCCGGCATGCGGTACGGCCTGTCGCGGGCATTCATCGGGCTGGTCATTGCCGAGCTGCTGCTGGCGCCGTTCGGGGTCGGGCGGCTCATCGTGGACGCCCGCAGCGTGTTCGCGTTCGACCGGATGTTTGCCGCGGTGCTGAGCGTCATCCTGGCGGCGCTGCTCCTCCTCACCGGACTGCAGCAGGTGGAGACGCGGTTGTTGCACTGGCGGGGGTAGGCGCGAGCATGGCCAGTCCGGTCACCGAGGTCCGACGGAGCGCGGCGCATCCCCTGGGGATCGAGATTCGGGGGGTCTCCAAGGCGTTCGGCCGCGTTCGGGTCCTGGACAACGTCACGCTGTCCGTGGAAGCCGGGGAGTTCGTGGCTATCATCGGTCCCAGCGGATGCGGCAAAACCACTCTGTTGAAGATCGTCGCCGGGCTCATCGGGCCCGATGCGGGCAGGGTGGAGATCGGTGGAGCCCCCGTGACCGGGCCTGGACCGGACCGGGCCATGGTGTTCCAGGATTTCGCCTTGCTGCCGTGGGCGAACGTGCTGCGCAACGTGACGTTCGGACTGGAGGTACGGGGCGTCCGCCGTCCGGTACGGCACGCGATCGCGCAGCGCGTCATCGCCAAGGTGGGGCTGGCGGGCTTCGAGCACCACTACCCGCACCAGCTGTCGGGCGGGATGCAGCAGCGGGTGGGGCTGGCACGGGCGCTGGCCGTCAATCCGCAGATCCTGCTCATGGACGAGCCCTTCGCGTCGGTGGACGAGCAGACGCGCCGCCTCCTGCAGGACGACCTGCTCGCCCTGTGGGCGGACGAGCGCAAGACCGTGCTCCTGGTCACGCACAGCATGGACGAGGCCATCTACCTCGCCGACCGGGTCTTCGTGCTGAGCCCGCGGCCCGGCCGGCTCTTTCGGATCATCGAGGTGGACCTGCCGCGTCCGCGCTCGTCCCAGACGACCCGCGCGAGTCCCGCATTCGGCAGGCTGGTGGAAGACCTGTGGGGCATTCTGAAGGATATGCAGTGAACCGCGCGACCCGGCGTGAAGGCATGGCGGACGGGCTCCCGACGCTCGGGGCCCTCGTCGCGTTCGTGATGGCGGTGGAAGCCGTCGGCCGGCTGGATCTGTCCCTGTTCCTGCCGACGTTTTCGGCGGTCGCCCGGGTGTGGTGGCAACTCCTACAGGCCGGGCCGCTCCTCGCGGCGGTCCTGAAGAGCCTCGTCGCCTTCGGCATCGGGTTCGGGGCGGCCACCGCCGGGGGGATCGTGAGCGGGCTGGTGCTCGGCCGCTTCCGCCTGTTGGGCCTGGTCTTCGACCCGTTCTTCAACGTTATGATGTCGGCGCCGCTGGTGGCGTTCGTGCCGGTGCTGATCACCCTGTTCGGCATCAGCGACGTGGTCGTAGTCGTCACGGTGTTTCTGTTTGCGTTCTTCGTCATCGTCGTCAATACTCGAACCGGGTTCGAGGGGACCGATCGCCGGCTGGTGGAGATGGCGCGGAGCTACGGGGCCGGGGAACTACAGCTGTTCCTGCGCGTCTACGTGCCGGCGGCGCTGCCAGCGATCATGGTGGGACTCCAGCTGGGCATCGTGAACGGCGTCAAGGGGCTTGTGGTCGGCGAGATGTTGCTGGCGCTGGTCGGGCTGGGAGAGTTCCTCGTGCGCTATGCGAACGTCTTCCTGATCACGCACCTGTACGCCGTGATCGCTACCATCATGACGATGGCGCTACTGGCCTCGTACGCGGTGCAGCTGGTCGACCGACTACTAATCCGCTGGAAGTAACGGCGGGCGCTGCGCGCTGACCGGGCGCGACCCGGGAAAGGAGGATGCCGGTGCCTGTGGTGGTTGTGGAGATGTGGGAAGGGCGGACGCTGGACCAAAGGCGGGCGCTGGTGCGGGCCATCACGGAGGCCATGGTGGTCCACGCCGGCGCCTCTCCAGAGCACCTGCACGTGATCATTCACGAGGTGCCCCGGGAGAACTGGGCGCGCGCCGGGGTGCTGGGGTCGGACCGGCATGGCGGATAGCGGCCGTGGCGGGGCGCGGCCCCCCGGCGGGGAGCAGCCCGCGGGCCTCACGCACCTCCTTCTGCAGGTGCGGGACCTGGCTGCCGCCGAGGAGTTCTTCGTGAGCCTGCTGGGGTTCACGGTGCGCGAGCGGGCGACCTTGCGCGACGGGCGGCCGCTGGTGGCGTTGGCGGAGGGTCTGGGCCTGACGGTGCTGCCCGCCGGCCGTGGCCCCGGGGTGCCGGCCGTGGACCACGTTGCGTTCCGCGTGGCCGACCTGGCGGCGGTGCGGGCGCGGCTGGAGGCGGCCGGCCTGCCCTACGAGGGGCCCGTGATCACCCCGCGGTACGGAACCTCCATCTACGTGCGCGATCCCGACGGCACCCGCATCGAACTCCACGACCGCTGACGCCATGGGACGCCTGCTGATCGACGGTGCCGATGTGGTTTTGACGGTGGACCCGGATGACCGCGTGCTCACCGAACAGTCGATTGTTGTCGAGGACACACGGATCGCGGCCATCGGGCCCGCGGACGCGATTCGCCGCCGCTATCAGGACACGGTCTTCGACGACGTCATCTCCGGCCGCGGCCGCTTGGTCATGCCCGGGCTCGTAGACGCGCACGTGCACCTCTCCGAGCAGCTGGCCCGCGGGGTGTTCCCCGACACCCTGTCGACGCGCCCGTGGGTCTTCCACTGGGCCAAACCGGTCTACGCGGCGATGCGTCCGGAAGACGAGTACGTGGCCACTCTGCTGGCGGGCGTGGAGATGCTCAGGACCGGGACCACGTGCTGTCTGGACATGGGGGCGCAGTCGGACCTGGGCGCGGTGGTCCGGGCGCTGGAGCGCGTGGGGATCCGCGCGGTCACCGGCCGCCACGCCGCCGACCGCCTGCCCGAGACGCTGCCGCCCCACTGGACCCGGGAGATGGTCCAGCGCCACTTCTTCCCGTCGGCGACCGCCGCCCTCGAGGAACTGGAGCGTTGCGTCCGGCAGTACCATAACGCGGCCGGCGGCCGCATCCGCGTGTGGGTGAACATCGAAGGCAAGGAACCCTGCTCGCCCGAACTCCACGCCGGGGCCCCCGCCCTGGCCCGCCGGCTGGGCGTCGGTACCACCTACCACATCGCGTCCTCCATCGAGGAAGCCCGGGTGAGCGAGCGGAAGACGGGCAAGTGGCCCGTGACGCTCCTGCGGGAGTGGGGAGCCCTGGCGCCCAACTTGGTGCTGGCCCACGTGGTGGCCGTGCGCGACGAGGAGCTCGCGTACCTGGCCGAGACGGACACCAAAGTAGCCTTCTGTCCCGGGACGTCCCTCAAGCTGGCCAAGGGCGCCACCCGCATCGGCCAGTACCCTGAGATGCTGCAGGCGGGCATCACCGTGGCCCTGGGGTGCGACGGCCCGTCCGCGGCGGGTTCGCTGGACATGCTGCGGCAGATGTACCTGGCAGCAGGCCTGTTCAAGGACGCCAGAATGGATGCCTCGCTCGTGGGGGCGCACCGGGCGCTGCGCATGGCCACCATCGACGGCGCCCGGGCGCTTCTGTGGGACGACGAGATCGGTTCCATCGAGGTGGGGAAGAAGGCCGACCTGGTGCTCTTCGACCTGGACCACTACGACTGGGTTCCGTACGGGGACCCGGTCCAGACCCTGGTGTACTCCGCTGGCGTCTGCTCCATCCACACCGTCCTGGTCGACGGTCAGGTGGTGCTGCGCGACCGGCAGGTGCTGACCGTCGACGAGCAGGAGGTCTACGCCCTGGCCCGGGAGCACGCCCGCCGGGTCATCGAGCGGGCCGGCATCCGGCCGGGCGTCACCCCCACCGTCAGCACCACCTACGACTGACCGCCGACCCGGAGGATGGACGATGCCCGAGGAGATCCGCGAACGTCTCCGCCAGGCGATGGACCGCCGGGGGCTGGAGGCGATGATCCTCATGGCGCCGGAGCACGTGTGCTGGACCACGGGCGCGGTGATCCCGTCCCAGCGGATCGTCCGACACCGGCACGCCATCGTCCTCGTGCCGCGCGAGGGTGAGCCCGAGCTGTTCGTGGTGGACGTCGAGGAAGGGCACGCGCGCGCGCATGCGGACGTGTCCCGCATCACCCCGTACAACGAGTTCACCCAGAAACCGGTGCTCCTGCTGGCCGAGGCGATGCGTGCCCGAAGCCTGCAGGGGCGGGTGGGGGTCGAGGCGGGCTACCTCAACCACGCTGACTACCTTCTCCTCGAACGAGCCCTGGACGGGGGCGACCGGCTTGTGCCCATCGACGAGGACCTGGCGGCCCTGCGTATGGTCAAGACGCCGACCGAGGTCGCCCGGCTGCGCCGGGCGGCGCAGATCGCCGAGCAGGTGGCGCACGAGGCCCTGCGGACGTGGTGGCCCGGCATGACGGAGGCCGACATCGGACGGCGGATCGCCGACGCGTTCAGCGCCGCCGGGGGGGATGTCCTCACCATGCTGAGCGTCACCGCCGGCGAGCGCACGCCGATGCTCAACGGGCCGCCCACGGCCCGGGAGATCCGGCTCGGAGAGGTCGTCCGCATCGACGTCATCGGCACCGTGGCGCACTACGTCTGCGACGTGGCTCGCACCGCCGTGGTGGGCGAGCCGACCGACGAGCAGCGGGCGCTGTGGCAGAAGCTGGTGGACTGCCGGTCGCGGGCCCTGGGGATGCTCCGGCCCGGCGCCAGCAGCCGGGCGGTCTACCGGGCCTACGTGGAGCGCATGGAAGCGTGGGGGCTGCCCACCTTCCACTTCCTGGGGCACGGGCTGGGGCTGACGCTGCACGAAGAGCCCTACCTCAACCGCTATGCGGACATCATGCTCCAGGAAAGCATGGTCCTGGCCATCGAGCCCCTGGTGACGTTTCCTACGCTGGGGATGCAGCTGGAGGACGCGGTGGTACTCACCGCAGACGGATGTGAGGTGCTGACGGACCGGTACGACACACGGCAGCTGTGGACCATGGAGGTGACCTCCCGACCGTGAGCGCCGCGACGAACACGCCGGCGGTGGCAGGTGCCGTCCCCGCGCTGGACCTGCGCGGATACGTGGTGGCGGTGCTGGGTGGCGACGGCCGCGAGGTGGAGATCGCTCGCCAGGCCGCCCGGTGTGGTGCCAGCGTGCGTACGTGCGGGCTGCCGCCGACCCTGGACCCGACGGGCACGGCGAGCGCCACCGTGGCTGAGGCGGTGCGCGGCGCCCACATCGTGATCTGCCCGGTACCGTTGCCCGGACCGGACGGCAGCCTCTTCGCCCCGCACGCCCCGAGCGCGCTGGTGGTGGACACCGAGAGCCTACGGGACGTGCGCCCCGGCGGTATCCTCATCACGGGCCGCGCCAGCCGCCAGATGGCGGAGGCGGCCGCAGCGCTGGGTCTGCGCCTGCGGGAGTACGAGGCGGAGGAAGACCTGATGCTCTTCCGCGCGCCGGCCATCGCCGAGGGCGCCATTCGGGTTGCCGTCGAGCACACGGACGTCACGCTGCACCGCCACCCCTGCATGGTGGTGGGGTTTGGCCGGATCGGGGCCGTGCTGGCCGCCACGCTGCGGGGGCTCGGGGCCCACGTGACGGTGGCCGCCCGCAACCCCGTGCAGCTGGCGCGGGCCTGGGCGATGGGGTGCGAGGTGATCGCGCTGGACGCCCTGGCCGACCGGGCTCCGGGCATGTGCGTGATCTTCAACACCGCACCGGCCCTCCTGTTCACGCGCGAGGTCCTGGCGCGCCTGGGGCCTGAGCCGGTGCTGATCGATCTGAGCGGCCCCCCGGGCGGCGTAGACCGGGAGGCCGCGCGGGAGCTGGGCGTGCGCACGGTGTGGGCCCGCGGGCTGGGCGGCCGCGCACCCCGCACGGTGGGTCTGAGCCAGTGGCTGGGGATCACGCGGATCTTGGCCAAGGAGCTGAGCGCGCCGTGACGACCTGGGACCTCGTGCCGCGCGACGCGGCGCTGCCCGGGCACGCCGGACGCAGCATCGGTCCGTCCGCCGGACCTTCGATCAAGGAGGGATCCCCGTGAACTACACCCTCGACATCCACGACACGGCGCTGCTGGTGATCGACGCCCAAAACGCCTTCCTCCACCTGGAGGGGACCCTGGGCCTGAGCGGCGTGGACATGAGCCTCCTGGCGGCCATCGTCCCGCCGCTGCGGCGCCTGATCGCGGCGTGCAAGGCCGTCGGGATTCCGGACATCTGGAGCCTGCAGCACCATCTGCCGGAGGACCGCACCCGGACCCTGCACCGGATCCAGCCACACACTGCCAAGCGCGCCCGGCTCGCCTGTCAGCCGGGTACGTGGGACGCCCAGATCGTAGACGAGCTCAAGCCGCTGATCGACGCGCGCAGCCACCTGATCGAAAAGCACAAGTTCAGCGTGTTCTACGGGACGCGGCTGGAAGTCTTGCTGCGCATCCTGGGCCGCCGCACGTTGATCATCACCGGCTCCACCACCAACGCCTGCGTGGACACCACCATCCGGGAGGCGTACATGCGCGACTACGACCTGCTCATCGTATCGGACTGCATCGGCGGGGTGCGCCGCGACTGGCACGAGATGGCCCTGGCGGTCTGGGCCCAGTACTGCGGCGCCGTCGTGACTTCCGACCAGGTGCTGGCCATGCTGGAGGTGGCCCATGCCGGGCGTTGACCTGGTCGTCCGCAACTGCCGGGTCGTCACCCCCGAAACCATCTTCCACGGCTGGGTGGCGGTCCGGGACGGGAAGATCGTCGGTCTCGGTGACGGCGATCCCCCGCGGGCCGAAGAGGTCGTCGATGGGCGCGAGCACGTCCTGCTGCCGGGGCGGGTGGAGCCCCACATCCACCTGGGGGTGCACTACCCGTTCGACGTGGACGTGGAGCAGACCAGCGTGGCCGCCCTGGCCGGCGGCACCACCGTCATGATGCCCCACATGCGGGCCAAGACCTCCTACCTGCAGGCCTACCCCGCCTGGGAGCAGGTGGTGGCCGCGCGTTCCTACTGCGACGTGCTGGTCCACCTGCAGATCCAGACCCCCCAGCATATCGAGGAGATCCCGCTGTACCGGGAACGCTTCGGGGTGCTATGCTACAAGCTTCATCTGGACTACCGTGTGAGGGCCGTGGCGGAGCTGGACATCGAGCCCCTCGACGACGGCGACGCGTACCTGACCATGCGGCAGTGCGCGGCGTTCGACGGGCTGTGCGCCCTGCATTGCGAGGACGTCGAGATCGTCCGCTATACGCTCCCGGCGATCCAGGCCACGGGACGGCGAGACCTGCAGGCGTGGACTGATGCGCGCCCGGCCTTCTGCGAGGTTGCCGACATCCACACCATGGCCTACCTCAGTGAGGTCACCGGGTGCCGTGCCGTGGTGCTCCACATGGCGGCTGCCGAGGGCATCGAGGCGGCGGCGAAGTGGACGCGGCGGCCCCTCATCCTGGAAACCCTGGTCCAGTTCCTCACCGTGTTCCCCGAAGAGGCCGGCAACCGGATCGGTGCTATCGGGAAGATGAACCCGCCGCTGCGCGACCGTGCCAACGGCGAACGCCTGTGGGCCGGTCTGCGGTCGGGCGCCATCGCGACCGTGGGTACCGACCACATCTCCTGCGACAAGCACGAGACCGACGACCTCTGGCGCGTGACCGCCGGGATGCCGGGCATCGAAGTGGCGTTGCCCTTGCTCCTCTCGGAGGGAGTGCACAAGGGCCGTATCACGGTGCACGATCTCGTGCGCGTGGCGTGCCTCGCCCCCGCGCGACTCTACCACATCGACGACCGCAAGGGTGCCATCGCCGTCGGCAAGGACGCCGACCTGGTCCTGGTGGACATGGAGCAGGAGCGCGTGGTCAGTCCGCAGACCACATCCTCACCCCTCAAGACCGCGGCCCACGGCATGACCCTCAAGGGGTGGCCGGTTCTGACCATCAAGGGCGGACGGGTGGCCTTCCGCGACGGCCAGCCGGTCGGGCCTCCGGCGGGCCGCCTGCTCCGGTCGTACTGAGCGGCAGGCGTCGGACCAGCAGGCACGGGTGGCAGGATCATGAGGATCGTCGACCTGGAGCTCATGCTGGTGGGGCTGCCGACGCGGCGCGCGCACCGGTGGGCCGGGCTACGGGGGCCCATCGGTCGGTACGTGGTGGCGCGGGTGCACGGCGAGGACGGAGTGGAGGGATGGGGCGAGACCCCGTGCCTGCCGGACTGGGGCGGGGCCTATATGCGGTACTACGGCGAGACCCCGCAGACGGTACGCCACGTGCTCATCGACCTCATCCTTCCCGCGCTGGCCGGCGTGGACGTCTTCGACATCCCCCGCGTCCACCACGTGATGGACCAGGTGGTGAAGGGACATCCCTACGCCAAGGCCGCCCTCGACATCGCCCTCCACGACCTCAAGGGCCGGGCGCTCGGCGTGCCCGTCTACGACCTCCTGGGGGGGAAGGTCCGAGACTGGATCGCAGTCGGGCACAGTCTCGGGCTCATGGACGTGGCGGCGGCAGCGGACGAGGCGAGGCAGGTGGTCGGAGAGGGAATCCGGCATATCAAGGTTAAGGGCGGTCCCGACCCGATACGCGACGTGCGCGCGGTGGAAGCCGTGCGAGCCGCGGTGGGGTCCGGGGTGGAGATCCGACTGGACGCGAACCAGGGCTACACGGTACCCGTCGCGATCCGGACCATCCGGGCCATGGAGGCGTACGGGCTGGCGTTCGCCGAGCAGCCCGCGGAGGGCATCGACGAGCTGGCGGCGGTGGCACGGGCGGTGAGCGTGCCCCTCATGGCGGATGAGAGTGCCTGGACGCCTCGGGACGTCCTGCACCTGCGCGAGGCAGGCGCGGCCCGGTACGTCTCGCTGTACGTCACCAAGCCAGGAGGTCTCTACCGGGCCCGCCAGATGGCGGCCGTTCTGGAGGCTGCGGGGATGGAGGCAGACCTAGGGGGCTCGATCGAGTTCGGCATCGCCAACGCGGCGAACCTCCACCTGGCCGCCGCATCCGCGGCCGTGACGCTGCCGGCGATCATTCCCGTCACCACGGTGCAGGGCAAGGAGCAGACGCAGGTTGCCGGCCGGATCTACGTGGACGACGTCGTGACCGAGCCCTTCCTCTACCGCGATGGTGCGTTGCACGTCCCCACGGGCCCGGGGCTCGGCATCACCGTGGACCCTGAGAAGCTGGCCCGGTACCGCGTGGCATGGGGGTAAGCATGGACGATCGGGTCGACGTGGCCGTGCTGGGCGCGGGAAACGGCGGAGTCGCAGCTGCGGCGGACCTGGGACTGCGGGGCTTTCGGGTCGCGCTTTGCAACCGGAGCCCCGAGCGCCTGGCGCCGTTCCAGCGCCTGGGCGCGGTGGAGATGACCGGGGCGCTGGGCGACGCCACGGTGCCGGTGGCGCGCATCACCACCGAGGTGGCCGAGGCCGTGCGCGGAGCTGACATGGTGATGGTGACGGCGCCGGCGCCCGGTCATGCGTACTACGCGGCGGCTCTGGCGGACTGCCTGCAGCCCGAGCAACTGATCGTGCTCAACGCCAGCAACACGGGTAGCGCCCTCAACGTGGCTCGCCTCCTGGCGCAGCGCCGGGCACCGCGGGCGCCCATCGCCGAGCTCAACACGCTCACGTACATCTGCCGGATGGCCTCGCCGACCCGGGTCAACATCACCGGCCCTGCGCGCGCCGTCCGGGTGGGGATCCTGCCGGTCGCCGCCCGGGAGGACGCGTACCGCCGGCTCGCCCGCTACTACCCCCAGACCCAGCTGGTCCCCACGGTGCTGGCCACCTCCCTCACCAACCTGAACGCGGTGCTGCACCCGCCGGGGACCGTCATGAACGCCGGTTGGATCGAGCACACCGCCGGCCAGTTCTTCTACTACTATGAAGGCACCACGCCGGCCGTGGCCCGGGCCATTGAGGCCCTCGACCGCGAGCGCCGCGCGGTGGCCGCCGCCTACGGGATCGACGCGCCGACGTTCCTGGACACCTTCTACCAGGCGGGATACACTTCGCGCCGCGCGTGGCAGGCGGGCTCGGTGTTTGAGGCGCTGCGAGACAGCGTGCCCAACCGCTACATCCGGGGCCCGGCCAGTCTCGAGGGCCGCTACATGGAGGAGGACATCGGCTACGGCCTGGTACCCCTGCTGGCCTTTGCACAGGCGGCAGGCGCGCCGGTGCCCACGGTGGAGGCGTTCATCCAGCTGGCCTCGGTGGCGACCGGTGTCGACTACCGGCGCGTCGGGCTCACCGCGGAGCGTCTCGGCATTGCGGGTGCGGGACGCGCTGAGGTAGAGCGGCTGGTGGAGGTGGGGCCGTGGGGCCTCGGGGCGTAGCAGCCCCGTGTCCCTCGTGCGGAGCTCCGGGAGAGGCGTCCGGCGACGTCCGTGAGCACGCGGGGTCTCCTGTGGAACTCCTCGTCGTCGACCGCGAACCTTTGGCGCCAGACTCCCTGCAGCTGCCTGTGGCGCTCCGCTCGTGGCTGACGTAGACCACCCGCGACCGGTCACCCCGGGCCAACACCGCCATGTGCGCGCTAGCCCTGTGCGGGCCATGAGTTCAACGAGGTACGGCCCGGCCCTGTGCGGCTGATCGTGCGGGATCTGGTCGCGCGCCGGCGCGTGCTGGCGCTCACCCGCCGGTAACCCCGCTCCTACGTCCCCACCCACACCGGTGCCGCCAGCTTGCGCAGCGCCGCCACCACCGACTGGGCGGCCAGGACGCCGGTGCGGGGGTTCTCGGTGGGGACGTTCTCGACCTGCATGCAAAACCGGCCGAAGGCCCCGGTAACCTCGACCTCGTGCATGTTACGGGTGACGCGGGGGTCGGCGATGATGCGCACCCCGGTCCGGTCGGGGCCGATGCCCGCCAGGCTGACGGCGGCGGCCACGTTGACGTTGGCGGGGAAGCCCCGGCACGCCTCGCGGGCGGTGCCCTCGAAGACGACCTGCGGGGCGGCCAGTGCCAGGACGTCGATGCCGTGCGCGCGCAGGTACGGCGCGCCAGCCAGCGCGGCCGGGGGTTTGCGGGTGGTCATGACCACGGCGTCTACCTCGCCGGTCGCGGCGGCCGCCAGGGCATCCAGGCCGCCGACGGCCCCCGAGGCCACGTAGAGCCGTCCGCCACGGCGCCGTGCGAGGTCGGTGTAGGCGTCGTAGCGGTCGAGCAGCGCGCCGCCGCTGACCACCAGCAGGAGCTTGCCGGCCTCCAGCACCGCGGTGGCAATACCGTCGAAGGCCGCCGCGGGTGCGGCTTCCACCACCACGTCGGCCAGCGCCACCAGCTCGGCCAGGGGCACGACGGGCGGCGGCGTCTGCAGGAGCGTGGCGGCCCGGGCGCGGGCCTTGTCCAGATCACCGCTGGTGATGGCGGCCAGGTGCAGCATCGGCAGCGTGCGCTCCACCGCCACGGCCACGCGCTGCCCGATGGCACCGAAACCCGCCAGGCCGAGGGCGGTGACGGCGCCGTGCGTCCAGGGCCGCAGCGCGCCGGCCGTCGTCATCCCGCCTCCGCGGCCTGCGCGGGCGGGACCACGGCCGGTGTCGTGCGGGCGCGGGCCTGCCGGCGCTGCTGGAGCACGCCCAGGGCAAAGCTGCCCACGGCCAGTGCCAGCATCAGCCCGGACAGCGGCCGCGTGACGAATAGCAGCGGGTTGGGCTCGGTCATCAGCGCCCGGATGAGGTTCACCTCGATCTGGTCGCCCAGGATGACCCCCAGGATCAACGGCGCCAGCGGGAAGCCCGTCTTCACCATCAGGTAGCCGACGATGCCGAAGGCGAACAGCACCCACACGTTGGCGATGAGGTTGTTGAGGGCATACGTCCCCACCGCCGCCAGGACCAGAATCACGGGCACCAGCAGGTGCAGCGGTGCCCGCACCACCCGCAAGACGATGCGCAGCAGACCGGCTTCTACCAGCACCGTGAGGATGGTGGCGGTAAAGTACGCGCCGAAGATGCCATAGGCCAGATGGGGACGCGAGGCGATGAACGTGGGCCCTGGGGCGATGCCGTGGATGATCAGGGCGCCGAGCATCACGGCCGTGACCGCATCGCCAGGAATGCCGAACGCCATCATGGTGACCAGTGACCCGGCGATGTTGGCATTGTTGGACGACTCGCTGGCGATGATGCCATCGGGAATGCCCGCGCCAAACCGTTCAGGCGTGCGGGAGGCCTTCTTGGCCTGGTCGTAGGCCAGCACGTTGGCCGCCGACCCGCCCACCGCCGGCAGGATGCCGATCCACAGACCGATCAAGGTGGACCGCACGAGATTGCCCCACTGCCCCAGGATCTCGCGGATCACCCTCAGGTGGGAGACGGAGAGGTCCACCGGGCGGACGGCGGCTGCGCCCGGCCGTGCCTGCCGTTCCAGCTCGCTCATCAGCTGGGCAAAGGCGTAGACGCCGATCAGCACCGCGAGGAAGGGGAACCCGCTGCGCAGCACTTCATGCCCGAAGGTGAACCGGGCCACGCCCATCATGGGATCGGAGCCGATGACCGTCACCAGGAGGCCGACGGTGGCGGAGAGGAGGCCCTTCAGCAGCGACTGTTCGGAAAGGCCTGAGACGATGCTGAGGGTCAAAGCGAAGAGGCTGAAGTACTCCCACGGGCCGAACGAGAGGGCCAGACGCGCCAGCGTCAGGGCGCCCATCACCAGAGGGATGCCAGCCAGCAGGCCGCCCAGCAGGCCGGCCCAGATGCCCAGCCATACCGCCCGGCCCGGCTCGCCGCGCCGGGCCATGGGATAGCCGTCGAAAGTGGTGGCGATGGCCGACGGTGTCCCGGGGATGCCCAGCAACGTGGCGGTCACCAGTCCGCCCGACTCGCCGCCCACGTAGACACCGATCATGGTGGCCAGCCCCTGGAGAGGGTCCATGCCGAAGGTGAAGGGGAGGACCAGGATCACCGTGAGGGTGATGGTGATACCGGGCACGGCGCCGCCGATCAGCCCCGCCGCCACCCCGATCGTCATAGGGACCAAGACGTGCGGGCTCAGCACCGCGACCAGCGCGTCCAGCCAGGGACTGCTCATCGCCTACCAGACGCCTCGCGGCAGCAGGATGCGTAAGGAGGTTTCGAAGATCACATGGGTCAGCAGGGCTGTGGCCAGCCCGCTGCCCAGGCTGACTGCGGCGTGCGCAGGGGTACGGGGGCCCAACACCAACGTCAGGGCTGCGACGAACGCAAACGTCGCCAGGCGAAACCCCAGCACCGGCATCAAGGTCACGTAGGCGCCGAACAGGACGTAGGTCCACAGGACGCGGGAGCGCGTCGGGGCCCGGAGCCCTGCCTGTGGCGCCGGAGCGCCCTCCGGGCGCTCCGCTCGCCGGTCTGTCGAGGGCGAGCGGGGGCCCTCGAGGCGGTGCCTGTGTGCCCGAAGGTCGGCGGCGACCAGGGCCACCGCCAGGATCGCCAGCAGCGCCAGCAGCAGGCGCGGGTAGAAGTCCGGACCCAGCGGCAGGAAAGGAGGCTGCGGGATCTCGCCGGCAGTCCGCCACAGCCAGACGCTGAGGGCCAGCAGCAGCAGTCCGACGACGCCGTCCCATCCCATCGGTCCGGGACGCCGCATCAGCGCCGGCGGTAGCCGAGGGCGTCCGCCAGCCCCTTGTTCAGCGCGTCGTTCTCCCGCAGGAAGAAGGTGTACTGCTGGCGGTTGAGGAACCGCACGTCGGTCCCTTGCAGGCGCATCGCCTCGGCGAACGCCGAATCGCGTGCGACCTTCTCACAGGCCTGCTCCAACCGCGCCACCGCTGGCTCGGGCGTCCCCCGGGGCACCACTAGGCCGCGGTTCACCGCGTAGACGACGTCGATGCCCAGTTCCTTCAGCGTCGGGATCGTCCGCGCCTCGGGGTGGCGCTTGTCGGTGGCGATGGCCAGCAGGCGCATCTGGCCGCCCCGCATCTTGTCGATCTGGGTCAGGTTGGTCTCCGCGACATCGATGTGGCCGCCCATCAAAGCGGTCATGCGTGGCGCAGTGCCCTCGTAGTGCACGTACCGCCACAGCCGTGCGCCCACCTTCCTCTCAATGAGGGCCAGGAAGAAGTGGCTCGTGGAACCCAGGGTGGCGCCCGCCTTCACCTCGTCGGGTCGCTTCCGGGCGTCCTCGATGAGTTCCTTCATGGCGCGCCACCGCAGCGGGTGCGTGGCCACGATGGACGGCGTGGAGGTGATGAGACACACGGGCGTGTAGTCCCAGTAGTTGACCTCGGCCACACCGGTATAGAAGGTGGTGTGGATCGAGTCGTGCACGGCGAACACCGTGTACCCGTCGGCGGGCGCAGCCTTGGCCTCGCGGGCGCCCACGGTGCCCGACGCGCCTGGGATGTTGGTGACGACCACAGGGACCCCCAGGTCCTTCTCGAGGCCGCGGGCGACGACCCGCATGATCGCATCGGTGTCGCCCCCTGCGGCCCAGGGGACGATGAACCGGATGGGGCGCTCCGGGTAGGCGGCCCATCCCGCCGCACTCGACAGGAGGAGCACGACCGTGGCCAGCAGCGCGCCCACCTGCAGCCTCCGGCGATCCATGACCATCCCTCCCGCACTCGACAGTGGTGACACTAGATATTGTAGCATCGTTTCTCGGCCGGCAGTGGAGGCGCGCCAGCGGTGGCGCTGCGGTTGGGGCTGGTGGAGCTGGCGATCGATCGCGCTCACCATGCTCACCCGGTGGCTGGTGCTGCTGTGCGCCGAGCTGCTGCCGCGGGGGCTGGGCGGTGACCGGGGTGCACGTTTCCAGCCGCGTCATGGGCACGCTGTTCTTGGCGCTGGCCATGCGGATGATCCCGAACGGGGTGCGGCGGCGGGCCTGGCAGGGTGAACTGCGCCACGGGTCCGGCACGCACCCGGGCCCAGGCTCACGGGTACTCGCCGAGCGCCCCCAGCAGCAGGTCGAGGAACCGCGCCCGGTCGAGGTGCATGCCTACCTGGGCGTTGGGCGGTCTGCCGCGGCGCACGCCCTCGAGGGCCTGGATCTGGTCCGGGGTGCCCGTGACGTGGCGCAGGTCGCACACGGTTGCCCCGCGGGTGAGCGTCCCGTGCAGCTCGACCGCGACGTGGGCGGGGCGGAACACCACGACGGCCGGGTCGATGAGCCAGGCCACGGCGCACGGGTCGTGCAGGTAGCCGCCCGGCCGGCCGAACACCCGCCGGGCGGTGCCGTTGTAGAAGTCGAGCAGGTCGGCGGCCACCCGGCCCAGGAGGGTGCCGAGTGCCCGCAGCCGGCGCACCTCGTCGTCGGTGGTGAGGGCCTGCCGCGTCAGGTTCAGGCCGGCCATCCACAGGGGAATGCCGGACTCGAAGACCACCGCGGCGGCCTCCGGGTCGGCGTAGATGTTGTACTCGGCGGCCGGCGTCACGTTGCCGCCCTCGGTGGAGCCGCCCATCAGGCTGATCCCGGCGAGGACGTCTTTGAGGTCGGGCGCCTCCCGCAGAGCCACGGCGATGTTGGTGAGCGGCCCGGTGGGAATGAGCCAGCAGCCGGGGTGACGCCGGATCTCCTCGATGAGAAACGGCACCGCATGGCGCCGATCGGGGCGGAGGCGGGGCGGCGGGAAGTCGTAGCCGTCCAGGCCTGAGGGGCCGTGGATCTCGGGGCCGTGCAGCGGCGGGCTCAGCAACGGGCGCGCCATGCCGGCGGCCACCGGGATGTCGGTCAGGCCCGCCGCCTCGAGGATCTTCAGGGTGTTCTCGGTCGTGCGCTCCAGCGGCGCGTTGCCGCAGACCGTGGTGATGCCGATGACGCGCAGCCGGCGCGCCGCCAGCAGGATGGCGAAGGCGTCGTCGTGGCCGGTGTCGACGTCGAGCAGCACCGCCGGGGGCTCCCCGTGCGCCACGTCTCCCTCCTTGTGCCGGGCCGGAGCCGCCGCGGCCCACGCCGGGAGCGCTGCCCCGGCCGGGCTGCCGCGCCGGGCTAGACCCGCAGGCCCGTGGCCGTCATGCCCTGCACGTAGTACCGCTGCAGGCCGAAGAACAGCGTCATCGGCACGCCGATGGCCATCGCCGTCGACGCAAACAGGCGTCCCCACGAGGTCGACTCCTGCATGACGAAGCGGGAGATCTCGACCTGCACCACGGTGTGCGCGGCCGAGTTGGCGGCCACCAGCGGCCAGAAGAACGCGTCCCACTGCAGGATGAACAGCATCACCGCCGCGCTGATGAACGCCGGCGCCGACAGGGGCGCGACGATGCGCCAGTAGATCGTCCGCCAGGGGGCGCCGTCGATGCGCGCGGCATCCAGCAGGTCGTTGGGGAACTCGGCGAAGAACTGCCGGAACAGGAAGATCGAGAGCCCGTGGGGGATCGCCGGCACGATCAGCGCCAGGTACGAATCCACCCATCCCAGCCGCCGGATCAGGATGTACAGGGGGATCACGATGGCCTCGAAGGGCATCATGAAGGTCAGCAGCACCACCACGAACAGCGGCCCCTTCCCCCGGAAGTCGAACTTGGCGAACCCGAAGCCGGCCAGCGAGTTCACCAGCAGCCCGGCGGCCACCGTGGTGAGGCTGATGAACAGGCTGTTGGCGAGCGCCCGGGGAAACCGTGTGCGCGTCAGGACCTCGCCGAAGTACTGCAGCGTCAGCTCCTGGGGGACGAAGGTCCGCCAGCTCACCGGCCGGACGTGCTGGAAGACCACCTCCTGCGGGCGCACCGCCGACAGCAGCGCCCAGTAGAGGGGGGTGAGCATGGCCACGGCGATCAGGGTGAGGACGGCGTAGAGGGCCACCCGCGACCAGCCCGTCCGGCGCCAGCCGAGGGCCACGGTGCGGGCGGGAGCGATGCGCGACCCGAGGGCCTCGGCCACGGCTAGTACTCGAACTCCGCCCGCAGCAGGCGCAGCTGAACCCCGGTCATCGCCAGCAGCGCGGCGACGATCAGCACCGAGATCGCCGTCGCCCGCCCCCAGTCCAGGAAGACGAAAGCGACGCGGTACGCGTGGAACATGAGCAGCTCCGTCGAGCCGTGGGGCCCGCCGCCCGTCAGCAGGTAGACGGGGACGAACATCAGGATGTTGATGGCCAGATCGGCCACCAGCACGAACGCCAGCACGCGGCGCAGCAGCGGGAACGTCACGGCCCAGAACCGCCGCCAGGGCGTCGCGCCGTCGAGGCTCGCGGCCTCGAAGACCGTGGCAGGGATCTGCTGCAGCCCGGCCAGCAGGAAGACCATCCAGTACCCCACGCCCTTCCACGTGGCCAACAGGATGATCGACCCCAGCGCCTGGCGCTCGCTGATCAGGAACGGCTGGGGCGGCAGGCCCAGCCGTACCAGGATGCCGTTGGCCAGTCCCAGCTGGGGGTTCAGCACCAGGTTCCAGATGATGGCCGTGATGGTCAGCGAGACGGTCATCGGCAGGAAGTACGCGGTGCGGAAGAGACCGATGCCGGGCAGGCGACGGTTGACGAGCAGGGCGAGGGCCAGGGCCAGGGCGATCTGCAGCGGGTTGACGATCAAGTTGAAGACGGCCGTGACGCGCATCGCCCTCCAGACGTGGGGGTCGGAGAAGATCGCCAGGTAGTTGGCCAGCCCCACGAACCGCTGCAGGCCGTCCAGCGTCTCGGTATGGAGGCTCTGCCACAGGGCCAGGACCATGGGGTAGACGCGGAACAGCAACAGCCCGCCGATGGCCGGCGCGATGAGCAGGTACGGCAGGGCCGCCTCGTGGCGACGGAGGCTCACGGCGGGGCGTTCACGGCAGAACGCTCACAGCGGGACGCTCACGGCAGAACGCTCACAGCGGGACCCTCGCAGCGGGACCCGCGCGCCTGGACGCTCACTGCCGGTACTTCACCAGCTCCCGGTCGATGCGCGCCGCGGCGGCGTCCAGCGTGGTCTTCACGTCGGCCCCCAGCTGGATGTCGCGGAGGGCCTGCTGGAGGATGTTCTCGTACTCCCGGAAGCCCGGGGTGAAGGGCCGCGGGATGGCGGTGCTGGCCAGCTCGTGCAGGACGATGCGCCATGGCGCCAGCGAGAAGTCGCCGGCCTTCTGCCGGTACACCGACCGGCGGCACGGCGTGCGCCGGGTCAGGTCGAAGAGCATGGCGTTCTCCTTGCTGCTCACGAACGCCTTGACGAACGCGATCGCCTCGCGCCGCCGCTCGGTGCGCGGGTTGATGCCCACGTGCCACGAGCCCGTGGGCGTCACGACCTTCCCGCCCTGGAAGTAGGGATGGGGCGCCACGCCCCAGCTCAGGCCCTTGTAGGCTTCGAGGAAGCGGAGGTTCCACAGTTCTCCCACCAGCATGGCGAGTTTGCCGGTGCCGAACAGCTCCGTGACCTGCGGGATCTCGAACAGCCCCTTGGGGCTGACCTGCCAGTCGTTGAAGAGCCGCTGGTAGAAGGTCATGGCCTCCACGAACGCGGGGGAGTTGATGTAGCCGGATGCCCGGAGCCCGTCGGGGCTGATGCCGGCCGCGCCCTTGGACTGGGCCAGGGGCAGGATCTGGTACGGCCGATCGGTCTGCTCCAGCACGATCCCCCAGATGCCCTCGGACGGACGGGCGATCTTCCGGGCGGCCTCGACCACCCGCTCCCAGGTCCAGCGCTGCCGGACGTCGGCCGGCGGAAACGGGATGCCGGCGCGCTGGAAGAGCGTCTTGTTGTAGTACAGCAGCTGCGAGCTGGTCACGACCGGCGCCGAGTACAGCTTGCGGTCGAACGTCCCCTGGTCGACGCAGGCCTGCAGCCAGTCGCGCTTCTCGTCGGCGGTGAAGACGTCGTCCAGCGGCAGCAGGTGGCCGCGCACCGCGTAGGAGGCCGTCATCGGACCGTCGACCGCGTAGACATCGGGCGTGCTGGTGCGCGCGCCCAGCCGGATGTCGAGGGTCTCGAACAGGCGGCCGAACGGGATGCGCTCGAGGTCGACCTCGACGCCCGCGTCGGCCGCCGCGGCCTGCACCAGGGGCACGATGTGCGCCTCGGGCCAGCCGACCCAGATCATCTTCAGCGTCGGGCGGGGTTGCGGAAACGCAGGCGCCAGAGGCAGCACGAGGACGAGCAGCAGGACGGGGACCACGGCCTTGCGCACCACAGACCTGATGTGCACCGGTGCACCTCCGGCGAACCGCGCCAGCGCGGACGTCAGGTTCCCTCTACAGAAAACGGTATGGGCGGTCTCTGCCGACGTCAAGGATCGGCGCGGCCGCCAGACGGCGGGGCCGAGGTGCCGACCGGCGACCGCCCTGGCCGACGCCCGCCGTCACGCGTCGCGCTACTCGAGGACCAGAACGCTCGCGGCCTCTCGCTCCGCCCGGTCGCGGTCGAGCGGGATGACGTGGTACCGCCCGGCCAGCCACTCGGGCAGCTGGTCGCAGTAGTGCGGGCTCCCGGGCTCGCCCGAGGTGCCTGCGGCATCGACCGCCCACAGGCCGGGGGGATCGCTGGCCAGATCGGCGATCAGGCGATAGTTGGCGCCGAGGCTGGCCAGGTAGTTGGGATCATAGCCGGTGTTGCAGACGGTGACGCCGCTGCCGTGCACGGGGTCGCCGCCCCGGTCGAGCAGCCCCCCCAGGTCGCCCCGCCCCGAGAGGACGTGGCGCAGCGGGATCGTGTGCATGCGGCCCCACGTCCAGGCCTGCATGTCGGCGCCGAAGCGGGCCTCGAGGACGTCCAGAGCGCGCCGCAGCGCCTCGGCTGCGGCGGCAGCGCGATCGCCACCGGCGAACCATCCCCAGGGGTCGTCGGCCAGCAGCGCGAGGGCCAGGCCGGCGCTGGCCGTGGCCATGAGATCGACGATGGCGGCCGGGAAGCGCTCGGCGGCCACGGTCCGGCACCACTCGGCGAAGAACACCTCGAAGATCATCGCGCCCACGGCGTCGACGGTCATGCGGCGGTCCCAGGCGCGCAGCACGGCTGAGGCGGCGGCCAGGCGCGGGTCGCCGGCGCCGTCGAGCAGCGCCAGCAGGGGAGGCACGCCGTCGACCGCGCGCAGGGAGAGCACGTCGAGCTGCATGCGGGCGAAGGCGTCCACCGTGAACCGGTCCTGCGCCTCCAGCATCTGGCGGATGCGTCGGGCCCGCAGGCCGCTGCTCCACGTCCCCGACAGCGGGTAGGGGAAGTCCGGGGGGGCGTTGCGGTTGTTGGCGGTGCGTACCCACCCCGCCGGCGGGTCGACGACCGCGGGCAGGTCGTCGAAGGGAATGAACGCCTTCCACTGGTGCGCGGGGTCCCAGCCGGGCCGGTAGGCGCGGTCCCACTGCTCGCGGATCGGGATACGGCCGGCGCACTGGTAGGCGATGTGGCCGTCGACGTCGGCCAGGACGAAGTTGAACGTTGGCACGCCCCAGTCGCGCAGCGCGGCGCGGAAGGCGGCCACGCTGTCGGCGCGCGCGGCGTCCAGCAGGCACGTGAGTTCGTCGCTGAACTCGGCGCCAAGCCAGCGCAGGCTGACCGGGCCGGTCTCGCGCAGGGGGCCGGGCAGCAGGTGGTCGACGAGCGGGCCGTTGCGCGAGCAGCGCACCACCAGCTCGACGTCCGGCTCGCCGCGGACCGTGATCTCTTCACGGATCTCCTGCGCTGGCTCCCACCGGCCGTCGTAGAGGAACGCGCCCGGATGCGCGGGGTCGGTCCGCTCCTGGTAGAGGTCGCGCTGCGAGCAGAGGTTGTTGGTGATGCCCCACGCCACGCGCGCGTTGCGGCCCATGAGCAGCGCCGGCGCGCCCACGTAGGCGATGCCCGCGGCGTTGACCGACCCGCCGCAGAGGTGCGCTTCGTACCAGCAGTTCGGGGCCCCGAACGCGATGTGGGGGTCGCTGGCCAGCAGCGGCTTGCCGGTGGCGCTGCGATGACCGGCCACGGCCCAGTTGTTGCTGCCCGGCCCCTCGCCGGCTCCGCCGCCGGTGACGGGCTCGACCCGCCGCGCACGGGGAGCGGCGCCCGCAGGCACGATCGTCTCGTCGCCGGCTTCGGGCGTGAGGAACGCCTGGTAGAGGGTCTGGTCGCGCAGCGCCCGCTTGGCCAGCTCGGGGATCGCGATCACCGGCAGCCGGCCGGTCAGGTACCAGCGCAGCTCCGCCAGCACGGCCAGGGAGTCGTGCGGGGTCCACGGGTCGGGCGCGTAGTCGAGCAGGGAGAACTCGATGGGCAAACGCTCCCCCCGCAGGGCGATGCACGCGTTGACCCCGGCCGAGAAGGCGTCGAGGACCGCGACGGTGCCCGCGGGGAGGCGGTCGAGATGCGCCCGGGCGATGCGGTGCAGGCCGACGGTGCGCGCCACGATGTCCAGCTCGAGACCGTCGCGGCCCAGCACCTCCGACAGGCGCCCGAGCGCCCGGCGGCGCAGGTAGTCCATCTGCCACAGGCGATCCTGCGCCATGGCGAAGCCTAACCCGAAGAACAGCGCGTCGTCGCCCTCGGCGACGATGTGCGGGATGCCCCAGCGGTCGCGCAGGATCCTGACCGGGCCCGGGGCGCCAGCGGAGACGGTGCCCGCGGTGGGCGGCACCCGTGCCGCGACTTCCGCCCGCCACCAGGCGTCGAACGCCGCGCGCGTCAGCCCCAGGGCGGCGCAGAGCGTCTCGACGGGCACGCCGGCGCCCAGCCGGCGCAGCATCGCTGCGGAGGAACGCATCATGAATTTTGTGGTTCGACCCCGCACCGCGAGAGTCCCCTGGGGCAGGGGTGGTGGCGATCCCCCGTGCGCGCGGCGTGGTCCGGTTCCGGCGTGGGGCCGGCGCCGGCGGCGATCAGCCCGCGCGGCGTAGCGCCGCGGCGCGGTCAGTCGGCGTGGGCGGCGCCCTGGCGTGCGCGCGTGGCCCGGACCAGGCGCCTCAGGCTATCACGCAGCGGCTGCCAGGTGCGGTCGTCGGCGTCCGGTCCATCGTCCGCCGGCACGTCGCACCGGGCCATGACCACGGCGAACGCGTCCACGACGTGAGGATCGAACTGCGTGCCGGCGCGTCGCTCCACCTCCGCCATCGCCTCCCTGGGGGTGCGCGCGAACTGGTACGGGCGGTCTTCGATCATCGCCAGGTACGCGTCCACCACGGCCACGATGCGCGCGCCCACGGGAATCTGCTCGCCGCGCAGCCCCAGCGGGTACCCTCGGCCGTCCCAGCGCTCGTGGTGGGCGCGCACGATCTCGGCGATGTGGGCCAGGCGCGGGACCGCCGCCACCATCTGCGCGCCGGCTGCGGGGTGGCCCCGGATCAGGCGCCACTCCTCCACCGTGGGCGGGCAGGGGCTGCGCAGGATCTCCTCGGGCACGCTGATCTGGCCAACGTCGTGGAGGATGGCGCCGTAGCGAACGGCTTCGATCTGGTCCTCCGGCAGGCCCAGAGCGCGGGCAACGTGCGCGGCCAGCTCGCCGCTGCGCCGGGCGTGCCCGGGGCGGTACTCGGTCCGGGCGTCTGCGGCGTCGCTCAGCGCCAGCAGCGTGCCGATGTACGCCCGCTCGAGGTCCTCCAGCCGCTCGTCGCGCTCGATCCACTCGGCCACCCGTGTCGCCATCACAGTGTCCTGCGTCATCGCATCCGCTCCTGCGCGTGCCGCCGCGTGCTGCGCCCGCGGCGGCGGGCGACGGATGAGACCGGCTGAGGGCTCCGGCGTTGCTGGTGGCAACCGGCCGTTCCGTCGCCCGCCGCGCGCAGTTCCCCCTGCGCCGCGTGCGGTGCACCACCTGGCCCCGTCCCGGGTCCCGGGACGGAAAACTTCACGTCTAGCGACTCTGTTGTACGGGAACAACCCGGGCAGGACCAGAGCAATTTGCACCGTCGGCGCGACTTGTTCGAGGGCACCGGGACCCAAAACCGGCGGGAGGGTGCAGGGAAGCTCGCGGTGACTTTTGAGGAACTGCTGCGGCAGGCGGACGGCTACCGGCAGGCAGGCAGGGCCGGACAGGCCCAGGCCTTGCTTGCGCGTGCCGCGGCCATCGCAGCCCCCAAGGCGCCGGCGCAGGCGGCAGAGCTGTTCGAGGACGCCGGGCGCCTGGCGGCCCGCGCGGGCGCCCACGAGCGCGCCGCAGAGAGCTACCGCCAGGCGCTGCGCCTGGCCCGGCAGGCCGACGCGCCGCCCGCGGTGCTCGCCCGCCTGTATGCGGGGCTGGCGCGGGCGTGCTACGCGTGCAGCCGGTTGCGCATGGCTGCAGCGGCGGCCGGGCGGGCGGTGCGGCTGGCCGCGACCAGCGGCGATGCCGCCACGGGCGCGGACGCCTGCATCGTGCTCGGATCCGTCCTCCGCGCGCGCGGCCGGCCGCGCGAGGCCCTGCGCGCCTTCCACCGCGCGCGGCGGCTGTCGCTGAAGGCGGGCCGGCTGGCGCGGGCAACCGAAGCGCTGTGCGGCGGCGGCCGGGCCCTGATGGAACTGGGCGAGATTCACCGTGCCGAGGTCGCGCTGAACCGCGCCGAACGCGAGTGCCGGCAGCGCCCCGCCTGCGCCGCCAGCGTGCGCGTCGAGCTCGCGCGTCTGCGGCTCTGCCGCGGGGATCTCACGGGCAGTGTCCAGAGCGTGCGTGCGCTGCTGAACGAGGCCGGCCCGCGCCTGGACGTTGCGACCCACGCCTCGGCGCTGGCGGTCGCGGCGGAAGCCCTGGGGCAGCACGATCCTGCCGGCGGGGTGCAGGCTGCGGCGCTGGCGTTCGACCTCGCCTGCAGCCTCGGGAGGCCGCCGGTGCTGGCCGACATCGTCCCCGTGCTCCTCCGGCTCCGCCAGGCCATCCGGCAGCAGCCCTCACCGCGCGAGCGGCGCGTGGCGCGGGCCCTGGCGGCCGAGGTGGACGCGCAGTGCGATCTGGGCCGGGCGTGCGCGACCGACGGGCGGGACGGCCGGGCCGAGGCGACGCAGGCGATGGGGACCTCGGCCGGAACGACGCGCGGCGCGAGTGTGCCGCTGCTCGATGCCGCCGTCCGGGCTGCCGGGCGCGTGGGCGGCCGGGGGGACCGCAGCGGCCCTGAGGTCCCGGCACCCGCACCGACCGGCCAGGAGATCCGTGCGCTGCGCATGGCGCTGGGCTGGACGCAGGAGCAGCTCGCCGAGCGGGCCGGCTTCGAGGTGACGACGATCAAGCGGGCGGAGCGCAACGCCGGCGTGCCGGAGCGGACGATGCGTGCGCTGGCCGCGGCCATGGGCGCGGCGCCGGCGTCGGCCGGCCAGACCGCGGCCCGGTACTGGCGCCACATGGGCCGCGCGTACGAGGCGATGGGCGCGCTGCGGGAGGCGCGGGCGGCGTTCGTGCAGGCCGCCAGGCTCGCCGGCGCCAGCGGCGACCTGGTCGGCGAGGCGCAGGCGGAGATGTCCCTGGCGCGGCTGGACCTGCGCGCCGGCGAGGTCGGCGGCGTGCTGGGCCGGCTGGAGCGCTACGGCCGCATCTTTGCCAGCGCCGGGGACGTGGCCGCGTGCCGTCAGGTCGAGCGCCTGACAGCGGAAGCGCAGCTGGCGCTGGGCCTGGCGGCCGAGGCGGTCGAGCGCCTGGAGGCACTCCTCGACGCGCCGGGCGTGCCCGTGGAAGATCGGCTGGAACTGCTGGAGGTGCTCGCCACGGCGTGCGAGGCGGCGGGGAACCCGGTCCGCGCCGACGCCGTGCGGTGCGACGCGCGGCGGCTCCAGGCGGCGGGAGGAGACCAGGCGCCCGCCCGTGTGCGGCAGTACGCGGAGGAGGCGGTGCGCCTGCACCGCCAGGGCCGCCAGGCCGAGGCCGCGTACATGGCCGAGGTGGCCGCGCGCTGGGCGTCTATCACGCGGGCGCTGGCGCAGGTAACGGCACCGGCGTAGTCCCGGGCGGCCGACCGCACCCAGTTCGCACGTTCCGATTGCGGCAGCGCATCTGGCGCACGTCTGCCCGCCGTCCGGGTGGTCTTCTGCCGTGGTCGCCGGCTGTGCCCACGGCTCACGGGCGCATTCGCCCCGGCAGGTACCGCGGGGCGACGGTGTAATTACAGCCTGCGGTGGCCGCATCTGGCCCGATCCCACCGGACGCCTGGACGCATGGAGGCGAGCATGGACCGCGCGACGACAGACGTGTACGAGATGCTGGGAGTCCGCCGCACTATCAACGCCTGCGGCAACATGACCCTGCTGGGCGGATCGCGCCTGTCGCCGCGAGTGCTGGGCGCCATGGCTGCGGCCAACGACGCGTTCGTGGACATGGCGGAGCTGCTGGACCGCTCCGGCCGCGCCCTCGCCGCCCGGCTGGGCGCCGAGGCGGCCGTGGTGACCTCGGGGTGCTTCGCCGGGCTGGCGCTGGGGGCCGCGGCCATCATGACCGGCACCGATCCCGCGCGCATCGCCCGCCTGCCCGTCACCGACGGCCTGCGCCACGAGTTCCTGATTCAGGCCGCCACGCGCTATCACTACGACCGGGCGCCGACAGTGGTGGGCGGCCGGCTCGTGCCCGTGGGTGACGCGCGTGGGGCGACCGCCGCGCAGCTCGAGGCCGCCATCGGCCCGCGCACGGCGGGCATCCTGTACCTGGCCAAGGCCGAGGGCACGCCCGGCGTGCTGCCGCTCGCCGACGTGGTGGCGATAGCGCGCCGCAGCGGGGTCGCGGTGCTGGTCGACGCGGCGGCGGAGGTGTACCCGCTGGAACGCATGACCTGGCTGGCGGGGCGCAGCGGCGCCGACCTGGTGTGCTTCGGCGCCAAGTACTTCGGCTCGACCAACTCGACCGGCGTGGTGTGCGGCACGCGCGCGGCGGTCGAGGCCGTCGTCCTCAACAACTTCATCGCGTACGAGAGCGCGGACAACCACGCCATCGGGCGCGGCTACAAGGTCGACCGGCACGAGGTGATCGCCACGGTCGTCGCGCTGGAGGAGTGGTTCGCCCTGGACCACCAGGCGCGTCTTGCCGACCAGGAGCGGCGCCTGCGGGCTATCGCGGCCGCGATCGAGGGCGTCCCGGGGGTGAGCGCGGAGGTCGTCTGGGAGCAGCCCTCGCCCTGGAAGCGGCTCGTCGTGCGCCTCGACGGGGCGCGCGCGGGGACCACCGCCGCCGGGGTGGAGCAGGCCCTGCGTGCGGGCGACCCGAGCATCCGCGTGCGCGTCGAGGGAGAAGAACTGGTGCTGGCGGCGCACACCCTGGACGATGGTGACGTCGAGGTGGTGGGCCATCGTCTGCGCCAGGCGCTGATGTAAGCCGGCGCGCGCACGGGCGGGCGGAGCCGTGACCTACGATGTGATCGTGATCGGCGTCGGCGGGATGGGCAGCGCGGCGGTCTACCACCTGGCGGCACGCGGGGCCCGCGTGCTGGGGCTCGAGCAGTTCGACATTCCCCACGACCGCGGCTCCTCCCACGGGGTCAACCGGATCATCCGCCTGGCCTACTTCGAGGACCCGGCCTACGTCCCGCTGCTCCGCCGTGCGTACGCCCTATGGCACGAGCTGCAGCACCGGTTCGGCGAGCCGCTGCTCTACATCACCGGAGGGATCGACGCCGGGCTGCCGGGCAGCGTCACGATCGAGGGCTCGCTGCGCTCCTGTGCGCTGCACCACCTCCCGCACGAGGTGCTTGACGCCGCCGCGCTGACCCGCCGGTATCCCGGCTACCGCCTGGCGCCGGAGATGGTCGCCGTCTATCAGCCCGACGGCGGGTTCGTGCTGTCAGAGCGGGCGATCGTGGCGCACGTGCTGCTGGCGCAAGCCGCCGGCGCTGAGGTGCACGCCCGCGAGCGTGTGCTCGGGTGGGAGACCGACGGCCTGCAGGTCGAGGTGCGCACCGAGCGCGCCGTCTACCGCGCCGGCCGCCTGGTGATCACGGCGGGCCCGTGGGTGGGCCGGCTGGTGCCGGTGCTGGCGCCGGTGGCGGTGCCCGAGCGCCAGGTGCTGCTGTGGGCGCAGCCGCGCCGGCCGGCGCTGTTCCGCCTGGGCGCGTTTCCCGTCTTCAACCTCGAGGCGCCGGAAGGCCGCTTCTACGGCTTCCCGGTCTTCGGCGTGCCCGGGTTCAAGATCGGTCGGTACCATCACCGGCACGAGCAGGTCGATCCCGACACCGTCGGGCGCGACGTCACCGCCGCCGACGAGGCCGTGGTGCGGGAGGGGCTGCGGCGCTACTTCCCGGACGCCGACGGCCCGACCATGGCGCTGAAGACGTGCCTGTTCACCAACTCGCCCGACGAGCACTTCATCCTCGACACGCTGCCGGGCGCCCCGCGGGTGTGCGTGGCCGCGGGGTTCTCGGGCCATGGCTACAAGTTCTGCAGCGTGGTCGGCGAGATCATGGCCGACCTCGCCCTCGAGGGCGGCAGCGCCTTCGACCTGCGCCTGTTCCGCGCGACCCGGTTCCAGGGCTGATGCGGCCGGGCGCCGCGGGCATGCCGCAGGGGCTAGCCGGCCACTTCCGCGAAGAACCGGTCCAGGGCCTTCGTCAGCGCCTTGAGATGCTTGGCCAGGTCCTCGCTGGACGGGTACTTGGAGAGAGACTCCAGCTCCTTGGCGATCCGCGAGACCTCGCGGCGCGCCTCGGCTGCGGCGTCGCGCACTTGAAGACGCACGGGCATGGCCATACCTCCATCACGCGAATCTCCCCTGCTATTTTGATTGCCACAAGAGCGCGCCGGCCCGCAAGAGGGGCGACCGGGCGCGGGAGGGCCTAGCGCAGGATGGCTGGAGCGAGCAGCGAGTACCTGGCCGCCATCGATCAGGGCACCACCGGCACGCGGTGCATGCTCTTCGACCTCACGGGGCGCGCGGTGGCCTCCGCCTACCGCGAGCACGACCAGCTCTTCCCGCAGCCGGGCTGGGTCGAGCACGACCCGGCGCAGATCTGGGACCGGACGCAGACCGTCGTCGCCGAGGCGCTGGCAGCGGCGCCCCCCGGCCACCTGCTGGCGGTGGGCATCACGAACCAGCGCGAGACCACCGTGGCCTGGGACGGGCGCACCGGGCGGCCGCTGTACAACGCCATCGTCTGGCAGGACGTGCGCACCGCGCCCGACTGCCGGGCGCTCATCGACGCCGGCTGGGAGGACGACGTTCGCCGGCGCACCGGCCTGCCGATCAGCACGTACTTCTCGGCCACGAGGATCCGCTGGCTCCTCGAGCGCGTGCCCGAGGTCCGCGCGCTGGCCTCCGCCGGGCACCTGCGCCTGGGCACGATCGACACCTGGCTCACCTGGCACCTCACGGGCGGCCCCGCGGGCGGCGCGCACGTGACCGACCCGACCAACGCGTCGCGCACGCTGCTGTGCAACCTGGAGACGCTGTCCTGGGACCCTGTGCTGCTCGACCGCTTCGGCGTGCCGCCCGGCGCGCTGCCGGCGATCCGGCCGTCGGCGCCTGCGGAGCCGTACGGCGTCACCTCGCCCGCTGGCCCCTTTCGCGCGCGCGTGCCGGTGTGCGGGATCCTGGGCGACCAGCAGGCCGCCCTGGTGGGCCAGGCGTGCTTTGCGCCGGGCGAGGCCAAGAACACCTATGGAACCGGCTCCTTCCTGCTGCAGCACGTCGGGGCCCGGCCGGCCTGGAGCACCCGCGGCCTGCTCGGCACCGCCGCGTACGTGGTGGCCCGGGCCGGTGGCGAGCCGCTGCGCGCGTACGCCCTGGAGGGGTCGATCGCCGTGACCGGCGCCGCGGTGCAGTGGCTGCGCGACAACCTGGGCCTGATCGCCTCGGCAGCCGAGACCGAGGGCCTGGCCCGGTCGGTGCCCGACGCCGGCGGTGTCTACTTCGTGCCGGCGTTCTCGGGGCTGTTCGCGCCCTACTGGGACATGCGTGCCCGCGGGGCGATCGTGGGTCTCACGCGCTACGTCACGAAGGCCCACCTGGTGCGGGCGACGCTGGAGGCGATCTGCTTCCAGAGCCGCGAGGTGCTCGATGCCATGGTGGCCGACAGCGCGCAGCCCGTCACCGTGCTCAAGGTCGACGGCGGCGCCGCGGCCAACGACTTCCTCATGCAGCTGCAGGCCGACATCCTCGGCGTGCCGGTGGTGCGGCCGGCGGTGCGCGAGACGACGTCGCTGGGCGCGGCCTACGCCGCCGGACTCGGCGCCGGCGCCTTCGGGTCGCTCGATGCCCTGCGGCGGCTGTGGCGCGCCGACCGCACGTTCGAGCCGGCCTGGGACGCCGGCCGGCGCGAGACCGCGCTGCGCGGGTGGCGGCGCGCGGTGGAGCGCGCGCGGGACTGGCTGGAACCGTAGGGCTGCGGCGCGCCGTGCCGTGCTATCCTCACCTTGATGGTCCGTACGACGCGCAGGCGGTTCGAGCAACTGGTGGCCGAGGCGCTGCGCCGGATCCCGCCGGAGTTCCAGCGGGCGCTGGACAACATCGAGGTGGCCATCGAGGCCTGGCCTACCGACGAGCAGCTCGCAGCGGTCGGCCTGGAGTCCGACGAGCTGCTGTTCGGGCTCTACCAGGGCACGCCGCTGCCCGAGCGCAGCCCGCTGGAGCCCTATCGCCTGCCGGACATCATCACCATCTTCCAGGGCCCGCTGGAGGAAGCGTGCGCCAGCGAGGACGAGATGCGCGAGGAGATCCGGAAGACGGTGGTGCACGAACTGGCGCACTACTTCGGACTCGACGAGGACCGGCTCGAGGAGCTGGGGTTCGGGTAGGGAGGCCGCGCCGCCTGCGGTCTGCGCGCGCGGCCCCGGCCTGCGCTGCCTGTGGCCGCGTCTTTGGGGCCCGGCGCAGGCAGGAGCGCGTGGCGCGTCACCGAAGCCCTCCGAGGTGCCGGGGTCGATGTCCTCCTCATCGTCCGCCATGCCCCTGCGCGTGCGGGTGCTGCGTAGCGGCAGCGCGGGCAATGCGGTGCTGGTCGAGGCGGCCGGCGCGCGCGTGCTCGTCGACGCCGGGCTCCCGGCGGAACTGCTCCTGCGGGAGGTGGACGCCGCGGGGCCGATCCCGCTGGCGGCGATCCTCCTGACCCACGAGCACGACGATCACGTGAAGGGTGCCGCATCCCTCGCCCGCGCCACCGGTGCCCCCGTGCTGCTCAACGAGGCGACGTTGCGGGCCTGTGGGGAGAGCCTGGCCGGTGCGCCCCTCGAGGTCTTCCGGGCGCATCGCCCGTTCGCGGTCGGCGGCATCGAGGTCACGCCGTTCCCGGTCCCCCATGATGCGGCCGAGCCCGTGGGGTTCGTGCTGGTCAGGGACGGCGCACGCGCGGTTGTGGCGTGCGATCTGGGCGAGGTCACCGACGAACTGGTCGACCACGCCCGTGGCGCCGACCTGCTGGTCATCGAGGCGAACTACGACGTGGAGCTGCTGGCGGTCTCGCCGTACCCGTGGTTCCTCAAGAACCGCATCGCCAGCCCCCGCGGCCACCTCTCCAACGCGGCCGCGGCCCGCGCGGCCGTGGCGGCCGCCACCGGACGGCTGCAGACGGTGCACCTGGTCCACCTGAGCGAGGTGAACAACCTGGCGCCGCTGGCGCGCGATACCGTGCGCGCGGCGCTGGCAGCCGACGGGCTGGTGGCCGTGCGGGTCGAGGCGGTGCGGCCCAACGCGGCCGGCCCGTGGTGGCCGGCGCTGCCTGCCGGCGCGCCCGCGGGATGAAGGTCGGCGCGGCGCTCTTCCACGGCGAGACCGCGACACTGCGCCGCCACGCGGCGCAGATCCTCGAGGCGGGCGTGGCCGCCGCGGACCCTGCCGCCGCGGTGGCGTGCGCGGTGCGCGTGGAGGACGAGGTGCTCCACGTGGCCGGATGGGCCTGCGACCTCCGGACGGTCGAGCGGGTGTGGGTGGTCGGCGCCGGCAAGGGCGCAGCGCCCATGGCGCAGGCGCTGGCGGACGTGGTGGGACCGCGGCTGACCGGCGGGCTCGTGGTGACGAAGTACGGGCACGGGATGGCGCTGGAGCGCGTCGAGGTGGTGGAAGCCGGCCACCCGCTGCCCGACGCCGCGGGCGAGGCCGGCGCCCGACGTGTGCTGGAGATCGCGCAGCAGGCCGGCTTCGGCGACCTGCTGCTCGTGGTGCTCTCGGGCGGCGGCTCCGCGCTGTTGCCGCTGCCGGCGGCGGGCGTCTCCCTGGAGGACAAGATCGCCACCACCGACCTGTTGCTGCGCAGCGGCGCTGCCATCACCGAGGTGAACAGCGTGCGCAAGCACCTGTCGCGCATCAAGGGCGGGTGGCTGGCGCGCGCCGCCGCGCCGGCCCACCTGGTCACGCTGGCGCTCTCGGACGTCCTGGGGAACCCCCCCGACGCCATCGCGTCGGGGCCGACGGTCCCCGATCCGACCACGTTCGCCGACGCCCTGGCGGTGGTGGACCGGTACGGCCTGCGCGGGCAGCTGCCAGCGGCGGCGCGCGCGTACCTGGAAGCGGGCGCCGCAGGCCGGCGGCCGGAGACGCCCAAGCCCGGTGATCCTGTGTTCGCCCGCACCCGGACCGTGATCGTCGGCGACCTGGCACTGGCGGCTGCGGCGGCGGTGGAGCAGGCGCGGGCCCTGGGCTACCGCGCGCGGCTGTGCGGCGTTGCGGTGCAGGGCGAGGCCCGGGTCGCGGGCGCGCGCTTCGGAGCCCTGGTGCGCCAGGCACGCGAGGCCGCCGCAGCCGAGGCCGTCTGCCTAGTGATGGGCGGCGAGACCACCGTGACGGTGCGCGGCGGCGGCCGCGGCGGGCGCAACCAGGAGTTCGCGCTGGCGGCGGCGTGGTCCCTGCACGGCCTGCCGCAGGCGCTGGTCGCCGCGTTGGGGACCGACGGCACCGACGGGCCCACCGACGCCGCCGGCGCGGTGGTGGACGGCACCACGCTCGAGCGCGCCCGCGCCGCGGGGCTGGACGCCGCGCGGGCGCTGGCCGAGAACGACACCTACCCGTTCTTCGCAGCGCTCGGCGACCTGATCATCACCGGGCCGACGCGGACCAACGTGAACGACCTGTGGCTCGGCCTGCTCGCCCCGGCCCCGCACGCATGAAGGTGCTGTTCTGCGTCGCCGAGGCGGTGCCGTTCGCGAAGACCGGCGGGCTGGCCGACGTGGCCGGCGCGCTGCCGGCGGCGCTGCGACGGTTGGGGCACGATGTGCGCGTGCTGATGCCGTGCTACCGCGGCACCCCACGCGACGGCCTGGCGGCGGTGTGCCCGCTGCACGCCCGGCTCGGCGGTCAGGTGGTCGAGGGGAGACTGCTCGAGGGCCGCGCGCCGGGCGAGGTGCCGTTCTGGTTCGTCGATGCACCTGCCCTGTACGACCGGCCCGGTATCTACGGCGAGGGCGGCCGCGACTACCCCGACAACCTGCTGCGCTTCGCCTTCCTCTGCCGGGCGGCGCTGGCCGTCCTCCGCGAGGTGTGGGCGCCTGACCTCGCGCACTGCCACGACTGGCACGCGGCGCTGCTGCCTGCCTACGTGCGGTGGGAGGGGCCGCGGCTGGCGACGCTGTTCACCGTGCACAACCTGGCCCACCAGGGAATCTTCCCCATCGGAGAGTTCCCCCTCACCGGCCTGCCGGCTGAAGCGTTCACGATGGACGGCGTGGAGTACCACGGCCGCGTGAACGTGCTCAAGGCAGGGCTAGTCTGGGCGGATCTCGTGAGCACGGTGAGCGAGACCTACGCGCGCGAGATCCAGACGCCCGAGCACGGGATGGGCCTGGACGGGCTGCTGCGCGCCAGGAGCGCCGATCTGTTCGGCGTCCTCAACGGCGTGGACTACACGCAGTGGGATCCGGCGACCGATCCCTACCTGGTGGCCACCTACTCGGCCGACGACCTCTCGGGCAAGGCGCGCTGCAAGGCCGCGTTGCAGCGCGAGGTCGGCCTGCCGGATGCGCCCGAGGCGCCCCTGCTGGCCGTGATCGCCCGGCTGGTCCCCCAGAAGGGGATCGACCTCGTCGTCGAAGCCCTGCCGGCCCTGGTGCGGGCCGGCGCGCAGCTCGTCGTGCTCGGTACCGGCGACGCCGCGCTGGAGGCGGCGCTGCGCCGGGCCGAACGCCGCTGGCCCGCGCAGGTGCGGGTGCGCATCGGCTTCGACGAAGGGCTGGCGCACCGCATCGAGGCCGGTGCCGACATCTTCCTGATGCCATCGCGCTTCGAGCCGTCGGGGCTCAACCAGCTCTACAGCCTGCGCTACGGCACCGTCCCGGTCGTGCGGCGCACCGGCGGCCTCGCCGACAGCGTGGTGGACCTGACGCCGCAGACCCTGCAGCAGGGCCGGGCCAACGGCTTCGTCTTCGACGCGTACACCGTCGAGGCGTTCCTCGCCGCGGTCGGCCGCGCGCTGGCCGCCTACCGCGATCCCGGCCTGTGGCGCTGGCTGCAGCAGACCGGGATGCGCCTCGACTTCTCCTGGGACCGGGCGGCGGAGCGGTACGCCGCGCTCTACGCCCTGGCCGTCGAGCGGGCGGCGAGCCGCGTGACGGGTAGGTGATCGGTCCGGCACGGCGAACGACACCTCCGGCCATGTCGTCCGAGCGCGTCCTGCTGGGTCCCGGCCCGAGCCTGCTCCCGCCCGCCGTCGTCGAGGCCATGAGTCGGCCCCAGTGCGGGCACATGGATCCCGCCCTCGTGCCGCTCCTGGACGAGACGGTCGGCCTCCTGCGCCGGGTCTTTCAGACCCGCAACGAGCTGACGCTCCCGGTCTCCGGCACCGGGACCGCGGGCATGGAGGCCACGCTGCGCCACCTGCTGGCGGACGAGGCGCTGCTGGTGGTGTGCACGGCCGGCTACCTCGACCTGGAGGCGCTGTGGCAGTACTGGGGCCCGCTGCACGTCTACCACCACACGGTGCCGGTGCCGCTGGTGTATGCGCTGCACGCCGCGCTGCGGCTGGTGGTCGAGGAGGGCGTCGAGGCGCGGGTGGCGCGCCACCACCGGCACGCGCGGATGCTCTGGCGCGGGCTGGAGGCCCTGGGGCTCGAGCTGTTCGTGCCCGAGGCCGACCGGGCGCCCACGCTAACCACGGTGCGCGTGCCCGCCGGCGCAGACGACGAGCGCGTGCGCGCCCGGCTGCTGCACGACTACGGGATCGAGATCGCGGGCGGGCTGGGGCAGCTGCGCGGGACAATCTGGCGCATCGGGCTCATGGGCCATTCCTCCCAGGCCCGCCACGTCGTGCTGCTGCTGGGCGCCCTGGCCCAGGTGCTGGCCGCCGAGGGCCTGCGGGTGCCGGCGGCCGCCGAGGTGGCGCGCGCGGCGCTGCAGGCCGAACGCTGAGCCAGGCGGCGTGGAACCCGTCGCGCTCTTCGTCACCTGCCTCGTCGACCAGCTCTTTCCGCAGATCGGCGAGGCCGCGGTGCGGGTGCTGGAGCGCGCGGGCTGCGCGGTGACGTTCCCGGCCGCGCAGACCTGCTGCGGCCAGGCCACGTTCAACGACGGCTTCTGGGACGAGGCGCGGGCGCTGGCCGCGCGCTTCCTGGACGTGTTCGCGGACGCGCCGGCGATCGTGGCGCCGTCGGGGTCGTGCGCGGCGATGGTGCGCGAGTGGTATCCCCGGCTGTTCCGTGACGACCCGGCGCGGGCAGGCCGCGCAGCCGAGGCGGCGCGTCGCACCTATGAGCTCAGCGAGTTCCTCGTGCGCGTGCTGGGGCGCACCGACCTGGGGGCGCGCTTCGACGCCGCGGTCGCCTACCACCCGTCGTGCCACGGGCTGCGGGGGCTCGGGCTGCGCGAGGAGCCGCTGCGACTGCTGCGGGCGGTCCGGGGCCTGCGCCTGGTGGAGCTGCCGCGGGCCGAGGAGTGCTGCGGGTTCGGCGGGCTCTTCGCGGTGACGTTCGCGCCGGTCTCGGGGGCGATGCTGGCGAGCAAGCTCGACGCGGTGGAGGCCAGCGGCGCCGACGTCGTCACCGCCACCGACGCGTCGTGCCTGATGCACCTGGCAGGCGGGCTGCAGCGCCGGGGCAGCCGCGCCCGCGCGGTGCACCTGGCGGAGATCCTGGCGGCGCCATGAGCGAGGCGCGTCCTCGCATCGACATGCGCGGCAACCTGGCGCGGGCGCTCCACGACCCCACGCTGCAGACCGCCCTCGGGCGCGCGCTCCCGGGCTTCCGGCGCATGCGCGCGGGCGCTGCGGCCGAGGTGCCCGAATGGGAGGCCCTGCGCCGGCTGGCCGCCCAGATCAAGGACCACGCGCTGGCGCACCTCGACCGCTACCTCGAGCAGCTCGAGGCGGCGGTCCGTGCGGCCGGCGGCGAGGTGCACTGGGCAGCCGATGCCGCCGCGGCGCGGCGCGTGATCGTGGGCCTGGCGCGCGCGCGCGGCGTGCACCGGGTGGCGAAGAGCAAGTCGATGGTCACGGAGGAGATCCACCTGAACGCCGCCCTGGAGGCCGCCGGCGTCCGCGTGGTCGAGACCGACCTGGGCGAGTACGTGTTGCAGCTGGCGGGCGAGGCGCCCAGCCACCTGATCGCGCCCATGCTCCACAAGCCCATCGAGGCCGTCACCGACCTGTTCGCCGCGAAGCTGGGCGCGCCGCGCCACGACCGGGCCGAGGATCTCAACCGGGTGGCCCGCGCCGCGCTGCGCCGCGAGTTCCTGGCCGCCGAGATGGGCATCACCGGCGTCAACTTCGCCGTGGCCGAGACCGGCACGCTCGTGCTGGTGGAGAACGAAGGCAACGCGCGCCTGGTCACCACGCGCCCGCCCGTCCACGTGGCCGTCATGGGGATCGAGAAGGTGCTGCCGCGGCTGGCCGACCTGGGCGTCTTCCTCCGCCTGCTGGCGCGCAGCGCCACCGGGCAACGGGCCAGCGTCTACGTCTCGCTGCTGACCGGGCCGCGACGGCCGGGCGAGGCCGACGGCCCCGAGGAACTGCACCTGGTGCTGGTCGACAACGGGCGCACGCGGCTGCTGGCCGACCCGGACCTGCGGGAGGCGCTGCGTTGCATCCGCTGCGGCGCCTGCCTCAACGTCTGCCCCATCTTCGAGCGCGCCGGCGGGCACGCGTACGGTTCGGTGTACGCCGGACCTATCGGTGCCGTGCTCACACCGGCGCTGTGGGGGCTCGAGCCCGCCCGCGAGCTGCCCTTTGCCAGCACGCTGTGCGGCGCGTGCGGCGAGGTGTGCCCGGTGCGCATCGACCTGCCGCGGTTGCTGCTGGAGTTGCGGGCTCAGGCGGTGCGGGCCGGCCTGGCCGGCCCCACCGACCGCCTGTTCGCCCGCCTGTGGACGTTTGCCATGGGAAGCCCGACCCGCCTGCGGGTGCTCGGCGGTGTGGGCCGCGCGCTCCAGCGCCTGGTCGTGCGCGGCGGCCGCATCGACCGGCTGCCCGGGCCGCTTGCGGGGTGGACCGCGCACCGCAGCGCGCCGCCGCTGGCGGCGGTACCGTTTCGCGCGCGGTGGCGGGCGCGCACATGAGCCGCGAGATCGTCCTGGGGCGCGTGCGGGCGGCGCTGCACGCGGCGCAGCCCACCGCGGCGCACGGCGCGCCCGGGCCCGCACCGGCTGCCGCACTCCCCGCGCTGCCCCGGGCGCAATCCTGCGCTGACCCCGTGGCCCTGTTTGTCGAGCGCGGCCGCGCTGTGGCCGCCACCGTCGAGGTGTGCGCGTCGGCGGAGGAGGCGACGGCGCGGGCGGTGGTCTGGCTCGCCGCCCGCCAGGCCCGACGCATCGTCGCCTGGGACGACCCCGAGGTCGCGCCCATCGCCGCGCACTTGGCCGCCGGCGGCCTCGAGACGATGGCGCCCGGTGCGCCGGTCGAGGTGGTGGCGCAGGCCGACGCCGGGCTCACCGGCGCGGCCTGGGGCATCGCCGAGAGCGCCTCGCTCGTGCTGCCTGCCGACGCGCGGCGGCCGCGGCTGTTCTCGCTCCTGCCGCCGCTGCACGTGGCGGTGCTGCGGGCCGACCGCATCCTGCCGGACCTGCCCGCGCTGTTCGAGCGGCTTGCAGCCGGGCCGGGGGCCGGCGCCGGGCCCGCCGCGGCGCCAGCGGGGGCCGGTGCCGGGGTGCCCGCGCCGTTGCCCTCGGCGCTCACGTTCATCACCGGGCCCAGCCGCAGCGCGGACATCGGCCTGGTCCCGGTGCAGGGCGCGCACGGCCCGGTAGAGGTGGCGGTGTTCGTCCTCGCCGGTTCTCCGCCGGCTGATGCGCCTTTCCCCACACCCGCCTGGTCGGTCGACCAGGCTGTCGAGGTACCGGGTGCAGGACCAAGAAGAGGGATGCCACCCCGGTCCATCCCACACGATCAGGGAGGAGGATGACGCTGATGCCGACCGTGTTCGAGGTGAACGAGACGCTGGGCTACTCGCAGGCCGCCCGGGTGGGCGGCTTCCTCTTCATCTCGGGCCAGGTGGCGATGGACGAGCAGGGCAACCTGGTCGGCCGCGACGACATCTGGGCGCAGACCGGCCAGGTCTTCGCCAACCTGCGCCGCATGCTCGAGACCGGGGGCTCGAGCCTCGACCAGGTCGTCAAGCTCACGATCTTCGTCACCCGCCTGGAGTACTTGGCCATGGTCCGCGAGATCCGCAAGCGGGTCTTCGGCCCGCTGGGTTTCTACCCGGCGAGCACGGCGGTGGTGGTGAGCAGCCTGGCCCGGCCGGAGTGGATGGTGGAGGTTGAGGCGATTGCGACCGTCCGCGACGCCGCAGGAGGGTAGGCATCAAAGTTTGCCGGAGTCCGAGAAGCCGGAACCGCCCCGATCCGGCCCGCGCCCGGCGCGCAGCCCCGCGGCGACGCCTTCGTAGTACGCGCGCCAGATCAGGTGGTTGTAGCACTCGCTGCACAGGGGGAGGAGGGCGTGCCGCTCTGCCCACGTCAGCACGGTGCGCACCAGCCGCGTCACCACCCCCGTGCGGTACACCAGCCACTTGAGCGGGAGCAGCAGCGGGTGGATTTCGGCCAGCAGCGCCAGGTTGTGCGGCCGCCCGTGCTTGCGCCAGAGGTGGACGGCGTTCCATCCGGCCTCGCGCTGCCGGCGCATCACGCCGGCCAGGTCGAGTACGTGGACGTGGCGAACCACGGCCGCGGGCTCGTAGACGATGCGCACCCCCGCCTGGCGCAGGCGGTAAGCCAGGTCGATGTCGTCGAAGCCGTAGCCGCGGAACGTCTCGTCGAAGCCGCCGACGTCGATGAAAGCGTCGCGGGCCACCGAGAAGTTGCGCGCCGCCACGTACGCGTGGGAGATGTCCTGGCGGCGGCGCGGCGGCAGTGCGGGGAGCAGGTAGCGGGCGCGCATGAAGGTCGTCCGCAGGGTGGCGGGGTCCTGGATCGTAGGGCCCTGGACCGCCAGGCGCGGCTGCTCCCGGTGGTGCCGGAGGTGGGCAGCCACCAGCCCCGACGCCAGGCGCAGGTCGGGGTCGAGGAAGAGCAGCACGCGGCCGCGGGCCTCGTGCGCGGCGCGGTTGCGCGCGATACACAGCCCCAGGTTGGACTGACGGAAGATGCGCAGCGGCCGCGGGAAGACCAGCGTCTCGAGCATCTCGGCCGTGCCGTCGGTGGAGCCGTCGTCGACCAGCAGGACCTCGAACGCGCCCTCCTGCGCGGCCAGGTCGGCCAGCATGTCGCCGAGCTCCTGCCGGCAGTTGTAGGTCGAGATGATGACGCTGGCGTCGAACGCATCGCGCGCGAGCCCGCCGGCGCGCGACGCATCAGGCGCCTCGGCCACGCGCCCCGCCGCAGCCGTCTCGGGCCCGGTCGCCGCGCCGGCGCGTTCCGTGGTCACAGGGGCGGCGTGAACCGGCCGTCCACCGCCGTCCAGCCGCCGTCGACCAGCAGCAGCGAGCCCGTCACGTAGCTGGCAGCCTCGGAGGCCAGGAAGACGATCGGCCCGGCGATCTCGTCCGGGCTCGCCCACCTGCCCAGCGCCGGCTTGGCCGCATAGGCCCGGTACCAGTCGGGGTGGTCCTGGATCGGCCGCGTCAGCGGGGTCTCGACCACGCCCGGCGCCACGGCGTTCACGCGCACGCCCTGGGGGCCGAGCTCGGCCGCCAGCGTGCGCACCAGCTGCAGCAGGCCGGCTTTCGTCGCCGCGTAGACCCCCTGGCCGGGCTCGACGACCAGGGCGCGGATCGACGAGAGGACGATGATGCTGCCGCGGCCGCGCGGGGCCATGACGGCGCCGGCGGCTTGCATCAGGCGGAAGTTGCCCTTCAGGTTCACCAGCACGACCCGGTCGAACTCGTCGTCGGAGTACTGCAGCAGCGGCTTGCGGATGTTGATGCCGGGCGTCACCACGAGCACGTCGAGCGCGCCCCATCGCCCGGCCGCGCGCGCCACCACGCCCGCGGCGCTGGCCGGGTCGGTGACGTCCACGGGCTCGACCTCAGCGCGCCCGCCGTCGTGCTGGATCGCGCCGGCCACGGCCCGCGCGCCGTCGACGTTGAGGTCGGCGACCACCACGCGGGCGCCGTGCGCTGCGAGCGCCTGCGCGGCCGCGGCGCCGATACCCGAGGCCCCGCCCGCGACCAGCGCCACCCGATCGTCCAGCCGGAACAACTGCCGGTAGTCCACGGATCTCCCTCCTCGTATCGGGCGCCCGGAATGCGCTCCGGGCGCGCCGCGACGTCACACCCCGGCTGCGGCCGCTCCCAGGTAGCAGACGACCGCCGCGGCGTAGAGGCGGGCAGCCGCCACCAGTTCCTCGATCTCCACGTACTCGTTGACCTGGTGGGGCACCTCGCGCTTGCCCGGCCCGATGGTCACGACCGAAAGGCCGCCCCACGCGTGCAGGAAGGTGCCGTCGGTGGCACCCGGGACCCCGCCGTAGCGCGGCGGCCGGCCGAGCGCCACCAGGCAGGCCCGCTCCACGGCCCGCACGATGGGCGCCGCCGCCGGCGTCTCGGTCCACGGCCGGTCGTCGACCAGATCGAGATGGACTGCCGCGCGCGGATCCCCGTCGCGGATCCGGCCGGCCAGCGCCTCCATGGCGGCCAGCAGCGCGGCGTGATCCTGCCCCGGGATGGTGCGCACGTCGACCGTGATCTGCGCCTCGCCAGCCATGACGTTGAACTGCGGCTCGCCGTGCACCGGCGCGCGCACGGTCGTCGGCGTCAGGTGTGGCAGCCCCAGGAAGCGGTGGCGGCCGTGGCGGGCCTGCTCCCCACGTTCCAGGTCGCCCAGGCCCAGCACGAACTGCGCCGCCCAGGGGATCGGGTTCGCGCCGGCGTACGGCATGGCGCCGTGGGCCATCTTCCCGGTGAACGTGGCCCGCACGCGCATGGCGCCCTTCTGGTGGAGGCAGATCTCGTTCTCCTCGGGCTCGCACACCACCGCGGCGTCGAAGCCGCGGCAGCCGCCGGCGCGCACGAACGTCTTCACGCCCAGCATCAGGCCTTCTTCGTCGACGAGCGCGGCCAGGCGCACCCGCCCCGGCAGCTCTGGCGCGGCGCGGCGCACCGCGTCGAGGGCCACGACGGCCGCTGCGAGCCCGCCCTTCATGTCGCAGGCTCCCCGGCCGTAGATGCGGCCGTCGGCCACCACCGCGTCAAAGGGCGGGTAGGTCCAGGCGGCGGGGTCGCCCTCGGTGACGACGTCGGTGTGCCCCTCGAGGATCACCCCGCGGCCGGGCCGGCCGGTTTCCCAGTCGGCGAGGATGTTGGGTCGGCCGGGGGCGACCTCCTGGATCGACACGGCCAGGCCCCGCGCGCGGAGGGCGTCGGCCAGGTACGCGGCCACCGCCGCTTCCGTCGCCTGCGGGTTGGCGGGCCGCACCACGCTGGGAATGCGCACAAGGGCGCATGTCAGCCCGACGACGTCGTCCGGATCGACGGCCGCGGCGGCGCGCGCGGCCAGATCGTGCAGGCGTGCCTGGTCGATCACTCTACCTCCCCGGCGTCGCGAGCGCTTACCGTCCCAGCCCGCCCCGCAGCCTGGGATCCAGCAGGTCGCGCAGCCCGTCGCCCAGCAGGTTCAGGCCCAGCACGGCCGCCGCGATGGCTACCCCCGGCCAGATCGCCATCCACCAGGCGATGAAGAACACGTCGCGTGCCTCTTGCAGCATGCCGCCCCACGACGGCGTCGGCGGCTGCGTCCCCAGTCCCAGGTAGCTCAGGGACGCCTCGGCCAGCACCGCCCCGGAGAACGCCACGGTGCCCTGGACCAGCAGCGGGCCGGCGATGTTGGGCAGCACGTGGCGCATTACGATGCGCCGCTCGGGCGCGCCCAGTGCGCGCGCCGCCAGCACGTACTCCTGGTGGCGCACCGCCAGGGCCTGGGCGCGGCTCAGGCGCGCGAAGACCGGGACCAGCACGATCCCGATGGCGAGCATCGCCTGGACGTGGCCCGGACCCAGCGCCGCGATCATCATGATGGCCAGCAGCAGCGCAGGAAACGCCACCAGCCCGTCCATGACGCGCATGATCGCGCCGTCGAGCCAGCCACCGCGGTAGCCCGAGACGAGCCCGAGCGGGACGCCAGCGCCCGCACCGATCAGCACGGCGGTAGCGCCCACGGCCATGGCGACCCGGCCGCCGTGCAGCAGCCGGCTGGCAACGTCGCGGCCCAGGCGGTCGGTGCCCAGCAGGTGCGCGCCGCCCGGCGGCGCCAGGCGACCGGCTGGGTCCAGCGCGGTGGGATCGTAGGGCGCGATCAGGGGGGCGAGCCCCGCCAGCGCCACCAGCGCGAGCGCCAGCGCGCCGCCCGCCAGCAGCGGCGGGTTGCGGCGGCGCCGGAGGCGCGGCCGCGCCCCGAGGTCGGGCGCGACGAGCACGTGCAGGGACGATGGCCGCGTCGTCATGCGTCAGTCGTAGGTGATGCGCGGGTCCACCGCCGCATAGAGCAGGTCCACGGCCAGGTTGAGCAGCGCGAACATCGTGGCGATGGCCAGCACCACGCCCTGCACGATGATCAGGTCCCGCGCGTAGATCCCCTGCAGCAGCAGCCGGCCCAGGCCCGGCAGGCCGAAGACCTGCTCGATGACGATGGTGCCGCCGAGGAGGAAGCCGAGCTGCAGGCCCGCCACGGTCAGCACCGGGATCAGCGCGTTGCGCAGGACGTGGCGCCGCAAGACGGCGCCGTCACCCAGGCCCTTGCTGCGGGCCGTGCGCACGTAGTCGCGGCGCAACTCGTCCAGCACTGCGGCCCGCACCAGGCGCGTGAGGGCGGCCGCGCGCTCCAGGCCCAGCGCCAGGGCCGGCAGCGCCAGGTGCCGCAGCCACTGCGCCGGATCGCGCGCGAGCGCCACGTACCCCTGCAGCGGGAAGACGGGCCACGCCGCCGCGAAGCCCAGCAGCAGCAGGATCCCCAGCCAGAACGTCGGAACCGCCAGGCCCAGCTGCGAGCCCGCCAGCGCCGCCAGGTCGAGCGCCGACCAGGCGCGGCGCGCGGCCGCGATACCCAGCGGCAGCGCGACGCCCAGGGCCACCACCATGGCCGCCAGCGCCACCGAGATCGTGACCGGGAGGCGCTGGGCCACCAGGCGTGCCACCGGCTCGCGGTACGAGACGGACGTGCCCAGGTCGGCGCGCGCCAGCTGGCCCAGCCACTCGAGGTAGCGCAGCAGCAGGGGTCGGTCCAGGCCGAGCTCGCGCCGCAGCCGGGTGACGTCCTCGGGTCGCGCGTCGGTGCCCAGCATGATGGTGGCCACATCGCCCGGGATGACCTGGAGCGCCAGGAACGTGGCGGTGGCGACCACGAGGACCGTGGGCACCACCGCCAGCAGTCGCCGCAGGACGAACGGCATGGCCCCGCGCGCTACGCGCGGGCACGTAGGGGAGAACGGCCGACGTACCGGGCCGTCTGGCGCATCACTTCGTCGTCTTCCGGAAGTCGAACGTGTCGATCGCGTAGAGCTGGCGGAAGTCGCGCACCCCGCGCTGCGTACCCATGTAGAGCACCGGCGTGCCCAGGGGGATCAGCATGACGTCCTCGGTCATCTTCTTCAGCACCTCGGTGTAGATACGCTTGCGGTGGTCGGGATTGGTGGTGATGCGCCCGGCCAGGATCAGGTCGGCCACGCGCTGGTTGTCGTAGCGGACGTAGTTGGGCGGTACGCGGCCGGGGTCCCCGAATCCCGCCAGCCGGCCGTCGGGATCCAGCTTGCCCGTATGGCCGATGATGGTCAGGTCGTAGTCACCGCCGGCGTAGATCCGCGACAGCCAGAAGCCCCACTCGACGACCCGCGTCCGGGCCGTCACGCCCACGCGCCCCAGCATGCCCTGCACCAGCTGCCCGGCCTCGATGTGGGCCTGGTAGGGCTGCGGCAGGGCCAGGTCCAGGGTCAGGCCCCCGCCGTACCCCGCCTCGGCCAGCAGGCGGCGCGCCTGCTCGGGGTTGTACGGATACGGCTCCGGCAGGTCCACGTAGTACGGGCTCGTGACGTCCATGAAGACGTTGGAGACGATGGACTCCTCGCCGTACGCGGTCCGGAGCACCTGCCGGCGGTCGATGGCGTGCCACAGGGCCCGCCGCACGCGGACCTCACGGAGCGCGGGCCGGCTGTTGTTGATGGCCAGCACGTTGATCAGGCTGGTCACCTGCCGGATGACCCGCACGTTGGGGTTGGCCCGCACGCGTGGCAGGTCCAGGGGGCCGATGGCGTCGATGGCGTCGAACTCGCCCGAGAGCAGCCCCGCCACTTTCACCGCGGGCTCGGGGACGAAGCGGATCAGCACCTCGCGCAGCCGCGGCTGCCCCCGCACCCAGTAGCCGTCGAAGCGCTGCAGGCGGATGAACGAGTCGCGCTGCCACTCGGCGACGATGAAGGGGCCGGTGCCCACCGGCCGCGTCCCGAAGTCGTGCCGCCGGGCGATGAGGTCGGCCGGCAGGATGGCCCCCCAACCCTGGCCCAGCGTGGCCAGGAACGGGGCGAAGCGCTCGGCCAGCGTGATGCGCACCGTGAGCGGGTCGGGCGCCTCGACGCTGCGGATGCTGCCGAAGTCGCCCCGCTTGGGCGAGCGCGTCGCCGGGTCGAGGATGCGCTCCAACGTGGCTTTCACGTCGCTGGCGTCGAGCGTCTTCCCGTGGTGGAACTTCACGCCGGCGCGGAGCCGGAACGTCCACGTCAGGCCGTCGGGCGACACCGCCCACGATTCGGCCAGGGCCGGGACCAGCTTCCCCTCGTCGTCGGGCTCGACCAGCGTGTCGTACAGGCTCTTGTTGACCTGGAACGACAGCGTGGCCGCCGTGGCCTGCGGATCGAGGGTGTCGGGCCCCCCCGAGAGCGCGAAGACGAAGCGGTCGCGCGGCGCCTGCGCCCCGACCGGCGGGCCGCCGGCCAGGGCGGCGGCCACCACGGCCACCACCAGGATGGGCCCCAGGCTCCGGCGCGCCGGCGTCCGGCCCGCGCCTGCGACCTGTGCGGTCCGCGTCATCTGCGTGGCCTCCTTTGCGTCGCGTCCAGCCCCGCCCGCGCCAGCGACCGGCGGGCGGCGTCGATCGTAGCGGTTTCCATCACGACGGTGCGCACCCACGGCGGCAGGTCGCGCTGCAGGTCGACCGCCTGGCTGATCTCGCCGTCGCCCCAGGCCAGGTGGTCGTCGCGTCGGCCGCGGTTGTCGTTGACGTGCACGTGCACCACATCCGGGTCCGCGAGCAGCGCCTGGAGCACCTCGGGGCCGGCCAGGTAGGCGTGGGCCACGTCGAGGCACAACCGCAGCGCGGGGTGGCGCACCTGCTCGAACAGGCCGCGCAGTTCCTCGTAGCGCACGCCGAACGCGAACCCGATGCGGGGGGCGCCGTCGGCCGGCGCGACCGCCGGCATGTTCTCCAGGTAGAGGTCGATGCCGGCCGCTGCGGCGGCGTCGGCGCACCGGCACAGCGACGCGACGGCGTGCGGCAGCCCGGCCTCGCGGGGGAAGATCTCCTGGTAGGGCGGGATGCCGGGGTGCACGACGACGCCCCGCGCGCCCAGCCGCGCCGCCTCATGGATCGTGGCGATCACCTGCGCTACCGACTCCTCGCGGATACCAGGGTTCGTGCTGGCGATGTTCAGGCCCAGGATCGGGGTGTGCAGCGCGACGACACGCCCGTGGGACCAGGGAACAGGCGGCGGCCACGCGTGGGGCGGCTCGCACATGATCTCGATACCGACGCCCGCGGCCAGCAGGTCCGCCGCCGCCTCCTGCAGCGGCCGGCGCACGGCCGCGAAGGTGGAGATCGCCAGGTCCACGTCTCACGCTCCTTAGCCCGTCCGCCGGGGCCAGAGCCTGCGAGTATCATAACACCGTGGTGCGCTCGCGGCGGTGCCCCGCATGCGCGCCCCGACGCCGCGTGCCGCTGCGGCACCAGCAGGGCAGCCTCAGGCGGAGTGCAGGTCGGCGTAGCCCGGGACGCCGCCCAGCCCGCGCGCCGCGCGGGCAGCCCGCCGCGTGGCCTCGGCGACTGCGCGCGCGCCGGCCTCGCCCAGGCTTGTGAGATCGCCGGCGGGGTGCGCGCCGGTCGCCAGCGCGAAGACCGTGTCGCCGTCGAACAGCGTGTGCGACGGCGCGATGGCGCGTGACAGCCCCGCGTGTCCCTGCACGGCGAGCCGCCAGCACTGCGCCTTGCTGAGCGCCGCCGACGTCGCGACCACCGCCAGGGTGGTGTTCGTGGCGAAGACCGCGTCGGGCGGGCGGCGGAGGAGGGAGCGCGCCGAGTCCGCGAACCCGCCCTGGGGGCTGCGGGCACCGGCCAGGATCGTTCCGTCCTCGGCGATCACGTCGCCCAGCGCGTTGACCACGACGAGCGCGCCCACCACCGCGCCGTCGTGCAACCGGACGCTGCAGGAGCCCACGCCGCCCTTCATGGCGTGCGCGGGCCCCAGCACCTTTCCCAGCGTCGCCCCCGTCCCGGCGCCCACGCTGCCTTCCGCGACGGGACCGGCCGTGGCGTGCTGGCACGCCCGGTACCCCATGGCCGCGTCGGGCCGCGCGCGCGGGGAGCCGACCGCCAGGTCGAAGATCACGGCGCCGCAGACGATGGGGACGCGGGCCACGCGCGTGTCCAGGCCGCAGTTGCGCTCCTCCAGGTAGCGCATGACGCCGTCGGCGGCGGCCAGGCCGAAGGCGCTGCCGCCGGTGAGCAGCACGCCGTGGACCTGCTGGACGAGATTGCCGGGGTGGAGCACCGACAGGCCCAGCGTGCCCGGGGCCGCGCCGCGCGCCTCCGCCGCGGCGGTGGCGCCGGCCTCGCAGAGCACGACGGTGCACCCCGTGAGGCCCTCGAGGTCGGTCTCGTGGCCCACGCGAATGCCGGGCACATCGGTGATGGAGGTCATGAAAGCGATGTGCGGGCACGGACGTCAGGCACACGCCGCGCGGGGCGACTCTTCGGGACCCCGGGCGCGCTTCCCTCTCGGCCACGCGGCGCGGCGGAGCTGGGTGCGCGGGCCGGTCAGGGCCTAGCGCCGGAGGGTGTGAAGGCCAGCGACGCGATCTGCCCCACTCGTCCCGGGACCCCGAGCCGCCGGCCGTTCACCGTGAGATCGACCGCGCCGGCGTTCCCTGCCCGGACTTGAATCATCCGGCGAGCCGTCCACTGTCGGATCTCGCCGGCCCGCACCACGTCCTCGAAGACCCGCACTCCGTCCACCGTGACCCGCAGCCACGACCGGCCGGTGGCGGTCAGCACGAGGTTGACACCCCGCGTCCGCTCGCCGCGGGCAGGGAACGGTGCGAGGGCCTGCGCGGCAGCTCTGTCGGCTGTGCCTGCGTCCCCGTGGGCGGATGCCGGGGCACTCGCCAGGGCCCGGTCCTCCTGGTGGGCGGATGCCGGGGCACTCGCCAGGGCCCGGTCCTCCTGGTGGGCGGATGCCGGGGCACTCGCCAGGGCCCGGTCCTCCTGGTGGAGGGCCTCGCCGGCCACCGGCGCCGGCGCCATGGGCGCCACTGCAGCCGCGGACGACGCTGTGGCGAGCTCAGCGGCTCCGGAGGGCCGGCGGGCCAGCCCGGGCAGATAGGGGGCGCCAGCTGTGGCGATGAGGGCGGCTGTGCCGGCGGCTGCCCACAGCCTCACGGCAGCCGTACGCCGGGGCCTTGAGAGCCCGGAAGACCCCTGCGCGCCGCCCAGGATGATCGCCCCCACAGGGGCCTCCGCGGGCGCAGGCTCGGGACGCGAGGGCGAGAGGGGTTCGGGCACTGGTTTGTGGGGCGGCTCCGGGCGCGGTAGCGGGCGCTGCGCGGCCCCCGGCGACTGCGCACGGCGCATCGCGTGCCGCACGGCGGTGACGCTCCGCGCCCGGGCCCGAAGGTGTTGTGGCAGCCGGTAGAAGGCCAGGCACCGCGCCAGGTCCTCCTCCAGGTCGTGTGGGGCGCGCTCGCCCCGCGCGAGCCAGCGGGCGCGCCATGCGCGGAAGCGGGCTGCAGCCGCCTCGCGGTCGGCGGCCTGGAAGATCCTGCGGGCCTCCGCCACGCAGCCGACGCTCCTGCGGTCGTCCACGATGCGGCGCAGCGCCGCCAGCCGGTGGGGAATGCTATACTGCACCGCCGCGTGGGGGAAGACCGCCTCCACGGCGCGGACGACCGCCGGGGCGCCGTCGCAGCACACGAGGAGAGGATCCCCGACGGCACCGCCGGCGCGCAGCTCGCGCAGCAGGCCCGTCCAGGCGCGCTCGTCCGCGCACGCGACGCGACGCGTCCCGACCGCCGCCAGCGTGCCGTCCGGTGCCGCGGCGAGCGCGCAGAGCGCGATCGACGGCGCCCCCACCTCGCGCAGCGGGACGCCGTCCAGCAGGAGAAACACCGTGGTCCGCGGCATGACTGCATCACCTCACCCGGCGGCGCAGCGGTCGGGTCGAACGGATGGCCCGAGCATGCCGCCGCCCCACCGGAGGTTTCGGGAGGTTTCTGCCCGTCTCCCAGGAGTTCTAGACGAGGATTCCCGCCACACGGGAGGTCGGAGATGCCCACGGAGTTCCGCCCACCTGACGCGTTCGCGTCGCCGCGCTTCGCGCAACTCGCCACCTTCATGCGTCTGCCCCATACCCGCGACTCGCGCGGGCTCGACGTGGCCCTGTCGCTGCCCATCCTGCGGACCGTCGCGCGGCGGGTCGGGCCCGTGGGCCTGGTCCACGTCGACGCGCACCAGGACATGTGGGACCAGTACTTCGGCCACCGCTACTTCCACGGCACGCCGTTCCGGCGCGCCCTGGAGGAGGGGGTGCTCGACGGGCGCCGCGCCGTCCAGATCGGGATCCGGGGCCCGGTGTACGACCGCACCGACTTCGACTTCGGGCGTGCGCACGGGGTGCGGGTGGTCCGCGCGGAGGAGGTGGGACGGCACGGCATCGAATGGGTGCTGGCCCACCTGCTGCCCGCGCTGGGCGACGGCCCGGTCTACCTCTCGTTCGACATCGACGGCATCAACCCGGCGTTCGCGCCGGGCACCGGCACACCGGAGGTCGGGGGGCTCACGAGCCTCCAGGCGCAGGAGGTCATCCGGGCGCTTTGCGGGGTCCGCCTGGTCGCGGCAGACCTCGTCGAGGTCTCGCCGCCCTACGACCACGCCAACCTGACGTCGCTGCTGGCCGCGAACTTGCTCTTCGAGATGGTGGCAGTCGTTGCGGCGACCCGGGCGGGCTCGGGTGCTATGGCCGCTCCTCCCAGGTCGTGACCCACGCCACGACGGGCGAGTCCGGGGCGACGCGGAGCCCTGGCGTGCCCATCACGGCCGGATCGTACCGGATGACCACGCGGGCGCCGTGGTTCCTGATGCTGATGCGCGGGTCGGCACCGAGCACGGCCCCCACGCTGTCGACAGTCGCCTCGGCGCCCGCGTCGAAGGTGCGCCCAGCGTACACGAGGCCGTGCACACGCAGGCGTCCCCCGTGGGAGACGACGACGGCGCCTGGCTCGAGGACCAGCAGCCCGGCAAGCGACCGGGTTGCCATGTCGTGCACGATCTCCAGCGTGCCCCCGTGCACCACGTGCACCGTGCCGTCGGTCACCAGCGTCCCGCCCGTGATGCGCACCCGGTCGCCGTCACTGAGGGCGACGCCGCCTCGAACGTAGACCGTTCCACGCAGCACCGCCTCCGGCGTGCGCCGCAGGTAGGCCAGGACGCGCGCGAACTCGGCCGGACTGTACAGGCTCTCTTGTTTCCGCTCCAGCCGGTCGTCGCGGTGCGCGGCGCCCGCAGCCTGATTCACGGCTGCGTTGCTCAGGTTGGCGGCAGCCAGCCCCTGGTAGTACTCGCGGTCTACCTCAGGCGGCGGCAAGGGCCCGCGCAGGGTGCGCACCTCGCCGTCGAGGTTGACGCCGGCGGCGCGCAGCGGCTGGACCGTGGCCAGAGCGGTCTGGCCCAGCGTGATTAGTGCACCCGGCGCCATGACGAGCCGTGCCGGCTGGGGCCAGGCCGCGGCCGTCGCGTCCCGCAAGCTCCCCGGCGGGTCGGCCGGGCCTGCCGCGAGGTCGTGGGGCATGCCCGGCGCGTTCAGCGATACGGCGACCGACTCGAACCAGACCCCGTGGGCTGTCGAGAGGTGCGCCCACCGGCGGTCGGCGACGGAATCGCCGTAGGGCACGATCACCGTCGCCCCGGGTGGGTTGCCCAGCTGCACGAGACCTGCCGCGTGGAGCGCGGCACCCAGGAGCGGTGACGCCAACACGACTCGCGCGTGCACGCGGCGGACGATACCTCCGACCTCGCCGGTGCTGGCGACGAGGATCACGCCGCCGGCTTCGTCGGTGAGCGACAGGCGAAAGCGCCCCTCAATGCCGTGGAAGCGCCGGCGCTCCTCGTACGTGGCCGGACGCCACACGCGTCCCGGTCCGCCGTCGGGCGCCGAGGACTCGAGCACGGCCAGCGCACGGTGTACACCTGCCTCGGCGAGGCGCAAGGCTGCCGCGGTGTACCTATACCGTGCATGTGTATGACCAGACGCCGCAGGTGGTGGCCTCCGCCACCTTCGCTACGGTGGCGGCCGCCGCGCCGTCGGGGCCGCTGGTGCGCAACGCGAACGATCTGACCGGGCAGATTCGGGCGGTCGCGGCAACGGCGCATGAGACGCAGCGCAAGGTGTTCAAGAACCCGCGCGGCGTGCGCCACTCGTACGCGCTGGTCGTCGTCTCCAACCCCGAGATGCCTGCACCGGGCGGGCTGCCCGGTGGCCTGTGGCTGTTCCGGTCGACCGACACCGGCGCCACCTGGGCGCCGGTGGACCCCAATCCGGTGACGGGGCGCCTCAAGCGCGACAACAGCGATCCGCCCACGGTCACCGCCAGCCTCTGGGTCCACGACGACGGCACGCAACTGGTTGTCTACGTCACCTACGCGCAGGGCGACTACAGCCCGGTCTGGTACCGCCGCATACGGATCGCCGACGACGGTACCGTCACCATCGGGCCCGAGCAGGACGTGGGCGCGCGGGTCGCGGCGCCCGGCTCGGTGCGGCCGGTGATCGCGCGCGACCGGGCGGGCCGCGTACACATCGCCTACCGGCGCGCACAGGGGGTGATCAGCCTCCTCGGCACCGTGGCGCCCGATCCCGACGACCTGCCGACCTGGCTGCAGCCGCCCGTCGACCTCCTGACCACCCCCGACGCCGGCGCCGAGGACCTGCCGCTGCTGCTGCCATTCAGCGGACCAGGCGCCCTGCTGGGCTTCGTGGCCGCGGCGCGCGCCGGCGCGTACAACGCGCTCCATGCGCGCAACATCTCGAACTTCGACGGGACCGCGTACACACTGGGCCCGGTGCAACTCCTGGGCGCAGTGACCGCCGGCGCCGGCCGCCTGGGGTTCGGCACGTCACTGTCTGGTGTCGTCGACCGCGACGGCGTCGCGCATCTCCTCTACGTCAAGGACTGCGCCGACTGTGGCAGCGCCGCGGGTGTGGGGACCGGCGTCTACTCGCGGCGGGCGGCCGCCGCCGGAACAGTCGAGTCGTGGGGGGCGCCGGTTCAGGTTACCGCCATGCCGTCGGACGGCACGATCACCACGGCCTCCCTCTCCATCGAGACGTCCGCTGCGGCCGACCGACTCTACGCCTTCTTCGGGACGAACACAGGGGTCGTGTCGTTCAAGACCACCAGCACCGGGTCTAGTGCGTGGGGCGCCTCGGGGTGCACAGAGAAGGGCGGTACCCCAAACGGCGCCCAGTGCGACCTGCAGGTAGCCGAAACCAGCGTGGACTGGCTCGCGAGCCCGCAGAACGGTCCGATGCAGCTGGTCTGGACGCGCCTGGCGGAGAAGTCACCGGTCCGGACCCTGTACGTGGACACGGCAGCGCCCTCCGTCACCATCGCCTTCGTCCCGAACGGCGCCAACGGCTGGTTCACCACATCGCCGGCTCCCGGCAGCGTCACCGCCACGGACGACGCCCGCGTCGTGAGCCTCTCCTGCACCGACTCGCGCGGCGGGCTGAGCCAGGGGCCGCTGTCGGGTGGCGGGACGCCGACCGCCAGCCGCAGCGTGAGCGTCAGCGGGGACGCGGCCGACCACGTGGTCACCTGCACGGCCGTCGATGGCGCGGGGAACAGCGCCTCGGCCAGCCTGACCGTCAGGATCGACACGGCGCCGCCGACCGTCACCGGCAGCCGGTCGCCGGCCCCCAACGCCTTCGGCTGGAACAACACCGACGTCACGGTGACGTTCACGTGCACCGACGCGCTCTCGGGCGTGACGCCGGGCACCGGGCCCACGCCGGTCCTCCTGAGCGCGGAGGGGGTCGGCCAGACCGCCAGCGGGACGTGCGCCGACCGGGCCGGCAACACCGCGACGGCCACCGTGGGCGGCATCAACATCGACCGGACGCCGCCCGTGGTCACGTTCGAGGCCCCCCTGACCGTCCCCAACGCCGCCGGCTGGTACAACGCCGACGTGGCCGTACCCTTCGTCGCAGGCGATGCCCTGTCGGGCGTCGACACCACGATCCCGGCCGCCAGTCCTTTGGTGATCTCGGCCGAGGGCGCGGGCGTGACGAGCGACGTCACGGTGCGCGACCGGGCCGGCAACACCGCCGTCGTGGCCTCGCCCGCGTTCAACATCGACAAGACGCCGCCCGTGCTCTCCGCGAGCCGCAGCCCCGAGCCCAACCACAACGGCTGGAACAACACCGACGTCACCGTGGCCTTCACCTGCACCGACGCCCTCGCGGGGGTGGCGCAGCTGTCGCCGGAAGCGCCTCAGGTGCTCGGCGAGGGCGCCGGCCAGGCCGCAACCGGCACCTGCACCGATGTCGCCGGCAACACCACCACGGCCGCCGTCACCGACGTCAACGTCGACAAGACCGCGCCCACCATCGCGGCGCAGCGCGATCCTGCGCCGAACGCCGCCGGCTGGAACAACACCGGAGTCACGGTGACCTTTGCGTGCGAGGACGCGCTCTCCGGCTTCGTCGAGAGCACCCTGCCCCCGCCGCGGCTGCTGCTGGCCGAAGGGGCCGACCAGTCCACGAGCGGCACGTGTATCGACCGCGCCGGCAACACCGTGTCACTGACGGTGACCGGCATAAACATCGACCGGACGCCGCCGGTGCTGATTTTCGGCGACGCCACGCCTGCGCCGAACGCCGCCGGCTGGCACCGCACCGACGTGGCGGTGCCCTACAGCACGGCCGACACGCTCTCCGGTGTGGCCAGCACCGACCCGGCGGGCAACCCGCTGGTGCTGTCCCAGGAGGGCGCGGCCGTCGTCGGCAGGGTTACGGTGACCGACCGCGCGGGGAACACCGCCACCTTCGAGACACCCGCGTACCGGATCGACAAGACCCCACCGGCGGTGACGGCCCACGCCGACCCGGCGCCCAACGCTCAGGGCTGGAACCGCGACGACGTGACCGTGACGTTCGCCGGCGAGGATTCTGGCGCGGAGGCCAGCGGTGTCGAGACGTGTGCGTCGCCGGTGACCCTCACCGGCGAGACGCCAGCGGACGGAACGCCGGTGCGGGGTACCTGCACCGACCGCGCCGGCAATGAGTCGGTGCCGGTCGAGGTGGTGGTGAAGATCGATCGGACCCCGCCCGAGGTCAGGGCCACCGTGACTCCGCCGGCCAACGCCGACGGATGGCACAACACCGACGTCACCGTGGCGTTCGACTGCACCGACGCGCTGTCTGGAGTCCGCTCCGGCAGCGGTGCCCAGACCCGCAGCGTCGAGGGGGCCGGGCAGCACGTCATCGGCGTCTGTACCGATAACGCCGAGAACGCCGCCGAGGCGCTCGTCGTCCTGAACATCGACAAGACGCCGCCGGCAGCACCGTCGCAGCCTGACCTGGTGGCGGCCAGCGACACCGGCGGCAAGGATGACGACGATATCACCGCTCACCCCACGCCCACCGTGGTGGGTAGCGCCGAGCCAGGGACGCGCGTGCAGGTGTTCGACGGCGAGGCCCTGCTGGGTGTGGCCGTGGCGGCACCCGACGGCGCCTGGATGCTCACGCTGGGCGGCCTCACAGATGGCGTGCACGCCCTCGCGGCGCGTGCCGTTGACCTGGCCGGGAACGCGAGCCTGCTGTCAGGCACGCTGTCTTTGACCGTCGACACCACCGCGCCACCGGCGCCCTCGCCGCCTGACCTGTTGCCGGCCAGCGACACCGGCCTCTCAGACAGCGACGATATCACGACCGACGACACGCCGACCCTTACCGGCACCGCCGAAGCTGGGGCCGTCGTGCTGATCTTCGACGGCGCCGCGCCGCTCGGGACGACGGCCGCGGGCCCCACCGGCGCCTGGGTCTTCACCAGCGGGCCTCTGGCGCTTGGCGCCCACAGCCTGAGCGCCCGGGCCGTCGACACGGCCGGCAACGTCAGCCCCGCGTCCCGGGCGCTTGACGTCACCATCGAGCCCGTGACGTTCCTGGTGACGCTGGTCGACGGGCTGACCGAGGGGGAGCAGGCGACCATCATCAAGCGCAACGGCGGCGTCCAGCGGCAGGTCATCGCGGCCCTGCGGCTGCACATCGTGGACGTACCCGCGAGCCAGGTCGAGACCGCCCTGACAAAGTACCAGGCCGATCCCCAGGTGCTGAGCGCGGAGGTCGACCAGACCCGTGCGGCCCAGGCGGACCCGTCCGACCTCCTTTATCCGGCGCAGTGGGCGTTGCCGCGAATCCGCTGGGACCAGGTCTTCGGCAACTACACGCCCCCCGGGACCGCGAAGGTAGCGATCCTCGACACCGGTGTGGATGCCAGCCACCCCGAACTCGCCGGGCGAGTCGTGCCCGGCACGGCGATCGTCGACGGCACCGACGACGGCTCGCAGGGGCTGACCGACCCCAACGGGCACGGTACGTGGCTGGCCGGCATCGTCGCCGCCCTTACCGACAACGCCGCCGGCATTGCCGGCGTCGGCTACGCGGGCGTGCAGATCGTGCCCGTGCGCGTGTTGAACGCGCAGGGGGTGGGACAAGACAGCGATATCGTCGCCGGCGTCGTCTGGGCTGCAGATTACGGCGCGGACGTCATCCTCATGGCGTTTAGCGCCCCGGGCTTCAGTCAGGCGCTGCAGTACGCGATCGACTACGCCTGGGCCAAGGGCGTGGTGGTCGTGGCCGCCACGGGCAACGGCGGCAGCAGCACGCCCACGTTCCCGGCCGGCAACCGCGGGGTCGTGGGCGTGACGGCCACCGACGAGAACGACTGGCTGGTGGAAGGCAGTAACTACGGTCCGGCCGCCTTCCTGGCCGCGCCCGGCGTACAGATCCAGACGACCGCCGCGGGCGGGGGCTACACGTCGGTCCACGGCACGTCGCCGGCGTCCGCCATCGTGGCTGGCGCGGCGGCGCTGATGAAGGCCGCCGATCCGGCGCTTTCTAACGGGATCATTGTCGGGCGCCTGGCCCGCACGGCAGATAGTGCGGGCACGCAGGAGCAGACGGGGAACGGCCGCATCAACCTGGCCCGGGCGATGGCGGACACGAGCACGGAGCCGGTGCAGCCAGCCGGCGCGCAACCGGTGGGAGAAGGCGGGCCGTACGTCGGTCCCTACACGGCGGCTGCGCGCTTTTTCACCGCGGCGATCTCGCCGACCTCGACCAACGTCGGGGCCGCCACAACCTACACGCTCACGATCACCAATACCAGCAATGCCGGCGAGAGCATGGACTGTGTCAGGGTGACGATCCCCGCCGGCGCAGGCAACCCGGCCAACATGAGCGTGGCGGCGACGGACCCAGGCCCGACCTTACGCACCTGGAGCCAGCCGACAGTCAATGCCGGCGCGATAGAAACGCAAAGAACCGGCGCGGCGTCGAACAGCATCGATCCTAACGGTACCGTCGTCGTCACGTTCACAGCGACGGCGACCACCGGAGGCACGAAGACATGGACAACGAGCGCCTATGGGAACCCAAATTGCAGCAGCCAGTTGTTCTCCATCCAGGGTTCGCAGCCGAGCGTGACCGTGTCCCAGGTTGTGACCATCACGGCGAGCGATGCGAGCGCTGCCGAAGCGGGGCCTGACACGGGGACCTTCACCGTCACCAGAACCACGGCGGATCCGACGGCTCTGACCGTCAACTACACGGTGGGCGGTACGGCGACCGCGGGGAGCGACTATGCGGCGCTCACGGGGTCGGTAACCATCCCCGCAAACGCCACGAGCGCGATGATCACGGTGACGCCCGTCGACGACGCCGTATACGAGGGTAGCCAGACGGTCGTGGTGACCCTCGCTGCCGGGAGCGGTTACATTGTCGGCTCACCGAGCAGCGCCACCGTGACGATTCTCGACAACGACGCTCCGCCCGTCCTGCGCATCGCCGACGTGACGGCCAGCGAGGGGAACAGCGGGACGACGGGCTTCACCTTCACGGTGACGAAGACGGGGGCCACGGAGCTGGACGCGACGGTGGCCTATGCCACAGCGCCTACGGGGACAGCGCCGGTGGCGGCGAGCGAGGGCACGGCCTGTGGGAGCACGGGGACGCCGGACTACAAGGGGGCGAGCGGGACGCTGTCGATCCCGGCGGCGGCGGGCAGCGGGACGATCACGGTACAGGTGTGTGGGGAGGAGGTCTACGAGCGGGACCAGACCTTCCAGGTGACCCTCAGCGCCCCGGTCGACGCCACGATCGGTGACGGGACGGGCCAGGGGGTCATCGAAAATGACGACGCTCCACCCCTCCTGCGCATCGACGACGTGACGGCCGACGAGGGCGACAGTGGGACCTCTACCCTCACGTTCACCGTGACCAGGACAGGTGCCACCGAACTGGACGCGACCGTAAACTACGCTACGACTAGCGCCGGCGCGACGGCGGCTGCTGGAGCTAGCTGCGATTCCAACGTCGACTACGTCAGTGCCAGCGGGTCGATTACGTTCGATGCAAGCTCCGATACTCCTGTGATGCGAAAGTTCTCGGTAACAGTCTGCCCGGACCTAGTCGATGAAGACAACGAGACGCTCTTCGCGAATCTGTCTGGCACCGGCGACTTCGAGATCTCCGACGGCCAGGGCGTAGGAACGATCAAAGACGACGATGACAGCCCTGTCGTTGTAGCCAATGTCGGCTCGCGGTCGACGCAGTACACCGACGCCATTGATCCCGTGACCGTGACCGCCACAGACGCAGACTCGGCGGGAACGCTTCTGGCGGCCACGACGACCTTCGCGAAGAATGGAGGACCCTCCGTGTCCGGGCTTCCCGCCGGCCTGAGCCTGACGCTCGGCTCCACCGACAACAAGGTTCCCGGATCGCGGAGCTGGACCCTGGCGGGCGCCCCGCAGGTTGAGGCCGGCGACTATGTGGTGACGATCCAGGTGAGCGACACGACCGACGGCGGCAACGTCGGCGAGACCACAGTGACGATCACGGTGAGCCGGGAGGACGCGGCCGTGGAGTACACGGGCGGCACGATCGCCCGGGTCGGGACGTCGCTCATGCTTCGCGCGACGGTGTGGGACAGCGCGGCCGCCTCGTTTGTGGGCGCCGGCGTGGAAACAGGCGGCGGCGCTACGATTGGCGACGTCACGAAGATGTGGGTGGAGTTCGGGATCTACACTGGCGGTAGCTGCAACAGTGGTAATCCCTCCGTCGTTCTCCTCGCGCAGGTGCAGGATACGGGCACCCCGGGTGACGGCATCGGCACGGCAGAGCACAGCTACATGAGTTTGAACGAGCAGACCTACTGTGTGGTAGCGCGTGTGGTCGGGCCGAGCGGAGGTACGAATACGTGGTATGTCGCCCCGTATGCGCAGACAGCGACCATCGCGTTTTACAATAATACAGGTCAGTTCATCACGGGCGGTGGATGGATCGAGGATCCCGCCCCTGACTACTCCCATGGCAATTTTGGTTTCAACGCACGGTACAACAAGAAGGCCCAGCCGCAAGGCCAAATGGTCTATGTGTACCGGGGAATGTACAATGGCGTGGCGGCAGACTACATCATCAAGAGCAACTCGTTAACAGCGCTGCAGTTCAAGACCAACGCATCGGGCTACCCGATGACGGGGACGCTGGAGGGCAAGTGCACGATTCAGATCAACCGGGCGGGTGATGGGTCTTTGCTCTACAGCGACGGGAACGCGACGTTCACCGCCGAGGCGACCGACAGCGGTCAGAGCTCTGGTATCGGAGTGGACTCCTACGCGCTGAAGGTCTACGACAAGAACGGCGTGTCGTACCGCAGCTTCAGCGCCCAGGGGCTGAAGGGCGGGAACGTCGTCGTTCACAGCAAGTGATGGGGCGCCCCGGGCATAGGTCATTGACGCCGCGACGCTGGGCCTGGCTCATCGTTATCGCCATTGCGGTGCTGGCTGGCGCGACCTACGGGCGCAGATACACCGACGGAGTGTTGCGCCACCGCGTGCGAGTGCCCGGGAACGCTCAGGCGCGCTTCGCCGGTTTCTACGCCGCAGCGGCCCAGGGCTACTACGCCGCGGAAGGGTTGAGCCCCGCCGTCGAAGCTGGCGGCACCCCCACAGCCGTCGTCGACGCCGTCGGCCGGGGTCAGGCGGCGTTCGGTGTGGCGTGGCTCGTCGACGTGCTGGTCGCGCAGGATGCCGGCGTACCGGTGCAGCACATCGCGCAGCTCTTCGCTGCGGGCGGCCTCCGGCACGTCTCGCGCAAGGGCGCAGGCACGGTCTCCCCGCGCGACTATCGGGGCAAGCGGGTTGCCGTCTGGTTCGGCGGCCGCGAGTACCCCCTGCTGGCGACGCTGGAGAAGTACGGGCTGGGCGCCCGTGACGTCACGCTCGTGCAGCAGCGGGCGGACGTGGCGCTGTTCCTCGCCGGGGAGGTGGCCGCCACGGCGGCCATGAGCTACGACGAGGTCTGGCACATCCTCCAGGCTGGGCTGGCGGCCGACGACCTCGCGATTCTCGACTTCAACCGCGAAGGGACGGCGGTGCTGGAGGACGGCATTGTCGTCAACGAAGGCTGGCTGCAAGAGCCCGCGCACAAGGACCTGGCCGTCCGCTTCCTCCGCGCCACGCTCAAGGGCTGGGAGTACTGCCGGGCCCATCCGGCCGAGTGCGTGGAACTCGTACTGAAGGAGAATCCCAGGCTGGACCGCGCCCACCAGACATGGATGATGGCCGAGGTCAACAAGCTGGTCTGGGGCGGGCCCGGGGCCGCTGCACTGCCCGGCCGGCTCGACCCGGTGGCGTTCCATCGGACGGCGCGCATCCTGCTGAAGTTCGGCGCCCTCCGGAGGCCTCCTGACGCGGGCGCCTACACGCACGAGATCTGGAGGTTGGCCACGGGAAAGCCCTAGGGCTGCGCCTCCCAGGTTGTGACCCACGCCACGACGGGGGAGTCCGGGCGACGCGGGCCGTGTGTGCCCGCAACAGCGGCTCAAGGCTATTACGCCGCGGAGGGGTTGCACCCCATCGTCGGACCCGGCGGGCCCCCGCTGGGGTCGTCGACGCCGTCGGCGCTGACGGCCGACGACCTGGCGGTGCTCGACTTCAATAGGCTGGTTTGGGGCGGGCCTGGGCCGCCGCACTGCCCGGCCAGCTCGCCCGGTAGCGTCCCATCGGGCGGCGCGCATCCTGCTGAAGTTCGGCGTCCTCCGGAGGCCCGGTGACGCGGGGCCTACAGGCACGAGATCTGGAAGGATCTGCTTTTCGTAGGCTCGGTTCTCCGAAGCAGGAACTGTTCGTTCATCGGCATCGAGCCGCCTCGCCTGCACCGTTGCGATCTGCTGCGGCGCGGCCGTCGACTCCGCTGCGGGTATCAAGTCCCGCGCCCCCCGCTGGCTGCAGCGCGCGGGGTTTAGAGTGGCTCTGGCGTCTCGCCCACGAACCGCGCCGCCTGTGGCGTCGCTACCTTGTCGATGATGTGACGTTTCTCGGCATAGTCCTCAAAGAATGGTGGCGACAGCGGAGGGGCAACTCGAGAGCGTAGCGGCGCGCGTGCCCGCCGACGCGCATGGCGACCAAAGGCGGGGGTCTCGTGCTCCGGGGCGTGGCACCGTCGAGGTGGTCACGTCCGGCACAGGTTTGTAGTGCCGCAGTTCAGGCGCTGGCTGCGGTCGCTGAGCGTGTTGTTGTTAATCTAGTTCGGCAACGCCCAGCAGAACCAAAGCGTACGGGATCGAGGTGCAAAAACGGCTCGGCGCCACGCCGGTGCATCCGCGGTGGCCCGGGCGACGCTGCGGCACCCGGGGGGCTATCCTGCCAGCAGAGTCCGAAGCGACGCCACCTTCCCCAACTCTTCTCGAAGTGAATACGCTGACCCTTTCCCTCGAGTCGACCGCGATGCTTCGTGCCGTTACCCTCGAGGGAGTGTTTCCCCGCGACGCCGCGAATATGTTGTTGGGAGGTCAGGTCCATGCGAGAGGAAGCGCGGCGGTGGATTGTTCAGGCCGATGCCGATCTGGCCCACGCCAGGGCCAGTACCAGCGCCGGATTCCATTTCGCAGCGGCGTTCGCCTGCCACCAGGCGGCGGAGAAGTGGCTGAAGGGTACCATCATCGAACTCCGGCGGAGCATGCCTCCGAAGACCCATAACCTGGTGGAACTGGGGCGGCTGCTAGAGGTGCCCGAGGAGGTGCTGAGCGATCTTCGTCTCCTCAACCCCGAATACGCGGCCTCCCGGTACCCGGACGCGGCCAATGGCGTGCCGGCGGAGAACTACGATGAGCGGAGGGCCTCCACGCTACTGCAAGCGGCGGAGCGGGTGCACCGATGGGTCACCGCGGCATTGACCGGTCGGGGTTGAGCAGGTTCCTTCAGGCGGTGGGCGCACGCTTTCCGCTGGAACGGGTGATCCTCTTCGGCTCGCGCGCGCGGGGCGATGAGTTGCTGGACAGCGATTACGACCTCATCCTGGTCTCGCCGGCTTTTGAGGGTATTCCCTGGCCCGACCGCCTCCGCGCGGTCCTGGACCTCTGGGATCTGGATGTGGACCTCCAGCCGCTCTGCTACACGCCCGCGGAGTTCGCCCGGAAGTCCGCGGAGATTTCCACCGTCGCCGAGGCGGTCCGCGAGGGGGTGGCGGTGTAGCCATGGCACACCATCTTCGGCCGGCCGCAGTCGAAGATCTGATCGACCGCATCACCACGTGGCATGTCGGGATGCCGGTGCGTGCCATGGAGCAGGTCCTGGCAGCGGGGGACGACGTGGTGCCCATGCTGGCGGAAGCCCTGCTCCGCTGGCAGGAGGATGAGGACCGCGACCTGCTCTGGCTCGTGGTCCTTTTCGGTCAGTCCCGGTCCCCGTTCGCGGTGGATCCTCTGGTACGCCAGATGTGCCGGACCGACCTGGACCTACTGGCGCCGGCGGCGTGCGAAGCGCTGGCGGTGATCGGTTCCCCTGCCGTCCCCGCCCTGTGCCAGGTCGCACAGACCGGAGAGAGCCCCCAGCGGGCCTGCGCCTACGCGGCGTTGGGCTGGATCGCCGACGACCTCGCCTACGCCGCGCTGGCAGACGCGCTGGTCCGCGACCATGACCTGGGCGATGTCCTGGCCCTGGCGCTGGCCGATCAGGGGCGCCCCGAGGTCATTCCCCGACTGTACGAGGCCTACCGAGTGTGCGCGCCGTGGCAACGCCTGGAGTTCGAGGACGCCATCCGAGACCTCCACTGGCGTCGCCGCCCTGCCTTCCTGTGGAAAGCGGACTGGCGCCTGCGCTACCGGCGCCTCCCCGCGCTGGAGGGAGGAATCGAGCCGTCATGGATCGGCATTTTGCTCGTCGCGCGCAGGCACGAAGCCTTCCGCCATCGGCGCCAGGTCCTGCCGCTGCGCCCCTTGGAGGAGATCCTGGCCATGGCGCCGGACAGCGATGCAGAAGGTTCGGAGACCTGCGAGCGCTGCCACGCGCCCATCGAGGAACCCACCGGCATCCCCGTCTGCCCCGAGACCGCCCTGGACGCGGCAGTCCTCCAAGTCGGGTTCCTCGACGTGGCCCGTGAGGCCGGCATCGAGGACCTCTTCGACCTGCTGGACGCCGTGGACGACCGCGAGTGGGAGCTCCGATCCCGGCAGCCCGCGCGCCGTGCAGCCCGCAGGCGGTGGCAGGGCGACCTGGACCAGGTGGCGTTCGTCCGGCAAACCTGCCGCTGGCTGATCCAGCAGGGTGTCGAGGCCGTCGGCCCGGCGAAGGCGCTCCTGCTGGCCAAAGCCGGCTCGCTGGCGGACCGGTTTGGCGACCCGCAGGGCTTGCTGCAACCGGTCGGTTCGTCAGCCAGTGTGCAGAAGGTCGGCCGCAACGCCCCCTGCCCCTGCGGGTCGGGGCGGAAGTACAAGCACTGCTGCGGAAAGGTGTAGCGGGGACTCGGCTAAGGGGATGCACTCCCCAGTCTACCCATTCCTGGAACCGTCGGTGGCAGCTAAGCCTGGCCTCAAGCTGCGGATTCCAAGTCATCGCCGGCGCTACCTCGAAATCCGCGCTGAGGGGGCGGAGCGGCTTCCCGGGCGCCTGAAGGCAGAGTGAGGGGGAACTGTCGAGCGGGAGCGAAATCTCCCGATGCAAAACTGAGCCCAACAGGCGGAGAACAGGCAATGCCCACCCTCAGCCCCGGGGAACGTCAAACTCTGACCCGCTCCTGGGCGAGGTCCTTGCAACAGAGGCTTCGCGGAATCCTTCCCAAAGGACCCGGTGAAGCCGACTTCCGGCGGGCAATTGAGCCACTCCTGGACGATTTCTGCCGCGAGGTCGGGCTCGACCAGCTGGCCCACGCTGAGTACACGCTCGCAACCGGACGGGCCGACGCGGTCTTCAACCGGCTCGTCGTTGAGTACGAACGCCCCGGTACACTGAAGAAGCCGCCGGATGCGGCCACCAGGAACTCGATCCGTCAGGTGCGGGACTACATCGAGGGCGCCCACGAAGACGTAAGACGCGAGGATGCTGCGGTCCTGAGACGCATCGACGCAGAGATCGACCGGTAGGCGGCAAGGCTCTGGGGGCTCACCGACCCCGAACTTGCCGAGATCCAACGGAGCCTGCAGGAGCTCTCCGCCAAGGAACCCTCCGCTGAGGAGGAAGTAGCCGATGCAGTCGCAAGCCCCTGAGCACAACGTCGCCGCCCTGACGGTGCAGGCCCTGAGCAAGGCCCTGGGTGATCGCCTTGTGGCCGTGGCGCTCTTCGGCTCCCGGGCCCGCGGCCAGGCGGACCAGGAGAGCGACTGGGACCTGCTGGTCGTGGTTCAGGGCCTGCCGGAAAGTCCCCTGGAACGCCTCATCTTCTTGAAGCAGCTCCTGCCTCCGGGGTGTGAGGCCGTCTCATTCCTCGCAAGAACGCCGGAGGAGTTCGAGGACCACTCGCCCTCTCTCTACCTGGACATTGCCCTGGACGGGAAGATCCTCTACGACCCGCGGGGTTACCTGGCGGAGCGGCTCTCGCACTTGCGGCGGCTCATCGAGGACCTGGGTCTCTACCGGGAGTGGACCGAGGAAGGCTATGAGTGGCGTTGGAGGAAGCAGCCAACCGGGCCTTGGGCACCGAGGCTGAAGGCATGAGGCGAAGTTCGCCAGGCAGCGAGAGCGCGTACCGGCTGAACCTCGCCGAAGGTTTCCTGAACGAGGCTCGCCAGGACCTGGGTATTGCACGCTGGCGCTCGTGCGTGGACAACAGCCAGCTTGCCGTCGAGAACGCCGGCAAGGCTGTGCTTGCCCTGCTGGGACCGCTCGGGCGTACCCACAACCCGGCGGTCCTGCTGCGAAAGGCCCTGGAGGAGGGCCGGTTTCCGGCAGAGGTCCGGGCGCGGGTCGAGCGGATCACGGAATGTGCACGGCTTCTCGGCCCGGACATCCACGCGCAGAGCGATTACGGAGACGAGGCCGCGTGGAAGACGCCATGGGAGCTCTTCAGCGAGGCCGACGCCAAGCAGGCCCTGGCCCTCGCTGACGAAGCCGTGCACCTCGCGAGGGAAGTTGTCGGAGGAAGCGGTAGCGGGTGAGGCCCCTGCAGGGGCTCAGGGTAGTGTGCGGATTTCACTGAATTCGAACACCCAGTTCAGCGTGGTTCCGAACGGTCGTTCCGCGAATTCCCGATCACTCAGTCCAGCAATCTCGATCACCGGCGGAGCGGAGCGACGAGTCGCTGGCTCGGAGAGACCTCACCTCCCTTCCGATGCGATAGTAATTCCTTCAGCGCTTCCCATGTCCTTGCGCTCAGGCCTCC
>JAVKIP010000059.1:0-5022 GCA_031459385.1 Candidatus Fervidifonticultor secundus | reverse complement strand
AGGGGGAACGCGGGTACTGCAACCTCCGCGAGAACCGCAACGGCCGGATGAAGACCCACGCGGGCGGTCCGGAGGCCGGCGTCTTGCACTGGTACTACGATCCGCTCCCGACCAACTGCGTGGCCATGGACGTCTGTGGGGAACGGGCCGCGCGCCGGGGGGACAACCTCGCTGTGTTCTACGGCGCGTGCCCCCTCAACTGCCTGTTCTGCCAGAACTGGCACTACAACCAGAACGCGGCGACGCTGGACCCTCGGGTGAGCGCGCCGGAACTGGCGGACGCGGTGGGGAGCAGGGTGGCCTGCATCTGCTACTTTGGCGGCGATCCGGCGCCCCAGCTGCCCCACGCGCTGGCAGCCTCGCGCCTGGCCAGGGCGCGCCGGCCCGTGCGCATCTGCTGGGAGACCAGCGGAACCATGCACCCCGCCTATCTACGGCGGATGGTGGACCTCTCAATGGAAAGTGGGGGCACCGTCAAGTTCGACCTGAAGGCCTACGCTGAGCCCCTGCACGTGGCGTTGACCGGGTTCTCGAACCGAAGGACGCTCGCGAACTTCGCCGCCGCGGCCCGCCGCGGTCGCGACCGGCGGGACCCGCCGCTGGTCGTGGCCAGCACGCCCCTGATCCCGGGGTACATCGACGAGGGGGAAGTGGCCGACATCGCGCGGTACATCGCGTCGCTCGACCCCGAGATCCCCTACCGGCTGCTGGCCTTCTTCCCGCACTTCATGATGGAGAACCTGCCCACGACCTCGCGGGCGCACGCAGAGCGCTGCCTCGCCGCCGCTCAGGGCGCTGGTCTGCGGCACGTGGGGCTGGGGAACCGGCACTTGCTGAGCGATCTCTACGAATAGCCAGACCCGATCAGGCCGTCGCGCGCGCCCGCACCCGGAGCAGCCGGCTCGAATTCAAGAGGATGAGGAGGTCCGGGATCACCTGCGCCGCCGCAGCGGCGATGGGCGGGAGCAGCCCCAGCGCGGCCAGGGTGATGCCGACCACGTTGTACGTCACCGCGCCCAACAGGTTCTGCCGGATGACCGCAAAGGCGCTGCGGCCGATCCGAACCGCCTCGGGTACCAGATCCCAGTCGTCCACGAGCAGCGCGACATCGGCGGCCTCGAGCGCGGCCCCGGTGGCGGCGTCCATGGCGATGCCGACATCCGCCTGCGCCAGCGCCGGCGCGTCGTTGATCCCGTCGCCGATCATGGCCACCACATGGCCTTCAGCCTGCAGGCGGCGGACGTACGCGATCTTGTGCTCGGGCAGCAGCCCGGCGCGGAACGTCACCCCCAGCGCCTCCGCCACCGCGGCCGCCGCGCGGGCGTTGTCGCCGGTGAGCATCATCACCTCTCGCGCCCCGAGGGCCCGCAGCGCGGCCAGAGCGCGATCTACACCGGGCCTGGGTCGGTCGGCCAGGGCGACGAGCCCGATGACCGCATCGCCGTCTGCGACGACGACGACCGTCTGACCCCGAGCCTCCAGGTCCCGCGCGCGCTCATCGAGCGACTGGGGCACGACGACGCCGCGATCCTCGACGAAGCGTCGGCTACCGACGGCGATCTGTCGGTCGCGGTCGCGCAGCACCACCCCGCGTCCGGGGGCGATGTCAATCTCAACGCGGGCGGCGTCCACGCTCGCAGCGCTCCGGCCCGGCGCCACTCCCATATCCCCTGCGTCCTCGATGCTGCCGGCTCCGCCGGCAACAGGGCGTGCGGCGGCCACGATGGCAGTGGCCAGAGGGTGCTCCGAGAACCGCTCCGCGCGCCTCGCAACCGCCAACACCTCGTCCGCGGTCCGACCGTCCGCCGGGAGCACATCGGTGACCTGGGGCTGACCCAGGGTGAGCGTCCCGGTCTTGTCGAGGAGGACGACATCGGTGCGCGCGAGCGCTTCGAGCGCGGCCCCACCCTTGACGAGGATACCGCGGCGGGCCGCACGGCCAACTGCCGCCAGCACGGCCACCGGTGTGGCCAGGGCGATGCCGCAAGAACACGACACGACCAGGACGGCCACGGCCGCCGTCGCCGACCGGCCGAGCAGCCATGCCGTTGCCGCCGCAGCGGCTACCACAGGAATGTAGTAGGCGGTGACCCGATCGGCGAACCGCTGTGCCCGGCTCTTGTACGCCTCGGCCTCTTCGACGAGCCTGACGATGCGGCCGAAGGTGCTGTCGGGCCCCACATGTTCGGCCCGCACGCGCAGCACGCCGTCGAGATTCACCGTGGCCGCAAGGACCCGCTGTCCGATCTCGCGCTCGACGGAGACCGACTCCCCGGTGATCGGTGCCTGGTTGACTGCGGCCCGGCCGGAGACGATCACCCCGTCGACCGGAATCCGCTCACCGGGCTTGACCAGCACCGTCTCGCCGGGGCGCACCTGTGCGGCGGGGATCACCAGCTCGGCGCCGTCGCGCTCCACCCGCGCTTCCAGCGGCTGCATAGCCACCAACTCTTTGATGGCCTGCCGGGCGCGGCCTGCGGTATAGGCGTCCAAGAAGTCGGCCAGCCGCATGAAGAAGACGATGACCGCCGCGGCAGCGTACTCGCCGATCCCGAGCGCGCCCACGATGCCCAGCGTCATCAGCGCGTGGGGGGTGACGCTGCGCGCGCGCAGGGCCAGGACCACCTTCCGGAAGATGGGATAGCCGCCGATGAGCACGGTGGCGGCCGCCACCGGCGGGGGGACGATCCTCATCGCGGCCTCGATCCACCCCAGGCGCTCGGCCGCCAGCCCGGCCAGGATGACAACGGCCACTGCGGCGACAAATGCCCCGGTCACCATCTCGGGCAGGCGGGGCGCGGCATGGCGGTCGTGCGCAGCGCGCACGGTATAGCCGAGCGCCTCGATGGTGTGCCGCAGGGCGGCCGTGGTGGTGCGCGACGGGTCGAACACCACCGCGGCGCGCTGCGCGGCCAGCGACACCTGCGCCTGCTCCACGCCGGGGGAGCGCCGCAGGGCCCGCTCAATCTTGAGCGCGCAGTCGGCGCAGTCCATGCCAGCCACAGAGAACTCGTGACGGACGGTGACGGTCCTCGTCATCTGGGGCGACCTCGGTATCTCGTGCAGCGGAAGATCTGCTCGCCCACGTGTTCGAGCAGCCGCTCCGACTGGCGCAACAGGTCCAGCACCAACCCGTTCGCGATCGCATACTCAACGAACTGGCCCCGGCGCTGACGCATGACCAGCCCGCAGTCCTCCAGACAGGCGAGGTGCATCGAGGTGTTGGGCTGGCTCAGGCCGGTTCGGGCGGCGATATCCGAGACGCAGCGAGGGGCGTCGCGCAGCGCTTCGAGAATCGACAGCCGGGATGGGTCCGCAAATCCGCGGAAGAGCTTGGCCTTGAGGGCCAAGTCAAGGGCCAGGTGACGGACGGCCACCGGCATGGCGGAACCTCCTCGGGCATCCCAGCTCGATGATATCAGCAAGTAATTATATAATAATGGATCCAGGGGACTCCAGGCAAGCGGAGGGCACCGACCTCAGGCCCTGGCAAAGACCGCCACGATGTTCTGACCGCCGAACCCGAATCCGTTGGCCATGGCCGCCCGGACTGGCGTCCGGCGGGCGACGTTGGGCACGGCGTCAATGTCGCACTCCGGGTCCTGGCGCTCGAGGTTGATGGTGGGCGGGATGATGCCCGTATGGATAGCCATCACGGACACCAGGGCGCTCAGCGCGCCCGCGGCGCCCATCAGATGTCCCACCATGGACTTGGGCGCACTGACGGCTACCCGATCGGCGTGGTGGTCGAAGACCTTGCGGATGGCCCGGGCCTCGGCCACATCGCCGATGGGTGTGGCGGTGGCGTGGGCGCAGACATAGTCAATATCCTCGGGGTGCAGCCCGGCTCGCTGGAGCGCGCGACTCATCGCCCGGGCCGCACCGCGTCCCTCGGGGTCGGGCGCGGTGATGTGATACGCGTCGGCGGTCACCCCGCCGCCCAGCGCCGCGGCGTACAGGCGCGCACCTCGGGCCTCGGCATGCTCGCGGCGCTCCAACACCAGGGCGACCGCGCCCTCGCCGAACACGAATCCGTCGCGGTCGGCGTCAAACGGGCGGCTGGCGCGCTCGGGTTCGTCGTTGCGGCGGGAGAGCGCGCGCATGTTGGCCATGCCCGCGAACGCCAGGGGGGTCAGCGCCGACTCACTGCCGCCGGCGATGATGACGTCGGCATCGCCGTCCCGGATGAGGCGGATGGCGTCCACGATGGCCTGGACGCCGGCCGCGCACGCCGCTGTGGCGGTCACGGCCGGTCCCAGGAGGCCCAGTGCAATGGACACCTGGCAGGCGCCGATGTTGGGCATCATCATCGGGACGAACAGCGGGCTCACCCGCCGCGGGCCGCGCTGAACCATCAACTGCGTCTCGCGCTCGACCAGCGCCACGCCACCTCCGCCCGTGTTCATCACCACCCCGATCCGTTCGGCGTTGTCGGCCGTGACGGTCAGGCCGGCGTCCTGCAGTGCCTGGGTGGCTGCGGCCAGCGAGAATTGGGTGAACCGCTCCAGACGGCTCGCGCTCTTGGCGTCCACATACGGCGTGGGATCGAAACCCTTGACTTCCGCGGCGATCTGCACCGTCAGGGCCGACGCATCGAACAGCGTGATGCGGCCGACCCCAGAGCGGCCAGCCACCAGGGCCTCCCATGTGTCGGCCGCTGTGAGCCCGAGCGGTGTGACTGCGCCGAGTCCGGTGACCACGATCTCTGGACGAGGGGCCATACCATTCCCCATGGTAGCAGAGCCCCGCGGCGGCGGATACGCTAGGAGCCCGTCCCGGAAATGGCGTCGAGATGAGATGCTATGAGACCTGACCTGCTTGTGAAGCGAGTACCAGGCCAGGAAAGCTCTTGGGCCGGGATCATCCCGTGCTCACCCTCACCATCTCAGTGCCGCGTAGACTCGCGGTCGGGCCCCGAACAACTTGCACAGGTTGTGCGCCGTCGTGACCAACAGCCATTCACCCTTGACCTTGGCTCGGCCCCGCAGCAAGAAGCGCCGGAAGCCGCGCGCGCTCTTGATC
>JAVKIP010000058.1:0-5120 GCA_031459385.1 Candidatus Fervidifonticultor secundus | reverse complement strand
GCCGGGGCCGACCTTCACGTCGGCGACGGCGAACGCCTGGCGCGTCGCGGCCAATCTGGACCTGGCCCGCCTGGCCGGGATCACGACGTGGAGCCCGACGCTGGATGTCGCCTACATGAACTACGGGCCCATGACGGCCGGTATGTTCGCGCCGTTCTACACCTACGCGTCGACCTCGTTCGGCCAGTACTTCGCGTGGAACATGCGGGGCTGGCTGGCGCGGTTGAACCTGACCTTCTCGCCGCGCTGGTCTGCCTTCATCCACTACGAGGGCGGCACCGAACTGGTCGGCAACACCAGCTACTACGAGTGGTGGCTGCGCCTGACTCACGTGCTCACGCCGCGCACCAACATCTACTTCCAGTACACGAAGGCCAACAACGCGTTCTTCGGCAACCCGGCCTTCGGCGGCGACCTGCACAACTTCTACCGGGTGGAGCTGTCCACGAGCTGGTAAGGCCGTCGGCAGTTCCTGATCTGACCCCCCGGGAGGGAGCTCCTCCCGGGGGGTCGTGTTCTCGCTGGCGAGGAGGATTGGCAGAATGACGAAGGTCCTGGCGGTGATGATCCTGCTGGTGGTGGCGCAACTGATCCCATCGTGCGACCGGGAGGGCGAGGAGGGGTCGTCCCCGCCGCCCATTGTAATCGGATGGGTGGAGGAGAAGCGCATCCGGCAGAGCGAGGAGCCGCCGTACCTGCTGGTGATCAACGCGCGCGAGTACGGCGCGCCGCGCGCGTTCTGGGAACAGGTGCGGGTCGGCGACCTGGTGAAGCTCACCCGCGAGGGCTGGAGTATCGTCCGCAGGGCAGGATCCTGACGGCGGGGCCGCAGCCCATGGAGCGAAGCCGCGACTGGTTCGCCTCGGCCGCCGCCGACCTGGAGCACGCGCGCAGCGATCTGGAGCGGGGTTTCTACAACTGGGCCTGCTTCTCGGCTCAGCAGGCTGCCGAGAAGGCGGTCAAGGCCGTCTTTCAACGGCTCGGCGCCGAGGCGTGGGGCCACTCGGTCGCCGATCTCCTCGCCGAGCTGAGAACGCACCACAAGGTCCCAGACGCATTGGTGGGCCCGGCGCTGGAGCTCGATAAGGCGTACATCCCGACGCGATATCCAAACGCGCACCCCTCGGGGACCCCGCACGCCCGCTACACGCGCGTCGAGGCCGAGCGACTGATCGCTCATGCCGAAGCGATTCTCGGGTTCTGTCAGGGTCTTCTATCCTAGGTACACCCGGGAGGGTCTGGTCGCTGCGCTTCGAGAGCGCCTGCCGGGCCTCGCCCGGCAGCTCTCCCTGGTGCGGGTGGTCTTGTTTGGATCCTGGGCCGGGGGCCGTCAGACGGCCGCCAGCGATGTGGATCTGTTGATCGTCTATCGCGGCCCGGCCCGCGACGACGCTTTCAGCGTCGCCAAGCTGGCGCTGGCGATCCCGGGCGTGGAGCCGCACCTGTACACGGAAGCCGAGGCCGCGCAGATGCAGGAACGGTTGGCCCGCATGACCGCCGATGGGATCGTCCTCTACCCAGACACCTGACAGTCAGGCACGTCCGGCACTGTCGACAATGTGCTATTTCCTGATGTAGAGTCAGGATTAATGAAGAGAAAGCCCCTCCAGATCTATCTGGAAGAACGGCAGGACCGAGCGCTCCGGGAGATCGCGAGGCGCCGCAATGTCTCCCTGGCCCGTCTACTGCGAGAAGGCGCTGACCGCATTATTGAAGAGGCCCTGCCGCCCCAGGCCGACCCGTTGATGGAGCTGCCCGAGCTGGCCGCACCGGGGGGGCCGCCAGATGGCGCCGATCATCACGATGCCTACCTGGTCCCGCCGCAGCGGCGACGGCAGAGCCGCCGCTAGGATCTTTGTGGACACCGGGGGGTGGGTGGCCCTCCTGTCCCGCGCCGACAGCCACCCCGGCCAGGCAGCGGCGGCGTGGCCCGGGGTGCTGCGCCGCTTTCGCGGGATCGTCGTGGCCAATTTCGTGGTGGCCGAGAGCTATACGTTCCTCCGTCGCATGGTCGGGTTCGAGACGGCATGGACTCTGCTCGACCGCCTCCAGGCCACCCCGCGTCGGGAGGTCGTCTACGCGGACGCGGCACTGGAGCGCGCGACGCGTGAACTGCTGGCGCAGTACCGTGACCAAGACCTCTCGTACACCGATGCTGTGAGCTTCGCGGCCATGCGGCGCGGCGGCGGCTGAGCCCGTGGGATTGCCTGTGGCGCCAGCCCTGGACGTCACCCTGGCCGGGATCACATTTCCCACACCCGTGCTCGCGGCCCCCGGTCCCCTGGAGTTCGGCCGCCAGGTCCAGGCCGTCGTGGATTTGCGGGCGTTCGGCGGGATCATCACCAAGTCGGTCACGCTGGAGCCGCGCCCGGGCCACCCCGGGCCGCACACGATCCAGGTCACCGGTGGATGGCTCAACGCGGTCGGTCTGCGCAACCCGGGCGTGGCGGCGTTCATCGCCCGCGACCTGCCGTTCCTGCGCACGCTGGGCCGACCAATCATCGTGAGCGTCGCTGGCCATCGGGCCGAGGAATTCGCGACTGTTGCGGAGCTGCTCTCGGGCGAAGAAGGCGTGGCCGCGTTGGAGGTCAACGTCTCGTGCCCCAACGTGGACGACGGACTGTTCTTTGGGACCTCGCCCACCCGCATCGCGGCACTCACCGCCCGGGTGCGGGCAGCAACGCGCCTGCCGCTGTTCGTCAAGCTCTCGCCCAACGTGGCCGACATCGCGGATGTCGCCGCCGCCGCCGCCGGCGCCGGCGCCGACGGGCTGTCGGTGATCAACACGCTGCAGGCCCTGGCCGTGGACGTGCGCACGCGCCGGGGCCGCCTGGGTGCGGGCATCGGCGGGCTGTCGGGGCCGGCGATCAAGCCGGTGGCGCTGCGCATCGTGTGGGAGGTGGCGCAACGCGTGCGGATTCCGATCATCGGGATGGGCGGCATCACCACCGCCGAGGACGCGCTGGAGTTCATCTTGTGCGGGGCCCACGCCGTGGGCATCGCGTCCGCGCTCCTGGACCGGCCCGACGCCGCCTCACAGATTACGGAGGGGCTGCGCGCGTATCTGGCGAAGCATCGGATCCCACATGTTCGCGACTTGGTCGGCCGCCTCGAAGGGGTGACCGCTCGGTGACCGAAGTGGTGTCCCGGTCAGGCGCGCCCGAGCCCGAGGGACCGGCCCTCATCGTGGCACTGGACGTCCCCACGCTGGCCGCCGCCTCCGACATGGTGGCGCGGGTTCGGCCCATCACACCGTGGTTCAAGATCGGCCCGGCGCTGTTCGTGGCCGCCGGGCCCGCCGCGGTGCAGATGGTGCATGCGGCCGGCGGGCGCGTCTTCCTCGACCTGAAGCTCCACGACATTCCTTACAGCGTCGCCGGCGGGGTGGCTGCAGCCGCCAGGCTTGGCGTCCGCCTCGTGACCGTGCACTGCGCGGGCGGGCCGGCCATGCTGGAGGCGGCGGCGCGGGCGGCGGCGCAGGCCGGCGGAGACACCCTGGTCCTCGGCGTCACGCGCCTGACCAGCGACCCCGGCCGCGTCGCCAGCGGCGTGCTGCGTGCGGCGCGGCTCGCGCGGGACGCGGGGCTGCACGGTGTGACCACCTCGGCGCGCGAGTGTGCCCGCCTCAAGGCCGAGCTCGGAAGCGCGTTTCGTGTGCTCACGCCGGCCATTCGACCCCCGGGCACAGTTCCCGGTGATCAGGCACGTACGGCCACGCCGCGGCAGGCCGTGCTGGCCGGCTCGGACTATCTGGTGGTCGGACGGCCGATCCTCTCGGCGGACGATCCGGCGGCGGCCGCGGCAGCCATCGCGGCGGAAATGGCCGCTGCGCGTGCCAGCCGGCCGGGCGGTCGGGGCGACGTCAGTGTCGGTTGACTGGTTGGCGCGGTTCCAGCGCTACGGTGCGGTTCAGCACGGTCACTTTCTGCTGACCTCGGGGCTGCACAGTCCGCTCTACGTCCAGTGCGCGTTGATCCTGCAGTACCCGCGCGAGGCCGCTGCGCTGGGCGAGGCCCTGGCCGCGCGCGTACGCGACGCGAGGCCGGGCGTCGTCGTGGGCCCGGCGCTGGGCGCGGTGCTCGTGGCCCATGAGGTGGCTCGTGCACTGGGCGTCCGGGCCCTGTTCGCCGAGCGCGCTGCGGGCACGCTGGCTCTACGCCGGGGCTTTGTCATCGCGCCCGGGGAGCGCGTGCTGGTCGTCGAGGACGTGGTGACCACCGGCACAACGACCCTGGAGGTGGTCGAGCTCGTCCGCCAAGCCGGCGGCGTGGTCGCTGGCGCTGCGGCCCTCATAGATCGAACTGCGGGCCGGTGGCCGCTCGACGTCCCCTTGCAGGCTCTCGCGCGGCTGGACGCGCCAACTTATGGCCCCGACCGCTGCCCCCAGTGCCGGAGCGGGATACCGCTCGTCAAGCCCGGCAGCCGCGAGGGACCCCCGAAAACCGAACATTAGCGGCTGCATATCGGGCAATATTCGGATTGACGGTCTAGACGGCGCCACCTATAATGGCCGTAACCCCCCAGAGGTGAACGCTCCGTTGGGCCTGGTGGACGACGTCGAAGAGGTCCTCATCCCGGAGGCGGTCCTGCAGGACCGAATCCGGGCACTCGGCCGCGAGATCAGCCTCGAATACCGGGACAAGGAACCGCTGCTGATCGGCATCCTGACGGGCGCCTTCGTTTTCATGGCCGACCTGCTGCGGGCCCTCTCCATCCCCTGCCAGGTCGACTTCATGGCCACCCAGTCCTACGGCTCCAGCACCGAGAGCAGCGGGATCGTCCGCATCCTCAAGGATCTCAACGAGAGTATCGAGGGCCGGCACGTGCTGGTCGTGGACGACATCATCGACACGGGACTGACCATGGACTATCTCCTCGAAACGCTCAAAGCCCGCTACCCGGCGTCGCTGCGCGTGTGCGCGCTGCTGGACAAGCGTCCGCGCCGCCGCCGCGAGATCCCCATCGACTTCTGCGGCTTCCAGATCCCCGACAAGTTCGTGATCGGGTACGGCCTGGACTACGCAGGCCGGTACCGCAACCTGCCCTATATCGCGGTCCTCAAACCAGAACTCTATGGGCCGTAGTCAATTCGCGGGGGGGTGAGGGTTGATGAGGGCGCA
>JAVKIP010000057.1:0-5253 GCA_031459385.1 Candidatus Fervidifonticultor secundus | reverse complement strand
CTGGTGGTCGGCACCCTCTTCGTGGTCATCAACCTGACCGTCGATCTCCTGTATCTGTACCTGGACCCCAGGATTCGCTATGACCATGGCCGTTGAGCTGGCACCCACACCGGGTCGGCCCCGGCGCAGGCGGCCGGCGGCCTTTTTCGCCGGGGTGGCCATCATCGGCGCGATGGCCGCCATCGCGCTCTTCGCGCCCCACTTGAGCCGGCACGGCTACGCCGAACAGGATCTGGTGCGGTCCCTGCAACCTCCGGCCTGGCTGGCGGGTGGCGACTGGAGCTATCCGCTGGGCACGGACCGTCTCGGGCGCGACCTGCTGGCGCGGCTGATGGTCGGGGCGCGGGTATCCATGGCGGTCGCCGGACTCTCGGTGTTCCTGGGCGGCGGATTGGGGACCCTGCTGGGCCTGGCCGCCGGCTACTTTGGACGGTGGGTGGACCGCGCCGTCAGCCGCTTGATCGACATTCAGCTCTCGTTCCCGCCGGTCTTTATCGCCATTGCCATTATGGCCGCCCTGGGCCAGAGCCTGGTCAAACTGGTCCTGGTCCTGGCCTTCGTGAGCTGGGTCCAGTACGCGCGCATCGCGCGAGCCAACACCCTGGCGGTGCGAGAGCGCGAGTTCGTGCTGGCCGCGCGGGCGCTAGGTGCCGAGGAGGGCCGCATCGTGCTGCGACACATCCTGCCCTCGATCCTGCCGCCGCTGCTGGTAGTGGGCGCGGTCAACATGTCCAATGTGATCCTGGCTGAGGCGGCACTCAGCTTCCTGGGGCTGGGCGTCCAACCGCCGACGCCGGCCTGGGGGAGCATGGTGAGCGAGGGCCGTTCGGTCCAGAGCCTGGCCTGGTGGAATACGGTGTTCCCGGGGATGGCCATTGCTCTGCTGGTGATCGGCGCGAACCTGCTGAGCGACGGGTTGCAGCGGACCCGATAGCGCCCAAGGAGAGTGGACTGATGAGCATGTTTCTCACGAACTGTCGGATCGTGGACGGCACGGGAAAGCCTGCGGTGCCCCAGGGCACGGTGATCATTACCGGAGATCGCATCGCGTGGTGCGGTCAGGCCTCCGATCCGTCGTGCCCCACCCCGCAGACGGACGATGCGGCCTTCGACCTCGGCGGCATGACCGTCATGCCCGGGCTGTTCAACGTCCACGTGCACCTCGGGCTGCGGCTGCCATTTCCCGAGCGGCGCGCCGATCCGTTCACGCCGGGCTACCGGGTGATGCTGAACTATCGCCGGGCCCTGGAGGCGCTGCTGGCGGGCACCACCAGCCTGCGGATCGTGGGTGAACCCTACTTCACCGACATTGACGTGCGTGAGGCCATCAACCGCGGCCTGCTAGCCGGGCCCCGCATCCGGTGTGCCGGCCAGGCGATGATCGCCACCGGCGGGCATGGCCACAACTCGGTCGGCACTGTGGAGGCCGACGGGCCCGACGGCTTCCGCCGCGCTGCGCGCGAGCAGCTCCGCTCCGGCGCCGATCTGCTCAAGATCTGCCTGACGGGCGGCATCGGCACGCCAGGCGAGCAGCCTCATCAGAAGCAGATGACCGACGCCGAGGTGGCGGCGGTGGTCGAGGTCGCCCACAGCGCTGGTAAGCGCGTCGCCTCCCACACCGGGGGCGACGGGGCCATCGCCGATGCCGTGCGGCTGGGGGTCGACTGCATCGAGCACGGCTACAGCTTCACCGATGAGACCGCAGCGGCCATGGCGGCCGGGGGCACCTTCTTGGTACCGACGCTGTGCGTCACTCAGGAACTGGACTACATGCGGCGGCACGGGGTGCAGGAGTGGATGCTGGCCAAAGCCCGGGCCGCAGCCGACGAGCACCTGGCGTCCATCAGGCGCGCGGTCCGCCGCGGCGTGACGCTGTGCTGCGGGACCGACCTGCTGCCCAGCGATCCGGTAGACGGCACGGTCGCGACCATCCGGGAGGTGGAGCTGCTGGTTGAGGCGGGTCTGCGACCGGCCGAGGCCATTCGTGCGGCGACGTGGAACTCCGCGCGGCTATGCGAGACCGACGGTGAGGTCGGCACGCTGGCCGCCGGCAAGTACGCCGACCTCCTGGTCGTAGACGGTCGGCCCGACGAGCGGATCCGCGACCTGCGCGAGATCCGCCTGGTCATGAAGGGCGGCGTGGTCTTCCGCAGCGAGATTGCCGGCATCGCCGCCTGCAGCCTAAGCAGCCCGGGCGTGGCGCTGGCCGGCGGCACGTTCGCGCGGCTCTGGTGAGCGCCCAGATCGTCCCGTTCGCCGGCTGCTTCGCGGCTGACCCGGAGCAGCAGCGCCTGGCCCGGGTGGTCTTCGTCGGGTTGCCCGACGACTCCCAGTCGTCCTACCGCCGGGGCGCTCGCGGAGGCCCGGCGCGGATGCGCGCCGCCTACGACGGCCGCTGCTACAACTCCGCCACTGAGTCCGGCGTCGATCTGGCCGGCGCGGTCGCCGATCTGGGCGACTGGCTCCCGGCCGGATCCTGGGAAGATACGGCCGCGTCCTACCGCGACCGGGCGGCGGCGATCTTCCGCGCGGGCCAAATTCCGTTTTTCGTTGGCGGCGACCATGCGGTCACCGTCCCGGTCGTGGCGGCGCTGGAGGTCCTCGGCGGGGCCGTGCACATCATTCAGATCGACGCCCATCCCGACCTCTACCTGGCGTTTGGGGGCAGCCGTGCATCCCACGCCTGCACCGCGGCCCGGATGCTCGAGATGGACCACGTGGCCGGCATCACGCAGATTGGCGTGCGGACCACGAACCCCGAGCAGGCGCAGGTGGCCGCACAATATCCCGGTCGCCTGCGCACCCTCGCCCCCGGCGCTCTCGCAGGTCGGTGGCGCGGTGGTCTACCGGTGCCCGTCGGCGCGCCTGTCTACGTCTCTGTGGATCTGGACGGACTCGATCCGTCCTGTGCGCCCGGTGTGTCGCATCCTGTGCCGGGCGGATTGACGACCCGGCAGGTGCTAGACATCGTGGCCTCGCTGCGCGGCCGGCTGGTGGGCATGGACGTGGTCGAGCTCAACCCGGACCTGGACGTCCGGGATCTGGCGGCCCTGGCCGGCGCGCGGATCCTGCACGAGGGCATGGGGGTCGCGGTACGACAGCTGGCGGCGGGCGCCGAACGGGCACTGTGACCTCTGCCTCGGACTCGTGCGTGTTCGCGCGGTCCCGTCAGGAGAGGGTGGCTGGTCCCGTCACCTGGACAGCTCAAGCCGGCGGCCCGCCTCGATCGCCACCTCGATCGCCGCGGCCTCTGCGGTCCTAAACCGCGCCGCGGCCTCCTCGGGTGGGAGCCTCTCGCGCAGGATATTGGAGTCAATGGCCAGCACGGCTCCGGCCCGCGCCCCGCGCACGTGGGCCACGATGAACACCGCAGCGCACTCCTGCTCCGCAGCCACGATGTGCCCCTCCCGGGTGAGCAGGTCGGCGAGCGCCGCGTCCTTGCGGTAGAACGCGTCTCTGGACGTCGCAACGCCCACGAAGGGCCGGTGGCCCAGTGCGCGTGCGGCGTCCATCAAGGCCTGCGTGACACCGAGATCGGCCACCGCCGGAAACCCCAGCGGCAGATAGGCCAGCGCCGTGCCCTCGTCGCGATGCGCCGCGGTCACGATGACCAGGCTGCCGACCTCGATCTGGGGCTGCCGACCGCCGGCGGAGCCCACACGGATGAACGTGTCGGCGCCCAGGTTGCACAGTTCCTCCACCGCAATGGACGCGGACGGACCGCCGATACCGGTCGAACACGCCGAGAGCGGTACGCCCCGGGCCGTGCCGGTGAATCCCAGGAACTCTCGGTTGCGGATGACCTCGCGGGCGTCCTCGAGGCGCGCTGCGATCTTCTCTGCGCGGGCCGGGTCGCCGGGGATCAGCACGGTGCGCGCCACGGCGCCGCGCGTGACCCTCAGATGGCGCTGCGGGAGTTCGATCGTCACCGTCGTCTCCTCTAGACGAAGAGTGCCACCAGCCTGCCGGCGTTGACGTCCACCAGGCCGCGGTCGGTCAGTTTCAACTCGGGGCTGACGGCGAGGGTGAGTACCCCCAGGGTCATGATCGGCGACCGGTGGACAAACCCCAGGTCTGCGAGAGCGCGTCGGAGCGCGGCGACCTGTGAGCCCACCACTCCGATCGGCTGATCGGATACGATGCCGGCCACCGGGAGCGGCACGCCGGCAAGCACGGTTCCACCCCGCACGGCAGCCATGCCGCCATCGTGGTCGACGACCCAGCGGGCCGCTATGGCCATCTCATCCGGACTGCGGCCCACGACCAGCAGATTGTGGCTGTCGTGCGCCCAGGTGGAGGCTATGGCACCCTCGCGCAAGGCGCCGCGCACGAAACCGTAGCCTGCGCTCCCGGTGCGGCCGTGGCGCTCGAAGACCGCGGCCAGAGAGAGGTCGCTAGACTCCCAGGCCACTGCCCCGCCTGCGACGGGCAGCACCGCTTCACCGCACTTCGTGAACGTGTTGACCTGGTTCATCTCTATGACCCGGACGCGCACCTCCCGGCTTCCGGTTGGCGCTGCAATCCGGAATCGCTCGAGCGCCGGGGCCTCGATACGCACCGTCCCGCGTCCGACCGCCACCGGCGGGATGGCGATGACGCCGGGCTCCAGCCTCCCATCCTGCGCCACCAGGGTCCCGCGGGCGAAGACCATCTCGGCCGCGAACTCCTCGAGGTCGCCAACGAGGACCAGGTGCGCCACCAGCCCGGGTGCGATCGCGCCGCGGTCGTACAGTCGCATCCGCCGCGCAGGTGCCAGCGTCGCCGCCCGGATCGCCTCGATTGGGTCGAGGTCCATGCGCACGGCCTCGCGTACGACCAGGTCCAGGTGCCCGCGGGCCAGCAGGTCGTCGGGCAGGACGTCATCAGTCACCAGACACAGATTCAGCGCCTGCGCGGCGACCTCGACCCCCCGCACGATGTCAGGCGACAGCGACTTCTCCTGCAGGAGCACCGTCATGCCGCTGCGCAGCCGTTCCAGGGCCAGCGCGGGCGTCATCAACGTGTGGTCTGAGTCGATCCCCGCCGCGACGAAGGCCGCCAGGGCGGCGCCCGCCACGTTGGGCGCGTGTCCTTCAATCACGGTGCCAGCGCGCAGCGCCTCTGCCAGGATCTCGTGCGCCCGCGGCTCGCCGGCGATCACCGCCGGGTAGTCCATCACCTCGCCCAGGGCGATGACGCCGTCCCACGAGAGCGCCTCGGCCACCTCGGCCGGGCCGATCCGGGCGCCCGCGGTCTCGAGATTCGTGGCCGGCA
>JAVKIP010000056.1:0-5370 GCA_031459385.1 Candidatus Fervidifonticultor secundus | reverse complement strand
ATGGATATCCTGAGCCTGGACCGCATCCACCTCCGAGCCACGGCCACGGACAAGGCCGACGCCATCCGCCAGGCCGGCGAGCTGCTGGTGCGCGGGGCCTGTGTCGAACCACCCTATATCGAGGGCATGCTGGCCCGCGAGGCCATCATGTCCACCTACCTGGGCAACGGCATCGCCATCCCCCACGGGCAAAACGAAGACCGCGCCTACATCCTGCGCACCGGGGTCTCGGTGTTGCAGGTGCCCGAAGGCGTGGAGTGGGAGGACGGCGAGCGGGCCTACCTTATCATCGGTATTGCCGCCACGGCCGATGAACACGTCGGCGTGCTGGCCAACCTGGCCGAAGCCCTGGAGGACGAGGCCATCACGCAAGAGCTGATCACAACGGACGATCCGTCCGTCATTCTGTCCTATCTGGGCCGCGATCGCGCTGCCGAAGCATAAGCCCGCCATCGGTCCGACAGGCCCCGCTTTGGACAGGGGAACCGCGTATGAAAGAGCTCCATCTGACCGTCCACAACGCCACCGGCCTTCACGCCCGGCCGGCCAAGGTCTTCGTTAATACGGCCAAGCAGTTCAAGGCCGATATCCGGGTGCAACACGGCGGCAAGCGGGCTAACGGCAAGAGCCTGATCTCAGTGCTCACCCTAGGCGTTGAGCGGGGCCAGCAGATTGCGATTTTCATCGAAGGTGAAGACGAAGACGAAGCCGCCGCCGCCCTGACCGCCATTGTGGCGGCCGGATTGGGCGAAGGCGCGGCCGAACCGGCGGTTGCGGTCGCGACCGCAGCCTCGACGCCGACGCCTGCTGCTGCGCCGACAGCGACGCCGGCCAATGTCCTCCACGGGGTCCCTGCCGCTCCGGGAGTCGCCATCGGTCCCTTGTTCCGGTTGCGGAATGTGTCCGAGGTTCCTGCCCATCTGATCGGCGCCGTCGCCGGCACGGACGCCGAAGAAACCCACCGGCTGCAGACGGCTATTGCCCAGGCCCGGGAGCAGCTGACCGTCCTGCGTCGGCAGCTTGTCCAGCGCGGGGCAGCGGCCGAGGCCGCTATCTTCGACGTCCATCTGGAAATCCTGGAAGACGACGACCTACTGAGCGCCGTCGGCGACCGCATCCGCCGCGGCGAGTCGGCTGCCCAAGCCTGGCAAAGCGTCATCACCGAGCGGGCGCAAGCCGTGGCCGCGCTGGACGACCCGCTCCTGGCCGGCCGGGCCGCCGACCTGCACGACGTGGGCTATCGCGTGCTACGGCTGTTGGTCGGCGCCGGGGAAGGCGGGCTGCGTCTGCCCGACCATCCCGTCATCCTGGTGGCCCAGGACCTGACCCCTTCGGAGACGGCCAACCTGGACCCGACCCGGGTGTTAGGCTTTTGCACGGCCGCCGGCGGGCCCACAGCCCACGCCGCCATCATTGCCCGCGCCCTGAGCCTGCCCGCCGTCGTCTCCATGGGCGCCGGCGTGCTCGACCTGGCCGATGGCACCCTGGCCGTGCTCGACGGCCAGAACGGCGTCCTGGTCGTCGCGCCCGACGCCGTCACCGTGGCCCAAGCCCAACAGCGTCGCGAGCGCTGGCTGGCCGCGCGGCTGGCCTCGGAACAGGCCGCGGCCGAACCGGCCATCACCACCGACGGCGTGCGCATCGAGGTCGTCGCCAACATCGGCGGCGTGGCCGAGGCCGAACGGGCTGTGCAGGCTGGCGCCGAGGGTGTGGGCCTCCTGCGCACCGAGTTCCTCTTCCTCGACCGCAACGACCCGCCGGACGAAGAGGAGCAGTTCCGGGTCTATCGCGACATCGTCCAAGCCATGGGGGGCCGGCCAGTGATCGTCCGCACCCTCGACATCGGCGGCGACAAGCCCTTGCCCTACATCCGCGTCCCCGCCGAGGCCAATCCCTTCCTGGGCGAGCGCGGTATCCGCCTGTGCCTGGCGCGGCCCGACCTGCTGCGCCAGCAGGTGCGGGCCATCCTGCGGGCTTCGGCCTATGGCCCCCTGCGCATTATGTTCCCCATGGTGGCCGATTGGAACGAGTGGCAGCGGGCGCGGCAGATGGTCCTGGAGGTGGCCCGCGAGCTGGGCGTGCCGCCGGTGCCGTTGGGCATCATGGTCGAGGTTCCCGCCGCCGCCCTGTTGGCCGATGTGTTTGCCCGTGAGGTGGATTTCTTCTCCGTGGGCACCAACGACCTCACCCAATACACCCTGGCCGTTGACCGTCAGCATCCCTCGCTGGCGGGTATGTCCGACGGTCTGCACCCTTCCGTGCTGCGACTCATCGCCCACACCGTTGAGGCGGCCCATGCGGCCGGCAAATGGGTGGGGGTTTGCGGCGAGCTAGCCGCCGATCCCCAGGCCATTCCCATCCTGGTGGGTTTAGGCGCCGACGAGCTGAGCGTGGGCGTGCCGGCCATCCCCACCGTCAAGGCCCAAGTGCGCACCTTCAGCCGCGCCGAAGCCGAGCAACGCGCCCGGCAAGCGTTGCGCTGCGCCACCGCGGCCGAAGTTCGGGCCCTGCTACCCGCCGCATAAAGACCGGGGCCGTCAAGGAGGCGTTTTTATGTCTGCTTACGAACGCTATCAGGCTGCCCAGGAGCCTCTACCCACCGAAACCTGGGCCTGGAACATGTACGGCGCCGGGCTGGAGAACATCGGCCGCCACGGCCAACCCGAACGCCTTCCCCTACCCCAACCCGACCCCGATCAGCTGCTCATCCGCATTGACGCCGTGGGCATGTGTTTTTCGGATGTCAAGATCATCCAACAAGGCGGCAAGCACCCCAAGCTCTACGGCCGCGATCTTGCCGTCGAACCGACCCGGTTGGGCCATGAGGTCTCGGCCACCATCATCGCCGTGGGTGAACATCTGCGCGACCGCTACCATCCCGGCCAGCGTGTGGCCATCCAGCCCGACCTCTATCAGGCCGGGCGCAGCACGGCCTACGGCTACACCATCCCCGGCGGCCTGACCCAGTATCAGGTCATCGGCCCTGAAGTCCTGGTGACCGATGCCGGACCGGGGTTGTTGCCCCTGGAGGGGCCGATGGGCTACGCCGAGGCGGCCTTGTTGGAGCCGTGGGGCTGCGTCATGGCCGCCTACACCCAGCGCCGCCGTCTTCAGCCGCTGGCCGGCGGCACCATGTGGATCATCGGCCATCCCGGCGACGAGACCCCCTACCAGTTTACCGGTGGTCTCGAGGCGCCGGCCCGCATCGTCCTGACCGATGCGCCGCCGGCGGTGCAGGCGCTGGTGGCCGGCACCCGGGCCGAGGTCATCGTGCGCGATGGTTTGAACCCCGACGAGTACGCGACGCTGGCGGCCGAGCTGACCGGGGGCCGGGGCTTCGACGATCTCGTCATCCTGGACCCGCGCACGGCTGCCCAGGTGGAAGCAGCTGCCCGTCACATCGCCCGCCGCGGCACCCTCAACCTGGTGGGCCGCGAGCCGCTGGACGGGCCGGTGCCGGTGGATTTGGGCCGACTGCACTACGACTACATCGCCTTTGTCGGCAACACCGGCCCGGACATCGCCGCGTCCTACGGCGAGGCCCGCAACCGCTGCGAGCTGCGGCCCCACGGCGTGGCCGTCTTCGTCGGCGCCGGCGGCCCCATGGGCCAGATGCACGTGCAGCGGGCCATCGAGCTGACCGACGGCCCCGATGTGATCATCGCCACCGAGGTCAGCGACGAACGCCTGGTCACCCTGGCCCGCCGCTACGAGGATCTGGCCGCCGCCCACGACCGCACCTTACTGCTTTTCAACCCCAAGACGGCCGACCTTTCGTTGCACCAGTTTGTGATGCAGGCCACGGCCGGTCGCGGGGCCGATGATGTGGTGGTGTGCGTGCCGGTGGCGAGCGTGATGGCCGAAGCCGCCACGTTGATGAACCCCGACGGCATGTTGGTTCTCTTTGCCGGCGTGCCCATCGGCACCCTGGCCCCTCTCGATGTGAGCATGGTCTATTTGCACAACGCCCAATACACCGGCACCTCCGGCCTGACCATTGAGGACCAGGCTGAGGTGATGCGGCGGGCGCTGGCCAACACGCTGTCGCCGGAACGGATGGTGGCGGCCGTGGGCGGCATGAAGGCGGCGCGCGAGGCGCTGGCCGCGCTGATCGAGGGCCGCTACCCCGGCAAGATCGTCATCTTCCCGCACCTGTTCGACCTGCCGCTCATGAGCCTGGAGGAGGTGGCCGCCCGCTGGCCAGAGGTGGCCGCGCGCCTGGGGCCCGGCGGCGTGTGGACCAACGAAGCCGAGGCAGCTTTGTTCGAGGCGGTCCTATGATTTACACCCTCACCCTCAACCCCGCGGTTGACCGCGAGCTGACCGTTCCGGAGCTGCGATTGGATACGGTGCTGCGGGCCACGGCCTGGCGGGTGGATTACGGCGGCAAGGGCTTCAACGTGGCCCGCATGTTGCAGGCGTTGGGCACGCCGGCCGTGGCCCTGGCTTTGGCCGGCGGCTACAGCGGCCGCCTGTTGTACGACGGCCTGCAGAGCCTGGGCATCGCCGCCGAGTTCATCTGGACCGACGGCGAGACGCGCACGAACGTCAGCATCGTCGGCCAGGCCGACGGCCACCACATCAAGGTCAACGAACCGGGGCCGACCCTGGACCCGGCCGTGGTCGAGGCGGTGCTGGCCCGCGTGGCCGCGCTGGCCCGGCCGGGCGATTGGTGGGTGCTGGCCGGCAGCCTGCCGCCCGGTCTGCCCGCCGAGACCTATGCCCGGCTGATCGAGTGCATCCGGGAGGCCGGCGGACGGGCCGTGCTCGACACGAGCGGGCCGGCGCTGGCCCACGGCTGCCGGGCGCGGCCGTATTTGGTCAAGCCCAACGCCGAGGAGCTGCAGCAGCTCACCGGCCTGCCCGTGAGCACGGTCGAGGAGGTCGTGCGGGCGGCGCAGGTCGTGCAGGCCGAGGGCGTGGCGCACGTGGTCGTTTCGCTGGGCAAGGCCGGCGCCGTGGCCCTGAGCGCCGACGGCGTCTGGCTGGCCCACAGCCCTGCCATCCGGCAGATCAACCCCGTCGGCGCCGGCGATGCGATGGTGGCCGGCCTGGTGTGGGCGTTCGACCGGGGGCCGGACCTGGGCGAGGCCCTGCGTTGGGGCGTGGCCTGCGGCGCGGCGGCAGCCTCGCTGCCGGGCACGGCCATGGGGGACCGCGACCTCGTGGAACGGCTGTACCGCGAAGCGCGTGTTGAACGTTGCCACGTTCAAACGTTAGAACGTTGGAACGTTTGAACGTGGGAACGTTTCAACGTTGAAACGAAAGGAGAGACACCACTGCCTTTTGAAGTCCGTGAAACCCGTACCTATACTGCCCCAGCCGACGCCGTCTATCGGGCGGCGGTGGCGGCCATCGAGGCCCTGCGCG
>JAVKIP010000055.1:0-5400 GCA_031459385.1 Candidatus Fervidifonticultor secundus | reverse complement strand
CCAGCGCGCACTTGAAGACCGGCGTGGCCACCGCGCACACGGCCAGACGGGCGTCGTCGGTCATCCGCCGCAGCGCGCGGACCTGATCACGCGCCAGTTGGTGCGGCTGGCGTTCCCAGGCCGAGCGCAGCTCGATGCCGTCCAGGCCGAATCGCTGTGCCAGCCGCACGCCCTCGGCCGGGTCCTGAGAGACCTCATCGGTGATCAGCGCGCGCCGGAACATCGCTATGCGGTCGGGACCGGACGCCCGGTGCGCGACGACTGGTAGATGGCGAGCACCACGGCCACCGCCCGGCGGGCCTCCTCGGCGTTGACCGGCGGCCGGCGGCCTTCGCGCAGGCTGTCGGCAATGGCCTGGTACTGGCTGGCGAACTCATCCGACCCAAGCGCCGTCGGCACGCTGGACGCGGCCAGCACCGGGGTAGCGGGGAGTGCCCGCTCCGGCTCGCCCTCGATCTGCCAGGCGACGATACGCGTCTCTTCCAGCACGATCGAGCCGCGCTCGCCGTGGATCGCCAGGCGGCGCGGGAAGCCCGGGGCCACCGAGGTGGTGGCCGTGATGGTGGCCAGGCCGCCGCCGGCAAGGTCGGCCACGGCGACCGCGGTGTCCTCCACTTCGATCCGCCGCGTCAGGGTGCGGGTACAGCCGAAGATCGACTGGGGCATGCCAGCCAACCAGGTGAGCAGGTCAATGCCGTGGATGCCCTGGTTCATCAACGCGCCGCCGCCATCCATCGCGCACGTGCCGCGCCAGCCTGCCGAGTCGTAGTAGGCCTGCGACCGGAAGTACTTCATCGAGAGGTCGGCGAGCAACACGCGGCCGAGCCGGCCACCGTCAATGGCGCGCTTCACCTCCTGCACGTCGGGGGCGAAGCGCAGCTGGGAGATCACGGCCAGCTGCCGGCCGGTCTGGCGCGAGACCTCGATGGCCCAGTCGGCCTGCTCCAGAGTGATCGCCAGAGGCTTCTCGACCACCACGTGCTTGCCCGCACGCATGGCCGCCACCGCCATCTGGGCGTGCAGCCCGCTGGGCGTGCAGATGGTCACCACGTCCACGTCGGACCGGCGGAGCAGCGAGATCAGGTCCGGTTCCCAGGCAATCCCCCGCGACGCCGCGAAGGCCTGGGCGGCCTCGGGGCGCCTGGAGGTCACCGCGACGAGCTCGGCGCCCTGGGCGCGGCCGATGGCTTCGGCGTGCATCGGCGCGATGGTCCCGCAACCCACGATGGCGAAACGGATGGCCACGGTGGTCACGCTAGAGCCATCGGATGCGGGGCGCGTAGCGCTCGATGAGCGCCCGGTTGGCCTCCTCGCCCCCGGGAACGTTGGCGCTCGTCCAGACCGGCGGGTTGGCACCCCGGTCGAGCAGCGCCCCCACGGTCTCCGCGACCAGGGACTGGATCAGGAACGCGTGGAGCACGGTGGACACCGGGCTGACCCATGCCTCCAGCCCCGGGAACTGCAGCACCGCGTCCCTCTCGGGCATCTTGCTGTCCAGGACGTAGTCTGCCAGCTCGAACAGATTCCGGCGGCTCGGATGCCGGGCCGGGTGGTCGGGGGGGATGGCCTTCGAGAAGGCCGGTGAGGTGATCGCCACGGTGGTGATGCCCCGTTCCTTGGCCCACAGCGCTGCGTCTATGGTACAGGCGTTGATGCCGTAGGCATTGGAGATGATCAGCACATCGCCAGGCGTGATGGGATAGTTAGCCAGCACGGCCCGGGCATAACCAGGCACGCGCTCGACGGCGGTAGAGCGCCGCGCACCATATGCCAGCGAGACGCCGGGGTCGAGGATTGGGAAGACCGCCGCCAGCCCGCCGGCCCGCCAGCTCATCTCCTCGGCGGCGATGTACGAGTGTCCGCCGGTCCCGTACACGTAGATGAGGTGGTCCTGGGCCAGCACGCCGGCCAGGACCCCCGCCACCTGTCGGATGCTGTCGCGCTCTTCGCGCACGATGCGGTCCAGCAGGGCAAAGACGGCCTGGCGATAGCGTTCGATGGGTTCGTTCATCGGAATCCTCCCGATGATGGCGCAGTGGTCACCGGAACCCTGCAAGCGGTTCCTGACAACGCTAACAGAGCCCCCTGCTCTCCCTTTCGCGCCGGCCCCGGTGACTCCTCCGGGCAGGAACGCGGGTCGCGCTGCGGGAACTTTCCACTCTGGTAAACGTTGTCACAGGGAGCGGAGAGTGTCAGGTCGCCCCCGAACCAGCCCGGCCACCATCACCGATGTCGCACAGGCAGCCGGCGTCTCCATCAAGACCGTCTCCCGGGTGATCAACGCCGCGGGCTACGTCCGCGAGGCGACCCGACGCCGGGTGACGCGCGCGATCCAGCGCCTCGGCTACCGTCCTAATGCGCTGGCCCGCGGTCTGGTGACAGGGCGGTCGCGGTCCATCGGGTTGGTGATCGCCGATGTCGTCAACCCGTTCTTCCCGCCCCTGGTGCGTGCCGTCGAGGACGTGGCCGCCTCGCGCGGCTATACGGTGATCCTCGCCGACACCGACGAAGACGTGGCTCGCGAGCGCGGGGCGCTGGCGGTGCTCCTCGAGAAGCAGGTGGACGGTCTGATCCTGTGCGCGTCCAGGGTGCCGGCGGGCCTGCTCCGGCGCATCGCAGACAGCGGGGTGCCCCTGGCGATGATCAACCGGGCGCTCGGCCATCCCCGTGCCATCGGGGTCATCGCGGACGGAGTCGCCGGCGGCCGGCTTGCCACCGAACATCTGCTGCGCCTGGGTCATACCCGGATCGCGTACCTGGCCGGGCCGCGGGCGTCTGCCTCGAATCGCAATCGCCTTCGCGGCTACCGGGACGCGCTGGCCACCTGGGGCATCGCGTTCGAACCCTCCCTGGTGGCCGGCGGCGTGCCCTCGCTGGCAGGCGGGGCGGAGGCCATGGCGTCGCTCCTGGCTGCGGCGCCCGGTCCGACCGCGGTCTTCGCGTTCGACGACCTCATGGCGCTGGGCGCGCTCGCGGAACTCCGGCGGCGCCGGATCCGCGTGCCCGATGAGGTGGCGCTCGTGGGCTATGACAACATTGACCTGGCCGAATTCACCGATCCGGCGCTGACGACCGTTGACCAGCCCAAGGCCCAAATGGGACAGCTGGCCGCGACCCTCCTGCTGGATCTGATCGAGAGCGGGACGCTCCCGCGACCCAGGACACGGGTGCTGATGCCGCGCCTGATCGTGCGGGCGTCGTGCGGAGGTGCCCTGGCCGCCACACCCGGAGCGAGAGGAGCTGCCACGTGAAGATCAACTGCTGCTGGCTGTATGCGATCAACAAGTACGGATACCCGCCGTCCATCGCCGATACCTACAAGGTCCTGGGCGAGATGGCCGCGATGGGCTTCGACGCTGTGGAGCTGGAGGGCGTGCGCGAGGAGAACCTGCGCGCGGTCTGGGCCGCGCGGGCAGACCTCAAGCGTCGCTGTGACGACCTGGGCTTGCGCATCATCAACTTCTGTCCCGTGCTCCCCGACCTGGTGAGCCCCGATGACGGCAGGCGGCGCGCGGCGCTCGACCTCTTCCGGCTCGCCACACAAGCCGCCGTGGACTTCGGCGCGCCCACCATCCAGGTGGACAGCTACGCGGCGCCGGTGGAGTACGTTCAGCACCGCCCCTACCATGATGCCGTGGAGTTTCGGCGCCAGTTCCACGTGCGGATCCCACCCGGGTTCTCGTGGGAACGCACGTGGGCGTCGCTGGTCGAGACGATTCGGGCGTGCGCATCCCTCGCAGAGGACGCCGGCCTGCGCCTGTGCCTGGAGCCCCGGGTGGGCGAGCTCGTCAGCAACACCGACGCGCTGCTGCGCCTGATGGACCGCGTGGACAGCCCTGTCTTCGGCGCCGTGCTCGACTGCGGTCACCTCCACGCCCAGAAGGAGATCCTGCCGCTCTCGGTGGAGAAGCTGGGATCGCGGATCTTCTACGTGCACGCCTCGGACAATGACTCGCGCGACAACGATCACCTGGCGCCGGGCCGCGGGACCGTGGACTGGGAGGCGCTCATTGCCGGCCTGAGGCGCCACGGATTCGACGGCTACATCGGCATCGACGTGGGCGGCGTGCCCGACCTCGAGGCCCAGTACGTGGAGGGGCTCGCCTTCATCCGGAGGCTGTTGGAGCGCGCCGACGCCGCATGATGACCCTGGTGCTCTCCGGTCACGATCCCGCCCGGGGCATCCCCATCGAGGTCACGGTGGACGGCGGGATCATCACGTCGGTCCGAGCCCTCCCCGCAGGCAGCGTCCCCGGCGACCGGTGGATCCTTCCCGGACTGCTGGACATTCAGGTCAACGGATTTGCCGGAATCGACCTCAACGGCCCCGACATTGACCCGCCCGGCGTCGCCCGCATGCTCCAGCACCTCCAGGTGGTCGGGGTCACCCGGTGCTGTCCGACGATCTGCACCCAGAGCCACGAGCGCATGGTGCGCGCCCTGCGTGTCGTCGCCGAGGCCTGCCGTCAGTACGGCTGGATTCAGCGGGCTGTGGCCGGCATTCACGTCGAAGGGCCGTACCTGTCGGCCGAGGACGGGCCGCGCGGCGCGCACCCGAGAGAGCACGTCAGGCCGCCGGACTGGGAGGAGTTCACACGCTTCCAGCAGGCGGCCGATGGTCGCATCCGTATTGTCACCCTGGCCCCCGAGTGGCCCGAGGCACCGGAGTTCATCCACAGGGCGTCGTCGGCGGGGGTGGTCGTGGCCATCGGCCACACCGCGGCCCAGCCCGAGACGATCCGCCAGGCCATCGGGGCCGGGGCCCGTCTGTCCACCCACCTGGGTAACGGGTCGCACGCCGTGTTGCCCCGGCACCCTAACTACATCTGGGAGCAGCTCGCCGCCGACGAGCTCTGGGCCAGCATCATCGTGGACGGGCATCACCTGGCGCCGTCGGTGGTGAAGTCGTTCGTCCGCGCCAAAGGGGTCGGACGCACCATCCTGATCAGTGACGCCGTGGCGCTGGCCGGGATGCCGCCGGGCGACTACGACTGGCTGGGCCTGAAGGTGAGGCTGTCACCCGAGGGGCGCGTTGGGCTGGCGGGTACGCCGTACCTGGCCGGCTCGGCGCTCGAGTTGCTGTCCGCGTTGCCCAAGGTCGTGGCGTTTGCGGGCGTGTCGCTGGCCGACGCCGTGGCGATGGCGACGGCCAACCCGGCCCGCCTGCTGGGGATTGAGGCAAGGGGGGTGGTCGAAGGCAGAAGTGCCGATCTCGTGCTGGCCCGGCACGCGCCCGGGACCGGCCAGATTCAGGTGCTGCGGACCATCGTCGGAGGCAAAACCGTGTGGGACCAAGAAATGGCCAGTAACCTCTAACTGGGGGGATGAGGGATGACGCAGTCGGTTGAGGGGTCGCAGGGCATGAAGCGCCGCCAGTTCCTCAAGACGGCCGGTGCAGCT
>JAVKIP010000054.1:0-5937 GCA_031459385.1 Candidatus Fervidifonticultor secundus | reverse complement strand
GGGCGCGCCGATCCCGGGGAGCAGCGAGCCCGCGGTGATGCCCGCCGTCCACAACACCACGGGACCCCACCGCCAGGGCGCCGGACGCATGGGCACGTGTGCAGGGGTTCGGCGCCGGGGCACGGCTCCCTCTCTGAGCAGGAAGGCCCCGCGGCCGGTGGGATAGAACCGCCTTGTTGTCAGCGCGTCGCGACCCACGAAGGAGGTTGTTCGATGTGGACACTGCCGCGTTCGATCTCGGTGACCGCCGGCGCCGGCGAAGGTACCACCGACCTGAACGCGTTCGACCACGCCCTGATGGACGCAGGGATTGCCAATTTGAACTTCATCCGCGTCACCAGCGTCTTCCCCACAGGCGCCCGCGTGGTGCCCATGCGGCCCTACGTCCCCGGCCTGCTGATGCCGGCGGTGTACGCCCGGATCACGCGCCACACGCCGGGCGAACGGATCGCTGCCGCGGTGGGCGTCGGGATCGGTGAGGAAGGCTACGGGGTGATCATGGAGCACTCGCACGCGGGCACGGCCGAGAACGCCGAAGAGGTGGTCCGGCGCATGATCGAGGAGGCCATGGCAACCCGGCGACTGCACACCAGGGAGATCATCGTGGCCAGCAAGGATCACGTGGTGCAGCGCATGGGGTGCGCGGTGGCGGCCGTGCTGTTCTGGCCCGACTGAGCGAGGCGAAATATGGTTCACAGCGAATGGATCACAGATCCGGGTGGCCCGGGGTTTGCGCAGACCTACCGCGTCCAGCGGCTGCTGCACGATGAGCGATCGGCCTACCAGCGCATCCGCGTCATCGAGAACGCCGACTTTGGCCGCATGCTCATCCTCGACGAGGCCATACAGACCACCGAGCGCGACGACTTCATCTACCATGAGCTGCTGGCGCACGTCCCCCTGTGTACCCACCGGTCACCGCGGCGGGTGCTGATCATCGGCGGTGGGGACGGAGGCCTGTTGCGTGAGGTGCTCCGGCAGCCCATCGGGCACGCGACGATGGTCGAGTTGGACCGCCAGGTCGTGGAGGCCACACGCCGGTTCATCCCTTCGATTCCCGGCGACGCCTACGACGACCCGCGCGCCCGCCTCCTCATCCAGGACGGCATCGCCTTCGCCCGGGAGACCTCGGAGCAGTTCGACGTAGCCCTGGTGGACTCCACCGATCCTGTGGGACCGTCGCTGGGTCTGTTCTCGTCGGAGTTCTACGGCCACATGGCGAGGATCGTGGGGGCATCGGGCGTGCTGGCGGTCCAGAGCGGCTCACCGCTGTACCAGCAGGATGTGATCCGGATGGTGCGTCGCAACATGCGAGCGCACTTCAGGCTCGTCCGTCTGTACATGGGCACCATACCCACCTATCCGGGCGGCCTGTGGACGTTCACCATCGCGTCCCAGGACCGGGATCCCCTCTCGCTGACCGCGGCAGAGATCGCCGACCGGCTCGGGGACATCCCGACCAGATACTATACGCCGGCATTGCACGCGCGTCTGTTCGACCTGCCGCCGTTCCTCCAGGCGGAACTGGGCGGCGACTGAGCGCTGCGGCGGGGATCGAGTCCAGTCCGGGAGCCGCGACCATGCCCTATCTCGCCGCGCGACCTCACGACCGGCCTGCGGCCACCATCCTCGGCGCGCCCTACGACGCCACCGCCACGCACCGGCGCGGCGCGGAGGCCGCACCGGCGGCCATCCGCTGGGCCTCGGACAGCATTGAGACCTACAGCGCCGCCCAGGGGCTCGACCTGGAAGACCTGGCCGTGGCCGATGCCGGAGACCTGGACCTGGCCGGGCTCGACGCCCAGGCCGCCGTGGTCCGGGTCGCCGACGCCATCAGCGGGCTCGCCGGCCTGCCCTGCCTGCTCGGGGGCGAACACACGGTGACCGCGGGCGCGGTCACGGCGCTGGCAGCCCGGCACCCGGACCTGCACGTGCTAGCACTGGACGCCCACCTGGACCTGCGGGACCGGTACGCTGGCGAACGCTGGTCGCACGCGACCACGTTCCGCCGCGTCGGCGAGCGCATCGGGCTGGATCGCATCGTGATCCTTGGCGCCCGATCGGGCGCGCGCGAGGAATGGGCGGCCGCCTCAGCCCTCAAGTACTGGGGGCGCACCGGCGCGCTCCCGACGCCCGTCTGGCAGGCCATGGCGAGCCACCCGGTCTATCTCTCGGTGGACATCGACGCATTCGACCCCAGCCTGGCACCCGGAACCGGCAACCCGGAACCGCTCGGCCTGTCCGCTGACGACTTCCTGACACTACTGTCGGTGCTGCGGGAGGGCCATGTGGTCGGATGCGACATCGTGGAAGTCAGTCCGCCCTTCGACCCCACCGGGCAGACCGCGGTGCTGGCCGCGTGGCTCGTGCGGGAGATGCTGCTGGCTTTCAGCCGGTAGCCTACTTCGCCCACACCTGCCGGAAGACGCGCAGGGCGTTCCCTCCCAGGATTTTGCGGACGTGCTCCGGTCGGTACCCGCGCGCTAGGAGCCCGGCAGTGAGGTTGGGAAGCTTCGAGACGTCCTCCAGTCCAACCGGTACGTCGGGGATCCCATCGTAATCGGAACCCAGCGCGACGTGGTCGATCCCCATCACCCCGACCATGTGGTCGATGTGATCCAGCACGTGGGCGAGAGTCGCTCCACCCAGAAATCCGGGCGCAAAGCTGACCCCCACCACGCCCCGACGGCTGGCGATGGCTCGAAGCTGCGCGTCCGTGAGATTGCGGGGATGCCGCCAGATCGCCGCAGCATTGGCGTGCGAGACGATCACCGGCCCACGCGTGGCCCTCAGCGCATCCCAGAACGACGGCTCGGACAGATGGGCGAGATCGGGGACCATGCCCAGGGCCTCCATGCGCCGCAGGACGGCGCGACCGAGATCGGTCAGCCCGCCGTGCCTGCGGCCGAGCGCGCCATCACCCAGGGCGTTGCTGGCGTTCCAGGTGAGGCCCAACAGGCGCACGCCCTCCCTGTGGAACTCGTCGAGCTGCGCCAGTGCGCCACCCAGTGCGTCCCCGTTCTCGATGGCGACCACGGCCGCGATCGCATCCCCGCGCCGCAGGCGCTCGATGTCCTCCACGGTGGTGGCGTGGGCGATCTGGCCGGGGGCGGCCGCCATGGCTCGCCTGAAGGCTTCCAGCAGCCGGCGGGCGCGCGCCGGCCCGTGCGCCGCTTCCTCCGGCGCGATGTAGACCGCGAAGACCTGGACGCCGGCTCCTCCCTCTCGTAGTCTCGGAAGATCTACATGCCCCACGCTCGAGCGCTGGTCCAACCGCCGCTTTCCGGCGGCGACCTCGAGGAGGGTGTCGCAGTGCAGGTCGACCACGGTGGCCGACCTGTGCACCTCGCGCATAAACAGCGCACGGCCCCAGCTTCCACCCGCCAGACACCCGAGCAGGACGAGGCAGGACGAGGCTACACCGGCGACGGCGCGCAGACGCATGGGCTGGCACCGCACTTGGGGCATCCGTTTGCGTAGCGGGCCGCCGCCGTGGCAGCGTCCACCCCGCACAGGGATGCCACCGTCACGGTCCAGGCCAGCAGGTCGCTGATCTCCTCCTCGAGGCGACGTGGGTCGCCCTCGCGAATCGCCCGTGCCAGCTCGCCCACTTCTTCGACGAGCCAACGGAAGGTCGCATCGAGCCCTCGGCCACGGTCGCGCGCCCCATAGGTTGTGTCGATCCTGGCCTGAAACTCGCGCAGTGTCACGGTGCCTGCCCCAAGCTATGGGCCACACGCACGAGCTCTGCGAGCGAGAGGGGACCAACCAGCGTCAGACGCCGATCGCCCGACCGCCACAGCACGAGCCGCATGGCGCCCACGACCACCGTGCGGGCATCCGCGCCCAGCTCGGCGACTGGATCGCCCCGCCCGGGGGGGCCAATTCTGGACGCCGGTGCCACAAACAGCGCCAGGGGTCGGATGCCGTCGGTGTAGTGGAGGTGCGCAGCCACCACGGGCCCGTCGCGCACCGGGCTGCCCCCAAGCAGCCTGAACCCGCCGGGCAGCGCAGCCGGCGCGCGGAGGGCAAACCCGACCCGCTGCTCGAGCACGGAGAGCGGCACGGGCGTGGTCGTGGGGCCGTCCTGGCTCACCACCCTGGCGCCGGCCGGCAGCCTCGGTTGGAACAACGCGGCAGGCAGATTGAGGCCGAAGCTGATCCGCGTGAAGTAGACGACCGCCACCAGGCCCTCGTCGGGGTCCCGCTCCTCCGACCGCAGCATGACACCGGTGAGACGGTCGATCCACAGCCGACGCTCGCGGCGTCCCGCGTGGGGCCACAGGCTCAACACGACCGTGGGCCGGCCGATGACTTCCTCGATGCCGAGCAGGCGCACACGGTACCGCTCGGTCGGCAGCCGCTCGGCGGCGTCGGCGGGCACGGCCACCGATGGGCCCACAAACGCCACGTGGAGACGGGGTTCGTAGTGCCAGGTCCGGCTCCCGTCGTCGATCACGACGCGGCCGGCGACGCCGTCGGGAGAGAGGAAGTCGAGCCTGGTCAACCCCGGGCGCTTGTGAGCGTGGTTGACCGTGATGGTCTCCATCAGCGGGCCGCGCAGGACCGAGAGGACCTTGGTGCCCTCATAGTCCACGATCTGCGCCGACAGCGCGCCGTGCCGCAGGACCTCCTGTACGGTGACCCCGCCCAGCAGGGGCTCGGGGGCCGCGGGCGATCCGGCAGAAGCCATCGGCGCGAGCGCGGCCAACCCGGCCGCCACCAGCAGCGCGACCCTGCGCATCATCGGCTTGGCGCCCTCGGATCCTCGCCGGCCAGGCGCAGGTCCACATCGGAGAGGACCAACCCGATGTACGCCCGGTCGACGAAGGGGTCGGCGACCGTGGACTGGACCGCCGCGCGCATGAACACGTCGAGGCTGACCTCCGAGGCGCGCAGGCGGTCCCGGTGTCCCCGCACGAGTGGCACGGCCACCAGGACGACTGTCAGGGCCACCGCGGCAAGCGCCACCGCAGGCCGGGGCCGCGGGAGCCACAACCAGCGGGATTCGCGTTCGACCCTCGCCAAGATGGCCGCTTCGAGGTCGGGAGCAGGCTCGGGTGCGCGGAGCGCGCCCAGCAGTCGTTTGACGGCCCGCAGGGCCTGCAGGTCGGCCTGGCACGCCGCGCAGCCAGCCAGGTGCTCGCGCACCTCGGCGGCCCGGTCAGGCGTCAGCTCGCCATCGAGATAGGCGCTCAACTGCTGTTCGACGCGGTGGTGCGCGTGCATCACCCCCCCAGACTGTTCCGGATGGGCGACAGTCGGTCTCGCAACGCGCGGCGGGCCCGATGCAGGCGCGACTTCACCGTCCCAATGGGAACCCTGATCATCTGGGCGATCTCCTCGTACGCGTGGCCTTCAACGTCCGACAGCACGACCACCATGCGCAGGTCTGGAGGGAGGGCCAGCAGCGCCTCCTGGATACGGCGGTCGACGGTGGCGTCGAGCACGAGGCGCTCGACGTCCGCGCTCGGGTCGGCGCGCTCGCGGACCAGTGACCCTGCGGCGGTCGCCATGGGTTCGTCAAGGGACACCACGCGTGTACTGCGGCGCCGCCGCAGGAGATCGATATACAGGTTCGACACGATCCGATACAGCCATCCCTCGAGCTGCGCGTCTGGGTCAACGCGGTGCCATGCCCGCCAGACGCGGACAAACGCCTCCTGCACCAAGTCCCGGGCATCGGCCTCGTTCCCCGTCATCCGATAGGCGATGGCGTACACACGCCGGCCGTAGCGAGTCACCAGGCGTTCGAAGTTGACCCGATCGTCCTCGGAATTGGCCGGCCGCCCGGGTTGACGGCGTTCTCCCACGCTGCACCTGCGGCCGCCCGGCTCCCTCGCTACTTGGTACGGCAGCAGGGCCTTCCGGGTTCCCTACTCCAGCCGCAGCAAGGGCTCGAGCCGGCGATAGAGCTTGGGCCCAATCCCCTCGACG
>JAVKIP010000053.1:0-6024 GCA_031459385.1 Candidatus Fervidifonticultor secundus | reverse complement strand
TGGGAGAACTCCCGGAACGCCTGGCCGTCCATGTAGCGCGTGTACGGATCGCCCAGGGCCTCCAGCATCCCGCGAGCCGCGCCGTCGAAGAGGCTGGAGGCCGGGGGGATGGGGTTCAGGTACTCCCGCCGCACGATGCCGAGCAGTTCCCGGATCAGGGCGAACCCCTGGTCGTCTGCGGACCTCGCCGCGGCCGCCTGCTGACCGTAGAGGTAGCCCGCTGCGAACATCGAGGCGGCTGCGACCACCACCGCAAGCACAGCAGAGAACCGGAACTTCTTCACCAGACATCGCCTCCCGGCCAGCTCGAGACGGGCCAGCGGGTGTAGCTTATCGTGGAGTCGCGGCGCGAACAAGCAGCGGAGGCGTCCCACCAGGTCTAGGGCAAGGGATCCACAGGCCGCCCGTTCTGCCGCACCTCGAAGTGCAGGTGCGGACCGGTGCTGTAGCCGGTGCTCCCCACCCGACCGATCACCTGGTTGCGGGCGACGCGCTGGCCCACGGCGACACCGACCACGGAGAGATGGCCATAGAGGGTGGAGAGCCCCTGTCCGTGGTCGAGGACGACGAGCTTGCCGTAGCCACCGTACCAGCCGGCAAACAGCACCACGCCGGAGGCCGCGGCCCGCACGGGTGTCCCCCGCGGCGCGGCGATGTCCAAACCGGTGTGGAGGTGCCGGCGACCGAACAACGGGTGGATCCGGGACCCAAAGCGTGACGTGAACCGGCCCCGCAGCGGCAGGATGAACCCGGCCATCGCCCGGCGGCCCAGAACGGCACCCGCGCCCTGCAGCCGTTGGATCAGCGCCTCGAGCTCGGCGGAGTCCTCCTCAAGCTCGCGCACCGCCTGCTCGGCCATCAGGCGCTCCCTCATGATACGCCGGAGGATGGCGCGCTTCTCTTCGACCTGGTGGGCGAGGGCTGCCTGGCGCTCCTCGGTCTCCTGCATCAGGGTCCGGACCCGCGCGTGCTGCGCCTCGAGCTGCTCCCGGAGTTCCGCAGTCCGGTCCCGGTCCTTGGCGTAGGTCTGGACGAGCTGAGCATCCTGGTGGATGATGGCGCTGACCAAGCGCGCGCGGGCGACGAACTCCGGAAAGGACGTGGCGCCCAGTACCACGTCCAGGTACCCTGCCCGGCCCAGGCGGTGAGCGTCCACCAGTCGCTCGCCGAGGTGAGTCTGCTGGCGCGCCAGCGCGCTTTCGGCGCGGGCCAGGGCCGTCGCCGCGGCCTCTTCCTGGCGCCGCACCCGCCGCAGCTCCGCGGCCAGCCGGGCGAGCCGCTGCTCGGCAGCCTCGCGCCCCCGATCGAGGTCCCCGACCTCGTCGGCGAGCCGGCGCTCGTTGCGCCGGGTCCGGGCGAGCCGCTGGCGCTGCTCCTGCAGCCGCTGCTGCACCCGCCGCAGCTCCTCCCGCTTGGCTGGCAACTGGGCGCCTGCTGAGACCGGCGCGGCCGCGGCCCTACCGGCGGGGCCTCCTGCCAGCAGGCCGGCGACCAGCATGGCGACCAGACGACGGATCACAGAGCGAGATACCTCCGCAGGCCGATTTCGCTTCCGCCGACCCCCACCGCGATCCCCAGGCCCCACACTAGGGCCAGCGCCGGCGGCAGCACACGAATCGGCTCAAGCAGCGGCAGAAACGGCAGCGACGCAGAGGTCTGGTTGACGAGCACCACGTAGCCGGGCGCCAGGATGGCGGTGGCCATCGCCGCGGCGATGAGGCCCTGGAGCAGCCCTTCCACGAGAAACGGCCCGCGGATGAACCCGGCGGTCGCCCCCACCAGGGCCATGATCTCGATCTCCTGCCGGCGAGCCGCAATGGTGAGCCGGATGGTGTTGACAATGATGAGGAGCGCGGCAGCCGACAGCAGGCCGGCGACCAGGAGACCGGCGACACGCACCGCACGGGTCAGGGCCACCAGACGGTCCACCACGGGCGTGCCATAGGCGACTTCCTCCACGCCCTCGAGCTGTCGGACCGCTTCGGCCACCGCCCGGATGTGGCGCGCATCGTTCACGCGCAGTTCGATGGAATCGGGCAGCGGGTTAGAGGGCAGTAGCTCATTGACGGCCGCCATGGACCGGAAGGTCCGCTGCAACCGCCGCATGGCGTCCACCCGGGTGACGATCTCGGCACTGCGCACCCCCCGGATGGCCTCCGCGGCGGCCAGGATCCGCTGCTGCCCGGCGGCACTGACGTCGCGGCGCAGGAACGCCACCACCTCGACCTGGGACTCCAGGACGGCTGCCACGTTGGCCAGGTTCGCCGACACCACGAAACCGGCACCGGCCGTGGCCAGCGCGACGCTAATCGTGGTGGTCGCGGCGGCCACCATGAGGCCGTTGCGGCGAAGGCCCCCCAGGGCATCGCCCAGCACGGCGCGGACCCCGCCCGAGCGGCCCGGGGCACCCCGCTGGCGGCGCGGGGGCTGGGGATCAGCGCGCGGTCTGGTAGAGACCCCGGAACTCATCGCGGACGACGCGGCCAGCGCACAGCTCGATCACGCGGCGGCGGAGGATGTCGACCAGCGTAGGATTGTGCGTGGTCACCACCATGGTGGTGCCGCGCAAATTGATGGAACTCAGCAGATGCATGATCTCCCACGCGGCCTCGGGATCCAGGTTGCCGGTGGGCTCATCGGCCAGCACGACGCGCGGCCGGGTGACGATGGCGCGGGCGATCCCCACCCGTTGCTGTTCCCCGCCGGACAGTCGGGCCGGCAGGTCGCTGGCCCGTTCGGCCAGACCCACGGTCTCCAGGGCCCACTGCACCCGCGGCCCGATCTCGACGGGATCCACGCCGGTCACCCGGAGGGCAAAGGCCACGTTCTCAGCGGCGGAACGATCGGGCAGGAGTTTGAAATCCTGGAACACCACACCGAGGCGCCGCCGCAGATGGGGCACCTGGTGGGGCCGGAGGGCGCCCACGTCGATGCCGTCGACGATGACCCGGCCGGCGGTGGGGCACTCGGTGCGCTGGATCAACTTGAGGAAGGTGGACTTCCCGCTTCCGGTAGGGCCAACCAGGAAGACGAACTCGCCGGGCTCGATCCGAACTGTGACGTCCTCGAGGGCGACAACGCCGGTGGGGTACCGCTTGCCGACGTGTGCGAAGTGGATCATACGCTGCTCCGACGAAAAGGTGCGTCCGTTGGGTCGTTGTCGGTGGCCCGCTTTCGCCGATCGGCGGGTAATCTCCTGCCCAACCGCGGCTAGCCGACGGCCAGATGCCAGGTCTCCAGTTCCCGCAGGAGCCGCTCGTCGGTCATGTTGAGGTGCACCGGCGTGACCGACACATAGCCTGCCGCCAGGGCCCACGCGTCGGTCCCCTCCTCGTCCGAGGAGAGCTGGCGCTGCCCGGTCAACCAGTAGTACGTCTGCCCGCGCGGGTCGGTGCGCCGCTCCAGCGACGAGAGGTAGCGCCTGGCCCCCTGCCGCGTAAGCGCCACACCCTTGAGCTGCTCGACCGGCAGATTGGGCACGTTGACGTTCAACAGGGTATCGTCGGGGAGCGGGCCGTCAACGCAGCGCCGGGCGAGCCGGGCGGCGAACCGAGCGGCGATGTCGAACCGAACGTTCTCGAACGCCGCCACCGAGATGGCGATGCTCGGAATGCCCAGGATCGCTCCCTCCATCGCCCCGGAGACCGTGCCCGAATACGTGAGGTCGCGGCCCAGGTTGGCGCCCATGTTGATACCCGAGACCACCACGTCCGGCCGGTGGTCCACGAGCTCCAGCACCCCCAGGATGACGCAGTCGGCGGGCGTGCCGTTCGTCGCCCAGGCGACGACGCCCTGCGGGTATCCGAGAACGGGCCGGGCGCGCAGCGGCTTGTGCAGGGTGACCGCATGGCCGGTGGCGCTCCGTTCGTGCTCGGGAGCCACCACCACCGTCTCGTGTTCCGGGGCGAAAGCCTCGGCCAGGGCCCGCAGGCCCGGCGAGGCGATCCCGTCATCGTTGGTCAGCAGCACACGCATGGAGTCTGTGATCACACCACCTCGGCGGTCGCGGCCGCATATCCGACAACGCTGTCATGACCGCCGCCGGTATCGCCCGAAGTCGCATACCTCAGGACATGGAACGACGTGGCGCCCAGGCGCCTGCAGGCCTCCAGGACTGCCGCGGCCGGTCCGGCCCCGCACATGGTCAGGCCCCGCCCGGCCACCGTCTCCAGCAGCCCCTCACTGTCACCGGCGGCCAGCGCATTGAGAATCGGTCGGTCGGCGGCCACCGCGCGCTGGTGGGGCAGGTAGTGGCTGAGATCAGTGGACGCAACCAGCGTCACGGCCAGACCCGCGCCGGCCGCCGCCAGCGCGTCGGCCAACCGTCGCACCGTCTGCCGGTCCTGCACGGCCATGACGATGGGTAGCACGCAGCCGCGGTATCCGAGATACTGCAGGAATGGAAGCTGAACTTCCACGCTGTGCTCATGCGCGTGACCGCGGCCGTCCAGGGCAAGACCGCGCTCTGCCAGCGCAGCCTTCGCCGGGTGGTCGGTATTCACCTGGCCCAACGGTGTGCGCCACGCCGAGTGGGGAGCCACGGCGACGGGGCTCCCCAGCCCGTAATGATCGGGGCCGACAATCACGATCACCTCAGGGGCCACCGATTCGGCCAGGTGGAGGTAGGCATGGGCGGCCACCGGCCCCGAGTACATGAGGCCGGCGTGGGGCGCCACGAGGCCGACCACGCGGCGGCGGCCCCACGGCCTGGGCCTGGCCCGCGGCCCGACCGGGTGGTCAAAGCACCACTCCAGTTGGCTCCGCAGCCTGCCAGGGTCGGCCTCGTAGAACGCGCCGGCGACCGCCGGGGGCCGCACGCTCAGATCGCCCATGGTCACGCCCCCGAGGGCCGGGTTGGATCCGGCTGGGGACGGACCTGGCCGGTCAGCCATGCCAGGTATGCGTCGGAACCGGCGCTCACCGGGAGGGCCAGGACCTCGGGCACCGTGTACGAGTGCAGGCTCTTGATCCGCTCGATCACCGCCGGCAGCGCGGGCTGCACCGTCTTGATCACCAGCAGCCACTCGGTCGCCCGTTCGACCTCTCCCTGCCAGCGATAGACGGACTGCACACCGGGTACCACGTTGACGCATGCGGCCAGGTGCTCGACGACCAGCGCCTGGGCCAGGCGTTCGGCCTCCTCGGCCCTACCGGCTGTTACCAGGACCACCACCGGGATCATGGACGGTGCAGATGCGATGCGTTCAGTCTTGCTCGCGCCACCAGTCAGGTGACAGATCGCGCTTCGGCCGGACCTCCCGCACGCTGGGCCCGGCGCCGGCGCGCTCCTTGGCCACGCGGGCCCGCAGCTGCTCGAACTCCCGTAGGTCGGTGAGCACTTTCAAGGTGTTCCACACCGCCTCTTCCACGTGCTCGCCGCCCTCCCTGCTCACCAGGGCCACCAGGGGTTCGATGACCCGCTTGTTGCGCAGCTTACCGAGAATGCGAATCGCCAGCCGCTTCACCTCCACATCCTCGTCTTCGAGGGAGGTGACGAACTGCTCGGTGGCGCCTTCCCCAAACAGTGCGAACAGGACCCGCAGGGCGAACCGCCGCACCTTCGGCATGGGATTCTCCAGGGCCACCCGGAGCTGCTCCACCACCTCGGCCCGAGGCCGGCCGGCGAAGGCTTCCACGACGATCTTCGGCGGGTGGATCTCCCGGTCGACGTGGGCCGGTTCTGCCGCCTCCAGGACACCGCGCTCCTCCAGCCGTGCCAGCGTGGCCACCACCGCCTCCTGCAGCCGGGGATCGCGCAGGAACAGATCCAGCAGCGGCCGGACGATCCGCCCATCGCCCACGCGGCCCAGCACCGATAGCGCCGTGGCCTGGATGACCTGGCTGTCGTGGCCCAGTGCCTCCAGGAGCGCCTCGATGGCCCGGGGCCCGATGTCCACCAGGATCTTCATCACCTGCGCCCCGATCTTGCGACGCAGGACCTTGTCCTCGAAGGTGGCCATGAGCGGGGCGACCCCATCGGGACCGATGCGCACCAGCGCCTCGGTGGCCGCCAGTTGCAGCGAG
>JAVKIP010000052.1:0-6117 GCA_031459385.1 Candidatus Fervidifonticultor secundus | reverse complement strand
TGGTGAGTTTTCTGACGGCGCTGGGCCTGGTGCTCGTGCTCTGGTTGGGCGGTCAGCGGGTCAACGCCGGCCATCTCACCGCCGGTTCGCTGGTGGCGTTCCTGGCCTACGTGGGGTTCGCAGTCGAGCCGGCCGTGGGGCTGACCCGCCACTACTCGGGTCTGCGCCAGGCCCTTGGCGCGTTCGGCCGGGTGCGGGCGCTACTGGACGAGCCTTCGCAGCTCCACGAGAGTCCTGATGCGGTCCCACTGCCGCCGATCTCGGGCCGGGTGCGGTTTGACCGCGTCTCCTTTGCGTACGCGCCGGGCCGGTGGGCGCTGCGCGACCTCACGCTAGAGGTCCCCCCGGGGCAGCGCGTGGCGCTGGTGGGTGCCAGCGGCGCGGGGAAGTCCACGCTGGTGAACCTGCTGGCGCGGTTCTACGACCCGGTCGAGGGGCGCGTGGAGATCGACGGTCGTGACCTCCGGCGGGTCACGCTGCGGTCGCTTCGCGCACAGATCGGCCTGGTCCCTCAGGAGACCGTGCTGTTTGCCGGCACGGTTCGCGACAACATCGCCTACGCGCGGCCCGACGCGTCCCTGGATGAGGTGACGGCCGCCGCCCGCGCCGCCAACGCCCACGACTTCATCGTCAGCCTGCGTGACGGTTACGACACGCTGCTGGGCGACGACGGCCTGCAGCTCTCGGGCGGCCAGCGGCAGCGCCTCGCCATCGCACGAGCGCTGCTGAACAACCCACGCCTGTTGATCTTCGACGAAGCGACCTCGGCGCTGGACAGCGAGTCTGAGGCGCAGATCCGAGACGCCATCGACCACATCACCCGGGGTCGCACGACGTTCATCATCGCCCACCGGTTATCCACCATCCGGCGCGCGGACCGCATCATTGTCCTCGATCAGGGCCGGGTGGTCGAGGACGGCCGGCACGACGATCTGGTGACCCGGGACGGCGCGTATGCGCGCCTGCTCCGACTGCAGGTCCTCGACGCCACTCCGGCGGAGGGCGCCGCGCCTACGGTCGCCTCCTCATCGTAGCGCCGTGAGTGCTGCCCGCTCGCCCCAGCTCAGCGTGGTGGTACCGGTCTACAACGACGCCGGCGTGCTCGGCCTCACGCTCTCCCATCTGTGCAGGCAGACACTGCCACCGGCGGCGTACGAGATCGTGGTGGTCGATGACGGCTCCACGGACGAGACGCCCCAGGTGATCGCAGTGGCCGCGCGGGATCGGGTGCGCGTGCGCTGTGTGCGCTTCGACACCAACCGGGGACGCAGCGCGGCCCGCAACGCCGGCATCCGCGCGGCCGATGCGCCGCTCATCGTGTTCGTGGACAGCGACGTACTGGTGCGGCCGGAATTCCTCCGGCGCCATCTCGACCTCCACCGCGGCGCCGGCAGACCCGTCGTGGGCCGGGGACCGGTGGTCCTGATCCCCGCCGCGGCGTTGCCGGCGCGGGATCCCGTCGCCCGTCTCTCGCCGGCCTATCTCGACACGGCCAACGCCTCGATCCCGCGCCAGACCCTGGTGGACGTGGGCATGTTCGACGAGGGCTTCCGAGCGTACGGGTGGGAGGACTTCGATCTGGGTCTGCGGCTACAGGCCCTGGGCATTCCCCGGGTCTTCGATCACGAGGCCATCGCGTTTCACATCCAGCCCGTCCCGACGGTGGACACCCTGGAGCGGTATCTGGCGAAGGAAGAGGAACGCGCGCGGACTGCGCTCTACCTGCTCCGCAAGCACCCGACCGCGCAGACCCGATGGATGATCCAGGACACGCCGGTGCAGCGGGCCATCCACTTCATCCTGGGCGGCGGCGGCCTGCTCACCTCCCGAAATGCGCCGCGCCTCGCGCGCTGGCTCCTGGCGCGCGGCCAGTACGCGCTGGCGGGCCTGGTGATTCGGGGCGTCCTCAACCGCCACTACCTGTCCGCCCTCGACCGGTTCCGCGCGCTGCCGGAGGGTCGGTAAGGTGCCGGCGTGGCGCTGGCGCGAGGCCCTGCTGGTGGCGATGGGGCTGGGTTTCGCTTCCGGCCACGCGCTCGTCGCCGCAGGGTTACTGGCGATCATCCTCCTGGGAGAGATCTTTGCTGGCGAACCCCTGTGGGTCCGCACCGCCCTCGACCCCGGCCTCTGGATGCTGTGCGCCGCGGCGCTGGCCTCCGGGGTCGTGTCGGAGTACACGGGCAACGCGCTGGTCGCGGCGGCCACGCTCACCGTGGTCGCCGCGGTCGTCGTGCGGGCGACGGTCCTCGCCGCGCGGCGCCGGAGCGAGTTCGGCCGCGGGTTCCTGGCCGCGTGGGCAGCGGGCGGCGTGGTGGCCGGGGCGTGGGGCATCGCCCGACTGGGGAGCGCCGCCGATGCCCGGACCTGGCTCCCCTACCTGACGTCCAACGAACTGGGCACCACGCTGGCCACGGCCGCCGCTCTGCTAGCCGGTTTCGCAGCCGACGGCGACGGCCGGCGACGTCTGGCGGCGGCCGGGGGTCTGGCGGTGGTCGTCGTCGCGCTGGTCCTGACCTGGTCGCGCGGGGCTTGGCTGGGCGCCGCCGCCGGCCTGGCGGTCGCGCTGATCCTTGGATCGGGACGGGGATGGCGACTGGGCCTGCTGGTGGTGAGTGGCACCCTGCTGGTGACGGTCCCGCTGGTGGCGCCGCGCTTGCGGTGGCACTTTGACCGCATCGTGGACGTCGCGCCTACCCAGGGACCCTTCAGCCGCGTGGCGGTGTGGCGCATCGGCGCCAGGGTCTTCGCAGAGCACCTCCTGCTCGGGGGCGGCCTGTCCACGTTCGGGTTCATGTACGAGCGTCATCGGACGGAAGCCAACGGGCCCCCGGTAGCTCCCTCCGCGCACAACCTCTTCCTGAATGTGGCAGCCGAACTGGGCGTCGCCGGACTGGTGGCGATGGTGCTGCTGATTGGCGCCGGCCTGCGCGCCATGCTGCGGTGGCGGGCGCGGCATCCTCCCGGTAACCGGCAGCGCCAGGTCACGACGCTGGCCCTGGCAGCCGGCACGGCGTTGCTGGTCCACCAGTTGGTGGACGGCACGATCATGTTCATGACGGTGGCCGTAGGGTTCTTCGCCTTGCTGGGCCTCGCTGCCGCCGGTGAGGTGGGCGGCGCCGATCTCCAGAGCGAGGTAGCCACCCTGTGAGCCGCTTCCTGGAGGCGCTGCACGCCGCCGGGACGCCAAGGGAGCCCGCAGGGGCGCTGGACCGCTGGTACTGCGGCGCGGTGGCGACCGCCATCCTGGCGCTGCCGTCCGGCTACTCCGGCTACGTGATGGCTGCACTGCTGGCCCTCGTGGTGGTGGATGTCGCCACGGGACGGTTCCGTTGGGTACCTGTGTCCTTCGGGCGGGCAGCCGCTGCGCTCGTGGCCGCCGCCCTGGCATCCGGGTTGGCCTCGGCGTGGCGGTGGCCCTCGACGGGCCTGGCGGTGCTCTTCGGCCTCATGCTGCTGGTCACGATCTATCCTACTGCGAGGGTGCTGGGAGGCCGGCCCGAGGTCGTCCGCTGGTGGACGGGCATCTGGGTCGTCGGCGGCGCGCTGGCCGCAGGATGGGGAATCGCCAGGGCCGTGCTGCACTGGCCCAACGGTGCGTCCACCCCGGCGCTGGGGGAGAATGCGCTGGGCACGAACCTGATCGCCGTCATCGCCCTGGCCCTCGGCGGCTGGACCGTGTGGAGCGCGCCGCGCGTGCGCGGCGCCCTGGCGGCTACCCTCATTCTCTTGGTGATCGCCCTCGAACTCACCTGGTCGCGTGCGGCATGGGGTGCGGCGATCATCGCGGCCGCAGTGGCCATCGCGCTCGCGCCCAGGCAGAAGGCCGCGTTGATCGCGCTCAGTGTGGTCTCGGTCGCCGTGGCCACGTGGACCGTCGGAGCGGGCCGCCAGATCCTGGAATACCACCTGGGCACGCTGACCCTGGAGGCCAACTACGATCGGGTGGCGATCTGGAAGGCGGCTTTCAAGATGTGGCGCGACCATCCCGTGCTGGGCACGGGTTACGGGTCATTTGCCACGGTCTGGCCGCAGTACGAACCCGATCCCGCCCTGTACGGGAAGCCCACCGCGCACAATCTCGTGCTCAACTTCGCCGCCGAGACCGGAACCGTGGGGTTGGCGGCGTTTCTGGCGGTGGTCGGTTCGGGGCTTTCGGGCCTGTGGTCCCGCGTGCGCAGCAGCCGGGGCGATCCGAGCAGCGACGGCCTGTGGACCGGTCTCTTCGCCGCCACAGTCGGCGTGCTGGCTCAGCAGATCTTCGACGGCACGGTGATGTCCTGGCATGTGGGCTACGGGCTGATCCTGCTGTTCACCCTGGGAGGCATCCGGGGATGAGCGGGCACCCCGAGCTCACGGTGATCGTGCCCACGTACAACGGGGGGTGGGTGCTGCGGCGCGCGATCGATGCGCTCCGAGCGCAGGACGCTCCGCCGCACCTCTTCGAGGTCCTCGTGGTGGACGACGGCTCCACAGACGGATCGGTGGATCACCTCGACGGCGGGACCGGAGCGGCGACGATCCGCCTCGTGCGGCAGGCCAACCGCGGGCGCGCCGCGGCCCGCAACCTGGGCGCCCGCGAAGCACGGGGCCGGGTCTTGCTCTTCCTCGACGCCGACATCTGGCCCACGCCCGGGCTCGTCTCCGCGCACCTGGCCCACCACAGCGGCCGGCGAAACATCGGCGTCCAGGGCCGGTGGAAGGACCATCCCGAGAGCCTGGTCAGCATGTTCATGCAGGCCCGCAACGTCATCCCGGACCTCACAGTGCGGCGCCGGGAGGGCATGTCGCCGTATCACGTCGTCACCCGCAACTTCTCCATCGACGCCGAAGCCTTCTGGCGCGCCGGCGGCTTCGACGAGGGGTTCCGCGGGTACGGCTGGGAGGACATCGAGCTGGCGTTCCGACTGGTCAAGCATGGCGTGGTGCTGCGCTACGAGCCGACGGCGATGGGCTGGCACTATCACATCCAGACCCTGGCCGAGGCTCGCGAGAAGCTGCGGCAGGCAGGCGAGGGTGCGGTCTACTTCTGGGAGAAGCACGGCCGCGACTGGCGCCTGGGGCTGTTCCTCGAGATCCTGCCGGCGCTGCTTCCCCTCAAGTGGCTGGTCTACCGCAGCGGGTTGGTTACAGCGGCGCTGCTACCGATACTGTGGCTCGCCGAGCGCACGGGCGCCACCGTCATCGCCGGCGAGGTCTACAGCCACCTGCTCTGGCGCTCCTTCTACCAGGGTGTGTTCACCGCACGCGGCCGGCGGCCATGAGGCGGCGCGTCCTCTTCATCAGCAACGGCATCGGTGAGGACATGATCGCCGCCCGGATTGCCGCCTCCCTCCCCGACCGCCTCGTGACCGTCGCCGCCTACCCCCTGGTCGGCCTGGGCGTCTACCCTCCCTCGTTTGTGCTCCTGGATCCCAGACGGGAACTACCCAGTGCGGGTTTCTCGCTCCGTTCGGGATGGCGAGGCCTGCCGGCCGACCTGGCCGCCGGACTGGTCGGGCTCTGGCGCGCTCAGTACCGGACCCTTCGGGCCCAGCGCGGACAGTGGGACCTGGTCGTCGCGGTGGGCGACGTGTACTGCCTGCGGATGGCCTCGCTGGCCGCGCCGGGCGCCGCGTTCGTAGCCACGGCCGAATCGGTGCGGATCGCGCCGTTCGGATGGGTCGCGCGCCAAGTGATGCGGCGCCGGGCGCTACGGATCTTCGCCAGAGACCCCGATTCGGCATCGTTCCTGGCCGCCCACGGCCTGCCGGCGGTCGCGCCCGGGAACGTCATGATGGATCTCGTCTCGCCCACCGGCGAGACGTTCGACCTGGAACCGGACGTCCCGGTGGTCGCGTTGCTGCCGGGGAGCCGACGGGACGCGCCCCACAACGCCGTGCTTTTGGCGCGCGCCGCGGCGGCCATCGCCGACCGGAGCCGGGGCGTGCGGTTCCTCCTGGCGGTGGCGCCGACGGTCTCCGAGAGCGCGCTGCGCGAGCGTCTGTGCGGCCTGGGTTATGTCGCGACCTCCGCCGACGGCGACCTGACGCTGGGTCGGGCCCGCACGAGACTCACACGGGCGTTCGCCGACGCCGTGGCGCGCGCGTGGGTGATCCTGGGCATGGCCGGCACCGCCCA
>JAVKIP010000051.1:0-6135 GCA_031459385.1 Candidatus Fervidifonticultor secundus | reverse complement strand
TGGACTTCATGCGGGCCGGCGTGCTCGGTGCCGTGTTCATCAGCCCCGGCGAACGGATCCACGAGGGGATCTGTACCTCGATCTGGGGATCACCCGATCTGGACTCGGTTGACCGAAAGCCTACGATCCCCGTGGTGGCCATCAGCCGGCCCGACGGCGAGCGCCTCAAGGCCCTCGTCCTCAGCCGCAGGCGCCCGCCTCGCTTCGCCATCCAGACGCGGCTGGAGGAGCGCTGGAGGCCGATCCCGTTGCTGGTCGCGGAGATCCGCGGCCGCGATGCGCCGGAGGAGTTCTGCCTGGTGCACGGGCACGTGGACTCCTGGCACGTCGGGGTCGGCGACAACGCCGTGGGTGACGCCACGCTGCTGGAGCTGGCCAGGGTGTTCTGGGCCCATCGCGACGGCCTGCGCCGCACGCTGCGGGTGGCCTGGTGGTCGGGCCACTCGCACGGACGCTATGCGGGCTCGACCTGGTACGCGGACACGTTCGGGCTGGACCTGGCCGCATGGTGCGTGGCCCAGGTGAACTGTGACTCGCCGGGGTGCCGGGACGCATCGGCCTTCGAGAAGGTGATGTGGATGAGCGAGGCCGAGGAGCTGGCCCGGGGATCGGTTGAAGACGCCACCGGTTTGCCGGCCTCGGGCACGCGGCCGTTGCGAGCCGGGGACTACTCGTTCAACAACATCGGTCTGACCGGCTTCTACATGCTCCTCTCGGAGATCCCCGAGGCCGAGAAGACGCGGAGAGGCCTGTACGCCGTGGGAGGATGCGGGGGTAACATCGAGTGGCACGCGGAGGACGACATGCTGCCCGTCGCCGACCGGGACAACCTCATCCGCGACATCAAGGTTTATGCCACGGGATTGAGCCGCGCGCTCAACGCTCCCCTGCACCCGTTCGACTTCAGGAAGACGGCCAATGAGATCCTCGCCACCCTGAGACGCTACGAGGCCGGTGCGGGCGGCCGCCTGGACCTGTCGGCTCCGGTCCGTGAGGCAGCAGGGCTGCGTGGCGATCTCGATGACTTCTACCGGGCGGCCGAACTGCTCGCCGCAAGACCCCTGACCGATCCCGACGTGCGCCGCTTCAACCGACAACAGCGCGCGCTCGCCCGGGTGCTGGTGAGGATCAACTACACGCGGGAGGGCCTCTTCCGTCACGATCCGGCGGTGGAAGTGCCGGCGTTGCCGGACCTGGCCGACGCCCCGCGCCTTGGCGCTGTTCCGGAAGGGTCACCCGAGTACTACGTGCTCTCCACCCACCTGTTGCGTGGGCGCAACCGGGTGACCTGGGCACTGAGGGACGCCAGGCGGATCTTGCGCGGAGAGGCTTAGCCGTGGGCGTGCTGGTCGCCACCGGCGATCTCATGCTGACCCGGCCACCGGCAGGCGCGGGCGTGCGGTGGCTTGGCGAGGCAGACCTCAGTGTTGTCAACCTCGAGGTACCGCTGTGCACCGGAGGTCGTCCGGCCGAGAAGCTGATCAATCTGCGCGCCAGCCCGGCGCTGGCGCCGGCCCTGCGGGCTGCAGGCGTCCGCGTGGCCAGCGTGGCCAACAACCACGCGCTGGACTTCGGCCCCGAGGGACTGGCCCAGACCCTGCAGGCGCTGCGCGGCGCAGGGATTCAGCCCGTCGGGGGCGGCGGCACCGTCCAGGAAGCTCTGGCGCCCGCCGTTGTGCGCGTCGGCGACACTACCGTGGCCTGCCTGGGGTTGGCCTGCACCCTGCCTCCCGGATTCGCCGCAGGGCCTACCTGGGCGGGCATCGCGCCCATCCACATCACCTACACGGTGGTCTTCGACGCGCCGACCCTGGAAGAGCAGCCAGGCACCTCACCCTACGTGCGCACGGCAGCCGTTGCGGAGGATGTGGCGCGGGCAGAGGACGCCATCCGGTCGGCGCGTCGGCAGGCCGACCTCGTCGTGCTGGCCGTGCACTGGGGCGTCCCTTCAGGGTGGGTGGCGGCTTTCCAGGGGCCGCTGGCCGAGTACCAGCGACCCCTCGGACGGCGTCTGATCGACGCGGGCGCCGACGTGATCGTGGGCCATCACCCGCATACGCTGCACGGCGTCGAGCGGTACCGGGACGGGCTCATCTGCTACAGCCTCGGCAACTTCCTGTTCCACAGTCTCGGCCGTGGTGAGGAACTGGTGATCGCCCGTCCTGGGACGCCGCCCTACGACCTGGCCACGCTCACATCGGGCGAGGCGCTGGAGGGTGCCGTGCTCGTCGTCGAGGTGGGAGGCGGCCGTATCCGCAGCGCGCGGCTGCGTCCGCTGATCCTCGACGAGGCGGGAGAACCCCAGCCGGCGGGCGATCGCGCCGTCGCCATCCTCGACCGCATCGCCGCCCAGAGCCGGCGGCTGGGCGCTACTTTCGCCGTCGCCGACGGGGAACTGATCCTGCTCTGAGCCCGCTTGGGTCGGGCGTGGAGGGTCGTGGGTGAGCACCGCAACGGTGTACGAGGAGTTGGGCCTGCGGCAGGTCATCAATGCTCGGGGCAATGTCACCGTGCTGGGCGGCTCGATTCTCTCGCCGGCTGTCCGCGCCGCGATGGACGACGCCAACGTCCGGTTTGCGGATATGGCCGAGCTGTTGGAGCGCTCAGGCCGGCTCATCGCCGACGTGCTGGGCACTCAGGCGGCGCTGGTCACCTCGGGCTGCTTTGCCGCACTGGTCCAGGGTGCGGCGGCGATCATGACCGGTCAGGATCCCGAGCGCATCGCGCGGCTCCCGGATACGGCCGGGATGCGCAACGAATTCCTGCTGCAGAAGGCCATGCGCTACCGGTACGACCGCGCCGTGACGGTGCCGGGCGGCCGGCTCGTGGAGGTGGGGACCGAGCAGGGCACGATGCCCGAGGCCCTGGAGGTCGCCATCGGCCCGCAGACCGCCGGCATCCTGTACTTCGCTCGAGAGGAAGGCGCGAACGGGACGCTGCGGATTCCTGACGTGGTGCGCGTCGCGCGCAAGAGGGGTGTCGCCGTCCTCGTGGATGCGGCGGCCGAGGTCTATCCGCTGGAGCGGATGACCTGGCTGGCCGGGCAGAGCGGGGCCGACCTGGTGTGCTTCGGTGCCAAGTACTTCGGGTCGACGCAGTCCACCGGCATCCTCTGCGGCCGCCGCGACCTGGTCGAGGCGGCCGCCATGAACGGATTCATTGGCTACGAGACCTACGAGAACCGGTCCATCGGCCGGGGCTACAAGGTGGACCGCCAGGAGATCGCGGCGACGGTGGCGGCGCTGCGCGAGTGGTTTGCCGCCGACCATGCGAGCTGGCTGGCCGTCTGTGCGCAGCGTATCGACACTATTGCCCGCGCGCTCGCCGATCTGCCCCACGTCACTGCCGAGTCCACCTGGCCGCGCGGTGGGCCCTGGATGCAGCTCCAGCTGAGCTTCGCGCCCGGCTCCGGCCTGACGGCTGTGGAGGTGGAGCGGAAGCTGCGCGAGGGCACCCCGAGCGTGTGGGTCCGCGTCGACGGCGACGTGATCAACGTGGTGGTGCACACGCTGCTGGAAGGCGAGGACCGCGTGGTGGCCGATCGCCTGCGTGCCGTCTTGAGTCGGGCCCCGTGATCACACCGTAGCGGGAGGTGCCAGGTCTTCTGGCTAAAGACGCGCTCTCCATGGACTGGAAGAAGGTCTGGCGCAGTATCGTGGTGGCCGCGTGCGTGGTGATGCTCGCTGGCGCGCCACTGCCGCAGATCGACAGCGTCACCGCCCACTACGCAAAGATCGCCAAACACGTCCTCGAGAGCGGTGAGTGGATCACCCTGCGCCACCCCAATCGGCCAGGCTGGATCCAGGACAAGCCGCCGCTGACCATCTGGTTGCTGGCGTTCTCGATCAGGCTCCTCGGCGGCAGCGACGTGGCGCTGCGGCTGTGGCACCTGCTGATGACCCTGGCGCTCGTCATCGTCACCTACCTGATCGCCCGGCTGGCCCTGGACGAGGAGGCGAGCCTGCTGGCCGCCCTCCTGGTCGTGACCTTTGCGGCTGTGTTCTATCTGAGCGGGATGCCTCAACAGGACGTGCCGCTGGCGTTGTTTCTCGCCCTGGCGTTCTACGCGTATCTGATCTACCGCCGCGACGGCCGCATCCGTCACGCCGTGCTGTCGGCGTGCTGGTTGGCGCTGGCGGTCCTGAGCAAGGGCTTGATCGCACCGGCCGTCTTTGGCCCTGTGGTCGGTGCCGAGCTGCTGCTCGCTCGACGTCGGGGCGAGCCCGGATGCTGGCGATGGGGCCACGCGGCGGTCGCCGGCGTGGTCTTCCTGGCCGTCGCCCTGCCGTGGTTCGTCGTGGGTGCGCTCCGCCAGGGCATGCCGTTTGTCGAGACGTTCACCACCGGCGACAACGGCTTGGCCCGCTTCCTTCGACCCTTTCTCGGCGAGAGGGTCGGGCCAAGGCTTCCTCACGGATTCTCCCCGCTGGCCTACCTGGCCCTGCTGATGATCGGCATGCTGCCCTGGACCGGCCTGCTGCCCGGTGCTGCGACGGTAGCCGCGCACTCCCTGGGCCGCGGTCCGGCGCCGCTGCGCCTGTGCGGGCTGTGGGGCGGCTTCGTGTTCCTGATGTTCGCCCTGTCGTCGGGCGACCGCGTGCTGCGCTACCTCTTGCCCGCCTTCCCGGCGCTGGCGGTCCTGGGCGGGCAGTCGCTCGCTTCGATGGTTGACGAGCCACGGCGGCTGCGGGCCACCGCGGTGATGTCCGGGGCCCTGGGGATTCCGCTGTGGGCCGGTCTGATCTGGATCACAGGGCTGGAGAATGTCCCGCTCCTGAAGGCCTATCTCCGGCTGGCGGCGCCCTCGCTGGCGACCATGGCTCTGGCGCTCGTGGCTTTTGGCGCCATCACGTTTCGCGGCCACAGCCGCGAGGCGGTCGCCATGCTGGCGATCGGTGCGGTGCTCTCGTACGCGGCGGCGTACGGGGCCATGGCGACGGGCTATCGCCGCCTGTGGCCCTGGCCCGAGGTCGCCGGGGCCGTCAACCGGCTCTCTCGCGAGGGCGACCGCGTTCTGGTGATGGGGAGCGCCGGCGCCGAGGTCGATTTCGCCGCCTACGGGATCACGATCCCGGTACTACCCGCGCGTAGTGACCACGAGTTCCTGGTTGCCTGGCAGTCCGGCCCCCTCTTCGGGCTGCTCTCCCCAGACGCCTACGCGCGGCTGGGGACACAAGTGGACGGCACAGTCCTGGTGCGGATGCCCACGGGCTGGGTGCTCATCACCAACCGCTACTGCTGCCGTTGACCGCTCACGTGACCATCACGGGCTCCAGCCGCGCCAGATATCGATCGACATCGGCCAGATCCCACCGGTCGAGGGGGTGGGCCTGTGGATCCCTCACCACGTTCGTGCGGATCACCCCCCGACGCCGCAGCAGATCCTTCGCGAAGGCCACCCCGTACTGGCTGCCCAGGACCAGCAGGGGAAGGAGCTTGAGGTACAGGGCCTCGGCGTCGTCGCGCTGACCCGCGCGATAGAGCTCGTAGATCCGCACGTGCACGTCGATGGTGGCGCAGTTCGGCATGTTGCCGCACGCCCCTCGGTCCAGCTCGTTGAGCAGCCAGATGCCGTTCTGGCCGCCGAAGGCACCCAGCAGACGATCGCCAGCCGATGCGATCAGTGCCGACATGCGCTGACCGGACGGGTTCACCTCCTCCTTGACGTAGCGGATGGCCGGCACCTGCTCCAGCAGCTTCACGAGCGAGGGGACCGACAGCGGTGTGCCCAGGGGTGGCTCGGCATTTTGGACGATGACCGGGCGATCGCCGGCGGCATCGGCGACGGCCGCGTAGTACGCGATGACCCCGGACTCCCCGGGGCGGCGGACGTAGGGCGGGAGCACCATGATGCCGTCCGCGCCGTGGGAGACGGCGTGGCGCACGAAGGCCACGGCGGCCGGCGCAGAGACGCCGTTGCAGCTAATGACGACGGGCACGTGGCCGTGCGCCTCGTCGAGGACCACCTCGGCCACTTTCATGCGTTCCGCATCGGACAGCGTGAAGAACTCGCTGGCGTTGGCCGGGATCACGAGCCCGTGGGCTCCCGCCTGGAGGCAGAACCGTACCAGCCGGCGCAGGCTCTCGGTGTCGATGGCCCCCCGGTCATCGAAAGGTGTCTGTAGGATGGGAAAC
>JAVKIP010000050.1:0-6137 GCA_031459385.1 Candidatus Fervidifonticultor secundus | reverse complement strand
CTCGCCCGGGCTACCGGCGCCGCACGGATCGAGCGGGCTGATGCAGACCTGGTACGCTCGACCACCGGGTTCGCGATCGGCGGCGTTCCCCCGGTCGGTCACCTCACGCCGCTGGCTACCTTCATTGACGAAGACCTGCTGCACTACCAGGTTGTCTATGCTGCGGCCGGGACCCCCACGGCGATCTTCCCCATCGCACCCGCCGACCTCGTGCGGGTGACGGGCGGCAGGGTCGTGGACCTGGCGCAGCCGTCCTAGCCACGAAACAAGGCGGCCCGGTGCAGCGTTATCTCGTCAAACCCCTGGAGGTGACCCGATGCGGAGCTCGTGGCTCCAGTCAGCGGGCCTGTGGCTCGTGGTGGCGCTCGCGGCGCTGGTGCCGTCGCTGGCGTTCGGCCAGACCGCGACGTCAGCCGATGCGGCGTTCGCACACGTGCAGCACCTGGCCGGGACCATCGGGCCGCGGGTTTCGGGTACGTCTGGCGAGCGCCAGGCCGCGGAGTACCTCATGACGCACCTGCGCCAGTACGGCTACCCGGTGGAAGCGCACGCATTTCAGTTTCCGTACTTCGAGGCGCGTCGCGTGGAGGTGCAGCCTGCGGGGGCCACGCAGCCGATCCCCAGCCAGGCCCTCTTCTTCTCGGCCGCCACGCCGGCCGACGGGCTGGAGGCCGACCTGGTGTTCGTGGGGCTGGGTCGGCCCGCGGACTTCGATGGGAAGGGCGTTGCCGGCGCAGTGGCACTGGCCGAGCGGGGTGGCATCACCTTCCGAGAGAAGGTCGCCAACGCCGCCGCGCGGGGAGCGGTCGCGGCCATCATCTACAACAACACTGCCGGGATCGTCGCCGGCACGCTCGGACAGCGCTCCGAGATCCCTGCGGTCACCATCGGTCAGGATGAGGGGAAGCGACTGGCCGAGGCGGCGCAGCGGGGGCGGGTGCGCGTGCGCCTGCTGGTTGATACCTTGGTCGAGACCCGGACGGCGTCCAACGTGGTGGCCACCAAGCGGGGGCTGGCGCGACCCGAAGAAGTCGTCGTCGCTGGCGCCCACTTCGACACGGTCCCGGCCGGCCCCGGCGCCAACGACAACGCCTCGGGTGTGGCCGCCACGCTCGAAGCGGCCCGCGTGCTGGCCGGCGTGCCGACCGCCCGGACCGTGCAGTTCGTCTTCTTCGCCGGTGAGGAGCTCGGCCTCTATGGATCGGGCGCCTTCGCCGCCGAACGGCGAGGCGGCGTGGTGGCGATGATCAATCTCGACATGGTGGGCTGGGGCGATCGGCTGATGATCGGCGCGTCCCCCGGGCGCGACGATAGCTTGGTCGGCGTCGCAGAGCGCGTGGCCCAGCGCCTGCACATCCCGGTTTCGAGGTTCCGCTCGGGCGCCAGCGACCACGTCAGCTTCGAGCGGTACGGCATCCCGGCGGTCTTTCTCCACCGGGGCGTGGACCCGCACTACCACCAGCCGGGTGACGTGCCCGCCAACATCACGCCCCGCCATCTCGACGAGGCCGCGCGGTTGCTGGTGGGCCTGCTGCAGGAACTGGCCGGCACCCGTCCGGGGACGTGATCGAGCCCTGGCTCTGGTGCCATCGGCGTCGTCCGGGCCACATCCAGTACCTGCGAGTAGGGTAGTAGTCCACCGGCGCATGGGGATGCCGGGCGCGGAAGGCCCGGTAGCGCGCCAGCAGCGATCGGTAGCGGGCGTCGGATGACCGCAGCGGTGTGTGGGGAAACCGGACCAGGTAGCGCTCCAGCCACCACATGTTCCGCCGAGTGAAGCGCCAGTCGTAGGACGCGACAGCCCGCAGGTCGATCAGGGCGTACCCCGTCAGGCGCCCCGTCCAGTCCACGTAGGGATCGTAGTAGCTCCAGACCAGGTCGCGGATCGAGCGGTAGACCGGTCGCCGACCGTGCAGCCCGGCGTCGCGCGAGCGGGCCACCGCGCCCCACCGGCCCCGGTGCCGGAACACGAACAGCACGTGATCCAGGTCGTCCTGTGACTCCAGGCTCACGACCAGGGGCGGGTAGCCGTGCTGCTCCAGGATGACCGCCGCCACCAACGCCGCTTCGATGCACATGGTCTGGCCGCTGCGGAGCACCTCGCGAAACGACGCCAGCCGCGTGCCCACCAGGTGGTGATTGTACCTCAGCCCGAAGTTCAGGAAGCGCTGGACGGCGGCCGGCGTCCGGTGCCCGTCAATGACGGCGAGTTCGCGGCGGGTGAAGGCCTCACGCGGCGGCAGGTGGTAGACGGCCACGCCGGCGAGTTTTCGCCCGGCGGCCGGCCGATGCCTGCTGCTCGGGGACGGACTGGCTCCGGCAGCCGCCTGATGGTACTATTGAGGCTGGCAGGAATTACATAGCGGCCTTCGGGGCAGGGTGAGCCGGCGCAGAGCCGGCAATTCCCGATCGGCGGTACAGCCCGCGAGCCTGCGTCGCGCCAGCGGCAGGGCAGGATCCGGTGAGACTCCGGAGCCGACGGTACAGTCCGGATGGGAGAAGGTCACCGGTGGAGCCTGGCTTTGGGGCAGCGGGCTCGCGACGTTGTGTTCGGTGTCGCGGGTTCCGGCCCGGCCGTCGCTTCGTCGTTGCTGCGCCCGGAGGCTCGTTGCGATCCGGGCGCCTGTATTTTGGGGTGAGGACCACTGACGCACACTGCCGCACCAGGCGATGTCGCCATGATGGAAGAGGCGCTGGCGCTGGCTCGGCGAGCCGAGGGCCGCACCAGCCCCAATCCCATCGTGGGTGCGGTCGTGGTCGCCGATGGTCAGATCGTCGGCCGCGGGTTCCATCCTGGAGCAGGGCAGCCTCACGCCGAGGTGCTGGCGCTGCGGGAGGCCGGCGAGCGCGCCAGGGGCGCGACCGTGTACGTGACCCTCGAGCCCTGCAACCACACCGGTCGGACGGGGCCCTGCACCGAGGCGCTGATCGCCGCCGGCGTCCGGCGCGTGGTCGCCGCGATGATAGACCCCGATCCCGCGGTGAGCGGCAGGGGCATCGTCCGGTTGCGGGAGGCGGGTATCGAGGTCGAGGTGGGCCTGCTTGAAGCCCGGGCGCGGCGCGCCAACGAGGGCTTCATCAAGCACCGGCGGACTGGCCTGCCGTTCGTGACGCTGAAGTGGGCGATGAGCCTCGACGGCAGGACCGCCGCGCGGCGCGACCGCCGGACCACGCTGACCGGCGAGGAGGCGAGGCGGTTCGTGCACCGCCTGCGGAACGTCTCCGACGCGGTGCTGGTCGGCGTGGGGACGGTGCTGGCTGACGACCCGCACCTGACCTGCCGACTCCCGGCGGAGACCGTGCCGGCACCTCGCAACCCGCTGAGGGTCGTGCTGGACTCCCGGCTGCGCACGCCGAGCGCAGCACGCGTGGTCAGGGCCGTCGGCGAGGCGCCCACCCTGATTGCGACCACGCGCGCGGCACCGGCCGACCGCGTGGAGGCGCTCCGCCGGGAGGGGGTCGAGGTCCTGGTGCAGGACCGCGCCGGGGGTCCGGTGGACCTCAGGGCGCTATTAGAGGTCCTGGGGCGCCGCGGCCTGCTCCACGTGCTCATCGAAGGGGGCGGGACCGTCCACGCGGCGGCCCTGGCCGCGGGCGTCGCGGACAAGATCGTGGCGCTGGTTGCGCCCTGCCTCCTGGGCGAGGAGCGGGCCCCGACGCCCCTGGACGGCGCGGGTGCCGCCGCCCTCACCGCACCGCTCCGCCTGCACCACGTGGAAATCGTGGCCCTCGGTGACGACGTGGCGGTCACCGGATATCTGGAGGCGTGATGTTCACCGGTATCGTCGAAGGCATGGGTCACGTGACGTCGGTCGAGATGCGCCCCGACGGCGCGCGGGTCAGGATTCGGGCGGGCACGCTGATCGACGGCGCCACCATCGGCGAGAGCATCGCGGTCAACGGCGTGTGCCTGACGATGGTCGAGCTCGGCTCAGGGGAATTTGCGGCCGACCTGGCAGCCGAGACGCTGCGCCGCACCACCCTGGGCGAGCTGCGGCCCGGCGATCCGGTCAATCTGGAGCGGCCGGTGCGCCTCGATCAACGCCTGGGCGGGCATCTCGTGCAGGGTCATATAGACGGCGTGGGGACGATCGCGTCCGTCCGACCCGAGGGTGACGGCGTCTGGATGGAGATCGACGCGCCCGGCCCGCTGGCGCGCTACATCGCCGAGAAGGGGTCAATCGCGGTGGACGGCGTCAGCCTCACCGTGGCCGCCGCGGGGCCTGGCGGCCGGTTCGCGGTGGCGTTGATCCCGCACACGCTGGCGGTCACCACTCTGGGCCGCAAAGGGCCGGGCGAGGGCGTCAACCTCGAGGTGGACATCCTGGCCAAGTACGTGGAGCGCCTGCTGGAGGGAGGGCGGTCATGACCGACCGGGCCGATGTGGCGACGGATATCTTCGCCACTGTGGACGAAGCCATCGCCGAGGTGCGCGCTGGCCGCATGCTCGTCGTGGTGGACGACGAGGACCGCGAGAACGAGGGCGACCTGGTCATGGCCGCCCAGTTCGCGACGCCGGACGCCATCAACTTCATGATCACCTACGGGCGCGGCCTGGTGTTCGCGCCGCTGTCCCCGGAGCGGTGCGACGAGCTGCGGCTGCCGCCCATGGTCACCGAGAACACCTCGAAGTACGGGACGGCGTTCACCGTGTCGGTCGACGCCCGCCTCGGCGGCACCGGCGTCTCGGCCCACGACCGCGCGCTGACCGTGCGGCTGCTGGGTGATCCGGCCACGCGGCCTGACGATCTGGTGCGGCCCGGCCATGTGTTCCCGCTGCGGGCGGCACCAGGCGGTGTGCTGCGCCGCGCCGGCCACACCGAGGCGGTGGTGGACCTCGCGCGCCTGGCCGGCCTGCAGCCTGCCGGCGTTGCCTGCGAGATCGTGGCCGACGACGGCACCATGGCCCGGTTGCCGGAGCTGGAGCGCTTCGCCCGGCACCACGGGCTCAAGATCCTCACGGTGCGCGACCTCATTCGCTACCGGCTGCGTACCGATCGCTTCGTGCAGCGCGAGGGGCAGACGCGGCTGCCCACGGTGTTCGGCGAGTTTGAGGCGGTCGTCTACAAGAATCTGCTGGACGGGTCCGGCCACCTGGCCCTCGTCATGGGCACCGTCAATGATGGCGCACCGGTGCTGGTGCGCATGCACTCCGAATGCCTCACGGGCGAGGTGTTCGGATCGCTGCGCTGCGACTGCGGCGAACAGCTCCGGGCGGCCATGCGGGCCATCGCGCGCGAGGGCCGGGGGGTCATCGTCTACATCCGACAGCACGAAGGACGGGGGATCGGGCTCACCAACAAGATCAAGGCGTACGCGCTGCAGGACCAGGGCCGCGATACCGTCGAGGCCAACGAGCTCCTGGGTTTTCCTCCCGACCCGCGCGACTACGGCATCGGTGCCCAGATCCTCCGCGACCTGGGCCTGACCAGGATCCGGCTCCTGACCAACAACCCCCAGAAGCGCGCCGGGCTGGAGGGATACGGGCTCGAGGTGATCGAGCGGGTGCCGATCGAGATTCCACCGAACGCCGAGAACTACCGCTACCTCAAGACCAAACGCCACCGGCTCGGCCATCTGCTGGGCATCGAGTGAGGCAGGGCGAGGCCACTATGGGCACGGTGTTCCAGGGCAGCGATGACGCATCGGGGCTGTCATTCGCCGTCGTGGTCAGCCGCTACAACGAGTACGTCACGCAGCGGCTGCTGGACGGCGCGCAGGCCGTCCTGGCGGCGGCGGGCGCCGCGCGCGTGGACGTGGCCTGGGTGCCGGGCGCGCTGGAGATCCCGCTGGCGGCGCGCAGGCTGGCCCAGACGCGCGCCTACGACGCCATCATCTGTCTTGGGTGCGTCATCCGGGGCGAGACCCTGCACTTCGATCTCGTGGCCCACAACGCCGCGGCGGGCATGGCCCAGGTGGCCCTGCAGACCGGCGTCCCGGTGATCAACGAGGTGCTGGCCGTGTTCGATCCGGCCCACGCGGCCGACCGGGCCGGGGGAAAGGTCAACCGCGGCGAGGACGCCGCCCGCGCCGCGATCCGGATGGCGACACTCATGCGCTCGCTGCCCAGTCCCTGAGGCACTGACCGCCCCTGGCGGCGCAGGAGTCGCCGCACCTCAGAGTGAAGTCGGCCGTCA
>JAVKIP010000005.1:0-167215 GCA_031459385.1 Candidatus Fervidifonticultor secundus | reverse complement strand
TGCTGGACGGCCTGCCGGGCGTCCGGTACATCGAGGGGCGCGCCACGCTGCGCTCACCGACCGAGGTGGAGGTGGACGGGACGGTGGTGCGGGGGCAGCGCATGGTGCTGGCCACGGGCTCGCGGACCAGGCGCCTGCCGATCCCGGGCCTCGACGCGGTGGCCTGGCTCGACAACCGGACGGCGCTGCGCCTCCAGGCCCTGCCCCGCGCCCTGCTGGTCATAGGGGGTGGCCCCCTGGGCCTGGAGTTCGCCCAGATCTTTGCCGCCGGCGACGTGGTGGGCAACATGCAGCTGGAAACCGTGGCCGCCAAGGAGGGCTACCTCGCAGCCGGCAACGCGCTTACCGGCAGTCAGGACACCGTCGTCTACGAACACGTGCCCCACGCCGTGTTCACGAACCCGCAGGTGGCCAGCGTGGGGCTCACCGAGGAGCAGGTCATGGAACGCTTCCACTTCTGCGCCTGCCGGACGGTGTGCGTCGAGCAGGTGCCCAAGGCGAAGGCCATCAAGGAGACCCGAGGGCTCGTCAAGATGGTGGTGCACCCCGAGACCGCCCGGGTCCTGGGCGTGCATATGGTGGCGCCGCTGGCCGCCGACCTGATCCACGAAGCGACACTGGCGGTGAAGTTCGGCCCCACCGTCGACGACCTCATCGACACCGTGCACGTCTTCCCCACGTTGAGCGAGGGCATCAAGCTGGCCGCGCAGGCCTTCCGACGGGACATCTCGCGGATGAGCTGCTGTGTGAACTGAGACCGGGACCCGTGGCCGGATCCCCGGTGCGGTGTTCACCGACCCCGAGGTGGCCAGCGTGGGGCTCACGGTCGAGGAGGCCCGTGCCTGCGGTTACCGCCGCGGCCCGGGCTCGGCCGCCAGTCTCCCCGGTCTATGGGTTCCCGGCGGGCACGTGCCGGCACCGGCAGGGGACGTGCGCCCGCCGGCGAACCGGTGGGGCGATGTCCGAGCCGCCTCGCTGCCCGTTCTGCGGACACGGCGCCGAGTTCGTCGGATCATGCAAGCTGCTCTGCCGCAGGTGCCGGCGGGTCATCGGCACCTGCGGGGACTAGGGCCGTGGCCGCCCTGCGCCCGCAGCCGCTCTACGGCCCGTCGTCGGTCACGATGGGCCAGGGGGCGCTCGAGCATCTGGCCGGCGTCCTGCGCGGCCTGGACGTCGCGCCCGGGCGCGCCCTGATCGTCACCGACGCGACGCTGGCCCGGCTGGGCCTAGCGACCCGCGTGATGGACCTGCTGACGGCAGCGGGCTTCGAAGGCAGCGTCTTCAGCGAGATCACCGGCGAGCCCACTGACGACATCGCCGAGGCCGTGGCGGTCCGCGCGCGGCAGGTCCGGCCGGCGGCCGTGGTCGGCATCGGCGGCGGTAGCGCCCTGGACATGGCCAAACTGGCGGCCGTGGCACCCACAAACCCCGGGGCGATGGTCGAGTACTTCAGCGGCCGTGCCTTCAGCGCCCCGCCGGTGCCCCTGGTGCTCATTCCCACCACCGCCGGCACCGGCGCCGAGGCCAGCCGGAACGCCGTCATCACCCGCGGCGGGGTCAAGGCCTTCACCGGCGGCCCGCTGCTGGTGGCGCGGGCGGCGATCCTCGACCCCGACCTGACGGTGAGCCTGCCGCCGGCGGTCACGGCGTGGACGGGCATGGACGCCCTCAGCCACTGCCTGGAGGCGATGCTGTCGACCAACGCCACGCCGCTGACCGACGCCGTCGCCGCGCGGGGCATGCAGCTCATCCGCGAGTTCCTGCCCAGAGCCTACGCCGACGGCACCGACCTCACCGCCCGTGCGCAGATGCTGGTGGGCGCGTTCCTCGGCGGCCTGAGCCTGAACGCAGGCATGGTGCTGGGCCACTCCATCGCCTACACGCTGGCCAACCGCCTGCACCTGGCCCACGGGCTCTCGTGTGCCCTGGCGTTGCCGGCGTGCATCGCCTACAACGCCACCTCCGCCACCGGGCCCCTGCATGACGTTGGCCGCGCCCTGGGCGTGCCCGACGCGCCCGAGGCGGTGCTCCACGACGTCCTCCGCCTCGCAGAGGAGGTGGGCATTCCGACCGCATGGCGCGACGTGGGCGCGAGCGCGGCGGACCTGCCGGCTATGGTGGACGAGTGCCTGGCGCGGTATCCGCGGCCGAACAATCCGCGGCCGCTGGAGCGCGACGCGCTGCTTTGCCTCTATCAGCGCGCCTGGGCTGGGACGCTGCTCGACTGAGCCCGGCCGCGCGGCCGCGGCTCGTCGTTACGGTTGTCCCGCCAGGTAGGCGCCCTGCGCGGCCAGCGCCAGCTGCAGCTCCCGCACCAGCGCCGGCGATGCGGCCGCCGCAGGGGGCGTGCAGCCGCGCCGCGCGCAGAGCGCTGCGGCCACGCCGGCCGCCTGCCCCAGGGCCATCACCGTCGGCACGACGCGCGCCGACCCGTGGGCTTCACTGGTGGCCGAGAACGCCCGCGACGCCATCAGCAGGTTGTCGATGCCCACGGGGACGATGGCCCGGAAGGGGATCGTGTAGACCCGCGCGACCGGCAGGAACGGGTTGCGCCAGTTCGCGTGATAGGGGTGCAGGTCCACGGGATAGGATGCGACGGCGATCCGGTCGTCGAAGACGCGTCCAGTGCGGATGTCGTCCACGGTCAGCGTGTAGAGCCCGGCGACGTGCCGTGTCTCGCGGACGTAGAGCGCCGGGGCGTGATCCACCAGGTTCGAGCCCTCGAACCCGGGGACGGTCGCGCGCAGGTGGCCCGCCAGGCGCGGGAGTTCGTTCCGCGCGATCCGCAGCCCCTCGGCCACGGACGCGCGATCGAGCCCGTCGACCTCGGTGATGTTCAGCGCGTTGATCAGCACCGTGCCATCGCGTTGCCGGGCCAGGTTGAGCGGGTACAGCACGACCCGCGGATGGCCGGGCCGGTAGTCCTGCGCGACGTCCGGATAGCCCCAGGCGGTGTTGCCGCTGACGCCCCAGGTAATGGCGTCAGCGTCCTCCGCGCGGGCACTGATGTCCGCCACCAGTCGTTCCCAGTCTACCCCGCCCATGCGGAAGATCAGCGTCGCGGCCTGCATCCAGCGTTCTCCGCCCTGGTAGCCGGCACGCCCCACCTCGTGGGGCACCCCCGCGGCGGCCGCGATGTCGCCGTCGTCCGTGGCATCGACCACCTGGCGCGGGCGAACGCGCGTGACCCGGCGCCACGAGCGGTCGACCACCTCCACCCCGGTGATCCGGCCGCCCGCCACGTGGACCCGCGCGACCGACGTCTCGAGGGCGGCGCGCACGCCCGGCTCCCGCACGATCAGGCGCCCGAGCGCGCGGGCGGCGTCGTCGGGGTCGAACGAGATCCCGAGTTCGCGGAACACCTCCAGGAAGACGCCCCGCGTCAGCGGTTCGCCGTCCGGCCCCAGGTTGAGGTCGAAGGTCGTGAGCCAGGCATTCGAGAGGATGCCGCCCAGGCGGACGCCGGGCTCCACGAGCAGCACCGACGCGCCGGCGCGCGCGGCGCCCACCGCCGCGGTCACACCGCCAGGCGTCCCACCCACGACCAGGACGTCCACGCCGGCCTCGGGCGGCATTCTGGTGGCCGCAGGCGCAGCCGCGCCGAGGACGACCAGCACGGCGATGAGGCTCAGGTTGACAGTGATGCCCATGGCGCGCATCGGCCCGGGCTCTTGGTGTTCGACGCCGGGCCGCGATCTCCTGATGGTCCCGCTAATGGTCCCGCCGGGGCGGCCCGCGCGGCAGACCGCCCAGGTGGCAGGGGCGCGCCGCCGCGGCGTGGAACGAACCCCCAAGGTCCCCGCCGTGTAGGGTTATCGGGAGCGTCCATGCTCGGAACCGTCCATTCCAGCCTCGTGCTCCTGTACGGCGCGCTCGTCGGCGCCCTGCTGCTGGTGCTGGCTGCCGCCGTCGCCCTCCCTGGCAACCGTCCCCTGGCCGGCTGGTTCTGGGTCGTGGCGCAGGTGGTAGCGGCGCTGGTCATCCTGCAGGCCGCCTCGGGTCTGGGAGTATACCTGGGCGGGGGCCAGCCCGGTCGCGGCCTGCACCTGCTCTACGGCGTCCTGTCGCTGGCCGGCGCGCTCGCGCTAGTCGCGCTGCGCCCGGGCGGGCGCCTGCGCCGCCGCTACGCCGATGCGCTGGCGGGCCGCGAGGCCCGCGTCGTGGGGCTCGTCTGCCTGACCGAGTTCGGTCTGCTGGCCAGGGCCTGGATGACGGGGCAGGGATGGTGAGGTCCGCCGCACGTCCGCACGTCAAGGAGGTGGCGGCAAGCATGAAGACCGGTCTGAGCACGCGTGCACGGCTGCTTCCCCCCGGGGAGCGTCGCCATGGGTTCGTCATGCCGGCCCCGCACACCCGCTCGGCACGCAAGAACACCCAGATGTACGTGCACGCCCTGCGGCCCCTGGTGCACGAGATCGCGGCGGCGCTCGAGGTCCCCGACGGTGTGCTGCGTCCGGGCGTGCCGCCCCGGGAGATCGGCGCCGCCTACCTCGCGGCCTTTCTCGACGTCCTCGACGCCCGGCTGATGCATGACTGAATCCGCGGCAGTACAGCCGATCCTCGACTGGCCCGGCCGGGCGAAGCTGGCCGCCCGCCTGCGCGAGATCCTCCGCCGCGAGTTCGGTGCCGACGACGCCTGGGTCGTGCACGCCGGAGACCGCTGTCGGCTCGAGGCACGGGTGGGCTGGCGGGTGGTGGTGCTCCTCGAAGGGCACGCCAGGACGTTCTGGGCGCCGTTCTACGTCGAAGAGGCCCGCCGCCGGTTCCGCCAGGGCCGACGCCCGCCGGTGCGGCTGACGCAGCGCGGGCGGCGAGAGTTGCTGGAGATGCTGCGGGTGCTGTGGGCCGAGCGTGTGGGCGCGCCGCGGCGGCCGCCGCTCGCGCCGGCGCCCCTGGCACCGGAGGCCTGAGACGATGGACGGGCTCGCGGTCGCCATCGCCGTTGCCTTCGCGCTCCTCGGGCTGGGCCCCCTGGCCGGACGGCGGATGATCGGCCGCCCCTTCCTCTGGCTGTGCGTGCTGGCCGGCGCGATCAGCGGACCGATCGCCCGCGAGGGCGCGTACCTCGCGTGGGAGTGGGTGAGCCCGTTCGGCGCGCTGTACCGGAGCGCGGCGGCCGCGCCCGCGCAGATCATGCTGGCGGTGGGGATTGCCGAACTGGTGAAGGCCACGGTGCCGCTCGCCCTCGTGGGTGTGCTGCCCACGGACGCGCCGGCGGCGCTGGCCTACGGAGCGGGCGCAGGCGCCGGGTTCGCGGCGGTTACCACGCACCTGGAGCAGGGCCTGGTCGGCGCGCTGCGCCTGGTCGGCTCGCCGATCACCACGCCGCTGTCCACCATGCTGGCCGTGACGGGCTACCTGTTCCCCGTGCTGCTGCACACCGGCACCACCGCATACGTGAGCAGGGCCGGCGTGCGGGGCGGCCTCGGCGGCGCGTTCCTGCTGGCCTGGGTCCTGCAGGTCGCCGCAGGGCTCGCCGGCCGCCTGCCGCTCGTGGCCGGCGTGCCGGTCGGGCGCGCCCTGGGCGCGGCGCTGGCGGTGGTGTTGATCGTCGTGCTGTGGCGCGCGCGCCTGCGGGCCGAGAGCGCCACCGCCGCGCTCGCCGACTGACCGGATCCCGCATGGCCGCACATCCGTCGCCTCGATCGGCCTCGGACCCTCTGGTGGAGGGCTGGGCCGCGCTGCGCGCCTTCTTTGCGGAGGGCGCGGCGGCGCTGACGCGGGCGCTGGAGGCCTTCCGGGCAGCGGAAGCTGCTGTCCGCGCAGCGGGAGATCCGGCACGCCTCGACGCCTGGCTGCTGGGGCAGGCGACGGCGCTGCGCTACACGCGGCAGCCGGAGGCGATGGAGGCCGCGCTCGCCCGTGCCCGCGAACTCGTGAACCTGGTGACCCGCGCGCAGTCCGAGGGCGCCGCCGTTCCCTACCGCACGCATGTCGAGGCCATCTGCAGCGAGCTTGCCGACGTGGTCCCTGCCGAGGCATCGCGCTACCTGGAGCAGGGGCTCGCCTACTCCGAGCGGACCCTCCGCCTGGCGCGGGCGTCGCGGCGCGCGGCGTGGCTGGCCGCGGCGCAGGCCAGCCGCGGCGAGCTGCTGCGCCGCCGCGCCGCCGACCGGCGCGAGCGGGCCAGGGCCACCGCCGTGCACGCAGACGCCCGGAGGCGCTGGCCGCCAGAGGACAGAGCCGGGCGGGCCCAGGCCGCCGTGGGGTACGCGGAAGCCCTGGTGGCGGCGGGGCGGGCCGCCAGAGCCGAGGCGGTTGCCCGCGAGGCCATCGCGGTGCTGGCCGCGGGGGGCGACCGCTACCATGAGGCCGCGGCGCGCCTGGCGCTGGCGCGGGCGCTGGCCGCGCTCGATCAGCCGGAGGCGTTCGACGAGCAGGCGGCCGCGGTGGACCTGTACCGCCGGCTCGGGTGCCGCTGGGAGCAGCGGCGCGCGGAGGCGGCGCTGGTGTGACGGCTGTCGTATCTTCCCCGCGCCGGCGCGCCGGCAGGCCCCTGGCGTGGGCCCTTGCGGGCCGGGGGAGCGCGGCCGTGCTGGCGGCGGCGGCGTGGGGCGCGCCCACGCTCGACGATCAGGTCTACGCCATCGCGCGCGAGTTCATGTGCCCGGTGTGCGCCGGGCAGACCGTGGCGGAATCCGACGCCGAGCTGGCGCGGCAGATGCGCGCGATCATCCGCGCGCGGCTGACACAGGGGCAGTCGCGCGAGGAGATCATCGCGTACTTCGTGGCGCAGTTCGGCCAGGGCGTGCTGGCTGCGCCGCCGGCGCGCGGTTCGGGCGTGCTCCTGTGGGTCTTCCCGGCTGTGGCGGCCGCAGCCGGTGCGGTCATCGTGTGGACGTTCGTGCGCCGCCACCTGGGCCCACCCGGCGCGCCGCCGGCGGCCGTCCACCCCGGCGCGGTGGACCGCGCGCGCCCCCCGGACTGAGCCTGCCGTGCGCCTGGCGATCCTGTCCGACGTGCACGCGAACCTCGAGGCGCTCCGCGCGGTGCTCGACCACGCGGAGGCGCAGCGGCCGGACGCGCTGCTCTGCCTGGGCGACTTCGTTGGCTACGGCCCCGACCCCAACGCCTGCGTGGACGTGCTGGCCGCGCGCGTGCGCGCCGCAGTAGTCGGCAACCACGACCTGGCGGCGCTGGGCGCGCGCCCCATCGCCGACTTCAACCTGTGGGCGCAGGAAGCCATCGTCTGGACGCAGCGCGCGCTGACCGACGCAGCGCGCGCGTACCTGGCCGCCCTGCCCGAACGCGCAGAAGTCGAAGGCGTCCTGCTCGTGCACGGGAGCCCGCGGCAGCCGGCCGACGAGTACATTCTCGACGTGCGCACGGCGCGCGCCAGCTTCGCGGCCGACGGGTTCCGGATTGCTGTGGTGGGCCACACGCACCAGCCGGCGGTCTTCGCGGCGACGCGCCACCGCGTCGGCGCGGCCGGCCTGCTGCCAGAGGTCCCGCTCCCGCTCGAGCCGACCCACCGGTACATCATCAACGTCGGCAGCGTGGGGCAGCCGCGCGACGGCGACCCACGCGCGGCGTACGTGCTGCTGGACACCGGGCGACAGGAGGTCACGCTCTTCCGGGTGGCCTACCCCGTCGCCGACGTCCAGCGCAAGATGGAGGCCGCTGGCCTGCCCTCGCCGCTGATCGAGCGGCTGGCCCTGGGCCGGTAGGACGATGCGGTTCCCCCGCAGGGAGCGTGTGTGATGATGAACGGTCGCCCGATGACCCCCGAGGATCTGCTGTCGCTGCGCTGGGTGACGGACGTGGCGCTGGCGCCAGACGGCCGGACCGTGGCCTACGCGCTCGAGCGCGTAGGCTCCTTCCCCGGTGCCAGCGGCGCGCGGCGCTTCGACTACCGGTCGCACCTGTGGGTCGTCGACGCCGGCGGCGGCGAGCCGCGGCAGTTCACGACCGGCGAGCAGCGCGACCGGCATCCGGTCTGGTCGCCCGATGGCCGTGCCGTGCTGTTCCTCTCGGACCGCAGGGCTGCGCCTGCGGCCACGGGCAAGCCGCCTGCGCACCTCTGGGTGATTCCCGCAGCGGGCGGCGAGGCCCGGCAGCTCACCCAGGCAGAGCACGGTCCCGTCGAGCCGGCCTGGTCGCCCGACGGCACGCAGATCGCCTTCTCGGGCAAGCCACCGGTGACCGAGCCGCCCGCCTGTGACGTCAAGATCATCACGCGCCTGCGGCACAAGGCGGACGGCGAGGGACTCTGGGACGGCCGCTACCGGCACATCTTCGTGGTGCCGGCGGCCGGCGGACCTGCCTGGCAGCTCACCGCCGGGCCGTTCGACCACCGCGAGCCCGCCTGGAGCCCCGACGGCCGCCGGCTGGCGTTCGTCGCCAACCGCTCCGAGGACGCCGATGCCACCAACGTTGCCGACCTCTGGGTGGTGGACGCGACAGGAGGCGCCCCGCGGCGGCTCACGCGCAGCGTGGGCCCGGTGGCCTCGCCGGCGTGGTCGCCCGACGGCGCGCAGATCGCCTACCTCGGGCACGAGAACGCCTGCATGGGCGCCTCGAACGTCATGCTGTGGGTGGTGTCAGCCGACGGGTCGGGCGAGCCCCGGTGCCTGACCCGACACTACGACCGGTCGCTGGCGCACCACCTGCTGTCGGACATGCGCGCGCACCCGCGCGGCAGCGGGCCGGTGTGGTCACCCGACGGCCGGTTCCTGTTCGTCCTGGTCGCCGACGGCGGGTCCACGCAGCTCGCAGCCGTCGAGGTCTCGACGGGGCTCGTGCACCTGGTGACCACGGGCCGTCACGACATCTACGCCGCATCCTTCGATGCCCGGTGCGCGCGTGTGGCCATGGCGATCTCCACGCCCGCCGAGCCCGGCGACGTGTGGATCGCCGACGTGGAGGGGCCGGCCGACGGCCGGCCGGCGGTGGCGGGTGCGCGGCGCCTGACCGCGGTCAACCAGGAACTCCTGGCAGGCGTGGCCCTGAGCACTCCGCAACGCTTCGCCTATCGCGGCGCCGACGACTGGACCATCGAAGGGTGGGTCATGGCGCCGGTGGGCGCGGCACCCGACGCGCGGGCGCCGACGATCCTGTGCATCCACGGCGGACCGCACGCCGCCTATGGTGAGACGTTTTTCCACGAGTTCCAGGTGCTGGCTGGCGCAGGGTACGCGCTGGTCTTCACCAACCCGCGCGGCAGCCAGGGGTACGGGCAGGCGTTCACGGCCGCCACCCACCACGACTGGGGCGGCAAGGACTGCGAGGACATCCTGGCCGGCCTGGACGCGGCGCTGGCGCGCTTTCCCTTCCTGGACCCACAGCGCCTCGGCGTGCAGGGCGGCTCTTACGGCGGCTTCATGACCAACTGGATCATCGGCCACACACCGCGCTTCCAGGCGGCGGTGACGATGCGCTCCATCGTCAACTGCCTGAGCCAGTGGGGCACCAGCGACCTGGCGTACTTCAAGGGGTACTGGGAGTTTCCCGGCGACCCGTGGGAAAACCCCACGTTCTACTGGGAACGCTCGCCGCTGGCTCACGTGCACCGCATCACGACGCCTCTGCTCATCCTGCACAGCGAGCAGGACCTGCGCTGCCCGATCGGCGAGGCCGAGCAGCTGTTCACCGCGCTGAAGAAGCTGGGGCGCGAGGTGGTGTTCGTGCGCTTCCCCGACGAGGGCCACGACCTCTCCCGCAGCGGGCAGCCCGGCCACCGGGTGGAACGGCTGCGGCTGATCCGCGACTGGTTCGACCGGCACCTCGCCGCCGTGCCGGTACAGGCGGCGCCCGAGCCGGCGTCCGCGCCCGCAGCGGCGGAGCAGGGGACGACCGGCGTGCCCGCCCACGGCGGGCGGGCGCCGTAGGCCGTCGGGCCCGGCGATGCCACGCATCTACACCCGCACGGGCGATGCCGGTGAGACCGGCCTGTTGGGCGGCCGGCGCGTGTCCAAAGACGATCCGCGGGTGGAAGCATACGGCACCGTGGACGAGGCGAACAGCGTACTCGGGCTGCTCGCCGCACACCTCGAGGGCGACCTGGCCGCCATCGTCTACAGCATGCAGCGCGTGCTGTTCGCGATCGGCGCCGAACTGGCCACGCCCGCGCCCTCTGCCACGTCTGCGCCGGGCGAGCGGGTCGTGCCCGCCGGCCCCCCGGCGCCCGATGCCGCGCCCGGGCCGGCTCGCGCGCCCGCGGTGCGGCCGGAGGACGTGGCGGCCCTCGAGGCGCTGATCGATGCATGGGAGGCGGACCTGCCGCCTTTGCGCCAGTTCGTGCTGCCGGGCGGCAGCGCAGCTGCCGCACTCTGCCAGGTCGCGCGGTCGGTGGTGCGCCGCGCCGAGCGGCGCGTGGTGACCCTGGGGCGATCCGCCGCGGTCAATCCGGAGATCGTGCGATACCTCAATCGCCTCTCCGATGCCCTCTTCGTCTTGGCCCGCTGGCTCAACCACCGCGAGGGCCGCGGCGACGTCCCCTGGGAGGGCCGCGGCCGCGGGTAGGATGCCCGGCGCGTTCTGGATGTGTACGATCGGCAGCGCCGTGGGGCTGCAGATCGTGCGCGTCTTCATGCCGCTGGTCGTCTACGTCTACGGACCGCGTCCGGGTGTCACGTCTCTGCACATGGGCGGCCTGGCCATCGCGGTCTTCCTCACGGCTTGGCTCGCCGGCCCGGCACAGCGCCTGCTGGGCCCGCGCCTGCTGGCGGGCACGGCCCTGGCGATGGCCGGGGTGCGGCTGGTGCTCCAGATCGTGCCCGCCGCGGTCGCGCTGCCGCTGGCTGCTGCGGGGGTGGCGGTGACGCTGTGGTTCTGGGCCGCGCTGTTCTGGCGGACCCGTACAGAGGGCGCGGACGCCGGTGCGCAGGCCGCGCTGGCGCTCGCGGCCGGTCTCGCCCTCGACGCCGCCATCGCCGGTGCCTTCGGCACGTGGGACGTCGTCTGGCAGCGGAGGCCTGCGGCCCTCGTCACGGGCGTCGCCCTCGCCGCGCTGCTCGCCGCGCTGGCCGCGCGGGGCAGGGACGCGCGCACCACGGCGCCCGCGCACGGCAGCCGGGTACAAGACAGAGGCAGTCTCCCCGCGGCGCCTGCGGGCGGCGGCTGGGCGCTGGCTGCGCTCGGCCCGCTGCTGTTCTTGCACCTGTTGCTCTTTCAGAACACGGCCCGCCTGGCCGCGGGCACGGGCTGGGGGCTGCCGGCGGCGCTGTTCTGGATCCTGGCGTCGGACCTGCTGGCGGTGGCGGTGGGCGCCTGGCTCAGGGGGCCGCGCGTCGGGCTCGCCGCGGCCGTCCTGCTGGTCCCGGCGGCGGCGCTCGCCCACGGCGCCGGCACCGCCGCCGCGGTTGCGGTCACTGTGGGCACCGTGGCGTCGGTCGTGCTCATGGTAGCTGCGATCGGCGCGCCCGCAGCCCGCACCGGCAGCGGCGCGGCCCGGACCGCGGGGTGGGGCCTGGCGATGCTGGGCCTTGCGGTCCCCACGGTCGTCTACTATCTCACCTACGACATCCGCACGCCCGTGGAGAACGCCGTCATCCCGCCGACGCTGGCGGCGCTCGCCGCCGTGCTGGCGGGCCGGCAGGCGCTGGCGCTCGCCGCGCTGCCCGAACTGCAGGCGGTGCCGGCACGCACCCTGCGGGTGCTGCTGCTGGTGCCCGTGCTCCTGTGGGCGGTGCAGCGGCCGCCCGAGGAAGTCGTCGGCGCGGGCTGGCCCGTGCGCGTCATGTCGTACAACCTCCACCAGGGGTATGGGATGGCGGGTGCGCAGGATCTGGAGGCGCTGGCGCGCGCGATCGAGGCCGAGGGGGCCGAGGTGGTGGCGCTGCAGGAAGTGTCACGCGGATGGGTCATCAACGGGTCCACCGACCTGCTGGCCTGGCTCGCGCGCCGCCTGCGCATGGCCGCGGCCTGGGCGCCCGCTGCCGACGTGGCGTGGGGCAACGCCGTGCTCTCGCGGCGGCCGATCCTCACCAGCACCGTCGTGCCGCTGCCCCGCGGGCTGGCGGCGATGCGCCGCAGCGTCCTGGAGGTGCAGGTTGAGATCGGCGGCCGGGACCGCCTGCTAGTGCTTGCGACCCACTTCCACCACGTGGAGGCAGAAGGGGAGATCAGGCGCCAGCAGGCGGCGGCCCTCGTGCGGCTGTGGAACCAGCGCGACCGCGCCGCGGTGCTGGGCGACCTCAACGCCGTGCCGGACGCGCCCGAGATCGCGATGCTCCGTGGGGCCGGGCTGCGCGACGCGTTCGAGGCAGCCGGCGCGGGCGACGGCCACACATACCCCGCCAGCCGTCCCGCTCGTCGCATCGACTACGTCTGGATCTCGCCCGACCTCTCCGCCGAGGCGTTCCGCACGGCCGGCGGGCAGGCCTCGGACCACCTCGGCGTGGCGGTGACGCTCCGGCGGGAGAACCGCTAGTCGCGCCTACCGCACGAGCCCGCGGGCGGCGACGTCCCAGACCACCTCGACGCGGCCGCCGCGGACGCCGATGAGCTGCTCGTGCAGGTTGGTCACCACGCAGGTGTGATTGGGGATCACGGTGACGATCTCGCCCACCTCGGGCCGGCGGGCGCAGGCGCTCAGGTCCACGTGGCCGTGCTCCTCGCTGAGTCGTACGATCACCGCCTCGGGGTACTCGACGATGTGGCCGTGCCCCTGCTGGGACAGCAGGTCCGTGGACAGCGTCTTCGATCCGGCGTCGAGGATGGCGCGGGTCGCCGTGGGCCGGCTCACCACCGTGGTGCGGATGCGCATGGCGCAGTCGTCCCACGTCGCCGCGCCCGCCGCCACCGTGGCGCGGTCGTTGAACACGTACGTCCCCGCGCGGTGCTCGGTGACCCCGGGCACCTCGTGGGCCTGGCGGTAGACCGGTGTGCCCCCGGTGGACACCACGGCCGCGGGCAAGCCCGCGCGCTCCAGCAACGTCAGCGCCGCCTCGAAGAACGGGCGCGTGTCGGGCATGATGGGGTAGGTCATGATGCCGGCGAAGCGCAGTCCCGGCAGGCGCGCGATGGCCTGCGCCAGCGCCACGGCGTCGGCGGGCGTCTGCACGCCGTTGCGGCCCATGCCCGTGTCGCACTCGACGAGCACGGCCAGCGGCTCGGCGGCGTCGGCGAAGGCGCCGGAGAGCGCCTGGGCGACCGGCAGGTTGTCGCAGGCGACCGAGATCCGGGCGCCGGGCCGTGCGGCCAGCGCGCGCAAGCGCGCCAGCTTCGCCTCGCCCAGCACGTTGAAGGTGAGGAAGATGTCGGTGATGCCCGCGTCCAGCATCACCCGGGCCTCGCCCAGTTTCTGACAGGTGATCCCGCGTGCCCCGGCGGCGAGCTGCTGGCGCGCGATGGCGGGAATCTTGTGGGTCTTGATGTGCGGCCGGTTGGCGATGCCGTGGGCGTCGCAGTAGGCCTGGAGCCGCTGGATGTTGCGCTCCATTCGGTCGAGATCGATGGTGACGATGGGCGTGTCGGCGAGGTCGACCGCAGGACGCGTGGCGGCCAGCGCGCTCATACCTCTACCTTACTGGCCCCCGGAAGGGCGTCAAGGACCGCCTCGGCCCGCCAGCGCGCCAGGGTGGCCAGGAACTGGCGCACCTCGTCCGGGTCGCGCAGGCGATACCGCGCGGCGGTCGCAGCGGCGTCGGTCCCCACTCGGACCGTGATGCCGCTGGTGCCCACGGCCGCGAACGCGTCCTCGTCGCTCTGGTCGTCGCCCACGTAGACCACGGCGGCGCGCGCCGGCCAGTCGGGCCCCACGGCCGTCTGCAGCAGCGCGCGCACGGCCGACCCCTTGTCCCAGTCGATCGCAGGCCGGATCTCGAGCACCATCTTGCCGCGGCGCACCTCGAGCTGGCCGGGCGGGAGCCCGCCCACCTCGTCCAGGACCGTCTCCACGATCCGCTCCACCGCCTCGCGCGGCGCGAGCCGCAGGTGCACGGAGGCGCTGGCGCCCTTGTCCTCGACCACCACCCCCGGGACCGCGGCCAGGCGGCGGCGCAGGCGCGCCGCGCAGCGCGCGATGAGGCCGCACAGCGCGGCACCTGCCGGCGGGCCGGCGCCCCAGGCCGGGCCGGACAGCTCGAGCCCGTGGTTGCCGGCGTAGAGCAGGCCCTCATGGCCCACGCGCGCCCGCAGGTCGGCCAGGCCCCGACCGCTGATGACCGCTACCAGCGACCGCGGGGGGTCGTGGAGCGTCGCCAGCAGGTCCCGCACGCCCTCGGCCATCACCGCGTCCTCGGGCCGCCCGACGATCGGGGCCAGCGTCCCGTCGAAGTCGACGACGACGACCAGGCGCGCGCGCGCCCGGATGTGGGCCCGCACCGTCTCGAGGTGCGCGAACAGCCACCCGGTCCGGGTGCGGGCATCCAGCAGACGTGCCGCCGTGTGGACGTGCTGCGCCATCCAGCGGTAGACGTCGTGGTAGGCGACCTGTGCCCGCAGCTGCTGCATGCGCCGCGCCCGCTCGGCCGACGGCATTGTCAGGGCGCGCGCCAGGGCCTCGGCCATGCCCTCGGGGTCGTAGGGGTTGACCCCCACCGACCAGGGCGCCTCCTCGATGGCGCCCGCCAGCTCACTCAGCACCAGCACCCCGCGCAGATCCTCCTGGCACGCCACGAACTCCTTGGCGACCAGGTTCATTCCGTCGAGCAACGAGGTCACCAGGCAGACGTCGGCCAGACGGTAGAGGGCCGCCATCCCCGCGGCGGGCAGCGCACGCGGGATGTAGACGATGGGTTGCCACCCGGCCGTGCCGTACTGCCGGTTGATCCGGACGATCTCCGCCTCCACACGCTCCTGCAGCTCCCGGTACGCGCGGATGCGCGTGCGGCTTGGCGCCGCCTTCTGCACGAAGACGACGCGGCCCAAGAACGCCGGCCATCGCCGGAAGAACAGGTCCAGCGCGCGCAGGCGTTCCGGCAGGCCCTTCGTGTAGTCGAGCCGGTCGACGCCGACGACCATCTGGCGGTCCAGCAGGCGGAACCGGCGGCGCAGGTGCGCCATCCAGCGCTGGCAGGCCCGCGACGCGGCCAGCGCCTGCCACGCCGTCGCGTCGATGCTGATCGGCAGGGCGGCCACCAGGGTCTGCCGGCCGCGGTACACCACCGTGCCGGCGGCCGGGTCGACGACGGCGCCCAGTTCGCGCTCGGCGCAGTCCAGGAAGTTCTCCACGTGCCGCGGCAGCTGCAGGCCGAGGAGGTCGCTGGCCAGCAGGCCGTCCAGCAGTTCGCCCCGCTGGGGGCAGATGCGCAGCACGTCCCACGAGGGCCACGGGATGTGCCAGAAGTGCATCAGGAACGCCTCCGGCCGCCGCTCGCGGAGGAAACGGGGGACCAGCGCCAGGTGGTAGTCGTGGAGCCAGATGACGGCGTCGCCGTCCGCGGCCCGCAGCGTCGCCTCGGCGAAGCGCTCGTTGACCGCACGGTAGGCGCGCCAGAAGCGGCGTGCGAACCTGGCCTTGTCGGTGGCCATGTGGCATAGCGGCCACAGCGCCTGGTTGGCGTAGCCGTGGTAGAACTTCGCCACGTCGCTGCGGGAGAGGCGCACGCGGTGCAGCGTGTAGCAGGACGCCTCGGGCGGCGCCGCCACCCGCCCGTGCTCGTCTGTCACCTCGAAGTCGGCGTCGCCGCTCCCCCACGCGACCCAGGCGCCGCCGACCTGTCGCAGCACAGGGTCCAGCGCGGCCACGAGCCCGCCGGCCGGGCGCTCGACCTCGAGGCCCCGCGCGGTGCGCCGATGGACGTACGGCTCGCGGTTGCTCACGATCACAAGCGGCCGTCCCCGCAGCGCCTGCCGGAGCTCGGCCCCCAGGCCCGGGACGTGCCCAAGATCTCCGGATTCGACCATGTCCATCACGGCTCCCGCTGGCACTCCCGGCGCCGGGGGTAGGAAGCGATATGGCCCGGAGAAGGTCTCCGGGCCGCACGCGGCGCCACGAGTCCCTCTCTCGGTGGCCTGCGAGGTTAGCTGACGGGCTGGGGTCGAGAGATCCCCCGGTCGCGGCCGCGACCTTCGCCCCACGAACGCCCCCGGCGGCGTACACGGCACCGGGGTGGTTCCCCCGCTCCCTGCGTGCGCAGGGATTCGGCGCATCGGGCTGCGTATGCGATTGACCGATCTGGGGGAATTATACCACGCAGACACCCCGGCACGCGCCGCCAGCGGGCGCCGTGCGGTCCGGTGCCCACGGCGGGCGCACGGCCCACTGCGGGCGCGCGCGGGGCGCAGGGCATGGCCGCGGTCCCTGCGAACCCTCCGGAGAGGGAACGTCGGCACAGGGAGGCGACGTCACGGCCCGCACGTGTCTGCTGCTCGTGGGGGTGGAGATCGGGTTCCACGTCGCCCACCTGCTGGCGCTGGAGGCCCCGCCGCCGGCGGCGTCCTGACCGTATGCCGACGACGGCCGCACAGGAGGATGCGATGGCCCGCCGACTCATCACCGCTGACGACCTGCTGCGCATCCGGTTCCCGCACGATCCGGCGCTGGCCCCCGACGGACGGCGCGCGGCCTTCGCCCTGGCATGGCTGGATGCCGAGCGCAACGACGTCCGCGCACGTCTGTGGGTCGTCGACACCGCCGGCGGCCGCCCGGAACCGTTCACGGCCGAGGGCGCCCGCGACGCGCGTCCGGTGTGGTCGCCCGACGGACGCTGGATCGCGTTCCTGTCCACCCGTAGTGGCGCGCAGCGAGGCCGGCGGCAGCCGGCCCTGCAGCTGTGGGTCCTGCCGGCCAACGGCGGCGAAGCGCGCCAGCTGACGTTCTTTGCCGCCGGCGTCAGCGACCCCGCGTGGTCGCCGGACAGCCAGACGCTGGCCTTCGTCACGCGCGGGGAACGCGACGCCCTGGAGCCGGACGGGGATCCGGAACCGCCGGTGGTGCGCGAGGTCCGGCGGGTGAAGTACCGGGCCGACGGGCAGGGCTACCTGGACGGCTTCGGCCACGTCTGGATCGTGCCCGTCGCGGGTGGCGAGCCCGTGCGCCTGACCGAGGGCGACTTCGACCACGAGATGCCCGCCTGGCTGCCGGGGGGCCGCGAGGTGGTGTGCGTCGCCAACCGCACGCCGGAGGCCGACCTCTCCTTCGCCCGCGACCTCTGGGCCGTCGGCGTCCAGACGCGCGCGATGCGCCAGCTCACGCGCCATCCCGGCCCGTGTCTGTCCCCGGCGCCGTCGCCGGACGGGCGGTGGATCGCGTTCGTCGGCCACGACTTCCACGCCAAGACCGCCACCAACCTGGGCGTCTGGGTCGTGCCGGCCGACGGCGGCGACGCCACCAACCTGACGGCAGGGTTCGACCGGTCCGTGGGCATCAGCGTAGGGACCGACGTGCGGCTGGTCCCGCCGGTGCCGCGTCTGGCCTGGACGCCCAGCGGCGACGCGATTCTGTTCGTCGCCACCGACCGGGGGCATGCGCACCTGTACGCCGTGGGCCTGCACGACCGCACGGTGCGGCCGCTCACCGAGGGTCCCGAGGTGGTCGCCGACTTCGCCGCGGCCGCCGGCGTCGTGGTCTACCAGCGGATCCTGCCGGGCTCGCTGGACGAGCTCTGGATCCTGCCGGCCGGCGGCGCGTCCCGGCCGCTCGCGTCGTTCCACGACGACCTGCTGGCCGAGCTGGACCTCACCCTCCCGCGCCCCTTCACGTACGCGGGCGCCGACGGCTGGCCGATGGAGGGATGGTACCTGCTGCCGCCGTTCTTCGACCCCGCCAGGACGTACCCCGCGGTCCTGCGCATCCACGGCGGCCCGCACTCGACCTACGGCGACCTGTTCACGCACTTCCATCACCTGCTGGCGGCGCAGGGCTATATCGTCGTCTGGACCAACCCGCGGGGCAGCGGCGGCTACGGCGAAGCCTTCACGCGGGCGGTGGTGGGTGACTGGGGCGGCAAGGACAGCCGCGACATCCTGCTCGGGCTGGACCACGTCATGGCCCAGGGACACGTCGACCCTGCCCGCGTCGCGGTCACGGGCGCGTCCTACGGCGGGTATATGACCGGCTGGGTGATCGGCCACACGCAGCGGTTCCGCTGCGCCGTCATCGAAGTCTGCGTCAGCAACCTTTACAGCTTCTACGGCACCAGCGACATCGGCTGCACGTGGGGCGAAGCCGAGCTCGGCACGACCCCGTGGGACGATCCCGAGCGGCTCCTGATGCAGTCGCCCATCGCCTACGCTCGCAACGTCACGACGCCGGTGCTCTTCACGGTCAACGAGGACGACTACCGATGCCCCGCCGAGCAGACCGAGCAGTTCTACACGGCGCTGCGGCGGTGGGGCCGGGAGGCGGTGCTCCTGCGCTTTTGCGACTCCAGCCACCAGATGTCGTCCAGCGGGCGGCCGCGGCAGCGGCTGGAGCGCCTGCGCCGCGTGCTCGACTGGCTGGCCCGGCACCTGGAGCCTGCACCCCGCGACGGCGGGGCGGCCGGCGTCGACCGGTCCCGGGCGCTGTAGGCTCCGCCACCTTGACGGTGATTGTAAGAGGTGGTCTACTTTAATGTAGATAAGGGACTACAAGCGTTGAAAGTCGTCGACCTCACCGCTCCCCGCCAGGCGCTCCGGGTCCGCATCGACCCGTCGCCGGCGTATGACTTCCTGGCATGCCTGTACCTCGTGGAGACGTTCGACCCCGGCTTCGGCTACGAGGTGCCGGCGGCGTGGGTGGAGCGCGCGCGCGGGGCGCTGGGGCGCGACCTGCGGGCCGACCTGGCCCTGCTCTTTCCGCCCCGGGGCCGCACCCTCGGGGTCGTGGGGATCCTTGAGGCGGCCGCCGGCGCCCCGGTCGAGGTGTTCATCGACCGCGTGACGGCGGCACCGGCCGGCGTGCTGCTGGAGCTGATGCTGGCCCAGACGCTGGCCGACCCGCGGGACCTGTCGCGGCTGCGCGCCGCAGTCGGCGGTAGCCGCGCGGCCGTCGAGGCCCTGCTGGCCGCGGTGCATCCCGACGTCGACCGCCGGCCGGTGCGCCGGCTGCTGCTGCTGCCGCCCGCCGAGGTGAAGGCACGGCTGGTGCGGCTGCTGCGGGAAGGGTACGCGCGCGTCTACGCGCCGGAGGCGCCGACCGTCGTGCCGCTGCTCATGCGGGACGCCGCGGCGCTGGCACGGCGGGCGGCTGCCCTGGCCCCCACCGAGCTCGTCGAGCGCGCCACGGGTGGGTTCGTCATCGGGCCCGACGCCGCGCTGGAGGGCGTGGTGCTGGCTCCCACGTACTTCTTCCGTCCCTACAACCTGGTCACCGCGTACCGGGGTGTACGGGTGTTCATCTATCCCATCGAGACCCGCGCCGCGCCCGACCTGCCGCCGCCGGACCTGGTGCGCGTGTACAAGGCGCTCGGCGACGAGACGCGGCTACGCATCCTGCGCCTGCTCGCGCAGCGGGAGATGTACCTCCAGGAACTGGCCCGCGCCCTGAACGTCTCCCACGTGACGGCGCTGCACCACATGGCGCTGCTGCGGGCGGCGCACCTGGTCCAGGTGGTCGACCGGGGCGCGCTCAAGTACTACCGCCTGCGGCCAGACCGCCTCCGGGACGCTGCGGAGCAGGGGCTCGCGTTCGTCACGGCGTCGCGCACCCCATCGGTCACCGAGTTGTATGGCGCGCGCTGACGATCCCACCGGGCGGGAGATCCTGACCGTGGACCAGGCCGCAGCCTACCTGCAGGTCCACCCCCTGACGGTCTACCGGTACATCCGGGACGGCCGGCTGCCCGCCGCCCGTCTGGGCAAGATCTACCGGCTCTTCCGCCGCGACCTCGACGCGTTCCTCGAAGGGGGGAGGGTCACCCGGCGCGAGGACGGGAACCGCCGCGCATGAACGTCCGGGCCCTGGCCCCGGCGCAGGCCTTCAGCGCCCTGCGCCACCCGCACTACCGCCGCTTCTGGTGGGGCGGTTTGGTCTCGCTCATCGGGTCGTGGATCCAGATCACCGCGCAGGGGTGGCTGGTCTACGACCTGACGGGGTCGCCGTTCATGCTGGGCACGGTGACCATGGTCAACACGATCCCTACGATGCTGCTAGGCCTGGTCGGGGGCGTGGTGGCCGATCGCTCCGAGAAGCGGCACTTGCTGCTGGCCACGCAGGGCACGTTCATGCTGGTCTCGGCGATCCTGGCGGTCCTGACCCTCACCGGGCAGATCGCTGTCTGGCACATCCTGGTGCTGAGCGCGGCGAGCGGCGTGGCGGCCGCGATGGACATGCCGGCGCGTCAGTCGCTGCTGGCGCACCTGGTCGACCGCGACGACTTGATGAACGCCGTCGCGCTGAACTCGGCAGTTTTCAACGGGTCGCGGATCATCGGCCCGGTCATCGCGGGCGTCATCATCGACCAGTTCGGGAATCGCGCCGGGCCGGGGCTGAGCTTTGCCCTGAACACCGTCACGTACCTGGCGGTGTTGGGGGCACTGGCGACGATCCCTGTCAACTCCCGGCCGCCGGCCGCTGAGCGGCAGGACCTGATGCGCGAGCTGCGCGAGGGACTGGCTTTCGCCCTGGGCCAGCCGGTGCTGCGGGCGCTGCTGGCGCTGCTGGCTGTCACCGGCGTCTTCGGCCTGTCGTTCACCGTCCTGCTGCCGGTCTTCGCCCGCGACGTGCTGCACGTGGCCGCGCGTGGCTACGGCCTGCTGCTCACCGCCAGCGGCCTCGGGGCCACCGTGGGCGTGCTGGCCCTGGCCGCGGCCCGACCTGCCCGCATGGAGGTCGTGATCCTGACGCTCTACGGGGCGTTCGCGGTGCTGCTCGCCGCCTTCGCCGCCAGCCCCGCGTTCGCCGTCTCGCTGGTGCTGATCGTCGGGGTCAGCGGGACCGTGACCGCCTACATGTCGGCCACGAACACCACCATTCAGACCATGGTGCCCGACGGCCTGCGTGGCCGCGTGATGAGCCTCTACATCCTGGCGTTCTTCGGAACCGCACCGCTGGGCGGCCTGTTCATGGGGGCGCTGGCCCAGGCCGCCGGCGCCCGCGTCGCCGTCCTGTGCGGCGCCGCGGTCTGCGCGGCCGCGGCGCTCGCGGTGCGTGCCTGGCGGCGCGGCACGGCGGCGCGCGTGCTCCCCGCCCACCCGTAGCGCTGCACGTCCACCCGTCCGTCGTGGTGGAACCGGACGCCCTCGCGCGCCAGGTACCGGCACTGCCGACCCGCCCCCGGGCGCGGGGCGATCCTCCCGTCGGCGCGGACAACGCGCCACCAGGGGATCGGCGTCCCGGGCGGGAGCGACGCCAGGGCCCAGCCCACGGTGCGGGCGCCCTGGCGGAGCCCGGCCTGGCGCGCGATCTCGCCGTAGGAGACCACGCGGCCCCGCGGGACGCGCCGCACGGCGGCGTAGATGCGGGCGAAGATGCCGGCCATGGCCGGGGGCTACACGCGCCGGAACAGGATCGCCTGCTTGACCTCCTGGATCGCCCGGGTCACCTCGATGCCGCGGGGGCACGCGTCGGTGCAGTTGAACGTCGTGCGACACCGGAAGGCGCCCGAGCGCTCGGCGAGGATCGCCAGGCGCTCCTCGGCGGCCTGGTCCCGGCTGTCGAAGATGAACCGGTGGGCGTTGACGATGGCCGCCGGGCCCAGGTACTCGCCGTCGGCCCAGAAGATCGGGCACGAGGTGGTGCACGCCGCGCAGAGGATGCACTTGGTGGTGTCGTCGAAGCGGGCGCGCGCCTCCGGGCTCTGCAGGCGCTCCCGGGCGGGCGGCGGGTCGTGCGGCACGAGCCAGGGCATCACCGCCCGGTACTTGGCGAAGAACGGCTCCATGTCCACGACCAGGTCCTTGATGACCGGCAGGCCCCGCAGCGGCTCCACCGCGATGCGCGCGCCCGCGTCCTTGATCAGGATCTTGCACGCCAGCCGGTTGCGGCCGTTGATCATCATGGCGTCCGAGCCGCAGATGCCGTGCGCGCACGACCGCCGCAGGGTCAGCGTGCCGTCCAGGTACCACTTGATGTAGTGCAGGCCGTCCAGCACCCGGTCGGTGGGCTCGGCGGGCACGTCGTACTCTTCCCAGTGGGGCGCTCGATCGCGCTCGGGGTCGAACCGCTTGATGCGAAAGCGCACGGTCATGGTCAGTACGTCCGCTCCTTTGGCTGGAATCGGGTGATCACCACCGGTTTGTAGCGGAACTCGTGCCGGCCCGCCGGCCCGCGGTAGAGCAGCGTGTGCTTGAGCCAGGCGGCGTCGTCGCGGTCGGGGAAGTCTTCCCGGAAGTGGCCGCCGCGGCTCTCGGTGCGGTGCAGGGCGCTGGCCGCCGTCGCCTCGGCCAGGTCCAGCAGGAAGCCCATCTCCAGCGCCTCCAGCAGGTCGGTGTTGAACCGACGGCCGTGGTCGTTGATCCGCGCGCGCGCATAGCGGTCCCGGAGCTCCTCGATCTTCGCCAGCGCGTGCTGGAGCCCCGCCGCGGTGCGAAAGACGCCGACGTTGTCCATCATTTCTTGTTGGAGCTCTTCCCGCAGCCGGGCCACGGGCTCGCCCTGGTCGCGGCCGAGCAACGCCTGGATCTGGTCGCCGACGGCCGCGGCGGGGTTGCCGTAGACGGGCAGCAGTGGGGCCTCGCGCAGGTAGCGCGCCATGTGCCGGCCGGCGCGGCGCCCGAACACCAGGATGTCCACCAGCGAGTTGGTGCCCAGCCGGTTCGCGCCGTGCACCGAGACGCACGCGCACTCGCCGGCGGCGTAGAGGCCCCACAGGGGGTCGGCACGCTCGTTCTTGATGACCTGGCCGTCGGTGTTGGTGGGGATGCCGCCCATGGCGTAGTGGGCGGTGGGCTGGATCGGGACCGGCTCCCGGGTCGGGTCGAGCCCCATGTACACCCGGACGAACTCGGTGATGTCGGGCAGCTTCTGATCGATGACGTCCTTGCCCAGGTGGCGGAAGTCCAGGTGGATGTAGTCTTTGCCGCCGACCCCTCGCCCCTCGCGGATCTCCAGGTACATGCAGCGCGAGATCATGTCGCGGGGGGCCAGGTCCTTCAGGGTAGGCGCGTAGCGCTCCATGAAGCGCTCGCCCCGGCCGTTCAGCAGCACCGCGCCCTCGCCGCGCGCGGCCTCGGACAGTAGGATGCCGAGGCGGTAGATCCCGGTGGGGTGGAACTGGAAGAACTCCATGTCCTCCAGGGGCACGCCGCGGCGCCACGCGATGGCCACGCCGTCACCGGTGAGGGCGTGGGCGTTGCTGGTGACCTTGTAGATGCGCCCGAAGCCACCGGTGGCCAGGAGCACCGCCCGGGCCCGGAAGACGTGGAGCTCGCCGTGGTCGATGTCGTAGGCCACCAGGCCGGCGCAGCGCCCGTCCTCGACGAGGAGATCCAGCATCTGGAACTCGTCGAAGAACTGAACGCCCAGCCGCAGGCTCTGCTGGTAGAGCGTCTGCAGGATCATGTGCCCCGTGCGGTCGGCGGCGTGGCAGGCGCGCCGCACCGGGCCCTCGCCGAAGTTGCGCGTGTGCCCGCCGAACCGGCGCTGGGCGATGCGGCCGTCGGGCGTGCGGTCGAACGGGAGGCCCCAGTGCTCCAACTCGTAGACGGTCTCCACGGCCTCCTCGCACATCAGCTCGGCCGCGTCCTGGTCGACCAGGTAGTCGCCCCCTTTGATGGTGTCGAAGGTGTGCCACTCCGGGTGGTCTTCCTCCATGTTGCCCAGCGCGGCGCCGATCCCGCCCTGGGCCGCGCCGGTGTGCGAGCGGGGCGGGTAGAGTTTACTGACCACGGCCACCCGGGCGCCGCCCAGTTCGACAGCCGCGCGCAGCCCCGCGCCACCGGCCCCGACGATGACCGCGTCGAAGATGTGCTCAATCATCGGTCACCACCGGCGACAGGGCGTAGTCCACGTAGCGCAGCACCGTGTGGTCCGTGATCGACTCGAACCAGCGGCGGCGCAGCTCGGCGCCCTCCGGCGAGAGCAGCCACGTGCGGAAGTTGTTGGCGGCCTCCTCGCCGACCCAGAACGCCTCGTTGAGGTAGCGCGGCCGACGGACGGGACGCTGGCTCTCGTAGCGCCCCTCGAAGCCGTCGAGGAACACCCAGGTCTTCCGGCCGATGCAGCCGAAGCGACGCGTGACCTCGTCCAGCTGGCTGTCCAGCCATTCGACGAAGGCCCGTTCGTCCACACCCGGCTTCACGTTATACGCGTGGATGACCCGCAGCATGGCCTCCTCCCGCTCGTCCCCGGCCGGGCACACGCCGCACGACGCGGCCGCATCCCGGCCATCGGGAGCCTCAGGTGCCGCGTCGCGCTGACGTCGGCCGGCCCCTGTCAGAGATTCCACTCGGGCGGCGCCAACGCCTGCGCCGCGGCACGCCGGCGCGCGCGGGAGGCTACGGGAAGAACAGCCGCAACACGGTGAGGGCCACCCCGAGCAGGGCGGCCCCGTAGCAGACCAGGGGGATGGGGACCCACGACGCCTTCAGGCGCAGCCCCTCGGCCAGCGTGTAGCGGAACCGGTGGGCCCAGTGGAAGAGCGCCAGGGCCACCACCGCGGTCAGGTACAGCCGGCCCAGCGGGTGCGCGGCCAGCCGCGCCACCCGGTCGTAGGCGAAGACGTCGCCTGCCAGACCCAGCGCCAGCCCCAGGTGCAGCAGCGCGTGGACGGGGAGCACCAGCGCGGCCACCGTGCCGCCCGAAGCGAAGAGCAGCCACCACAGGGGCTCGGTCGAGCGCTCGACCTCGCCGGCGGGCAGCCGGCCGCGGGGGTGAGCGAGGGTAGAGGCGCGCGCCATCACGCTCCCCGCAGCACGAGCCAGGCGACGACCGCCGACGCCACGGCCCACGCGGCGTACGCGCCGCGCAGGACGGCGCGGGGCGGCAGGCGCCGCCCGCCCACGCGGACCGCGGCCGCGCGCGGCGCGAGCATCCACCAGGTGACAGCGTGGTAGGTGACCGCCACCAGGGCCACGGCGTGGAAGAGGGCGGCCCCCGGCCGGCTCACGAGCCCCACGTAGGCCTCGTATGCCTCGCGGCCCTGCGCCGCGGTCCAGGCGAACCCGAGCAGCACCAGCGCGGTGGCGGCCACGAAGATGCTGGTCAGCTCGCGTGCCACGAAGAGCGTGTAGGCCCGGTGCCCCCACCACCAGGTGAACCGCACCGGCCGCCGGTAGGGCGTCATCGCCGGCCCCAGGGCAGGAGCAGGCCGCGGGCCCACTCCAGGGCACTGGCCAGCTTGAGGCGCTGGATCGCGCCGGCGGGGTCCACGTCCTTGGGGCAGACCGTGGTGCACTCGCCCACGAACGTGCAGTCCCATACCCCGTCGGGCCCGGCCACCACCTCGTGGCGTTCGGCGCGGCCCTCGTCGCGCGAGTCGAGGTTGTAGCGCGCCGCCAGCGCCAGCGCCGCGGGCCCGAGGAAGCGCGGCTCCAGGGCATAGACCGGGCAGGCCGCGTAGCAGAGCAGGCAGTTGATGCACATGCTGAACTGCCGGTAGGCCTCGAGCTGCGCCGGTGTCTGCCGGAACTCCGCGTCCGGCCTCCCCGCGTCCTGCCGGATGATCCAGGGCCGCACCGCCGGCAGCTTCTCCATGAAGTCGGTGAGGTCGATGATCAGGTCGCGCTCGACCGGAAAGTTGGCCAGCGGCTCGACCCGTACCGGGCGGGGGTAGTAGTCCTTGAGGAACGCGGCGCACGACAGCCGCGGCACCCCGTTGATCATCATCCCGCACGAGCCGCAGACCCCCATCCGGCACGACCAGCGGAACGCCACGCTGCCGTCCACGTGGTCCTTGATGTAGTTCAAGGCGTCGAGGACCACCCAGTCGGGCCGGTAGGGGATTTGGAAGGACTGGAAGCTCGGGGCCGCGTCGCGCTCCGGCCGGTAGCGCCACACGTCCAGGGTGATGGTCGGCTCGCGCATCGCCCTAGCGGCCGTAGACGCGCTCGGCGGGCGGCCAGCGCGTGATCACCACGTCGAGGAAGGAGATACGGGGCGCCCCGTCCGTCGCAAAGGCCAGCGTGTGCTTGAGGAATCGCTCGTCGTCGCGCCGCGGGAAGTCGGTGCGCTGGTGGGAGCCGCGCGACTCCTCGCGCGCCAGCGCCGAGTGCGCCACCGCCTGCGCCACGTCCAGCATGTAGTCGAGCTCCAGCGCGGCGACGAGCTCGGTGTTGTAGGCGCGCGAGAGGTCGTCGAGGGCGACGCGCTCGAAGCGCTCGCGCAGCCCGGCCAGCCGATCGCAGGTGGCGCGCAGGCCGGCGGCGTCGCGGTAGATGCCGCACCCCTCCTCCATGGTCTGGGTCAGCTCGGCGCGTAGCCGCCCCAGGCGCTCGGTGCCGCCGGTGGCGCGGCGGAACCGGCGGGCCAGGCGCTCGTCCTCGTCGCGCGCCTGGGCCGCCAGCACCGACAGCCGCAGGTCGCGGTGCTCCAGGGCGAAGGCGGCCGCAGCCTGCCCGGCCCGGGCGCCGAAGACCAGCAGCTCGGGCAGCGAGTTCGAGCCCAACCGGTTGGCACCGTTGATGCTGACGCACGCGCACTCGCCCGCGGCAAACAGGCCCGGCAGCGGCGTGGCCCCGTGGGGGTCGGTGTGGATCCCGCCCATCATGTAGTGCACGACCGGCCGCACCGGGATCAACTCGCGGGCCGGATCGATGCCGGCGTAGTGGAGGCACAGCTCGCGGACGAACGGGAGCCGTTCGCGGATCTTCTGCTCGCCCAGGTGGCGGAGGTCGAGGTGCACGACGTCGCCGTAGGGTCCCGTCACCGTGCGGCCCTTGCGCATCTCGTGCACGAACGCCTGCGACAACCGGTCGCGGGGGCCCATCTCCATGGCGCGCAGGCGCGGCCAGGGCTCGGCCGGCCCCAGGCCGTAGTCCTGAAGGTACCGGTAGCCGTCCTTGTTGATCAAGATCCCGCCTTCCGACCGCGCAGCCTCCGTGATCAAGATGCCCGTGGGCGGCAGCCCGGTGGGGTGGTACTGCACGAACTCCAGGTCCTTGAGGGGCACGCCGGCCCGGTAGGCCAGCGCCATGCCATCGCCGGTGCAGATGGCGCCGTTGGTGGTGAAGGGGTAGATGCGCCCAGCGCCGCCGGTGCAGAGGATCACGGCACGGGCCGCGATGAGGTGGAGCGCGCCGGTGCGCAGCTCGAGGGCGGTCGCGCCCTGGCAGCGGCCGTCCTCGACCAGCAGGCGCGTCGCGAACCACTCGTGGTACCACGTGATGGTCGCGTGCTTCAGGGCGGTCTGGAAGAGCGTGTGGAGCATGTGGAAGCCGGTCTTGTCGGCCGCGAACCAGGTGCGCTCGATCCGCATCCCGCCGAAGGGGCGCACCGCGACCGAGCCGTCCGCCGCTCGGCTCCACGGGCAGCCCCAGTGCTCGAGCTGCACCATCTCGCGGGGCGCCTCCCGGACGAAGAGCTCGACGGCGTCCTGGTCGGCCAGCCAGTCCGCGCCGGTGATGGTGTCCTCGATGTGCGCCTCGAGGGAGTCGCCGGGCTTGATCACCGCCGCGGCGCCGCCCTCGGCCGAGACGGTGTGGCTGCGCATGGGGTAGACCTTCGACACGATGGCGACGTCCAGCCGGGAATCGCGCTCGGCGATGGCGATGGCGGCCCGCAGCCCGGCGCCGCCTCCGCCGATGATGAGCACATCGTGTTCCCGCTCGATCACGCTCAGCCGCCGCCTGCAAGCCCGCGGAGCCCCGGCTCCGTCATGGCAGCCGGGTCCAGGATGCGATCCAGCTCCTCGGGGGCCAGCGCAGTGCGCTCTTGTGCCACCTCACGGATCGTGCGGCCCGTACGCGCGGCTTCCTTGGCGATCTCGGCCGCCGCGTCGTACCCGATGACCGGGGCCAGGGCCGTGGCCAGCATCAGCCCGCGTTCGACCATCTCGGGTCCGCGCATCGTCGCCTCCAGCCCCGCGATGCACTGTCGCGCGAAGTTGCGCGACGAGGCCGCCAGGAGCTGGAGCGCCTGCAGGAGGTTATAGGCGGCCACCGGCATCATCGTGTTCAGCTCGAAGGTGCCCCACTGATTGCTGAGCGCTACCACCACGTCGTTGCCCACGACCTGGGCGCACGCCTGGATCACCGACTCGGGAATCACGGGGTTGACCTTCCCGGGCATGATGGACGAGCCGGGCTGCACCGCCGGCAGCTGCAGCTCGGCCAGGCCAGCACGGGGCCCCGAGCCCATCCACCGGATGTCATTGGCGATCTTGATCAGCGCCGTGGCGTAGGTGCGGAGGACGCCCGAGGTGAAGGTCACGGCGTCCAGGCAGGCCTGGGCCTGGAAGTGCGCCGGCGTCTCGTGGACGGCGATGCCGGTCAGGTCGGTGAGGCGGGCGCAGGTGCGCGCGGCGAACTCGGGGTGGGCGTTCACGCCCGTGCCGACCGCCGTGCCGCCCAGCGCCACCTCGCGCAGCTCGGTCTCGGCGTACCCCAGCCGCCGCCGGGCGCCGGCCACCTGGTCGGCATAGCCGGTGAACTCCTGCCCGAGCCGCACCGGCGTCGCGTCCATCAGGTGCGTGCGGCCGGTCTTGATGATGCCGGCGAAGGCGGCGGCCTTGGCGCGCAGGGCCTGCTCCAGCTCGTCCAGGGCCGGGCGCAGGTCGTCACGGATCACGAGCAGCGCCGCCAGGTGGATGGCGGTGGGAATGACGTCGTTGCTGGACTGGCAGAGGTTCACGTGGTCGTTGGGGTGGACCACCCGGCCCCCCCGCGGGGCCCCCAGCAGTTCGGCAGCCCGGTTGGCGATCACCTCGTTGGCGTTCATGTTCGTGGACGTCCCCGACCCGGTCTGGTAGATGTCCAGCGGGAAGTGGGCGTCCAGTGCGCCGTCGGCGACGTCCTGCGCCGCGCGGGCGATCGCCTCCGCCAGGCGGGGCTCCAGCAGCCCCAGGGCGGCGTTCACCTCGGCGGCGGCCCGCTTGATCAGGCCCAGCGCCCGGAGGAAGGGCCGGGGGAAGCGCAGCCCGCTGATGGGGAAGTTCTGGATGGCGCGGGCAGTGGAGGCGCCGTAGTAGGCATCGGCGGGCACCTCCATGGGGCCCAGCGAGTCGCGCTCGGTGCGCGTGCGGATATCGGTCGTCTCCATGCGGCGGTCCTCCTCGGCGTTCGGGCCGGCCGGGCGCCCGGCCGGCGGCCGGCGTTACGCGCCCGACGGAAACTGCAGCGTGAAGAGCACCAGGGCGCCCAGTCCGGCGAAGGCGGCGCCCACGATCCACAGGGCGATCTCGGCCGCCACGCGCCAGCCGCGATGATGGATGTAGTCGTCGAGGATGCCCCGCAGCCCGATCAGGCCGTGGGAGAGGGCAAAGAGGAGGATGAGGAGGTCGTAGGCGCGCCAGAACGGCCCGCGAAAGCGCTGCGCCACGAACTGGAAGTCGATGGTATCGGTAGAGTTGATGACGTGCATGATGTACAGGTGGCCGATGACCAGGCCGAGCATCGCCACGGCCGAGACGCGCATGTAGAACCACAGGTAGAGCGGCAGCCCGCCGGAGGGCCGGACGCCACGCGAGGTCGGCCGCGCGATCATCGCAGCCCCACCAGCTTCCCGAGCATGAGGTAGGCGACGGGGACGAGCGCCAGGACGTAGACGCCGGCCCCGATCCAGAACATCCGGCGGTAGCGGCGCGTCGTGGCAGGCCAGAAGTCCAGGAGCATGACCACGATCCCGTTGCCGGCGTGGTAGAGCACGGCCGCCACCAGCAGGAACTCCAGGGGCTTGAACCAGGGCTGGCGGTAGATCTCCAGGGTCCTGTTGTACGCCTCGGGCCCCAGCCCCAGCATCGACGTCTCGAGGATGTGTGCAAAGAGGAAGAGGAGCACGGCCACGCCGGTGATGCGGTGCAGCACCCAGGCCAGCATGCCTGGCGACCCACGGTACACAGGACCCTCCCCGTCGTCGAGTCTGCGCTTTGAACGTTTTCGGTGCCGGCGCGCGACGCTCCTGTTGCCGCCTGCGGACGCCGGGGCGCCGCAGGAGTGCGCGGCGACGCCGGACGGGCGCGCTGCGCCGCGATTCGTCGCCTTGAACGGCCATGGGCTTTGGGGTACAGTGAGGCGGGACATCCCCTCCGAGAGCGTCCACGCCGGCACGGCGCCAGAGGACGGTGACGCATGCTCCAGCTCGAACTGCTCACGCCCCCCGCGGAGGGGCGGCGGATTGAGATCGCGGACGGTCGGCTCGTCGTGCCCGACCAGCCGATCATTCCCTACATCGAGGGCGACGGCACCGGGCCGGACATCTGGCGGGCCGCCAGCCGGATCTTCGATGCCGCCGTGCACCGGGCCTACGGCGGCCGCCGGCGCATCGTCTGGTTCGAGGTCTTTGCCGGCGAGAAGTCCTTCACTACCTTCAAGACCTGGTTGCCCGAGGACACCCTGCGGGCGTTCCAGCACTACATCGTGGGCATCAAGGGGCCGCTGACCACGCCCATCGGCGGCGGGTTCCGCAGCCTGAACGTCGCGCTGCGCCAGCTGCTGGACCTCTACTGCTGCATCCGGCCGGTGCGCTGGTTCGAGGGGGTCCCCAGCCCGGTCCGGCGGCCCGACCTGGTGAACATGGTGATCTTCCGCGAAAACTCCGAGGACATCTACGTGGGCTACGAGTGGCCGTCGGGATCCCCCGAGGCCCGCAAGCTCATCGAGTTCGTGGCGAGAGAGTTCGGGTGGAAGATCCGCGCCGACTCAGGCGTGGGTCTGAAGCCCATGAGCCCCTTTGGCACCAAGCGGCTGGTGCGCAAGGCGATCCGGTACGCGGTGGAGCACGGGCGCCGCAGCGTGACGTTCATGCACAAGGGGAACATCCAGAAGTACACCGAGGGCGCGTTCGCCAGGTGGGGGTACGAGCTGGCGAAGGAGGAGTTCGGCGAGGTGACCATCACCTGGGACGAGGTCCAGCAGGCCCACGGGGGACGGGTGCCTGAGGGCAAGATCCTGCTCCAGGACTACATCGCCGACGTCACGTTCCAGCACGTGCTGACCCGGCCGCAGGACTTCGACGTCATCGCCACTAGCAACCTCAACGGCGACTACCTCTCTGACGCCGTGGCCGCCCAGGTGGGGGGCATCGGCATGGCGCCCGGCGCCAACGTCAGCGACTTCCACGCCATCTTCGAAGCCACCCACGGCACGGCGCCCAAATACGCCAACCAGGACAAGGTCAACCCGGGATCGCTGACGCTGTCGGGGGTCATGATGCTGGAGTACCTGGGCTGGCAGGAGGCCGCCGACCTGATCATCAAGGGGATGGAGAAGACGTTCCGGCAGAAGGTCGTGACGTACGACCTGGCCCGGCTGATGGACGGGGCCCGGGAAGTGAAGACCAGCGAGTTCGCGACAGCCGTCATCGACAACATGCCGTAGAGGGGGCCTGCGATGCCCGCGCGACCGAAAGTCTCCATCATCGGCGCCGGCACGGTCGGGACGGCGGCGGCGCACTGGATCGCGAGCCGCCAGCTGGCCGACGTGGTGCTGGTGGACATCATCGAGGGCCTGCCCCAGGGGAAGGCGCTGGACATCCTCCAGGCGGGGCCCATCGCCGGGTTCAGCGTGCAGGTTACCGGCACGAACGACTACGCGCCCACGGCGGGCTCTGCGGTGGTGGTGATCACCGCAGGGATCGCCCGCAAACCCGGGATGACCCGCGAACAGCTCATCGACACCAACGCCGGCATCGTCCGCGGCGTGGTGGAGCAGGTGACGCGCACCTCGCCGGAGGCCATTCTCCTGGTGGTCACCAACCCCCTCGATGCCATCACGTACCTGACCTACAAGGCCGCAGGGCTGCCACGTCACCGGGTGATCGGGGAGTCAGGCGCGCTGGACTCGACCCGCTTCCGCACGTTCCTGGCGCAGGCGCTGGGCGTGGCGCCCGAGGACGTGCACGCTCTGGTCATCGGCGCCCACACCGACAAGGACATGGTGCCGCTGCCGCGGTACGCCACGGTGCGGGGCATCCCGGTCACGCACTTCCTCTCCCCGGCCGAGCTCGAAGCGGTTGTGGCCCGCACGCGGCGCGGCGGCGCCGAGATCACCGAGCTGATGAAGGCCAGCGCCTTCACCGCGCCGGGCGCCGCCATCTGCGAGATGGTGGAGGCGATCCTCCGCGACAGCCGCCGGGTCATCCCCTCCTGCGTCTACCTCGACGGCGAGTACGGCGAGCGCGACGTGTGCGTGGGGGTGCCCGTAATCCTCGGTGCCCGGGGCGTGGAGCGCATCATCGAGCTGCCCCTGGACAGCGCCGAGCGCCAGGCGTTCCGCGCCTCGGTCGCGGCCGTGCGGGAGATGCTGGCGGCGCTGAAGGTCTAGGGCGCGCGCCGACGCCACGCAGGAGGGACGGGAGCCATGCCGATCTACGAGTACCACTGCCCGCACTGCGGCCACCGGTTCGAACGCCTGGTGGCCGCCGCCCGCGAGGCCGACGCCCCGGCGTGCGCGGCGTGCGGTGCGCCGGGCGCGCGGCGCCTGGTCTCCACCTTTGCGGTGGGGCGGGCCGCCGTGGCCGCCCGCAGCGACACCCTGCCGCCTTGCGGGCCCGACTGCTGCCGGCTGCACCAGCCGCACGCCCACTGAACCCGGAGGCCGGACGCGCGGGCCGCGGGCGCGGGATCTCCAGGCGTCGAGGTCGCATGTGAAGCTGCACGAGTACCAAGCCAAGGAGCTCTTCGCGTCCTACGGCATCCCGATCCAGCGGGGGGTCGTCCTCGAGCGGCCTGCGCAGATCGACGAGGCGGCGCTGGCGTACCCTGTGGTCCTCAAAGCCCAGGTCCTCGTGGGCGGCCGCGGCAAGGCCGGGGGCATCACGCTGGCCTCGACCCCCGCGGAGGCCCGGGAGCGGGCCGCGCGGATCCTCGGCATGGAGATCAAGGGGGAGCGCGTGCGTCGCCTGCTGGTGGCCGAGGCGGCCGAGATCGCCGCTGAGTACTATCTGGCCTTCACCGTGGACCGCAGCGCGCGCCAGATGGTGGCCATCGGCTCGGCGGCCGGCGGCATCGACATCGAAGAGGTCGCCCGCACGACGCCCGAGCGCATCGTCAAGCGCCACGTCGATCCCTGGATGGGCTTCCCGCCCTTCGCGGCGCGCGAACTCGGCCGGCGACTGGGCCTGACCGGCGGGCTGCTGCTGCAGTTCGCCGACATCGCCGGGGCCCTGTGGCGCCTGTGCCACGAGATGGACGCGGAGCTGGCCGAGATCAACCCCCTGGCGGTCGCCGGCGGCGCACTGCTCGCCGTCGACGCCAAGGTCGTCATCGACGACAACGCCACGGACCGGCACCCCACCCTGCCGCGCAACGAGGAGCTCACCGCGCTGGAGGCGATGGCGCGCGCGCAGGATCTGGCCTACGTCGAGCTCGACGGCGACATCGCCGTGATCGGCAACGGCGCCGGCCTGGTGATGTCCACGCTGGACATGCTGGCGTACTTTGGGGGCCGGCCCGCCAACTTCCTGGACGTGGGCGGCGGCGCCACCACCGAGAACATGGCGGCGGCGATGGAGATCGTGCTGCGCAAGCCGGGCGTGCGCGCGCTGCTCATCAACATCTTCGGCGGGATCACGCGCTGCGACGACATCGCCCGCGCCATCGCGGCCCGGCCGCCGGCCGTGCCGATGAGCGTGCGCCTGACCGGGACCAACGAGGAGGAAGGGCGCAGGATCCTGCAGGACGCCGGCATCCGCGCCCACGTCGACCCCGAGGCGGCGGCGCGCGAGGTGGTGCAGCTGGCCGCCGGAGCCTAGGGCGATGCGCGTCGCGGTCCGCCCGGCGCTGGCCGTCGCGATGCTGGCTGCTGCGCTGGCGCTGCTGGCACTGGCCGCCGCGGCTCCGGGCCGGGGCAGCCCGGGCCTCCCCGCCCGACACGTGGTGGTGCTGAGCCTGGACGGCGCCCGCCCGGACGCCCTGCGCGCCGCGATGTCGCCGGCGCTGGCGGCACGGGGCGCTGTCTCGTGGACGGCGCGGACGACGTTGCCGAGCGTCACCCTGCCCGCGCACGCGTCCATGCTCTCGGGGGTGGGCCCCGGCGTGCACGGCGTGCGCGTGAACGACTGGCAGGTGGGGCAGCCCTACTTCGAGCGGCCCACGGTCTTTACCGAAGTCACCCGCGCGGGCAGGCGCGCGGTCGGGCTGGTTGCCAAGGGCAAGCTGCTCATGCTGATGCCGCCGGGCAGCGTGGCCGCAGCGCGCCACCTGGTCTATCCGCGCTACCGCCAGGCCGACGTGGTCGAGGAGGCAGCGGCGGTGTTCGCGGCGCAGCGCCCCGCCCTGCTCTTCGTGCACGTGGCGGACCCCGACGACGCCGGGCACCGGTTCGGCTGGATGGGCCCGGAGTACCTCCAGGTCATCGCCGGGATCCCCGCGCTGGTGGAACGGCTGCTGCGCGCGCTGGACGCAGGCGGGGCCGGGAGCGAGAGCCTGTTGCTGGTCACCGCCGATCACGGCGGCCACGGCCGGATTCACGGCACCAGCCGGCCCGAGGACGTGACCATTCCCTGGCTGGCGTTCGGCGGCGCGGCGCGGCCGGGGGTGGCGATCGAGCGGGAGATCGTCACCTACGACACGGCGGCGACGGTGCTGGCTGCGCTGGGCCTCCCGGCCCCCGGCGACTGGCAGGGGCGGCCTGTGCGCGAGGCCCTCAGGTAACACCGCGCGGAGGGACCCGATGGCGATTTTGGTGGACGAGCGGACCCGGGTGGTGGTGCAGGGCGTCACCGGCTACCAGGGCGCGTTCCACACCCGGCGGATGCTCGAGTTCGGCACGCAGGTCGCAGCCGGCGTGACGCCCGGCAAGGGCGGGGCGACGGTGGCCGGCGTGCCGGTCTTCGACACGGTGGCCGAGGCCGTCGAGCGCACGGGTGTCACGGCGTCGTGCATCTTCGTGCCGGCGCGGGCCGCCAAGGACGCGGCGCTAGAGGCGATCGCCGCCCGCCTGGATCCGGTGGTGATCATCACCGAGCACATCCCGGTGCACGATGCGATCCAGATCGTCGCGGCGGCGCGCGCCGCGGGCGTACGCGTCATCGGGCCCAACGGCCCCGGCGTCACCTCACCGGGGCGCTGCAAGATCGGCATCATGCCCAACCACCTGTTCCGGCCGGGCGGCGTCGGGCTCGTCTCGCGCAGCGGCACGCTGACCTACGAGATCGTCGCCGGGCTGACCCGCGCCGGCATCGGTCAGAGCACCGCGCTGGGGCTGGGCGGCGATCCCGTCGTGGGCCTCTCGTTCCACGAGGCGGTGGCCCTGTTCAACGACGATCCCGAGACCGAGGCGATCGTACTGGTGGGTGAGATCGGCGGTAGCGCCGAGGAAGAGGCGGCCGAGTACATCCGGGCCAGGGTGGGCAAGCCGGTGGTGGCGTACATCGCCGGCCGCACGGCGCCGCCGGGCAAGCGCATGGGGCACGCCGGCGCGGTCATCTCGGGTAGCGAGGGCACGGCCCAGGCGAAAGTCGCCGCGCTGGAGGCGGCCGGGGTCCGGGTCGTGGACCTGCCCGGCCGCGTGCCCGACGCGCTGGCGGCCCTGCTGCGGGCCTGACGCGCCCGCCGTGGATCCGCTCTGGCAGGAGTGGCTGCACGCGATCCTACGCTGGATCCACGTGGTCGCGGGCATCATGTGGATCGGCGATTCCCTCCTGTTCATGTGGATCGACAGCCATCTGGCGCCCGACCCCCAGGGCCGTCGGGAGGTGACCGGCGTCACCTGGCTCCTCCACGGTGGGGGCTACTACCAGCTGGAGAAGCGGTTGCTGGTCCCGGGACGCCTGCCGCCGCGGCTGCGGTGGTTCTGGCTGGAGGCGACCACCACGTGGCTGTCCGGCTTCCTGCTCCTGGTCGTCGTCTACTACGCCAGCGCCGAGGCGTTCATGGTCGAGGCCGGCATCTCCCTGCTCGGGCCGCAGCAGGCGGTGGCTGCCGGCCTCGGGCTGCTGGTGGTGGGCTGGGTTGTCTACGACGGCCTGTGGCGCAGCGCGATGCGTCTCCAGCCGCTGGCCGGCGCGGTCATCTCCTGGAGCCTGCTGGCGCTCGCGGGGTACGCGGCCACCCGCCTGTTCAGCGCCCGCGCCGCCTTCCTCCACATGGGCGCCCTGCTCGGGACGCTCATGGCCGCCAACGTCTGGGTGCACATCCTGCCGCCGCAGTGGAAGATGCTGCAGGCGGCGCGCCGGGGCGAGCCCGTCGACCACGCCCTGGGCGCCCACGCCAAGACCCGATCGACCCACAACACGTACCTGACGTTTCCTGCCATCTTCCTGATGATCAGCAACCACTTCCCGGCGATCTACGCGGGGCCGCACAACTGGCTGGTGCTGGCGCTGCTGATCGCGCTGGGCGCGGCGGGCCGACACGTCATGCTGGTCGAGGGGCGGCAGCGCGCGGCGGCGGCGGCGGCCGCCGCCGCCGCCGCGGTAGGCGTGGCGCTGCTCGCCACGCCTCCGGGTGCCCCGGCCCCCGCGGTCTCCCCCGGCACGCCGGCGCCCGATGTGCCGGCACCGTCCTTCGCGCAGGTGCGCGCCGTTATCGCCCAGCGCTGCGCCGCCTGCCACTCCGAGACGCCCACCGACCCCGAATTCCCGGCCCCGGCTGGCGGCGTACGCCTGGACACGCCGCGGCAGGTCAGGGCGCTGGCGGCGCGCATCCGCGTCCGCGTCGTCGAGCAGCGCACCATGCCCCTCGGCAACCGCACCGGCATGACCGAGGAGGAGCGGGCGCTCTTGCAACGCTGGGTGGACGCAGGCGCACCGCTGCGCTGACAGCGGCGGCGCCTGCGATCGTCCCGATGCCTGGGAGCGATCACGGGCGACGTGCGCCATGACGTTGGCAGACTATGGGGGCACCAGCCGCCTCCTCCGACGCCTGGTCCGGCTCGGCCTCGTGCCTTCCGGCAGGAGAGGTATAATGAGGTCACTGTCCGGCCCGGGCGCGGACGGTGGGTGGGCGTCCGGTGGGGTGGTCGATCGGTGCTGGGTGCTAAACGACCGATGCTCAGCGGATTCTTGCTGCGGTGGGTGTTCAACGCCATCGGCATCGCCGTGGCCACGGCCGTGGTGCCGGGCCTGCGGGTGCCTGATGCCGGCGGCGTGCTTCTGGCGGCGCTGGTGCTGGGGATCGTCAACGCGTCGATCCGCTGGGTCTTCCTGATCCTGACGCTGCCCATCAACATCCTGACCCTGGGGCTGTTCACGCTGGTCGTCAACGCCCTGATGCTCTACGTGGTGGCAGCGTTCACGCCCCTGCAGATCGACTCGTTCCCGGCGGCGTTCCTGGGAGCGCTCCTCATTGCCGTCGTCAGTACCGCGCTCAGCCACCTCGTCGGCCGGTAGGCGCGCCCCCGGCCGGCGTCCCACCGCCCGCGCCGACCGGCCGGGCGACGTCTCCTTCGTGATCATCACCGGGCTGTCGGGCGCGGGGAAGTCCACGGCCATCCGGGCCTTCGAGGACCTGGGCTTCTTCTGCGTGGACAACCTGCCGCCAGCGCTGCTGCCCAAGTTCGCCGACCTGGTGGTGCACTCGGGCGGGAAGGTGCGTAGGGTGGCTCTGGTCATCGACATCCGCGGGGGCGAGTTCTTCGACGAGTTGTTCGAGGCGCTCGCCGAGGTCACCCGGTCGGGGCTGCGCTACGACATCCTGTTCCTGGACGCCGCCGACGACGTCCTGGTGCGCCGCTTCAAGGAGACACGCCGCAAGCACCCGCTGGCGCAGGCCGGGAGCGTCCTGGAGGGCATCCGGGCCGAGCGGCGCCGCCTGGAGGCCGTGAAGGAGCAGGCCCACAAGATCATCGACACCTCGGCGCTGACCGGGAAGGAACTGCGCGACGAGATCGCCTCGACCTACCTGCGCGACCGGCCGCCGGAGCGCGCGCTGGAGGTCAGCGTCGTCTCTTTCGGCTACAAGTACGGCGTGCCCCTCGACGCCGACCTGATCTTCGATGTCCGCTTCCTGCCCAACCCGCACTACCAGCCGGGGCTCCGGGCGCTGCCTGGCCGGCACCGGCGGGTGCGGGCCTACGTCCTGGGCCAGCCGCAGACCCGCGAGTTCCTGGCCCGGCTGTTCGCGTTCACCGACTTCCTGCTGCCGCAGTTCCTGGCCGAGGGAAAGAACCACCTCACCGTCGGCATCGGGTGCACCGGCGGCCGGCACCGGTCGGTAGTGCTGGGCGACGAGCTGGCCCGTCACCTCCGCGCCCGCGGCTGCCGCGTCCACGTGCGGCACCGCGACCTGCGCAAAGACGAACGCCCCGCGGAGACCGGCGCGTGACCACGCAGTGGCAACGCTGGCGCCGGTGGCTGGCCCCCGGGCTGGGGATCAAACGGTGGGTGCTGGTGATCGCGAGCGGCGTGCTGGTCTTCAGCGCCGGCGTGTCGCTGCTGGTGAACGTGAAGTTCCTGGCTGAGGTCGACGCGGCGGTCTTCTGGCTGGCCGACTGGCTGCAGCGGATCACCGGCGGTGGCTTCTCCCCCGCGCTGCTGGGGGCTGCGGGCGCACTCGGCGGCGCGGTGATCGCCTTCCTGGGCCTGCGGGGAACGCTGCGGTCCATCGACCGCGTGCTGTTCCCCAGCGGCAGCCCTACGCTGGTGGAGGTGCTGCGCGACCAGCGGCGCCGCCAGCGCGGCATCAGCGTCGTGGCCCTGGGCGGGGGCACCGGGCTCAGCACGCTGCTGCGCGGCCTCAAGCGGTACTCGTCGAACCTGACGGCGGTGGTCACGGTCTTCGACGACGGCGGCTCCTCCGGTCGGCTGCGGCGCGAGCTGGGGGTGCTCCCGCCCGGCGACATCCGGGACTGCCTGGTGGCGCTGGCCGAGGTCGAGCCGCTCATGACGCAGCTGTTCGAGCACCGGTTCCGGGGCGGCGCGCTCGACGGCCACGCCTTCGGCAACCTGTTTATCGCCTCCCTGGTGGGCGTCACCGGCGACCTGGAGCAGGCCGTGAAGGAGACCAGCAAGGTGCTCAACATCCGCGGCCGCGTGCTGCCCACGACGGTGCGCGACGTGGTGCTGGTGGCCGAGCTGGACGACGGGCGGGTGGTAGAGGGCGAGTCGCAGATCACCGCGGCGCGCGGGCGCATCCGCCGCGTGCGGCTGCGCCCGCCGGAGATCGCGCCGCTGCCCGACGTGCTGGCGGCCATCGCGGACGCCGACCTGATCCTGCTGGGGCCCGGCAGCCTGTACACCAGCGTGATCCCCAACCTCCTGATTCGGAGCGTGGCCGAGGCGATCCGCGCAGCGCGCGGGCTGCGCGTCTACGTCTGCAACGTCATGACCCAACCGGGCGAGACCGACGGGTTCACCGCCGCCGACCACGTGCGGGCGATCTGGGCCCACACGGGCCCGGGGCTGTTCACCCACGTGCTCGTCAACACCCGGGCGCCGCAGAACCGTGCGCTGCTGGCGCGGTACGCCGCCGAGGGCAGCCAGCCCGTGGCGCCTACGCTGGCCGAAATCCAGGCGATGGGGCTGGTGGCCGTGGGCGCGCCCCTGGTGAGCGAGGAGGAACTGCTGCGCCACGACCCCCTGCGCCTGGCACGCGCCGTGCTGGACCTCTGGGTGACGGCGACGGGCCGCCCGCCCCGGCCCCGGCGACGGCCCTCGCGCGCGCGGCGCCCGGCCACGGCGCAGCGGCGCTAGGGCTGCTCCGCACCGTGCCGACGCGGGCCCCCGCATCGGCTGCGCCGGACGCCGGCCCCCGCGCCGCGCAGCCGCCGCGTAGGATTCTTGACGCGTGGTGACGAACCCGGTACGCTGGCGTGGGTCCTGACGCGTCGTGTCCTGACAGGACGGGCTCGCCCGATCTTCTGACGCAGATCTCACAGATGCCGCGGCTGAGGCGGAGGCCGCCCCGGCGCGCCTGCGGGCGCCTGCCCCGACCTCCGGTGCACCGGCGCGCGGTGAACTGCGCGCGGGGGATCTGAATGCTGCTGCTGGACTGGCTGTACGTCGGGGTGTTCGCGGTCGGCGGACTGGTTATGGCGGCCCTGCCGCTGGCGATCGTGTGGGCCCTGGCCCCGCGCATGCCCCACCCGCAGAAGACCATGACCTACGAGTCGGGCGTCGTGCCCTTTGGGCAGGCCTGGGCCCAGTTCCACGTGCGCTACTACCTGTTCGGGCTGGTCTTCGTCATCTTCGACGTCGAGGTCATCTACCTCTACCCCTGGGCCATCGTCTTCCGGGAGCTGGGGAAGTTCGCGTTCGTGGAGATGCTGATCTTCCTGGTCATCCTGCTGGTGGGCCTGGCCTACGCGTGGCGGAAGGGCGCGCTGGAATGGATGTAGGGCGGGCGCGCGCGCCGGGAGCGGCGCGATGACGGTGAACTGGCCCCTCGAAGTGGCCAAGGCCGCAGGCCTCACCGTGGTCGTCTTCACGTTCCTGGCGGTCGTGACCGCGATGCTGGGCGTCCTCCTGGAGCGCAAGATCGGCGGATGGATCCAGTCGCGCCTGGGGCCCAAGCACGTGGGCCCCCAGGGGTTGCTGCAGACCGTGGCGGACACCATCAAGCTCCTCCAGAAGGAGCACATCACTCCCCGCGCCGCGGATGTGGCCGTCTTCAACACCGCCCCGCTCATCGTGGCGGTGGCCGGGCTGCTGGACTGGGTCGTGATCCCGTTCGGGCCCGGGCTCATCGTGCGCGACCTCAACATCGGGGTGCTGTTCTTCGCGGCCATGGCCTCCCTGACCGTCATCGGGATCCTGGCGGGCGGGTTCGCGTCCAACAACAAGTACGCGCTGCTGGGCGGCCTGCGGTCGGCGTCCCAGATGATCAGCTACGAGCTGCCCATGGGGATGGCTCTGATCGCGGTGGCCATGGAGGCGGGCACGCTGTCCACCGTGGGGATCGTCGAGGCCCAGCAGGGCTGGTTGGGCTCGTTCGCGATCCGCCAGTTCCCCGCGTTCGTCATCTTCCTGGTGGCGGCTACGGCCGAGGTCAACCGGGTGCCCTTCGACCTGCCCGAGGCGGAGTCGGAGCTGGTGGCCGGGTACTTCTCCGAGTACACGGGCATGCGGTTCGCGCTCTTCCAGCTCGGCGAGTACGCGGAGATGTTCGCCATGGCGGCCCTGGCCACCACGCTGTTCCTCGGCGGCTGGAAGGGCCCCCTGCTGCCGCCGCTCGTCTGGTTTCTCCTCAAGATGTACGCGGTGGTCTTCTTCCTGATGTGGATGCGCTGGACGTACCCGCGGCTGCGCCTGGACCAGCTGCTGAACCTGTCGTGGAAGCTGCTGCTGCCGGCGGGGCTGGTGTGGATCCTGATCACCGGCTACCGGATCAGCTTCTGAGCCATGGGCGAGCTGGCGGCCTTCATCGTCCTCGCGCTGGTGACCCTGGTACCGGCGGTGGTCGTGGTCACCTCGGGCAACATCGTCCGGGCGGCGCTCTCGCTGGTCCCGACCTTCCTGGGCGTCACCGGCCTCTACATCCTCCTGCAGGCCGAGTTCGTCGCTGGCATCCAGGTGCTGATCTACGCCGGTGCCATTACGGTGCTGATTCTGTTCGTCATCATGCTCACCGAAGGGGGCACCGGCACCCGGGTCCGGCAGGCCAGCGGACAGCGGCCCCTGGGCCTGCTGGCGGCCGCCGCGCTGGCAGGCCTGCTGATCTGGGTGCTGGGGAACACGACATGGCCCCAGCCGGGCGGCACGCTGCCCCAGTACACCGCCCGGCACATCGGCACCACCTTCCTGACCAGCGCGGTGCTGGTCTTCGAGGTGACGAGCCTGGTGCTCCTGGTGTCGCTGATAGGGGCCATCATCGTCGCCAGGCGCGACCGGTAGCGGAGGCGGACCGTGCAGGTCGGGCTGTCGCACTACCTGGTGGTGAGCGCCCTGCTGTTCTGCCTGGGGCTGTACGCGGTGCTCTCCCGGCGGAACGCGGTGGCCATCCTGATGGGTATCGAGCTGATGCTGAACGCCACCAATATCAACCTGGTGGCCTTCAACAAGTACGTGGCCCCGGCGGCGTTCTCGGGCCAGGTCTTCGCGCTGGTGGTCATCACGCTGGCGGCGTGCGAGGCCGGGGTGGGCCTGGCCCTGGTCATGGCCGCCTACCGCAACCTGGAGACCGTGCATGTGGACCAGATCAACGTGCTGAAGTGGTAGCCGATGCGTGAGCTGGCCTGGCTGATTCCGCTCTTCCCGCTGGCGGCGTGCGGGCTCATCATCGCCTTCGGGCGGCGGCTGACGGGAAGCGGCGCCTACGTGGCCGTGGCGGCCATGGCGCTCTCGGGTGTGCTGGCCCTGGGCGTGTTTGCCGAGATGCTGCAAACACCCGAGCCGCTGGAGCTGAACCTCCGGTGGATGGTGGTGGGCGACGTCCCCCTGGACCTGGGGCTCCGGGTCGACCCGCTCAGCACGGTCATGATGCTGGTGGTGACGGTGGTCGGCACGCTCATCTTCGTGTACTCCATCGGCTACATGCACGGCCACCCGCGCTTTCCCCGGTTCTTCGCCTACGTGTCGCTGTTCGGCTTCTCCATGCTCCTCTTGGTCCTGGCCAACAACCTGCTGTTCCTGTATGCCGGGTGGGAACTGGTGGGGTTGTGCTCCTACCTGCTGATCGGGTTCTACTTCGAAAAGCCCTCGGCGGCGCGGGCATCGTTGAAGGCGTTCGTCACGACCCGCGTCGGCGACTTCTTCATGTTCCTGGGGATCCTCGTGCTCTTCGCGACCCTGGGGACGTTCCGCTTCGAGGAGATCTTCGCCAGGGTCCGCGACGGCGCGCTGCAGGGCCGGACCGTGGGCGGGCTGCCGCTGCTCACCGTGGCCGCCGTGCTCCTCTTCGGCGGCGCGGTCGGCAAGTCGGCCCAGGTGCCGCTCCACACCTGGTTGCCGGATGCGATGGAAGGTCCGTCCCCCGTCTCGGCGCTGATTCACGCGGCAACGATGGTGGCCGCCGGCGTCTACCTGGTGGCGCGGACCTTCACGCTGTTCCTGTCGTCGCCCGGCCGGGAGGCCTTAGAGGTGGTCGCCTGGGTCGGCGGCATCACCGCCCTCATGGCCGCGACCATGGGCGTGACGCAGGACGATATGAAGCGGGTGTTGGCCTATTCGACCATCAGCCAGCTCGGCCTGATGATGCTGGGGCTGGGCGCAGGCGGGTATACGGCGGGGATGTTCCACCTGGTCACCCACGCCTTCTTCAAGGCCCTGCTGTTCCTGGCCGCTGGCAGCGTGCTGCACGCCATGCACACCAACGACATCAAGGCGATGGGCGGCCTTGCGAAACTCATGCCGTCGACGTACTGGACCTTCGTTGTCGGGGGACTGGCGCTCGCTGGCGTCTTTCCGTTCTCGGGGTTCTGGAGCAAGGACGAGATCCTGCTCGAGGCCCTCCATCGCAGCCCCGCGTTGTTCGCCCTGGGCGCCCTGACCTCGTTCTTCACCGCCTTCTACGTCTTCCGGGTGATCTTCTACGTCTTCACGGGAACGCCGCGGTGGGCGCATGACGCGCACCCCCACGAGAGCCCGCCCGTGATGACCTGGCCGCTGTGGATCCTGGCGGCCTTCTCGGCGGTCATCGGATTCGTGGGCGCGCCCCCCCTGGGCAACCCCTTCCACGGCTTCCTGCACCTGGAAGGCGTGGAAGCGGCGGCCTTCGACCCGGCGCTGGCGCTGGCCTCGCTGGGCGTCGCCGGTGTCGGGATGCTGGCCGCGGCCGCCGTCTACCACTGGAAGGTCGTGCCGTCTGCGACCCTGCGGCGGGCCGCGGGCCCGCTGTACGTGCTGGTGAGCCGGAAGTACTTCGTCGACGAGTTGTACGGCTGGGTCTTCGTGCGCACGACGCTGTGGGCGGCCGGCGCCCTGCGCGTCTTCGATACCTACATCGTCGACACCGCGGTGAACCTCATCGGGCTGGGGATCGTGGGGCTGGCCCGACTCTACCGCATCATCGACCTGCACGTTGTCGACGGGCTGGTCAATTTGCTCGGCTACGTGGTGGGCACGGTGGGGACCCTGCTGCGGGTCGTGCAGACCGGCCGTGCGCAGAACTACCTGCTGGCCATCGCGCTGGGCGTGATCGTCCTGCTAGCGGTCGGGCTGGCCCGCTGAGGGGCGCGCGGGACGCCACAGAGGAGGAACGAGGAGGAACGCATCGGGATGGACTGGCTGCTGACGACCACGGTCTTCCTCCCGCTGGTCGGGGGGGCGATCGTGCTGCTCATCCCCAAGGGCGGCGAGGAGTCGATGCGCTGGGTGGCGCTGGTCGCCTCGCTGGCCACGTTCCTGGTCTCGGTATACGTGCTGGTCCCCTTCGAGGTAGGCCGGCCGGGCATGCAGCTGGAGACGCTGGTGCCGTGGATCCCCGCGGCGGGGATCAACTACCATCTGGGCATCGACGGCCTGAGCCTGCCGCTGCTGATCCTCACGACGCTGCTGACGGCGCTCTCCGTCGTCTACTCGTGGCGCGTTGACCACCGGGTGAAGGAATACCTGTTCCTGTTCCTGCTGCTCGAGACGGGCATGAACGGCGTCTTCGTGGCCCTGGACTTCTTCCTCTTCTATGTCTTCTGGGAGATCACCCTGGTGCCCATGTACTTCCTCATCGGCATCTGGGGTGGGCCGCGGCGTGAGTACGCCGCCATCAAGTTCTTCCTCTATACGCTGGTGGGCTCGCTGGCCATGCTGCTGGCGATCCTGCTGCTCTATTTCAACAGCGACCCGCGCACATTCAGCATCCTCGACCTCATCAAGCAGCAGCCGCTGGCCAGGGCGCCGCTGCTGGCGGCCCTGGCGTTCTGGGGCTTCTTCCTCTCGTTCGCCATCAAGGTGCCCATGTGGCCGTTCCACACGTGGCTGCCCGACGCGCACGTCGAGGCCCCCACGGCGGGCAGTGTGATCCTGGCGGGCATCCTGCTGAAGATGGGCACTTACGGCTTCGTGCGCGTCAGCCTGCCCATGCTGCCCGAGGCGTTCAAAGCCTACGCGCCGGTGGTGGCGGTGCTGGCCCTGGTGGGCATCGTCTACGGCGCCCTGGTGGCCATGGCGCAGCCCGACCTGAAGAAGCTCGTGGCCTACTCCAGCGTCAACCACATGGGCTACGTCATGCTGGGCACGGCCGCGGCCGCCGCGGCCGTGGGGATGCCGGAGAAGGCGGCCGCTGCCACCATGGCCCTCAACGGTGCGGTCTTCGAGATGATCGCTCACGGCATCATCACTGGCGCGCTGTTCCTCATCGTGGGCGTGATCTACGACTACCGGACGCACACCCGCGGGGTGGACGACTTCGGCGGCCTGGGTGCGGTGCTGCCGGTGTACACCGGGATCACCACCATGGCCATGCTGGCGTCGCTGGGCCTGCCGGGGCTCATGGGCTTCGTCGCCGAGTTCCTCATCTTCGTGGGCGCCTTCGGCATCTTCCCGGAGCTGACCGTCATCGCCGTGACCGGCGTGATCTTCTCGGCCGCCATGTTCCTCTGGACGATCCAGCGCATCTTCCTCGGCCCGCTGAACCCGAAGTGGGCCATGTTGGCCGACCTCGACCGGCGCGAGGCGATGGCGCTGGTGCCGCTGGCGGCGCTGATGCTGGTCTTCGGCGTCTACCCCCGCCCGCTGCTGGACGTGATCAACGGCGCCATGACCGTTCTGGTCACCGCGCTGCGCTAGAGGGCGGCCGCCATGCCCTTTCCGCGGGAAGAGCTCTGGGCGCTGCGCCCCGAGTACTGGCTGACGGCCCTCGGGCTGGTCCTGCTGGTGCTGGACCTGGCGCTGCCCGCGGGCCGCAAGACGGTGGTGGGCTGGGCGGCGGTGGTGGGCCTCGTGCTGGGGCTCGGGCCCATCGTGAGCATGCTGGGGGAGCCGGTCCGCACCGTCTTCTTCAACACCTACGCGGTGGACGGCTTCGCGACCTTCTTCAAACTGGTGGTCGTGGGGTCCACTGTGCTCGTGACGCTGTCGGCCATGGACTACTTCAGGGGCCAGACCGCCCACGAGGGCGAGCTGTACGCGCTGCTGGTCTTCACGGCCCTGGGCCTCGTGCTCATGGCCGGCAGCGCTGATCTGATCCTCCTGGCCCTGGCCATCGAGTTCGTGAGCCTGACGTCCTACGTGCTGGCGGGCTACTTGAAGGCCGACGCGCGCAGTACCGAGGCGGGCATCAAGTACTTCCTGTTCGGTGCCGGCGCCTCGGCGGTGATGCTGTACGGCTTCTCGGTGCTCTACGGTCTGACCGGTGAGACCAACCTGTACGCCATCGCCACCAAGCTCCGGGCCGCGCCGCAGCCGGCCGTGGTGGTGGCGCTGGTGCTGTCGCTGGCAGGGTTTGGGTTCAAGATCTCTATGGTGCCGTTCCACCAGTGGACGCCCGACGTCTACGAGGGCGCGCCGACGCCGATCGCCGCCTACCTCTCGGTGGCGTCCAAGGCCGCCGGCTTCGCAGCGCTGGTGCGCCTGCTGGTGGTGGCCCTGGCGCCCACCTCCGTGGACTGGATCACGTTGATCGCCGGACTGTCGGCGCTGAGCATGACCCTGGGGAACCTGCTGGCGCTGCCCCAGCGGAACATCAAGCGCATGCTGGCCTATTCCAGCATCTCCCACGCCGGCTTCCTGCTCATCGGCGTGGCGGCCTACCAGGGCGACTTCGGGACCCCGGGCCTGCTGCTGTACGTGCTGGCCTACACCTTCACCAACCTGGGCGCGTTCTTCGTGGCCATCGTCGTGGGGCAGCGGCTGGGCTCCGACGCGATCCCCGACTACGCGGGCCTGGCCCAGCGCGCCCCAGGCCTGGCGGCCCTCATGGCGCTGTTCATGCTGTCGCTAACGGGCATTCCGCCCACGGCGGGTTTCCTCGGCAAGTTCTACCTGTTCGGCGCCGCCATCAACAACGGGCTGCTGTGGCTGGCGGCGGTGGGCGTGGTGAACAGCGTGATCGCCCTCTACTACTACGTGAACGTCATCCGCGTCATGTACCTGCTGCCGCCGACGTCGCCGACGGCGCTGGGGGAGCCCGCGCCGCTGCGGCTGGCGCTGGGCGTGGCGGCCGTGGGCACGCTGCTCGTGGGCGTCTTCCCCCAGCCCTTCATCGAGCTGGTGCGGACGGCGGGGCTCCTGGCCCGGTTCTAACGGTCGACCGCGGCGGCGCCGCGGACGCGCGGATGCGCGGACGGCAGCACGCAGTGCGCGTCCGCCCGCATCTGTCGCGGCTTGACGCCCCCCGGGGCGTTTGCTATCCTGCGGGCGGTGTGTGTGCCCCCAGGGTGAGGCGACCTGGGGGTTTCTTGCGACGGGTTCCCAAGGGGCAGGCCGAATGAGCGCGCAGAAGGCTGGTCATGGGCACGACGACCGCAAAGACGAGAATCTCCTTCAGCTGATCGCTCTCAAGGAAAAGGAACTCGAGGTCACGGTGTCCGCGGCGCGGCAGGAGGCCGCCGCGCTGCTGGCCCGCGCGCGTGCCGAGGCCGAGCAGATCCTCCAGCAGGCGCGGGAGGAAGCGGCGGCGCTGTCGCGCCAGCACGAGGAGCGGCTCGCGGCCGAGACGGCGCAGATCCAGGCGCAGTACCACGCGCGGGCGCAGCAGGAGGTGGAGGCGCTGCGGCGCCAGGCGGCCGCGCACCGCGCACGCGCTGTCCGGCTGGTGGTGGATCGCGTGGTGCGCGGGAGGCCCGCGTGATCGTCGAGATGCACCGGGTACTGGTGTTCGGGCCCAAGCGGCTGCTGGGCTCGGTGCTGGACGAGGTGCAGCGCCTGGGCGTCGTGCACGTCGACCGCATCGAGGCCGAGGAAGCCCCGGCGGGCGCGGTGGAGGTGGACGACGCCACGGCCGCCCGGCAGCAGGTCCTCGAGCGGCTGCTGATGCGGGCCGACGGGCTGCTGAAGCTGCTGCCGGCCGGCGGACCCCTGGCGGGCGGCGGACCGGCGGCCGACGCCGCGGCGATCGCTGGGGCCAACGAGGCCGCTCTGGACGCCGCGGTGGCCGCCATCGAGGCCGACGTGCAGGCGCTGGTGCGCCGCCGGCTGGACGCCCAGGAGGAGCTGGAGCTCATCCGGACCTACGAGGGCGCGGTGCGCGTCCTCTCCCCCCTGCTGGGCGCGCTCCAGGGCAGCCGGAACTTCGAGTCCGTGGGCTTCATCATGCGCGGCAAAGACCTGGCCGTGGTCCAGGCGCTGCGCCACCAGCTCACGGCGCTCACGGGCGGGCGCGTCGAGGTCGTCAGCCGGATCATCGAGGAAGGCAAGATCGGCGTGGTGGTGGCCTACCTGCACCGCGATGCCGAGGCCGTCCGGGGCTTCCTCACCCAGGCCGGCATCTCCGAACTGCGGCTGCCGGCGCGCTACGCGTCGTACCCGCCGCTGGAGGCGGTGCGGCTCATGGAGCGCCGTCGGGCCGAGCTGCCGGCCGAGCTGGAGGCGATCGGCCGCCAGCTGGAGGAGGTGGCCCGGCGGTACCGGCCGCAGGTGGCGGCGATCCGCGCCGAGGTGGCCGACCGCCTGGCACAGCTGCGCGCGCTGCCGCAGCTGGCCCAGTCGCGCTACACCTTCATCCTCCACGGCTGGGTGCCGGCACCGCGCGTCGCCGAGGTGCGCGGCGTGCTGCGCAGGCGCTTTGCCCACGACGTGGTCGTCTACGACGCGCCGGCCGACCCCCACGAGGCGGCGCACGTGCCCGTGCTGCTGGACAATCCCGCGCCGATCCGGCCGTTCCAGCGCATGCTGGCCCTGTTCAAGCCGCCGCGCTACGGCAGCCTGGATCCCACGATCTTCCTGGCGGTCTTCTTCCCCCTGTTCGTCGGCATCGTCATCGGCGACGTAGCCTACGGCGCCTTGCTCTTCGCGTTCGGCTGGTGGCTGCGCGCCAAGGCCCGGCGCGGCGAGACGTGGGAGGTGGGGGTCGGCCCGGTGCAGCTGGGCATGAAGCTGGGGCCCGCGGCCCTGGCCGACGCGTCGTGGATCATCCGCATCCTGGCCGCCTGGGCGATGATCTTCGGCGTGCTGTACCTCGAGGTGTTCGGGAACCTGCTCGAGCACTACTTCGGGCTCCATCCGCTCTTCAACCGCGTCGAGTTGACCATTGCGTTCTTCAAGTTCACCGTGGCGTTGGGGCTGGTGCAGATCGTGCTGGGCTACGTGCTGCACCTGGTCGTGGCGCTGCGGCACCGGCACACCTTCGGCGTGCTCGAGTCGCTGGCGATGTTGACCGGCGTGCTCGGGCTCGTGGCGGTGCTGGGCGCCATGGGCGGGCAGTTGCCGGCGGCGGTGCAGCGGCCCGGGATGCTGCTGTTGGGGGCCTTCGTGGTGTTCGTCGCCCTCGGCGTCGTGGTGAGCCGGTTCGCCCTGATGTGGCTGCTCGAGGCGATCTCGGGCATGGGCAACGTGCTGTCCTACGCCCGGTTGTTCGGCGTGGGGCTGGCCGCGGCCGTGCTGGCCAACGTCGCCAATGAGCTGGGCGGCCAGCTGGGGCCGGTGTGGATCGGCGTGCTGGCCGGCATCGCGTTCCAGATGATCTTCTTCCTCTTCACGATCGCCGGCCACATCATCCAGCCCGCCCGTCTCAACTGGGTCGAGTTCCTCACCAAGGTCAAGTACCACGATGAGACCGGCACGTCGTACCAGCCGCTCCAGAAAACAGGAGGTGACTAGCTTGAAGACGGTCCTGCTTGCGCTGATGCTCACCCTGGTGGCGCTGACGGTCGCGAGCCCTGCCCTGGCGGCCGAGACCCCGGCCGAGGGCGCGCGCCAGATCACCATGGCGCACGGGCTGATGGCCCTGGCCGCCGCCCTGGCGGTCTTCGGCGGCGCCATCGGCACCGCGTGGGCGCAGTCGCGCATCGGCTCAGCGGCGGCGGGCGCCATGGCCGAGCGGCCCGAGATCGGCGGCCAGATGCTGATCTTCCTGGTCCTGCCCGAGACGCTCATCATCTTCGGCTTCCTCGTGGCCTTCTTCATCGTCGGCCGGCTCTAGCCCCCGGGCGGCGTCATGGCGTCAGAGCTGATCGCCCTCCTCGAGCGGGAGGCCCAGGCAGAGCGCGAGCAGATTCTCGCCGAGGCCCGCACCCAGGCCGAGGCCATCGTGGCTGCGGCGCGGCAGCAGGCCGCTGAGCTGGTGGCTCGCCACCGCGAGCGGCTGGAGGCCGAGTACCGGGCGGCCATGACCAAGGCGCAGAGCACCGCGCAGCTGCGCGCCACGTCGCTGGTGCTCCGGGCCAAAGAGGAGGAGATCGGGAAGGTCTTCGCCGAGGCCGAGGCCGAACTGGCGCGGCTGGGCCAGGATGCCCAGGCCTACCCGGCGGCCCTGCAGACGTTCATCGAGGAAGCCGTGGCCAGCCTGGGGAGCGCGGCGGTGATCACCGTCCACCCCGCGGATGCACCGGTGGCGCAGGCCGTGGTGCGCCGGCACGGCTGGCAGGTGCGGGTCACGACCGACCCGGCGGTGCGGGGCGGCGCGCGGGTCGCCTCGGCCGACGGCCGGTTCGTCGTCACCAATACCCTGGCGTCGCGGCTGGAGCGCGCGCGCCCGATGCTCGCCGGCGAGATCGCACGCCTGCTCTGGGAGTAGGCGCCCGCGCGCATGCCGGACTTCCCCTACATCAACGCGCGGGTGCGAGCCATGCGCAGCCGGCTGTTGTCGGCCGGACGCCTGGAGGAGCTGCTGGGGGCCGCGACCTTCGACGCGTTCCTCCAGGCGCTGGCGACCACGCCTTACGGCGAGGATCTGCAGGAGGCGCTGGTCCGCACCCAGGGCGTGCGGGCCGTCGACGAGGCGCTGGCCCACAACCTGCAGCGCACGACGCGGGCGATCCTGAGCTTCGCCGACGGCCAGGCGCGCACGCTGCTGGAGACGCTGCTGCTGCGCTGGGACCTGCAGAACCTGCGGGCCATCGTCCGCGGGAAGCACGCCGGCCGCCCCGCAGATGAGATCGTCGCGGCGCTGGTGCCGGCCGGCAACCTCAGCGAGACGCTCCTGAAGGAGATGGCGGGCTACCCCGACATGGCGGCGCTGGCCGGCACGCTGGAGGCCGTCAACCACCCGCTGGCGGGCCCACTGGCCGAAGGGGTCGCGGCGTACGCGCAGGACCAGGACCTGATGGCGCTGGAGCTGCGGCTGGAGCGTGCCTACGCGGACTGGGGCCTGGCGCGCGCGGCCAGACGGGGGCACGACGCCGAGGTGCTGCGCGAGGTCTTCCGGGCCGAGATCGATGCCGCCGACGTCAAGACGGCGCTCAAGCTGGCCCTGGCCGGACCGCTGCCCGAGGCCCGGCGGCTGCAGTTCTACATCCCCGGCGGTGCCATCGTCACCGACAAGCTGTTCCTGGGGCTGTCGAGCAGCCAGACGCAGGCTGCGGCCTGGGAGCGGCTGCGGGTGCACGGCTTCCCGGTGAAGGAGCTGCCCCGCGATCTCGTGGCGTTCGAGCGGGAGCTGGACTATCATGTGGCCAGGACGCTGGTGCGTTACTACCTAGGCGACCCGCTGGGTATCGACATCGTCGTGGGCTTCCTGGCCATGAAGACCGCGGAGGTGGCGAACCTGCGGCTGATTGCGCGGGGCAAGGTCTTCGGCCTGCCGAAGGAGCAGGTGCGCCGGGAGATGCTCCTTGTATAGGTTCGGCGTCATCACCGACCCCGAGACGGCCACGGGTTTCCGGCTGGCCGGCGTGGAGGTGCACGAGGCGGCCACGCCGCAGGAGGCCCTGGAGCACCTGCGGCAGTTCGTGGCCCTGGACTACGGTCTGGTGGCCATCAACGAGGCGCTGCTCCAGGGCACCGCCGATGAGCGGGCCCGGCTGCTGCGCGGCCGGGATCTGCCGATCATCGTGCCGTTCCCGGCGCCGGAGGCCGAAGTCGAGAGCGCCGAGCAGTACGTGGCGCGGCTGGTCAAGGAGCACATCGGGTTCTACGTGAAGCTGCGGTAGGAGGCAGGGCGATGGCGACGCAGGGCGAGATCATCAAGATCGCCGGACCGGCGGTCATCGCCCGGGGAATCCCCGGGGCGCGGATGTACGATCTGGTCCGCGTGGGACGCGAGGGCCTGCTGGGTGAGATCATCCGCCTGGACGGGGCCACCGCCTTCATCCAGGTCTACGAGGATACCTCGGGGCTGCAGGTCGGCGAGCCGCTGGTCACCACCGGCTCGCCGCTGTCGCTGGAGCTGGGGCCCGGACTGCTCACGTCGATCTTCGACGGCATCCAGCGGCCGCTGGAGAGCGTGCGGCGCCAGAAGGGCGATTTCATCGCACGCGGCGCGATGACCGAGGCCCTCGACCGCACGAAAAAATGGGCGTTCACCGCCACGGCGCAGCCCGGCCAGGCGCTCGCCCCCGGCGACGTCCTGGGCTGGGTGCAGGAGTTCGGGTTCCAGCATCGGATCCTGGTGCCGCCGGGGGTGCGGGGCGGGACGCTGGCGGACCTGCGCTCGGGCGAGTTCACCGTGGACGAGGTGATCGGCCGCCTGGACGACGGTACGGAGCTCCGGCTGGCGCACCGCTGGCCCGTGCGCGTCCCCCGGCCCGTGGCGCGCAAGCTGGACCCGCGGGAGCCGTTCATCTCCGGCCAGCGCATCATCGACGTCCTCTTCCCGGTGGCGATGGGCGGCGCGGCAGCCATTCCCGGCCCCTTCGGCTCGGGCAAGACCGTCATGCAGCAGACGCTGGCCAAGTGGTCCAACGCCGACGTCATCATCTACGTGGGGTGCGGCGAGCGCGGCAACGAGATGACCCACGTGCTCGACGAGTTCCCGGAGCTGGAGGACCCGCGCAGCGGCCGCCCGCTCATGGAGCGCACGATCATCATCGCCAACACGTCGAACATGCCGGTGGCGGCCCGGGAGGCGTCGGTCTACACCGGCATCACCATGGCCGAGTACTGGCGCGACCAGGGCTACAAAGTGGCGCTGATGGCCGACTCCACCAGCCGGTGGGCCGAGGCGATGCGCGAGATCTCGTCCCGGCTGGAGGAGATGCCGGCGGAGGAGGGGTACCCACCGTACCTGTCCAGCCGCCTGGCAGCGTTCTACGAGCGGGCCGGCCGCGCCGTCTGCCTGGGACGGCCGGAGCGCAACGGCTCGGTGACCGTCGTGGGCGCGGTCTCGCCGCCGGGCGGGGACCTCTCCGAGCCGGTCACGCAGGCCACGTTGCGCATCGTCGGCACGTTCTGGTCGCTGGACGCCAGCCTGGCCCACCGCCGCCACTTCCCGGCCATCCACTGGCTGCGCTCCTACAGCCTGTACACGCCGCTGTTCCGGGAGTGGTACAAGGAGCACATGCCCGAGGGGTTCGAGGCCCTGCGCGACCGCGCTTCGGCCCTGCTGCAGCGCGAGGCCGAGCTGCAGGAGATCGTGCAGCTGGTGGGGCCCGACGCCCTGCAGGACGACCAGCGCCTGGTGATCGAGGCCGGCAAGATGCTGCGCGAGGACTTCCTGCAGCAGTCGTCGTTCTCGGAGGTGGACGCCTACTGCTCCATGGAGAAGGCCTACGGGATGCTCAAGGCCATCATCGCGTTCTACGACGAGGCCAGCGCGGCGCTGCGGCGGGGCGTGCTCATGGACGAGATCCTGAACCTGAAGCAGATCGAGGAGATCGCCCGCATGAAGGAAGTGCCCAACGACCAGTTCGGCGCGTACATCACGACCTGGTTCGAGCGGCTCCCGGAGGCGTTCGGGGCCAAGGCCGCAGCGGGAGGGTAGGGGGCATGGAGCTGGCGACCAAGCAGTACCAGTCCATCTCGTACATCTCGGGCCCGCTGCTGTTCGTGGAAGGGGCAGCGGACCTGCCCTACGGCGCCATCGTCAACATCCACCTGCCCGACGGCAGCACCCGGGGCGGGCAGGTGATCGAGGCCTCGGAGAAGGTGGCGGTCATCCAGGTCTTCGAGGAGACGGCGGGACTGGACCTGGCCAACACGTCGGTGAGCCTGCGCGAGGACGTGGCGCGGATCGGCGTCTCGCGGGAGATGATCGGCCGCCGGTTCAACGGCCTGGGCGATCCCATCGACGGGCTGCCGCCCATCATCCCCGAGAAGCGCCTGCCGGTGGTGGGCGCGCCCATCAACCCCGTGGCGCGGCAGCGGCCCCAGGAGTTCATCCAGTCCGGCATCTCGGCCATCGACGGCCTGAACACGCTGGTGCGCGGCCAGAAGCTCCCGATCTTCTCGGGTGCCGGCCTGCCCCACAACGAGCTGGCCGCCCAGATCGCCCGCCAGGCCAAGGTGCGCGGCGAGGGCGAGGAGTTCTCGGTGGTCTTCGGCGCCATGGGCATTACCCAACGCGAGGCGGCGTACTTCATCGAGCAGTTCGAGTCGACCGGTGCCCTGGCCCGCAGCGTCGTCTTCCTCAATCTGGCTGACGACCCGGCCATCGAGCGGCTCATGACCCCCCGCGTGGCACTGACCACGGCCGAGTACCTGGCGTTCGAGCTGGAGATGCAGGTGCTGGTCATTCTGACGGACATGACCAACTACTGCGAGGCCCTGCGGGAGATCGGGGCCGCCCGAGAGGAGATCCCGGGCCGGCGCGGCTACCCCGGCTACATGTACACCGACCTGGCCACGATCTACGAGCGGGCGGGCCGCATCCACGGCCGCAAAGGCTCCATCACCCAGCTGCCGATCCTCACCATGCCCGACGACGACATCACCCACCCGATCCCGGACCTCACCGGCTACATCACCGAGGGGCAGATCGTGCTGAGCCGGGCGTTGCACCGCAACGGGATCTACCCGCCCATCAACCCGCTGCCGAGCCTGTCGCGCCTGATGAACGACGGCATCGGACCCGGGCGGACCCGCGCCGACCATGCCAACGTCAAGGACCAGCTCTTCGCGTCGTACGCCAACGGCGTGGACCTCCGCCGCCTGGTGGCCATCATCGGCGAGGAGGCGCTGACCGATCGGGACCGGCTCTACCTGAAGTTCGCTGAGGTGTTCGAGCGCGAGTTCCTGGGCCAGGGCCAGACCGACCGGTCCATCGAGGACACCCTGACGATGGGCTGGAAGCTGCTGTCGATGTTCCCCAAAGGCGAGCTCAAGCGCATCAAGCAGGATCACGTGGACCGGTACTACTTCGGCGAGCAGATGGAGCAGCTCTGGGAGGAGAAGGTCCGGCTGTGACGTCGGGGGCCGGCGCCGCGCCGGGGGCGGCGCCACGGCCCGGGCGCTGACGGGAGCCGAGGAGCGCGCATGGCGGAAGTCATCAGCCCGACTCGCATGAACCTGCTGCAGCGGCGCAACCAGCTGCGCGTCGCGCAGCAGGGCGTGGATCTGCTCAAGCGCAAGCGCGACGCGCTGGTGGCCGACTTCTTCAAGATCGTCCGCGAGTCGCTCCAGGCCCGCCAACGGCTCAGTGCCGCCTGTCGCGAGGCCTACGTGATGCTGACCCTGGCCAAGGCCTTCGAGGGCCGCGAGGCGCTGGAGGCGGCCGCCATCCCGGCGCAGCGGGACGTGCTGCTGAACATCGCGATCCGGAACGTCTGGGGCACGAAGATCCCGGAGGTGGCCATCACCGACGTCCGGCGGCCGCTGCTGGAGCGCGGGCAGAACCCGGTGGCCACCAGCGCGCGCACCATGGAGAGCACGAGCCAGTTCGAGGAAGTGGTGAGCGCCATCCTGGCCGTGGCGGCCACCGAGATCAAGCTGCGCAAGATCGGCGAGGAGATCAAGAAGACCACGCGGCGGGTCAACGCCCTGGAGCAGGTGGTCATCCCGCGGCTGCGCATGGAGACCCGGTACATCTCGTCGGTGCTGGAGCAGCGTGCCCGCGAGGACGTCTTCCGCCTGAAGCGCATCAAGAAGAAGCTCGAGGCCAAGGAAGCGGGGGCCTGACGCGCATGGTGCACCCCGCCGCAGCGGCGCCGCGTGGGCACCAGTGGCAGGCCTGGCTGGCCGGGCTGCTGGCGCTGGTCGGCTTCGTCGTGGTCGTCCAGGTGCGCACGGTCTGGCAGGTCCGGCGCACTCTGCAGATTCCGCCGACGGAGCTGGAACAGCTGGCCGTGAACCTGCGGGATCAGGAGCGCCACCGGGCTACCCTGGAAGCCGAGATCGCCGACCTGCGGGCCCGCCTCCAGGACTATGAGAAGGCCGCGGCAGAACGGCGAACGGCGGCTGCCCGGCTGAACCGCGCGCTCCAGGAGCTGCGTGCCCGCGCCGGGCTCACCCCGCTGGAGGGCCCCGGCGTGGTGGTCGAGCTCAACGACAGCCCCCGACCACCCCGCCCCGGCGAGGATCCCAACAAGACCATCCTGCACTACTCGGACCTCTACGCCGTGGTGGCCGAGCTGTGGGCGGCCGGGGCCGAGGCGATCGCGATCAACGGCGAACGAATCGTGTCCAGCACCGGCATCAACTGCGTCGGCACCACCATCCTCTGCAACGCCAAGCGGCTGGCCCCGCCGTACGTGATCAGCGCCATTGGCGACCCCGACCGACTGCTGGCAGCCCTGCGCCGGCGAGGCGGCGCGCTGGAGCTGCTGGCGGCCTTTGACTTCCCTGCGCGCATCTCGCGGCAGGCGCGCGTCACCCTGCCGGGCTACCGCGGGATCTACCGGTTCGAGCACGTGCGCACGGGCCTACCGCAGTAGGAGGGATCGTCCATGTGGCTGCCGCTGCTCGGCCTGGTCGTGGGCGTCGTGCTGGGCTTCCTGGTGTCGGTGGAGATCCCGCTGGGCTACGTGAAGTACACCGCCATCGCCATCCTGGCCGCGATCGACACGGTGCTCGGCGGGCTGCGCGCCCAGCTCGAGGAGCGGTTCGACTTGCTGATCTTCCTCTCGGGATTCGTGGTGAACGCCGGGTTCGCCGCCCTGCTGACGGCCATCGGGGACCTGCTGGGACTGGACATCTACCTGGGCGCCGTCATCGCTTTCAGCATCCGCATTTTCGACAACATCGGCTTCATCCGGCGCGACGTGCTGGCCACCTACCTGAAGGTCGATCGGTCCGACGCGCGTCGCGGGTAGGCCACGGTCCGCGCGCGAGGCCGGCCACGCCCCACGGGCGCGGCTGACTGACCCGTAGACGGACCGCGCCGGGCGCGGGGCGCGCCGGCGCGCGAGCGGATCGGGTCGGGGCCCGATGACAGTCGGCGACGGCGTGCGCTACCCTGGAGGCGTGCGGGAGTGTGCGCCCGCGGCGAGGAGGTGGAGGATGCCAGTTCGGGTGGGAATCAACGGCTTCGGGCGCATCGGCCGACAGTCCCTGCGGGCGATGCGCGAGCGGTACCCCGAAGACATCGAGGTCGTGGCCATCAACGACATCGCCGATCTGCAGACGAACGCGCACCTCTTCAAGTACGACTCCAACTACGGCACCTATCCGGGGACCGTCACAGCCCGGGACAGCGTGCTGGTGATCGACGGCCACGAGATCCGCGTCTTCTCCGAACGCGACCCGGCCCAGATCCCCTGGGACCAGGTGGGCGCCCAGATCGTGGTGGAGTCCACCGGGCGGTTCACCGCGGCCGAGAAGGCCCGCGGGCACCTGGTCCACGGCGCGCAGAAGGTCGTGATCAGCGCGCCGGGCAAGGGCGAGGACCTCACGGTGAACATGGGCGTCAACCACGAGCTGTACGACCCGGCCCGGCATACCATCGTAAGCAACGGCTCGTGCACCACCAACGCCCTGGCCGTGACCGCCAAGGTGCTGAGCCGCGAGTTTGGCATCGCGCGTGGCTTCATGACCACCGTGCACTCGTACACGAACACCCAGCGCATCCTGGACGTGGTCGGGGAGAACCTGCGCGAGGCGCGCGCCGCGGCCTTGAACATCATCCCGGCGACGACCGGTGCGGCCAAGGCGATCTTCCTGGTACTGCCCGAGCTCAAGGGCCGCATGCACGGCATCGCGCTGCGGGTGCCGACCCCGACGGTGTCGATCGTCGACCTGGTGTGCGAGCTGGAGCGGCCGGCCTCGGCCGAGGAGGTCAACGCGGCGTTCAAGCGCCACGCCGCGGGCGACATGCGCAAGGTCCTGGGGTTCTCCGAGGAAGAACTCGTCTCGATGGACTTCAAGGGCGACCCCCGCTCGGGCATCGTGGACGGGCCGCTCACCACCGTGCTGCACGACACGTTCGTGAAGGTCATGACCTGGTACGACAACGAGTGGGGATACGCGTGCCGCGTGGCCGACCTGGTCGCGTACATGTACGAGCGCGGGTTGTAGCCCGGCGGGTGGCGGGGGGCCGCGGGCGATCCGCCCGCGGCCCTCGCGCGCGGACGAGGGGCCGCGGCGCGCCCCGCGCCGGCGCGCGGGGCAGAAGCCATGGCAAAGAAGACGATTCGCGACGTGGACGTGGCCGGCAAGCGGGTTCTGGTGCGCGTTGACTTCAACGTCCCCATGGACGGCGAGGCGATCACCGACGACCGCCGGATCCGCGAGGCCCTTCCGACGATCCGCTTCCTGGTCGAACGCGGGGCCCGGGTCATCCTGGCCTCGCACCTGGGGCGACCTGGCGGCCGGCCCGACCCGCGCTTCCACCTGGGGCCGGTGGCCAAGCGCCTGAGTGTGCTGCTGGGGCAGCAGGTGCCGGTGCTGCCGGACTGCGTCGGTCCGGAGGTTGCGGCCGCGGTGGCGGCCCTGCAGCCCGGCCAGGTCGTGCTCCTGGAGAACCTGCGCTTCCACGCGGGCGAGGAGGCCAACGACCAGGCGTTCGCGGCACAGCTCGCGGCCCTGGCCGACCTGTACGTGAACGACGCCTTCGGTACCGCCCACCGAGCGCACGCCTCCACGGCGGGCGTCGCCGCGCTCCTGCCGGCCGTCGCCGGCTTCCTGATGGAGAAGGAGCTGCGCCACCTGGGCCAGGCGCTGGAGCACCCGGCGCGCCCGTTCGTCGCCGTCCTCGGCGGCAAGAAGGTGTCGGACAAGATCGCGGTGATCCAGCACCTGCTGACGCGGGCCGACGCGCTGCTGATCGGCGGCGGGATGGCGTACACGTTCCTGCGGGCCAGGGGAGTCGAGATCGGGGCGTCGATCTGCGAGACCGACCGGCTGGCACTGGCGGCGAGCCTGCTGGCTGACGGCGTCAGTCGCGGGGTGGCCGTGCACCTGCCGGTGGACGTCGTGGTCGCCCAGGCCGTGCGTGCCGACGCGCCCTGGCGCGTCGTGCCCGCCACGGCCATCCCGCCGGACTGGGCCGGGGTGGACATCGGCCCCGAGACCGCCGCGCACTTCGCCGGCGTCATCGCCCAGGCGGGCACGGTGCTGTGGAACGGTCCCATGGGGGTCTTCGAGATCCCTGCGTTCGCCGCCGGCACCCGCGCCGTGGCCGAGGCCATGGCCCGCTCGGCGGCCGTCACCATCGTGGGTGGCGGCGACACCGCCGCAGCAGTGGACGAGTTCGGGCTGGCCGACCGCATGACGCACGTCTCGACTGGCGGCGGCGCGGCGCTGGAGTTCCTGGAGGGGCGCGAGCTGCCGGGCGTGGCAGCGCTGCAGGACGCATGACCCCCGCCGTCCACGCATGACGCGCCCGGTGCGACCGCACGCGGTCCGTGCCAGGAGGTAGCGATGCGCACGCCGCTCGTGGCCGGCAACTGGAAGATGCACCTGACCGTACGCGAGGCCGTGGCCCTGGCCGCCGCGCTGCGGCAGATGCTCGACGGCCTGGAGGGGATCGATGTGGTCGTCTGCCCGCCCTACACGGCGCTGGCCGACGTCGGCCGCGCCCTGGCCGGTTCGTCGCTCGCGCTGGGCGCGCAGAACGTGCACTGGGCCCCGCAGGGAGCGTTCACGGGCGAGATCGCCGCGCCGATGCTGCGGGACCTGGCGTGCACCCATGTGATCGTCGGACACTCCGAGCGCCGGCACGGCCTGGGCGAGACCGACGCCATGGTGCAGCGAAAGATCGCGGCCGCCTTCGCGCACGACCTGGTGCCCATCCTCTGCGTGGGCGAGACGCTGGAGGAGCGGGAGGCCGGTGGCACCGAGGCCGTGCTGCAAGCGCAGGTGCGCGCCGGCGTCGCCGACGTGACCGCGGCCCAGGTCCCGCACCTGGTCGTGGCCTACGAGCCGGTCTGGGCCATCGGGACCGGCCGGCCCGCGACCGGCGCGGAGGCCGGCCGCGTGGCCGGGCTACTACGTGCCTGGCTGCGCGAGCGGTTCGGCGAGGCCGCCCAGGCCGTCCGCGTGCTCTACGGTGGCAGCGTCACGCCGCAGACGATCGAGGAGTTCGCCGCGCAGCCCGACGTGGACGGCGCGCTGGTCGGCGGCGCCAGTCTGCAGGCCGACGCCTTCGCGGCGATCGTGCGGGCGGTGCGCGGCGTGCGGGTCGGTGCTGAGTAGCGCAGCGCTTGAAGCCTGCGCCCGCGGGTGTTAGCATGAGGGGCGCTCCGGGCAGCGACGCTGCTGGTCTTGGGGCGGTCACAGGGAGGACACTCAGGTGGCAGACATCCCCCTTGCGCTCTACATCGTGTACCTGGTGATCGCGCTGGCGCTCATCGGGATCATCCTGCTGCAGGGGCCCAAGGGCGAGGGCCTGGGCGCCATCGGCGGCAGCGCGCGGCTGTTCCATGGCCCGCGCCCGCGCGAGACGCTGCTCACCAGGGTCACCGCCGGCTTCTCGATCGCGTTCGTGCTGATCGCAAGCGTGCTGGCGTTCTGGCGCTAGCGACGACCAGCCAGCGTGCCAGTGGGCGCCGGGCTCCGGCGCCCGTCGTCATGCTCGCCGTCGCCGCCGGGGTTGTGCCGTGGGTGGAAGCACACACGGCCACGTACCAGGTACACGTGCCCCCCAGGCGGACGGTGGAGGTCACCTTCCCCCTGCCCCCGCGGGCTGCGGCACCCGGGCAGCCCCTGACGTTCACCTGGAGTTTCGTCCGCCCCTCGCCGCCACCGCCGTTCGTGTTCCTGGAGCGGTGCACCGAGGAGGGCCGGTGCGTGCCGGTGCGCATGCGCGCCAGCGGGCAGGCCGGTACGGTGACCGGACGGCCGGTGAAGATCATCAACGAGAGCGCCCGCGCGGTCGAGATCCTGTTCTGGTACACGATCTGGGCTGCCGGGCGGTAGCGCGCCAGGAGTTTCGCATCACTTACACCGCGGTTTGACAGGGCCGCAGCCGGTTTTTATAATGACGCTGCTCCCGAGAGGAGTCGTCGGGTGCTCGCGCCGGGATGGCGGAATCTGGCAGACGCGCACGCTTGAGGGGCGTGTGGGGTTTCCCGTGGGGGTTCAAATCCCCCTCCCGGCACCAGGTCTTTGTTCGGTGTTGCTGGCATCAGACCATCACGCCTCAGGGGTGGGAAGGGACTGAGTCCTTCAGCGACATCGCGAGGACACGCCTGTGGGGCACATGCTCTCTGGCGAGGGTATACTTGCGTGTCCGGCTCCACCGTCGGCTGACGACCAAGCCAAACTCCCGAAAGTCCGGAGCGATTCTTGTACACATTGCTTGGTGCGATTCGTGCCTCTGCTCCTAACGTTCTTGCCCTCCCGTAGCCGATGCGGCATGCAGCGCCGACAAGAGCCGCATCAGCGCCACGCTGCCGGCCTGCCTGCTACGTAATCACCGAGCGCAGCGTGCTGTAGGTCCCCACGAAGTATGTGACGTTGTGGAAGGCCTCCTTTGCGATGGCCTTGGCGACGGCCTGCGCCTGCGCGCTGTCCTTCCCGAAGACAATGATCCGCGTGTTGTGGTCCTCCATCGGCAGGCGGCCGTCGTCCTTCGCGGCCTTCACATCGGCCAAGGGGATGCTCTTGGCGCCAGCGATCGACCCGGCCTTGAAATCCTCCGAGGATCGGGCGTCCACGAACACGGCTGTTTTGTCGTTCCGGTAGGTGTAGAGAACGCCGTCGAGTTCGATCTCCATGTAGCCGACCAGCGCCCGCCAGGTCGGCGCAGCAAGCTGGTACCGACGCACGTTGGTGAACCCGGCCGCCACCAGTTCCTCGCCCAGCCGCTTGCTCTTCCCGCAGAAGGGACCGTTGCAGTACAGGACGATGGGTGCGGTTTTGTCGCCGTTGACCGCTCGCAAGACCTCGTTCACGTCCGACACGTACTGCGACATCGGCACCCCGGGTTTGGGAGCGACGTTGTAGGCGCTTGGGATGTGGCTGATGGCCCATTCCAGGTGTGGCCGCGCATCGAAGACGATGGCGCTTCCATCGGCGAGGATCTTGAGAAGTTCCTCAGTTGAAACTTCTGCTGTCTTCTGATTCGGCTCCATGAGCTTCGCCGCCATGATGGTGGCCACGGTCTGGGCGCCGGCAAGCCCGCCCGCGGTCAGGGCGATCCCGACGACCATGGCGCACACTGCCACAATCCACCGCATCGTCCTCACCTCCGCCAGCGACTCACCGGGTGTCCTCCAGCTCCCGCAGGTGCCGCTGCAGGAACTCCAGGAGCTTTGCCTGGTCGCGGAAGGCGATCCGCTCGCCGGTCTCGACATGTTGAGCCTCTCCCCACCAGCGCCGGCGTGCTGGGGGGTCTACCCTGAGCCGGACGACAAACGATGCGGACTGAATCTCGCCTGCCACGGCCGCCTCCGCCGGAATCCACTCGGTCGGGGGAGAGCATAGGAGACGGTGGTGAAATCCGGGTGAAATGCCTCAGGCAGGGGTCAGAGCGCGGGCCTGTGAGCCTGCTCGCAGGTCAGGTACGCGCGGATTGCCGCCTGCCGATCGCTTCGAGCGAGGGCGTCGGCATGAGGTGGGATGCAGATCGGCGAGGGCTTCGAGGACGGTGATCTGGGTCTCGCGGCGCCGCTCGCGCTACAAGTGGAGGAGAAGGAATCTCAGCAGGGTCCTACTTCGGCCGCACCTCGATTCCCAGCACCGCCTCCAGGCCGCGGATCAGGGCCGAACTGTCGAGGTGGCCGAAGCCCTGCGCGCGGGCCAGCTGCATAAGTTCGGCGGCCCCATTGGCAGCCAAGAGCGGCACGGTCAGCTCGCGGGCGAGCGCGGTCGCCTGCTTGATGTCTTTGAACGCCATGTCCAGCCGAAACCCGACCCGCTCGAAGTCACGGTTGAGGATACGTGGCACCACGTACTGCAGCGTGGGACTGTTGGCCGTCGAGGTGGAGAGCATCGCGAAGAACTGGGCCACGTCCAGCCCTGCGGCCGCCGCGAGGGCGAAGCCCTCGGCGATGCCAGCGCTGGCCACGATGCTGATCATGTTCTGGATTAGCTTCGCGGTGTGGCCGGCGCCGACCGGTCCGAAGTGGTGGACGTGCTGCCCCATCGCCTCTAGGAGCGGGCGGGCCGCTTCCAGGGTTTCGGGGTCGCCGCCCACCATGATGGTCAGCGTGCGGTTACGGGCGCCGGCCGGGCCGCCGGTCACCGGCGCGTCGAGGAACCGCCCGCCTGCCGCCACGACCCGCTCCGCGATGCGCCGCGTGTCGGGCGGATAGCTGGTGCTCATGTCCACGATGGTATAGCCGGAGCCCAACGCTGCGGCCAGGCCGTCCGCGCCGAAGACGATCTCCTCCACCTCGCGCGCGGTCGGCAGCATCATGATCGCGGTATCGGTCCTCCAGCCCGCCTCCTGCGGGGTGCGCGCCTCCACCGCGCCGCGTGCGATCAGGCGCTCGATCGGCGCGCGGTTGCGGTGGGCCATGACGACAACCTCGTGTCCCGCCTCTAGTAAGTGCCCGGCCATGGGCTCGCCCATGATCCCGGCTCCGAAGAACGCGACCTTTGCCATGCGGCTCCTCCCCTCAGCGGTATCCCCGAGCCCCGCCGCCCGTCCGGGCTACAGCCAGGTCACCACGGGGTAGTTCGACAATCGCTCGTATCCGGTGTCGGTGACCAGGAGGGTGTCCTCGACGACGCCGGTGCCCAGGCCCTCGACCACCACCATGGGTTCATAGGCAACAGTCATGCGCGGCTGCAGCTCTGTGTCGCTACCGGCGTACAGACCGGGTGCCTCGAGCACGGCCATGCCGATGCCGTGCCCGAATCCGCCGGGGCAGTAGTACGGCTCGAACGGCGTGCCCTCGACGACCGCCAGCAGCGCCTGCGAGACCTCGTCGATCGTCCGGCCCGGTCCCAGCACCTGCAGGCCAGCATGATAGAGGTCGAGGCCAACCTGCAGGAGGTCGCGGGCGCAGCCCTCCGCGCGGCCGCCGACCACGGTGCACCGGCTGACGTCGGACATGTAGCCCTGGAACTCCACGCCCAGGTCGGTGAAGACCATCTCTCCCTCCCGCATTGGCCGCCGTCGAGGGAGGCCGTGCTTGAGGCCGGCCTGCGCCCCGCTTACGACGCATGTCGCGAACCCTTCGCGGCCGCCAAGCACGTGCATCCGGTGCACCGCGGCCGCGGCTGCAGCGGTCTCCTCCACGCCGGGCGCAATCGCAGCAAACAGTGCCGCGTACGCCTCGTCGGCGATGCGGCCGGCCTCGCGCATGACCGCGATCTCTTCGTCGCTCTTGAGGGCACGCACGCGGCCGAGCACATGGTCCGCCACCCGCAGGTCGGGCAGGCGCTCGGCCAGCCGTGCGTACAGCCCGTACGGCAACAGCCCGCCGCCCACGAGCCCGACGCGCCCGGCCCGCCCGCCGCTCCCTACCTCCCGGGCGGCGTCCGCCGCCAGCGTCGCCACCTCGTCCGGCGGGCGTCCGTACAGCGGGCCTAGGGCGACCCGCACGTCTGCCACCCGGCAGGTCCAGATCATCGAGTGCATCGGCTCGGCGTGCAGGATGCCGTCGGTGACGACCACGAGCCGGCCGTCGGCGGACACAATGACGAACGCGTTGCCGTAGACTGGCGTGAAGTTGGTGAGGTACGTCACCGGCGCGACGGCGTCGCCGCGGCCCGGCGCATACACGACCAGGGCATCCAGGCTGTCGTCGGCCATCGCCGCGCACGTCTCGCGCACCCGCCGCTCGTACTCGGCGTCGCTGAACGTCTGTACCAGGTAGGGGCGACGGGCCTCGAGGTCGTAGGGGACTCTGGGCATCGGAATCCTCCGCGGTCAGGATGGGACGGCGCGTGGCGTGGCGGCCGCGTCGGGTCCGGCGGCGCCCGGTGCCTTGCCTGCGTCCGGCGAGGCCGGCGCGTCTGGCGCTCGTGCTCATGCCCGCTCCGTCCGCGCCCCTGTCAGCCGCGAGCGGCGGCGCCGGGGGTCGAGTGCGACGGTAAGCGCCTCCCCCAGGATGTTCAGCGAGATCACGGTGAGCGAGAGGAAGACCGCCGGCGCGACCAGCAGGTACGGCGTGCTGCGCAGGTAGCCGAACGCCTCGTTGATCATCAGCCCCCACGACGGCTGCGGCGGCTGCACGCCGAGCCCGACGAAGCTGAGCGTGGCCTCCAGGAGGATGATGACGCTGGCGTCGAGGGTCGCGCGCGCGATGACCAGGTGCACGACGTTCGGCAGGAGGTGGCGGCGGACGACCCGTCCCGGAGTCGCGCCGGCGGCGCGTGCCGCCTCCACGAACTCGCGCTCGCGCAGGACCACGGCGTGGCTGCGCACCAGGCGCGCGATGCCGGGCCAGGCTGTCAAGACCAGCGCGAGGACGACGTTGACCATGCTGCGGCCGAAGATGCCCGTGATCAGGATCGCCAACAGCAGCGCCGGGAACGCGATGAGGAGGTCCACCACGCGCATCATCCAGGCGTCGAGCCGGCCGCCGTAGAGCCCGGCGACCATGCCCCACAGCGCCCCGATCGTCGCCTCGGCCGTCACCGCGACTGCGCCCACGGCCAGCGAGATGCGCGCGCCGTAGGCCACGCGCGAGAAGACGTCCCGGCCGTAGTTGTCGGTGCCCAGCCAGTGGGTCGGGCTTGGGCCCTGCAGCGCGCCCTCGAGGTTCTGCCGGTCGTACGTGTACGGCGTGATCACCGGCGCCGTGACGGCCATGGCTACGATGAGGAGCAACGCGGCCGCCGCGGCGAGCGTAGGAACGTCGCGCCGGAACGGCGACCAGACCCGCGGCCGGGCGGTGGGACCCGAACGGCCCGCGGCGCTAGTAGCGAACCCGAGGGTCGAGGGCCGCATACGAGAGGTCCACGAGCAGGTTGACGAGCGTAAACACCGCCATGTAGACCAGGACGACCGCCTGGATGACCGGGTAGTCGCGCTGGAAGATCGCCTCGACACCCACGCGGGCCATGCCCGGGATATTGAAGATGAGCTCGACGATGAACGAGCCGGTCAGCGCGTAGCCGAACGAGAGGCCGATCTGGGTGATGATGGGCAGCGCGGCGTTCCGCAGCGCGTGGTGCAGCACCGCCCGGGAGCGCGCCAGCCCTTTACTGTACGCGGTGCGCATGAAGTCCTCCGTGAGCGCCTGCATCATGGCGGCGCGCACGATGCGCATCACGTAGGCGGTGGGCAACAGGGCCAGAACGACGACCGGTAGGACGTAGCCGCGGGCGTCGGACAGGCCGGCGACCGGGAGCACGCCCAGCCGCACGGCGAAGACGAGCACGAGGACCGCGGCGATCACGAAGTTGGGCACCGAGAGCAGCACGACGATGCCGATCTGGATGAGGCGGTCGAACGCCGAGCCTGCGTTGACCGCAGCGAGGATACCGACCACCAGGCCCACGAGCGCGGCCGCGCCGATCGCGAGCGAGGTCAGCCGCAGGCTGATCGGCAGCGCATCGGCGATGAACGCCCCGACGCGCCGGCCCGGGCGGGCGAACGACTCCCCGAAGTCGAAGCGAGCGGCCGCGGTCAGGTAGTGCGCGAACTGGACAAGCAGTGGCCGGTCGAGTCCCAGTTCCCGACGGATGACCTGCGCGGCTCGCTCGTCGTACTGGTCGCCCAGACGGACCACGATCGGGTCGCCGGGCGCCAGCCGGCCAGCCATGAAGATGAGGAACGCGGCGGCCAGGAACAGCGGCACGGTCAGGCCGATGCGTTGGAGGGCGTAGCGGGCCACGGCGCAGGAACGCGAGCCAGGCGGGGGAGCCGCCCGACGGGCGGCTCCCCTGCGGCGACTACCGACGGCCGAGCTTCCAGAAGTCGGTGATGCCCAAGTTGAGCGGCGCGCCCTCGAAGCCCGTCACGTGCGGTTTGACCAGCAGCGCGAAGCGGGTGAAGACGATCGGCACCACGTGGGCGTCTTCGATCGCCAGTTTCTCTGCTCGGCGGTAGATGGCTTCCCGCTCCTCGTCGCTGCGGGCGCTGTTCGCCTGATCGATCAGCCTGTCGAACTCGGGGTTCTTGTAGTTCGTGAAGTTGAGGCCGCTTCGGCTGTCCAGGAGCAGGTCCAGGTAGTAACCGTAGTCGAGGTAGGCGGCCGTCCATCCGGCCAGCATCGACGGATGCGTGCGACGCACGAGGCCGGTGGACCAGGCGACGGTTTCCTGCCGCTGGACCCGCACATCCAGGCCCAGCGTCTCCTTGAGCATCGCCGCGACCGCCTCGCCGGCCATCTGGTAGTCGGGCGCGGCCGGGTTCACCGGCATCTCCAGTGGTGGCAGCCGGCCCGCCCAGCCCGACTCGGCCAGCAGCCGCTTGGCCCGCTCGGGATCGTAGTCCAGCCCCCGGAAGTTCGGGTCGGTGCCCGAGACCTGCGGCGGCGCGAAGTGGCGCGCCGGCGTGTAGAAGCCGAAGAAGACCGTCCGGGCGATCCGGTCACGGTCGATGGCGTGCGCGATGGCACGCCGGACACGAGCGTCGCGGAACGGCTCATAGTGCCCCGGGTTCAACCCGAGCCAGAGCACCTGCGCGCGCGGGAAGACTTTGAGCTGGTCCTGGTACCTGGCGTCGGACGAGACGCGGCGGTAGTCCGGCAGCGGCACGTCGGTGATGTCCAGGTTGCCAGCGTCGTAGAGGTTGAGCCGTGTCGTGGCTGACGGCACGATGGCCATATCCAGCGTCTCGACGCCGGGCGGGCCGTACACGAAGCCCGGGTGCGCGCTGTAGACGAAGCGGCTGTTCCGCTCCCAGCGCGCCAACCGGAACGCGCCGGCACCCGCGCTGATCTTCTCGAACCACGTCGCACCGCCCGCCTCGACCTCCTGACGGTTGAGGACCGAAGCCGCGTAGTGGCTCACCCGGTTGAGGAACCCGCCCCGGCCTTCGGGCCGCAGCACGATCTGCAGCCGCGTGGGGCCGAGCACGCGGATACCGGAGATACTGTCGGTCTCGCCGCGCCGGACCGCGTCGAAGCCCACCACGCCACCCAGAATTGCCGGTGCCGCGCCGCTTCGGGTCTCAGGGCGTGCAAGGCGGTCGAACGTCCACTTCCAGTCTTCGGCGCCCACCTGCCGGCCGTTGTGGAACCGCGCCCGAGGGTCGAGCTCGAACACGTAGACGAGTCCGCCGCCGGTCACGCTCCAGCTCCGCGCGCCCATGGGCTGGATCTTGCCGTCCTTGTCCACCCGGACCAGGCGCAGGTGCGTGATGTACGCGCTGATGGCAGTCGGGAAGTCCGAGGCCACCGCCGGGTCCAGGCTAAAGGCGTCGCCGGGGATATAGATCCGCAGGATCGCGCCGGCCGGCCCCGCCGACCCGCTCCCGATCAGGGCGGCCAGCGCCGCCACCGTGACCAGCGTGAGGTGCATCCATCGAATCCTCATCCGTCGTCATCCCCCCAATCGATGCGTGACGTCACCGTGCGCGGCGACCTGTCATCCGAACAGCAATCGCTCCGGGTTGGTCTTGCACATGCGCGTGATCTGCTCGTCGGTGAGCGCGAACGCCAGCAGCAGGCGGACGAGCAGTCGCAGCGCGCTCACGGCATCCGGCTCCAGGATGTGGCCCATGTCGCTCCCGATCACGCACCGCTCCGGGCCCACGGCACGGATCATGTCGTACACCAAGTCCGGATCGACCGCCGGCGCTTTCGCCACGGTGGGGATCACGGGATAGCAGAAGACCCCGGCGTAAACGCCGAACTCGACCAGGCGCACTGTCTGGTCGATGGTGAACGCGCTGACCGGATGGTCGAGCAGCGCCCTGGCCCCCGCGTCGGCGATCGCCTCGACCAGAGGCAGCGTTCCCTCAAAATCGTCCTGGTCCTGCTTGACGCTGTGGTTGGGCGGGCACAGCGTGATCGGGATCCCGTGGTCAGCCGCGATCCGGATGAGCTCGCGCGCCTGCGCCGTCACCCGCCCACCCTCCACGAGCGGCTCGCTGTAGATGCAGTTGAAGAAGATCATGCGCATCTGCGGAGAGGCGAGCAGCACCTGGACGAGCCGGGGATCGGTGCTGAACGCCGTGGCGATGCCGCCGTAGACCTCCACCCGGCGCGGGAGTTCGCCCCGTTCCACGAGCTGGTCGATCAGCCGCTGCGCCATATAGGCCACGCCGACGGTCGAGTGGTGGTGGTCCTTGTGGAGGATCGCGCGCATCCCCGCGCGCGCGGCGTCCACCGCTACCGCGCTGATGTCCTGGCTGCGGGGGCCCAGCGTGTCCGGGTTGGCGTGGACGTGGACGTCGATCGCGTCCCGCAAGAACGGCTCTTCGGCGCCGGCCCGCAGCGTGCGCAGGCGGGGGTACCGCTCGAAGAAGGCGTGGACCCAGTCCGTGCCCTGCAGGGCGGCGACGCGCTCCGGCGTCACGGGTTTGTGTTCGCGTCGCGTCTTCGCTCGTTGGGTGGCGGCGTCCATCACCGTTCCTCCTACGCGTCCGGAATCCGGTCGAGGACCGAGGCGTCCAGGTCGAGGTGGCGGGCGAACCAGTCGAGTGTGTGCTGGTAGAGGTGGCACTGGTGGGCCTTTTCGGTGAAGAAGTGTGGCTCCCGCGGGTACAGGTACAGTTCGGCAGGCACGCCGCGGTCGCGCAGCGCTCGGAAGAACTCCATCGACTGCCCTGCAGGTGCTACGGTGTCGCTCAGGCCGTGGACGATGAGCGTCGGCGTGCGCGCGCGCCCCACGTGCGTGATGGGCGAGCGACGCGCGTGCGCGGGGTCACGGTGCGGGTCCGCGTCGAAGGCCAGCGCATCCCAGGTGTGCAGGGGCGTCGTCCCATGGAAACTGACCCAGTTGCTGATGCCGGCGCCCATCGCGGCCGCCCGAAACCGGTCGGTTTGCGTGACAGCCCACGCGGTCATGAAGCCGCCGTAACTCCAGCCTCCGATGCCGAGTCGGCGAGCGTCAGCCGCGCCGCGCGTTACGAGCGCGTCGATGCCTGCGAGAATGTCGTGCCAGTCGCCGCCGCCGTAGTCGGCGTGGTTGGCCTCTGCAAAGGCGACGCCGCGGCCAGTGCTGCCGCGCGGGTTGGGCAGGAACACCAGCGCGCCCATCACAGTCAGGAGTCGGTGCCACAGCAGGTACGGCCGGCAGCCCCACAGGTGCGTGGGGCCGCCGTGCACCGCGGTGACCATCGGCATCGGACCGCCTCCCGCGGGCGGGTGGGGCGGCCGCAGCAGTATCCCGTGGACCTCGAGGCCGTCCGGGGCCTCCCAGGCCACGATCTCGGCCGGCCCCAGCGGCCACGCCGCCCAGTCCTGGTGCAGGGCCGTCAGCCGGCGCCATTGGAGAACGTCGCCTCCCCGCAGTTCGGCGAGCCAGACGTCGAGGGGCTGGTCCCAGGCCTCGCGGGCTGCAGCGAGCAGCCGGCCTCCGGCGGCGACCGACACCCGCGGCCAGCGCGGGTGCGCCAGCCCGACATGCTCGCGCCACACCCGGTGGATGCGGCCGTCGAGTGACACTGTGCCGACGACCGCGTCGCAATCCTCGTATCCAGTCCACAGAAGCCGCGCCCCGTCGAGCCAGGCGATCCAGGTCGGCGTCGCAGGGTAGCCGGGGGTCAGGTTGCGCGCCGCCCCGCCCGACGGCGGGATGACCCAGATATCACCCGAGCCCATGTCGCGGTCGCTCAACAGACACGACAGGAACGCGATCCACCGTCCGTCGGGCGACCAGGCTGGCCGAACGATCTGCCGGTGGCCTCGCACAAGTTCGGGCGACGGGCGGCCGTCCAGGCTGAGCACCGCGAGCCACGCCTGGTACCATGCCCCTTCTCCGGGCGAGGCTGCGGCGACGACCGCGAACCCCCGGCTGTCCGGGGCCCAGTCGAACTCCCAGATCTGCAGTCCCGGAGGGCTCACCGGCCGCGCGTCTGCGGCCTCGACGTCGATGACCCACAGGCGTGTCCATCCCTCGGCGGCATCGCCGCGCACGACGTCGTCTCCGGGGAACGCACCGACAGTCGGAGGGTCGGTGTGCAGCGCCGCCAGCAGGCGCCCGTCAGGGGACCACTCCACCGCGGACACCACTCCCGGAAAGCGGGCCAGGTCGGTGGACGATCCGTCTTCCACGTAAGCGAGTCCGATCACCGTGTCGCGCTCCGTCTGCTCGACAAACGCCAGGGAGACGCTCGGCGCCAGGCCGTGCAGATCCCTCTCCGAGCCGCACGGATCCGACCCCGACCGGCCCGGCCGCCAGCGCGGCATGCGGACGGTTCGCCGGTCGGCTGCCACCCGCCGGACGCCGCCGGATGCCGACACGACCATCAGGTCGCTGGCCGGAGAGCGCCCGGGCGGCCGCCAGCCGTCCGAGACGACGAAGGCCACCTGGCGGCCATCCGGGCTCAGCCTGACGTCGTCCACGTCTCGGACCTCCGTGGCGCGCACCACGGCCCTGCGGAACGGCTCGTCCGGCGGAACCCGCTGGGTTCGGAGACCGAGATGCACGCGCAACCCTGTACCGTGGCGGCAGCGGCCGCGAGCCTACCGCGCTCCCGGGAGTTGCGAGGCGCCGATCGGATGCCTGCCGTGGTCGACGGGTACGGGCGCCGTGCCGTCCCGGACCGTCCTGAGATAGGCGAGCACGTCCGCGGTCGGCAGCACGTCCCCGTACCGGGTGTGGATGTCCCAGAGCGCGACCTTGTGACTCGTCCGTCCCCGATCGTAGACGCACTCTATCGGAACGACCGGGATGAACCCGTACGCTGACGCATCCACTACGGTGGCACGTACGCAGCCGCTGGTCACGGTGCCGGTCACGATCACCGTGTCGACCCCATAGACGACGAGCAGGCTCGCCAGATTGGTGCCGTGGAAGGCGCTCGCGGCCGCCTTGATCAGTACCGTTTCCCCCGGCAGCGGCGCCAGGTCCGCCACGATCTCGTACGCCTCGGGCCGTGACATGGTGGGATGCAGGCGGGTCGTGCCTTTCCAGCGACCGCGCTCCGCGACGTTGCGCGGTCGATCGGCCTTTGAGAAGATGACCGGCACGCCTGACGCCCGCGCCTGATGCAGCACCTGGCGGATCGCCGCCACGGCGGCGGGCGCGTCCGGGCTCGAGAACGGGAACGCCGGGTCCACGAAGGCCGTGTACATGTCCACGACCAGGAGCGCGGGCCGGCGCCCGAAACCCATGATCCCGCCCCATCCGCCGCCTTCGTAAAGCGCCCGTTCCTCAGGCGGCACCACGTCGTCCCAGATCGCCACAGCGGTACTCCCCTTTCGACCGTGACCGAATCCGACACACCCTGCTGCAACGGCGTTCCAGATACGGGGCCGTGATGTGCTGCAAGAAGTTCGGGACTTGCGGGGAGGCCTCCTCTGTTCTGTCATGCAGCGTGTCGCGCTGATCTGTCACGCGCGGCGCCGATCGGCCTGCCGGTCACTCCACGCAGGGAACAGATCGCGGAGCACCGAACCAGACGCCATGATCCTCGTCCATCAGCGGTACTTTGCGAAGCCCGGCCTCCGGGAGCGGGTGATCGAGACACGCGTGGAGGCGTCGCGGCGGCTGGCGGCACTCGGTGTGCCAGCCGGCTCCATCTGGACGCCGGTGCGCGATGACCCGGCGCTCTCGGTGGCGGACGCTCCGGACGTCGTCTGGGAGTGCACGTACCCGGACCTGGTCGAGCGGGAGCGGATCCGGGCGTTGCAGGAAGGCGACCCGGTGTTTCACCGCATCCGGATGCGCCAGGGCGCTCAGCTCGACCGCTGGGTGCGCGAGCACTACCGTCTCGTGGACTGGACCTGAGGGAGGGGCCGGACGACGGCCGGATGACAGGGCATCCCGGTACCTCCCGCGGCCGCCTACCACCAGCGCACCGGGCACGTGTTCAGGCGTTCGACGCCGTCCGCCGTCACGCGCCAGATGTCCTCCCAGCACGCCGTCCCGAATCCAGAGCGCACCAGCATGGGTTCGAAGGCAAAGACCATGTTCTCCTCTAGCACAGCAGGATTGCCCGGCGCGAACGCAGGCAGGTCCTGGACGCTCACGCCGATGCCGTGGCCACGAAAGTAGAAGTACGCTCCGTACCCGGCCGCCTGGGCGATCGCGGTCCCGATGCGCGCGAGATCGCCAATGACCGCGCCCGGGCGCGCGGCCGCCATGACCTCCTCCACGATGCGGATCTGCGTCTCCATGAACCGCCGCTGCTCGGCGTCGGGCTCACCGCAGACCCGCTGGCGCGAACCGTCGCTGCAATAGCCCTGCACACGCGCCCCCACGTCAATGAAGACGAAGTCTCCCTCCCGCATTCGGTACGCGGTGGGCGGCAGGTGCTTGAAGCCTGAGCGCGGGCCTGCCGCGACCGCGATGGCGAAGGCCGGGTGCTCGGCGCCGGCCTTGAACATCGCGTAGTTGGCTTCGGCCGCGAGGTCGTGCTCCGTGACGCCGGGGCCCACCGCCATCATCGCCGCCTGCATCGCCGCATCCGCCGCCTGCGCCGCGCGGCGCAGTGCCTCCACCTCGCGCGGACTCTTGATCGTCCGCTGCGCGTGCACCAGACGCACACCGACCGTCACGTGCGCCCGCGGGAACGCGCGCTGCAGGGCAGCAGCGAGGGGAGCGACGTCGAGCTCGCCCTCCACACCGATGCGGGCGGCCTCGCCCACGCGCTCGCGCACGAGGTCCTCCAGGTGGTCGGTCAGCGTCGCCGCCCGGGCGCTGCCGGTGACGGTGCGCGGTGCAGCGGCGCACCGCACGTCCTCGATCCAGCAGTGCTGGATGCCGGAATGCATCGGTTCCCCGTGCATCACCGCGTTGGTCGCGAAGCCGGGCGGGCCCGAGGCGGGGACGACGACGACGGTCTCGCCACCATAGAAGTCCTCGAAGTTGGAGAGGTACCGGACGTTCGCGCTCTCGCCCCGGTTGCCCAGCACGACCAGGCAGTCCACGCCCTCGGCGCGCATGCGGGCGCGGAGACGGTCCAGGCGCGCGTGGTACTCCTCGATCGGGAACGGCAGGTCCATCCAGGGGAGGCGGTCCTGCAGCGCGTACGGCACGCGTCCCCAGCCGTAAGGCATCGCGGTTCGCTCTCTGGAATTCATGCCAGGGAGATTTCGACACCAGCGGGGCGGTTCTCCCGTGCGGAGTGCTCTCGTCGCGTTTTCGTCGGGGCCGTTCGGCGCCTGCATCACGCCATCGCGGGTCAGCAATATACCCTCGACAAGGTGTGACGCCGCCGGCCCTACGGGCGGTACACTTCCCGGCCTACGATCTCGGCCAGCGGTAACCGGCGAACGCGGGCCAGGACACGCGCAGGGTCCGCGCCCGGCCGGGGTCGTGGCTCCCCGGCTGCCGGGTAGCCCAGCGACAGGATCGTCGGTACGATCGCCTCGTCGGGCAGCCCCAGCAGGCGCTTGACCGCCGCTTCGTCCGTGGGAGTGTTGGGACACGTCCCGACCCCCAGCGCCCACGCGGCGACCATCATGCTCTGGGCGGCCCGGCCGGCGTCGAAGGCGCCGCGAGGGTCCAGCATGGCTACAGCGATGGCCACCGGGCACCCCTGCAGGTTGGACGGGCGGGACACCAGACCGCTCAGGTCTCGCAGGCGACTCCGGTCCGTCACGACGATGAACCGCCAGGGCTGCCGGTTCCGGCTGCTCCCGGTGGCGCGGCCTGCCTGGAGGATCCTGGTCATGACGTCCTCCGGCACGGGCCGGTCCTCGTAGCGTCGGACTTCCCGCTTCCCGATCACTGCCAGATACGCGTCCATGTCGTCGCCTCCTGCGATACGGTTCGGACGAGGTACGCTCCCCGCGTCGCGCACGGCGGAGGGCTTTCCCATCCTGTGGGCGAACATCCGGTGCACGGGTTGCGGCACTGGAGCGGTGGGCCAACGCCCCCCACCGTTCCGGCAGATGATCCGATCGTACGTGCGGCGGGTACCGCTGAACGCCATGCTGCCGCGTTGAAGGAGGCTGCTGCATGCGAGCGTCCCGAGTCGGTCACGCCCGGCTGTCCCTGCTCGCCGTCCTGGTGGTCGTGGCGGCGGTCATGCTCTCAGCCCCCGCGCTCGCCCCGGCCCTGGGGGCCCCGGTCCGCGGCGGCCGGCTGGTCGTCGGCAAACCGCTCGACCCGGACGGCTACGATCCCCACCGCGTCACGGCCATCAACGCGGCGTACGTCATCAGCCTCATCTACGACACCCTGCTGCACCTCGACTATGACCTGAAGACCATCACCCCGGGCCTGGCCCGGTCCTGGGACGTGTCGCGGGACGGCCTGACGTACACTTTCGAGTTACGCAACGATGTCCGGTTCCACTCAGGCCGGCGGTTCACCTCTGCCGACGTGAAGTACACGTTCGAGCGACTCCTCGAGCCGCGCACCGCCTCGCCGCACCGCTTCCGGCTCGGCGCCGTGGAACGCATCGAGACGCCCAGCGAGACGACGGTCGTGCTGCGGCTCCGGGAGCCACAGACGGACCTCCTGTTGCAGCTCACGATCCCGTTCCTGGGCATCATCGACCGCGAGGCCGTCGAGCGCTTCGGCGACCGCTACGGGAGCGCCGGCGCCGGCGGGACAGGGCCCTTCGTGTTCGTCGAGTGGGTGCCCAACGACCGTACGGTTCTCAGGCGTAACGACGCGTACCGGTGGGGCCCGCAGTACTATCGCAACCGTGGGCCGGCCCACGTCGACGAGGTGGTCTACCGGACGATTCCGGAGACGCAGACGCTCATTTTCGAGCTGGAACGCGGCAACGTGCACAGTGGCTTCGGGGTGCGCCCGCCCGACATTGACGTGCTGCGGCGCAACAGGGACGTGCAGATCCTCGAAGCCAAGCCCTACCAGCACATCCAGTACCTGAGCTTCAAGATCACGCGCCCCAACCTCGGCGACGTCAGGGTGCGCAAGGCCATCAGCGCGGCGATCAACAAGGCAGAGCTCGTGAAGGACGTACAGCGGGGTCAGGGGGCCGTGGCACACGGCATCGTGCAGCCCTCGACCCTCGACTACTGGGCGGGGCAGGAACAGGTGTTCCCACGGTACGACCCCGGCCAGGCGCGGGCGCTGCTGGAGGAAGCCGGGTGGCGGCCCGGGCCGGACGGTATCCGCACCAGGGACGGGCAGCGTCTGCAGCTGCAGTTCTTCGGGATCTCCGCGAGCCAAGAGGAGCTGGCCACGCTGCTGCAGGCGCATCTGAAGGCCGTCGGGATCGACATGCAGATCCGGTTAGTCACACTCTCGGCCTACTTTCCGGGTCTGCGCAATCAGGACTATGACGTCTGGTCGCTGGACTACCCGTACGCCAGCATCCTGGAAATGCTCAACCTCTACTTCTGGTCGGGTAACATCCCGTCGCCCAACCGCGTCATGTGGGACGACCGCCGGACCGATGGCTTGCTGCTCGTCGCGCGCCGCGCGCGGACCGACGAGCAGCGCGTGCGGGCGGTGCACGACCTCCAGAAGGTGGTGGCCGAGAACCACCTCTGGGTACCCCTGTGGCATCGCGTGCTGCTGGTCCCCACGCGGGTGGAGGTGAGGGGGTTCCGGCCGCATGGCGTCTACGGACAGGCGTACTACAAGCTGCTCGACGTGTGGCTCGAGCGCAGGTAGCGGCGGGGCGAGTTGCAGGGGGATGCGTGCGGCAGTACGTCGTTCGACGCCTCCTGATGCTGGGGCCGGTCATGGTGGGGGTCATGGTGTTCAGCTTCTCGATGCTCCACCTGACTCCTGGCGACCCCGCCGTCATCATCGCCGGCCCCGACGCGCCGCGGGACGCCGTGGAGGCGTTGCGCGAGGAACTGGGCCTCACCCGCCCCGTGTACGTGCAGTTTGCGGCCTACCTGACCAACGTGCTCTCGGGTAACCTGGGGCAGTCCATCGTCAGCAAGAAGCCGGTGGCCGAGGAGATCCGGCGCGTCTTCGGGGCGACGTTGCAGCTCGTGGTGGCCGCCATGGCCTGGGCCGTGAGTGTGGCGGTCGTTCTGGGCGTGACGTCTGCGGTCCACCCGGGAACGTGGGTGGACAAGGTGGTCATGGTCACGGGCCTGTTGGGGTTGTCCTTGCCCATCTTCTGGATCGGCCTGATGCTCATCTGGTGGCTGGGGTTCCGGTGGGGAGTGTTCCCCATCTCAGGCTGGGGCGGGCCGATCTGGACGGCGCAGGGCGCGTACTACACGATCCTGCCGGCGCTCACGCTCGGCGCGAACCTGGTGGGCGCACTGGCCCGGATGACGCGAGCGACGGTGCTGGAGGTGCTGCGGCAGGACTACATCCGCACGGCGCGGGCGAAGGGGCTGGCTGAGCGCCGTGTGGTGTACCTGCACGCGCTGCGCAACGCCGCGTTGCCGATCATCACGCTGGTGGGGCTGCAGGTCGGCTACCTGCTCGGTGGCGCCGTGGTGACCGAGACGATCTTCAGCTGGCCGGGAATGGGCCGGACGGTGGTGCGGGCCATCCTGTCCAAGGACTTCCCCCTGGTGCAGGGCATTGTGCTGACCATGGCGTTGAGCTTCGTCACCATCAATTTGCTGGTCGATCTACTCTACGCCGCGCTCGACCCGCGTATTCGCTACCATTGAGCGACGTGGGCCGACGCCTCGCCCGCGACCGCGTGACCCTGACGGCGCTGGTGCTCATTGCGGGCATCGCGGCCGCGGCGGCGCTGGCACCGCTGCTGGCTCCATACGACCCCCACGCCGTGGACCCTCCGCGACGGCTCGAACCACCGAGCCGCGCCCACTGGCTGGGGACCGACGAACTGGGACGCGACGTGTTCAGCCGTCTGCTCTACGGGGCCCGGATCTCCATGACCGTGGGGCTGGTCGCCACCGGCATCGGCCTGATGTCGGGCGTGCTCGTCGGCGTGTGCGCCGGCTACTTCCGTCGCGCGGACAACCTCCTCATGCGGCTCGTCGAGATCCTGATGGCCATCCCCAGCATCTTGCTGGCGCTGGCGATCGTGACTGCGCTGGGGCCGGGGCTGTACAACGTCATGATCGCGGTGGGCGTGGGCGCCCTGCCGGCGTTCGCACGCCTCACGCGCGCGGCGGTGCTCGGCCTGCGCGAGATGGAGTTCGTGCAGGCGGCGCGGGCGATCGGCGCGACCGACCTGCACATCGTCGGCCGCCACATCCTGCGCAATGCGCTGCCGCCCGTGCTTGTCTACGCCAGCCTCCACATGGCCGGGTCGATCCTGGCGGCCTCGATCTTGAGCTTCCTGGGGCTCGGCGTGCAACCGCCCACCGCGGAGTGGGGCGCCATGGTGAGCGGGGCCCGGGCGTACCTGCGCGAAGCGCCGTTCCTCAGCACGATTCCCAGCCTGGCGATCTTCGTGGTGGTGATGTCGTTCAACCTGCTGGGGGACGGGCTCCGGGATCTCCTCGACCCCCGGCTGCGGGGTACGCTGGGCACCTGAGTGGCAGACCGGAAGGGAGGCACGGGGAGTGCTCACGACGGTGATCAAGGACGCCGACTGGGTCGTCGCCTTCGACGGCACCGGCCACCGCCTGCTGCGTGGCGGGAGCGTGGCGTTTCGAGGCAACACGATCACGTACGTCGGGAAGGGCGACCCCGGGCCCGCCGATGTCGTCATCGACGGTCGCGGCCGCGTGGTGATCCCGGGCCTGATCGACATCCACGCCCACCTGATGACCGAGGGCCGCAACAAGGGGTTCCTCGAGGATCAGGGGAGCCGGAAGCTGTGGATGTCCGGCCTCTTTGAGTACCTGCCCGCCATGAGCGCCTTCGATCCGCTGGCGCTGGTGGATGTCCTGCGGTTCGCCCTGGTGGAACTGGTCAAGAGCGGATGCACGACGGTCTTCGAGATGGGCTGGCTCAGCGCGGACACACTGGAGGTGCTCGAGGCTTCGGGGCTCCGTGTCTTCACCGGGCCCCTGTACCGCTCGGCGCGCTGGTACACGAGGAACGGCCACGAGGTCCTCTACGAGTGGGACATCGAGAAGGGCTGGCGGGATTTCCAGGCGGCCGTGGAGTTCGTCGAGCGCAACAGCGGCGCCTGGAGCGGCCGGCTGGTGGGCGTCCTCTGTCCCGCGCAGGCGGACACCTGCACGCCCGACCTGCTGCGAGAGACCATGGCGGCGGCGCGTCAGCTCGGGGCGCGCGTGCAGATCCATGCCGCCCAGAGCGTCAGCGAGCATCTGGAGATGATGCGCCGCTGGGGCCAGACCCCGGTCGAGTTCCTGGCCCGCCACGGTGTGGTCGGGCCCCAGGTCATCGTCGGCCACGGCATCTTCCTGGCGCACCACAGCATGATTCGCTACCCGGATCACGACGACCTGGGCCTGCTGGCCTCGACCGGCACCCACGTGGCCCACTGCCCCTGGGTCTTCGGCCGCCGGGGGCTGCACATGGAGTCGTTCGGCGGGTACCTGCGGCGCGGCGTCAACGTCGGCCTCGGCACCGACACCTGCCCGCAGGACATGATGGAGGAGATGCGGTGGGCGGCCGTGCTGTCCAAGAACGCCACCAACGACACGGCGTGCCCCACCGCGGCGGAGACCTTCACGGCCGCGACGCTGGGCGGCGCCCGGGCGCTGGGGCGCGAGGACCTGGGCCGCCTGGCGGTGGGGGCGAAGGCTGACCTGGTGGTGCTGGACGGCCGCAGCATGCCCATGCGGCCGCTCCGGGATCCGATCAAGAACATCGTGTACTATGGCGCGAGCCGCAGCGTGGAAATGGTGTTCGTGGACGGGCGGCAGGTGGTCCGGGACGGGAAGGTCATAGGGGTGGACGAGATCGAACTGGGCGAGCGCATCCAGCGCGCGGCCGAACAGGCTCTGGCCACGGTGCCCGAGCGGGATTGGGCAGCGCGGAGCCATGAGGCCCTGTCCCCGCTCTCGTTCCCGGTGTGGGACCCTGACGGGCGCCCGGCACGCTAGCCGCCGAGCGCCCGGGCGGTGATGCTTCCCGGGCGACGCCCGGTCCCTGCCGTCTCCGCGAGCACTACCGCCCGGCCTCGCGCAGGAGGTGCGTTTGCACCTCGTCCATCCTCGCCGGCCAGGCCCCTTTCTCTTTGAAGAGTGCGATGGCTCCCGGGTGGTAGGGGATCGTCACGCCGGGGTCCGCGGCCCGGCGGGTCGTCCACTCCTCGAAGGCCGCGTGGAGGGGCCACAGCTTCCGGTTGTGTTCCCACAGGACGCGGGTCACGCGCTGGATCATGTCGTTCGGCGCGTCCCTGTGGGTCGCGAGGTAGATGTCGTAGGCCACGGCCCACGTCTCGTTCACGATGCCGACCGACTGCCCGGCCTTGAGCAGCACCGGGTAGTAGCCGGGCACCGCCTGCTGCAGGCGGCGCTTCCCCTCGTCGTCGGCGCAGATGGAGAGCCCGCGGATGCCGATGGCGGCGTTCACCTCGTGCAGCTTGGCCGCCCCCAGCGCGAAGGGCGCGGCATCGGCGCGGCCCTCCTGCAGCGCATCGATGCCTTCGGTGACCGTCGAGACGGGCACCACGCGGACGTCGTCCCACGTGAGGCCGCACGAGGCCAGCAGCCCGAACTGATTGAACCACACCGCCAGGTGCGCCGAGTACACGCCGGTGACGCGGCGCCCGCGCAGGTCCGCGATGGTTCGGAAGGGGCTGTCGCGCCGCACCCATTCCACCAGGTAGAGCGGCCCTCCGCGCCAGACGAGGCGGACGTTCGGGGTCAGCTGGAACGGATTGCGCCCGCCGATCTTGAGTCGCTCCGGCCCCCGGTACGCCATGGCCATGTCCACGGCGTTCACCACGCCAAAGGTGATCTCGCCGGTGTTCAGCAGCGGCAGGAACGTGCTGGAGCCGGCATACGGCTGGACCACGGCCTGCATGCCGGCGTGATCCGCGACGAGCTTGGCGACACCGCTGGCCACCGAATAGAAGAGCGTTCCCGGCGGGTTGCTGCCGATGAGCAGCGGGCCGGGTGCTGGCCCGGCGCCGGCGGGGACCACCGGGCCACTCATGACACCTGCCAGCAGGGCGACTGCAAGCACGAGCCCTACGCGAGACATCGCCGACCCCCCCTTGCCCGCGCGATCGGCAGCCTGCTTCTCGGGCCACCGGCCCACTCCCTGCCGCGGGTGGCCGGTCAGGCGCCCGGCTCGTCGCGCACGGGCACGTCCACCACGCAGGGCCGGGCCTCGGCGCGCGCGCGGGCCAGCGCCTCGGCCAGGACGTCGCCCAGCTGGTCGGCGTGCTCGACGGCGGCGGCCAGCGCGCCGTAGCCGCGCGCCACCGTACCGTGATCGACCCCGGAGAGGTCGAAGCCCGGGGTGCCTGCGGGCGTCTCCCCGGCGCCGCGCAGGCGCTGCACGCCGGCTTCCACGGCCAGGTATTTGCGGTTGTTGAGCACGACCACCACCACGGGCAGGCGCTCGCGGGCCCCGGTCCACAGCGCCTGCGGTGTGAAGTGCAGGCTCCCGTCGCCCACCACGGCGACGACAGCGTGATGGGGACGGGCGAGTTGCACGCCGAGCGCCGCAGGCACGCCCCACCCCAGAGCGCCGCCTGCGGTGCGGAACAACTGGCCGGGGCGCAGCGGGAAACCGTCCAGGAAGGCAGGGGAGGAACGCACGGCTTCCTCCACGATCACCGCATCCCCGGGCAGGACGCGGGCCATCTCGGCGCCGACCCGGTGGGCCGAGAGCGGTGTGCCGTGCCACTCTGTCCGCAGGCGTGCGGCGCGCTGCTCGTCTCGCAGGCGCCGCAGCCGCGCGATCCAGGCGGCGCGCTGCGTCGCCCGGTGGTCCCCGCCGTGGGGCACGGCCACCAGCGGATCCTCCAGCAGATCGCGCACGAACAGCGCCGGGTCGGCCCGCACGGCGAGCGCCGGCCGGTACAGCCGTCCCAGCTCGCCGGCCTCCGCGTGGACGTGGATCAGGTCCGCGTGCGGGGGCACCTCCGGCGCGCGGGGCGGGGCAAACTCCACGAACAGCGACGCGCCCAGGGCCAGCACCAGGTCCGCCTGCTGCACGGCCGGATGGCCTGCGTCGTAGGTGCCCACGAAGTACGGGTCGTCCGCCGGATAGGGCACCGCCGTCAGGGCACGCCAAGGTTCCCACAGCATCGGGAGGGTCAGGCGGCGCACCAGGTCGGCGAGGGCGTCGACTGCGTCCGGGCGGGCGAGCGTGCTCCCTGCGAGCAGCACGGGACGGTCCGCAGCGAGCAGCCGCGTGCGCGCGGCCACGACCGCGTCCCGGTGCGGCCGGGCCGGCAGCGGGACCGGCGACGGCACGGGTGGTGGTCCCGGGGCGAGGCTCGCCAGCAGGTCTTCCGGCACCAGCAGATACGCGGGGCCCGGCGGGGGCGCTGCGGCCTGCTGGAACGCGCGCTCCGCATCCTCCGCCACCTGATCGGCCGTCAGGGTCTGGTGGGCCCACTTCACCAGGGGACGCGCGAGCGCCGTCGTGTCCGGCAGGGTGGTGAAGCCGCCCCGCCCCAGGATGCGCGAGTGCTTGTGGGTGGCCAGGACCACGACGGGCACCCGATCGCGCCAGGCGTCGTAGAGCAGGCTGAGCCCCGCCAGCGTCCCGACCGTGGTGTGCAGGTTGGCCACCGCGGGGTGCCCGGTGGCCAGCGCGTAGCCGTGGGCCATCGCCACGGCCACACCCTCCTGCAGGGTGAGGACGTAGCGCACCTCGGCAGCCTCGCGGAGCGCGTCCAGCAGCGCCGCTTCCGTGGTCCCGGGGAGGCCGAAGACGTAGCGCACGCCGCGGGCCCGCAGCACCTCGACCAGCAGGTCGGCGGCTCTGCGGCTCATGCGTCGATGGCCAGCCCCAACCCGTCTCTGGCGTTGCGCCAGCAGATGGCGTCCAGGGCGTCCGACTCGAGGCCGGTGCGGCGCAGTGACTCGACCACCTTGGGCACGCTCCCGATCACGTGCGGGAAGTCCGAGCCGAAGAGCAGCCGGTCGGCGCCGACCGAGGCGACCAGACATGCCAGCGCGGGCGGGTGGTAGCTGATCGTGTCGTAGTACAGCCGCCGGGCGCAGGCGCTGGGCGGGGCGGCGGCGATCTGGCACTCGGGATATGCGCTGTAGCCGATGTCGAGCCGCCCCAAGAGGTACGGCAGCGCTCCGCCCGCGTGCGTCGCGATCACCTTGACCCTGGGGTACTGCTCGACGAACCCGGCGTAGAGCAGCCGCGCCAGCGCCACCGTCGTGTCCAGTGGAAACCCCACGAGGGGCACCAGGCTGAACTCGCGGAGCGGCAACGCCGGCGGTGGCGCCATCGGGTGGAGGAGGACGGGCAGGGCTAGCTCGTCGGCGCGTCGCCAGAACGCTGCGAACGCCGGGTCGTCGATGGGCCGGCCACGCACGTTGGTGCCGACAATGACACCGTCCAGCCCGTCGGCCTGGATGGCGCGGGTCAGCTCGTCGGCCTCGGCGCCGGTTCCCAGGGGCACGCTGGCCAGGCAGCAGAACCGGCCGGGATACTCGGCCTTGATCCGGGCGTAGGCACGGTTGACGAGCCGCGCGGCCTGGATGGCCACGTGATCGGGAAACACATAGACGTTGGGGCTCGTGAGGGAGAGCACCTGCACCGCCACGCCCTGGGCGTCCACGGCGGCGAGGCGGTCTGCCAGGTCGAGCATCGGGCCCGTGAGGGTGGCCAGCCGGGCGCCGTCTGCTTCGAGGTACCGACGCCCGACCGCATCGACCTTGATGGCGATCCCCTCGGCGTGGGCTTCCAGCAGCGCCAGATACTCGCGCGGGTAGAAGTGTGTGTGGACGTCGACGATCATGGGCGCACGTGGGTACCTACTTCACCGCCCTGCCCCGGAGGCTCGCCGCTGCGGCCTGCGGCGTCGGGCTCCACGCGCGCTGCCGGTACCAGCGTGCGACCAGGACGGCCGCGGCCAGGACCGCGCCCGCGACCTCGACGCCCCACGAGAACGCCAGCCCGCGCCCGCTCGCGGGCGTCAGGAGGCCCAGGCTCGCCACGGCCAGCAGCAGGCGCTCGACCCAGCCCAGGCGGCCCAGGAGGTATCCGGTGAGCGCCGCCGCCAGCACGGCCGCGCCCGTCACGGCGGTGGCGGCAGCGACCGTGACGGCGCCGGCCGATCCACGCCCGATCAGTTCCGGCGACAGCGCGAAGAGGAAGGGGACCACGTACGCGACCCCGGCCAGACGCATGCCGGTCCACCCCGCGCGCCAGAAGTCGGCGCCGGCCAGCGACGCGGCCGTGTACGTGGCCAGGCAGACCGGCGGCGTGACCATGGACAGCATGCCGAAGTAGAAGACGAACAGGTGCGCGGCCAGGGGCAGCACGCCGGCCTGCACCAGCGCCGGCGCCACCAGCACCGCCAGGAGGATGTACACGGCCGCCGTCGGCATCCCCATGCCCAGGACCATCGCCGCCGCCGCCGTCAGGCCCAGCAGCAGGACGAGGCTGTCGCCTGCGATACGCGTCAGCACCAGCGCCAGCTTGAAACCCAGGCCGGTGAAGTTCAGGACGGCGATCATGAAGCTCGCCACGCCCGTGACAGCGGCGATGTCCAGCAGCGCCTTGCCCGAGCCCTCCAGGGCCTGCAGCAGCTGCCGCCCGCCCGGGCGCGTCGACGGCCTGAGCACTGCCGCCACGAGGGTGAGGGCCGCCGCGGCCACGCCGGCCTTCTCCGCGCGCCACCGCGCCAGGTAGAGGCCGTACAGTACGGCGGCGATGGCCACCCCGAACACCAGTCCCCGCCGCAGGACCTCGTGCGTGCGCGGGAGGTCCTCGCGTGCGAGGCCGCGGAGGCCGGCCTTTGCCGCCTCGAAGTCCACCTGGAAGAACAGGCAGACGTAGTAGAGCGCTGCGGGCAGCAGCGCCGCGGCGGCGACCTGCGCGTACGGCATGTTGAGGAATTCGGCCATGATGAAGGCCGCGACGCCCATGACCGGGGGCATGAGCTGTCCGCCCGTGGACGCCACGGCCTCGATGGCCGCCGCCAGGTGCGGCGGGTAGCCGGCGCGCTTCATGAGCGGGATCGTCACCGGGCCATCGACCGCCACGTTGGCGACAGCGCTGCCGGAGATGGTGCCGAAGAGGCTGGACGAGACGATGGACATCTTCGCCGGCCCGCCCCGGAAGCGGCCCATCGTCGCGCGCGCGAACTCCACGAGGAACTCAGCCGCGCCGGTGGCGTAGAGCACCTGCCCGAAGACGATGAACGCCAGCACCACGGTGCCCGCCACCGAGAGCGGGAGCCCCATCAGGCCACTGCTGTCCAGGTAGAGGTAGACGGCCAGGCGCTCCCAGCCGACCCGCGGGCCCTGCAGCAGGCCGGGGAACAGCCAGGCGAACTTCGCGTAGAGGATGAACGCCAGCACCAGGCCGGCCACGGCGCGCCCGGCCACGCGGCGCGCCGCCTCCAGGAAGAGCACGACCGCCACGGCCCCCAGCCCCCACTTGTCCGGCGTGAGCACCGCCAGGGCGTGGGCGATGGCCGGAAAGAACACGGCCACGTAGCCACCCGCCGCCGCCCCGGCTACGGCCAGGAGCCAGTCGTACCAGGGAGCGGACGTGCGTGAGGCGCGGGCGGTGGCCGGGACGCTCAGGAAGGTGACAGGCAGCGCGAGCCCCATGAAGAGCCCCAGGTACTGCTCGCGGAAGATCGCGATGCCCAGGGCGGCGGGCGCATTGACGGCCTGCAGGATGCCGGCCACGGGGAGCAACACCAGCAGGAGCTGCTGGACCCGGCGCGGGCGGCCCGTGAGCAGGCGATAGCGCCCCACGTCCGCCGTCTGTACCATGCTGCCGGCCCTCCCAACGTGCGGGCAGCGCTCAGCCGCAGGCAACGTGCCGCAGCGCTCCGCCTCAGGCAACGTGCGGACGGCGCTCCACCTCAGGCAACGTGCGAGCAGCGCTCCGCCCCTGGCGTGGTCCCGGCGCGCTTCGGCGCGCGGCTTTCGCCTTCCTCCACTGCAGCCCGTCCGATGCCGCAGCCCACGCCGCGCGAACGCACATACCACAGGCGGCGCCGCGCACAGGAGTCCCCTCCGCGCTCCACGAACGAGCCAGCCCGTGGCACGCCCCACTGCGTACCCCCATGTGGTGATCGTGGGCGCAGGCTTTGGAGGCCTGTGGGCTGCGCGGACGCTGGCGCGGGCGCCGGTGCGCGTGACGCTCATCGACCGGCAGAACTACCATACGTTCCTGCCCCTGCTCTACCAGGTCGCGGCGGCCGAGCTCGAGCCGGAGGCGATCGCGTATCCGGTCCGGAGCGTGCTGCGCGGGTGGCCGCACACCCGCTTCGAGATGGGCGCAGTGGAGCAGATCGACCTGGAGGCCCGCACGGTGCGCACCACCAACCGGACGGTGCCGTACGACGTCCTGATCGTCGCTGCCGGCAGCGAGTCGCACTTCTTCGGACTGCCAGGAGCCGCGGCGCACGCGTTCCCGCTCAAGACCCTGGAGGAGGCCGTCCGCCTGCGCAACCACGTCCTGGCGTGCTTCGAGCGGGCCACGTGCGAGGCAGACCGCGCGAACCGGCAGCGGCTGCTCACCTTCGCGATCGTCGGCGGCGGCCCCACCGGCGTGGAGTTCGCCGGCGCGCTGGCGGAGCTGGTGCGCGGCCCGCTGGCCCGGGACTTCCCCGAGCTGGAGATGGACGTGGGGGCTGCCGGTGACCCGGGCCGGCCGGGTGGACGTGCTGCCCACGCTGCAGGTTCCGGGCCGGCCGGAGGTCTACGTGGTCGGCGACCTGGCAGGGGTCCAGGATGGGGGCCGACCGTTGCCGATGGTGGCGCCGGTGGCCATCAAGCAGGGGAGGGCCGCGGGACAGAACGTCCTGCTGCAGGTCGGGGGCGCTGCGCCGCGTCCTTTCCGCTACCGGGATCCCGGGACGCTGGTGACGATCGGCAGGAACGCGGCCGTGGCCCACGTCTGGGGGCGGACGTTCACGGGATTCGCCGCGTGGGTGCTCTGGCTCGGCGTGCACATCGTCGACCTCATCGGCTTTCGCAACCGGCTCCTGGTCCTCATCAACTGGGCGTGGGACTACGTGTTCTACGAGCGGGCGGTGCGGCTGATCCTCCCGGGGCGGTGAGGCCCGGCCTCCCCCCGGCATGCCGCTGAGAACTCGCTGGAACATCGTGGTGCGGACACGCGGTGAGCCGGCACGGTGTTCCGGAGACAGGGAGGCTGGCGATGTGCGACTTGGGACAGCCGCACGCGCACGGAAGCTCGCACTACGGGTTCATCGTCGATGCGCCGGAGGTCCGCGCGCTCATCGCGGAGGCCGGGCGGCGGCTCCGGCAATCGATCGGAGATGACGCGGCGCGCGTCGATGCCCTGCGGCCGGCGTTTGCCCGGCTGCTGGCAGCGGAGGGGTGGCTGCCCGCGTTCTGCGCGCAGCCCGATGCGCATAGCCGCATGGGTGGCGGCATCGGCCAGGACGCGCTCTACCGCGCGCTGCACGGGTCCTTGTGCCTGTTCGCCCTGGTCGTTTCGCCCGGCGCCGCGACGCCGGTCCACGATCACCTGGCGTGGGGCCTGGTCGGCGTCTACCGGGGCCAGCAGGAGGAGACCTTCTACCGACGGCTGGACAACGGGAACGTTAAGGGCCGGGCGGTGCTGGAGATCTCACGCCGGATCGTGGTGAGCACCGGCGAGTTCTACGCCATCGTGCCGCCTCGCGACGACATTCACTACGTCGCGACCCTGTCGGATCGCCCGTCGATCTCCATCCACCTGCTCGCCAACGACACGGCCTGCGTGTGGCGGCACCGGTTCGACCCGGCGGCCGGCACCGTGGCGCCCTTCCGGTCGGGGTACAGCAACGCGCCCTGTCCGCCCGAGGACGCCGCGCCGCCGCCGCGCGGGTGATCCACAGGCGACGCCGGCCGTCCACAGGGAGGGCGACGCAGGGAAGACGAAGACTGGCGGCGTGTTCGTGGCGTACACCAGCCCGCCCGGAGAGCAAGGGCAGAAAGAAGCGGCAAGGTCGTCACGATGGATAGAGCCTTCTCGATCCGCCAGGCGGTGAACATCGGGGGTGGCCGGATCCTGGCCGTCGGGAGCGATCAGGAGATCGGTCGGCTGGCCGGTGCCGGCACGCGGGTCGTCGATCTCAAAGGGCGCACCGTGGTGCCGCGGCTCATCGACTCGCACATCCACGCTATCCGGGCGGCTCGCACGTGGAATCAGGAACTGAACTGGGTGAACGTCCAATCCCTGGCCGACGGGCTCCGAATGATCGCGGACGCGGCCCGTCGGACGCCGCCCGGGACGTGGATCCGGGTCGTGGGCGGCTGGCACGAGACGCAGTTCACCGGCGAGCGGCGGATGCCGACCGTCGAGGAACTGGATTAGATCGCGCCCGACCACCCGGTCTGGTTCCAGTGGCTCTACGAGCGGGCGATTCTCAATACCGCAGGGCTCAGGGCGCTGGGGATCACGACCGACGTGCCGGATCCGCCGCTGGGCCGCGTGCTCCGCGATCCGAGCGGCAGGCCGATCGGGGTGCTGGGTTTCTTCGGGATCCTCAACTGGTGGCTGAAGCTGCCGCAGCCGACCTTCGAGCAGGAACTGGAGAGCACCGCGAGCTTCTTCCGTGAGCTGAACCGTCTGGGCCTCACCACGGTGGGTGACACGGCCGGCGGTGGCCTGACGTGGCCGGACCACAAGCTGGGCTCCATCGAGCCCGGGAAGCTCGCCGACATGATCGTGCTCACCGCGGACTACCTGACGGCCCCGGTCGACCGGATCAGAGACCTCCGGTCGGTGCTGACGATCGTGGGCGGGAAGCCGGTCTACGGCGAACTGGAGTACGCCGCCCTCGTGAAGCGCTGACCCCAGGCGCATCCCGCGGTGACGCCACCAGGCCTGCGTGCGACCGGGCAAGCGCCCGGCCATGGTTCGCGCGTCTGCGGTCCCCACGGCAGATCCGCTGGCCGAGGACGGGGTCACGGGCCCTCACCGTCCTCCTCGAGCCTGCCCGGGTGTCGGTGCATGGGCAGGATCTTCCCCGAGACCGTGGGCAGGGGATCGCGCCGGAGCACCCGGAGCGTCCCGGCGTCCTCCCAGACGCGCTCGACGACGCGCCCGTAGGCCCGCACCAGGTGGCGGCGGGCCATCTCGGTCAGCACCGTGCGCCTGAGGGCCTCCTCGTCCAGCGCGCCCAGCGCAGGGCTGACCAGCAGGAAGAGACGGGTGAAGCCTCTGCGGTCCTCCCCCTCGACGAGCTGGTAGTGACGGCTGTCGCCGCCGAACAGACGGGGCAGGTGCTCGTCCAGCAGGTCGACGAGGTCGGGGCCGAGGTAGGTGATGCCCTCGGCGGTGAGCTTCTCGAAGCTGCGGATAGTGTGCATGTGGAGCCGCAGCCCGGCGCGCTCGAGGAAGCAGCCGCACGACCGTTCCTCCAGGCCGCCGCTGTCGCCCGTCTCGACGTTGAGCAGGACGTTGCGGGCGTGTGGGAGCAGGCTGGTGAACAGGAACGCGGCGACCCGGGCGCCGTCCGGCGCCACCGACCGCACGTGCTGCCGCACGGCCACGCGGTCGGTCAGGACGTGGAGATCGTCTGCCTCCCTGCCGGCCGGGCAGGCCCAGGCACAGTCGCCGAACTCGGCGAACGCGAAGCGGGAGATAGCGCGGAACCCCCGCGCCTCGATCTCCCGCCGCTTCACCGGCGTGAGCGGCTCGCCGCCGACGATGAAGACGACGTCGCCCATGGCGATGACGGCTTCTTCGGCGGCCAGGACGAGCCGCAGCGCGGAACTGACGAAGGTCTCCACGACCATGCCGCGGGGCGTGTTGACCCGTCCAATGTAGCGGGCCAGGTCCACGGCCCGCTCCGCCGGCAGGAACTCCATGCGCGGCAGCGGCACGCGGCTGGTCGCCCGCGCGACCGCCTGGAGGATCCGGATGCTCAGCCCGGCGTCCCGGACCTGCGAACACCACCGGATCGGGCGCTGGCCTGCCAGGGTGGCGGCGAGCGTCCAGTTCAGGCCCGTCCCGGTGCTGCGCCACAGGAGCGTGTCGCGCCCGGCCAGCCCGTAGTGTGCTTCGAGCCACCGTTTGAGGCGGGCGCGGCCCGCCAGCTCGTCGGTCGAGATCGCACTCGGGGTCCGCTGGCCGCGAGATCCGCTGCTCGTCGTCTGGAGCGCCCCGACGACGGAGGGGTTGGCGAAATCCCGCGGGTGGAAGCGAAAGGTCTGCCCGCGACGGATCGCAGGCGCGATTCCCTTGAACTCCTGGATCGTGACGTAGACACCGTCGGCCCGGAGCTGGTCGAGCGCGGCGTCGAGCCCCTGGGTACGTACGAGCCGGGTCAGTGCCGGGAGGTCGTAGCCCGCCACCTCGAGCAGTGGCCGATAGGGGCTGTGGGGGTGGGCGAAGATGAGCCGTTCGGCGCAGGCGAGGAAGTGCTCGGCCCGTCGGGCCACGCCGTCGCGCAGGCGGTCTTCGACCCCGTCGGCGCTCACCGCCGGCTGGCGCAGCAACCGGCCGACCCGCACGCCGGCCCGGACAGACCAGATGAGCCGACGTGCCGCATCGCCCGGACGTCGCGCGGCGCTCATGGTCGGCGCTTCGCGCGCGCCAGGAGCCGGCGGGGTCGCCTCAGGCCGGCCACCTGCCGCGCCAGCGCCTCTGCGTGGACGTAGTCACCGGGCGTGTCGATCTCCGCCCACCGCAGCCCTGCGACCGAGACCCATGGCATCGGCGCCTCCGCGATCGTGGCGCTGAGCAGGTCCTCGTAGGCGGCGGTGACATCACCCCGGCGCACCCGGTCGCGCGCCAGCGCCGCGAGCCGCGCGGTGCGAGGCGGGGCGAGGCGGGCGAACCCCACCCATTCCGCCGCGGGCGCGCCCCGGAGCCCCCGCGCCATGCCGACCGCCTGCCCCCCGGCCATTGCGGCCCGGTACTTCTCGCTGTCGTACGGCCGGGACGGGTCGACGACCAGGGCTTCCCCCCGCCCGTCGCATGCCCGCGCGAGGACCTCGTCCTCGCAAAAGACGTCTCCGTCCATGAGCAGGACCTCGCCGGTCATGCAGGTCCGGGCGGCGTCCAGCGAGCACACGCTGCCCCCCGTGCAGGGATTGAAGATGGTCCGGACCGGGAACGCCGCAGACGTCGTCGCAGCTGCCAGAGCGGCCACGCGCTCGTGCTCGAAGCCGGTGACGACCACCAGTTCGTCCACCCCCAGCCGCTGCAGCGCGTCGATGTAGCGCGCCAGCAGCGGTCGGCCCGCGACCGGTAGCAGGCACTTGGGGTGCGCCCAGACCGGGTGCAGTCGGGTGCCGCGTCCTGCCGCCAGCACGATGGCCCGCATTAGGGGTCCTCGCGCCGGTCTGCCCGTTGGAGCGCCACCGTGGTGCGGGCCAGGTACCAGAGGAGGCTCAGGAGCGAGAGGGGCGCCGTGACGATGAGCAGGAGGTCCACCCGCCTCCACAGCGCTGCCACCACGAGCGCTGGAAGGAAGCTGCCGTCCATCCCGATGAGGTGACTGCCGACCACGTGGCGCAGGAACGCCTCGCTTTGGCCCAGCGCGCCGGCGAACGGCGTCGGCGAGGCGGTCAGGAGACGCGCAGGCGGGCCGCGACGCACGAGCTTCCGCACGCCTTCCCGCATCCGCATCTCCCCCAGCGCGCGCTGGGCCGCAGCCAGCGCGCCGGCGCCGCCGAGGATCAGGAACGCCGTGCGCCCGTCGTCGGGCCCGACGGCCCACAGGGGCGCCTCGACGGCCCGGTAGACGTGGACTCCGAGCGCGACGAACAGCAGCGCCGGCATCAGATGGCCGTTCAGGTCGTCGAGGTAGCTGCCGTACACCGAGGTGCGGTGCGTCGCGCGCGCGAGATCGCCGTCGAGCGCATCCAGCAGATAGTAGAGGTTCACCAGCAGCGCGCCGCCCAGGGCGCCCGCGGCGGTGCCGCTCGCCAGCAGCGCCGTGCCGGTCAGGCCCGCGAGGAACGCCACCGCCGTGACCTGGTTGGGGTGCACGCCCAGGCGCGCGCACGCCGGCACGCAGACGGCGGAGACCCGGTACGCGAGCCAGAGCCAGTAGCCCACGGACCACGCGGTGCGCGGGGGCGCGGGTACCGCCTCGACGGACTGGCGAGCGTCGGCAGCGGCGGCGCGGGTCGACGGCATCACGCGGCAGCCCCGAGGGAGAGCCTGCGCCGGAGGTACCGCATCGCCTCGCCGGCGTCCCTGCGGAACTCGGCCACGGAGCGTGCCGCGAAGCCCGTCACGTCGGCCCAGGCCTGCGGGAAGCGCCAGGCCAGGGTCAGGGCGTACACGGCGGCACCGGCCGGAATGCACACCGCCAGCACGGTGGCCGGCGAGGCGCCTGCGGCCAGCAGGAGGTGCCGCAGCAGCGCGACCGTGGCGTACATGGCGGCGGAGGCGACGGCAGGCGCGACCAGCGGGGCGAGCAGGTCCCCGGCCGGCCACCGCAGCAGGCGCAGCCCGTAGAAGATGAAGAGCCAGGAGCCCAGCCCCAGGCTCACGCCCACGGCCAGCGCGACCCCGGCGATGCCGGCCCGTACCCCGACCAGCGCGCCGGCGCCGAGGGCGGGCCAGACCAGCGCATGGAACTTCCACACCACCTGGGGGTGCCCGACCGCGGTCAGCACCTGGCGCACCAGCATCGCGGCGGCCACCGAGATACCGTAGAGGAGCAGCACCCGGAAGGCGCCGACGGCCGGCAGCCACTTGGCGCTGTAGACGACCGCGATGTACTCCGGGGCCAGGGCCAGTTGCCCCAGCTGCAGCGGGAGCGTGACGCTCATCAGCAGCAGCAGGCTCCTGGCCGCGTGGCGCCGCAGCAGCTCCTGCCGGGTCTGCAGCAGGGCAAACGTCGGAAAGGCAATCCTGGCCGCGATGGGCGTGGCGTTGTGCACGGCGAACATCGACTGCCTGAAGGCGAAGGAGTACAGCCCCAGGGAGCTGGCGCCGAGCAGCCGGCCCACCAGCAGGTAGTCGGTGTTGTCCACGCAGTAACGCAGCGCGTCGGCTGCCCAGATGTGCCGCGCGTACCTCACGAGCTCGCGCCACCGGCAAAGCGTCACGGCCAGGCGGGGGCGCCACGAGCACAACCGCCAGTGCAGGTAGACCCGGAACGGGTCGGCCAGTACGCCCGGCACGATGAAGCTCCAGGCACCGTAGCCCAGGAGCGCCATGCCCACCATGCCGGCGCTGGTCGCCGTGCCCAGGAGCGCCTGCGCCATCGTGATCCGCGGCACGTCGAGGGTTTTCGCCAGGAGCGCCGCATGGGTGGCGCCCCACGGGACGATGAAGAAGCTCAGTGCCGCCACCTGGAGCAGCGGGGCGAGGAGGGGTTCGGCAAACGCCTGCGCCACCTGCGGCGCCATGACCACCACCAGCACGCCGATGGCGCCACCGATCAGGGGATTCAGCCAGAAGCTGGCGTTGGCGTGTTCGTCCAGGTCGTCGGGCCGCTGGATGAGCGCCGCAGAGACGCCGCGCAGGCCGAACAGCAGCACGGCTCCCTGCACCAGGGTGACGAGGGCCACCAGGCCGAAGTCGTGCGGCGCCAGCAGCCGGGCCAGCACGATGCGGCTGCCGAACCCCACGCCCCATGTGTAGATCTGGTAGAGGAGGGTCCACAGCGCCCCGCGCCGCACGAGCTCGCTCAGACGGTCGACGCCGCTGTCGGCAGTCTCATTGGCGTGTGCGTGGGCCACACTAACCTCCGCCCGCCTCGATCACCGCCCCGCTGACGCGATGGAGGTGCAGGACCTTCCCCGCCGCCGTGGGCAGCGGGTCCCGGCGTAGGACCCGGACGGTGTCGGCCTGACGCCAGACGGTGGCGGCGCTGCGGCCGTAGGCGGGGTGGAGATGACGCTCCCCGAGCTCCTCCAGGAGCGTACGGCGCAGCGCGGCCTCGTCCAAAGGCCCGAGGCACGGGCTGGCCAGGAGATACAGCTTCGTGAAGCCGCGGGCATCTTCGCCTTCCACCAGCTGGTAGTGCCGGCTGTCCCCGCCAAACGTCCTGGGCAGGACCTCTTCGAGGAGGTCGATGATGCCCGGTCCCAGGAAGGTGATGCCCTCGGCGGTGAGCTTCTCGAAGCTCCTGATGGTGTGCATGTGGAGCCGCAGCCCTGCGCGCTCCAGGAAGCAGCCGCACGACCGCTCCTCCAGGCCGCCGTAGTCGCCCGTCTCCAGGTTCAGCATGACGTGGCGGGCGTGCGGCAGCAGGGTGGTGAAGAGGTACGCCGGCACGGTGGTACCATCGCGGTCCACCACACGCGGGTACTGCCGCAGCACCACCATGTCGGTCAGGACGTGGAGGTCGTCAGACTCCCGGGGGGAGGGGCAGGCCCACGCCGGTTCGCCCAGCTCGAAGAACCCGAACCGCGGGACGACCGTGAACCCGCGCGCCTCGATCTGGCGCCGCTTGACGGGCGTCACCGGCTCGCCCAGGAGCAGGAAGGCGACGTCGCCCAGGGCCACCCCCGCCTCCTCGGCGGTGAGCACCAGGCGCAGCGCCGAGTTGACGAACGCGGCCACCAGGAGGCCGCGACGCGTGTTCACCCTGGCGATGTACCGGGCGACCTCCAGCACCCGCTCCGGCGGGACGACGCGCAGGCGCGGGAGGTACCCGCTGCCGGCCGCGCGCGCGACCGCCAGCATCAGGGGGGTTGCCCGCCCGATGAACCCTACGGGCGAGAACCACTGGAGCGGACGGTGGCCCGCCAGCGAAAAGCGGACGATGCGCTCGAGCCCTGCCCCGGGCGTCAACCACACCACCACGTCCCGCTCCCGCAGCCCGTACTCGTCCAGCAGCCAGGAGAGCAGGCGCGCGTGGTAGATGAGGTCGTCGGTCGACACCTCTGTCTGCGTCCCGCCGCTGCGCGAGCCGCTGCTGCGTCCGCGGAGCACGCCGGGGGCCGCGGGGTTGGCGAAGGCGCGCTCGTGGAACCGGAACGTGCGACCGTGACGGGTGACGGGCTCGCGGCCCTTGAACTCCTGGATGCGCACGTACACGCCGTCCTGCCAGAGGCGGTCGAGGGCCGCGTCCAGGCCAAGCGTCATCACCAGGTGCCGGACCCGCGGCAGGTCGTAGCCGGCGACCTCCAGCAACGGCCGGTACGGGCTGTCGGGGTAGGCGAAGATTAGATGCTCGACGGACCAGAGGAAGTTCTCCGCGCGTCTGGCGACCCGCGCGCGCATCTCTTCCTCGGGCCCCGCCATGGGGGCTGGGGGCTGGCGTAGCAACGCCGCAAGCCCCAGGCCCGCGCGGACCTCCCGCACTGCGGCACTGACAGCATATCGCACCCGTCGTGCCACCTCCTCCGAGACGTGGCGATACGTCTCCCCCGAGGGGGCCGCGGCGAACTGTCTGGAGTGTCGGGGTCCCGTCTTTCAGGATACCGGCGGCTGCCGCCGGTTCGTGCCTATCGTTCGACGGATTTTCAGGAACCGTCGAATGACGCGCCTCCGCCGACCCCTGCGGCGGCCAGCACCGAGCGGACGGCGCGCATAGCCTGCCGGGGAAGCCTCGGCGCACGGGGAAAAGAGTATAATGGCGCTTGATCCCGAGAGGCCGCGGGGGCTGAGGCGATGCGTGAGATGCGGGTGCTCGCGGTGCTGGCGCTCGTGGCTGTCCTGGCCGGCAGCGCGGCGCCTGCCCGCGCCGAGATCACGGACCCCTGGGAGCGCGTGATCCTCGACGCGCTGTGCGCGCGGAATCGCTGCTATCGCCCGGAGGACCCGACGTTTGCGACCTGGCGGGCACGGCTGGAGCCGATCGCGGAGCCCCTGCGCGCCCGCGCCGGGCTCGACCACGTACACCTCATCGGCCTGAAGCTCAAAGACCCCAATGCGGTGGCTATCATCCACGTCATGGGCGTGACCGCCGGCCTGATGGAGATGGATCTCGCCACCGACGAGCTGGCCTTCGTCGTGGCGCACGAGTTGGCGCACATGCGGCTGAATCACGTCCGGCAGAAGATCAGCCGGCTGCAGACCGCCCAGGCCATCCGGCTGCTGAATATCCTCTTCGGGGACCGCGCGCTCGACCCGGCCATCACGCTCATAGCCGCCGTCATCCTGGCGTCGTACGGGCGGGCTCAGGAGATCGAGGCCGACGGGCTCGGTGCCTCCATGGCGCAGGACGCCGGGTTCGACCCCTGTGCCGGGGTGCGGCTCATGGTCAGGCTGGCCCCGCGCGGCCGCGCCAACACCGGCGACCTCTTCGACGACCATCCGTCGATGCAGGAGCGCATCGCGCGCCTGGAGCGCACCCACGGGTGCGCGGTGCCCTCGCCCGAGGCGAAGGTCGTCACGCTGCGTGCGCAGGCGAACGCCGGCCCGCTTTGGGCCACGGTCGCGGCCGTGGAGTTCGCGCGCGACGCCACAACGGTCAGCCTGACGCTGGCCAATGAGGGAGACGCAGAGATCGACCTCTTCAGCGCCGTCGCCGGGGCCACCCTGGCCGAGGGGACGGGCCGCGTCTTCGCCGTACGGCTCCTGCGCAGCACGTTTCCGGATCGCCTGCCGGCGGCGGCGCGGGCGCGCGCGCGGCTGGTCTTCGAGCCGGTGCCGCCGCCCCCCGCGGTCATCGCGATGGCGCTGGTGCTTCCCGACATACGGGTCGGCGAGCAGACCTACGTGCTCAGGGTGGACCTGCCCCTGACGGCGCGCTGATGGCCCGCGTGGGGCAGCACTGTTTACGCCACGCCTTGACGTCTCGCCCCGGCGGGGCGACGAGTCCGCGGGATTCCGTCGGGCCTTGACCGCCACCTGTGTCGGTGCTATGGTAAGCGAACTGCGCGAGGCTACGTGCCTCGCAACTCCACAGCATCCGAACAGCATCCGACAACTGCACGACGGCGGCCACTGCGGCGTCGAGGAGGTGGGGGGAAGATGCGGCTTCGCACAGCAATGCTGCTCGGCGTACTGGTCGTGCTGTCTGTGGTCCTGGTCCCGCAGGCCCAGGGCGCCCCGCGCCCGTGGACGGTGCTGGTCGGCGGCGGCGTCGCCGGGACCGCGGTGGTATCCAACGCGTTCCAGCCCCGGTCAGTCGAGGTCGCGGTGGGCGACACGGTCACGTGGCAGTTCCAGCAGCCCTGGCCACTCCACACGGTCACCTTCACCAGCGGGCAGCCGGTACCGCCGCTGACGGTGCAGGAGGGCTCCAAGACCTACTTCAACCCAGATGTCTTCTTCCCGAAGGGCGACAAGACCCACGACGGGAGCGGCTACCGCAACTCGGGCATTCCGCCGGCGCCGGAGGACCCCAAGACGCGCTTCTCCTACTCGCTGACGTTCACCCGGGCCGGGACCTACGACTACGTCTGCGCGCTGCACCCCGGGCAGGCCGGCCGCATCGTCGTGAGGGACCGCGCGGCCGGCTCACCGGCGCAGGCGGCCGCCCGGGGCAGGAGCGAGCTGGCCGCGGTGCTGAAGGCCGGCCGGGCCGCGTTTGCCGGGTGGCGACCGCAGCGCCAGGACACGACGGTGATGCTGCCGATGCTCGGCAACGTGAAGGAGCGGTGGTCGCACTTCCGGTTCTCGCGCGAGCCGGTCGTCGTGGCGCGCGGGACCACCGTGACGTGGGTTGTACGCGACCCGCTGGAGATCCACACGGTGACGTTCACCTCCGGCGGCAAGGTGCCGGAGTTCATCGTCGTGGAGTCCCAGGCACAGGGACCGCCGAAGCTGCTCCTCAACCCCAAGGTGGGCGCGCCGGCCGGCACCCAGACCTACGACGGCAAGGGGTACGCGAACTCCGGGATTCTGTTCCCCGAGGGGAACCCGATGAAACTCCCGTCGAGCTACAGCCTGACGTTCACCCGTGCCGGGCGCTACGAGTACTACTGCGTGATCCACGCGCCGTGGGGCATGAAGGGCACGATCGTCGTCCAGTGAGCCGCCGGCGGCGCGTCTAGCGTCTGAGCCCGCGCACCCCGCGGCCCCAGCGTAGCGTCTGGAGCCGCATCCACTGCTCGGGCGTCAGCACGGCCTTGAGTTCGACGAGCATCTCGAACCGGGCCCGCGCCAGCTGCCCGTGGAGCTCGCCGATGCGCCGCGCGATGGCCTCCAGGCGCGCGCGGTCCGGCGTGCTCTCCAGCAGCGCCTCGCGGGCATCGAGCCGCGCCCGGGCCAGGTCGATGCGCAGGCGGGCCGTGCGGCTGCGGAAGGCGATCGCGATCTGCTCCACCCGCCGCGCCTGCTCGTCGGTGAGGTTGAGCCGCCGGCGCAGGGCGGGCCCGGCACCCGGGGGCGCCGGTGCTGCTGGCGCCGCCTGCGCCAGGAACGGCGCAACGTCGTCTGCACCGATCGGGCCTTCGTCATCCCAGGGCCCGGCGGCTGCGGCGGCGGTCAGGCCGCCGGCCACCAGGGCCACCACAACGACGCTCGCCATCCACACTGCATTCCCTCGCATCTCCGTCCTCCCGTGTGCGCGCGCTGCATTCCACTCCTTGTGACGGCCGAGGCCCTGCGCGGCGTTTAGCCGATCCGGCCGGAGCCCCGCCGGCCGGCGCCGGCCGGATCGGCTACCCCGCCAGCACCAGGCGAGCCACACGCGTGCCTGCAGGGGGCGCGGGTGGGCGGGCGTATTTTCCTCCGCGGGGCCGCTGCGTGCACGGGCCGTGCCGCGGCAGGCGGGAAGGGAGCCGTGCATGGTCGTAGACTTTCAGCACCACTTCGTGCCGTGGGAGCTGGCCGAGCGCCGCGGCGCGCGTCGGGGGGAGCGCCGCGACCTGGCCGACGGTGGGGTGCCCACGTTCACGCTGCACGACCGGCTCTACGATCCGGCGGTCCAGCTGCGCGACATGGACGCCGGCGGCGTGGACACCGCGGTGCTGTCGTGCAACCTGGGCTGGGACGCGCCCCTGGACGACTGCCGGCTCATCAATGACCACCTGGCCGCCCTGCAGCACCGGTACCCCGGACGCTTCGTAGGGCTGGCGCATGCGCCCGTGCTGGAGTCTGTGGGTCTGCGGGAGATCCAGCGGGCGCTGGACGACCTGGGCCTGCGGGGGGTGGCGATCGCCTCCCAGGTCGAGGGCCTGCCGCTGGACAGCCCGCGCCTGTCGGCCTTCTACGCCCTGGCGCAGGCGCGTGAGGTCCCCATCTTCGTCCACCCGGCCATGGCCCCGCGTGGCTATGCACTGCTGGGCGACTATGACCTGGCGCGGATCCTAGGCCGCGAGCTGGACCTGCAGCTGGCGGTGGCGCGCCTGATCGCCGGCGGCGTGCTGGAGGCCTTCCCCGGCGTGACGTTCGTGATCGCCCACTTCGGCGGGGGCATCGCCGCGGTGAAGGAACGCCTGGCGGCCAAAGCCGGACGGTTCGGCACGCTGGTGCGGCCCTTCGACGAGTACTTCCGGCGGCTCTACTTCGACATGGCGGGCTTCGAGGGCGGCCCCGGCGCGCTGGCGTGCGCGCTGACAGGCATCGAGCCCGACCGCCTGGTCTTTGCCACCGACTACCCGCAGGACTTCACCGGCGCCACGACCCAGACGGGCAAGCGGGTGGAAGACATCCGCGGCTACATCGGCCTCGTGCAGACGCTGGACCTCCCGGCTCCCGCGCGGGACGCCATGCTGGGGCGCACGGCGGTCAGCCTCCTGCGGCTGGATGGCTAGCACGGGACGTCTCGCGTTGCCGCACGCCAGTGCGGGCCGACGCCACGACGGGCAGAGGGGTTGAGGGGTATGAACGGGAGCGATCTTCGCGGCTGGCTGCGAGACGTGGAAGCCCTCGGGGAACTGACGACGGTCCGCGGCGCACACTGGGACCTGGAGATCGGCACGATCACCGAGCTCGTGATGAACCGCCACGGGCCGGCGCTGCTCTTCGACAATATCCCGGGCTACCCGTCCGGGCACCGCGTGGTCACCAACGCCCTGGGGGGGCCCCGGCGCCTGGCCCTGACGCTGGGGCTGCCCGTGGATCGCGACGTGCGCGATCTGCTGCGGCTGTGGCAGCAGAAGCAGCGCACGCTTCGGCCCGTCCCGCCCAGGGTCGTCGCCGACGGACCGGTCATGGCACACGTCTACCGCGACGACGCGGTGGACCTCCTGACGTTCCCCACGCCGCGCTGGCACGAGCTGGACGGTGGGCGGTACATCGGCACGGGGAGCGTGGACATCACCCGTGACCCCGACCAGGGCTGGGTCAACCTGGGCTGCTACCGGGTCATGCTCCACGACCGCCACCGGGTCGGCTTCTACATCTCGCCCGGCAAGCACGGCCGGATCCACCGCGACAAGTGGTTCGCCCGACGGGAGCCGATGCCCGTGGCCATGTCGTTCGGCCACGCCCCGCTGATCTTCCTCGCCGGCGGCATCGAGATCCCGTGGGGCCTCTCGGAGTACGAGTGGTGCGGCGCCGTGCAGGGTGCGCCCGTGGAGGTGATCGAGGGCCCGGTGACCGGGCTCCCCATTCCCGCGCACGCGGAGATCGCCATCGAGGGGTTCGTCGACCCCGATGAGCGCGCGCCGGAGGGGCCGTTCGGCGAGTGGACGGGGTACTACGCCAGCGAGATGCGCGCCGAGCCCGTAGTGCGCGTGGTGGCCCTCTACCACCGCGACGACCCCATCATCCTGGGCAGCCCGCCCACCAAGCCGCCGTCGGAACTGGCCTACTTCCGGGCCTTCCTGCGGGCCGCCGCCATCGAAGAGCAGCTGGCGGCGGCGGGCGTTCCGGACGTGCAGGCCGTCTGGTGCCACGAGGTCGGCGGGTCGCGCCTGCTGAACGTCGTGGCCATCAGGCAGCGCTTCCCGGGGCATGCCCGCCAGGCGGCCCTGGTGGCCACGCAGTGTCACGCTGCGGCGTACCTGGGGCGGTTCACCGTCGTCGTGGACGAGGACGTGGACGTGATGAACCTGGAAGACGTCTTGTGGGCAGTGTGCACCCGCTGCGACCCCGCGCAGGACATCGAGATCCTGCGCCGGTGCTGGAGCGGGCCGCTGGATCCCATCATCCCGCCCGAGCGCAAGGGGTTCAACTCCCGGGCCATCATCGATGCCACCCGGCCCTTCGAATGGCGGGACCGGTTCCCGCCGGTGGCCCAGGCGAGCCCCACGCACCGCGCCGAGGCGCTGCGCCGGTGGGGGCACATCCTGTTTCCTGGGGAGCAGGGGCACGTTCCCGTGGCAGCCGGGTCCCCCGTCGCCGGCCCGTTCGGGAGCGGGTCGCGGTGATCGTCAGTCGTCGTCGGGCGCGGGCAGCTCGCCGGCCCGGGCCGGCGCACCGCTCCACCGACGGAAGAGCGCATGCGGCACGTCGAACTGGTCGAGGATCTTGCCGACGGTCTGGTTGATGAGGTCGTCGATGGTCTTGGGGGCGTGGTAGAAGGCCGGGACCGGCGGCAGGATGACGGCGCCGATCTCCGCCGCGCGCACCAGGTTGCGGAGGTGACCCAGGTGGAGGGGCGTCTCGCGGGGCACCAGCACCAGCTTGCGGCGCTCCTTGAGCGTGACGTCGGCGGCGCGGACGAGGAGGTCGGTGACCAGCGAGTGGGCGATGGCGGCCACCGTCTTCATGGAGCAGGGCACGACCACCATGCCGCCGGTGCGAAACGAGCCGCTGGAGATGGCTGCGGCCATGTCGCGCTCGTCGTGGACCACCGAGGCCAGGCCGCACACCTGCTCGAGGGTCCAGGTGGTCTCCAGGGCGATGGTGCGCCGGGCACCTGCCGAGACCACCAGGTGCGTCTCCACGCCGGCAGCCTTCAGGGCTTCCAGCGTGCGGATGCCGTAGATAGGGCTCGAGGAGCCTGAGATCCCTACCACGAGCCGCATGCCCGGGAGCCCCCGCGCGTCGTCATTGCCAGGCCGAAATTCCGCCCTGGCAGGGGCGACTCCTGCGCGGCGCGGCACCGGGCGGCGCACGCGATGCACCCGTCGGGCATCACGCCGGCGGATGCGCCGTGTCGCGCATTGTGCCCCGGGGGCGGACCGGCAGGAGACGGGGGACGCCGACTCGAATCATGGCCGGGGAAAAAGGTCTGACCATTCGATCTTTCGCGATGGGCTCCGCACAGCCGCAGGCCCCGAGGGCGGGCGCGCCGCTGCGCGCGACGTTTCGGCCCGTACGCTTCGCCCGCGCCTCCGACGCCGTCGTCCGGCAGGTGAAGGCGCTGATCTTCGACGGGCAGCTGGCCCCGGGAGACCAGCTGGCCCCCGAGAAGGCGCTGGCCCGACAGTTCCGCCTGAGCCGGGCCACGGTCCGCGACGCGTTGCGAGTGCTGGAGTCGCAGGGCCTGGTCGAGATCCGGGTCGGTGCCCGCGGCGGCGTCTTCGTGGCCCGGCCCAGCACGCGGCCGGTGAGCGAGGCGCTGACGAACCTGCTGCGCCTGCGGCGGACGACGGTGGCGCAACTGGTGGAGGCCCGGTTGCTGGTGGAGCCTGAGGTGGCGGCACTCGCGGCGCGGCGGGCCACCGCCGCGGACCTGCGGGCGATGGCCGGAGCGATCGCGCGGGCTCGTGCAGGCCTGGCCGCCCGCCAGGCCGACTTCATCCCGCACAGCGTGGCGTTCCACCTGGCCCTGGCCGAGGCCGCCAAGAATCCCGTGCTGCTCTCCACCGTGAACTCGTTCCGCGCGCTGTTCCACGAGGCGGTGGCGCGCCTGCTGCCTGACGACGAGATGGCCGAGCGCGCCGTCGTCGACCACCAGGAGATCCTGACTGCCGTCGCCGCACGCGACTCAGAGCGGGCCCGTCGCCTGATGCACGAGCACCTGCGCTACTTCGCCCGGCGGGTGCGCACGATGCGCGCGCGCCGAGGGAGACCGACCCGGTGGCGAACCCGGCCGCCGCACTAGGGGGAACCGGTCCCCGGCCATCCGGCGGCGAAGAGGACGGGGTGCTGTCGCGCTACCGCGTGCTGGACCTGACCGACGAGGCTGGCTGGCTGTGCGGCCGGATTCTGGGCGACCTGGGCGCGGACGTGGTCAAGGTCGAGCCGCCAGGCGGGGAGCCCGGGCGCCTGCGCGGGCCGTTCTGCCACGACGTCGCCGGCCCTGACCGGAGCCTGCGCTGGTGGGCGTACAACGCCAGCAAGCGCGGCATCACCCTTCACCTGGAGACCGCCCGGGGAGGGGCGCTGCTGCGGCAACTGGCGCAGCGAGCCGACTTCCTCGTCGAGTCGTTCCCGCCTGGCTACCTGGACGCCCGTGGAGTGGGGTACCGGGCGCTGGCCGAGGCCAACCCGCGCCTGATCGTGACGTCCATCACGCCCTTCGGCCAGACCGGGCCCCGGGCCCATCACCGCGGATCGGACCTCGTCGCCATGGCCACCAGCGGGTTCATGTCCCTGGTGGGCGAGCCCGGGCGGCCGCCCCTGCGGGTCTCGCTGCCCCAGGCAGCCATGTGGGCGGGGATGTACGCGGCCGCCGGTACGCTGGTGGCCCACCTCTACCGCCAGCGCACCGGGCGCGGCCAGCACGTGGACGTCTCGACGCAGGCCAGCCTGCTCTGGGCCCTGGCGAACGCGCCGGCACACTGGAGCCTGCTGCGAGAGGACCTGCACCGGGGCGGCAACTTCCTGGTGGGCCGTAGCGTCACCGGCGCCCGCATGCGGGCTCTCTACCCGTGCCGGGACGGGCACATCAACTTCATCCTGTACGGCGGCGACGCGGGGCGCCGGTCCAACGAGGCGATGGTGCAGTGGATGGCCGACGCAGGCGCCGCACCCGACTGGCTCCAGCGTCTGGACTGGACGGCGTTCAACGTGGCGACCAGTACCCAGGCGGAGATCGACGCCATCGAGGAACCCATCGCGGCCTTCCTGGCCACGCGCACGAAGGCGGAGTTCGCGGTGGAATCCCTCCGGCGCGGCATCCTCGGGTATCCCGTGGCCGATGCTCGGGACATCCATGAGGACCCGCAGCTGGCGGCGCGGGCGTTCTGGCAGGCCGTGGACCATCCCGAGCTGGGCGTCGCCGTGACCTACCCGGGACCGTTCGCCAGGTTCTCTGGAGGATCGTGCCGCATCCGGCGGCGCGCGCCGGGGATCGGCGAGCACAACGACGAGATCTACGCCGAGCTGGGGTTGGGACGGGACGACCTGCGCCTCCTGCGCGAGGAAGGGGTCATCTGAGCGTGGCCATCCCGGACGGCGGGCCCCTGCGCGGGGGCACCAGGGCGGACGCGGCGGCGGGCGGTGCAGCCCCTGCAGCCCTGGAGGGGCTCAAGGTCGTCGAGTTCGCCATGTTCGCAGCGGGCCCCATGGTGGGCAAGCACCTGGGCGAGCACGGAGCCACGGTGATCCACGTCGAGTCGCGCAGCCGGCCCGACGGGTTCCGCGTCCACTATCCGCCCTACAAGGACAACCGGCCCGGACTCGACCGGACCGGATCGTTCGCCCTCTTCAACGACAGCAAGCTGGGCGTCACGCTCAACCTCAAGCACCCGGAGGGGGTGGCCCTGGCCCGGCGCCTCGTGGCGTGGGCGGATGTCCTCATCGAGAACTTCGTGCCGGGCGTGATGGCGCGCCACGGCCTGGACTACGCTGCTGTGAGCCACATCAACCCGCAGATCGTCTACCTGAGCACGTGCAACATGGGCCAGAGCGGCCCCAAGGCGTCACAGCGCGGCTTTGGGTCGCAGCTGACCTCTCAGGCCGGCTTCACGCACCTGACGGGCTATCCCGGCGGCGAGCCCATGCTGCTGTTCGGTCCCTACATCGACTTCGTCGCCGTGGGCTTCGGGCTGATCGCGGTGCTGGCGGCGTTGGACCACCGCGCGCGGACCGGCCGGGGCCTCTACATCGACCTGGCGCAGTACGAGGCGGGCCTGCAGTTCGTGGCACCGGCGCTACTGGAGTACGGGGTCAACGGGCGCGTCCCCACCCGGATGGGCAACCGCAGCCCTGAGGCCGCGCCGCACGGCGCCTACCCCTGCCGGGGCGAGGACCGCTGGTGTGTCGTGGCCGTGTGCAGCGACGACGAGTGGCAGGCGTTCTGCCGGGCGGTGGGGCATCCGGCCTGGGCCAACGATGCGCGCTTTGCCACCCTGGCAGCCCGCAAGGCGCACGAGGACGACCTGGACGCGCTGGTGGCCGGGTGGACCGCTGAGCGCACGCCGGAAGAGGTGGTGGCGGTCCTGCAGGCGGCGGGCGTCCGGGCCGGCGTCGTCAACCGGCTCTCTGATCTGTTCAGCGATCCCCAGCTCGCGCACCGGCACATCTGGCGGGAACTGTCCCACGCCGTGCTGGAGCGGTTCCACTACGAAGGGCCGCCGTTCGCGCTGTCGGCGACCCCGGCGGTGCTGCGTCCCAGCCCGCTGTTGGGGGAGCACAACGCGCTGGTCTACCGCGAGATTTTGGGGCTGTCGGCGCAGGAGTTCGCGCGGCTGGCGGCGGAAGGGGTGATCGAGTAGCCGTAGGACGGCACAGGGCGCAGGTGCGGGGCGAGCCCGGCGGGACCGTGATGCCGCCCCGCGTCGGTCGCGCCGGCCCGCTGCACCCAAAGGGAGGAGGGACAGTGGCATGGCAGTACCCGTGCAGGTCGCGAGCAAGATTGCCACGCTGGAGGGGACAGTGGACTGGCTCCGGGAGGAGGGTCTGCTCCTGGAGACCGAGGTGCCGGTGGACCCTGACCTGGAGATCATGGGCGTCCAGAAGCATCTGGACGGCAGCTATCCCATTCTGTTCAAGAACGTCAAGGGCTACCCCCACGCGCAGGTCGTGACCAACCTGTTCGCCAACATGGGGATCGTGGACCGGATGTTCGGCTGGGAGAGCCCGGTCGCCCGCACCCGCAAGCTCGCCTACGCCATTACCCATCCCATTCCGCCGGTGGAGGTGCCCCAGGACGAGGCGCCCTGCCAGCAGGTGGTCATCACCGACGATCTGGAGGTCAACAAGTGGGTGGTGGCGGTTCGGCACACCGAGCTGGAATCGGAGCGGACCATCGGCAGCGGCAACAGCGTGGTGGTGGGCCCGTACTTCCACGGGGGGAGCCACATCGGCTACAACCGGATGAACGCCCGGTGGGGCAACGTCTGCACGTTCCAGTCGGCGCCGGGGTCCCACATGTGGCAGGTCATCTCGGAGCACTACCACGACGACCGGCCCATCCCGCTCACCATGTGCTTCGGCCTCCCGCCGGCCGCGACCCTGATCGCCGGCAGCGGCTTCGACTACGTGGTGCTGCCGCGGGGCTCCGATGAGCTGGGTGCCGCCGGCGCGGTCCAGGGGTTCCCCATCCGGATCGTCAAGGCCCGCACCGTGGACGCGTGGGCGGTGGCCGACTGCGACCTGGTGCTGGAAGGGCACCTCTACCCGCGCGACAAGCGCTACGAGACCGCCGAAGCCGAGGCGGCCGGCCTGCAGGGCAAGTTCCCCTTCCATCCCGAGTGGGCAGGGTACATGGGCAAGGCGTACCGGGCGCCCACCTTCCACGTCACCGGGATCACCATGCGCCGACCCGATCCCCGGCTGATCTTCTACGTTTTGGGTGTCCACATGCTGGACTGCCACAACATCGACACCACGGTGCGCGAGTCGGCCATCTACGAGCTGTGCGAGCGGCTCCAGCCCGGGATTGTGCAGGACGTGAACATTCCCTTTCCCATGACCGACTGGGGCGGGTGCATCATCCAGGTCAAGAAGCGGCTGAAGACCGACGACGGCCACGTGCGCAACTTCCTGGTGGCGGCCATGGCGTGCAGCCAGGGGATGCGCCTGGCCATCGCGGTGGACCACGACGTGGACATCTACAACATGGACGAGATCATCTGGTGCCTCACGACCCGCGTGAACCCGCGCACCGACATCCTGAACCCGGTACCGGGCGGCGCGGGCCAGACGTTCATCCCGGAGGAGCGGCTGACGGCCGGCGACCGCCAGTGGACGGCGATGAACACCCGGTTCGAGGGCGGGATGGCTATCGACGCCACGGTGCCGTTCGGGTACGAAAAGGACTTCCAGCGGCCGGTGTACCCCATCCAGCGGGTGGCGCTGGAGCGGTTCTTCGCGCCGGACCAGATCGCCAAGGGGAAGTCCCTGATGCGCGGATGGGTGGAGCTGCTGGCGCGGACGGGCCGGTGAGGAGGCCGCGCGCGGTGCCGGGGCGGGACCGCTAGGCCAGGGGCTGGAGCTCCTCGCGGTGCCCGAATCCGCGGGTGTTGTCGATGAACAGCACCCGCGCGGGGACGAACCGGTAGACGTGCACGATCTCGAGGGCCCGGGCCAGCGCGGCGGGGGGCGCGCGCCAGTCGCCGAGGAAGGGGTACTTGGCGGCGTACCGGCGCATGGGGCCCTCGGCGTCGGTCGGCCGGCCGACCGGCGTAGCGGTTCCTTCCATTTGCAGGCCCTGAATGCGCTGCCAGTCCCGGTAGTCCTCGTGGATGGCGACGGCCACCTGCGGGCAGGAGGCGAGGTTTTGCGAGTGGCGGGCGTGGGGATCGGAGAGCCAGTAGAGCACCAGGCCGTCGTTGACGTAGAAGAGCGCGGCCGCCCAGGGGCCCTGCGGGCCCACCGTGGCCAGGGTGAGGGTGTTGTGGGTCTCCAGGTAGCGCAGCACCTGCGCGCGCAGGTCCGGGCTCATACCAGGGGCATTATCGCATGCCCGCGGTCCGCCTGATCGACCTGGTGAAGCTCCACCGGCTCGCCCGGCAGGTCGTGCGGGCGGTGGACGGCGTCTCGCTCGAGGCACCCCAGGGGCAGATCCTGACGCTCCTGGGTCCCAGCGGATGCGGGAAGTCGACCACGCTGCGTTGCATCGCCGGGCTGGAGCGGCCCGACGAGGGCGAGATCCTCTTCGACGACCGCGTCATCTTCAGCCGCGCCCGGCGCATCTTCACCCCGCCGGAGCGCCGCAACGTCGGGATGGTCTTCCAGTCGTACGCGATCTGGCCGCACCTGTCGGTCTTCGAGAACGTCGCCTACCCCATGGAGGTGCGCCGGCTGCCGCGCCGCCAGGTGGCCGAGCGCGTCCGCGCGGTCCTGGCGCTGGTAGGGCTGGAGGGGCTGGAGGAGCGGCCGGCGCCGTTTTTGAGCGGCGGCCAGCAGCAGCGCGTGGCGCTGGCGCGGGCGCTGGTGTACGAGCCGGAGGTCCTGCTGCTGGACGAGCCGCTGTCCAACCTGGACGCCAAGATCCGCGAAGTGGTGCGGGAGGACCTCCGCGCGCTCCAGCGACGGCTCGGTATTACCACCATCTACGTCACCCACGACCAGCTGGAGGCCCTGGCCCTCTCCGACGTCGTGGCCGTGATGGAGGCCGGCCGGGTGGTGGAGGTCGGGACGCCCCACGAGCTCTACGCCCGCCCGCAGCACCGGTTCACCGCCACCTTCCTCGGGGAGATCAGCTACCTCAGCGGCCGGGTGGTGGGCGCTGGCGCCGACGACGTGGCGGTGCTCACGGCTGCGGGGCCGTTGCGGTGCGCGGCCCCGGGCCGCGTGGCACCCGGGATCCCGGTGGTGGTGGGCGTCCGGCCCGAACACGTGCACCTCGCCCGCCAGCGCCCGCCGGACGGGCTACCCAACGCGGTGGAAGGCGAGGTGGTCTCCGCGCTGTTCGAGGGGACCCGCGTGAAGTACCGTCTGGCTGCCGGGACGCTCTCGCTGCTGGCCTACGGGCCCGTGGGATTCGCGCCCGGCGATCGCGTCTGGGGCCTGATCGATCCCGCACGGCTCATCGTGCTCCCCGCGCTCCCGTCGGAGGTCAGCCCGCCTGCGCCGTCCGCGTCACCCGCCGCACCACCGCCACCAGCGCCAGGGAGATCAGGCTGACCACCACGCCCAGGGCCGCCATGCGGCCCTGCTGGCCGTCGATCCACAGGTGGTAGAGGAGCGGGCCCAGCGGCTCGGAGCGCGGCGTGTAGAGGAACAGCGAGGTGCTGAACTCGCGCATGAAGATCGTGGCCAGGATCACCCACCCCGCGAGGAAGCCTGGGCCCAGCAGCGGCAGGAGGATGCGCCGGAAGGTATAGGCGAGCCCGGCGCCGCAGACCCGCGAGATCTCCTCCAGCTCGCCGTGCACCTGGACGATGGTGCTGGTCATGGCCCGCAGGCCGTAGGGGAGGAAGCGGGTCACGTAGGCGATCAACAGGATCCAGATGGTGGCGTAGATGGCGACGGGGAACCGCACGTAGCCCCACAGCAGCCCGATGGCCAGCGCGCCGCCCGGGAACGCCCAGGGGATGAACGCCAGTACCTCCAGCAGGCCACGCCCGGGAACCCGGGCGCGGACGGTCAGGTAGGCGACGACCGCCGCCAGGAGCATCGCCAGCGTGGCGCCCACCACGGCCAGGGTGACGCTGATCTGCAGCGCGCGCGCCACCCGCTGGCTGTCCAGCAGGTAGGCGTAGTGCTTCAGCGTTACGAGGCGCAGGGTGGCGCGCGTGGGCACCTCGTAGAACGGCATCAGCGAGGTGAACGCCAGGACCGCGAACGGCAACAGCACCATCAGGGCCAGCAGCAGCAGCGCCGCCGTGGAGGCCGCATACCGCCAGGGACCCAGGTCGATGGGCTGGGGCCGGTAGCCGCGGCCGGTGACGGTGGCGAACCGCTCCGTGCGACCCGTCAGGCGCCGGTAGAGGTAGACGAACCCCAGGGTGATGGCCAGCAGGCTCATGGCGTAGGTAGCCGCCAGGTTGTGGTTAGGGGGATAGTCGGCCAGGGCCTCCCGGAAGATCTTGGTGGTCAACACCTCGATCCGGGCGGGCAGCGCGATGATGGCGGGCGTGTCGAAGCTCTCGATGGCGCGCACGAAGTTCAGAATGCCCGCAGCCAGCAGAGCCGGCAGGACGAGGGGCACCGAGACGCGCCTGGCCACCTGCAGGGTGCCTGCGCCGACGACGCGCGCGGCGTCCTCCAGGGCCGGATCCATCGAGCGCAGCGCCGCGGCCATGATGAGGAACGCCAGCGGCGCGAGGATGAGGCCTTCGACGAGGATCATGCCGGGCATCGAGTAGACGTTGAACGGCGGCAGCCCCAGCGGACGCGCGATGGCCAGGTTGAGCAGGCCGATGCGCGGGCTCAGCAGCAGGACCCACGCCGTCGCGATCAGCAGCGGCGGGAGGACGTTGGGGGCCAGGGCGACCAGCTCGAAGAGGGCCCGGCCGGGCGCGTTGGTCCGCACGGTGATCCACGCCAGCGGCCCGGCCAGGAGTAGCGACAGCGCCGCGGAGCCGGCGGCGAAGACGATCGAGGTGCCGATCAGGCGGTAGGTGGCGGGGTCGCCGTAGGCCCGGGCGTAGTGGGCCAGGGTGAACCGGCCGGGCTCGCCCAGGGGCGCGTCACTGAAGCTGCCGACGAACAGCATGACGGTCGGGTAGAGCGCCAGGAACCCCAGCACCACCCCGACCGCCAGGGTGAGGCCCGTGATGGGGTCCAGGGAAGCGGCCGGCGCCGCGCGGCGCTGGCCCCCTGCGACGCCGGTGGCCACGGGGTCAGCGCCTGACGAAGAGGCGGCCGAACTCCTCGCGGAACTGCTTGAGCTCGTCCTCGTCCAGGTCGTCCATAGGGACGACGCGCAGCTTCTCCGCGTCCTTGATGGGCGGGTAGACGCCGGGGACCAGTACGAACTCGCCGGCCCGCGCCAGGGCCAGCAGCCCGGCCCGAGAGGTGAGCGTGTCGATGAGCAGCTTGCCCGCGTTCGGGTGCGCCGCCCTGGCGCCCAGCGCCACGTGGTGGGCCTCGGCCAGCACGGGGTTCAGCCGGGCGTAGTCCAGCGGCGCGCCGTCCTGGCCGAAGACGTGGACGTACTTCACGTAGGAGATGCCCACCGGGTACTCGCCCGCGATGACCTTCTGCACCGCGGGGATGAACGACTCCACCAGCCCCACTTGGCCCGCCAGGCGTTCGATGAAGCTCCTGTGCTGCGCGCCCAGGATCTTCTGGAGGTTGGCGAGCCAGACCGCGGTCGTGGTGTGCTGGGTGGGATCGGGCATGACCAGCCGGCCCTTCCACTTCGGGTCGAGCAGGTCGGGCAGCGTCCGCGGCGCGTCCTCGGGCCGGAGCAGCCGCGTGTTGAACAGGGCGCTGACGACGACCACGCGGTACGACGGCGACAGGATCCCGTCGCGGTCGTGCGTCGGGGCGGGGAACGCCTCGTACGACGGCGCCGCAAACCGCGCGAAGGCGCCCGCGCGCTTGAGGATCAGCATGGGGCTCCGGTTGGTGAGCACCACGTCGAACAGCGGCCGGCCAGCGCGGGTCTCGGTGAGCACGCGGTCCATGACGCGGTTGCTGGCGGCCCGCCAGTAGTCCACCTGGACGCCGTAGCGGCCCTCGTAGATCTTCCTGATCACCTCGAAGACGTCGGTCTCCATCGAGCCGTAGACGACGACCCTGCCCTCGCGCCGCGCTGCCCCCGCCAGGTCGGCCTGGGCCGGCGCCGGCATCCCGGCCGCCCCCACGAGCACACCGAGCAGCAGGCCACCCAGAACTGCCCGGAGAACACCTGCACCCCGCATCTCAGGACCCCCCCGGGACCGCTTTCTGGCCTGGGTTCGTGGAGGGGACAGCGCTTCCTGCATGCTATACTCGTGCCGGCGCCGCCGCAGCGCAGCGGGCAGGAGGGCGTTGCCGCTGCAGGTGGCGCCGGGGGGCGCGCGCGGCGATGGCGGTGACGGAAGACCGGGTAGGGGCGTACGCGGACCTGGTACGGGACGATCCTGGCGCGTTCCGGGTCCACGGCGCCGTCTTCACCGATCCCGACGTGTTCGCGGCGGAGATGGACCGCATCTTCGAGCGCAGCTGGGTCTACGTCGGGCACTCCTCGGAGCTGGCGGCGCCGGGCGACTACAAGACCGTGGTCGTCGGCACCCAGCCCGTGATCCTCTCCCGCCACGAGGACGGCCGGATCTACGCTCTCTACAACCGCTGCCGGCACCGGGGCGCGGTCGTCTGCCGCCAGGAGCGGGGCCACTCCAACTTCTTCCGCTGCCGCTACCACAACTGGGTCTACGCCAACAACGGCGCGCTGATCGGCATGGCGCAGAGCACCGGGTACCCTGACGACTTCGACCGCAGCCGCTACGGGCTCGTCCCCGTCGGCCGGCTGGAGAGCTACCGCGGGCTGCTCTTCGTGAACCTCTCCAGTGAGGGCGCCAGCCTGGCCGAGCACCTGGCCCCGGTGCGGCGCTACATCGACTGGTGGTTCGGCCGCTCGCCGGTCGAGGCGATCGTCGTTTCGTTGCCGCCGCACCGCTACGAGTACCCGGGCAACTGGAAGCTGCAGGCCGAGAACGGCGCCGATGGCTACCACGGCAACTACGTGCACCTCTCCTGGCAGCGCGTGCTGGCCCTCTCGAAGGAGTCGTCGGTGGAGGAGACCCAGCAGTACCGGCAGGCCGGCTGCACCCGGGGCCTGGCGGGCGGCCATGGCGTGCTGGAGCGGCCCGGCAGCCTGAACCCCAACTCGAGCTGGACCGCGCGCATGATGCACCGGTACCCGGAGTACGCAGAGGCGATGCGCGCCCGCTACGGCGACGATCAGCTGCTGGAGATCTCGGCGCGCCGGAACATCTTCGTCTTCCCCAACCTCTATCTGTTCGAGACGCACCTGCGGGTGATCGTTCCCAAGGCCGTGGACCGGACCGAGGTCCAGCTCTACGTCTACGCCCTGGAGGGCGTGCCCGACGCCATCAACCAGGGCCGGTTCCGCGGCCACGAGCGCTTCTTCGGCCCGGCCGGGTTCGGCTCACCCGATGACATCGAGGTGTTCACCGAGGTGCAGAGCGGCGTCCGGGCGCGGGGCGAGCCGTGGAACCTGCTCAACCGCGGCCAGCACCGCGAGCGGTACGACGCGGGCGAGTGGATCGGGCACACGACCGATGAGGCGCCCCAGCGCGCGCTCTACCGCCAGTGGCAGCGTCTGATGGCCCGGAGGTAGCACCGGTGGCCCCCGCGCTTACGGTCCCGGAGGCCGAGCGGTTCCTGTTCGCCGAGGCCCGGCTGCTGGACGAGCGGCGGTTCGAGGAGTGGGAGGCGCTCTTCACGGACGATGCGGTGTACTGGCTGCCGATCGACCCCGAGAAGGAGCCGGCCGCGGCAGTGGCCATCATCTACGACGACCGGCGGCGGCTGCACGAACGGGTCTACCGGCTGACGCGCACGCCGGTGCTGGACCAGAACCCCCCGTCGCGCACGCTGCGGTTCGTCTCGAACGTCGAGGTCCGCGCCGACGGCAGCAGCGGCGAGGCGGTCGTCCACTGCCGCCAGCTGATCGCGGAGATCCGGCCGGGTGGGCCCGGCCAGGAGGGGCTCAACGCCCCGCGGCTGTTTGCGGCGCGCTGCGAGTACCGGCTGCGGCCGGTGGACGGCGCGTGGAAGATCGCGCTCAAAAAGGTTGTGCTGCTGACGTCCGACCAGCCGCAGTACAACCTCTCGTTCATCCCGTAGCGATGCCATCTTCCCGGGGCTTCGACGTGCGCGACGTCACCCTGGCCCGGCTGGGCGACGTCGAGGTCAGCCGGTTCGAAACGCCCACCGGGCCCCGGCTGCGCCTGCGCCGGCTGACCCGCGAGCCTGCCGAGGCCTGGCTTGACCCCCTCGAGCTGGAGGGGTTGACGCGCGCCCGTCATCTGCCCTGGGCGCTGCTGCCGGGCCCGCACGCGCCGCCCGACGAGGCCCTCCTGCGCGCGGCGGCGGGCGCGCCGCTGGAGCGCCTGCAGAACGAGTTCGCGCTGGTGGGCGTGGCCATAGCGCGCGCGGAGGCCGCGGAGGCCCTGTTCGTGCGGGACATGAACGCGGGGCTCGGGATCCTGCTGAGCGCGCAGGAGCTGGAGGCGCTGCTGCGCGCGCGCCACATGGACTTCGCGCCCCTGGTGGACACCAGCGACCTGGTGGCGCTCCCCGAGCCCGACATCGACGAGGGCTGATCCGTGGCCATGGACCCTCGCGCGCCCGTCCGCGCTGCGGTGACGCCGGCCCCGGGCGTCACCGAACTGCGCACGTTCCCCGCGCCCGCCGTCGGACCCGACGACGGGGTGCTGGCCGTGGAGGCGTGCGGCCTGTGCGGGACCGATTGGGAGTTCTACATCCGCCGGCGGGGCGCGCACCTGGGGCCGCTGATCCTCGGGCACGAGATCGTGGGCCGCGTGGTGGCGGTGGGCGCGCGCGCGGCCGCGCGCTGGCGCGTGGCCGCCGGCGACCGCGTCGCCGTAGAGGAGTTCCTGCCGTGCGGGCACTGCCAGTTCTGCTTCACCGGCCGGCCGGCGCTGTGCGACGCCACCGACTCGCGGTCCGAGCGGCCGTTTTTGCGCTACGGCGCGACGTCGGTAGACGTGCCGCCGGCGCTGTGGGGCGGCTTCAGCGAGCTCCTCTACCTGCATCCCCGCGCCCTGGTGCACCGGGTGCCGCCGGACCTGCCGGCCGACCTGGCGACGCTCTTCGTGCCGGTCTCCAACGGCATCCGGTGGGTGCTCAAGGAGGGGCAGATGCCGCGCGGCGGCGTGGCGGTCGTCATCGGCCCGGGTGCCCACGGGCTGGGGTGCGTGGTGGCGGCCCGCGACGGCGGCGCAGCGTGCGTGGTCGCTGTGGGCCGCACGCGCGGGGCACGGCTGCAGGCTGCAGAGGCCCTGGGCGCGGTGGCGGTCGAGGCAGCCACCACCGATCCGGTGGAGGCGGTGCGGGAGATCACCGGCGGCGCCATGGCCGACGTGGTCGTCGACCTGGCGCCCGACGCCGCGGAGACGACGGCGGCGGCGGTGCGGATGGCGCGCACGGGCGGGACGGTGATCCTGGCGGCCGCCAAGCACGGGCGGGCGGGCGACTTCCCGCACGACTTGGTTGTGCGGCACGCGCTGACCGTCAAGGGCGTGCGCGGCCGCGACTTCGCGTCGGCGGAGGAGGCGCTGCGCATCATTGCCTCGCGGCGCTACCCGCTGGAGCGGCTGCGCACCCATGCGTTTGCGCTCGCCGAGGCGGACCAGGCCCTCCGCGTGCTCGGCGAGCGCGTCGATCCCTCGGCGATCCACATCGCCCTCACGCCCTGACCGGCGGGCGGGGCGGCGGATGCACGGGCTCCTCGGGTTGTACCTGCCGACGCTGGTGCTCAGCTTTGGGCAGGGCATGATCTTTCCCGCGGTGGTGGCCCTGGCCGCGCGCTTCCACGTCTCGCCGGGCCTCGCCGCGCAGGTGGTGAGCGCGCAGTTCGCGGGCCGCATGGTGGCCATGCTGCCCGCAGGGGTGCTGGCCGACCGCCGCGGGCCGCAGGCGGTGCTCCTCGTCGGTTCGGCGTGCGCGCTGGCGGGGCCGGTGCTCATGCTCCTGCCCGCGTTCTGGGCGGTCGTGGCCGGCCAGTTCGTGATGGGTGCCGGCGCCGGCCTGTGGGTCGCCGGGCGGGAGTTGAGCGGCTTGCATCTGGTCCGCGCGGACCAGCGCGGCCGCCTGATGAGCGGGTTCTTCGGGCTCCAGATGGTAGGGCAGGCGGCGGGGCCGGTCGGCGGCGGGCTCCTCGTGGACGCCGCCGGCCTCGTTGCGCTCTTCGCCGCCCTGGGCGCGCTGGGCGGCCTGGTGCTGGCGATGACACTGCTGCTCGCGCTGCCTGCGGCGGTCCCCGCCGCGCAGGCCGCATCCGCTCCCGCCCCCCCGTCCGACCACCTTCCCGCCGGGCCATCCGACCGCACGCGCGCCGGGCCCTCCGGCGTGGGGGTGGCCCTACGCGCGCCGGCGTGGGGCCTGGGCGGCTGGCGGGCGATCGCGCCGGGGTACCTGACCACGTTCGCGATCATCGTCGCGACCACGTGGACGATGAGCCTCTACCGGTCGAGCCTCAACACGCTGCTGCCGCTCTACGCGGGCGCGGGGCTGGGATTCTCGGCGGCGCAGGTCGGCGCGCTCTTCGGCCTGATGAGCCTGGGCGTGCTGGTGATGATCGTACCCGCAGGGCTCGTGCTGGACCGGCTGGGCCGCAAGTGGGCTGCGGTGCCGGCCGCGGCGCTGCCCGCGCTGGCGTTCACCCTCATGCCGCTGGCGCGCAGCGGCCCGCAGCTCTCGCTGCTGGCGGTGGCGCTCGGCGTGGCCAACGGGGTCTCGCTGGGCTCGCTGTCGACGTACAGCTATGATGTCATCCCGGCGCACGCGCGGGGCACGCTGCAGGCCCAGCGGCGCATCGTGGGCGACCTGGGGAGCCTGGCCGGACCGGTGAGCGGCGGCCTGCTGGTCCACGCCTGCGGCGCGCAGTGCGCGTTCCTGGCCTACGTGCCGCTGCTGACGGGGACGGCGCTGGCGTTGGCGTTCGGGGCGCGCGAGACGCTGGAGCGGGTCAGCGCGCCGGCGCGGCCTGGGCCCGGGCGTACTCGGGCGCGTCCTCCAGGTAGATCACCGCATCGTAGCCCAGGAGCTTGAACAGCCGGTTCTGCGCCGACAGCAGCACCAGCGAGTCGTGCGGGTCGGCGTTGACGTGCTGGTGCACGGTGTTGTGGGGCACGTAGAGCAGGTCGCCCGGCCCGAACTCCCAGCGCGACGGCTCCCGCGCGACGCGCGCGTAGTAGCGGTCGGCGATCTCGGCTTCGACGTCCCAGTGGAGGCTGTAACCCCGCCCGGCCATCACGTACAGCGCCTCGTCCGCCATGTGCCAGTGCCTGGCCGAGCGGCTCCCGCCAGGGATCTCCTGCTGGTAGACGTCGACGCTGAAAACGCGGACGTCGGTGCGCGCGGGCGAGCACAGCACCCGGACCCGGCCGTCCCGCGTCACCTCCCAGGGCGCATCCGACGGCTTGACGACCTTCTTGCGGGCGGTCACTCCCGGGGTCCACAGCCGCGACCAGTCCTCGGGGGGCCCGTACCGGTCGCCGTCCACGACCGGCCCGCCGCGGCCCTGCTGCCAGAGGCCCAGGTACATCCAGGCCGCCTTGGCCTTGATGACGATGGCGACCGCGCGGCGCGCAGGGTCGGCGTTGAAGTGGCGGTGCACGGAGTCGTTGTGCACCACGACGAAGTCGCCCTCCTCCCAGTCGTACCGCTGGCCGTCGTGGATCTCGTAGCCGCGGCCTTCCAGGATGTAGAAGGTCGCCTCGTTCTGGTGGCCGTGGCCGCGGTTGGCGCCGCCGGGGAAGAGCTCGACGAAGTGCATCTGGATCGTCTGGGTCAGGAACGGGTCGTCACCCGGGCCCAGGATCCACCAGGTGCGCGACTGGCTGGAGTCGCCCGAGTGGCCCACCGACGCGTCGTCCACGACCGTGCCCGCCGGCCGCACCCGCGGCGCCTCGCGCTGCCGCCGCCGCAGCTCGCCCAGGCCGTAGCTCTCCGACGTGATGCCCCGCAGGAAGACGCGTCCCTCGCCGTCGCTGCCCACCACGAGCACCTCCCGGCCACGCCGCCTGTCGGCGCGCGCGGCTGCCCTGAGACTACGGCGCGGCGCGCGAGCATCCCTCCGGGCGGCTGCCCCGGCCGCGGCGCTGCCACAGCAGGTGCCCGAGGAGCGGCTGGAGTAGACAGGGCGCGACCGCACGCCGCGGCGCGGCGGCGCCGCGGACGCACGGGCTGTCCATCGGGGGTGGAGGACGATGATCGCGCGGCGCACCTGGTGGTGGGGATCGATCGCGGTACTGCTGGGTTCCCTGGCGTCCTCGGGGATGGTGGCGGCCGCTCCGTCGGGCGCGGGATCGGGCACGGTGGCGGAGGTCGCGAACTACCGCGGCCCCGACCGCCAGGCGCGGCTCGAAGCCGGCGCCCGGGCCGAGGGCGCCCTGATGATCTACACGTCCATGGACCTGGACGAGTCCCAGCCCGTCCTGGAGGCGTTCATGCGGAAGTACCCGTTCATCCGCGGCGAGATCTACCGCGCCTCGGGCGAGGACGTGGCGCAGAAGATCATCACCGAGTATCGGGGCCGCAAGTACGTCGCCGACCTCTTCGAGGGTACGGGCATCGACGTGGCCAAGATGCTCAAGGACGGCTACGGCCAGCCGTTCTTCACCCCCCGCGCCGGCGGGTTCCCCCGCCAGGCCAAGGACGCCAGGGGCTACTGGGTGGCCACGCGCTACAACATGCTGGTGGCGGCGTGGAACACCACCCTGGTGGCCGACGCCACCGCACCGCGGCGCTACGAGGACCTCCTGGACCCTCGGTGGCGCGGCCGGATCGGGATCGAGGCCGAAGACCAGGTGTGGCTCGCGACCCTGCTGGAGCACTGGGGCGAGGCCAGGGGGCTCGAGTTCTTCCGCCGGCTCAGCGAGCAGCAGCCCCTGATCCGGAAGGGACACACCCTCCTGGCCGAGCTGATCGTGGCCGGCGAGGTGCACATGTCGCCGACGATCTACAACCACCGGCCCGAGCGCCTGAAGCGGCGCCGCGCGCCGATCGAGTGGCGGCCGCTGGAGCCGGTGGTGGCCGTGCCCCACGTCATCTCCCTCCCCAAGTACGCCCCGCACCCCCACGCGGCACTGCTGTTCATCGACTTCTTCCTGTCGCCCGAGGGACAGCAGGAACTGGTCAAGGTGGGGCGCATCCCGGCGCACCCGTTCGTGCAGGCCAACCCGCCGACGCTGAACCAGGGCTTCGTGTACCGGGCCATGGACCCGGGCCTGTTCCTGGAGCGGTACGCGCGGTACGACCAGCTCTGGCAGGAGCTGTTCATCCGGCGCCGGTAGCGGCCTCTGGCGCGTCGCGCGGGAGCAGGCGCCATGGCGGGGGCGGTACCGGCGGGGACGGCGCTGGTTTCCACGTGGTGGCGGGGCCGGGCGTGGACCCAGTGGCTGCTACCGCTGGGGGCCGCGGCGGTCCTGGCCTACCTGACGGTCCTGCCGCTGGCCTTCCTCCTCTACGGCAGCTTCTTCACGCCCACCGGCGCGGGCGAGGTGGGACAGTTCACCCTGCAGAACTACGTCCGCGCCTACACCGACCGCGCGTCACTGGCGATCCTCCGCAACTCGGTGGTGTTCTCGGCGGGCACGATGCTGGTGGCGTTCGTCATCGGCACCGGGCTGGCCTGGATCACCGAGCGCACCAACACGCCGCTGCGCGGCCTGTTCTTCGCCGTGAGCCTGATCCCGCTGATCATCCCGGGCATCCTGTTCACCCTGAGCTGGATCTTCCTGCTGAGCCCGCGGATCGGGCTGGTCAACGACTGGCTGCAGCGGGCGCTGGGGCTGCGGGCGGCCCCATTCGACGTCTATTCCATGGGCGGGATGATCTGGGTCGAGGGCCTGCACTGGTCCCCGATCGTCTACCTGATGATGTCCGCGGCCTTTCGCTCCATGGATCCCGCGCTGGAAGAGGCGGCGCTGACGGCGGGGGCCAGCCTGGGGCGCACCTTCGCCCAGATCACCCTCCGATTGAACCTCCCCACCGTCCTCGGGGTCTGGCTGGTGCTGTTCCTGCGCGGGCTGGAGACGTTCGAGGTGCCGGCGATCATCGGCCTGCCCGCCGGCATCCACGTCTTCACCTCGCAGATCTACCTGGCCATCAAGCGCTACCCGTCCGACTTCGGGCTGGCGGGCGCCTACTCCACGATCCTGCTGCTGCTGACCCTGGCGGGTACCTACGGGTACGCGCGCATCACTCGGGAGACGACGCGGTTCGCCACCGTCACGGGCAAGGGGTTTCGCCCGCGGGTCATCGACCTGGGACGGTGGCGCTACGCGACGGCCGCGCTGATGCTCGGCTACCTGGTGGTGATGGTGGGCCTGCCGCTCTTCGTGCTGCTGTGGAACTCGCTGCTGCCGTTCTACATGAAGCCGTCGGGTGCGGCCCTTTCGATGCTCACCGCCGAGAACTACGCGTTTGTGCTGCGCCTGCCCAAGACCGCCCGCGCCTTGACCAACAGCGTCGGGCTCTCGCTGGGCAGCGCGACGATCGTGACGGTGCTGACCGCCGTGGTCGCCTGGCTCGTGGTCCGGTCGCGGGTGCCGGGACGCTGGCTGCTGGACCAGATGGCCTCCCTGCCGCTGATCTTCCCAGGCGTGGTCATGGGCGTGGCGCTGATCTGGGTCTACCTGACGCTGCCGGTGCCGATCTACGGCACGGTCTGGATCCTGCTGATCGCCTACGTCACCCGCTACCTGCCCTACGGGATGCGCGCGTCGTCTGCGGCGCTGTTGCAGATCCACCGCGAGCTGGAGGAAGCCGCCGAGACCAGCGGCGCGTCGTGGTGGCGCACCTTCACCGCCGTGGTGGCGCCACTGCTGCGGCCGGGGCTGCTGGCGGGGTGGATCTACGTGGTGATCGTCTCCATCCGCGAGCTCTCCAGCAGCATCCTGCTGTGGGGGCCGGGGTCGGAGGTGCTGTCGGTCTACATCTTCGACCTCTGGAACACGGGCCACCCCCAGGAGCTGTCGGCGCTGGGCCTGATGCTGGTGGCCGGGCTGTTCGTGCTGGCCGTGGTCTCGCGGCGCCTCAGCCACCGCCGCGCGCTGCTGGAGCGCTGACGGCGCTGGGGGAAAACGCTGATGGCGCTCGCGGTGGAGGGCCGACGATGCTGACGGTGGACGGACTGGTCAAGGCGTTCCCCCTGGGGCGGGCCCGGGTGGTGGCCTGCGCCGAGGTCAGCTTCGAGGTGCCCGAGGGCCGCTTCTTCACCCTGCTGGGCCCCTCGGGGTGCGGGAAGACCACCACGCTGCGCTGCCTGGCCGGCCTGGAGCGGCCGGACGCCGGGGAGATCACGCTGGCCGGCGAGGTGCTGTCGTCGTCGCGCCGCGGCGTCTTCCTGCCGCCCAACCAGCGCGACATCGGCATGGTCTTCCAGTCGTACGCGATCTGGCCGCACATGACCGTCTACGAGAACGTGGCGTTTCCGCTGCGGGCCGGGCGCGCGCGACTGGCCGAGGTCGAGATCCGACGGCGCGTGGCGGAGGCGCTGGCCACCGTGCGGCTCAAGGGCCTGGAGACCCGCCCCGCCACCCATCTCAGCGGTGGCCAGCAGCAGCGCCTGGCGCTGGCCCGCGCGCTGGTCCGGGCGCCCAAGCTCCTGCTGCTGGACGAGCCGCTCTCGAACCTGGACGCCAAGCTGCGCGAGCAGATGCGCCTGGAGATCCGCGCGCTCCACCGCGAGCTGCGCATCACGACCGTCTACGTCACCCACGACCAGGTCGAGGCCCTGGCGATGTCCAACGTCGTGGCCGTGATGCACGAAGGTACGATCCGCCAGATCGGCACGCCCCGCGAGATCTACGAGCGGCCGGCCAGCCAGTTCGTGGCGGACTTCATCGGGCTCACCAACCTGATCCCCGGACGCGTCACCGGCGCGCTGGACGGCGGCCTGTGGCGGGTGGTGACGGCCCACGGGCCGATCGCGTGCGCCCTCGCCGACCCGGCCCTGGCCGGCGGCGACGTGCTGGTGTCGGTGCGGCCCGAGGACGTCGTCGTTGCCGCGGACGCGGGCCGCACCGACGGGTGGGACGCCACCGTCACGCAGGCGGTGTTCCTGGGCGAGACCGTGGACTGCCGCCTGGCGGTCGGAGCGCTCCACCTGCGCGCCCGCGTCCATCCGTCGGTAGCGGTCCGCCGGGGCGACCGCGTGCGCGTCGCCTTCCGTCCGGACCGCGCGATCGCCATCAGGCCGGAAGGCGGCTAGCGGCGGGCGCGCCCGAGCAGGGGCGGTGCCGGCCGCCGTGGTAGATGATTCCGCACGGCGCCGGTCGCGGGGGTGCTGACCGAGGTGGACCGCGTTGGAGCTCACCGTGACAGGGTTGGGAGTGCGCTTCCACCGGGGCGCGGAAGCCCTGCGGGACGTGAGCTTTTCGGTGCGCCCGGGCGAGCTGGTGGCGGTCGTGGGCCCCAGCGGCTGCGGGAAGTCCACGATGCTCAGCGCCATCGCGGCGCTGATCCCGCCCGAGGAAGCCGAGGTGCGGGGCGAGATCGTCATCGCGGGCACACCCGTGCGTCCCGGCGACCGGCCGCCAGCAGGGCTGGGCTACGTCTTCCAGCGCGACGCGCTCTTCCCCTGGCGCACCGTGCTGCAGAACGTCGAGGTCGGCCTTGAGATTCGAGGGGTGCCCCGGCAGGAGCGGGAGCGGCGGGCGCGGGCGCTGGTGGCGCTGGTCGGGCTCGACGGGTTCGAGCACTACTACCCGCACCAGATCTCGGGCGGCATGCGGCAGCGCGCAGCCCTGATCCGCACGCTGGCGTACGGCCCCCGGCTTATCCTGATGGACGAGCCGTTTGGAGCCCTGGATGCTCAGACCCGGATGCTCCTGCAGGGGGAGCTGCTGCGTATCTGGTTCGGCAGCGGCACGACCGTCGTCTTCGTGACGCACGACCTGGCCGAGGCGATCACGCTGGGCGAGCGGGTGATCTTGTTCTCGCGGCGGCCGGGCAGGGTGGCGCAGATCTACGACGTGCCGTTCCCGCAGCCGCGGGACCCGATCGCCCTGCGCGGCGCCACCGAGTTCGCCGAGCTCCACGCGTACATCTGGCGCACGCTGGCCGAGGAGTTCCGCACCGCCCTGGCGCCTGAGCCGGCGGCCGCGGACGCGGTGTAGGCCCGATGGGCGCGAGCGCACAGCAGGTGGGGGCGATGCGGGTCCGGCGACACCGCCCGCGCGCGGGGGCCGGCAGCGGCGCCGCGATCGTCGGCCTGCGCCTGCTGCTTGTGGTGGCCGTCGTGCTGGCGTGGGAAGCGGCCACGGGCGGCCTGGGCCTGGGGTGGAGGGCGTTCGAGACCGCCATCCTGGCCCGGCCCTCGCGGATCGCTGCCGACATCGTGGACTACGCGCGCTCGGGGCTGCTGGGGCGCGACCTCCAGACGACGCTGGGGGAAGCGTTCCTGGGGCTCGCGCTGGGCACGGCCGGGGGGATCGCTGTGGGGCTGCTGTTCGGCTACCAGCGGACGCTCGCGGCGGTCTTCGAGCCCATCATGGTGGCCCTGAACTCCCTTCCGCGCATTACGGTGGCGCCGATTCTGATCCTGTGGTTCGGCCTCGGCCTGACGTCCAAGGTGGCCCTGAGTCTGTTCACGGTCTTCTTCGTCGTCTTCTTCAACACGTTCCTGGGCGTCCGCACCGTGGACCCGGAGCTGGTGAAGGCTGTGCGCGTCATGGGCGGGGGGCCGCGCCACGTGGTGCGGATGGTGGTCGTCCCTACCGTCGCCAGCTGGGTCTTCGCGGCGCTCCGAACCAGCGTGAGCTTCGCGCTCTCCGGCGCGGTGGTCGGGGAGTTCGTCGGCGCGACCGGCGGCCTCGGCTACCGGATGCTCCTGGCCGCCGGGTTGCTGCACACCGAGCGCGTCTTCGCCATCATGATCTTCCTCATGGTCGTGGCCGTAGCGCTGGTGGAGCTTTCCCGTCGGGTAGAGGTCTACATGCTCCGGTGGCGGCCCGGCGCCGTCGACATGGGATAGGGGGTGGCCGATGAGATCGTCCGCACGCGTCGCGCACGCGTGGTGGGGCCTGGCGCTGCAGGGCGCGCTGCTGCTGGCGGTGACCGCCACCGCTGCGGCCGGACCCGGCGTCCTCTACCGGCTGCGCTTGCCCGGCGCGTTGTCGGCCGAGCAGAACCTGCCCGCGCTGGTCGCGGACGCGCGGGGGTTCTTCCAGGAGGAGGGCATAGAGCTGGCCGAGTTCGTGCTGGGCTCGGGCGGCACGCTCCGGGCCGCCATGATCGCCCGCGAGTTCGACTTCGGCCTCTTCGCCTTCGTGCACGTGCCCATCGCGCGCATCGCGGGGTCGCCCTGGCGCGCGGTGACAGCGCTGCACGACCGCGAGATCTTCAGCCTGGTGGTCCGGTCCGAGCTGCGCGACAGCGTCCGCACCGTGGCCGACCTCCGGGGCCGGCGGGTCGGGTTCTCTGCGCCCGGGGCCGGCGCCTGGGCCGCGGCCAGCCTCTACTTGAAGAAGAGCGGCCTCGATCCCCAGCGGGATGTGCAGTTCCTGCCCCTGGGCGCCGACGCCGGGGTGATCTACACGGCGCTGCGGACCGGCCGCGTGGACGCCTTCCCCACCTGGGAGCCCACGACGACGCGCGTGCTGGAAGACGGTGTGGCGGTGCCGCTGGTGCCGATCTGGGAGCCCGCGGAGCACCGCAAGTGGTTCGGGGAGAAGGCGCTGGCCAACGTGCTGGTCACGCGGGAGGACGTGATCGCCCGCAACCCGGGCCTGGTGCGGCGGGTCGTCGCCGCCCACCGGAAGGCCCTGGCCTTCATCCGCGCGCGCCCGAGCCGCGAGGTCGTCGAGGCCGTGCTGGCCACGCCGCGGGGCGCCGAGCAGTACAAGGGCGTCGATCCGGCGCTGATCCTCAAGATGGTGGAACGGATCAAGGGCGGGTTCGGAGACGGGTGCCTCAGCCGGCGGGGCTTCCAGGCGGAGATGGACGTGGCCGTGGAGTTCCAGCTCGTCCGGCAGGCGATTACCTTCGAGGAGTTCGCGGATGCGCGCTTCGCCGGCACCTGCCCCTGAGCCCGGCGCGCCGGAGGCCGCAGCAGGGGGCCGGCCGCGCCGGCGCGCGCGGGGGACGCAGCGCGCGGCGTACGGCTCGGATCTCCTGGTGGACCTCATGCGGGCGTACGGGATCGAGTACGCCGCGCTGAATCCCGGTGCCACCTTCCGGGGGCTGCACGACTCCATCGTGAACTACGGGGGCAACCGCGCCCCGCAGATCGTCCTGTGCAACCACGAGGAGATCGCGGTGGCCGTGGCCCAGGGCTACGCCAAAGCCCGCGGGCGCCCGATGGCGGCGATCGTCCACGACGTCGTGGGCCTGCTGCACGCAGCCATGGCCATCTACACCGCCTGGCTCGACCGCACGCCGGTGCTGGTGCTGGGCGGGACCGGGCCCATGCCCGTGGAGACCCGCCGGCCCTGGATCGACTGGATCCACACCGCCCTGGTGCAGGGCAACGCCGTGCGCGACTACGTGAAGTGGGACGACCAGCCGGCCAGCCTGACGGGGTTCGTGGAGTCGTTCGTCCGCGGCTACCGCATCGCCACCACCGAGCCGCAGGGCCCCGTCTACCTGTGCTTCGACGCGGGCCTGCAGGAACAGGCGCTGGATGGGCCCGTAGCGCTGCCGGACCTGCGCCGGTACGCCCCGCCCGCCCGCGCGCAGGCCGATCCTGCCGCCCTGGAGGTCGCGGCGCGCTGGCTCGCCGGGGCCGCGCGGCCGGTCGTGCTGGCCGACTACGTGGGGCGCACGCCGGACGCGGTGGCCGCGCTGGTCCGGCTGGCCGAGACGATGGCGCTCCCGGTGATCGACCTGGGCAGCCGCTTCAACTTCCCCAACACCCACCCGCTGGACCTGACCGGGGCCGAGGACGACCTGCTGCCGCAGGCCGACGTGGTCCTGGCGCTCGACGTCTTCGACCTCGAGATGGCCACCTCGACCACCGACCGGACCGCGCGCCGGGCCCGGACGCGGCTGCGCGCCGGCGCCCGGGTGATTCACATCTCGCTCAACGACCTGGTGGTGCGCAGCTGGATCCAGGAGCACGGGCGGCTGCAGCCGGTGGACCTGCCCATCACCGCCGACACGGCGCTGGCGCTGCCGGCGCTCGCTGCGCGGTGCGCGCGGCTGGTGCGGGGGCAGAGCGCCCTGCGGGCCCGCCTGGACCGGCGCCGGGCGCGCCTGGCGCGCCTCCATCACGCGCTGCGCGCCCGGTGGCGCGCCGCGGCCGAGCGCGCGCGCGAGGCGCGGCCGATCGCGCTGCCGCGGCTGGCGCTCGACCTGGGCGACGTTGTCGGGGGCGAGGACTGGGTGCTGGTCAACCGCACCCTGCGCGGCTGGACGCGCCGCCTGTGGGACTGGCCGTTGCGGCCAGGCCGCGTGCCGTACGTGGGCGCGCACAAAGGTGGCGGCGTCGGCTACGGCCTCGGGCACGCGGTGGGGGCCGCGCTGGCGTACGGCGGGCAGCGCCTGTGCATCGACATCCAGCCCGACGGCGACCTGCTGTACACGCCCAGCGCCCTGTGGACCGCGGCCCACCACCGGATTCCCCTGCTCGTGGTGATGTTCAACAACCGGACCTACTACAACGACGAAGAGCACCAGGTCCTGATGGCGCGGGCGCGCGGCCGCCCGGTGGAGCGTGCGCACATCGGGCAGGCGATGAAGGACCCGCCGGTGGACTTCGCGGCCCTGGCCCGCAGCTTCGGCATCGAGGCCTGGGGGCCGGTCGAGGACCCCGGCCAGCTGCGCGCGACGCTCGCGCGCGCGGCCCGGGTGGTGGCGCGCGAGCGGCGGCCCGCCCTGGTCGACGTCGTCATGCAGAACCGCTGAGCGTGGCGCTGCGCACTGCGCCGCACCTCCTGCGCTCTGCGCTGCCGCGGCCGGACCGCAGCAATGTCGGTCTCTGGGCGGTCGCGGCCGGCCACGCCCTGAACCACGCCGCGACCGCCAGCTTCGGACTGCTGCTGCCCTACATCGCCCGCGACCTGGGCCTGTCGTTCAGCCAGGTGGGGCTGCTGCTCAGCGCGCGCCAGGTGATGAGCATCGTGGTCAACCTGCCGGCCGGCGCGGTCGCAGACGTCCTGGGGCGGCGCGACCTCCTCATGACCGCATCGCTGCTACTGACGTTGGTGCCGTACCTGGCGATCGTGTTCAGCCGCAGCTTCCCCGTGATGGTCGCGGCCATGGCGGTGGTCGGCGTGGCGATGTTCCTCTGGCACCCCGCCGCCATCACGGCGCTGTCGGCGCGCTATCCGGACCGCCGCGGCTACGGGTTGGCCCTGCACGAGCTCGGGGCCAACGTGGGCGAAGTGGTGGCGCCGCTGGCCGCCGGGCTGCTGGTCGGCATGCTGGCGTGGCGCGGCGTGCTCTCGGCAACGGTGGCGCTCGGGCTGCCGCTGGCGCTGGCCCTGCTGGAGGTGCTGCGTCGGACGCAGGTGGGTGCCTCCGGCGACCGTCCGGCCCGCACGGCGCGGGAGTACGCCGGCGGGCTGGCGGCGCTGGTGCGCAACGCCCGCTTCATGGCCCTGGCCGGCATCTCGGGCATCCGGTCTCTGACCCAGCAGGGCCTGAGCACCTTCCTGCCGCTGTACCTGGTGTACACGCTGCACGTGCCTGCGGCGCTGCTGGGCCTGTACATGACCCTCGTGCAGGTCTCCGGCATGGTGGCCACCCCGCTGGCGGGGACGCTTGCCGACCGCCTCGGCCCCAAGCGCGTGGCCACGGCGGGGATGCTCACCACGAGCCTGGTGGTGCTGGCGGTGGCGGCCCTGGGCTCGGGCCCGCTGTTCGTGGCCGTGCTGGCGCTGCTGGGGTTCTTCGTCTACTCGATGCGGCCGGCGATCTTCCGCTGGGCGCTGGGGGTGGTGCCGCGGGCGTACGAGGGGACCACCGTGGGCGCGCTGTTCACGGCGCAGGCAGCCTGCGCGACGCTCGCGCCGCTGGCCGGCGGGGTCATCGCCGACCGGTACGGGCTCCCCTCCGTCTTCTACGCCATCGCGGCGACCGTGCTGGTGGCCAACGCGGCGGTGGCGGCGGTGCCCGACCTGTGCCGGCCGAATGGCGCGGGAGGAGCCCGGGCGGCGTACCGCCGGGCGGGCTCATAGCGTCAAGTCGCCTCCGGCTTCCTCGCGCTCCCGGAACTGATGTTCCACGTCGTCTACTGCTCGGCGCAGGGCAGTCAGGATCGCAACATCCTGTGCATCGGTGGACGCCGACGAACCGCGCCGCCCCAGGCTTCCCACGCGTGGAGATCCGGCGTCGGGGCGCACAAGCCTGCGCGACCACTCTGACGTGGACCGAGCTCAGCGGAAGACCAGGCTCTTGACCACTACCGGCACCACGCCCTGGTCGGGGAGCGGCCGGCCCACGTCGATGTAGTCGAACTCGCGCAGGAGCACCTGGTCGATGCAGACGATCTCGCCCGGCACCCCGAACTCCTGCCGCAGCAGGGCCCCCACCAGGCCGGCCACGTCGGCGTCGATGACCACCAGCAGGGGATGGCCGTTCCCCCCGCGCGGCAGGGCGGCGGTGATGCCGGCGCACAGTTCCCTGAGCGACGCGTAGTCGGCGCCGTGGTGCCAGTGCACCGCGACCGCGAACGGCGCGTCGTCGGGCGTGAGGTCGAGGCGGGCCATGCCCTGGCGCAGCGCCTCGGCCACCACGTCTGCCGACGGCCCGGCGCGCCGCAGGCGCACCACCGGCACGCTGTGCAGCGGCAGCACCCCGGGATCGGTGAGGAAGATCGTGTCGCCGCTCAGCTGCACCGTGTACTGCGACGCTCCGATGCAGGTGGCGCGGATGCCCTCCCGCGGGTCCAAGAGTGCCAGGCCCGCCGCCGCGGCGCGGCGTCGCACGGCAGCGGCGAGCCGCGGGCCCAGGTCGCCGAACTCGCGCGCCTCGCGACCGTAGACGTACTCGGCCACCCCGCCCGAGACGACGACGTGCCGGCACGCGGGTGCCGGCGGCAGCGGGTCGGTGATCCAGAGGTCGGTGTCGCGGGCGCCCTGAACGATGCGCAGCACGACCTCGGCCATGTGGTCGGCCAGCCGGTCCAGCGCCTCGGGCGCGGGCCGGTCGCCCACTGCGGGGAGCCGGGCCAGGCCCGCGGCCGCCGCGAGCCGCTGGCCGGCGGCCTCGACCCGGACCAGGGTGCCCGCCGGGTCCCAGGCCAGCAGGCGTGCGCCCAGGTGGATGGCGCCGGTGTGCTCTGCGCGCCCGGCCTGGCAGATCGCGAACTTGGTGGTGCCGCCGCCGATGTCCACGTTGAGCAGCGGGTCGGTGGTATTCTTCGAGAACTCCACGGCGCCCGACCCGTGCGCGGCCAGCAGGCTCTCGAGGTTGGGGCCGGCGGTGGCGGTGACGAACCTGCCGGCGTGCCGGGCAAAGAGCTCGCCCACGGCCCGGGCGTTCTCGCGGCGCGCCGCCTCGCCCGTGGTGATGACCGCACCCGCATCGACCTGCTCGGGCAGGGCGCCGGCGTCGTTGTAGGCGGCGTTGATGAAGCGGGCCAGCGCCGGGGCATCGAGCCGGCCTGAGGGCTCGAAGGGCGTGAAGATCACCGGCGAGCGGAACAGAACCTCCCGCGCGGTGACGACGAAGCGGCTGGAGAGCCGCTGGCCCTGCCGCTCGAGGGTGAGCCGCGAGAAGATCATGTGCGAGGTCGACGAGCCGATATCGACGCCCACGCTGCGCAGGACCACGCGGTCGCCGACGTAGACGGCCGCGCCGTCGTCGCCGGCGAGGTGGATGTGGTCCTCGTCGAACTCGTGCATCGCGCTAGCGCGCCGCGGGCGCAAAGAACTGGTCCATCCTGACTTCAACGCCGTTGGCCCGGCAGCGCTCGACGAAGAGCTGGTGGACGCGCGGGTCCTGGTCGGCGTACTCGATCTGATTGCCGCCGGCCTTCGCGCTCTTGTCCACGCCCTGGTAGTCGAGGTAGCGAGTGATCTTCCACCGCGTGCTGCCCCACCGGATGGCCAGGTAGCGCGCCGGCGTCCGCCCGGTGTTGAAGTGCTGGTGCCACCACATCCCCGGCGGCACGAACATCGCCCCGGGCTTCCACCGGATGTCCTCGAACGTCTCGTGCTGGTCAGTCCACATCAGGCTGAAGCCCTCGCCCTCCAGGATCACCACGTGGGCGCCGGGCCCATGCCGGTGCGCCTTCTTGTAGGTGCCCACCGGGAACTCGGAGACGTGGGCGATCAGCGCGTTGTTGGCCAGCTCGAACTTCACGTGCTTGCCGCCGGCCCCACGCTCGACCCAGTCGTAGAGCCCCAGCCGGTAGACGTCGGCCACGAAGTTGGTCTCCCAGATCTTCTGGGTAGTATCCGGGCGGGTGTAGAGGGTGCCCTCGCCGGTGAAGTAGTCGGCCTGGCCCTGGAAGCGGTCGGTGAAGTCGAACGGGCAGCGGAAGATGAAGTCGAGGTTGCGCAGCAGGTTGATCATCAACGGGGCGGTGGTGACGCCCAGCAGGCGGGCCGGCTCCCGGCCCGAGCCGTTGTGCAGGCGGTGGGACGTGTTGAGGGGGATGGCGAACACGCTGCCCCGCTGCCATTCGAACGTCTGGTGCGCGCCGGCCTGGTTCCAGACCTCGCACGTCCCGCGCCCGGCCAGGGCCAGGAACACTTCCTCGTAGAGGTGTCGGTCGGGGGCCGTGGACCGTCCTGGCGGGATCTCGAGGATGTGGCCGCTGTCGGTGTCCTCGGCGCCGGTCAGCTGGATGTAAGCGCCGCGGGCGTCCAGGCGCGGCCAGGGCGCCACCTCCACGGCGTGCAGGTCGTCCACGGCCAGCCCTGTGACGAGGGGAATGCCCTCGGCCTCGAGGAACCGGCGGTATGCCATCTGTCCCCAGTCGTCGGGAAGCCGTGTCATCATCCGCTCCATAAAACGCCCCCTTCGCCGCCTGCCCTCGGGCGGCCCACCGAGGTAATACGCGGGCCGCGGGGCCGAGCCCTTGTGGCGGCCCCCGGGCGCCGCCGGGCGCCGCGCTGCGGACACGGTCCCAGCGCAGGAGCCACAGCGCCGGAGGTGGAAGAGGAGGGCCCCGAGGTGGTCCACGCGGGATGCCGTGACGGCGGCAGGGGGGATCGAGATGAGGGTCATCGCGGTCCTGGCGGTGCTCGTGCTCCTGGCAAGCGCGACGGCGGGTGCGCAGCCACAGCCCAGCCTGGCGGGCAAGACCGTGACGATCGTCGTCGGCTACGCCGCCGGCGGAGGGTACGATCGCATCGCGCGCATGGTGGCGCGCCACCTGCCCAAGTACCTCCCGGGCAACCCCACGACCATCGTGCAGAACATGCCCGGCGCCAACAGCATCGTGGCGGCCAATCACGTCTACTCCGTGGCCCGGCCCGACGGGCTGACGCTGGGGCTGTTCAACCGCAACCTGGTCGTGGGCCAGCTCATGAAGGTGGAAGGGATGCGGTTCGACATGCTGCGGTTCGGGTGGGTGGGCAGCATCGCCAGCGAGACCACGGTGCTGGCCATCCGTGCCGACCTGCCGTACCGGCAGGCGATCGACCTCCGGCGGGCCGACCCCGCCGTCATCATCGGCGCCACCGGCCCGGGCGCCAACACCTACGACTTCCCACTGCTCCTCAAGGCCCTGGCAGGGTTCAACCTCCGGATCATCAGCGGGTACCCCTCGAGCGCGGACATCATGCTGGCGGTGGAACGCCGGGAAGTGGACGGGCGCGCCGGCTCGTACTCGTCGCTGAAGCCGTTCATCGACCGCGGGCTCGTGCGGGCCGTGGTGCGCGCCCGGGCCACGGTCCCGGCTATCCGGGCGCTGCCGGTGGACGAGGACCTGGTGACCGAGCCCCGGGCCAAGGCGGTGATGCGCCTGCGCTCGACGCCCGAGGAGATCGGGCGTCCCTTCGTCATGCCGCCCGGCACGCCGGAGGAGAGCGTCAGGCTCTTCCGCGAGGCGTTCAAGCGGGTGAGCGAAGACCGCGACTTCCTGGCCGAAGCTGAGCGGGCGGGTTTCGAGATCGACTTCGTGCCCGGTGACCAGGCGCTGCGGGTCATCCGGGAGGTCCTGGGCGCGCCGGCCGACGTGGTGCGGATCTTCAGCCAGTTCTTCCGGTTCGAGTAGGCGCGCGTCGGGGCGCGCACCGGGCATGCTTGAAGCCCTGCTGCAGGCGCTCGTCGAGGTCCTCCAGTGGCAGGCCCTGCGCTTCATGCTCATCGGCATCGCCGTGGGCTTCTGGGTCGGGCTCCTCCCTGGCCTGGGCGGGGGCACCACGCTGGCCCTGATGCTGCCCTTCGTCTACCGCATGGAGCCGGTGGCGGCCTTCGCGTTCCTGCTGGGAATGCACGCCGTGGTGGCCACCACCGGGGACATCACCTCGATCCTCTTCGGCATCCCCGGCGAGGGGACCACGGCCGCCACGGTCCTCGACGGCCACGCCATGGCCAAGCGGGGCGAGGCGGGCCGCGCGCTGGGCGCCGCGCTGGGATCCTCGCTGGTGGGTGCGGTGGTCGGCGCCGCGGCGCTGGCGGCGGCGATCCCGGTGGTGCGGCCCCTGGTGCTGACGTTCGGCTCGCCCGAACTGTTCATGCTGGCGGTGCTGGGGATCGCGTTCATCGCGTCCCTCAGCGGCCGCAGCCCCCGGGCGATGCTGCGGGGGTTCCTGGCAGGCGCGCTGGGGCTGATGATCGCCGCCGTCGGCTCGGATCCCCAGGCGGGCAACCACCGGTACACGCTGGGCACGCTCTACCTGTGGGACGGCCTGGACCTGGTGCCAGTGCTGGTGGGTTTCTTTGCGATCCCCGAGATCATCGACCTGGCCGTGCGGGGCACGGCGATCGCCGGCCAGGCACCGGCCGGACGGCTGGCGGGCGTGGCCGCCGGAGTGCGCGATGTGTTCCGGCACTTCTGGCTCACCATCCGCTGCAGCCTGATCGGCACGTACATCGGCATCATCCCGGGGCTGGGCGGCGGTGTCGCCCAGTGGCTGGCCTACGCGCACGCCGCCCAGAGCGTCCGCTCGCCACACGAGCGGGCGGCCTTCGGCACGGGCGACGTGCGCGGCGTGCTGGGGCCTGGCGCCGCCAACAACTCCAAGGAGGGCGGCGCGCTGATCCCGACGGTGGCGTTCGGAGTGCCGGGCAGCTCGGCGATGGCCATCCTGCTCGGCGGGTTCTTCCTGGTGGGCCTGACGCCGGGGCCCGATATGCTCACCCGGCACCTCAACGTCACCCTCTCGATGGTCTGGACGATCGTGCTGGCCAACATCGTCACCGTCGCCGTCTGCCTGGTGTTCCTGCATCACCTGGCCCGTCTGACGACCATCCGCGGGACGCTGCTGATCCCGGTGCTGGTGCTGCTGACGTTCGTCGGCGCCTACACGGCCAACAACAGCCTGGGCGATGTGGTCGTGATGCTCGCCTTCGGAGCGCTCGGGTACCTGATGGTCCGCTACCAGTGGCCCCGGGCGCCGCTGGTGCTGGGTCTCGTGCTGGGCGACGTGGCGGAGCGCTACCTGTGGATCTCGGTGGCGCGCTATGGCGCGGCGTGGCTGGGACGCCCGGTCGTCGTGGCGCTGATGGTGCTGGTGGCGGGCGTCGTGCTGTCCACGTTGCTCCAGCAGCGCCGGGGGCACCGCCGGACCGCGGCGGAGGCCGTCCATGCGACCTAGCGGCCACGCGGTCTTCGCCACGGCGGTGGCGCTGCTGGCGGCCTGGGCGCTGGCGGAGACGGCGTCGTGGCCCATCAAGACCGCGCTGTACCCGCGCGTCATCGGCGTCCCCCTCCTGGCGCTGGCCGCCGCCGAGGCCGTGCTGTGCCTGCGCCGCCAGGACGACGCCCATCCACGGGAGGCGATGGACGTCGAGCTCTCTCGAGATGTGCCTCCAGCGGTGGCACTGCGCCGCACCCTGACCATGGTGGCCTGGATGGGCGGGTTCTTCCTGGCCATCGCGCTGGTGGGGTTCCCGCGGGCGGTGCCGCTGTTCGTCTTCGCCTACCTGCGCGGCCAGGCCCGGGAAGGGTGGGCGGTTTCGCTGGCGATGCCGGTCCTGGCCTGGCTGGGGTTCTGGTTGCTGTTCGTGCGGCTGCTCCACCTGCCGTTCGCCGACGGATGGCTGTGGGGGGCGCTGCTCCGGTAAGCGGGCACAGGGGGTCGAAGCATCGCGATGCTGCGGCGATCCTCTGACGCGCTGACGTGGCGAGGAGACCGATGACCGGACCCTGGCGGGAGCCCTCAGGAGACCAGCGGGCCGGCTGGGGGCGATGGAAGCGCCCGCCCGCGCCCTACGACCTGTTCATGGAAGCCGAAGGCATCCCGGTGCACCGCGGCATCGGCGTGCGGCGGGTGCAGGAGCTGCCGCTGGGGGCCTGGCGCCGCCTGGGCGGACGGGGCGCGTTCATCCAGCTCTACGGCACCGAGGGCCTGTGGGGATGCTACGTGGTGGAGATCCCGCCCGCGGAGGCCCTGCAGCCCGAGCGCCACCTCTATGAGGAAGTGATCTTCGTCGTCGAGGGCCGCGGCGCCGCCGAGGTGTGGACCGACGACGGCGGCAGCCGCGAGGTCGTCGAGTGGCAGCCCGGGTCGCTGTTCACGATCCCCTTGAACACCTCGCATCGCCTGATCAACAGCATGGCGTCGGGACCGGCGCTGCTGCTGGTGGGCACCACTGCGCCGGCCGTCATGAACCTGTTCGGCAACGCCGACTTCGTCTTCAACTGCCCGTATGCGTTCCGCGACCGCTACGACGGCGGCGCTGGTTACTACCGGGCGAACCTCCAGGAGATCGAGCCCGACCCGTTCCGCGGGCTGGCCATGGTGCGCACCAACATCGTTCCCGATGCGGTCAACTGCCCGCTGCCGCTCGACAACCGCCGCTCGCCCGGGTTCCGACGCCTGGAGCCCCACCTGGACCGAAACGTCTTCTACCTGTGGATCGGCCAGCACGAGACCGGCCGGTACTCGAAGGCACACGCCCACGAGTCGGCGGCGGTGCTGATCTGCATCAAGGGGAAAGGGTACACGTACGCGTGGCCCCGCGAGGTGGGCCCGCGGCCCTGGACCACGGGGCAGGCCAGCCGCGTAGTGCGCCAGGACTACGAGCCTGTGGGCATGGTGAGCGCAGCGCCTATGGGCGGCCAGTGGTTCCACCAGCACTTCGGCGTCGGCCGGGAGCCGCTGCGCCTGATGGCCTGGTTCGGGCCGTTCGGCCGCGGCACCGGCCGCGAGCCCGGCCGGCCCGGGGAAGAGGTGCTCGACAGGAACGCGATGCACCTCGATGAGGGCGGCAGCGCGATTCCCTACTGGGAGGAGGACCCGTTCATCCGGCAGGACTGGGAGGCGATGCTGCGCCAGGAGGGCGGGGCGAGCCGGATGGACGACGACTTCTACCGCCGGCCTGTGCCCGCAGATCTCCCCCAGGGACGGCGCCCGTGATGCCCGTCGACGACGTGCTGGTGCTGACGTACGGGCTGCTGCTGGGCGCCCGGCATGCGCTGGAGCCGGACCACCTCGCCGCGGTGTCGACGATGGCGGCCCACGGCCGCAGCCGCGGCGAGGTCCTGCGTGTGGCCGTGGCCTGGGGCGCCGGGCATGCCACGGTGGTGGCCGCAGCCGGCGTGCTCCTGGCGGCATCGGGCCGGAGCCTGCCCGGCTGGCTCGCGGCCCGCGCCGACGTTGCCGCCGGTGCTGTGATGATCCTGCTGGGCGCGCTCACCCTGGCGCGGGCGCGACGCGAGCGCCTGCACGTGCACACGCACGCGCACGCCCCGGGTATGGTGCACACGCACTTCCACGTGCACCGCCACGGCCCCGGGCACGCCCATCCGACGGCGCCGCGCTGGATGCACGCGCCGCTGGCCGCGTACCTGGTGGGGAGCCTCCACGGGCTGGCGGGCAGCGGGGCCGCGGTGGCGGCGGTGGCCGTGGCGGCGCCGTCGCCGCGCGCCGCCGCATCCCTGGGGCTGTTCGCGACCGGGAGCCTGGCCGGTATGGTCGCGGTCGGTGCCCTGGCCCTGTGGCCGGCGCTCCGGGCCTCGTCGCGCGCGGCCGGCGCGCGGCGGCTCGTGCAGCAGGCGGCGGGCGCGGCGAGCCTGGCCGCGGGACTGCTGCTGGTCGGAGGCGGGCGATGATGCGGGCCGGCAGGGCCCGCGTCCACAGGAGGTGAGTCGCATTCGCGACGACGAGATGCGCGAGCGCGTGGCCCTGGCGTCCCGCATCCTCGCCCTGGAGGATCACGGGGACCTGATCTGGGGCCACGTGTCGCTGCGGGATCCGGGCGGGCGCGGCGTGTGGATGAAGGCGTCGGGGTGGGCGTTCGAGGAGGTCACGCCCGCCCGCGTCCTGCTCGTGGGGTGGAACGGCGAGGTGCTGGCAGGCGAGGGCACGCGGCACAGCGAGTACCCCATCCACACCGAGCTCATGCGCGCGCGCCCCGACGTGCAGGCGGTCTGCCACACCCATGCGCCGTACGCGGTGGCGTTCGCGGCCCTGGCGCAGCCCCTGCGGCCGATCTCGCACGAGGGGACGTTCTTCGTGCCGCCCGATATCGCGCGCTTCACGCTGACCGGCGACCTGATCCTCACCCGCGAGCTGGGACGGGCGCTGGCCGCGACCGTGGGGACACGGAACGCCGCGCTCATGGTGCACCACGGCATCGTGACCGCGGGCGAGGACCTGGAGACGGCCGTGATGAGCGCCGTGCTGCTGGAGCGGGCGTGCTGGAAACAGCTGCTGGCCGCCTCCGCGGGCGAGCTGCGCACGTGGTCCAGCGACGGCGAGGCGCTGGCCAAGCGGGCACACTGCTACTCCCCGGCGCAGGTGCACCAGGCGTGGGCGTACCTGGCGCGGCGGGCCGGCGCGTCCGGGGGATCGTGAGCGGCCAGGAGGCGCGAGGCGGTCCCGCGAAACAGACTGCACGCCGTCGCGCCGTCGCGCGTGGGGGGCAGGGATGGAGTCCCGGTACGAGATCGGGCGCAAAGTGCGCATCGAGGTGCTGGGCGCCGAGCACGTGGCGCGGGCCGAGGCCCGGCAGACGCCGTTCGACGCCGACTTCCAGCGGTTCATCACCGAGACCGCCTGGGGCAGCGTGTGGGCGCGGCCCGGCCTGGACCGACGGACGCGCAGCCTGGTGACGATCGCGATCCTGGCGGCGCTGGGCCGCGAGGAACTGGCGCTGCACTTGCGGGCCAGCCGGAACACCGGCGTCGATCCCCGGGAGATCGCCGAGGCGCTGCTGCACGTGGCGGTCTACGCCGGGGTGCCGGCGGCGAACTGGGCCTTCGGGCTGGCCAGGGCGGAACTGGCGGAGGCGGCACCGCCCGGGCCGGGGGGAGGTGGCGCGGCAGCGCCCGAGGGGAGCGGACGATGAGCACGGTCTCGCGGCGAGATCCTGACGTCTTTCCGCCGTATTACTATGAAGCCTACCGCGCCACGATCAAGCGGTCGCCGCGCCAGCCGCTGGTGCCGCTGCCGCCCACGCTCTCCGAGCTCACCGGCCCGGGACCCGAGCTGAGCGTCGTCCACGTCGACGACGCCGATCTGACGCGCAACATGGGCACCGGCCAGGAGGCCATCGGCGAGCGGATCATCGTGACCGGGCGGGTGCTGGACGAGCGCGGCGCGCCCATGCCCGGCACGCTGGTGGAGATCTGGCAGGCCAATGCCGCGGGCCGCTACCGCCACCGCGCCGACCAGCACCACGCACCGCTGGATCCGAACTTCCTGGGGTGGGGACGGTTCCTCACCGATGCCGACGGCGTCTACCGGTTCGTGAGCATCCGGCCGGGCGCCTACCCGTGGCTCAACCATCCCAACGCCTGGCGCCCGCCGCACATCCACTTCTCGCTGTTCGGGCCCACGTGGACATCGCGGCTGATCACCCAGATGTTCTTCCCTGGCGATCCGCTGCTGGCGCTGGATCCGATCTTCAACGCGGTGCCGGCCGGCGCCCGCGACCGCCTCATCGCCCGCTACGCGCACGACGTGACCCAGCCCGAGTACGCGCTGGGCTACCGGTTCGACATCGTGCTGCGCGGGCCGATGGTGACGCCCTTCGAGCCCTTCGAGGCTATCGCGCGGCCGTCATGAGCCGCGGGCTGCCATGCGCCGCGGGCTGACCCCCTCGCAGACCGTCGGACCGTTCTTCCACGGCGGTCTGCTGCGAGAGGGGCTGAACGTGCTGGTGCGCCCGGACACCCAGGGGCAGCGCATCCGCCTGGAGGGCTATGTCTACGACGGCGACCGGGCGCCGGTGCACGATGCCATGGTGGAGATCTGGCAGGCGAACGCCTTCGGGCGGTACCGCCACCCCCTGGATCAGCGCCCGGTGCCGCTGGACCCGGCCTTCGTCGGCTTCGGGCGCGCGGGGACCGACGAGGCGGGCTTCTTCTGGTTCGAGACGATCAAGCCGGGCCCCGTCCCGTTCCGGGGCGAGGTGCTGCAGGCGCCGCACATCAACGTGGCGGTCGCGGCGCGCGGCCTGCTGGACTGCCTGTGGACGCGCCTGTACTTCGATGACGACCCGGCGACGGCCACGGATCCCGTCCTGCGCCTCGTGCCCCCGCAGCGCCGCGAAACGCTGCTCGCGCGCCGCCAGCCGGGCGGGGTGCCACCGGTCTACCGCTTCGACATCGTGCTGCAGGGAGACGGCGAGACCGCCTTCTTTGCGTTCGAGTTCTGATGGAGCACTGCCGCCGGCGCCGGGCCCGCTTCCTGCCCCTTCCGGAGGCGATCGCCGAGTACGTCCGGGACGGCGACGCGGTGGCGATGGAAGGCTTCACGCACCTGATCCCCTTCGCGGCCGGCCACGAGGTAATCCGGCAGGGCCGGCGGGACCTCACCCTGTACCGCATGACGCCCGACCTGCTCTACGACCAGCTGATCGGCATGGGCTGCGCGCGCCGGCTGGTCTTCTCGTGGGGCGGGAATCCGGGAGTGGGATCGTTGCACCGGTTCCGCGACGCCGTCGAGCACGGCTGGCCGCGCCCGCTGGCGCTGGAGGAGCACAGCCATGCGGGCATGGCCGCGGCCTACGCGGCCGGCGCGGCGGGCTTGCCCTGCGCGGTGCTGCGGGCGTATGCGGGCACCGACCTGGCACGCGTCAACCCCCAGATCCGGTTCATCACCTGCCCGTTCACTGGCGAGCTTCTGGCGGCTGTGCCCTCGATCCGGCCCGATGTGGCCATCGTGCACGCCCAGCGCGCCGACCGCGCGGGCAACGTCCTGCTGGAGGGCATCGTCGGCGTGCAGAAGGAAGTGGTTCTGGCCGCCGCGCGCGCCGTGGTCACCGTCGAGGAGGTCGTGGACGACCTGCGCGCGGGCGGCCCCAACGCCGTGGTGCTGCCGGCCTGGACGATCGACGCCATCGCCGTGGCCCCGGGCGGCGCGCGGCCGTCGTACGCGCACGGCTACTACCGCCGCGACAACGCGTTCTACGCCGCCTGGGACGCCATCTCCCGGGACCGGGAGACCTTCCTGGCCTGGATGCGCGCGCACGTGCTGGAGGCTACGGCACCGCAGGGCCGGGGCGCAGGGGGGGCGGGCACGGCGTAGACTATGGACTGCACCCCCACCGAGATGATGACCGTGGCCGCCGCGCGAGCGCTGGCCGACGACGACATCTGCTTCGTCGGCATCGGGCTGCCCTCGGCCGCCTGCAACCTGGCCCGGCTGACCCACGCGCCCAACATCGTGCTGATCTACGAGTCCGGTACGATCGCCACCAGACCCACCGTGCTGCCGCTGTCGATCGGCGATCCCGAGCTGTGCGAGACCGCGCTGACCACGGTCTCCGTGCCGGAGATGTTCGCCTACTGGCTCCAGGGCGGCCGCATCACTGTCGGCTTCCTCGGCGCGGCGCAGATCGACCGCTTCGGGAACATCAACACCACCGTCATCGGCTCGTACAGCCACCCGCAGGTACGCCTGCCCGGCGCCGGCGGTGCGCCGGAGATCGCGAGCCACTGCCATGAGGTGTTCGTGATCACGCCGCACACGCGCCGGGCGTTCGTGCCGCGGGTAGACTTCGTCACGTCGGTCGGCCACGGTGCGGGCGGCGATGCCCGGGCGCGGCTGGGGCTTCGGACTCGGGGCCCGACGCTCGTCGTCACCGACCTCTGCCTGCTGCGGCCGGACCCCGGGACCCGGGAGCTGGTGGTGACGTCGATGCATCCCGCGGTGACGCGGGAGCAGATCATCGAGCGCACGGGGTGGCCGGTCCGCTTTGCCCCGACGGTGGAGGAGACCCCCCCGCCGCAGCCGCACGAACTGGCCGTGCTGCGCGACCTCGTCGCGCGCTCCGCGCCCGGGGCCCAGGCGACGTGACCGCCGGCGACCTCGCGTACTTCCGCGCCCCCGCCATGGCGGCGGTCTTCGCGGCGCCAGCGCTGGTGCAGCGGGCGCTCGACTTCGAGGCGGCGCTGGCCCGGGCCCAGGCCGCAGTCGGCGTGATCCCGGCAGGCGCCGCGGAGGCGATCGCCGCCCGCTGCCGCGCCGACCTCTTCGACGTGCCGGCCCTCGTCGAGGAAGCCGCCGCGTCGGGGACGCTGGCGGTGCCACTCGTGCGCGTGCTCGGTGGGCTGGTCGAGCCGAGCGCGCGGGGGTTCGTGCACTGGGGCGCCACGAGCCAGGACGTCCTGGATACGGCCATGGTCCTGCAGGTGCGCGAGGGCCTCGATGTGCTGGAGCGCGGGCTGCGCGCGGTCGGCCAGGTCTGCGCCGGGCTCGCGCACGAGCACCGGCGCACAGTCATGGCCGGCCGCACGCTGCTCCAGCACGCCGTGCCCATCACCTTTGGCCTGAAGGCGGCGCGGTGGCTCGCGCTGGTGGTGCGGCTGGTGGGGCGCCTGCGCGAGGCGCGTGGGCGGGTCCTGGTGGTGCAGCTGGGCGGCGCCGCCGGCACCCTGGCCGCGCTCGGCCCCGACGGTCCGCGGGTGATGGAACTCGTGGCCCGCGCGCTCGGCCTGGGCGTGCCCGACCTGCCCTGGCATGCCGAGCGCGACCGCGTGGGCGAGGTCGGCGCGGCGCTGGGTCTCGTCGCCGGCGCTGCCGCGAAGGTCGCGGGCGACCTGGCGCTGCTCAGTCAGACCGAGGTCGGCGAGATCTCGACCGGCGCCCAGGCCGGCGCGGCGCGGTCGTCTACGATGCCGCAGAAGCGCAACCCGGTGGAGCCCACGTTCGCCCTGGCCAACGCGCGTCTGGCGCTGGGGATGGCCTCCACGGTGCTGGCGGCCTGGCCGGCGCAGGAGCACGAGCGGGCGGCAGGTGGCTGGCAGGCCGAGTGGGCCGCGGTGCCCGAACTGTTCGAGCGCACGGCGGCAGCCGTGGACTGGGTGCGCCGGGCACTGGACGGGCTCGTCGTGGATGCCGGGCGCATGCGGGCCAACCTGGCTGCAGGCGGAGGCCAGATCATGGCCGAAGCCCTCACGATGGCCCTGGCCGGGGTGCTCGGGCGCGAGGTGGCCTACCGCGTCGTGCAGCGCGTCTGCGACACTGCCACACGGGCGGGCCTGCCGCTGGAGCGCGCGGCCGCAGCAGACGAGGAGATCCGGGCCGCGCTGCCGGCCGATCAGCTCGTGCGCGCGCTGGCGGTCGAGCACTACCTGGGGAGTACCGACGCGTTCATCGACCGGGCACTGGAAGAGTTCCGCCGGCTGCCCGGGTGATGTCGAAGGGCTCGGACCGCCCACTGCTTGTGGCGATCGGTGCCCCGGAGAAACCCCCAGGGGGAAGTGCCCCGGAGAATCGGCGGACCGCGGTCGATCAGAGCAGCCTGGCCGTCGCGCCGTCGGCGGTCAGCGCGATCAGCGCGCCGCCGGTCTTTCCATCGCCCATGGTGCAGTTGACTACGAGCGTTTCCTCCACCCGTGCGATGCCGGGCGACTCGTGGATGTGCCCGCAGGTCAGCACCCGGGGACGGTAGCGGCGGAGCAAGTCCAGCACACCGCGTGAGCCCACGTGGCGACCCGGCACCGGTGCGTCGAGTGTGCCGTAGGGCGGCTCGTGGGTGACCAGGACGTCGCAGGGCGCGCGCACCTGCGGGCCCCCGAACGCAACGCCGCCGATGACCACGGGCTGCGCCCCGGCCAGGCGGCCTCGCTGCGCGATGGCCGCCACGGCCGCGGCCCCGTCCATGTTGCCGGGCACGGCCAGCACCGGCACCGACAGCTCCTGCAGCAGCGCCAGCGCGTCCTCGCCGTAGCCCGCATGGGTCAGGTCGCCGGGGAGCAGCACCACGTCGGGCGCGTGCTCGGCCGCCAGTGCCCGGACCCGCGCGATGCGGTCCGGGCGGCCGTGGAGGTCGGCGCAGGCGAGGATGCGCATCCCTGCGGGTAGTTGGCCGCGGCCGCGGGCGATCCCTTCGCGCCACGCGGCAAACCCGCTACGCTGGAGGCGTATGCGCTTCGAAGAGTTCTGCGACCTCTGTCGCGATCTGGAGGCGACCCGCAGCCGGCTCGCCAAGACCGCGCGCACCGCCGCGTTCCTCCGCCGCCTGGCTCCGGAGGAGATCCCGGCGGCAGCGGCGTTCCTGGCCGGGCGGGCGCTGCCGGCGTCCGACCCGCGCGCGCTCGAGGTGAGCTGGGCGGCACTGGCCGAGGCCCAGAGGGCTGCCGGCCCGCCGCCGGCGACGCCCACCCTCGGGCTGCTGGACGTCGCCGGCGCCTTCTCCGACGTGGCCGCCCTCTCGGGCCCGGGCTCGCGGCGCGCGAAGGTCGAGCGCCTGCGCGCCCTGCTGGCGCAGGCGACGGACGAGGAGCGGCGCGTGCTGCAGCGAATCCTCCTGGGCGAGATGCGCATCGGGCTCGACGAGGGCCTGCTGCAGGATGCCCTCGCCCAGGCCACCGGCGCGAGCCCGGCGCTCGTGCGCCGCGCGGCGCTGGTCCGCGCCGATCTCGCTGCGGTGGCCCGCATCGCGCTGACCCAGGGTCCTGCCGGGCTGGAAGGCGTGGGCGTGCAGGTGTTCGTGCCGCTGCTCCCCATGCTGGCCGAGGTCGCCGACGACCTGACCGAGGTCTTCGCGGCCCACGGCGGCCGCACCGCGCTGGAGTACAAGTACGACGGCGCACGCGTGCAGATCCACAGGCGGGGTGACGTGGTGCGGATCTGGAGCCGACGGCAGAGCGAGGTGACTTCGAGCCTGCCCGAGGTCGTGACGCTCGCGCAGCGCGAGCTGCACGCCCGCGAGGTGATCGCTGACGGTGAGGTGGTGGCGGTCGGCCCCGAGGGGCGGCCGCTCCCCTTCCAGGACCTGATGCGCCGGTTCCGCCGTGTGCGTGCCGTCGACGAGGCGGCGCGGGCGATCCCCCTCGTGCTGCACCTCTTCGACCTGCTGTGGCTCGATGGCCGGGCGTTGATCGACGAGCCGTACGAGGCGCGGTGGGCGCTGCTGGAGCGCACGAGCGGCGGAGGGCACCTAGCGCGCCGGATCGTGCCGGCGACGCTCGACGAGGCCCGCGCGTTCCTAGCCGAGGCGCTGGCAGCCGGCACCGAGGGCCTGATGGCCAAGGCGCTCGACAGCCCCTACATGCCGGGCAGTCGGGGCAAGCGCTGGCTCAAGGTGAAGCCGGCGGAGACCGTGGACTGCGTCGTGGTGGCGGCAGATTGGGGCTCCGGCCGGCGGCGCGGGTGGCTGTCGAACTACCACCTGGCGGTGCGCGACGACAGCGGCGGCTGGGCGCCGGTGGGCAAGACGTTCAAGGGCCTTACCGACGACGAGTTCCGGGCCATGACGGCACGGCTGCAGGCGCTGGCGGTTGCCGACGACGGCGTCACCGTCAGCGTGCGGCCCGCGGTGGTCGTCGAAGTGGCCTACAACGAGATCCAGCACAGCCCGCAGTACTCCTCGGGGTTCGCCCTCCGCTTCGCCCGCGTCGTACGCATTCGGGACGACAAGCGGCCCGAGGATGCCACACCGCTGGCGCACCTCCGGGTTTTGTACGAGCGCCAGTTTGAGGCGAAGAGCCGGCGCGCTACCTGATCTGCCCCCGGATCTCCCCGCCGGGGTTCGCCGCCGTGTGCACGTTCACGTAGGCGTTGCCCTGGGCGATGGCGGTGAGCAGCGCGCTCATGGGCTGCCGGGCCAGCGGCCCCACGAAGGTCGCCGCGGTGAACGTCCCCTCGGCCAGCTGGGCGCTGGTCACGCCGGGAATCGGCCGGGGCGGCGGCGCGGCCGGATAGAGCCACACCGCCACCGGGCCGTTCTGGCCGGCCGGGGCGATGTGGATGTGGGCCATCTGCACATTGGCCAGGTCGACCACCGTGAGCCAGTACCGGATCGCGTTGCCTCCGGGCTGCACCTCGAAGACCGCGGTGCCAAAGGCCCGGGTGGCAACCCGGGGCACCTGCTCGTCGCCCGTGAGGATGGCGCTGTAGTGGGTCTGCGGTGCCTGCGCCCGGACGAGGCTCGCGGGGACGACTACCAGCACCAGCAGGAGCATGAGCAGACCTGCTCGTTTCATCGGAACCTCCTCTGCGCTCTGCGCTCGACACCAGCGGGCGCCGACGGCCGGCGCGACCCCGGTGCTCGGTATCGTCGCACACCGTAGCGCGCGACTGTCACCTGACGGTAACGATGCAATCGCGCCTACGGCTGTGGTCGGCCGCCAGGGAGGCGACCAGGAGGAGCCCCACGTCGCGGGGAACTGTGGGCGGCGTGGTCGTGCATCGTCCCCCCGCGATCGCCGCGGTGTGCGGCGTCCTGGCGGTCGCGCTGGCGTCGTGGCCCGGCGGCGCGCCCGCCGCGGGCGTGACGCTCCGGGTCCTCGACGAGGGCCCGGCGGGCAACCCGTGGTACCAGGCCGCGATCGCGTACGCGCGGGCAAGCGGCGGCCGGGTGCAGGTCGAGTGGGTGCCCGCCTCGCGGGCCACGATTCGCGCCCGGCTGGCGGCCGCCTCTGCCAGCGGCGATGTGGGCGCCGACCTGGTGCGGCTCACCAACGCCTGGGCTGCCGAGTTCTCGGCGCTGCTCGCGCCCGTCGCAGACCGGTGGGCCCCCACAGACCGCGAGGGCGTGCTGCCGGCGGCGCTGCCAGCGGTGACCGCCCGGGGGCAGCCGTACGGCCTCCCGCGCCACTTCACTCTCTGGGTGCTGCTGTGGAACGCGCGCCTGTTCGCAGAATCCGGGCTGGACCCCGCGCGGCCGCCGCGCACGTTCGCCGAATTCGCGGCAGCGTGTCGGCGGCTCACCCGTGACCGCGACGGCGACGGGTACATCGACCAGTGGGGGTACGTCGAGAGCCTGGATGCGGGCGCACCGCTCTTCACCGCGTTCGAGCGGTGGCTCTACCGGGCGGGCGGCGCGGTGGCAGATGCGCGGGGCGAGCCCGCCTTCAACGACGCCCGCGGCCTGCGCGCCCTCGCCGCCATGGATGCCCTGATCCACGAGCACCAGTGCCTGGATCCGGGGGCGCTGGCCCTGACGCCCGCGGGCGCCCGGCAGCTGTTCCTGGCCGGGCGCGCGGCCATGATGGCGGCGACGACGCCGGTCTGGCTGGACGCGCTGGGAGCCACGCGCCGCGGCGCGCTGGGCGGCAGGGTGGGTATCGCCGTGCTGCCCGGCCTGGGGCCCGGCCTGCCCCGGACCGCCACTGTCTATGAGGCGGACGGCTACGGGATCACGGCCAGCGCCCTGCGGCGCGGCGTGGGCGATGCGGCCTGGGGCCTCTTGGAGCACATGGCGTCGGTGCCGGTGCAGATCGTGGCGCTGAAGCACCGCGGCTACCTGCCGACGGCCGCGCGCCTCTATGACGACCGCGAGCTCCGGGCGGATGCGGTCGCGGGCCCGCTGCTCGCCGTGGCCGCCGAGGCGATGCGCCACCCGGTGCGGCGGTTCGGCCGCCCGGGACGCGAGCGCGTGGAGGCCCTGGTCAGCCCGTTCCTGCAGCGAGCGTTGCGCCGTCGCGAGAGCCTGCGCGGCGCGCTCGACGACGCGGCGGCGGCCGTCGCCCGCGTGATGCGCGGCCCATGAGCCGGCGCGGGCAGGAAGCCGCCGCCGGCATCGCCAACTGGTTACACCAACGCCGCAGGAGGAGAGGAGTAGTTTGGGCCCCATCGAGCGCCGCGTCCGCGACATCGCTGACCGGGTCCGGGGCTACCGGGATCGCCGGCTGTACTTCTACCTGGAGCCTGTGGCGGCCATCGACGGCGCCTACGTCACGATCCGCGGGCGCCGGATGTTGCTGGCGTCGTCGTACTCGTACCTGGGGCTCCTCGGCCACCCCGCGATCCAGGCCGCGGCGGCTGCCGCGCTCGAGCGCTACGGCACCGGCACGCACGGCGTGCGCCTGCTGGCGGGGAACACAGACCTCCACGACCGCCTCGAGGACCGGCTCGCCGCCTTCCTGGGCGCTGAGGGTGCCGTGGCCTACTCCAGCGGCTACCTGGCCAACTTCGCGGCGATCTCGGCACTGGTCGGGCGCGGCGATGTCGTCATCTGCGACAAGCTCAACCACGCCAGCATCGTCGACGGCTGCCTGCTGTCGGGCGCGCGCTTCGTCCGCGTGCCCCACAACGACGTGACGGCCGTCGACCGCGAGCTGAGCCGGGTGACGGCCGGGGCCGGAGCGCTGGTGGTCGTGGATGCGGTGTTCAGCATGGACGGCGACGTCTACAACCTGCCGGCGCTGGTCGAGGTCTGCCGCCGGCACGGGGCCTGGCTGATGGTGGACGAGTCGCACTCGCTGGGCGTGCTGGGCGCCAGCGGGGCGGGCATCGAGGAGCACTTCGGCCTCCGCGGGGCCATCCAGGTGAAGATGAGCTCGCTGTCCAAGAGCGTGCCGTCGGCCGGCGGCGTGATCGCCGGCTCCGAGGACCTCGTGCTGCACCTCAAGCACGCCTCGCGGGCCTTCGTCTTCTCGGCGGCGATGCCGCCGGCCAGCGCGGCCGCGACCATGGCCGCCCTGGACGTGATGGAGGCGGAGCCGGACCGCGTCGCCCGCCTGCAGGGCAACGCCCGCCGCCTGCGGGCGCGCCTGCGGGCGGCGGGGCTGCCGGTGCGCGACGATCCCACGCCGATCGTGCCGGTCATCGCCGGCGACGACGAGCGGACCGTGCGCATGGCGCGCTACCTCTTCGACCGCGAGATCTTCGCGCTGCCGATCCTCTCGCCAGCGGTTCCGCCGCGGACCAGCCGGCTGCGCATCACCATCACCGCGGCGCACGCCGAGCCCGAGGTAGACGCGATCGCGGATGCGGTGGCCGCCGCCTGGCACGAGGTGGCCCCGGCGCTCACGAAGACCGACCCGTAGGCGCGGGGGCGCCGCCCGGGCTCGAGGAGTCCTCATGGGCGACCTGCTGAACCTGATCTGGATCCTGGTCCTGCTGCAGATCTTCATCCCCCTGATTCAGCAGCGCATGCAGGCGGCCCGCCGCCTGATGGCCATCCGGGCCATCGAGACCCGCCGGCGGTCGCGGGTCATCACCATGATCCACCGGCAGGAGACGATGAGCCTGCTGGGGCTGCCGATCGCCCGCTACATCGACATCGAGGACTCCGAGCAGGTGCTCCGCGCCATCCGGCTGACCCCGCCCGAGATGCCCATCGACCTGATCGTCCACACGCCGGGCGGGCTGGTGCTGGCCGCCGAGCAGATCGCGTGGGCTCTGAAGCGACACAAGGGGCACGTCACGGTCTTCATCCCGCACTACGCCATGTCCGGCGGGACGCTCGTCGCGCTGGCCGCGGACCAGATCGTCATGGATCCCGACGCCGTACTGGGGCCGGTAGACCCGCAGCTCGGCGGTCCGCAGACCGGCTACTTCCCCGCGGCCTCGGTGCTCAAGGCCCTGGAGACCCCGAACCCCAACCGCGACGACCAGACGCTCATCCTGGGCGACATCGCCCGCAAGGCGCTGCAGCAGGTCCACCAGACCGTCTCCCAACTGCTCCTGGAGCACCATCCGCCCCAGCAGGCCGACGAGATCGCGCGGGCGCTCAGCGACGGGCGGTGGACCCACGACTACCCCATCAACTACGATGAGGCCCGCCAGCTCGGGCTGCGCGTGAGCGACGAGATGCCGCGCGAGGTGTACGAGCTGATGGAGCTCTACCCGCAGACCCGGCAGCGCCGGCCCGGGGTGGAGTTCATCCCGGCGCCCTACCGGCCCCCGGCGCCGAGCCCGGGCAAAGGGGACTGAGCGCGTCCCGGCGGCCGCGCGGGGGGACGTCGCCGCCCTGTCAGGCGCGGAACGCCACGCGCGGGCAGGCGGTGGCGCGCTGCCACGGCCTCACGGCCGCCTGCCCGGGGTGCGGCAGGGAGGCTACTTCGGCGCCTTCCAGTAGGCGTCCACGAACCGCATCTCGTAGGTCTCGGCGACGTTGATCGTGGCACGCCGGACCGCCGCGTCGAAGGTGCCCAGCACGCCCAGCACGTTGGAGGCCCCGGCAGGCGAGATGCGACCGTCGAGCGAGTACGACTCCAGCATCGCCCGCACCGCCTGCGTGTAGAGGTCCCGGTTCCCCTGGTAGTACTCGGGCGGCATGAGGGCCACGATCTCCTCGACCTTGTGCGCCTTGATCCACCGCAGCGCCCGCACCATGGCGGTAACGATAGCCTGCACGGTGTTGGGATGCTGCTGGAGGAACTCCTCGCGCACGTAGATGCACGCCGCCGGGTACGGCCCGCCGAAGACGCGCAGCGTCCCGGTGGTGGTGCGCGTGTCGGCCAGGATCACCGGGAGGTCGCCGCTGGCCGAGAGCGTGGTGATCGTCGGGTCGACGTTGCTGATGGCGTCGATCTGCCGGGCCCGCACCGCCGCCACGGCCGTAGCGCCGGGCCCGACGCCCACGATGCTGAACTCGTCCAGGCCCACGCCAACCTTGGCCATCAGGTAGTTCACGAAGAAGTGGGTGGACGACCCGGGCGCCGTCACGCCGATCTTCTTGCCCCGCAGCGCCGCCAGGTCGCGAACTCCGGCGTCGGCGGCGTGCTTCGCGATGGCCAGCACGAGCCCGGGGTAGCGCTGCTGCATGACCACGGCCCTGATCTTCCGGCCCTGCGCCTGCATCTGGATCGTGTGGTCGTAGAACCCGCTGACCGCGTCGGCGCTGCCGCCGATGAGCGCGCGCAGCGCCTGGCCGCCGCCGGCAAAGTTCTGCAGGTCAGGGTCCAGCCCGGCGTCTTTGAAGTACCCCAGCCGCTCGGCCACGGTCAGGGGCAGGTAGACCAGGGCCTCCTTCCCGCCGATGGCCATGACGAAGCGGGGCTTCTCGGGTCTGGCGGCCTGCGCCAGGCCGGGCGCCACCGCCCCGGCCAGCACCGCGACCACCAGGAGCCCCATGGCCCACCGCCGGACCAGGTGACGTCGCATGACCTTCCCTCCCATCGTCGGTCGCGTTACGGATCCATTACGCGCGCCGCGCGGCAGACCCCTGCCCGCAGACTTCCGCCTCGCCGCACGGCGCGAGCGGCCCCGCCGCGCTCATCGCGACTCGGCGGCCGTCCCCGGCTTCCACACCAGCAGCCGGCGCTCGACCAGCGTGACCACCAGGTCCACGACCAGCACGAACCCCGACAGCACCACGATGCCTGCGATGACACCGGTGGTGTCCAGGAGCCCCTCGGCCTGGGCGATCAGGTAGCCCAGCCCGCGCGCCGACCCCAGGTACTCGCCCACGACGGCGCCCACCAGCGCCAGGCCCACGCTCGTGTGCAGGCTCGCCAGGATCCACGTCATGGCCGACGGGAGCAGCACGTGCCGCACCAGGTCGCGCTCCGAGGCGCCCAGCATCCGGGCGCTGTTGAGGATGTTGCGGTCCACGTCCTTGACGCCCTGGTACGTGTTGAAGAACACGATGAAGAAGACCAGCGTGACGCCGAACGCGACCTTGGAGAGGATGCCCAGCCCGAACCACAGGGTGAAAATGGGCGCCAGCACGATGCGCGGCATGGCGTTGGCGATCTTCACGTAGGGCTCGAACACCTGCGACAGCCCCGGCGCGCGCGCGAACGCAAACCCGGCGACCACGCCCAGCAGCGTCCCGATCACGAACGCCAGCAGCGTCTCCTGGGTCGTGACCCAGGTGTGGCGGTAGATGCTGCCGCTCTGCACCCACTGGGCGATGCGGGCGGCCACGTGGGTCGGGCGGCTGAAGAAGAAGGGGTCCAGCACCCCGCGCGCCACCAGCCCCTCCCACAGCAGCAGGCCGCCGACGAGGACCGCCGTCTGCCAGGCCGCAAGCCTAGGCTGGATGCGCGTGCGCATAGGCCTTGCGGACTTCACCTGAGAGGTGCTCCCAGATGGCGCGGTAGATCTCCAGGAACGCCCGGTCGAGGCGGACGTCGGCCACGTCCCGGGGGCGCGGGAGCGCCACGGGGTAGTCGCCGATGACGCGGGCCGCCGGGCCCGACGAGAGCACCACGACCCGGTCGGCCAGCGCGATCGCCTCCTCGAGGTCGTGGGTGACGAACAGCACGGTCTTGCGGAACTCGGCCCAGATGCGCAGCAGGTCGTTCTCCATGATCTGACGCGTCTGAATGTCCAGCGCCGAGAACGGCTCGTCCATCAGGAGAATCGCGGGGTTCACGATGAGGTTTTGGGCGAGCGCCACGCGCTTGCGCATCCCGCCGGAGAGCTGATGGGGGTAGTGCCGCTCGAAGCCCCCCAGGCCGACGCGCGCCAGCCACTGCCGTGCCTGGGCCCGCGCCTGGGCGGGGTCGGCCCGGCGGAAGAGCAGGCCCAGCATCACGTTCTCCTCGGCGGTCTTCCACGGCAGCAGGACGTCCTGCTGGAAGAGGTAGGTGGCGTGACGGTTGAGGCCCTGCAGCGGCACGCCGAAGACCTCCACCGCGCCCCGGTCGGGCGCCAGCAGCCCGGCGGCCAGGTTGAGCAGCGTGCTCTTCCCGCAGCCGGTGGGGCCCACGATGGAGACGAACTCCCCGCGGCGCACCGCGATGCTGATCGCCTCGACGGCCGGGTAACTGCGGCCGTCTGGCGAGGTGAAGCGCTTGCTCACCCTCCGGAAGGTGACGGCGTCCTCCGCGGGCCCGGGACCGTGGGGCTGGGGGGTGCCCGGAGGGGCTACCTCTGCGCGATCCACGCCGCGATCCCGGCCACGACCTCCCGCGCGATGCCCGGGAAGCCGTGGTGCGACCCACCGCTAGGCAGGGGCTTCCTCGATGACGGCATGGTGCTCGATCTCCACGCAACCCTTGAGGGTCTGCGCCACGGGGCAACGCGCCGCGAAGACCGCCAGCGCCCGGTCGGCGTTGGCGCGCGTGCCGGACGGAATCGTCAGGTGGTAGGTGACCCGGATGTGCGTGACTCTCATGACGCCCTCCGGCGCCGCGATCGTGCCCTCGGCCTCGGTCCACAGCCGGTCGGGGTAACTGGGGATCCCGCGCGCCTCCAGCGCGCCGGCCAGTGTGCCCGTGAGTCAGCCGGCCGCGGCCGCCACTAGGTAGTCGAGTGTGGACGGCAGCGGTTCCTCCGGCGTCATCTTGTAGAAGGCCGCGACCCCGGCGTGCACGCCGAAGTAGACGGGCGTGGGGAAGTCGGCGATGTAGGCGCGGCGCCGCGGGCGCTTCTCCTGGTAGACGCGGATCTTCGAGAGGTGGACGACGTCCGCCATGGGACCTCCCCGGGCAACGGCAGGATCGCGCGCTAGTTCTGCAGGCGTCTCGCGGCGTCCTCCCGGCGCCGCCAGGGGTTTGCCCGGGCGCCTGCGAACAGCGGAGAGAGGATGAGCCATCGCGGCGAGGGGGGCGGCGCCCATGGGCGGTCGGGTCGTCATCGTCACAGGCGCGTCCAGCGGCATCGGCGAGGCGACGGCCCGGGCGTTCGGCCGCGCCGGGGACCGCGTGGTGCTGGTGGCGCGGCGCGCCGACCGGCTGCAGCAGCTGGCCGCCGGCCTGCCCGACGCCCTGGTCGTCCCAGCAGACCTGACGCGCGCCGGCGACGTCGAGCGCGTGGCAAGCGCCACGCGCGAGCGCTACGGCCGCATCGACGTGCTGGTGAACAACGCCGGGCTGGGCCGCTACGACTGGCTCGAGCACCTCCCCGTGGCGGAGATCGAGTCTCAGCTCCAGGTGAACCTGCTGGCTCCGATCCTCCTGTCCCGCGCGGTGCTCCCGGTGATGCTGGCGCAGCGGCGCGGGGTGATCGTCAACGTGGGGTCCGTCGCGGGCCGCATCGCCACCCCCACCATGTCGATCTACAACGCGGCGAAGTTCGGCCTCGACGGGTTCAGCGAGGCGCTGCGCCGCGAGGTCGGGCCGCAAGGCGTCCACATCTGTGTCATCACGCCCGGGCCGGTGGAGGGCACCGAGTTCGGCGCTCACGGTGCCACCGGCAGGGGCCTGCGGGCCGTGCGGGGCCGGTGGCGGCAGCTGCGCTGGCTGCGCACCGACGCGGACCGCGTCGCGGCCGCGATCGTGCAGCTCGCGGACAGACCGCAGCCGCGGCGCGTACTGCCGGGCATCTACCGGGCGATGATCGCCGTCAACACCCTGGCCCCCGGGCTGGTGGACCGGATCGTGGGCCGGGCCGCGCAGGCAGCCCGGCCCACGGAGCCTCCCACGTCGTGAGTCCCGGTCCGAGGGCCTGGCACCTTGAACAACGGCGCGATGCCGTCGGCAATGACGTCGGCGCCGGCGTCCCGCGTGCTGGCTCCGGCGCCTGGCAGGGAACCGCCGGCGCGGTGACTGCGTACCATAGAGAGAGGGCATATACTCTGCGGCGGGCGATCGTGCGGGCTCTGGTGCTGGCGGGCGTGCTGCTGACCCTGGCGGGGGGAGCGGGGCGGCCGGCGCGCGCCGAACCGGAGAGTTCTGGCGGGATCGGCGCCGGCTGCCTCCCCCACACGATCCAGATCGGCTACATCGTGCTCCCGGGCAACCGATGCTACACGTTCTACCTGGTGCGTCTGGCCGAGGGCGCGCTGCTGGGGGTAGGGCCGGCGGGCCGGCCACGGCTCCAGCCGGGCCAGGTCGTCGCCATGGACGCGCCGGCCGCGCTGGAGGTACTGGTGGGGCTGCAGTACCGCGTGCCGATGCCGGCAGCCGCGCCGCTGGCGCCGCCGCGCACGGTCCAGGCCGTGACGGTGCGGCTCCTGCCGGCCGGGCGGCTGCAGGTGCGCATCGCCGGGCCGCCCGCAGGCACGGTGGAACTGCCCGTGTCGTACCTGTGAACACGCCCCCCGGGGCGCAACGGCAAGGAGGGCGAATCGATGAGACGATGGTCCTGGTTGCTGGCTCTCCCGCTCCTGACGCAGGTGGCACTGGGCGCCGTCCAGGCGGCCCCGGCAGGCAAGCTGCCTGGCGCCCACGTGAAGGTGGTGACGGTCAAGGTCAAGCAGGACCGGGACGCCTGGTGCTTCGACAACGTCGTGCGCCTGGGCGGCATCGTGATCGCCGGCGGGCGGTGCTACACGTTCTACGTGGTCCGCACCGCCGCGGGCGCGTTTCTCGGCTTCGGCCCGCCGGGACCGCCGATGATTCCCCCAGGACAGCTCGTGCGGCTGGGCACACCGGCCGGCGCCAAGGTCAAGGGCCGGCTGTTCTACCTGGTGCCGATTCCCGTCAGTGCCGTGGTGATTCCTGTCGACACCGTGCGTGTAGTGCAGGTCGTCGTGCGGCCGGAGCCGGAGCGTCTGGTCGTCACGGTGCCCCGCACGGCCAACAGTGGGGCGCTGCAGAGCGACGTGCAGCTGGAGCATCCTTTCACCCAGCCGTGAGCGCGTAGCGCGCTGAGTCGAGGCCCCCGCGCCGTCTCCCCGGCCCCGGAGACCGCCCGCCGCGGCACGCACAGGACCGCGCCCCTCGCACGCGAAAGTCGCTAACCTGCCGGAAGCCACGGCCGCGGGAGCGCGGAACGCCGTCGAACTGCGCCCGGACGTGCTGCCGGCCCACATCACCCTCGTCCGCCGGCGGGTGCGGACCGGGCGCGACGTGGAGATAGTACCTCTGAGGGGTGGGGCATGACGACGCGGACGCAGCGGACGGTCGCCGGCCTCGAGCACGCCGACCCCACCTGGTATCGCGACGCGATCATCTACGAGCTCCACGTGCGGTCGTTCGCCGACAGCGACGGGGACGGTGTCGGCGACTTCCGCGGCCTCACCCAGAAGCTCCCGTACCTGGAGGCGCTGGGGGTGACCGCCCTCTGGCTGCTGCCCTTCTACCCCTCGCCGCTGCGCGACGACGGCTACGACATCGCCGACTACACCGCGGTGCACCCCCAGTACGGCACGCTGCGCGACTTCGAGACCTTCCTGCACGAGGCCCACCGCCGCGGGCTGCGGGTGATCACCGAGCTGGTGCTCAACCACACCTCGGACCAGCACGCCTGGTTCCAGCGGGCCCGGCGGGCGCCGCCCGGCAGCCGCTGGCGCGACTTCTACGTGTGGAGCGATGCCCCGGACCGCTACGCCGAGGCCCGGGTGATCTTCAAGGACTTCGAGGCGTCCAACTGGGCCTGGGATCCGGTGGCGCGGTCCTACTACTGGCACCGCTTCTACAGCCACCAGCCCGACCTCAACTATGACAACGCGGCCGTCCGCCGGGCGATGCTGCGCGTCGTCGACTTCTGGTTCTCCCTGGGCGTGGACGGGATGCGCCTGGACGCCGTGCCCTACCTCTACGAGCGCGACGGCACCACGTGCGAGAACCTGCCCGAGACCCACGCGTTCCTCAAGGAGCTCCGGCGCCACACGGACGCGCGCTACCCGCACCGCGTGCTGCTGGCCGAGGCCAACCAGTGGCCCGAGGACGCCGCCGCCTACTTCGGTGACGGCGATGAGTGCCACATGGCCTTTCACTTCCCCCTGATGCCGCGCCTGTTCATGGCCATGCGTATGGAGGACCGGTTCCCGATCCTCGACATCCTGGACCAGACCCCGCCGATCCCCGAGACGTGCCAGTGGGCGCTGTTCCTGCGCAACCACGACGAGCTGACGCTGGAGATGGTCACCGACGAAGAGCGGGACTACATGTACCGCGTCTACGCCAGCGACCCCCACGCCCGGATCAACCTGGGCATCCGGCGCCGGCTGGCCCCGCTGCTGGGCAACAGCCACCGCCGCATCGAGCTGATGAACGGCCTGCTGTTCTCGCTGCCGGGCACGCCGGTGCTCTACTACGGCGACGAGATCGGCATGGGCGACAACGTCCACCTGGGCGACCGCAACGGCGTCCGCACGCCCATGCAGTGGAGCCCCGACCGCAACGCCGGCTTCTCGCGGTGCAACCCGCAGCAGCTCTACCTGCCCGTCATCACCGACCCCGAGTACCACTACGAGGCGGTCAACGTCGAGGCGCAGCAGCACAACCCCCACTCGCGCCTGTGGTGGATGCGGCGCCTCATCGCCCTGCGCCGGCAGCACCGCGCTTTCGGGCGCGGGACCCTGGAGCTCGTCGTCCCCGACCACAAGAAGATCCTGGCGTTCGTGCGGCGGTGGGGCGACGAGCGCATCCTGGTCGTCGCCAACCTGTCGCGCTTCGTCGAGTACGTCGAACTGCCGCTGGGCACCCTGGCCGGGTGGGTCCCCGTGGAGCTCTTCGGCCGGAACGCCTTCCCGCCCATCGGAGCCGCGGCCTACCCCCTGACCCTGGGCCCGCATGCTTTCTACTGGTTCGTGCTCCAGCCGGCGAGCGTCGCAGCCGGGCCGGCCGGTCGCGAGACCGACCTGCCGGTCGTGTCCGCCGATGGCGCCTGGCCCGGCGTCCTGGACGGGCCGGCGCGGGCGGCGGTGGAAGCCGCGCTGGCCGCGTACCTGCCCGCCCAGCGATGGTTTGCCGGCAGGGCGCGCACGGTCAAGGCGGTGCGGATCGCCGACAGGGTGGAGCTGGCGCCGGGTGCCGAGAGTGCCGTCGTGCTGCTGGTGCGCGTGGAGTACACCGAGGGCGAGCCCGACGTCTATCTCGTCCCGGTCAGCTGCGCCGCCGGCGAGGAGGCCGACCGGCTGGTGCGCACGGCGCCGGGAGCCGCCATCGCGCGGCTGGCCGGCCCGGCCGCAGGCCTGCTCGTCGACGCCCTACACGACCCGCGCGTCTGCCGCGCGCTCTTGGAGGCGATCGGACGGCGCCGGCGGCTGCGCGGGGCGGCGGGCGCCGTGGTCGGCTCGCGCACGCGGGAGTTCGCGGCGCTGGTGGACGGGGCCCGGTCGCTGGACCCCACGATGGTCAGCGTCGAGCAGCGCAACACGTCTGTCACCTTCGGCGACCGGCTGATCCTCAAGGTCTTCCGCAGGGTGGAGCCCGGGGTCAATCCCGACCTCGAGCTCGGCCGGTTCCTGACCCAGCGCCGGTTCGCCCACGTCCCGGCCGTGGCGGGCGCGCTGGAGTACCGCGGCAGTGACGAGCCGATGACCCTGGCCCTGCTCCAGGCCTTCGTGCCGAACCAGGGCGACGGGTGGAGCCAGGCGCTGCACGCGCTGGACGACTACCTGGAGCGGGCGCTGGCCAAGAGCGCGCAGGGCGTCGAGGTGCCGCTGCCGCCGGCGCGCGTGCTGGACCTGGTGGAGGAGGAACCGCCGGCGGTCGTGCGGGAGCTGATGGCCCCGTATCTGGAGACGGCCCGCCTGCTCGGGCAGCGGACCAGCGACCTCCACGTGGTCCTGGCCTCGGAGCCGGAGGACCCACGCTTCGCGCCCGAGGCATTCACGCCGCACTACCAGCGGTCGCTGTACCAGTCGTTGCGCAGCCTGACCCGCAGCGTCTTCCCGCTGCTGCGCGCCCGGGCCGGGGAGCTGCCCGAGGGGCTGCGGACGCCGGCGCGGCGCGTGCTGGACGCCGAGCCCGAGATCCAGCGGCGCCTGCGGGCCCTGCTCGACCGGCGGCTGGTCGCCCAGCGCATCCGCTGCCACGGCGACTACGACCTGGGCCAGGTGCTCTCCACGGGCAAGGACTTCGTGATCATCGACTTCGAAGGCGAGCCGGCGCGGCCTCTGGGGGAGCGGCGCCTGAAGCGGTCGCCGCTGCGCGACGTGGCCGGGATGCTCCGGTCGTTCGACTACGCGGCCCACGCCGCGCTCTTCGGAGCGCAAGAGCACGGCCGGTATCGCCCCGACGACGTGGCGCGCCTGGAGCCGTGGGCCCGGTTGTGGCAGCGCTGGGCCGGGGCCAGCTTCCTTCGCGCGTACCTGGACGGCGCCGCGCGCGCGCGCTTCCTGCCCCGCCCCCGCAGGGACCTGGAGCTCCTCCTGGAGACCTTCGTGCTGGAGAAAGCCACCTACGAGATCTGGTACGAGCTCACCCACCGGCCGGCGTGGCTGCGGGTTCCGCTGGAGGGGATCCTCCAGCTCCTGGAGGGTGGCGCCGCATGACGCTGTTGAGCGACGACGATCTCTACCTCTTCAACGAGGGCTCGCACCTGCGGCTCTTCGACCACCTCGGCGCGCACCCGCTGCCCGATGGTCAGGGCACGGCCTTCGCCGTCTGGGCTCCCAACGCCGAGCGGGTCACGGTATGCGGCGACTTCAACGCGTGGGACCGGACCCGGCATCCGCTGGCCCCGCGGGGGACCTCCGGCGTCTGGGAAGGGGTGGTACCCGAGGCGCGGCCCGGCCACCGGTACCTGTATCATGTGACCGCCCGCGGCGGCACGTACCGCGTGGACAAGGCCGACCCGCTGGCCTTCCAGACCACGCCCCCGCCGGGTGTGGCCTCGGTGATCGCGGACCTCACCTACGCCTGGGGCGACGCGGCCTGGATGGCCGGCCGTGCGCGCCAGCAGCGGCTCGACGCGCCGATAGCCATCTACGAGGTCCACCTGGGGTCGTGGCGCCGCGTGCCCGAGGACGGCAACCGGCCGCTCACCTATCGCGAGCTGGCGCCCCGGCTGGCCGACTACGTGCGGCAGATGGGGTTTTCGCACGTGGAGTTCCTGCCAGTGATGGAGCATCCGTTCTACGGCTCCTGGGGCTACCAGCTCACCGGGTACTTCGCGCCGACGGCGCGCTACGGGACGCCCCAGGACTTCATGTTCCTCATCGACCACCTCCACCAGCACGGTATCGGCGTCATCGTGGACTGGGTGCCTTCGCACTTCGCCACCGACGACCACGGCCTGGGCGTCTTCGACGGCACCCACCTCTACGAGCACGCCGACCCGCGCCAAGGCCTGCATCCCGACTGGCAGAGCTACATCTTCAACTACGGCCGCCACGAGGTCCGCAGCTTCCTGCTCAGCAGCGCGCTCTTCTGGCTGGAGCGTTATCACGCCGACGGCCTGCGGGTCGACGCCGTGGCGTCGATGCTCTACCTGGACTACTCGCGGCCCGCGGGCCAGTGGGTGCCCAACGTCTACGGCGGGCGCGAGAACCTGGAGGCTATCGCCTTCCTGCGACGGCTCAACGAGGAGGTCTACCGGGCCTTCCCCGACGCGCTGACGATCGCCGAGGAGTCGACGGCCTGGCCCATGGTCTCCCGGCCCACCTACGTGGGCGGGCTGGGGTTCGGGCTCAAGTGGGACATGGGGTGGATGCACGACACGCTGGCCTACCTGCGCCTGGACCCGATCTACCGGAAGTACCACCACCACCGGTTGACGTTCCGCCAGCTCTACGCCTTCACGGAGAACTTCGTGCTGCCCCTCTCGCATGACGAGGTCGTCCACGGGAAGGGGTCGCTGGCCGGCCGGATGCCGGGAGACGACGGACAGCGGCTGGCGCACCTGCGCCTGCTCCTCGGCTACCAGTACGCGCAGCCGGGGAAGAAGCTGCTGTTCATGGGCGGCGAGTTCGGGCAGTGGCGGGAGTGGGACCACGACGCCAGCCTCGACTGGCACCTGCTGGCCGACCCGCGCCATGCGGGCGTGCAGCGGTGGGTGGCCGATCTCAACCGCGTCTACCGCGAGCAGCCGGCGCTGCACGAGCTGGACTGCGAGCCCGCGGGCTTCGCGTGGATCGACCCGCATGACGCGGACCAGAGCGTGCTGAGCTTCATGCGCCGCGGGCGGTCGCCCGGCGCCGTCGTGGTGGTCGTGTGCAACTTCACGCCCGTCCCGCGCCACCAGTACCGGCTGGGCGTGCCGGCGCCCGGGCGGTGGCGCGAGCTCCTCAACGGCGATGCCGTCGAGTACGGGGGCACGGGGTGGGGCAACCTGGGCGGCGTCGAGGCCAGTCCGGTCCCCTGGCACGGGCAGCCGTACTCGGTGGTGCTGACGCTCCCGCCGCTGGCCGCGCTGTTCCTGGCGCCTGCGACCGGCGCGCCGCCCGCCTAGCGCCGGGCTGGGGCGGCATGGCGGGGGCGTGCACGCTCCCCTGGCCGGGGCCGCTGCGGCGGGGCGCGCATCCCGTGCCCGGCGGCGTGCGCTTCGCGGTGTGGGCGCCCGCGGCCACGCGGGTCGAGGTGATCCTCGAGCCCGACGGCGACGCGCACCCCCTCCACCGGCGCGGCGGCTGGTTCGAGGGCGTGGTCGCCGGTGTGGCGCCCGGCGCGCTCTACCGCTACCGCCCCGACGGCGGGTCCACCTACCCTGATCCGGCCAGCCGGTTCCAGCCGCACGGTGTGCACGGACCGTCGGAGGTCATCGAGCCCGGCGCATACCGCTGGGCGGATGGGGGCTGGCAGGGGGTGGCGCAGGAGCGCCTGGTGTTCTACGAGCTGCACGTCGGGGCGTTCTCGCCGGAGGGCACGTTTGCCGGCCTCCGGCGCCGCCTGCCTTACCTGCGCGACCTGGGCGTGACGGCGGTGGAGCTGATGCCCGTGGCGGACTTTCCCGGCCGCTGGAACTGGGGATACGACGGCGCGGCCCTGTTCGCGCCCGCGGCAGCCTACGGCCGCCCTGACGACCTCCGGGCCCTGGTCGACGAGGCGCACCGCCTGGGCCTGGCCGTCTTCCTCGACGTCGTCTGCAACCACCTGGGGCCCGACGGCGCCTACGCCCCGGCGTTCGATCCACGGTTCTTCTCGCGCACGCACCGGACGCCGTGGGGACCGGCGATCAACTTCGACGGGGAGGGTGCCGACGGGGTCCGGGCGTTCTTCATCGACAGCGCCCTGCACTGGCTGGCAGAGTACCACCTGGACGGCCTGCGCCTGGACGCCACCCACGCCATCGTCGATGAGAGCCCGACGCACTTCCTGCTGGAGCTGCGCCGGGCCGTCGCGGCCCTGCCGGGCCCGCGCCGGTACCTGATCGCCGAGGATCACCGCAACCTGGCGCGGCTCGTCCGGCCGGCGCAGGACGGCGGGTACGAACTCGACGGGGTCTGGAGCGACGACTACCATCACCAGGTGCGCCGCCTGCTGGCCGGCGACACCGACGGCTACTTCGCCGATTTCGCACCGTCCTGGCGCGATCTGGCCACGATCGTCCGCCAGGGCTGGCTGTTCACCGGCCAGTACTCGAGCTACTTCGGCGCGCCGCGCGGCACCTCGCCGGATGGCGTGCCGCTGTGCCGCTTCGTGCACTTCCTCCAGAACCACGACCAGGTGGGCAACCGCCCGCAGGGCGAGCGGCTGACCGCCACGGTGGCACCCGCCGTCTACCGCGCGGCCTCGGCGCTGCTGCTCCTCGGGCCGGCGCTGCCGCTGCTGTTTATGGGCCAGGAGTGGGCTGCCAGCACGCCGTTCTGCTTCTTCACCGACCACGCGCCGCCGCTGGGGGAGTTGGTCCGCGAGGGGCGGCGTCGGGAGTTTCGCCGGTTCGCGGGATTCGCCGGCGCGATCCCCGACCCGCAGGATCCGCAGACGTTCGCGCGCAGCCGCCTGGATTGGACCGAACCCGCGCGCGCCCCGCACCGCCGGGTGCTGCAGCTGTACCGCGACCTGCTCGCGCTGCGGCAGACGACGGGCGCGGCGGGCGACCCGGGGCGCGGCGGGGGTGCGGCGGCGCACCGGTCGCGCCGTGCGCATGGGACCCCTGCGGCGGAGTGCGAGGAGAGCGCGACGAGCCCCGCAGACGGCGGACTCGTCGTGCGGCGCGGGCGCTGGGCGCTGGTGGTCGCGCTGCGCGACGGCCTGGTGCTGCCGCGGCCGCCGGGCCGGTGGGCCTGGGATACCGAGCAGTCGCAGTACACGGCAGCGCCGGTTCCGCCCCGGGTGGCGCCGGAGTGCGTGACGTTTCCCCGCGCGGCGGCCGGCCTGGTGGAGGTGGCCCCGTGATCGCCACCTACCGCGGCGCGCCGCCAGGGGCTCAGCGCGGGGGAATCGCCCGCAGCACGGCCACCTGACGCGGGCTCAGGATCATGCGGTGGGAGGGCGGCAGCACGGTCCGGCGCCGTCCCTGGCCGGGCCCGGAGGAGACGAGCAGCTCCCACCCCCAGGCGCCCGGCGGCTCCGGCAGCACGAACTGCCGGGCGCGGCCGGCGTTGAACAGCACCAGCAGCGTCTCATCGGTCACCCGGCGGCCTCGGGCGTCGGTGTCCGCGATGAGCCCGCCGTGCAGCAGCATGCCCAGGGCCTGCGACCGGGGCCCGGTCCAGTCCTCCTGGGTCATCTCGCGGCCCTCGGGGTGAAGCCAGACCACGTCGCGGAACCCCTCGGCGGTGGGCGCGCCCGTCAGGAACGTGCGCCGCCGGAGCGACGGATGCGCCTTGCGGAAGGCGATCATGCGGCGCACGAACTCCAGGAATGCGCGCTGGCGGTCGTCGGGCGCCCAGTGATACCAGGTGAGCTCGTTGTCCTGGCAGTAGGCGTTGTTGTTGCCCCGCTGGGTGCGCGACAGTTCGTCGCCGCCCAGCAGCATGGGGACGCCCAGCGAAAGGAACAGGGTCGCCACCAGACTGCGCTTGAGACCCTCCCGACAGGCCAGCACCGGGGCGGAGGTCGTCGGGCCTTCCTCGCCGCAGTTCAGGCTGTAGTTCGCGTCGGTCCCGTCGCGGTTGTCCTCGAGATTCGCCTCGTTGTGCTTGCGTTCGTAGCTGACCAGATCCTCGAGGGTGAACCCGTCGTGGGCGGTCACGAAGTTGATCGACGCGTAGGGCCGGCGGCCGGTGCGCGCGTAGAGGTCGGCCGAGCCCGCCACCCGGGCGGCGAACTCCCCGGTGGTCCCGGGGTCGCCGCGCCAGAAGCGGCGGACCGCGTCGCGATAGCGGCCGTTCCACTCGGTCCACAGCCAGGGGAAGTTCCCCACCTGATAGCCGCCCTCGCCCACGTCCCAGGGCTCGGCGATGAGCTTGACGCGGGAGAGCACGGGGTCCTGCTGGATCACCTTCAGGAACGCCGACAGCATGTTGACGTCGTAGAACTCGCGGGCCAGCGCCGCGGCCAGGTCGAAGCGGAAGCCATCGACGTGCATCTGCTGCACCCAGTAGCGCAGGCTGTCGGTGATGAGCTGGAGCACGTAGGGGTTGCCGGGGTCCAGGGTGTTGCCCGTGCCGGTGTAGTCGATGTAGTACCGGCGGTCCCTGGCGAGTTTGTAGTACGCGGCGTTGTCCAGGCCCCGGAACGCCAGGGTGGGGCCGAGGTGATCGCCCTCCCCGGTGTGGTTGTAGACGACGTCGATGACGACCTCCAGCCCGGCCGCGTGCAGCGCGCGCACCATCGTCTTGAACTCGCGCACGGCCTCCAGGGGGCCGCCCGCCGCGTAGGTGGGCTCGGGTGCGAAATAGGCCAGCGGGTTGTAGCCCCAGTAGTTGCGCAGGCCGCGCTCGATTAGGCGGCGATCCTGGACGAACGCCTGCACGGGCAGCAACTCGACGGTGGTGATCCCCAGACCGGTGAGGTGGTCGAGGATGGGATCGGTTGCCAGGCCCAGATAGGTGCCGCGCAGCTCTGCTGGCACCTCGGGGTGGCGGGCGGTCAGGCCCTTCACGTGGGTCTCGTAGATGATGGTGTCTTCCCAGGGCACCCGCGGTGGCCGGTCGTCAGCCCACACGAACGCGTCCTCGACCACCGCGCCCAGGGGCGCGTAGGGTGCGCTGTCCGCCTCGTTGAACGACAGGTCGGCGTCCGGGTGGCCGATGGTGTACCCGTAGAGGCTGTCGTCCCACCGCAGCGGACGGCCCACCGCCCTGGCGTAGGGATCGAGGAGGAGCTTGCGGGCGTTGAAGCGGAGGCCTTCCTGGGGCCGGTAGGGGCCGTGCACGCGGTAGCCGTAGAGCTGGCCCGGGCGCAGGCCAGGCACGTAGCCGTGCCAGACCGGGCCGGTGCGCTCGGGCAGCGGGATCTCCTGGCCGGTGGGGTCGTCTGGCCCTGCGAAGAGGACCAGGGTCACCGCCTCTGCGCCCTCGCTGTAGACCGCGAAGTTGACGCCCAGCCCGTCCCAGGTCGCGCCCAGCGGCGCCGGCGCGCCGCGCCACACCTTCACGGACACGGCCCCCCGGCCCGACCGCAGCGCCTGCCGGTGGCGGTCACTGCGCGCGCAGTGGGTCTCACCGCGCCGACGGCGCGCCGGGCAGGTCCCCCGGCCGCGCTGCCTGCGGGATCTCCTCCACTGCCTGGGGGTTCTCCAGCGACGTCAGGTCGCCCGGATCCTGGCCCAGGTACCGGGCGCGGATCACGCGCCGCATGACCTTGGCGTTGCGCGTCTTGGGGAGGTCGCGCACGAAGTGGATCTCCTCCGGCGCCAGTGCCTTGCCGAGCTGGCCGGCCGCGGTCTGTCGCAGCGCGTCGCGCAGCGCGTCGCCTGGCGCGTGGCCCGGCCGCAGCACCACGAAGCAGGCGATCGCTTCGCCCTTCACCGCGTGGGGAATGCCGATGGCCGCGGCCTCGGCCACGGCGGGATGGGCCGTGAGCGCCGACTCCACCTCGGCGGGCCCGATGCGCTTGCCAGCCACGTTCAACGTGTCGTCGCTGCGGCCCAGGATGTACCAGAAGCCGTCGTCGTCGACGCGCACCCAGTCGCCGTGGACCCAGACCCCGGGCCACCGCGACCAGTAGGTCTCCAGGTAGCGCTGCGGGTCGCGCCAGAACCCGCGGGTCATCCCTGGCCACGGCTGCGTCAGCACCAGTTCGCCCACCTCGCCTCGCACCGACCGGCCCTGTTCGTCGTAGACGTCAGCGGCCATGCCGGGAATGGGGCCGGTGAACGCCGTGGGCACCTGCGGGTGGAGCAGGTCGCAGCAGACGATGCCGCCGGAGATCTCGGTACCGCCGGAGTAGTTCATGATGGGCAGCCGGCCGCCCCCGACGTGCTCGAAGTACCACATCCACGGCTCGGGGTTCCACGGCTCGCCTGTGCTGCCCAGGATGCGCAGGCTGGAGAGGTCGTGCCGGTGGGGGATCTCGGTGCCGTAGCGCATGAGCACGCGGATCGCCGTCGGCGAGACGCCCAGCACCGTGGCGCGGTGGCGCTCGACGAGGTGCCACAGCCGCGCCGGCGTGGGGTGGTCGGGCGTGCCGTCGTAGAGCACCATGGTCGCGCCCAGCAGCAGCGTGCCCAGGATGAGCCAGGGCCCCATCATCCAGCCCAGGTCGGTGTACCAGAAGACGCGGTCCTGGGGCCCCACGTCGAAGCAGTAGGCCATGTCCATGGCGGCCTTGAGGGGAAAGCCCATGTGCACGTGCACGCATCCTTTGGGCCGACCCGTGGTGCCCGACGTGTAGATGAGCATGAACGGGTCTTCGCTGTCCATGACGGCCGGCGGGCAGGCCCGCGGGTAGGTGCGGGTGACCTCGTGCCACCAGCGGTCGCGCCCCTCCGTCCACGGCACCGGGCGGCCCAGGTGCCGTACCACCAGCACGTGGCGGATGTCCGCCGTCTGGGCCAGGGCGGCGTCGGCGGTCTCCTTCATGGGCACGACCTGATCGCGCCGCGTGAAGCCGTCGGCCGTGATCAACAGCCTCGCGCCGCCGTCGGCCAGGCGCGTGGCCACCGCCGCCGCGGCGAATCCCGAGAAGCACGGGATGCAGATGGCGCCGATGCGCGCCAGCGCCAGCGTGGCGATGGCCGCCTCGGGGATCATGGGGAGGAAGACGCCGGCCACATCGCCCCGCCCGATCCCCAGACCCTGCAGGGCGGCGGCCAGGCGGCAGACCTCCTCGAGCAGCTCCTCGTAGGTCAGGGTCCGCACGGTACCGTCGTCGCCCTCGTAGATGATCGCCGGGTGGTCGTCACGGCCGGCGCGCACGTGCCGGTCCAGGCAGTTCCAGACCAGGTTCGTCTGGCCGCCGACGAACCACCGCGCCCACGGGATGCCGCGGCTGGTATCGAGCACCTGCGTGTAGGGGCGGAACCACTGCAGGCCCAGGTCCAAGACGACGGCGTCCCAGAACCAGGCGGGGTCTTCGACCGACCGGCGGTAGAGGGCGTCGTAGTCAGGAAACCCGTGGCGCGCGATGAAGCGCCCGAGACGGCTGGCGCCCGCCTGCGCCGGGTCCGGCCGCCAGACGATGCGGGTGGCAGCGGGCTGCATACTCGTCGGCAGCTCCTCCGCGGACATCCGACGTGCCGATGTTTGAGGAGAGCAGTTCGACGTGCTGGCCCGGGGCGCCTCCAGGTCGGGTGGCTGCCGTCGGCCACGCGCGCTCCGTGGCACATGCGCCCCGCGTGGCCCTGGCTGCCCAGTTGCCCGCGGGCGGCACGGCGGCGCAGGGAAGATCCGGGAGGGTGCCGAACGTCCTCCCTGCGCCCCAGAGCAGACCCATCCTGTACAGCTCGACAGGAGGTGAGAGCGTGAAGGTGACCATCACGACCAACGGGGTCACCGCCACCCACGACGTCGAGCCACGGCTGCTGCTGGTGCACTACATCCGCGATGTGCTGGGCCTCACAGGCACCCACATCGGCTGCGACACCACCAGCTGCGGCGCATGCACCATCCTCCTCAACGGGCAGGCGGTCAAGTCGTGCACGGTCCTCGCCGTGCAGGCCGACGGCGGGACGATCCAGACCGTCGAGGGCCTGGCCAAGGACGGGCAGCTGCACCCGATCCAGGAGGCCTTCTGGGAAGAGCACGGGCTGCAGTGCGGCTTCTGCACGCCGGGCATGATCATGACGGCCCTCCAGATCCTCGAGCGCTACCCCAACCCCACCGAGGAGCAGGTCCGGGTCGGCCTGGAGGGCAACCTCTGCCGCTGCACGGGCTACCAGCACATCGTCAACGCGATCTTGAGCGCCGCGCGCAAGATGGGCCAGCCGGCGGCGCAGGCGGCCGCGGGCGGGGGAGGTGAGGCACCGTGGCGGTGACCAGACTGTTCGGAGCCAGCGTGAAGCGCCGTGACGACCCGCAGCTGATCACCGGCCGCGCCACCTACACTGACGACGTGCGCCTGGCCGGCGCGGTCTACGCGACGGTCGTGCGCAGCCCCCACGCCCACGCGCGCATCGTCCGCATCGAGACGGCCCGGGCCCGCGCCCACCCCGGCGTCGTGGCGGTGTACACGGGCCGTGACCTGGAGGGGCGGCTGGGGCCGGTGCCGTGCGCCTGGCTCATCCCCAACGCCAACCTCAAGGTCCCCCGCCGGCCGGTGCTGGCGGTCGACCGGGTGCGCTACGTGGGCGAAGGCGTGGCGGTGGTGTTGGCCGAGAGCCGTTACGCCGCCCGCGACGCCGCCGATCTGGTCGAGGTGGCCTACGAGCCGCTGCCGGCGGTGGTCGACCAGGAGAAGGCCGCTCAGGCCGGCGCGCCGCAGCTGCACGACGACGTGCCGGGCAACCTGGCGTTCACCTGGAAGGTCGCCGGCGGCGACGTCGAGGCCGCGTTCCGGCAGGCCGAGGTGGTCGTCCGCCAGCGCTTCGTCAACCACCGGCTGATCCCCAACGCGATGGAGACGCGGGCGGTCGCTGCGCAGCCCCACCCGGCCACCGGCGAAGTCACCGTCTGGCTCACCTCCCAAAACCCGCACATCCACCGGTCCATCATCTGCGGGATCCTGGGCCTGCCCGAGCACAAGGTCCGCGTGATCGCGCCCGAGGTGGGCGGGGGGTTTGGGTCCAAGATCCACGTCTACCCGGAAGACGCCCTGATCCCCTACCTGGCCCGAGAGCTGGGTCGGCCGGTGAAGTGGACCGAAGACCGTCGGGAGAACTACGTGGCCACCATCCACGGCCGCGACCACGTCACCGACCTGGAGATCGCCGCGAGGAGGGACGGCACCATTCGCGCCATCCGGGGCACCACATGGGCCAACATGGGCGCCTACCTCTCGACGGCGGCCCCGGGGATCCCCACGATCTTGCATGGGCTGATGCTCTCGGGGTGCTACACGGTCGGCGCCCTGGACTACACCGTGCACGGGGTGTTCACCACGACCACCCCGGTGGATGCCTACCGCGGCGCGGGCCGGCCCGAGGCCACCTACCTGGTGGAGCGGGCGGTGGACCTGGTGGCGCGGGAGGTCGGGCGCGACCCGGCGGAGGTGCGGCGCCGCAACTTCATCCCCAAAGACAAGTTCCCCTACACGGTGGCCTCTGGCATCGCCTACGACAGCGGCGACTACGAGGGGGCCATGGAGCGCGCCCTGCGGATGATCGACTACGACGCACTCCGCGGCCAGCAGGCCGAAGCCCGTCGCCAGGGGCGCTACCTCGGGGTTGGGCTGTCGACCTACGTGGAGATCTGCGGCGCCGGCCCGCCGCCGGTCATGGGCGCGGTGGGCTTCCAGATCGGCGGTTACGGGAGCGCCGTGGTGCGGCTGGCACCCACAGGCAAGGTGTGGGTGTTCATCGGTGAGTCGCCTCACGGCCAGGGGGAGGAGACCACCTTCGCCCAGGTCACAGCCGACCGGTTGGGTGTGCCGCTGGAGGACGTGGAGGTCGTCCACGGCGACACCACCATCACGCCCATGGGGTGGGGCACCTACGGGAGCCGCACGACGGTGGTAGGCACCGGTGCCATCGTCCGGGCCTGCGATCGCCTCATCGAGAAGGGGAAGAAGATCGCCGCGCACCTGCTGGAGGCCGCCGAGAGCGATATCGTCTTCGAGGGCGGCCGCTTTTTTGTTCGGGGCGCGCCGGACAGGGTCAAGACCATCCAGGAGGTCACCCTGGCCGCGACCCTGGCGTGGAACCTGCCGGCTGGGGTCGAGCCGGGCATGGAGGCCACGGCGTTCTTCGCCCCGTCTGACTTCACCTATCCGTTCGGCGCCCACGTCTGCACCGTGGAGGTCGATCCCGAGACCGGCGAGATCCGCGTGGTGCGCTACGTAGCGGTGGACGACTGCGGGAACGTCATCAACCCCCTGATCGTCGACGGGCAGGTCCACGGTGGCATCACCCAGGGGATCGCTCAGGCGCTCTACGAGACCGCGGTCTACGACTCCAGCGGGCAGCTCCTCAGCGCGTCCATGAGCGACTACACCGTCCCGAAAGCGTTCCAGGTGCCGCGCTACGAGACCGACCGGACGGTGACGCCGTCGCCCCACCAGCCGCTGGGGATCAAGGGCGTGGGCGAGACAGGCACCATTGCCGCCACGGCCGCGGTGGCCAACGCCGTGGCCGACGCGCTGGCCCCGCTGGGGATCGCCCACCTCGATATGCCGTTCACCCCGCGGAA
>JAVKIP010000049.1:0-6474 GCA_031459385.1 Candidatus Fervidifonticultor secundus | reverse complement strand
TACGTGACGAACCCCAGGCGCTCCCAGAATGCCACGGCGTCGGCGTTCCGGACGGCCACAGTGAGCTCCACGGTGGTGATGCCGGCGTGACGCATCCATTGCAGCAAGGCTTCGACCAGTCGCCGCCCGATGCCGCGCCGCCGGTACGCTGGCCTCGTCACCACATCATGGATGTACCCGCGCCGCCGGCGCTGGAAGAACGCGGGCAGCACCGAGATCCTCCCCACGCCGTACCCCACGAGCTTTCCGTCTTCAATGGCCACTACGGCCAGGGCGTCGTCGCGGCCGATGAGACTGCGGATGAAGAAGTGGTACTCTTCCCGCCATCGCTCCGATGGCGCGAACGTCGCGTCGAGTTCCGCATGATAGACCGCAAGCTCACCCCAGATCGCCACGATCTCGGGGATGTCATCGGCCGTGGCGGTCCGGATCAGCATCATGGATGAGGGTTCGGCTGGCCCCCGGCGACTCCTCCGAGCCCACCGGCAGGGTTTCGTCCCCGGGCGCGGTAAACCCGTGGCGATCTCGTCATAGTCTTGTAGGATACAGGGCAAGAGTGTTCCAGGCGGACTTCCATGCTGGAGTGTGAGGTGGCATGCAGCAGCCGATAGCCAGGTACCTGCCGTCGCCTTCCGATCCCTGGGATCGGGCAAAGGCGGCCCACCTGCTCAACCGTGCCGGGTTCGGCGGCCGGCCGGAGGAGGTGGATCGCGTGGTCCGGATGGGCATGGAGGCCGCGGTGGACGAGCTGATAGACTTCGAACGGGTCCCCGAGAGCTTCCCGCCGCCGGACTTCTCGAGCCTGCGCAGGCTGTGGGATTCACTGGCCAGCCTCGTCAGGGTCGGCGCCTCCGAGCGCCAGCGGTTTGAAGCACGAGCCCTCGCCCAACGGGCGGACAACGAGAAGCTACAGGAGTTGCGGGAGTGGTGGGTGGCCCGGATGATCCAGACGGGGCGGCCGCTCCAGGAGAAGATGGTGCTCTTCTGGCACGGCCTGCTGGTATCGGGCCGACCCGATGCGCGTCTGACCGAGAACCTCTACAGGCAGAACGAGCTGTTCCGCCGCTATGCGCTGGGCAACTTCAAGGAGCTCATCCTGGCCATCTGCCGCGACCCGGCCATGCTCGAGTATCTGGACAACGAGAGCAATCGCAAGGGCCGGCCCAACGAGAACTTCGCCCGCGAGCTGATGGAACTGTTCACCATGGGCGTGGGCCACTATACCGAGCAGGATGTCAAGGAGGCCGCCCGCGCATTCACCGGGTGGACGCGGCGGGGCTTCGAGTTCTTCTTCGACGCCCAGGCGCACGACGACGGCCTCAAGACATTGCTGGGCCGGACCGGCAACCTGGACGGTGGCGATGTGGTCGAGATCATCTTCGCCCAGCCGGCTGCGGCGCGCTACCTGCCCAGGCGGCTCTTCGAGTATCTGGCCTACCCCCGGCCCGAGGACGATCTGGTGGAGGGCCTGGCCGCCATCTTCCGCCACCACCATTTCGAGGTGGCCCCGCTGCTGCGGGCGATCCTCACGTCCAGGGCGTTCTACTCGCCGAGGGCGATGCGCACCCAGGTCAAGAGCCCGGTGCAGCTCGTGGTGGGCACCGCCCGGCTGCTCGGCCTGGATGGTATCCCGCTGGCACAACTCTGCCGGGCCATGGATCTGATGGGACAGGCGCTGTTCTACCCGCCCAACGTGGGCGGGTGGCCCAGCGGCGAGTCCTGGATCACCACGGCGACGATTCTGATCCGGTACAATTTCAGCGGCCTGGTGCTGACGGACGGCATGCCAGGTGTCGCCCGGCGCCCTGCGGTGAGGCCGCCGCTGCCGCCGGAGGTGCTGAAGGCCGCCACCGGTGTGGCCACGGCCGGTGAGGTCATCAACCATCTGGCCACGATGCTGAACGTTGCGGCCGCCGACGGGCAGCGCAAGACCGCCTACCTTCGGGCCCTGGGCGCCGCGAGCCCGCAGGCGTCTTTCACGCTGGCCAGCGCCGAGTCCGAAGCAAGGCTGCGTAGTGCGCTGCACCTGATGATGTGCAGTCCCGACTTCCAGGTGGCGTAGGAGGCCCACCATGCGCCAGGGCATGACCAGACGCGAGTTCCTCCAGAAAGGGCTGACGATCGTAGCCATGGGCGCTACCGCGCCGAGCTTCCTGACGCGGACGGCGCTGGCCGTGGGCAATCCCTTCGACATCGCCCAGGTGACCAGCCGGCCCGGGGTCCCGGACGACAATATCCTGGTCGTGGTCCAGCTGGGCGGGGGAAACGACGGATTGAACACCGTCGTGCCCTTCGCAGACGACGCCTACTACCGCGCACGGCCCCGCCTGGCCGTGCCGCGCGACAAGGTGATCCCAATCACCGGCGAGCTGGGCCTGCACCCCAGGCTCGCCAAACTCGGCGAGCTGCTCGACCGGGGCGCGGTGGCCATCATCCAGGGGGTCGGCTACCCCAACCCCAACCGGTCGCACTTCAGGTCCATGGAGATCTGGCACACCGCCGATCCCGAGGGCCGTGCCCTGCGCGTGGGCTGGATCGGCAGGTACTTCGACAGCAAGTGCCCCCTCTGCGAGCAGCCCACCGTCGGCGTCAACGTCGGCGCGACCATGCCGCTGGCCATGCGGTCCGCGGCGGGCCAGGGCGTCACCCTCGAGAACCCCGACGCGTTCCAGTGGATGCCCACTCTCGACGGCATCGGCGCGCGGGAGGAGACGGAGATCTTCAAGATGCTCCACGCGCCGGCGCCGAACGAGCCGGGCACCGTGGACTTCCTGCGGCACACCGCGATGAACGCGGTACTCTCCTCCGAACGAGTGCGCGACGCCATGCGGAAGTACAAGGGGGGCATCGACTATCCCAACAACCGGTTCGCCTCCAGCCTGCGGCTCATCGCGCAGATGATTGCCGGCGGGCTGCCCACCAAGGTCTACTATGCCAACCTGACCGGGTTCGACACGCACGCGTCGCAGCAGGGGGCGCACGACGTCCTGCTGGAGCAGTTTGCCACAGGCTTGGCGGCGTTCTTCCGCGATCTCGACGCGCAGGGGAACACCGATCGCGTGCTGGTGATGGCGTTCTCGGAGTTCGGCCGGCGCGTGGCCGAGAATGGCAGCGCGGGTACCGACCACGGGACCGCGGCGCCCATGCTGATCTTCGGCAAGCGGATCAAACCAGGGTTCCACGGCCGCCACCCGAGTCTGGTCGATCTGCAGGACGGCGACCTCAAGCACCACGTGGACTTCAGGTCGGTCTACGCCACGGTGCTCGAGGGATGGTTGGGCGCCGATGCGGCCGGGATCCTGGGCGCCGACTTCGGGCGGGTACCCTTCCTCTCGTGAAGCTGTCGGATGTTGCCGGGTTCGCCCTCGACGTGGCCCGCGAGGCCTCCGACCTCGTCATGGGCATCCTGCCCGAGCCATGGGACGTCAAGCTGGCGCGGCTCAAGGGCCCGGGCGATCTGGTGACGCGCGCGGACTGCGAGGCGGAACGGCTGATCACCTCGCGCATCCGCCGGCGGTTCGCAGACCACGGCATCGTCGGCGAAGAGGGCACTGAGGTGCCCGGTCGTCTCCGAGCGAGCGGGGGGCCCCGGTGGCTCGTGGACCCGGTGGACGGCACGTCGAACTTCGCGCACGGGCTGCCGTGGTTTGCCATCTCGATTGCGTTCGAAGACCGTGGGGACCTGCAGTGCGGCGTGGTGGCCGTGCCGCCGCTGGCTGAGTACTTCGTTGCCGAGCGCGGCAACGGCGCTCACCTGCTCGGCGCCGGCGGGCCGCAGCGGCTGGCCGTTTCGCGCACCGCCCATCTGACCGAGGCCATGGTCGCTTCGGGTCTGCCCGGTCTCGCAGATCGGGACCGCCAGGTCGCGACGTTCGCCCCGATGATGAGGCGGACCCTCAAAGTCCGCCTCATGGGCGCCGCGGCCATTCACCTGGCCTACGTGGCCGCCGGCCGTCTCGATGGGTTCTGGGAGGCCTCGCTCAAGCCGTGGGACATCGCCGCAGGCGTCCTCCTGGTCGAAGAGGCTGGTGGCAGGGTGACCGACTGGGCCGGTGAACCGCTGCAGCTCCGGGACGGCGACATCCTGGCCACCAACGGGGCCGTCCACGCCGCGATGGCCGAGGTTCTGGCTATCGCTTCTGAGGGGTCTTCTCGCTGACCGGGACAGGCCGCGGTGCCAGCATCGTGCGGCCGGCCAGCACGAGCTGCCAGAGGCCCACCAACGACAGGACCCCGTAGAGCACGCCGTACGTGGCCGTACGCAGAGGGTCTGGTTCGCCGAGTATCCCGACGAACGCCTCCCGGTCCTCCAGCGCGACCAGCGACCCGTGGATGGCGGCGGCCACGGGGAACGAGACGAGCAGCACGGCCCACAGCCGGCCCGGCGCGCTTGGAGGGACTACCACCCACGAGGGCGCCATGACATCGAGGTCAATGCCTCCGAGCGAGCGGCGCAGGTTCAGGAGGCGCCGCAGTCGGAACAAGGCGGTCAGCGCCAGGCCACCCACGACCAGCGGGTACATCCGCAGCCCTCCTTCCAGACCCGATGGGAGCCATGAGAGGCGCGCTTGGAGCGCGGTCAAGCGGTCCTGCAGTTGACGCCGGCGCTCTCCGAGCAGCGTCACCCGTCTCCGGGCCGCTCCCTCGCGACCTTTGGCGGCACTGAGTGCCGCGGCCAGGCGCCCCTCGGCCACGCGCAGGGCCCCGGCGATGCCCTGCGTCCACTCTTCGCCGCGCGGTGAGGCCGCCGCAAATGTGGCGTCGGACCGCTCCAGGCGCATCCAGAACGCGGGGTCGGCGGCAAGCGCCTCGAGCAGGATCTGGTTCAAGGCCAGGACCCTGCGGCCCAGCTCAGACTCCACCAACTGCGCGGCTTCTGCGACCTCAGGCGGAGGGTTCCGGACCGCCCGCAGCGGCTCGAGAACCGCATCCACGGCGCCGCTCAGCGCGTCGGCCTGTTGACCGATCTGCCGGCGGATGGCCTCTTCTGTAGCGTCGCGCTGGCCGGCTGCGTTGCGTTCGCTGGGAGCGAGCGCGGCGATGGCGCGGTACAGCTCGGCGGGTGCCGCCTCGACCGCGGCCCGCAGCCGCTCCAGGGCTTCCCTCGCCGACGCGGCGGCGCGTCCCGACTCGGCGGCCTCAGTCGCCGCAGCCACGCCCGCGGCGATCGCCGCCTCCAGGGCCGGAGCCGCCGCCCGCAGCTCGATGTAGGGCAGCAGGACGAAAAGGTGGGCGGCTACGGTGAGGATCAGCACTGCGCCGAAGAACACGTGGAAGGCCCTCACCTCTGCGGTGTAGGCGCTGATACTCCTGGCACGATCGGAGATGTCGGGCACGACGTCCCTCCGAGGTCGCGAGGATCCCCGGCGTACTTGTTGGACGCGAAAGGCGGGGAGGCCTTCCCCTCTGTCCCGAGGCACCGATGGACGTCGGTGTTGACACGAACCCCGGATACTCCTACCCTGGGTCCAGACCGACGCGTCGGTCTGAGAGGTACCTCAGTGGGACGATCGCAATCCGTCGAGTCGCCGACCAGGGAGCGGTTGCTCCAGGCCGCCATGGACGTGTTCGCGCAGAGGGGCTATCACGGGGCGACAGTGGACGACATCGTCGCGGCTTCGGAGACGTCGAAAGGCGCGTTCTACCACTACTTCGCAAGCAAGCAGGCCATCTTCCTGAGCCTGCTCGACCGTCTCGCGGAGTTGGTGGAGACCTGTGTGGAAGCCGCGATCGCCGCCGAGGAGGGCGCGCTCGCCAAGGTGGAGGCGGCACTGCGCGTGGTCCTGGAGGTCGCCTCCGGGCACCGTGACCTGGCGCGCATCCTCCTCATCGAGGCGGCGGCGCTGGGGCCCGAGTTCGAGCAGAGCCGGCTGGGGATCCACCGCCGGTTTGCCGCGCTGATCCGCCGGCATCTGGACCGCGCGATCGCCGATGGCGCGATCCCTCCCCAGGATACGGACGCGGCCGCCGCGGCCTGGATCGGCGCGATCAACGAAGTCGTCACCCAACGGCTCGCCGCCGGTGGTGACCTGGCGGCGGTGCTGCCCCCGCTACGGTCACTGCTGCTGCGCAGCATCGGCGCGAGAGTGAGTCCGTGACGGGTCGGCCCTGATGGTTGCATGGTCGCCTGCCGCCAGGCATGCGGTGCAGGTGCACGGGCTCGAGGGCCTCAGGGCGCGCCTGCCTGCGGCGGTCCGCGCAGCCCGTACCCGGGCGGACGCCACCGGCCAGCCCGTCCTCGCGTGGGCCGCGGCGCGCATCGAGCCCATTGACCCTGTCGCCCTCTTCAGGTGGGCGCACGCCGGCGGGCACAATCCAGTCCTCTGGGCGCAGCCGGCCGACGGCCGCAGCCTGGTTGGCCTCGAGCCGGCGTGGCGATTCTCGGCCAGCGGACCCCAGCGGTTCGCCCTTGCCCGGGAGGCCTGGAGGGCCCTGGTGAGCACCGTCGAGCCTGCGGCGGTTGACCACGCCGCA
>JAVKIP010000048.1:0-6512 GCA_031459385.1 Candidatus Fervidifonticultor secundus | reverse complement strand
CGGGCATCCCGAGGCGGCGCGCCCTGCATGATGTCGATGTCGCCCCGCTCGAAGGCGATGACCCTGGCCGACTCATCGGGGATGATGCGGATCACGAGCTGGTCGAAGTAGGGCGCGCCCCGGTTCTTGAAGTGGGCCGGCGCCCACGCGTAGTCGGGGTTGCGCTCGTAGACGATGCGGTCGTTGGGGATCCACTGCTTGAACTTGAAGGGTCCCGTGCCCACCGGGCTCGTGCCGTAGTCGGCGCCCAGCCTCTGCATGGCCGCAGGCGAGAGGATCGCCAGGAAGTCGATCCTCAGCGACGAGAAGATGGGTGCATACGGCCGCGAGAACACCAGCCGCACCGTGTAGTCGTCCACGACCTCGGTGCGTGCCAGCGGTCCCACCCATGAGGCGCCTGGAGAGTTTAATTCCTTGCTCGTCAGGCGGTCAAACGTCGCCCGGACCGCGGCCGCGGTGAACGGCGTGCCGTCGTGGAACCGGACGTTGCGCTTCAGCTTGAATGTGATGACCGTGCCGTCGCGCGAGACCTCCCAGGACTCGGCCAGGGCCGGTGTGAACTCGCCGGTCCGCCGGTCGATGCGCACCAGCGTGTCGTACATGACGAAGTGCGCGATGCCCACCGAAGGGGTACGGTGAGGATCCAGGGAAGGCGGATCCGAGCTGATGACCAGCGTGAGCGTCCCGCCCCGCTGCGGGGCAGGCGCGGCCCCGGCGGCGCCTGCTGCCAGCACGATGGCCAGCAGGCACGCGCCTCCGGCGAGGCGTGTGGCGGTCATGTCAAGTCCCCCTTTCTGGGCGCCCGTGCGCGCCCGGTCGAGCACCTACAAAGTGCGGGACAAGAGGAAGAGCAGGATGGCGGCAGCGGCCAGTCCCACCCACAGCCAGGAGCGCGGGCGTCGGACGCGTGCGGCCCTGGGCCGGTGATCCGGGGTCTCGGCGCACGTGGGACAGTAGTTCCCGGCGGCCAGCCGCACCACGCATTCTGAACACAGCGGCCGCCCGCAACCCGCGCAGTACCAGAGCGCCGGACGGTCCGGATGGTTGGCACAGACGACGCCGCTCACCACCCGACACCAACACCGACCGGCTCAGAGACCCTCGAGAGGAACTCGCGCACGACGGCATTGAAGGCGTCGGCGTTCTCGATGAAGGGGGCGTGTCCTGCGCCCGGCATCAGGTGCGTCCGGGCATGGCGGATGACCCGCGCGACGGCAGCCGCTTGGTCCACGGGCACCACGCGGTCGCGCGTCCCCCAGATCAGCAGCGTCGGCGCCGTGACGCGCTCGGCGGCGGTGCGCACCCTAGCGATCACCTCGGGGCGGATGCCCCGGAGGCCGACGGTGGCACGGACGATCCGCAGGCAGGAGGCCCCGGCCGCGCCCTGGGTAAACGCGCGCCGGGCGGTCTCGACCAGGACCGGCGGCAGGTGGGTGCGGCGGACGAGGGCGCTGCGGACGCCCAGGACCGGAGCACGCCGGATCGCCGCCACGCAGACCTCGCCCACCAGCGGCAGCGTGGCCAGGCGCGTGGCCGCGGGCACGCGGGGTGCGAATCCGGCGGGCGCGGACAGGATCAGGGCCGAACACCGCCCGGGCACCCGGCCCGCAGCCATGGCGGCGATGGCGCCGCCCAGGGACGATCCAATGAACGCCGCGCTGCGGATGCGCAGCGCGTCCATGAACGAGAGCAGGAATGCCGCGGCTCCTTCAGGGGCGAAGGCCGTGGGGACCGGGTCCGAGAAGCCGAACCCCGGGAAATCGAAGGCGACGACGGTGTACCGGTCCCGCAGGCCGGCGATGGTCCAGGCCCACGATTCGATGAACGCACCGAGACCGTGCACGAGGAGCACGGCCGGACCCGTGCCCTCCACCCGGTACCGGATCCGGGCCCCGGCGATGTCAATGAAGCGGTCTTGGGCCATGGGCAATCCCCTTGGGGGTCGCATGGCGGCGGCCGGTCTGGAGCCGTGCCAGTCGTCTCAGATTCTTCCTGTCAGGCCCGGTTCGGTCGAACCCGGGGGTTTCGATGATCCCCGGCAGCGGTCGGATCCGCGGGTGGGTGACGATGGCGCGAAATCCGTCCATGCCAATCCAGCCCTCACCGATGTTCTGATGGCGGTCTATGCGCGAGCCAAGCCCGGCCGCCGAGTCGTTGAGATGGAAGAGCCGCACGCGGTCCCACCCAATGGCACCGGCCACGGCCGTCACCATGGCGTCCACACCCTCGGCGGCCCGCAGATCCCACCCGGCGGCAAACAGATGCGCGGTGTCCAGGCAGACGCCGACACGGCGGTCGCCACCAAGCAGATCCAGGAGCGCGGCGAGATCCTCAAGATCCGCGCCCAGCGTCCCGCCCGCTCCGGCGCTGTTCTCGAGGAGCAGCATGGCGCGGTCGGTCCCGGCAAGAGCGCTGCGCACCGACGCCGCGGCCCGCGCCAGGGCCACGGGACGTGGCGCGTCCATCCGGCTGCCGAGGTGCGTAACCGCACCGAGCCCGTCGAGCCGCTCGACGCCCTGCAGGGTGGCCAGGAGCGATCGTACAGATCGCCGGCGGATGTCCCGTGACGGTGCGGCCAGGTTGATCAGGTACGCCGCGTGCGCCACCAAGGGCTCGAGCCCTGCGGCCCGGCGCTTCTCCGCGAACCGGGCGAGCACTTGCGGCGGATAGGCCGCCGGGCGCCACTGGCGCGGTGACCCGTAGAAGATCTGCAGGCACTGGCAACCGATGGCGAGCGCACGGTCGACGGCCAGGTCCAGCGATCCGCTGACGGAGACGTGGGCACCCAGGCGCATGGGTTACTCGATGCTTCTCCGATTCCGCGCGTCAGCCCTGCCCGCGTTGACAGTGCCGTCGCGTCGTTTCTATCATGGGCGGGTGGTCGAGGATGCACGCGGTCCGCACCCGCTGGTCGCCGACCTGGCGTTGCTGGCCGTCGCCGGGTTCTGGGGCCTGACCTTCCCGCTGGGCAAGATCGTCCTGGCGGTCCTCGGACCGTTCACCTACCTGGCGGTCCGCTTCACGATCGGGGCCCTGCTCATCGTGACGGGCACGCCGTCGGACCGGCTGACCATGGCGTGGCAGCGGTGGGCCCAGGCGCTCGGGGTCGGGACGGTGTTCTTCCTCGGATATGCCTTCCAGACCGTCGGCCTGCGCCTGACGACGGCCTCGAAGACCGCGTTCATCACCGGGCTGTCCACGGTGATCGTGCCGGTCATCTCCGCCGTGTGGCTGCGCCGGCCGCCGCGGGCCGGTGTGCTGGCCGGGATTCTGCTGGCGAGCGGGGGCCTCGCGCTCCTCACGCTCACCGAGGCGGTCGCCGTCCAGACCGGCGACTGGCTGGTATTGGGCTGCGCGGTCTGCTTTGCGTTCCACATCGTGCTCGTCGGCCGCCTGGCGCGGGCCATCGAGCCCCTGGCGTTCGCCGCCGCCCAGGTGGTCCCGGTGGGGCTCTTCAGCACGCTGGCCGCCGTTCCCGAGCGACCGCTGCTCGGCCTGGTCTCCGCCGGCGCTGCGGTGTGGGCCATGATCGTCTTCATGGCCGCCACCGGTACCGTCTTCGCCATGCTGGTGCAGACCTGGGCGCAGCGGTACACCACCCCGTCCCACGTCGGGCTGGTGTTCACCTTCGAGCCGGTGGCCGCCGCGCTGGCGGCGTACCTCATCCTGGGCGAAGTCCCCTCGGCCAGACAGGCCGTCGGCGCCGCCCTGATCCTCGCAGGGATTCTGGCGTCGGAACTGAACCTGACCCCACGGGACGTCCGCCATCCACGATCGCCGGAGGGGAGACCATGACCACGGCCCGGCCTGCGGCCCGAGGATTCCAGACCCGCGCCATTCACGGAGGCACGATCCGGGACCCGCTGAAGGCGGTGAGCCCGTCCATCCACCAGACCTCCACGTTTCGGTTCGACACGATGGCGGAAGGCGCCGCACTGGGGGCTGACCGGGGCACGGGGTGGTACTACACCCGTTGGGGCAATCCCACCACGCGGCTGTTCGAGGAGCTGGCGGCTGACCTCGAAGGCGGCGAGGACGCCCTGGCCACCGCCTCGGGCATGGGCGCCATCTCGACCGCCATCCTGACGGTGCTGACGCCTGGCTCGCACATCGTCTCGCCGCGCGCGGTCTACCAGGCGACGTTTCAACTGTTGATGGAGATCGTGCCCCAGTACGGCGTGGAGGTGACGCTCATCGACAGCGTGGAGCCCGCCGCTTACGCGGAAGCGGTGCGTGCCAACACCAGGCTGCTCTACATCGAGACGCCCAACAACCCTCTCATGCAGGTCACTGACATCGCGGCCGTGGTGGCGCTTGCCCGGCAGGCTGGCGCCGTGACCATCGCCGATAACACCTTCGCGTCACCGTTCAACCAGACGCCGCTTGCGCTGGGGGTGGACCTGGTGGTCCACAGCGCCACCAAGTACCTGGGCGGGCACCACGACGTCACCGCCGGCGTGATCGCCGGCCGTCGTGACCTGGTCCGGCGGGCGGTGCGCACCATGCGCATCCTGGGTCCGGTGCTGGATCCCTTCGCTGCCTGGCTGCTGGTCCGGGGCATGCGGACCCTGGGCGTGCGGATGGAGCGCCACAACCAGAACGCCCAGCGCCTGGCGGAATTCCTGGTCGCGCACCCGCGGGTGGAACGGGTGCACTACCCGGGGCTGCCCTCGCATCCCCAGCATGACGTCGCCCGGCGGCAGATGCGCGGGTACGGCGGCATGCTATCGTTCGAGGTGCGCGGGGGGTTCGACGCCGGCGTGCGGTGCGTGGAGAGCCTGCGGCTGGCCTCCCTGGCTGTGAGCCTGGGCGGGCACGAGACGCTGGTCACCCATCCCGCCTCGACGAGCAGCGTGGGGATCCCCCGGGAGGATCGTGAGCGCGCCGGCATTACCGACGGGCTGATCCGCGTCTCAGTCGGGCTGGAGGACGGAGAAGACCTGATCGCCGACTTCGATCAGGCGCTGCGGGCGTCGGGGTAGGGCCCCGTCGTGGGCAGCCCTACCGCCGGAACGTCAGGGCCGCGGTCACGCCACTGAACTGCCACTCGCAGCCAGCCGGGCATCCACCGCCCGCCCCAACCCGCCAGGACAGGTACCGATAGCCGCCTTCGACGCCCCAGCCGCCCTGGAACTCGAATCCCACGGCGAGGCGGTAGTCGGTAATGCTGCTGGGTCCCCAACCGGCGCCACCGGTGGTGCTCCACGACCCGAAAGCGACATCCCCGGTCAGGTATAGGCCGGAGGGCTGGCGCCAGAGGAACTCGGCGCCATACCGCAGACCAGACGCCGACCCGATGTTGACGGCCAACCCAGTCGTGTCTGCCGGTGAGACATAGCCGTACCCCGCGAAGATCCCGATGTACTGGTCGAGGCTCGGCCCGAACCGGTAGTGCACATTGGCATCGTACATCGAGGCGCCGTTCCACACCCAGTTCGTTGGTGTAATGCTCAGGGAGTCATAGCGAGCGCTGAACGACCACGGCGAGGTCCTCGAATCCACCCGGAGCGTAAGGCCCCATCCGGACCCCGAGTCCGTCGCGGAGGGCGGCGCCGGGTTGCCGAATGCGAGACCGCTGCCCCAGTAGCGAAGCTGGAAAATGCTCTGATATCCGTTCGTCTGCGCCTCGGCCGGGGCGGCCATTGCGGCAATGACCGCGGCGATCGTCAGTGCGATGAGGAGACTGCGCATACTGTCCTCCCTTCTCTCGTTGTGATGGCCGGACGAACCGTCCCCATGGTCCATAGTACCATTTCCCGAGATCCGGCTATTCCACGCCGGCCCAGCCCAGGAGGATTCGCTGGGCGTCGGCCAGCGAGGCCGCCTCGGCGTCCGCAACGATGTGACGGTGATGGGCATTGTCGAGGCTGGGTCGCATGGTGACGTAGAGGGTCCGCAGCCCGGCGCTCCTGCCGCCGGCGATGTCTGCCAGGAGCGAGTCGCCCACCATGGCCGCCCGTTCCGGGGTCAGGCCCCAGGTCTCCAGGACGTAACGGAAGATGTGCGGGTCGGGCTTGGTGCGCCCGAACCCGGCCGACGAGACGACCGGGTCGAAGAACGGCCTGAAGCCCATCAGGTCCACGATGCGCTCGATGAGCCAGTGGGACGTGGCGTTCGAGATGCACGCCAGGTTCAGCCCGGCCCGCTTGAGACTGTGCAGGAGCCGCACCGCGCCCGGAAACGGCCGGTAGCCGGCCAGTTCGGGCTCGAAGAACACGTACTCCGCGGCCTCGATGAATCCGGCGTCCGGTGCACCCCGGTCGAAGCGCGACAGCGCCCGTCTGATGCCTTCCTGCATGGTGAACTGGCGGCCGGCCTGCGCGGTGCTGCGCAGGACCCACCCGCGAGCTTCGCGGATGGCGTCCTCGACGTGCTCGGGCCAACCCTGCTCGATCAGCCACGCGGTCAGGTTCCGGATGCAGTCCTCGTCTGACGTTCCGGGATAGATCAGTGTCCCGCCGATGTCGAAGATCACCCCGGCCATCGGCGGTGGGCCCTGCGGATCCCTGTGC
>JAVKIP010000047.1:0-7567 GCA_031459385.1 Candidatus Fervidifonticultor secundus | reverse complement strand
CGGTCCCCGCCGATGTGTTCGTATACACCGAGGAAGAGTGGCGTACCCTGGCCCGCCAGGGGCGCCGATTCCACCGGACGGTCGAGCAGGAGGGCGTCTGGGTCTACCGGCGACGCGACCCCGATCAGGCCTCCCCAACGACCGAGCGAATCTGATCCCACACCGCCGGCGTGGCGTGCTCCCAGCTCCACCAGTTCACCCCGGTCACGCCGAGCCGGCGGCACGCCGCGGCAAATCGCGCGACATTCGCCGCCTCACCGGTGCCCTCAGGAAACGCGGCCCCGGTGGCCACCACCGGCCGGCCAAACGCCGACCACTGCCGGTGCACCCGCTCCATGGCCACCTCGACGTCCGGATGCAGATAGTACGCCTGCGGCCACCCCGAGTCGCACCAACCCATCGCGTATCCGACCGGGACGCCGGGGTGCAGCAGCGGGAACCGGTGGCTGGAGAGCCCCACGTGGGCGGCCGGCGCGACGCCGCGTAACGCCGCCATGAACCGGCGGACGCGCTCCCTGCTGCCGCTGTAGCCGTCTCCTTCGAGGTCCACCACGAGGCCGTTTGCCTCCAGTTGGAGCGCGCGCGCACCGAACACCTCGGCCTCACGCTCAGGCTGCCGTCCGTAGGTGTAGGTCCACGCCCAGACTTCAATCCCGTGGGCCTGCAGCCGCTCGACCACGCGCGCGAGGGATGCGCCGTTGTAGGGCGTCGTCCCGTCGGCGATCTTCAGGACGACGTGGTCGAGGCCGACGGCCCGGCACCGCGCTGCGATCCTGTCGGGATCGCCCGCCTCGCAACGGCGGAGGTTCCAGATCCACATGCCCCAGGTCATGGCGTCAGCATCGAGCCCGCATCAGAGAGCCGGGCGCGGGCGAACTCACTCGACACAATCGTTACATTCCTCGTGCGCAATGGAACAGGGGTGATATACCATGAAGCGCGCAACTATCCTTGCTGCCGCTCTGCTCGCCGCAGGGACGCTGGCGGCTGCGGCCTACGGCCAGGGCGGCTATGGCGACTCTTCGACCACGCCGGCGCCGCAGGCTCAGGCCGGCGCGGTCAGAACCCAGGTCCGCACGGCCCTCACGCACGCCGGGTTCGCAGCGACTGCCGACACCCCAAACGGCGTCGTGCAGCACCTGGGCCACGCGTTGAACTGCCTGGAGGGCGAGGGTGGCAAGAACTTCAACCGTTCGTGGGGCCACGTGTGCCAGGGTCAGGGCAGGGGCATTCTGTCCGACCTCAGAGCGAGCCCGGGGAACGACTTGATGCTGGTGGCCCAGGCCGCCGCCGACCTGGCCGCGGCCGGCACGCGGAGCCGCAACGTCAACGAGTCCCGGATGGCGGCGAAGGGCGTCGCGGCACTGCTGCAGGTGATGGCCGATGTGCTGAAGTAGGCCGACCCCGACCGTGGGCCGGCCGCCCGGCGCTACGGGTACGACGCGAGCGTGCCGATCAACAGGTCGAAGAAGCGCTCGCGATCCAACCGCATGCCGACCTCGGCGTTGGGCGCCTCTCCCCCCTGGATGCCGGCGTATCCCCGCAGCCGGTCTGGCGTGCCCCGCTCGAACCGCCAGTCGCACACGGTCGTCCCCCGCGTGCGGGCACCGGTCAACTCCACGGCCACGTGCATCGGCTGGAACTCGATGAGCGACGGGTCGATCATCCAGGCCACGGCACACGGGTCGTGGAGGAGGCCGCCCGGGCGGCCGAACACCTCGCGCGCGGTTCGATTGTAGAACTCCAGCAGCTCCGCAGCAACCGTACCCAGCCGGGAGCCGAGCGCGCGGATGCGGGCCACCTCGGGGTCCAGGACCAGCGCCTGGCGCGTGAGGTTCAGGCCGACCATGCGGATGGGGACGCCGCTCTCGAAGACGACGGCCGCCGCCTCCGGGTCGCAGTAGATGTTGAACTCTGCCGCGGCGGTGACGTTTCCCCCGGCGGTGCTCCCGCCCATCAGGCTGATCCCGGCCAGGTGGGTCGCGAGATCCGGCGCCTGGCGGAGCGCAACCGCCACGTTCGTGAGCGGCCCGGTGGCCACGATCCAGCAGCCCGGATGCGCCCGGACCGTATCGATCATGAACGGCACGCCGTGGCGCGGGTCGGGGGCGGTGCGCGGGGCGGGCAGGTCCGGGCCGTCGAGCCCGCTGCGCCCGTGGATCGCGGGCGCGTGCTGCGGCGGTGCCACCAGCGGGCGGTCCATGCCGGCCGCGACCGGGATCTCTGTCAGGCCTGCGAGCTCAAGGACCTTGAGGGTGTTCACGGTGGTGTCCGCAAGCGGGGCGTTGCCGCTGACGGTCGTGATGCCCAGCAGGTCCACGTGCCGGGCGGCGAGCAGGATCGCAAACGCGTCATCGTGCCCGGTGTCCACGTCCATGAGGACGGCGTAGCGCCGATCTGGCATCGTGCCCTCCTTCGCGTTGCGCCGGCCGGGTCGTGGCCCCGACCGGCGGCGGCTAGATCCGCTCGGCCTCCAGGCGTCCGCGGACGATGAGATCCTCCAGTTCCTTGCGCGTGATGGCGTCCTTGGCCACGTCGGCGATCTTGGCCGCCCGCTCCAGGACCACGAAGCGGTCGGCCACGGGGTAGACGTGGCGGGTGATGTGGGTGATCAGGATCACCGACCGTCCCATCCGGCGCACGTTGCTGATGTACTCGAGCACCCGCTCGGTCTCGCGCAGCGAGAGAGCCGCGGTGGGCTCGTCGAGTACCAGCAACTCCCCGCCGAAGTGGACCGCGCGGCCCATGACCACAGCCTGACGCTCGCCGCCGGAGAGGGTGCCGATCGGCCGCTCGATGTCGTCGAGGTGGATGCCGAGCTGCGCCAGCGTCCGGCGGGTGATCTCGCGCATCGCCTTCTTGTCGAGGATCCGGATCGGACCGAGGCGCCGGCAGGTCTCGCGCCCCAGGAAGAAGTTCTCCCAGATCGATAGTTCGTCGACGGTGCTCCCGAACTGGTGGACGGGTTCGATGCCGAGGGTGCGCGCGTGCGCCGGCGAGGCGATCCGGACCGGCCGGCCCTTGTACCGGATCTCCCCGGCGTCCGCCTGGTAGACTCCGGTGAGGATCTTGACGAGCGTGCTCTTCCCCGCGCCGTTGTCGCCCACCAGCCCGACGACCTCGTTGTGTCCCACGGTGAAGTCCACGCCCCGGAGCGCGACCGTTTCGCCAAAGCGCTTGTGAATGCCGCGCATCTCGACCAGGTTCTCGCCGTTCATAGATCGCGGCCCCTCCTACGGACGCTGGTATGGACGACCGATCTCGCGGGGGAACGCCTCGCGCGCCGGCGCGGCGACCAGGAGGATGAGCACCGCCGCATACGGCAGCATCAGGAACAGCGCGCTCCCACCCTGGGCCATCAGGGGACGGGCCCACGGCTCCACCTGCAGCCAGAGCCCGAGGGCGTTGAACACAGAGAACACGAACGCCGCCGCCACCGCGCGCCACGGGTTGAGACCGCTGAAGACGACGCACGCCAGCGCCACGAACCCCCGACCTGCAACCAGGTCGATAGACGCCAGGCCGACCCAGTCCAGCGACATATACGCGCCGCCCAGCCCGGCGAGCGCCCCGCCCAGGACGCACGCGGCGAGCCGGAGCCGGTGCACCTCGATCCCGGACACATCGCTCACCAGGGCGTTATGTCCGACCGCGCGCAGGCGCAGGCCGAACGGCATGTGCTGGAGAAGCCCCACGACGACGAGTGGCGTGAGCACGGTCACGACGGACAGCCACCGCAGCAGGCCGGCGGGCGTGACCAGGGGCTGGATGCGCAGGGCCTCGGGGACCCGGTGGAAGCCCGGCGCCCCCCAGATCTCGAAGATCAGGAACGCCACGGCACCGACGCCGAAAAAGTTGAGGCCGAGCCCTGCGATGGTCTGGTTCGCCCGACCGTAGGTCACTGCCAGCCCGAACAGCAGGGCTACGACGGCGCCGCTCAGCAGGCCGCCGCCGAGCCCGACCAGCCCGTTACCGCCCAGCTCCGCTGTGTAGACGGCGGTCACCGACGCGATCAGCATGATGCCCTCGAGGCCGATGTTGAACACACCGCCCTTCTGGTTGACAACCTCGCCGATGGCCGGCAGCGCGATGGGCACCATCGCCGCCAGCGCCATCAGGGCCAGGCTGGCCGCCGCCGCGACCCCGCGCAGGAGGGTGAGCGCGGCCGCGCCTGCGAGCGCCGCCAGGGCAACGACCACCCGGCTCACTGGCTGCGCGCCTCGGCCGGGCTCGGGGCCAGGGCCCGCTGGCGGGCGGCCTGCCTCGTCCGCCAGCGGGCGATGTCCCGGGAGATTCCGGGCAGCGCCAGCAGGATCACCACGATGCCCGCGAGCAGCTCGGCGAACTCGTAGACGACGCCATGGGAGAGCTGCAGGTACGACCGCGACGTCAGCACCGCCGCGACCAGGATCGCCGAGAGCACGCAGCCCAGGGGGTGGTTGCGCGCCATGGCGGACACGACGATCCCGAGGAACCCCATGCGGAGCAGGCTCTGCATGTGCTCGTCAATGTTCCAGTACGGCGGGAAGCCTGCGGTCAGCGCGAAGCCCGCCACGCCCGCGACCGCGCCGCCCAACAGGAAGGCCAGCATCGTCAGCCGGCGCACGTCGATGCCGACGGCATGCGCGGCGACGGGATCGGCACCGCTCGCCCGGAGGTGCAGGCCGGTGGGCGTGTGATAGAGAAACACGTAGGCCGCCACGCAGAGCAGGACGGCGGCCGGCAGCATGACGGTGAGCGACGTGCCGGGGATGAGCGCCGCCAACCGGCTGCTTTGGAGGATGAGGATCGTGCGCGACGGGAAGGCGCGGTCGCGTAGCGGATAGGCGATCAGGAACGCCACCAGGTAGACCGCGATCCAGTTCAGCATGATGGTAGAGAGCACTTCGTGCACCTGGCGGTGCGCCCGCAGCAGCGCGCTGGGCAGCATCCAGAGGACTCCGACCACGATTGCGACCGTCAGGGTGAGCGGCAGGTGCACCGGTGCCGGCAGCGGCAGCAGCGCGCCGACCGCCACGCTGGCGCCCGCGCTCACCATCACGACACCTTCGGCACCCACGTTGAAGATGCCGGCGCGCACGCCGACCAGGAAACACAGGCCCGTGAAGATGAGGGGTGTGGCGAAGGCCAGGGTGGTCGTGATCCCGTGCGCCGTGAACAGCGAGAAGCCGAACGCACCGCGCAACACGGCCAGCGGCGGGTACCCCGCCATGCGCAGCACCAGCGTGGCGATCACGAGCGCCCCGGCCAGCGCAAAGAGCACGTCCCAGATGGGCTCGGCGCGCCGTACCCCGCGGCGGAGCGCCGTCATCGCCCGCGACCTCTCCGCGCCTCCGCGTGCCGGCGCTACCCGTACGTCTCCCGCAGGCGCTCGATCGGCCAGCGCTGCGGGTCGCCGAACGGCCGCGGGATGTCCACCCGGCCCTGCTCGATCAACCGGCGCAGGCCGTCCACGATCTCCCAGGCCCATCGGGGCTGGGGCGCGCGGAGCCTGCCGTAGTTCGCGAGCACCTCGCCGCCCCTGGAGCCGTCGAGCGCGCCGATCTCGACGGCGCGCCGCACCCACTCCCGCACGAGCTGGGGATCGCTGAACCAGGTCCCGCGGTTACCGAAGTTCAGCCACACCGAGCGGTCGCGCTGGACCACGTCGCGGAAGCGGCCCTCCCGCACGAGCCGGACGGCGAGGAGCACGGCTTCATCCGCCCGCTTCAGCGCGCTCCCGACCACGTGGGGGCTCACCCATTCCTGGACCGTGTCCACGCCGATGGCGAACGGCGGCTGGCCGATGGGGATGTTGCGCGTGCGGTGGTGGTCGTCCATGTACCCGAGGACGCCGAGCCCCGTCGCGCCCGCCACCTGATAGACCACACACGCCCCCTGCCGGACCTGCGCTTCAGTCGCCTCGCGGCCGCGGGCCGGATCGTTGAACGCGCCGGTGTACGTCCACAGCACGCGCTCCTTCCGGGCCGCCCGGGCCAGGCGCTTGTCGCGGACTGCGTCCGGGTTCGTCTCGGACAGGCGCCGGATCGCCCAGTCGACCCCCCCACTTGTAGCCCATCTCGAACTCGTGCAGCACGGGAATCTCGCGCCCCAGGACGATGCCCACATTGGGGCAGTCGTAGTGGAGCGAGAGCGCCGCGGCGAGCGCGCCGGCCATGGCGCTCGGCTGCTCCTGCTGGTACAGCAGGCCCAGCACAGCACGATTGCCGGGATCGGCGTCACCGAACTGCGGCCGGATGTCGGAGATGGCGTACTGCCGGTCGGGGAACCGGTTGGCGAGGTCGCGGAGGGCCGTGCCATAGGTCGAGAACGACGCGACGTAGATCAGGTCGAACTGGCCATCCCGCACGACCAGGGTCATGTCCGAGAGCGCGGTGGCCGGGGTCGAAACGACCACCCGCAGGTCGGAGACCTGTCCGGTGCGCCGCGCCTGCTCCGCGCCCAGCCAGTGCATGAAGCTCCAGGAGAGATCGGACCGCCCCGGAGCCGCCATCAGCAGCGCGAGGCTGATGGGACGACCCGCAGGCGACTGCGGCGCGCCCCAGGACGGCGCGGGCCACAGGGCGATCGCGATGACTCCGACGAGCACACACCGAGCGACCGTGCGCAGCATGTCCTCACCTCCACGTCCTATCGTCAACTTCCACCGGGTTCTCCAGGTTCGACGCGGGGATTTCAGTCCCCTATTCACAGCGTCACTGGTTGGAACTGCACGTAGGGAACCCGGTGATGGTCTTGCCAGAGCAAGGTCTCTTGCGGTGGTCGCCGTCCATCGCGAGCGGTTTCGCTTCAATGGGGCCGCCGTCTCTCAACGGTCAAGTCCGAAAATGGGTGTAAATAGCTGACGGCCTGGGCTACCCTAAGGTGGTTGGTGCGACCAACACAAACCACCGCCCGCGAGGGCAGAAGGAGAGCCCAGACCATGACCAGAGTACCACCGAGTCAACAGATTCGAGAAGCGATTGCCGCCCTACTCGCGGACGGCCAAGCCGGCGAGGCGGAGATCGCCAGCACGCTGCTCCGCCTGGGGGCTCAGCGCGTGGTGCAGGAACTGCTGGAGCAGGAAGTGACCGACCATCTTGAGCGCGGGCACTATGAGCGCGCCGAGGCGACCGAGCCGCATCGAGGCTATCGGAATGGGTACAAGCAGCGGCAGCTGCGCACTGCGGAAGGGCGTATCCCGATCTGGCGCCCCCAGGTCCGCGACGTCGCCGAGCCGTTCGAGAGTCGGCTGTGGGGCTTCTTGCGCGGCCACACGGACGTCCTGCGGCGGCTGGTGGCGGAGATGTACGCGCACGGATTGAGCGCGCGGGACATCGAAGAGGCGTTCACCGACGCGACCGGCACCAGTTTGCTCAGTCGCAGCGCGGTCAGCGAGATCACCGAGGCGCTGTGGGAAGAGTACGAGGCGTTCGCGACGCGGGATCTGTCCGGCTTCGAGCTGGAGTACCTGTTTGTCGACGCGATCTACGAGACGCTGCGCCAGCAAGGGGGCGTGCAGGAAGCGCTCCTGTGCGCCTGGGGCATCCTGCGCGACGGCCGGAAGGTACTGCTGCACCTGGCCCTG
>JAVKIP010000046.1:0-8036 GCA_031459385.1 Candidatus Fervidifonticultor secundus | reverse complement strand
ACGCGGCCGCGGCGGCGGCGAGGCGGCCCAGGTGGTGCTCGATCGCCGGGATCCGGCGCAGGACGACCTCGGCCACGAATCCGGTCAGCGCCAGGCCGGCGCACAGCGGCCAGGTCGGCTGGGGTCGCCGTGCCGGCACCTGGGGCGGCGCCATGGCCTCCTGGGGCGTGGTGATCACCCGCGCTCCGCCGGTCTCGACCATCTGCGAGATGACGGCCCGGTTGACCCCCACATGGCGCAGCTCCGGCGAGTACGGGACGGCCAGCGGAAGCATGGCGCGGCCCGCGTTGCCCTTGCTGTCCGAGACCGTGAGCCTGATCAGGTAGGCCCCGGGGGAGGGCATCGGCAACGTGGCGTCGTACCAGCCCGGACGCCTCTGCGACAGCCGCGCCGCACCGACAACCCCGCTGTCGCCGACCAGGGCCACACTGCCGTCCCAGCCCACGTACGGCTCTCCGTCCGGCGCGCGCGCGTCGAGCGCCACACGCAGCCCGTCGGGCACAGGTTCGGCGTGGACGTCCAGCGGCTGCGCCTGTCGGGCCATAGCCCACCGGACCGCCTGCGACCAGAAGCGCGCGGCCTGCGGCCAGCGCGCCCACTCGGCCGTCCACCGGTACCGCGCATCGGTGGTGATGGCGACCGCACGGCCCAGGCCGTACGTCCACGACGCCGCGACCGGGTCGTCCTGGTGCGAGAGCAGCGCCACTTCTGCCGCGGGCTTGGGTGCCGCGGCCAGATACCCCAGCAGCGCCGGCACCGCGCCCAGATCGCCGAAGGCCCCCGGCGTACCGGTCCTCTTTGGGACGAACCGCTCCTCCACCACGTAGGCGCGGGCGGCGAGCATGGCCTCAGCGGTCAAGATCTGCGGGATGCCGTAGATATCCCGCGCCACATACGTGCGGCCGCGTCCCCAGGCCGCGATGTTGCGCATGATCTCCACGTCGGCGTCGCGGCCAATGGCGACGGTGCTGACGGTCATGCGTTCGGCGGCCATCCCGGTCACCAGTGTCTGGAACGCACCGGGATCGGTCTGCCCGTCCGAGAGCACGATCACGTGCTTGACCCTGGCGTCCACCTGCCGTAGCGCGTCCCGGGCGGCCTCCAGCGCGGGATACAGCACGGTGCCGCCCCCGGCCTTGATCCGGCTCACCGCTTCGAGAATGCGCGCCCGCTCGGTTGCCGGCGTCGGCCGTACCAGCCACCGCGGCTGCTGGTCGAAGGCCAGCACCCCGATGAGATCCCGGTCTCCGAGCAGGTCCACCACCGACTGCGCGGTCTCCTTGGCCAGTTCGACTTTGGCCAGTTCCGTGCCAAAGCTCCCCATGCTGCCCGAGGCATCGAGGACCAACACGATGGCCATGGTGGGAATGGCCAGCCGGTGCCGGACGTCCATGCTGACCGGCAGGGCCTCCTCGATGGGTGTGCCAGCGTAGCCGCCGATGCCGAAGCTCCGGGTGCCGCCGACGGCGACCAGCCCGCCGCCAGCCAGGCGCACATAATCGCGCAGCGACGCCTGCTGCTTCGCACTGAGCAGATATGCGGGCACGTCGTCGAGGACCACGGCCGCGACCGACTGATAGCCGGCCAGCGACCCCGGCAGGGCTGCCGGTGCGATCTGTCGCACACGGAGGCCCTGCACGTCCAGCGCCCGAACCAGCGGCCCGGGCTGGACGGCGACGTAGAGGACGGAGGGCGGGCCACTGACAAACCCGAGGGCGAAAGCGCGGTTGTTGCCGGGCTCCTCGTCCGGCGTGGCATCGATGGACGCCTCGATACGAAGGAGCCCGGCGGCCGTCGCCTCGGGTTCCAAGTCAATTCGCGTGCGCCCCGCCGGGAGGGAGAGCGTCCGGGCCAGCAGCAGCGCGCCGTTGGCCCGAACCCGCAGCGCGCCCTCCGCCGGGGCCGTCGCGCGGATCGTCACGGCCACCGGCAACCGTTCACCGACGGCTCCGAGCGCGGGCATGGAGACCTCTTCGATCATGACGTCCGGCGGCGGAGGATCTGGCGCCACGGGCACCACCGCGAGTTCGACGCCGCGGCGGTACACCTCGGCCAGTGCCGACGGCAGGTCTCCGGCCGTCGCCTGCCCGTCGGTCAACACCACGATGCGCCCTCCGCTGCCCTCAGGCAGAACGCGGAGCGCGGCACGGATGGCGCCGGCGATGTTGGTTCCGTCGCCGCGCACACGCGACGCCAGCGCCAGACGCGGCTGCGCGTTCGGCGGCTCCTCCAGCATCGCAGTGGCGCCGAACGTCACCAGGCCGACGCGGCGGCTTCCCCCGGCCCGCGTGCGCACCTCGTCGAGGAAGGCGCGGATGGCGCGGGCACCGTCCGGTCCTAGGCTGTCGGAACGGTCCGCGGCGATGACGACGGTCAGGTCGGGCACCGCGCGCACCATCTCCATCCCCGCGGCCCCGAGCACGAGCAGTGCCACGCTCGCGGTGCGCAGCGCCACCAGCGCCCGCCTCCTGCCGCGGCCGCGCAGCGCCAGCGCCAGGAGCGGGAGGGCCAGCAGGCCCACCAGTGCTGCGGGCGCGGTAAACCGGATCACGGCCGCCCCCTCCGGCCGTGGTCGGGCGGCAGCGTCCTGGCCCACAGCAACCACTCGCCCGCCAGCATGAGGGCGCCGAGCCCGAGCAACCATGGTACCAGCGAGAGCGCCGCCGACTGGGGCGCGTCGGGAATCGACCCAGCCGGCGCATCTGGCACGCGCAGATCCGACTCCTGACCGTCCACAGTGGACACCACCCACCGGCGCTCCCAGCCGTCTGTGCGCAACCGCCACAGCCCCACACGGTCGAGGGGGGGCAGCATGAAGAGGCCGTTGCGGGCCGCAAGTCGCGTCGCCGTGCCGGCAGGGTCGAGCAGCACCGCGGTCTGCCGCGGCCCGGCCGCAAGGACCGGCGCGCTGCCGGCCGGCAACTCCGGTCCCCCGGCCAACCACGCCAACGCGTTTGCGACCAGCACGGGGAACCCGGGGTGGAAGGGCAGGTCGGTCTGGTCGAGCGCAAACGGCAGCAGCACAGCGCGGATGCCGCGGCCCTCATACGCCCAGACCAGGGGGACGCCGTCTTCGGCCAGCGCCTCTCCCCCCTGGAGGCGCAAGGACAGCGCCTCTGTGATGCGGACTCCGCGCAGATCGGCCAGGCGCATCACCGGATGGGTAGCGGCCACCGCACGGATCACCTGGTCCCGAACAGCCCCTTCGATCTGAACGGGCAGGTTCTCCCCGAGCGTGTTGATGAGCAGGTAGGCTCCCGGCGGCAAGGTCAGGGGCTCCACGCTGTCGAGGACCACTAGGTCGTGCCGACCCCATTCGGCGGGTGCCGCGCGATCCGCCCGGGTCACCGCGCGGACGGGCACAGCCTGCCACACGGCGTCGAGGACCGGATTCGGCCCGCCGACGACGAGTACGCCGGGCAGGAACCCCCGTCCGACAGCCACAACGGCCCGGTCGTCTGCGGGCAGGGCGTCTTGACCCTCGAGCCACGCCGTGACCAGGCCCGTGGCGCGGCCCAGGTCGAAGACTGCCACCTGCGCCTCCCCGGGCGCCGGCTGCACCCGGCGCGCCGCCAGCGCGCGGCCGTTGATGGCGACCCGCAGGGTGCGAGCAGGTACGGCCCCACCGAAGGTCTGAACGCGCACGAGCAGCCGGGTGCCACCGCTGGCGACGGGGCTCGCGATGGCCCAGCTGATGGCCATGTTGGGCGCGCCCCGGCCGACGGGATGCCACGTGGCCCGCCTGTCGGCGGGGGCGCGGTCAGAGAACACGTGGACGCGCCCAGGCCTCCCGTCCACCCGCAGGCTGGACGCCAGCGCGACGGCATCGTCGAGCGCTCCGCCCGCGTCGGTTGCGCGGAGCGCTTCCACCGCCAAGACCAGGCTCCCCCGCTCGACGGTGAAGTCGCGCACGAGCGCCGGGGCCGCGCCAGCCGCCACCAGGGCCGCTGGCTGCCTCGGTCCCAGGTGGGCCAGTAGGTCCCGCGCCTGGCGCTTGGCCGCCGCTAGGCGCGAGGGGGCCACGTCTGTGGCCTGCATGCTGGCCGTCGTACGAATGACGAGCACGACCGCGTCCCCGGCCAGCCCAGGTACCATCACCGACGGCCGAGCCAGCGCCAACGCCAGCACTGCGATGGCCAGGATCTGCAGCAGCAGGAGCAGGCTGCGCTCCAGACGGCGGACCGGCATCCGGGCCACCAAGTCCCGCACGGCCCGCTCCCAGAGCAACGTGCTGGGCACAAGCCTGGACTCCCGCCGCGCGCGCAGCATATAGAGCAGCACCACCAGCGGAATCAGCAGCAACCACCACAGGGCCCCCGGGTTGCCGAGAATCATCAGGCGATCAGCCCCCCGGCCCTCAGGTACCGCAAGATCAAGTCCTCAAACGGGATGGATGTGGCCGCGCGCAGGTACTCGACCTCGTACCGTAGGCAGGCCTGTTCCACTTCGGCGAAGTACCGGTCGCGCGCCCGGGCATAGCCAGACGCCGTTGCGGCGTCGGCCGTCACCTCCACCGCCGCGCCGGTCTCGCTGTCCACCAGGCGCAGATCGCCGGCCAATGGGGGGGCGAGTTCCTCATCGCTGAGCAGGTGGATGACGAAGGGCTCGAAGCGGCGCGCCCGGGCGAAGCGCAGGCCTGCGCTGATGCCCTCGGGCAGCATCAGGTCCGAGATCATCACCAGGACGCCGCGACGATGGGTGCGGAGGCTGTACTCGCGCAGGGCCGCCACTAGGTCGCTGCCGCCTTCGGGGACGGCCTCGCTGAGGAAGTGGAAGAGCCGGAAGACACCCGGGCGGCCGCGTAGTGGGGCCAGCATGCGCCTGACGCGATCCGAGGCGATCACCGCGCCGACGCGATCGAGGTTGGCCAGCCCGATGTAGCCCAGCGCCGCCGCCACGCGCACCGCGTAGTCCAGTTTCGACGGCTCGCCCCACCCCATGGAACGACTGGCGTCCACGAAGAGGTGAACCGTGACGTCCTCCTCCTCGCTAAACAGCTTGACGAACAGTCGGTCGAGCCGGGAGTAGATGTGCCAGTCGATGTACCGGTAGTCGTCGCCGATGTGGTAGGAGCGATGGTCGGCGAACTCCACACCGCGGCCCAGGGTGTTGCTGCGCCGCTCCCCGCGGAAGCCGCTGCGGTAGAGCCGGTGCGAGAGGAGAGAGAGCTGTTCCAGCTTGCTGAGGAACTCCGGCTCAAAGAGCAGCGGGCGCGTGGCGACGGTCATGTGACGGCGGCGGCCGGCGTCGGCGGGATCTCGGCGACGATGCTCTTGATGATCTCGTCGGGATCGACACCCTCGGCCTCTCCTTCAAAGTTGAGCAGCACGCGGTGCCGCAGGGCAGCCAGGGCGAGGGCCTGGAGATCTTCACTGCTGACGGCGGTGCGGCCCTCCATCAGGGCACGGACCTTGCCGGCCACGAGCAGCGCCTGCGCGCCGCGCGGGCTGCTGCCATACCGGACGAAACGCCTGGTCATGGAGCTGGCCTCGCTCTCCTGCGGGTGGGTGGCGCGGACCAGGCGCGCTGCATACAACTTCACGTGCTCTGCAGCCGGCACTTCTCGCGCAAACGCCTGCATGGCCAGGATGGTGGCACTGTCGGCCACGACGGCCGGTGTGGGGAGTACCGGCCCGGACGTGCGCTCCATGATTTCGACCAACTCCGGGAGCGTGGGCGTCTCCACTTTGAGCTTGAAGAGGAATCGGTCCACCTGGGCTTCGGGTAACGGATACGTGCCTTCCATCTCGATGGGGTTCTGGGTCGCCAGCACCAGGAAGGGTTCCTCCAGCGCGTACACGGTCCCGGACACCGACACCTGACGCTCTTGCATGGCTTCCAGCAAGGCTGACTGCGTCTTGGGCGTGGCGCGATTGATCTCATCTGCGAGCAGGATCTGGGAAAAGACGGGGCCCCGCTGGAATTCGAAGTACCGACGGCCATCGGCGTCCTGCATCACCACGTTGGTCCCGATGATGTCTGCCGGCATGAGATCCGGGGTGAACTGGATCCGGGAGTATCGCAGGTCGAGGCACTGAGCCAGCGTCTTCACCAGGAGCGTCTTGCCCAGCCCGGGGACACCCTCCAGCAGCACGTGCCCGTTGGCGATCAGCGCGATGAGCACGTGATCGATCAGCGATTCGTGGCCGACGATGACGGCCTGCACCTCGCGGCGGATCGCGGCAATTGTCGAACGAAACGTCTGCACGTCCATGGAGCGCTCCTGGGCCACGGCTAGCGGGACGCCGCAAGCGCCTCGAAATAACGACGGACGATCTCGCGGTAGTCTGGCGGGACGCGCATGCGTGCCACGTACCGGTCGGCTTCGGCGCGCGCGGCAGCCCCGCCGGGCCCCGACGGCGCTCGCACTCTGCCCGTTCGACCGGGACCCAGCAGTTCGGAGGTCGCCACCCGCCCCTCGCCCTGCAGGCCACGAATCCTCGACTGCTGGCGGGGGCCCTCCAGCCGCTGGGTGCGCGCACCGAGCTTCTCGGCGATTGCGCCTTGGCCCGGCAGCGTCCCCTGATTGGGGCCGGCAGGCGCTTCGCTGGGTTCTGGACCCTGACCCTCAGACGGCGGCCGCTCGCCAGGTGCCGCGGGCCCCTGGCGCGTGCTGGCCTGGGGTGCCTGTTCAGCGTCCAGGGGCGCGCCCGGCGCGCCACGGGCAATCTGGTCTGCGGAACGCCGCAGGTCGCGCTGCGCCTGTTCCAGACCTTCCTCGTCGGCCAGCATGGCGCGAAGGTCCTCGAGGTCGCCCGCGGCCTGCTGGAGACTGCGTCGCGCGCCGGCGGTATCGCCCAGCTCGGCCTGCCTGCGAGCGGCCTCGGCCTGCTGGCGGATGCGGGTGGGGACACCCCCGTCCTCGCCGCCGGCGAGCGCGGCGAGCTGGCGCATGATGGCCTCACGTTCCTCCGGGGAGGTGCTCTCAGCCAAGCGGTCGGCCAGTTCCCGGATCTGCCGCAGCGCGCGGTCTGTCGCCACACGCTGCTTGAACAGATCCGAGGGTTCATCACCCGGAGACCGGCGCTGTTCCCCGGCCAGTTGCTCACGCCGGACTCTCACCTGGTGGCGCTCAGCCTCGAGCATCTGACCCAGAGACTCGATACGCGCCAGGGCCTCCTGGCGCTCGAGGCGCTCGCGCTGAAGCGCTTCACCGAGCCTCTGCAGCGAGGGTGCCATCCGCCGGGCGATGCGAGCGCGCTCCGCCCGGGCCTGCTCTTCCATGGTCTGGCCGGCGCGCTCCAGGCGACGACCCTCGCGCTGGATGGTGCGCGCCACCTCGCGCGCCGGAGTCCCGGGCAATGACAGTCCCTTGAGTGCGCCAGCGGCCAGTACGGCGACGATCGCCAGTGCCACGGCCACCGCGGCCGTCCGGTCTGGCCCGGCGGGCAGGTGGCGCCGCAGGTCCAGCGAGGCGGCCAGGGACGTGGCATCATCGAGCAGGAGAGACGACAGGATCGTGGGCCGGTGCTTCCCCAGACGCACCTCCATGGCGGTGGCAATGCGGTCGGCGCCACCGAACCGATAGTCGAGGACCTGGGCTGCGAGGAGCGGCGGGGTGCGCCTAAACGCGCGCATACCCGCCACCGTGCCCAGACCTGCGCCCAGGGCCGCCAGGGCCAGTGCCGGATACGGCAGCGCCAGGGGAACCGCCAGACGCAGCAACACCAGCACCAGCACCACGCCGGCCGCGACGGCGGCGACCCGGCCGCCCCAGCGCCAGGCGCGACGCGCGTCCAGGCGCCGCCGCGCGTCTTCAATCACCAGGAGCAGGAGATCGCGCTCCACCGCTACCCCGATCCCTCGTGGCTGCGCGTGTAGTGGATGTAGTTGGCCACGAGCTTCGCGCCCGCAACGGACAGGCACAGGTAACCCACCACCGGGGCAGCCAGCCACGGCGTCCCCCCCGTCCGTACCAGGGTGTCAATCGTGCGCACCGGGTTCGCCATCCACCACTCTGATGGTAGCAGAGCTGTCGCACCCAGGAGCAGCGCCAGGAATCCCCAGTGGACGAAGCTGCGGGTGAAGTCAGAGGT
>JAVKIP010000045.1:0-8214 GCA_031459385.1 Candidatus Fervidifonticultor secundus | reverse complement strand
TTGCAGCAGTTGCGGGTCGGCAGCCGGCCGGAAGATGTCGCCGTGGCCAGCGCCCAGGTCCGCGAGGCCGAAGACGCGCTCGCCGCGGCCAGGGCCGCCCGGCTCCAGGAGCATGTCCTGGCGGCTGACGTGGCCGCGGCGGAAGCCCAGGTCCAGAACGCCCGAGCGCAGGTCGAGCAGGCCCGCGACCGCTTCGCCGAGACGCGCATTACGTCGCCGATCGACGGCATCGTGGCCCGGCTGGCGGTGCAGGCCGGCCAGAGCGTCATCGGGGGCCTCACCGGCGGCGGCACGTTGATGATGACCATTGCGGATACCCGCGTCATTCAGGCCAATGTCCAGGTGGACGAGTCCGACATCGCGCAGATCAGGCTGGACATGAAGGTACGGATCACGGTGGACGCGCTGCCGGACCGGGTCTTTGGCGGCCGGGTGGTGCGCATCGCGCCCCAGGCGGTGGAGGTCCAGAACGTCCGGCAGTACAGTGTCATCGTGGACCTGGATCGCCCCGACCCGGCGCTGCGCCTGGGCATGACCCTGGACGCGGAGTTCATCATCACCGAGCGCCAGAACGTGCTGCTGGTGCCCGCTGAGGCCGTACGCGGCAAGGATGCCCGGATCGTGATCCTCGTCGACGGTGAGACCCTCACGCCGGTCGTGGTCGAGACCGGCGCGACGGACGGCCGGCAGATCGAGATCACGAGAGGCCTGCGGGCCGGGCAAGTCGTCTACCTGGGCCCGGCGCGGACGCCGGCGTCCAATACCACCAGACCGCAGCCGGTCAGTCCCTTTGCGCCGCCCCGGCCGGCGGTCCCCAGGCGGTAGGGCCATGGCGCTCATCGCCATGCGCGATGTGGAAAAGGTCTACCGCATGGACGGCGTGGAAGTGCACGCCCTGCGGGGCATCTCCCTGGACATCGAGCCCGGCGAGTTTGTGGCCATCATGGGGCCCAGCGGCTCCGGCAAGTCTACCTGCATGAACATCATGGGGTGCCTGGACCGGCCGACCGCGGGTACCTACCGGCTCGAAGACACCGATGTGGCCGGCCTCGATGATGTGGCGCTGGCGCGCCTGCGCAACCGCCGCATCGGCTTTGTGTTCCAGTCGTTCAACCTGCTGCCGCGCACGCCGGCCGTCGAGAACGTGGAACTCCCCATGAGCTACGGGGGTGTGCCCGACCGCCGGTCGAAGGCCCTCGCCGCCCTGGAGGCGGTGGGCCTGCGGGAGAGGGCCTCGCACCTGCCCACTCAGCTCTCGGGCGGCGAGCAGCAGCGCGTGGCCATCGCGCGCGCGCTGGTCATGTCTCCACCCATCATCCTGGCTGATGAGCCCACCGGGAACCTGGACTCGACCACGGCAGAGGAGATCATGGGCCTGCTCGACCGTCTGTCCCGGCAGGGGATCACCATTGTCCTGGTCACCCATGAGGCCGACATCGCGGCCCACACGCGGCGGATCGTGCAATTCAAGGACGGCCGCATCGTCCGCGATGGCCCGACGCGAGTGCTCCTGGCGCCGCGGTCCAGCCCGACCCGATGAACCTCACCTCAAGCATCCGTATCGCGGCCCGCGCCATCGCCAGCAACCCGCTGCGGTCGGCCCTGACCATGCTGGGGGTCATCATCGGCGTGGGTTCCGTCATCGCCATGATCGCCATCGGCCAGGGCGCCCGGCAGGCCACCACACAGCAGGTCCAGGCCCTGGGGAGCAATCTCCTCACGATCTTTGCCGGCACCCCGCGCGTCGGGGGCGTGGCCAGGGCTGAGCCGGCACAGTCGCTGACCCTCGAGGACGCCGAGGCGATCCGCCGGGAGGTCCCGGGGGTGATCGGCGTCAGCGCCGAGTTCTCTCGCCAGGCTCAGGTCGCCTATCGCGGCGAGAATACTGTCACGCGTGTGACCGGCGTGACCCCGGAGTACGAGACCGTCCGAAACTTCCACCCCGCCCGGGGGCAGTTCTTCGTCGAATCCGATATGCGCACCCGGGCCAGGGTGGCGCTGCTGGGCGCGACGGTCGCCAGCCGGCTCTTCCCCGAGGGCGATCCCATCGGCCAGCAGATCAAGATCCGGGGCGTCACCTTCACGGTGATCGGCCTGATGGAGGAGAAGGGCGCCTCCGCGTTCCTGGATCGCGACGACATCGTGCTGGTGCCGCTCACCACGGCACAGCGCCGCCTCTTCGGCGTGCAGCACGTAGGGTCCATCCAAGTGCAGGTGGCTGCCGAGGACCAGATGGAGGCTGCCCGGGAGGCTCTGGAGGCGCTGATGCGCACCCGGCACCGGTTGCGGCCGGACCAGGAGAACGACTTCACTATCCGCAGCCAGGCCGACATCCTGCAGACGCTGACCGGCGTGGCGCAGACCATGACCCTGCTGCTGGGCGGGATCGCCGCCGTGTCGCTGATCGTGGGCGGCATCGGCATCATGAACATCATGCTGGTCTCGGTCACCGAGCGCACCCGCGAGATCGGCATCCGCAAGGCGGTCGGCGCGCGGCGCCAGGACATCCTGCTGCAGTTCCTGGTGGAATCCGTGGCCCTGAGCGTGACCGGGGGCCTGGTGGGCATCGGGCTGGGCGTGCTCGGGTCCTGGCTGATTTCCCGTTTCGCTGGGTGGGCGACGCTGCTGTCTCCCCAGGCAGTGGGCCTCGCCTTCGGCTTTGCGCTGGCCGTGGGGGTGTTCTTCGGGCTGTATCCGGCCCAGCGAGCCTCGCGGTTGGATCCCATCGAGGCCCTGCGGCACGAGTAGCCGCAGCGTCGCCACGCGCATCGGGGGGTTCTAGGTGAAGAAGGGCTGGATCTGGATCGGGGTCGCGCTGGTCGTGGTCGTCCTGGTCGGCGGGGCGTACTACACCCGCGCCAAGCCCCAGGCCCCGCCGCAGCGAGCCGCGGATCCTGGATTGGCTGTGATCCTGGCCCTCCGCACGCTCGAGCGCGATCCCAGCACGCGGCTGACGAAGGAGCAGATCGAGAGGATCCTGCCGTTCGTCAAGGCGCTCAAGGACATCCCGCCCTCGGATGCCGAGGCCGCCGCCGTCATCGCGCGGGCAGTCCGGGATCTGCTCACCCCCGCGCAGCGGGCCGCGCTGGAGGAGGCCCGGCGCCGATTCCGGCAGCGCGCCCAGGCCCCCGGCGCGCGCGCCGGACGCGCGCCAGGGGCCGATGGCGAGGAGGGCGGCGGCCCGCCGGGCGGCGGCGGCCCCCTGGCGCTCAGCGACGACGAGCGCGCGCAGATGCGCATGCGTGCCTTTCAGAGAATGATCCGGTATCTCGAGCGACGAATGCAGTAACCAGTTCCCCCTACTGGTCCCAGGAGGGCTAGATGCGCACTGCAGCTCCCATGGTGGTCGTGCTACTGGCGGTGGTGCTGGGATGCCCCCCACATGCCGCCGCGCAGGCTCCTCAGTTGCTCTCGCTGGCCGCGCTGGTCGCCCAGGCTGACCAGCGCAACCCGTCCATCATCGCCGCCAGGGGCGCGGTCGCGGCCGCAGAGGCGGCGGTGGCGCTGGCGCGGTCGGGCCGCGGGCCCACGGTGACCGCGTCGGGCTCGGTGGGCACGGCCGGCGGTGGCACCGCCACCACCACGCCCTCGTTCTCCACCGGGGTGTCCCTGTCGTCCTCGTACCTGATCTACGACAGCGGCCAGATCCAGCATGCGGTGCGTCAGGCCGAGGCCAACCTGAGGGCGGCGCAACTGTCGCTGGAGGCGACGCGGCAGGACGTGGCCCAGAGCGTGGCGCAGGCATACGTGAACGTGCTCCGCGCTGAGCGCGCGGTGACGCAGCGGGAGCAGGTGGTGGTGCAGAACCGGGAGCTGCTGCGTCTGGCCGAGGGACAGTTCCGTGCCGGCGTCGTGGCCCGGGCCGATGTGGTCCGTGCGCAGGCCGGGCTGGCCGCCGCCGAAGGGGACCTGATCGCTGCGCGCAACGCGGTGGACCAGGCCAAGGCTGCGCTCAACACCGCGATCGGCGCGGCGCCGTTCACTCCGATCGCCGTGGCCCCGCCGCCGGCGATCCCGCGTCTGACCGTGGCGGCCGCCGAGCTTGCGACCCTGGTCGAGCAGCGGCCCGAGGTCCGCCGGGCGCTGGCCCAGATCGAGGCCGCAGAAGCCGGCGTGGCGCTTGCCCAGGCCGGGGGCGGCCTGCGGGTGACCCTGGACGGTCGGGTCACGCAGTCGTTCAACCCCAGCCTCCAGACCACGTACTCGGTGGCGTCAACGGTCAGCCTGCCGCTGTCCGACGCGGGACGGGTGCAGGCGCAGGTGGCGGCGGCCACCGCCAACCTGGCCGCCGCCCGCGCCGGCGTCGAGACTATCCGTCTCTCGGTCCAGCAGCAGGCGACGGCGGCGCTGCTGAGCATCCTCAACGCTCGCGCCCGGGTGACCAGCGCCCAGGCGCAGCTGGCATTTGCGCAGGAGTCGCTGCGCCTGGCGCAGGGACGCTATGCCGCCGGAGCAGGGCCGTTTCTCGAGGTGATTGATGCCCAGACCGCGCTGGTCCAGGCCGAGGTGACGCTGGCGACCGCCCAGTTCGACGAACTCGCGGGAGTCATCGCCCTCCGGTACGCCCTGGGGCGCTCGGTGGTCGATGGCGCGATCTAGCCGCCCTGGCGCAAGAGGCGTATTCTGGCAGACGTGGAACCAAGGTTGGGTATAGTCCGCGGTGAGCGGTTCTCCGGGGGGGCCCGTATGCGCAGGCACCTGATCACAGCCGCAGTCGCCGCCGTCCTGGCGATCATCCTCGTGACGCCGCCGGTCGGCGCCCAGCCTGCCGACGGCGGCCTTGCGCTCTTCCTCGAAGCCTACCGGCTGCTGCGCGACGAGGCTCTGGCCAAGCCCACCACCGAGGTCCTACTTCAGGGCGCCGATGCCGGGCTGCGCCAGGCGCTGCGCGCGGAAGGCCAGAACGACGTTCCGCTCGCCGCGCTCACGCTCACAGGCAGCGAGCGCGCCGACCTGGAACAGGTGCTGGCGCGCATCGAGCAGGTCCAGGCCCTGACCAGGGCACGGCCGCTGGCCATCGTCCACGCGGCCATCTCGGGCATGGTAGCCGCCCTGCGGGACCCTAACAGCGCCTTCTACGCACCCGACGCCTTCGCCCAGTTCATCCGTCGTACTCGCGCTGACGACTTCGTGGGGATCGGGATCGTCATCGAGGATCGCGCCGGGCAGGTGACCGTTACCGACGTGCTGGACAACTCACCGGCCAGCGAGGCCGGCATCCGCAGCGGCGACGTGATCCTCTCCGTGGACGGAACCTCCACGGCGGGCCTGTCGCTGGAGCAGGTCAGCCAGATGATTCGCGGCGCCGAGGGCACCACAGTGACCCTGCAGCTCCAGCGGCTCGGCCAGGCCGAGCCCCTGACGCTGGCGATCGCCCGGCGCCGCATCCAGTCCAGGGTGGTGACCACCCGCGTGATGGCATCAGGTATTGGATATCTGCGTTTGACCCAGTTCACGCAGGGGTCGGACCGCCTCTTCGCGGAGGCGTTGCAGGGCCTGATCGACCAGGGTGCTAGAGGCATCGTGCTCGATGTGCGCGGCAATCCCGGCGGGTTGCTGGAGGCCGCCGTCAACATCGCCAGCCACTTCCTCGAGGGGGGAGTGGTTGTCATCCTCGAGTCGGGCCGGGGCCCCGCGACCACGTACGCAGTACGGTCCAGGGCGCCCAAGTACACCGGCCCGCTCGTGGTGCTGGTGGATCGCGGCAGCGCCAGCGCATCCGAGGTGGTCGCCGGCGCCCTTCAGGACGCCGGCATCAAGCTCGTCGGCACCCGCACCTACGGCAAGGCTACGGTCCAGGCAGTCTATCAGTTCCGCGACGGCAGCGGGCTGCGCCTGACGGTTTCACGCTACCTGACGCCCGCCGGCCGCGACGTCGAAGGCCGGGGTCTCGTCCCGGACGTGGAGGTCTCGACCAGCGGTGCGCCCATCGGCGGCCCGGACGACGCTCCGCTGAACCGGGCCGTGGCGATGCTCCAACAGGCCGCCTTGGTTCCCGCGTTGAGCACCCGCTAGCGTCCTCCCGGGCGAAGACCAGGCGCCGGTGCGTATGGCCCCAATTGCCTATTGACGCCATTGGCGCGTATACGTCAATGTATCCTTGAGCGCATACAACTTGGTGCGCACACAGTGTCGGATCCCAGGAGGTCCGGTCGACGTGACGCTCCTCGCGGATCGCATCTTCGAGGATCTCAAGCGCCGCATCCTGCGGTTTGAGCTCCGACCGGGTGACCGGCTCCTCGAGGAAGAGCTGGCCCAGCAGTGGCGGGTCAGCCGGACACCGGTCCGCGAAGCCTGCAAACGGCTCGTCGAAGCCGGTCTCGTCCACACGGCTCCCCGCCGGGGATACACCGTCCGCCAACTGGACCTAGTCGAGATCGACCAGTGCTACGAGGTACGCGTCGCCCTCGAGGTCTTCGCCGTGGGCCTGGCGGTCGAGCGCGGGCGAGCGTACGACTGGGCCGCTCTGGCCCGGATCTGGTCCGATCCCCCCGATCCCCTCCCCGACGCCGAGGCCATGCTGGGTCTGGATGAGAACTTCCACCTGGCCATCGCCGAGGCTGCCGGCAATCGGGTCCTAGTAGACTATCTGCGGTCGATCAGCGACCGCATTCGGGCCGTGCGCGCCAAGGACTTCACCATGCTCCCACGGGTCCGCGCCACCTATGCGCAGCACGCGTACATCCTGCAACGCATCGCGCAGGGGGACGCCGAGGCGGCCAGCGAGGCCATGCGCGACCACATCCTGGAGAGCAAGGCCAACGTCATCCCCGCGGTCAAGGAACTGCTGGCCGAGATGTACCTCCGGCCGCGCGTGTGATCTCAGAGCCGGAGGGCTGGGTCGTTCGACCACAGGAAGGGAGGGGGAAAACGGCCATGCCGACTGTCAGCGTACCCGCCGAGCCATACGCCTACGAGTTCGATCCTGCGAGCACGGCGTTGCTGGTCATTGACATGCAACGCGATTTCGTCGAGCCCGGGGGGTTTGGCGAGATGCTGGGCAACGACGTCACGCCGTTGCGGCGGGCCATCGCTCCCACGCGCCGGGTGCTGGATGCCGTGCGCGCGCGGGGCATGATGGTCATCCACACCCGTGAGGGGCACCGGCCGGATCTGAGCGACCTGCCGGCGACCAAGAAGGCCCGTGGGAGGCTGGCGTGCGGTATCGGCGACGTGGGGCCCATGGGGCGGGTATTGATCCGGGGCGAACCAGGGCACGAGATCGTACAGGAACTGGCCCCGCGGCCCGGAGAGCCGGTCGTGGACAAGCCGGGCAAGGGCTCATTCTACGCCACGGACTTGGAGCTGATCCTGCGGGAACGCGGCATCCGCAGCCTGATCGTGACCGGCGTGACCACCGAGGTCTGCGTCCACACCACGGTGCGCGAGGCCAACGACCGCGGGTTCGAGTGCCTCGTGCTCGAGGACTGCGTGGCGTCCTACTTTCCCGAGTTCCAGAACGCCGCCATCAAGATGATCAAGGCTCAGGGGGGGATCTTCGGCTGGGTCTCCCGCTCCGAGTCCCTGCTCGAGGCGCTCGAAGACGTGCAGCGCAAGGCATCGTGAGGAGGTGGACAGACGTGGAACAGCGCGTGCGGTGGTGGGTCCGCGGGGACTGGGACGCCTTCTTCGGCCTGGGCACCAACAGCGTGCTCAACATCCTGGTCCTCACCAGCCTGATGGTGTTCGTCCTCAAGTTGCCCAACGAGATCGTCTTCGGGCGGATCGTGCCCGCTGTGGGCCTCTCGCTGATCATCGGCAACATCTACTACGCGCACATGGCGCGGCGCCTGGCGCGCCGTGAGAACCGTACGGACGTCACCGCACTGCCCTACGGCCCCAGCGTCCCGCACATGTTCATCGTGGTCCTGGTCATCATGCTCCCGGTCCTCATCAAGACCAAGGATCCGATCCTGGCCTGGCAGGCCGGGCTGGCGTGGGCGTTCATCGAGGGGATCATCGAGGCGCTGGGTGGGGTGTTCGGCAAGACCATCCGCCGGTACACGCCGCGGGCGGCCATGCTGGGCACGCTGGCCGGGATCTCCATCGCCTTCATCTCCATGCGGCCGGCGTTCCAGACCTGGGACCTGCCGTGGATCGGGTTCATCTCGCTGGGAATCGTCATGGCCGCGTGGTTCGGGAACGCCCGCATCCCGTTCGGGCTGCCGGCCGGGCTGTTCGCCATCGTGGTGGGTACGGTGCTGGGCTGGGTCT
>JAVKIP010000044.1:0-9164 GCA_031459385.1 Candidatus Fervidifonticultor secundus | reverse complement strand
TGGTGCCGGCGTGGTTGGCCTCGCCCTCCAGTGCCGCTGTCATGCGTGCCATGCCCGTGATCCCGGTTACCACGGCGGCCCGCTTCGCCACGGCCCGCCCAATGGCGCCGAAGCCGACAATGCCCAGCGTCTTGCCCCAGACGTCCACAGATGGGATACGATCCCAGCCCCCGGACCGCACGAGCCGGTCGAGCTCGGGGATGCGCCGGACGACAGCCAGGATGAGCCCCATCGTGTGGTCGGCCACCGTCTCGGCGAGTGCGCCGGCCGTGATGGTGACTACCACGCCGCGCGCCGTGGCCGCCTCCAGGGCCACGGTGTCGTACCCCACGCCGCGCCGGGCGACGATCTTGAGTCGCGGCGCCGCCGCCAGCACCCGAGCGGTGATGGGCTCGACGCCCGCGATGACGGCGTCCGCCTCGCCGATCAGGGCGATGAGGTCGTCCTCCCCCAGGGTGTCTCCGGGGTTCGTGGTGACTTCGCAGCCGGCGTCGCGGAGCATCCGCAGCGCCGTCTCGCCCACGCGACCGAAATCAGGTGCCGAGACCAATACGCGGAACGGAAGGCGGGTTCCCATGGTGCCTCAACGATTCCTCGGGCTGCCGACAGGAAATGGAGATGCCTTCCGGGTAATACGCGGTGGACTCCCACAGCCCTGCCTGGTCAGGAGGCCTGCCGCCCGGAGATGTCGATGACGGAGCCCCATCTGGCGCATCCGACGGACCCAGACCCGGCGCCGTTTCGGATATGCGCCGATCGGTTGCGCGCGCGTCTCGAGCAGCTGGCGGAGGTCGGTGGCGATCCCCCTGATCCCGGGGCACGCGGGCACCACCGCGGCGTAAGCCGGTTTCCCTACACAGACACCCACGCGCAGGCCGCGCGCCTGGTTGCAGAGTGGATGCAGCAGGCGGGCCTCGAGGCCGGGTGCGACGAGTTCGGCAACCTGGTCGGCCTCCGATCCGGGGAGCCGCACCTGCCGGCCATCGTCCTGGCCTCTCACCTCGATTCGGTGCCGCACGGCGGCATGTTCGACGGCGCGCTCGGGGTGCTGGCGGCCGTGGAGGTCGCCCAGACCCTCCACGAGCGCCGGATGTCGGTACGCCACCCGCTGGCCGTGGTGGGGTTTGCCGACGAGGAAGGCTTCGCGTTCGGGCGTGGTACGCTCGCGTCGCGCTGTCTGGTGGGTGAGATTCCCCGCGCGCAATTCGCGGCGATCCGCGGCCGCGACGGCCGGACGCTGGCCGAGGCGCTGGCCGCGTTCGACCCGGGGCTGCCGGCCGCGCGCGTCCCCGATAGGCTCGGCGCGTACCTGGAGCTCCACGTGGAGCAGGGGCCGGTCCTGGCTCAGTCCGGGCGCCGGGTCGCCGTGGTAACCGGGATCACGGGCATGGCACGCATGACAGCGGCACTGGAGGGCGAGGCCAACCACGCCGGCACCACGCCCATGGCGCTGCGCCGCGATGCACTGGTCGCCGCCGCGGAGGTGGTGCTGGCCGTGCGGACCATGGCCCAGGCCGCCGGCCCGCCCGTCGTGGGGACGGTAGGCGTCCTGACCCTCTCCCCGGGCGCGGCGAACATCGTGCCAGGCCGCGCGGAACTCACCATCGAGTTCCGCTCACCCGATGCTGGCCAGTTGGCCGGCCTGTGCCGGGGGATCGAGCTCGAGATCAAGCGCATCGCACAGCGTACCCGCCTGGAGGCGCACCTCACCCCCTGGGACCACAAGCCGCCTGCGCCCATGGACGCCTGGATCCAGCGGGTGATTGCTGCGGCGATCCGCGATGTGGGCGAAGAGCCGTTTGCCATGCCGAGTGGCGCCGGCCACGATGCCATGGTCCTGGCGCCCCACGTGCCCGCCGGGATGATCTTCGTGCCCAGCAGCGGCGGCATCAGCCACTCGCCGCGCGAGTGGACGGAGTGGGCTGACGCGGCGCTGGGCGCCGAAGTGCTGCTCCAGACCGTGCTGCGCCTGGACGCGCAGGGGGTGCTGCCGTCGCACTGCCTGCCAGGCAGATCGTCGTAGCGCCCGGTGGCCGATAGAATGGGGGAGATGTTCGTATCAGCCTACAACTACGCCCTGGCCAACCGCGCGGCGTTCTGGGCAGCCGTGGCGGTGCACGTGCGCCTGTCCGTGCTGGCGCTGGCCATCGGGGCGATCGTGTGCATCCCGCTGGGGCTCTATGTGGCCCGCGGGCGTCGGCTGGCAGCCGAGATCTTGGGGCTTTTTGCCGGGCTGCGTGTGGTTCCCAGCCTGGCCATCCTCTTCCTCGCGGTGCCCTACCTCGGCCTGGGGTTCACCCCGGCCCTGGTGGCCTTGACGATTCTGGCGTGCCCGCCCATTCTCATCAATACCGAGGCCGCGTTCCGAGGGCTCGACCCCGCGGTCGTCGAGGCGGCGCACGGTATGGGCATGAGCGGCCGTCAGGTGCTCTGGCGCGTGGAGGTGCCGCTGGCCGCTCCGGTCATCATGGCCGGCGTGCGCACCGCGGCGGTCGACGTGTTCGCCAGCGCCACCCTCGCCGCATTCATCGGCGGCGGAGGCCTGGGCGACTTCATTGCCAGGGGGTTTGCTCTCTTCAATCCGTCCATCATGCTCGTCGGCGCCATCCCGGTTGCCGTGCTGACGATCGGCGCCGAGGCTGTTCTGGCCGGCATCCAGCGGATGCTCAAGACGCTGGTCCGCACTGCATAGACAAGGGGGGGATCGACGTGAAGCGCTGGTGGCGTCTGTCGGTGGTGTTCCTGGTTGTGGCACTGGCGGCAGCCTGCGGGCCGCGGGGTGGGGCGCCGGTCACGATCAGGGTGGGCTCGAAGGACTTTACCGAGGAGTTCATCCTTGCCGAGATGTACGCTCTGCTGCTCGAGGATGCTGGCTTCAAGGTCGAACGGAAGTTCAACCTGGGAGGGACGCCGGTGGCCCACGAGGCGCTGGTGAAAGGTGAGATCGACCTGTACCCCGAGTACACCAGCACCGGCCTGCTGACGGTTCTCAAACAGCCGCCCATCGCTGATCCGAAGGCGGTCCTGGAGGCCGTGCGCAAAGGGTACAAGGAGCAGTTCAAGCTCGAGTGGCTGGAGCCCGCGCAGTTCAATGATACGCAGGCGCTGGCCACCACGCAGGACGTCTCGGAGCGATACGGCATCAAGACCTTCTCGGACCTGGCGACGAAAGCCCCCGAGCTGCGGTTGGGCGGTCCGGCGGAGTTCGCTGAGCGCGAAGATGGCATCAAGGGCCTGCAGGGGGCGTACGGGGGCTTCCAGTTCAAGGAGTTCCGCCAGCTCGGCACCGGGAGCCTGCGCTATGAGGCCCTAAGGGCCGGTCAGGTGGACGTGGTCGTCGCGTTCAGCACCGACGGACAGATCAGCGGGCTCGGTCTGGTGCTGCTGGAGGACGACAAGAGGTTCTACCCGGCCTACCAGGCCGCTCCCGTGGTGCGCGCCGAGGTCCTGGAGAAGAACCCCAAGATCGCCGAGGCGTTGGGCAAGCTGGCTCCGCTGTTGACCAACGAGGTCATGGCCGGCCTCAACTGGCAGGTGGACGGGCCGGACAAGCGAGAGTACGCGGCGGTCGCCAGGGCCTTCTTGCAGGAGAAGGGTTTGATCAAGCGCTAGTGGGCGCCATCGACATCGAGCACGTCAGCAAGCGGTTTGAGGGGACCGCGCACCCGGCGGTTTGGGACTGCTCGCTGTCGGTCGAGCGCGGCACCCTCGTGGTCCTGCTCGGGCCCTCGGGCTCGGGCAAGACCACCCTGCTGAAGCTGATCAACCGTCTGTACGAGCCCGATCGCGGCCGGATCCTGCTGGACAGCGTCGACATCCAGACCATGCGTGGCCATGAGCTGCGGCGCCGCATCGGCTATGTGATCCAGCAGGTTGGCCTGTTTCCCCATCTGCGCGTTGAGCACAACATCGCCACGGTCCCAGAGCTGCTCGGATGGCCGAGAGACCGGATTCGCGCTCGGGTGGACGAGCTGCTGGATCTGGTGGGCCTGCCACGGTCCTACGGTCGGAGATATCCCCGCCAGCTCTCCGGCGGCGAACAGCAGCGGGTGGGGCTCGCGCGGGCGCTGGCCGCAGACCCGGCCATCATGTTGATGGACGAGCCGTTTGGCGCCCTGGATGCCATCACCCGCGCCCGCCTGCAGGACGAGCTCCTGGCGATCCAGCGGCGGCTGCGCAAGACCGTGGTCTTCGTGACCCACGATGTGGACGAGGCGCTGCGGCTCGCCGACCGGATCGCCATCATGCGCGGCGGCCGCATTGTCCAGCACGACGTGCCGCTGGCGGTCGTCACACAGCCGCGCGACGACTTCGTCCGGCAGCTTCTGGGGGCCGACGATGTGATGCGCCACCTGAGCCTGGTGCCGGTCACCTCGGCGATGATGGCAGCAGGCCCGGGGCCGGATGGCAGGGGTCTGGAGCCGGCCGTTCAGGCCACGGACACGCTGCGCACGGCGCTGTCGCTGCTGCTCCAGACGGGGTCAGCGAGCGTGGCCGTCCTGGGAGAGGCCGGTCTGGTGGTGGGCCGGCTGGCCTTCGAGGACATCAAGCGGACGATCCTGGCCGGGCGGCCGTCAGCGGCGACCTGATGCGCTACCTGATCGCGCACCCGACGGTGGTGCTCGGGCTGGTCGGCCAGCACCTGTGGCTCACCGCGGCCTCGCTGGCGGTGGCCGCGGGTATCGCGCTACCGCTGGGTGTGCTGGCCGCCCGCCGCCCCCGCTTCCGCGGGCCGCTGCTGGGCGTCCTGGGCGTGATCTATACCATTCCCAGCCTGGCGCTGTTCGTGCTGTTGATCCCGGTGATGGGGCTGGGGTTCGCGCCCGCGGTAACGGCGCTGGCGGCCTACGCGCAGGTCATCCTGGTCCGCAACATCACTGTCGGGTTGCTGGGGGTCGACCCGGCCGCCGTGGAGGCGGCCAGGGGGATGGGGATGACGTCCTGGCAGCGCCTGTGGCGGGTGGAGTTGCCACTGGCTCTGCCCGTGATCGTAGCCGGCACCCGCGTGGCGATCCTGACGACCATCGGAATCGGGACCATCGCCGCATTCATCAACGCGGGGGGGCTGGGGGTCCTGCTCTTCGCCGGCGTGGCCCAGAGCCATCCCGACAAGATCACCGCCGGCGCCCTGGGGTCATCGGGGCTGGCGCTGGCCGCCAACTGGGCCCTGCGAAAGGTCGAGCTGCGGTCAGCACGCGCCGCGCAGGGCGAGGGCTGGTAGACGGGCGACGGGCCCGGCGTCCGCCCGCGACTGGACTGACCTTGCGCGCGCCCCACCACCGTGCTACGATGCACAAAATACAGGACGGCGTCTCACACAGTGAGATATACGATCCCTGGGCGGCAACACCGGTCCCGGCTCGATGCCACCTCGAGCCTCGGCAAAGCCCTGAGCCTGCTGGACCTGTTCAGCCTCGAGCACCCCGAGCTCACCCTGCAGCAGCTCACCGAGGCGTCCGGCCTCCCCCGCGCCACCACCCACCGCCTGCTCTCTGTCCTGCGAGACTTCGGCTATCTCCACTACGATGCGGCGACCCGGGGCTTCCGTCTCGGCTACAAGTTGCTCGAACGCGGCTACCTGGTGAGCGAGCAGATCGAGCTCCGCCCCATCGCCCGTCCCCACATGGAACGGCTGCGCGACCGGACCGGCGAGACCGTCTCGCTGCAGGTCGTCGATGGCCACGAGGGGATCTACGTCGAGAAGCTGGAACCGCTGGCCGGGTTCCGGCTGTGGACGCGGGTGGGGATGCGCCGACCGCTCCATGCCGGATGCTCGATGAAGGTCCTGCTGGCGCATCTGCCGGCCGAACGGATCGAGCAGGTGATCCGGCGCGGGCTGCCGGCGCTGACGCCGTTGACGATTATCGACCCGCAGCGGCTGCGCCGCGACCTGGGCACGATCCGGGCCAGGGGCTACAGCGTCACGTTCGGAGAGTCTCACGAAGGTGTCCATGGCGTCGCGGCGCCGGTGCGCGACCACACCGGATCGGTGGTGGCCAGCATCAGCGTCCTGGCCCCGGCGGCGCGCATCCCGCGGGACCGCATTCCGCAACTCGTCGCCGAGGTGACCCGCACCGCGGCTGACATCTCCAGAGACCTGGGCTACGGCGCGGGCTCGCCAGCGGCAGATCGTCCTGCGCGCAGGCTCCGCGCCGGGGCCGGAGTCACGGCGCACCAGAGGCCATCGCGAAGAGGAGGAGGGGCATCGTGAAAACGACCCGCGCAGTGGGACGGTGGGTACGAGTGGCGACCGTGGTGCTGGCCGGCCTGGGGGTGGTGCTGGCCGGACCGACATGGGGGCAGACGAAGGACACGCTGGTGATCGCCTTGCCCATCGAGGTCCCATCGGCAGACACGCACCTGGCCATTGGCCTGCCGGCCATCGGGCTGGTGGCGCAGATCTCCGACACGCTGGTGGTGTTGGATGAAAAGGGCAAGGTCATACCCTGGCTCGCCGAGTCGTGGACCGAAGAAGACGGTGGCCGGTCGCTGGTCTTCAAGATCCGTGACAACGTGAAGATGCACGACGGCCGCACGCTGACTGCGGACGACGTTGCCTTCAGCCTGGATCGGTTTCGCCGGATCGCCATCGGCCGCTCGTCTCTGGCCCCGGTGGAGAGTGTGTCCGTGCTGCCGGGCAACCGGGTCAAGGTCAGCACCAAGGCGCCGTTCGCACCGCTGTTGCGCACCTTCACCTACCAATCCGTGGGCATCTTCAGCAAGGCCGCCATCGAGAAGGCCGGCAGCGACCAGGAGTTCGCCAGGCACCCGATCGGCCCGGGTCCCTACAAGTTCGTCCGGCTCGTGCGCGGCGACCGGATGGAGCTCGAGGCCTTCGACCAGTACTGGGCCGGGAAGCCGAAGATCCGCCGGGTCGTCGTGCGCTACGTCCCGGACATCAGCGCCCGGGTGGCGGCCCTGGAGTCGGGCGACGTGGACGTGATCCACGACTTCACCCCGCAGGATGCCGAGCGGATCAAGCGGAACCCGAACCTGGTCTTCATCAACCCGCCGTCGGCCGGATTCATCCGCTTCAACATGAACACCCAGCGGCCGCCGTTCAACGAGATCCGCGTGCGCCACGCCATGGCCTACGCCATCGACCGCGAAGCGATCGTGAAGCAGATCTTCGCCGGCCTGGCCAAGGTGGCGCACTCGCCGGTGCCATCCAACGCCATGGGGTACGTGGACACCTATGACATCTACCGGTACAACCCCGAACGGGCCAAGGCGCTGCTCCAGGAGGCGGGGGTCCCCAACCTGACCTTTACGTTCTCCTACGGCGCCGGCCGCTATCTGATGGACAAGGAGGTCGTCGAGGCGGTGCAGGCCCAGCTGGCCAAGATCGGCGTGACGATGCGCATCAACCAGATGGAGTGGGGCCAGTACTCGGCCATGCTGCGGCTGCCCCTGGAACGGAACCCCAGCCAGATGACCTTTACTTGGTGGCGTACGGTGAACGCCGACGCCGACAGCGCCATCGGCATTTTCACCCGCGCCGACCTGCCCCCGCGGGGCAACAACGTGCCGTTCTACGTCAGCGAGGAGTTCGAGCGGCTCTACGCCGCCCAGCAGGCCGAGCCGGACCAGGAGAAGCGGCGGGCCATCATCCGGCAGCTCCAGCAGGTGATCATGCAGGACCTGCCGGTCATCCCCATGTACCAGCAGCCCATCTTCTGGGCGACGCGCAAGAACGTGCACGGATACGCCAGGCACGTCACCTCCCTGTCCACCACGTGGCCGCTCCATGACGTAGAGTTCAGATGAAGCAATACCTGGCCCGCCGCCTCCTGCTGGCGGTCCCCAGCCTGCTGGCAGTCACCATCTTGATCTTCCTGGCGCTGCGAGCGGTGCCGGGAGACCCGGCGGTGCTGCTGGCCGGCGACTTTGCCACGCCCGAGACCGTGGCGTCCATCCGCGCCCAGTGGGGTCTGGACCAGCCGCTGCCCGTCCAATACGGGGTGTTCCTGCGGAACCTGGTGCGCGGCGACCTTGGCCGGTCCATCGTCAGCGACCTCGAGGTCCGCGAGGAGATCGCCCAGCGTTTCCGGGTCACCCTGGTACTGGCCGTTGCGGCCATGGCCGTGGCGCTGACCATCGGCCTGTCCGCCGGCCTGCTGGGTGCGATGCGGGCGTACACGCTCTGGGACTACGGCAGCATGGTGGTGGCCATGCTGGGCGTCTCCACGCCGATCTTCTGGTCGGGCATGCTGCTGATCCTCCTCTTTGCGGTCGTGCTGGGGTGGCTGCCAAGCGGCGGCGCCGAGGGCTGGCAGGCCTTCATCCTGCCCGCGGTGAGCCTGGGGTTCTTCGCCGCGGGCATCATCGCGCGCCAGACCCGATCCGCCATGCTCGACGTGCTGAGGCAGGACTACGTGCGCACCGCGCACGCGAAGGGAGTGCCGAACCCGCGCGTTGCGGTCGTGCACGCCCTGCGTAACGCCCTGATTCCCGTGGTCACCATCGTGGGACTGGAGTTCGGCCGCATGCTGGGCGGCGCCATCCTCACCGAGACTGTCTTCAGCCTGCCGGGCCTGGGAAGTTTCTTGCTGACCGCCATCGCGAAGCGCGACTACCCGGTGGTCCAGGGCATCGTGCTCTGGCTGGCGGTGGTCTTTGTGCTGATCAACATGCTGGTGGACGTGGCCTACGCCGCCCTCGATCCCAGGATCCGCCATGCGTGAGGCAGCCGCCGAGGCCCCGGCGGCCGGCCGTCCGCTTCTCCGGGTCAGGACGTCTTTGGCGTGGCGCCGGTTTCGCCGGCATCGGGGCGCGCAGGCCGGCCTGGGGGTCGTGCTGGTCTTTGTCTTGCTGGCGGTCTTCGCCCCGGCCGCAGCGCCCTACGGCCCCACGGACGCCGACCTCTCGCTGCGGCTGGCGCGCCCCTCGAGCCAGCACTGGCTGGGGATGGATCAGCAGGGCCGCGACCTGCTGTCCCGCATTATCTACGGCGGACGGGTCTCTCTGGTCATCGGGATCATCGCCGTGGGTGTGGCCGCGGTCATCGGTCTCCCCATCGGCGCGATTGCCGGCTACCGCGGCGGATGGGTCGGACACGTCCTGATGACGCTGATCGACATCCTCCTGTCGTTTCCCGCCATCCTGATTGCCATCATCATCGTCGCGCTGTTCGGGCCGGGCATCCGCAACGCGATGATTGCCAT
>JAVKIP010000043.1:0-10139 GCA_031459385.1 Candidatus Fervidifonticultor secundus | reverse complement strand
GGTCGGCCGCAGGTACGGCGCGATCGCGCGCCGGGCGTCCAGCACATCGACGAACTCGGGCCAGCCGTTGGGATCCATGGTGCCAGCGCCCTCGGGTCTACCGGGCCTTCGTGGGAAAGTCCCGGACCAGGTAGAAGCGGCCCTCCAGGTAGTCGAGGATCGACAGCGCCAGCGGCGGCAGCGACTCCACCTGCTCGCGCTTGACCGAGGCCTGGAGGACGCCGCCGCGGAAGGCAAGTAAGATAATAGGATGGCTGACCACCAGCGTGGTCCGGCCGTAGTACCGGTCGGCGATGGCGCGGATGGCCGCGCCCAGGCGCTGCGCGCCGTCTGCCAGCGACTCGCCGTCGTCGGCAGGCCCCCCTCCGGTGAACAGCCGGTCCAGCCACGCGGCGTAGGCTGCGGCGTCCGTGAGCGGTGCCGCAGGCCGGATCTCGTCGAGCCCGTCCTGCCACACCACGGGCGCCGGCCGCCGGGCCAGCACGGCCTCGACGGTCTCCTGACTGGATCGCTGAGGGCTGGCAGCGATCACATCGAAGTGCGGGAGCGCAGCGACGGCCAGCTCGGCGTCGAGGGTACCCTCAGGCGAGAGCGGGGGATCGCCGTCCTGGGCGTTGGTCCAGTCCAGCGCCCCCCGACAGAGGAGCAGCAGGCGTGTCTGAATGGCACGGGCAGGCATCATGGCCCGCCCTCCAACTCACGCTTCATATGGTGCATGTACGTGACGAACCCCAGGCGCTCCCAGAATGCCACGGCGTCGGCGTTCCGGACGGCCACAGTGAGCTCCACGGTGGTGATGCCGGCGTGACGCATCCATTGCAGCAAGGAATCGACCAGTCGCCGCCCGATGCCGCGCCGCCGGTACGCTGGCCTCGTCACCACATCATGGATGTACCCGCGCCGCCGGCGCTGGAAGAACGCGGGCAGGACCGAGATCCGCCCCACGCCATACCCCACGAGCCTTCCATCTTCAATGGCCACCACGGCCAGGGCGTCGTCGCGGCCGATGAGGCTGCGGATGAAGAAGCGGTACTCCTCCCGCCACCGCTCCGATGGCGCGAACGTCGCGTCGAGTTCCGCATGGTAGACGGCGAGCTCACCCCAGATCGCCACGATCTCGGGAATATCATCGGCCGTGGCGGTCCGGATCAGCATCATGGATGAGGGTTCGGCTGGCCCCTGGCGACTCCTCCGAGCTCCCGCCGGCAGGGTTTCGTCCCCGGGCGCGGTAAACCCGTGGCGATCCCGTCCGAGTCCATAGAATGAAGGGCAAGAGTGTTCCAGGCGGACTCCATGCTGGAGCGTGAGGCGAAATGCAGCAGCCGATAGCCAGGTACCTGCCATCGCCGTCTGATCCCTGGGACAGGGCAAAGGCGGCCCACCTGCTCAACCGCGCCGGGTTCGGCGGCCGGCCGGAGGAGGTGGATCGCGTGGTCCGGATGGGCATGGAGGCCGCGGTGGACGAGTTGATGGACTTCGAGCGAGTCCCCGAGAGCTTCCCGCCGCCGGACTTCTCGAACCTGCGCGGCCTCTGGGATTCATTGGCCAGCCTCGTCCGGGCCGGCGCTCCCGAGCGTCAGCGGTTCGAGGCGCGAGCCCTCGCCCAGCGGGCGGACAACGAGAAGCTGCAACAGTTGCGGGAGTGGTGGGTGGCCCGGATGATCCAGACCCGCCGGCCGCTCCAGGAGAAGATGGTGCTCTTCTGGCACGGTCTGCTGGTCTCGGGCCGGCCCGATGCGCGTCTGACCGAGAACCTCTACAGGCAGAACGAGCTGTTCCGCCGCCACGCGCTCGGCAACTTCAGGGAGCTCATCCTGGCCATCTGCCGCGATCCGGCCATGCTCGAGTATCTGGACAATGAGAGCAATCGGAAGGGCCGGCCCAACGAGAACTTCGCCCGCGAGCTGATGGAACTGTTCACCATGGGCGTGGGCCACTACACCGAGCAGGATGTCAGGGAGGCCGCGCGCGCGTTCACGGGGTGGACGCGGCGGGGCTTCGAGTTCTTCTTCGACGCCCGGGCGCACGACGACGGCCCCAAGACATTGCTGGGCCGGACCGGCAACCTGGACGGCGGCGATGTGGTCGAGATCATCTTCGCCCAGCCGGCGACGGCACGCTACCTGCCCAGGCGGCTGTTCGAGTACCTGGCCTACCCGCGACCCGAGGACGATCTGGTGGAGGGCCTGGCCGCCATCTTCCGCGACAGTCGCTTCGAGGTGGCCCCGCTGCTGCGGGCGATCCTCACGTCCAGGGCGTTCTACTCGCCGAGGGCGATGCGCACCCAGGTCAAGAGCCCGGCACAGCTCGTGGTGGGCACCGCCCGGCTGCTCGGCCTGGAGGGTGTCACGCCAGCGCAACTCTGCCGGGCCATGGATCTGATGGGACAGGCGCTGTTCTACCCGCCCAACGTGGGCGGGTGGCCCGGCGGCGAGTCCTGGATTACCACGGCGACGATGCTGATCCGGTACAATTTCAGCAGCCTGGTGCTGACCGGCGGCATGCCGGGCGTCGCCCGGCGCCCTGCGGTGAGGCCGCCGCTGCCGCCGGAGGTGCTGAGGGCCGCCACCGGCGTGGCCACGGCAGGTGAGGTCATCGATCGGCTGGCCACGCTGCTGAACGTCGCGGCCGCCGACGGGCAGCGCCAGACCGCCTACCTTCGGGCCCTGGGCGCCGCGAGCCCGCAGGCATCCTTCACGCTGGCCAGCGCCGAGTCCGAAGCGAAGCTGCGCAGTGCGCTGCACCTCATGATGTGCAGTCCCGACTTTCAGGTGGCGTAGGAGGCCGACCATGCATCAAGGCATGACCCGACGCGAGTTCCTCCAGAAAGGCCTGACGATTGTGGCCATGGGCGCCACCGCGCCGAGCTTCCTGACGCGGACGGCGCTGGCAGTGGGCAATCCCTTCGACATCGCCCAGGTGAGCAGCCGGCCCGGCGTCCCGGACGACAACATCCTGGTTGTGGTGCAGATGGGCGGTGGAAACGACGGATTGAACACCGTCGTGCCCTTCGCAGACGACGCCTACTACCGCGCACGGCCCCGTCTGGCCGTGCCGCGCGACAAGGTGATCCGGATCACCGGCGAGCTGGGCCTGCACCCCAGGCTGGCCAAACTCGGCGAGCTGCTCGACCGGGGCGCGGTGGCCATCATCCAGGGGGTGGGCTACCCCAACCCCAACCGGTCGCACTTCAGGTCCATGGAGATCTGGCACACCGCCGATCCCGAGGGCCGTGCCCTGCGCGTGGGCTGGATCGGCCGGTACTTCGACAGCAAGTGCCCCGTCTGCGCGCAGCCCACCGTCGGCGTCAACATCGGCGCGACCATGCCGCTGGCCATGCGGTCCGCGGCGGGTCAGGGCGTCACCCTCGAGGACCCCGACGCGTTCCAGTGGATGCCCACCCTCGACGGCATCGGCGCGCGGGAGGAGATGGAGATCTTCAGGATGCTCCACGCGCCGGCGCCGAACGAGCCGGGCACCGTGGACTTCCTGCGGCACACGGCGATGAATGCGGTGCTCGCCTCCGAACGCGTGCGTGACGCCATGCGGAAGTACAAGGGGAGCATCGACTATCCCAACAACCGGTTCGCCTCCAGCCTGCGGCTCATCGCGCAGATGATCGCCGGGGGGCTGCCCACCAAGGTCTACTACGCCAACATGACCGGGTTCGACACCCATGCGTCACAGCAGGGGGCCCACGACGTCCTGCTGGAGCAGTTTGCCACAGGCTTGGCGGCGTTCTTCCGCGATCTCGACGCGCAGGGGAACACCGATCGCGTGCTGGTGATGGCGTTCTCGGAGTTCGGCCGGCGCGTGGCCGAGAATGGCAGCGCGGGTACCGACCACGGGACCGCGGCGCCCATGTTCTTCTTCGGCAAGCGGATCAAGCCAGGGCTCCACGGTCGCCACCCGAGCCTCATCGATCTGCAGGACGGCGACCTCAAGCACCACGTGGACTTCAGGGCGGTCTACGCCACGGTGCTCGAGGGATGGCTGGGCGCCGATGCGGCCGGGATCCTGGGCGCCGACTTCGGGCGGGTACCCTTCCTCTCGTGAAGCTGTCGGATGTTGCCGGGTTCGCCCTCGACGTGGCCCGCGAGGCCTCCGACCTCGTCATGCGCATCCTGCCCGAGCCATGGGACGTCAAGCGGGCGCGGCTCAAGGGCCCGGGCGATCTGGTGACGCGCGCGGATTGCGAGGCGGAACGGCTGATCACCTCGCGCATCCGCCGGCGGTTCGCAGACCACGGCATCGTCGGCGAAGAGGGCACCGAGGTGCCCGGTCGTCTCCGAGCGAGCGGGGGACCCCGATGGCTCGTGGACCCGGTGGACGGCACGTCGAACTTCGCGCACGGGCTGCCGTGGTTTGCCATCTCGATTGCTTTCGAAGACCGTGGGGACCTGCAGTGCGGCGTGGTGGCCGTGCCGCCGCTGGCCGAGTACTTCGTTGCCGAGCGCGGCAACGGGGCTCACCTGCTCGGCGCCGGCGGGCAGCAGCGGCTCGCCGTCTCGCGCACCGACCATCTGACCGAGGCCATGGTCGCCTCGGGTCTGCCCGGTCTCGCGGATCGGGACCGCCAGGTCGCAACGTTCGCCCCGATGATGAGGCGGACCCTCAAAGTCCGCCTCATGGGCGCCGCGGCCATCCACCTGGCCTACGTGGCCGCTGGCCGTCTCGACGGGTTCTGGGAGGCCTCGCTCAAGCCGTGGGACATCGCGGCAGGCGTGCTCCTGGTCGAAGAGGCGGGTGGCAGGGTGACCGACTGGGCCGGTCACCCGCTGCAGTTCCGGGGCGACGACGTCCTGGCCACCAACGGGGCCGTCCACGCCGCGATGGCCGAGGTCCTGGCTAGCGATTCTGAGGGGTTTTCTCGCTAACCGCGACGGGCCGCGGTGCGAGCATCGTGCGGCCAGCCAGGACGAGCTGCCAGAGGCCCACCAGCGACAGGACCCCATAGAGCACGCCGTACGTGGCCGTACGCAGAGGGTCTGGTTCGACGAGTATCCCGGCGAATGCTCCCCGATCCTCCAGCGCGACCAGCGACGCGTGTATGGCGGCGGCCACGGGGAGCGAAACAAGCAGCACGGCCCACAGCCGGCCCGGCGCGCCCGGGGGGACCACCACCCATGAGGGCGCCATGACATCGAGGTCAATCCCGCCAAGCGAGCGGCGCAGGTTCAGGAGGCGTCGCAGCCGGAACAAGGCGGTCAGCGCCAGGCCGCCCGCGACGAGCGGGTACAACCGTAGCCATCCCTCCAGACCCGTTGGGAACCATGAGAGGCGCGCGTCGAGCGCGGTCATGCGTTCCTGCAGTTCGCGCCGGCGCTCTCCGAGCAGCGCCACCCGTCTCCGGGCCGCTCCCTCGCGGCCTTTGGCAGCACTGATTGCCGCAGCCAGGCGTGCCTCGGCCACGCGCAAGGCCCCCCAGATGCCCTGCGCCCACTCTTCGCCGCGCGGTGAGGCCGCCGCAAACGTGGCGTCGGACCGCGCCAGGCGCACCCAGAACGCGGCATCGGCGGCGAGCGCCTCGAGCAGGATCTGGTTCAAAGCGAGAACCCTGCGGCCCACCTCAGCCTCCACCAACTGCGCAGCTTCCGCCACCTCGGGCGAAGGGTTCCGGACCGCCCGCAGCGGCTCGAGAACCGCATCCACGGCACCGCTCAGCGCGTCGGTCTGTTGACCGATCTGCCGGCGGATGGCGTCATCTATGGCGTCGCGCTTGTCGGCGGCGTTGCGTTCGCCGGGAGCGAGCGCGGCGATGGCGCGGTAGAGTTCGGCGGGCGCCGCCTCGACCGCGGCCCGCAGCCGCTCCAGGGCTTCCCTCGCCGACTGGGCAGCGCGTCCCGACTCGGCGGCGTCAGTCGCCGCAGCCGTGCCCGCGACCATCGCCGCGTCCAGGGCCGGAGCTGTCCACCGCAGCTCGATGTAGGGCAGCAATACGAAGAGGTGGACGGCTGCGGTGAGGATCAGCACGGTGCCGAAGAACACGTGGAAGGCTCTCACCTCTGCGGCGTAGGCGCTGATGCTCCGGGCACGATCGGAGATGTCGGGCACGGCGTCCCTCCGGAGTCGCGAGGATCCCCGGCGTACTTGTTGGACGCGAAAGGCAGGGAGGCCTTCCCCTTTGTCCCGAGGCACCGATAGACGACAGTGTTGACACGAACCCCCAGATGCTCCTAACGTAAGTCCAGACCGACGCGTCGGTCTAAGAGGTGGCTTGTTGAGACGACGGGTTGCGCTCGAGTCGCCGACCAGGGAGCGGTTGCTCCAGGCCGCCATGGACGTGTTCGCGCAGAAGGGCTATCACGGGGCGATTGTGGACGACATCGTCGCGGCATCGGAGACGTCGAAAGGCGCATTCTACCATTACTTCGCGAGCAAGCAGGCCATTTTCCTGAGCCTGCTCGACCGTCTCGTGGCGCTGGTGGAGACCGGTGTGGAGACCGCGATTGCCGCCGAGGAGGGCGCGCTCGCCAAGGTGGAGGCGGCACTGCGCGTGGTCCTGGAGGTCGCCTCCGGGCACCGTGACCTGGCGCGCATCCTCCTTATCGAAGCGGCGGCGCTGGGGCCCGAGTTCGAGCAGAGCCGCCTGGGGATCCACCGTCGGTTTGCCGCACTGATCCGCCGGCATCTGGACCGCGCGGTCGCCGACGGCGCGATCCCGCCTCAAGATACGGACGCCGCCGCCGCGGCCTGGATCGGCGCGATCAACGAAGTCGTCACCCAACGGCTCGCCGCCGGTGGTGACCTGATGGCGGTGCTGCCCCCGCTTCGATCGCTGCTGCTGCGCAGCATCGGCGCGAGAGTGAGCCCATGACAGGTCAGCACTGATGGTTGCCAGGTCGCCTGCCGCCAGGCATGCGGTGCAGGTTCACGGGCTCGGGGGCCTCGGGGCACGCCTTGCTGCCGCGGTCCGCGCAGCCCGCGCCAGGGCGGACGCCGCCGGCCAGCCCGTCCTCGCGTGGACCGCGGCACGCATCGAGCCCATTGACCCCGTCGCCCTGTTCAGGTGGGCGCACGCCGGCGGGCACAATCCAATCCTCTGGGCGCAGCCGGCCGACGGCCGCAGCCTGGTTGGCCTTGAGCCGGCGTGGCGATTCTCGGCCAGCGGACCCCAGCGGTTCGCCCTTGCCCGGGAGGCCTGGAGGGCCCTGGTGAGCACCGTCGAGCCTGCGGCGGTTGACCACGCCGCAACCGAATGGGGCGGCGCACCGGTGGTAATGGGCGGGTTCGCGTTCGACGCCGACGGACCGGTGGGGCCGCAGTGGGAGGGGTTCGAGGCAGCGGAACTGGTGCTGCCGCGCGTGCTCGCGGCGACGTCAGAGGCCGGGCAGTATGTGCTCGCCTCGTGCGTCGTGCGGCCCGGCGACCCGGGCGAGGAAGATGCAGGGGACGCGCTGGCGACCATGGCGCTGGTGGACGACCTGCTGCGCGCAGAACTCGCTTGCGGCGGACAGGTCGGCGCGGCGACCGCGCCGGAGGGCGAGACCGCCGCCGCACGTGCGGCCGCGTGCGAAGAGCTGACGCCGGCCCAGACATGGAAGGCCCTGGCCAGAGACGCCGCGGAGGCGGTGCGGCGAGGGGAGCTCGCGAAAGTGGTGGTCGCGCGAGCGGTGGCGGTGCGCGGCGTCCGATTCGATGCCGCCCCCATCCTGCGTCGGCTCTGGGCCGACTATCCGACCTGCACGCTCTTTGCCGTCGCGCGCGGCGGGCGATGCTTCCTGGGTGCCACACCCGAGCGGCTCGCCGCGGTGCGGGGGCGCGCGGTCCGAGCCATGGGCCTGGCGGGCTCCGCGCCGCGTGGGGCTTCAGAAGAGGAAGACAGGCGCCTCGGTGATGCGTTGCTGGCCAGCACCAAGGACCGCATCGAGCACACCCTGGTTGTGGACGTGGTGCGCGAGGCGCTGGCGCACGACTGCACATCGGTCTGGAGCGCGCCCAGCCCGTCCCTGCTCAAAGTCTCCAATGTCCAGCACCTGCACACGCCGATTGTCGCCACGCCGCGCGACGGCGCCACGCTGCTGGACCTGGTGGGGCGGTTGCACCCGACGCCCGCCGTTGGCGGGGTGCCCCGGGACGCCGCGCTGGCGTGGCTGCGGCGGCACGAGGGCCTCGATCGCGGATGGTACGCAGGCACCGTCGGATGGATCGACGGCCGGGGTGACGGTGAGTTCGCGGTCGCCATTCGCTGTGCGCTGCTCGGCGGGCGGGAGGCCGTGCTCTTCAGCGGATGTGGTATTGTCGCCGACTCCGACCCCGAGGCGGAGTACGCCGAGTCTCGGTTGAAGCTCCGGCCGATGCTGTCGGCCCTGGGTGCCAACGGGACGGCCTGAGGCAGGGCGGGCTGCCATGATGCCCGAGAACGCCACGTACGCGTATGTCGGCGCCCTGGTGGACGAACTGGTGCGCCTGGGTGTCGAGCACCTGTGCCTGTGTCCCGGGTCGCGGTCGACGCCGGTGGCGTTGAGCGCCGCGCGCCATCCCGGCATGCGGATCTGGACGCTGATTGACGAACGGTCCGCGGCGTTCTTTGCCCTGGGGATGGCCCGCGGGCTGCGTGGCCCCGTGGCGCTGCTGTCAACCTCGGGTACGGCGGCGGCCAACTTCCTGCCGGCGGTCGTCGAGGCGCGCTACAGCCGCGTCCCGCTCATCGTGCTGACCGCCGACCGGCCCCACGAACTGCGGGAGAGCGGTGCGTCTCAAGCCATTGACCAGGTCCGTCTGTACGGGACGCACGTTAAGTGGTTCCTCGACCTGGCGCTGCCTGAGGCGTCGGATGGGGCGCTGCGGTATGTCCGCACCGTCACCGGACAGGCCGTGGCCATCGCCGCGGACGCGCCCTCCGGGCCGGTGCACCTCAACGTCCCGCTGCGCGAACCGCTGGTGCCGATCGCTGAGGCGGGTGGACTGCCGCCGGATCGCCGGTCCGGCCCGGCCTGGGAGGGGCGCGAGGCCGGCAGGCCGTACGCGGCCTGGTCCTCTGGGCTCCGTGCGCTGCAGCCCGATCTGATCAAGGAGCTGGCCGCGCTGCTTGGGGCACGGCCGCGGGGCGTGATCGTCTGCGGTCCGAGCGACGATCCCGTGCTCCCCGGCGCGGTCTCGAGACTGGCCGCAGCGCTCGGTTATCCCGTGCTCGCCGATCCGCTCTCGCAAGTTCGCTGCGGGCCCCACGACCGGCATTTCGTCATTGACGCCTATGATCCCGTGTTGCGCTCGCCGGGGGTGGCCGCGCGGCTGGCGCCGCAGGCGGTCGTCCGCTTCGGCGGGGTGCCAGCGTCAAAGCCCCTGTTGCAGTACCTAGAAATGCACGATGCCGCGCACCAGGTGGTGATTGACGCCGGTGGCGGCTGGCACGATCCCATGCGGCTGGCAGCCCGGTTCGTTCACGCCGACCCATCGCTGCTCTGCCAGGCGCTGGCCGCCGCGCTGCCGACCACCGCACCCGGCAATGCTGCCTGGGCCGAGACCTGGCGCCGGCTGTCGGGCCTGGCGCGTGGAGTCCTGCAGGAGTGCCTCGAGCACGTGGCAGAGCCGTTCGAGGGCCGTGTGTTCTCCGAACTGGCGACGCTGTTGCCCGAGGGCGCCGTGCTGTACGTGGGCAATAGCATGCCGGTCCGAGACCTCGACTCATTCTTCCCGGGCTCACCGCGTGCGATCCGCGTCCTGGGCAACCGCGGTGCCAGCGGGATCGACGGGCTGGTCTCGAGCGCGCTGGGCGTGGCGGCCAGCGGCGCCAGCCCCGTGGTGCTCGTGGTGGGCGACCTGGCGTTCTACCACGACATGAACGGCCTGCTGGCCGCGAAGCTGCACCGCCTGCGGGCGACGATCGTGCTGATCAACAACGACGGCGGCGGCATCTTCTCGTTCCTGCCGCAGGCCGACTACCCCGAGCACTTCGAGGCGCTGTTTGGAACCCCGCACGGCCTAGAGTTTCGCCGGGCGGCGGAACTGTACGGCGCGGCGTTCGCGCGGGCGGACACGTGGGAGGCGTTTCGCGCGCAGGTCCGTCAGGCGCTGGGGGCCGGAGGTCTGTCCATCGTGGAAGTGCGCACGAGGCGCGATCGCAACGTCATCCTCCACCGGGAGATGTGGGCCGCGGTAGACGCAGCGATTCGCGGTGCCCTGTCCGCCCCGGCCGT
>JAVKIP010000042.1:0-11069 GCA_031459385.1 Candidatus Fervidifonticultor secundus | reverse complement strand
GGTGGATCCCACCAAGCGGGCCATCGGGACCGGTCCGTACCGGTTCACCGAATGGAATCCCGGCCAGCGCATGGTCATGGACTTCGCCGAGCGGCCCCACTTCAGCGGCCAACCCAGGCTGCGGCGGATCGTCTGGCGGCCGGTAGCGGAGTCGGCGACGCGGCTGGTCGAGCTCAAAACCGGAGCGGCCCACCTCATCACCCCCGTCGATCCCATTCAGATTCCCGAGCTCGAGGCCACCCGGAACGTGGAGGTGATCACGTTCCGCCAGCTCTCGTCACAGATCGTGGTGCTGAACTCCCTGAGGGTGCGGGCGTTCCAGGACGTGCGGGTGCGGCAGGCGATGAACTACGCCACCGACGTGGACACCCTGATCCGCACGGTCATGCGCGGCGCGGCCTACCGGTTGGCCAGCGCGTTCGGGCCGGGGATCCCCGGGTACGATGAGAGCCTGCGGCCGTATCCGTACGATCCTGATCGCGCGAGGCAGCTCCTCTCCGAGGCCGGATTCGGCGCCGGCTTCGACGTGACGCTGGTGACGCCGGAAGGCCGCTACCTCAACGACCGCCTGGCGAGCGAGGCCATTGCCGGCATGTGGTCCCGGGTCGGCGTGCGCACGCGGGTCCAGGTCATGGACTGGAGTCCGTTCGTGCAGGGCGTGCTGGGCAAGACCCACGACGCCTTCTTCTTCCAGCAGGTCGGGGTCCTGCTCGACGCTACGGTCAGCATCAACTTCGACTCTGACCGCAAGGGCGCGGCCTGGCAGGGGTATCACAACGAGGAAGCCAACCGTCTCATTCAGGAGGCCCCCAGGACCCTGAACGCGGCGCGCCGCAACGACATGTACAAGCGGCTGAACCAGATTCTCCATCGCGACTGCCCCTGGGTCTACCTGTGGAACCAGCAGGGGGTGTACGCGCGGCAGAAGCGCGTCAAGGGGTGGGTGGCTCACGCGGACGGGATCATCAGGCTCGGGGATATCAGGCTGATCTAGCGCGGCGTGGGACGGTTTGTCATCCAGCGCCTCGGGTACCTGGTGTGGGTGCTCGGGGCCGTGAGCATCCTCGTGTTCCTGCTCATCCACCTGAGCGGCGACCCGATTCGGCTGCTGACGCCGCTGGACGCCACACCTGAAGACGTGGAGCGGGTGCGCCGGCTCTACGGGCTCGACCGGCCGCTGCCCGTTCAGTACGTGGCCTTTCTCAAGAGCGCCCTCCGCGGCGATCTCGGCGAGTCGTTCCGCTACCAGCAGCCGGCGTTCGCCCTGGTGATGCACCGCCTGCCCGCCACCGCGCTCCTGGCGGGGGTGACCATCGGGCTGACCGTCATCGCGGGCATCCCCCTGGGCGTGTATGTGGGTGCGCGTGCGGGCGGCCCGGCGGACTGGGCGGTGTCGCTGGTCACGTTCGTCCTCATCAGCCTGCCATCGTTCTGGCTGGGCGTCCTGATGATTCTCCTGTTCGCGGACCGGCTGCGCCTGCTGCCCGCCTCAGGATTCGACGGTTGGCCCTCGCTGGTACTGCCGGCGCTCACGCTGTCGGTGTACACCACCGGGCTGATCATCCGCCTGGTCCGTGCCGACATTGTCGAGGTGCTGCGCGCGGACTTCATCCGCACCGCGCGCGCCAAGGGCGCGGCCGAGCGCGTGGTGCTGGCGCGGCACGCGCTGCGGAATGCGCTGATCTCCGCGGTGACGGTGCTCGGGCTACAACTGGGCAACCTGCTCGGCGGGTCCGTGGTGGTCGAGACGGTGTTCGCCTGGCCCGGTGTGGGCTGGCTGATGCTCCAGGGTATCCAGACGCGGGACCTGCCCGTCGTGCGAGCCGTGGTGCTGGTGGTCGGCACCCTCTTCGTGGTCATCAACCTGACCGTCGATCTCCTGTATCTGTACCTGGACCCCAGGATTCGCTATGACCATGGCCGTTGAGCTGGCACCCACACCGGGTCGGCCCCGGCGCCGGCGGCCGGCGGCCTTCTTCGCCGGCGTCGCCATCATGGGCGCGATGGCCGCCATCGCGCTCTTCGCGCCCCACTTGAGCCGGCACGGCTACGCCGAACAAGATCTGGTGCGGTCCCTGCAGCCTCCGGCCTGGCTGGCGGGCGGCGACTGGAACTATCCGCTGGGCACCGACCGTCTGGGGCGCGACCTGCTGGCGCGGCTGATGGTCGGCGCGCGGGTGTCCATGGCGGTCGCCGGGCTCTCGGTGTTCCTGGGCGGCGGGTTGGGGATCCTGCTGGGCCTGGCCGCCGGCTACTTTGGACGGTGGGTGGACCGCGCCGTCAGCCGCTTGATCGACATTCAGCTTTCGTTCCCGCCGGTCTTCATCGCCATTGCCATCATGGCCGCCCTGGGCCAGAGTCTGGTCAAACTGGTCCTGGTCCTGGCCTTCGTGAGCTGGGTCCAGTACGCGCGCATCGCGCGAGCCAACACCCTGGCGGTGCGAGAGCGGGAGTTCGTGCTGGCCGCGCGGGCGCTGGGTGCCGAGGAGGGCCGAATCGTGCTGCGACACATCCTGCCCTCGATCCTGCCGCCGCTGCTGGTGGTCGGCGCGGTCAACATGTCCAACGTGATCCTGGCCGAGGCGGCACTCAGCTTCCTGGGGCTGGGCGTCCAGCCGCCGACGCCGGCCTGGGGGAGCATGGTGAGCGAGGGTCGCTCGGTGCAGAGCCTGGCCTGGTGGAATACGGTGTTCCCGGGGATGGCCATTGCCCTGCTGGTGATTGGTGCGAACCTGTTGAGTGACGGACTGCAGCGCACCCGGTAGCGCGAGAGGAGAGGGACGTATGCGCATCGTTCTCACGAACTGTCGAATCGTGGACGGAACGGGGACGCCGGCGGTGCCCCAGGGCGCGGTGATCATCACCGGAGATCGCATCACATGGTGCGGTACGGCCTCCGATCCGTCGTGCCCTGCCCCGCAGGCGGACGACGCCGCCTTCGACCTCGGCGGCATGACCGTCATGCCCGGCCTGTTCAACGTCCACGTGCACCTCGGGCTGCGGCTGCCGTTTCCCGAGCGGCGCGCCGATCCGTTCACGCCGGGCTACCGGGTGATGCTGAACTATCGCCGGGCCCTGGAGGCGCTGCTGGCGGGCACCACCAGCCTGCGGATCGTGGGCGAACCCTACTTCACCGACATCGACGTGCGCGAGGCCATCAACCGCGGTCTGCTCCCCGGGCCCCGCATCCGATGTGCCGGTCAGGCGATGATCGCCACCGGCGGGCACGGCCACAACTCGGTGGGCACCGTGGAGGCCGACGGGCCTGACGGCTTCCGCCGCGCCGCGCGCGAGCAGCTCCGCTCCGGCGCCGACCTGCTCAAGATCTGCCTGACCGGCGGCATCGGCACGCCCGGCGAGCAGCCCCATCAGAAGCAGATGGCCGACGCCGAGGTCGCGGCGGTGGTCGAGGTCGCCCACAACGCTGGTAAGCGCGTCGCCTCCCATACCGGAGGCGACGGTGCCATCGCCGATGCCGTGCGCCTGGGCGTGGACTGCATCGAGCACGGCTACAGCTTCACCGACGAGACCGCGGTGGCCATGGCGGCGCGGGGCACCTTCCTGGTGCCGACGCTGTGCGTCACCCAGGAACTGGACTACATGCGGCGGCACGGCGTGCAGGAGTGGATGCTGACCAAAGCCCGGGCCGCAGCCGACGAACACCTGGCGTCCATCAGGCGCGCAGTCCGGCGCGGCGTGACGTTGTGCTGCGGCACCGACCTGCTGCCCAGCGACCCCGTGGACGGCACGGTCGCGACCATTCGGGAGGTGGAGCTGTTGGTCGAGGCGGGCCTGCGGCCGGCCGAGGCGATCCGCGCCGCGACGTGGAACTCCGCGCGGCTGTGCGGGACCGACGGCGAGGTCGGCACGCTGGCCGCCGGCAAGTACGCCGACCTCCTGGTCGTAGACGGCCGGCCGGACGAGCGGATCCGCGACCTCCGCGAGATCCGCCTGGTCATGAAGGGCGGCGTGGTCTTCCGCAGCCAGATTCCCGACATCGCGGCCTGCAGCCTGAGCGACCCGGGGGTGGCGCTGACCGGCGGCACGTTCGCGCGGCTGTGGTGAGCGCCGAGATCATCCCGTTCGCCGGCTGCTTCGCGGCTGACCCGGAGCAGCAGCGCCTGGCCCGGGTGGTCTTCGTCGGGTTGCCCGACGACTCCCAGTCGTCCTACCGCCGGGGCGCTCGCGGGGGCCCGGCGCGGATGCGCGCCGCCTACGACGGCCGCTGCTACAACTCCGCCACCGAGTCCGGCGTCGATCTGGCCGGCGCGGTTGCCGATCTGAGCGACTGGCTTCCGCTCGAGTCCTGGGAAGAGACGGCCGCGTCCTACCGCGACCGGGCGGCGGCGATCTTCCGCGCGGGCCGAATCCCGTTTTTCGTCGGCGGCGACCACGCGGTCACCGTCCCGGTCGTGGCGGCGCTGGAGGTCCTCGGCGAGGCCGTGCACATCGTTCAGATCGACGCCCATCCCGACCTGTACCCGGCGTTTGGGGGCAGCCGCGCATCCCACGCCTGCACCGCGGCCCGGATGCTCGAGATGGACCACGTGGCCGGCATCACGCAGATCGGCGTGCGGACCACGAACGCCGAGCAGGCGCAGGTGGCCGCACAATATCGCAGTCGCCTGCGCACCCTCTCCCCGGGCGATCTCGCAGGTCGGTGGCGCGGTCGTTTACCGGTGCCCGCCGGCGCGCCTGTCTACGTGTCTGTGGATCTGGACGGGCTCGATCCGTCCTGTGCGCCCGGTGTGTCGCATCCTGTGCCGGGCGGATTGACGACCCGGCAGGTGCTCGACATCGTGGCCTCGCTGCGCGGCCGGCTGGTGGGCATGGACGTGGTCGAGCTCAACCCGGACCTGGACGTCAGGGATCTGGCGGCTCTGGCCGGCGCGCGGATCCTGCACGAGGGCATGGGGGTCGCGGCACGACAGCTTGTAGCGGGCGCCGAACGGACGCCGTGACCTCGACCTCGGATTCGGAAAGTTTTCGCGCGGTCCCGTCAGATGAGGGCGGCTGGTCCCGTCACCTGGACAGCTCCATCCGGCGGGCCGCCTCGATCGCCACCTCGATCGCCGCGGCCTCTGCGGCCCCAAACCGCGCCGCGGCCTCCTCGGGTGGGAGCCTCTCGCGCAGGATATTGGAGTCAATGGCCAGCACGGCTCCGGCCCGCGCCCGGCGCACGTGGGCCACGATGAACACCGCAGCGCACTCTTGCTCCGCAGCCACGATGTGCCCCTCCCGGGTGAGCAGGTCGGCGAGCGCCGCGTCTTTGCGGTAGAACGCGTCTCTGGACGTCGCAACGCCCACGAAGGGCCGGTGCCCCAGTGCGCGTGCGGCGTCCGTCAAGGCCTGCGTGACGGCGAGATCGGCCACCGCCGGAAACCCCAGCGGCAGGTAGGCCAGCGCCGTGCCCTCATCGCGGTGCGCCGCGGTCACGACGACCAGGCTGCCGACCTCGATCTCGGGCTGCCGACCGCCGGCGGAGCCCACACGGATGAACGTGTCGGCGCCCAGGTTGCACAGTTCCTCGACCGCAATGGATGCGGACGGACCGCCGATACCGGTGGAGCACACCGAGAGCGGTATGCCCCGGGTCATGCCGGTGAATCCCAGGAACTCCCGGTTGCGGATGACCTCGCGGGCGTCCTCGAGGCGCGCTGCGATCTTCTCGGCGCGGGCCGGATCGCCGGGGATCAGCACAGTGCGCGCCACGGCGCCGCGCGTGACCTTCAGATGGCGCTGCGGGAGTTCGGTCGTCACGGTCGTCTCCTCTAGACAAAGAGTGGCACCAGCCTGCCGGCGTTGACGTCCACCAGCCCGCGGTCGGTCAGTTTTAGCTCGGGGCTGACGGCGAGGGTGAGCACTCCCAGGGTCATGATCGGCGACCGGTGGACAAACCCCAGGTCTGCGAGGGCACGTCGGAGCGCGGCGACCTGTGGGCCCACCACTGCGACCGGCTGATCGGACACGATGCCGGCCACCGGGAGCGGCACGCCGGCAAGCACGGTTCCGCCCCGCACGGCAGCCATGCCGCCACCGTGGTCGACGACCCAGCGGGCCGCTATGGCCATCTCCCGCGGGCTGCGGCCCACGACCAGCAGGTTGTGGCTGTCGTGCGCCCAGGTGGAAGCCACGGCACCCTCGCGCAGGGCGCCGCGCACGAAACCGTAGCCTGCGCTCCCGGTGCGGCCGTGGCGCTCGAAGACCGCGGCCAGGGAGAGGTCGCTGGACTCCCAGGCCACGGCCCCGCCTGCGACGGGCAGCACCGCGTCAACGCACTTCGTGAACGTGTTGACCTGGTTCATCTCCATGACCCGGACGCGCACCTCCCGGCGTCCGGTGGGCGCTGCAATCCGGAATCGCTCGACCGTCGGGGCCTCGATACGCACCGTCCCGCGTCCGGCCGTCGCCGGCGGGATGGCAATGACGCCGGGCTCCAGCCCCCCATCCCGCGCCACCAGGGTCCCGCGGGCGAAGACCATCTCGGCCGCGAACTCCTCGAGGTCGCCAACGAGGACCAGGTGCGCCACCAGCCCGGGTGCGATCGCGCCGCGGTCGTGCAGTCGCATTCGCCGCGCGGGCGCCAGCGTCGCCGCCCGGATCGCCTCGACCGGGTCGAGGCCCATGCGCACGGCCTCGCGCAGGACCAGGTCCAGGTGCCCGCGGGCCAGCAGGTCATCGGGCAGGACGTCATCGGTAACCAAACACAGATTCAGCGCCTGCGCGGCCACCTCGACCGCCCGCACGATGTCAGGCGACAGCGACTTCTCCTGGAGGAGCACCGTCATGCCGCTGCGCAGCCGCTCCAGGGCCAGCGCGGGCGTCATCAACGTGTGGTCTGAGTCGATTCCCGCCGCGACGAAGGCCGCCAGGCCGGCGCCCGCGACGTTGGGCGCGTGTCCTTCAATCACGGCGCCAGCGCGCAGCGCCTCGGCCAGGATCTCGTGCACCCGCGGCTCACCGGCGATCACCGCCGGGTAGTCCATCACCTCGCCCAGGGCGATGACGCCGTCCCACGAGAGCGCCTCGGCCACCTCGGCCGGGCCGATCCGGGCGCCCGCGGTCTCGAGATTCGTGGCCGGCACGCTGGACGGGACTTGGAAGAAGACGTCCAGTGGCAGGCCCCGGCTCGCTTCCAGCATCAGCCGCACGCCGTCCAGCCCCATCACGTTGGCGATCTCATGCGGGTCGGGTGTGACGGTGAGCACGCCGCGCGGGACCACCGCTTCGGCAAATGCCGGCGGCATGACCATGGTGCTCTCGATGTGCAGGTGGCAGTCTACGAGGCCGGGGACGGCGAAGCGGCCGCGTCCGTCGGTGACCTGGGCCGCCGGCGGCAGCGGGTCGTCCAGCGAGAAGACCCGGCCAAACAGCCCCCCGGCGATCCCGATGTGCCCGGGGAGCACCTCGCCCGTGTAGACGTTGACGATCCGCACATTGGTGATCAGCCAGTCGAAGGGGCGGCGTCCGGCCGCGGCGGCGGCCGCCGCCTGGTGTGCGGTCGCGCGGTCACGTGCGGGCCGCATGCAGGTGCCTCGGTGAGATGAGGGTGGTGGCGGCCACAGCCACGGCGAAGAGGAACGCGGCGACCAGGCTGATGGCTGCAGAGAAGTCCCATCGGTCGATGGCGAAGCCGACCAGCAGGGGTGCAATCATAGCGCCGACGTCGGCCAGGGTGCGGTTCACCCCGAGTGCGGTGCCCCAGTGGGCTTCGGGCACCAGATCCGTGACCAACGCGGTCACCAGGCTGCCGCCGACGTTGACCCAGGACATCACCGACACCACCACCACGAGACCCAGCGTGGAGTCTGCCAGGTGCAGTCCCAGAATGGTCACCGCCATCAGCGCCAGGCTCATGGTGACCACCCGGCGCGTCCCGAGCCAGGTGGCCAGCCACCCGCCGACCAGCGCGGCGCCGGCACGCCACACTGTCCCCAGCATGAGGATCCCGCCGATCCCCGCCGGCCCCAGCCCAAAGCGCCTGGCCGCCAGCAGCGGGAGCAGCGTGGAGAGCACGCCACCGTGAAAGAAGAACAGCGCCATCATGATCATACCCGGACCCAGCACGAGGCCGACGTGCAGGCGATCGGTCGCCCCAGGCGTGGATGTCTCCCCCGCACTGTTCCTCGACGACGGGTCCGACAGGGCCCCGGCGCCGAGGAACGCCAGCGCGCCGACAACCGCGGTGATCGCCATCGCGTACCGCCATGACAGCAAGCCCGCCACCGCGCCGCCCAGCGCGGGGCCCAGGGCACTTCCGGTCAGCGCCGCGAGCTGGTTGTAGCTGAACAGCCGTGCCTTCGTCTGCGGCGTGGCGACCTTGGAGATCCAGAACTGTGTCGTGATGAAGAACACTGCCGACCCTGCGCCCATCAGCACGCGGCCGGCCAGCACCGCCGGAAAGACGGGCGCCAGCGCGGCGAGGACCGCGCCGACGGCGAGGACCGCGCCCCCGGCGCCGAGCATCCGCGCCAGGGGCGAGCGCGCGATGAGCCGGCCGGCCGGCACGTTGATCACCAGCCGCACCGCGTGGTAGACCGACAGCGCCAGCGCCACCGTGCCCGCCGAGACGCCAAACTCCTGTTGGATCTGCGGGACGAGCGTGCCGAAGAAGGTGACGCCTGTCTCGATGGCCACCAGGACGATCAACAGCGGCGCGATGGCGGCCGCGGCGGCCGGGCTCTGAGGACGCGAGAGCGCGGTGGCGGTCGGCGCCACTCCGGACGTGCGGCGCGTTCTACGAGCGCGGGTTGACCGGCGAGAACCCCGGTCCGCGGTCAGGCTGCGGGACCGGTAGGCCCGGAATCGCAGGACCCTGGTAGGGATTCATGTAGAAGAACTCGGGCGGCGAGCCCGGGCGGCCCGGACCGCTCTCCGGGCCCTGGCCGGGCCGGAGCTGGTAGAGCTGGCCGTTGTGATAGAAAAGGATGATCGGCTCGCACTCCCCGGACTGCTGGCCCGGTCGCAGGCCCGGCTGCTGGTCCCCGGGACCCGGGATCGGGATGAACTCACGCAGCGGAGGGGTGAAGGGGGTCGGCGACTGTGCCGGCTGTGCGATGGGAGGACGGATTGCCACCTGGGCCGCGCGACGCCCCGCGGCGCCGCCGACGGTGTACGCGATGCCTGAGGTGGCGAGCACTGCCACGATCATCATGAATGCGGCGGCCGGCCTGGACATCATCGTCCCCCCGAGTCGTGTCTTCATGTTCTTCAAGCGTACCACAAATTCGGCGCGGCTTCACGCCGATTGACGGCGGCTGTATCGGGTTCCTAGAATTGGGGCACCATGGCTCTGGTCTTCACATTCCCGTGCGGCGGCTGCGGTCGGCGCTACAGCGTCTACTACCCGAAGGCGCTGATGTATGAGTTGTCCGGGTCAGGCATGCGCCAGATGGGAGTGGCCGAAGACGAGGCCGAGCAGGCCTTCGGCGCGATCGCGGCGGCCCGCCAGCGGGCCGAGGCGACAGGCAATATCTGGGTGGACGCGTCTGTGATGCTCGAACTCGAGTGTGCCTGTGGTAAGCGGCTCGACTTCAACATCGCCCATCACCCGCGCGTGCCGCAGAACAAGCCGGGCGCAGTCAAGCGGCAGACCGGCCTGATTCCCTTCCCGGCCCCCAGAGCGCGTCCCGGGCAGGGTGGGTCGTCCTGACGCGGCAGTCCACTGGTGCAGGCCAGGCCTCGCTGCGTGCCGTTGCCCTTCCCAGCGAGCACGGCGGGTGGGGTTTCACACTCGAGCCGGTGCTGCTCGGGCTGCTCGTCGCGCCGGGATGGGCGGCCCTGGGCCTGGGGATCGCGGCCGTGGCGGCCTTCCTGGCCCGTCATCCCCTACGGTTGTGGCTGACCGATCGCCGGCGCGGCGCGCGCTACCCGCGCACGGGCTTGGCCGCGCGCATCGGGCTGGGCTTTGCCGCGGTGTCGGCCGCCGGGCTGGCGCTGGCGGTGGGGAGCGCCAGTGCGCCGTTCTGGTGGCCGCTGGCCCTGGGCGCGCTGCTGGCGCTGCTCCAGCTCAGGTATGACGCCCGGCTGCGCGGCCGCCACATCGTGCCCGAGGTCTCGGGCGCCGTGGCCATGGCGAGCGTCGCAGCGGCCATCGCCCTAGCTGGCGGCCGGCCCGTGTCGGTGGCCGCCGGATTGTGGCTCGTGCTCGCGATGCGGGCGGTGGCGGCGCTGTTCTACGCGCGCACACAGGTGATGCGCGCTCGCGGTGTGGCCGCGTCGCCCGCAGGGGCCTACGTCGCCGAGGGCGCCGCGCTGGTTGTCTTGGTTGCTTCCGCGGCCTGGGGGCTCAGCCCGTGGCTCAGCGCTCTCGGCCTGGGGTTGCTCGGGCTCTACTCGACGTACACGTTCGCGCGCCCGCCCCTGCCCGCGCGTCTGGTGGGCTGGGGACAGATGGTCTTCGGACTGCTGATGGTGCTGCTGACCGCAGTGGGTGTGCGGGTCGGGCTGTGAGGTCGATCGCGGCGCGCCGGCGACGCGATCTGCCGCCCTTTCCCAGTTTTCCTCCCATTAACTCCGGGGCCGACGTGTCGAAGCGCACTCCGACCGTCGTCGAAGGAGGTCTGGTCGAATACGGTTTCCACCTAGAACGGCGGCACCTGACCTGCCCCCATTCTTTGGTCCAGTGATTAGGGAACTGCCGCCTGGGGCTTGAGCAGCTCTTTGAGCATCACCTCCTGTTGGGCGTACTCTTCAGGCGTCGCCTGACCCAGCGCGCTGTGGGGCCGGACCTGGTTGTACTCCTGCCGCCACGCCTCGACCGTCAGCCGGGCATCGGCGAGCGTCCTGAACCAGTGCGCATTCAGGCACTCATCCCGCAGCTTGCCGTTGAAGCTCTCCACGTAGGCGTTCTGTGTCGGTTTGCCGGGCGCGATGAAGTGGAGCTTGACGCCCCGTTGGTACGCCCACTGGTCCAGCACTCGGCCCGCGAACTCGGGGCCGTTATCGATGACCACTACCTGGGGCGCGCCACGTTCTGCCACCAGCCGCTCCAGGACCTCAATCACCCGCGCCCCCGGCAACGAGGTGTCGATCTCGATCATCAGGCACTCCCGCGTCCGCTCATCTAG
>JAVKIP010000041.1:0-11268 GCA_031459385.1 Candidatus Fervidifonticultor secundus | reverse complement strand
CGCCTGCGGCGGCGTGGAGATCCTGGTGCACACGGCCGGGGGCGTGCGCGGGCAGGTGATGCAGCCCGTCGAGCGCGTCATGCCCGAGCAGTGGCACGCCATCGTGGACGCCAACCTGACCGGCGCGTTCCACCTGGTGCGCGCCGTGGTCCCGCAGATGAAGGCCCGGGGCTGGGGACGCATCGTGACCATCTCGTCGGGCGCCGGACGCTCCTACAGCCAGACCGGCATCCAGGCCTACGCCAGCGCCAAAGCCGGGCTCATCGGCTTCACGCGGCAGATCGCGCGCGAGCTGGGGACGTTCGGGATCACTGCCAACTCGGTGGCGCCGGGCTTCGTGCTCTCCAATCCCGCGTCGATCCGGCAGTGGGAGGACCTGGGGCCCGAGGGCCAGCGCCGGTTCTTCGACGCGCTGGCGATCAAGCGGCTGGGCGAGCCCGAGGATGTCGCCTTCGCCGTGCTCTTCTTCGCCTCGCCGCACGCCGGCTACATCACAGGGCAGACGCTGAGCGCCGACGGCGGCCGGTGGATGCTGGGGTAGAACAGGAGGCTGACGATGCCACGCCAGAGCACCCCGAGCCAGGTCCCGTTCGAGCAGGTCAGCGCCGACCGCCTGATGGCCGACACCCAGGCTATCGCGCGGTGGGTGCGGCTGTCGGGCACGCCCGAGGAGCTGGAGGCCGCGCGCTACGTGCAGGGGCAGCTGCGGCGGGCCGGGTGCCGCACCCGGCTGCTCATGCACGACGCTTACATCAGCCTGCCGGGGCCGGCCGCGCTCACGCTCACCGCCGAGGGCGCCTCGCGCGAGGTGGCGTGCGTGACGCACTCGTTCGCCGCGTCGACGGGCCCGGCGGGGCTGGAGGCCGAGGCGGTGTACGCGGGCGGCGCCCCCGCGGGCTTCGCGGCGGCGGGCGTGGCGGGCAAGGTCGCGGTGGTCGACGGCCTCGCCAGCCCCGGCGTGGTCGCCGCCGCCGAGCGCGCCGGCGCCGCCGGCGTCGTGTGCCTGAACTACGACCCGCACGTGCACGAAATGATCGTCTCGACGATCTGGGGCAGCCCGCCGCTGGATGCGCTCGACCGGCTGCCGAAGATCCCCGTGGTCTCGGTGGCCGGCCGCGACGCCGGCCCGGTGCGCGAGGCCACCCGCAGCGGGGGCGCGCGAGCGCGCCTGGTGACCCAGGTGCAGACGGGCTGGCGCACGACCCCGCTGGTGATCGGCGACCTGCCCGGGGCGGTCGAGGACACGTTCGTGCTCTTCTCCGGGCACCTCGACTCGTGGCACCGCGGCGCCATGGACAACGGCACGGCCAACGCCACGATGCTGGAGATCGCGCGGATTTTGGGCCGCGCCCGCCGCTACCGGGGCGTGCGGTTCGCCTTCTGGTCCGGACACTCGCACGGCCGGTACTCGGGCTCCACCTGGTACGCGGACACCTTCTGGCACGAGCTGAACGCGCGGTGTGTCGCCCACGTCAACGTCGACTCGACCGGGGGCCTGGGGGCCGTGGTCAACCGCCACGCGTACGTCATGCCCGAGGCGCGCGCGGTGGTCGAGGCGGCGGTGCGCGCCGTGGCCGGGGGGCGGTTCGAGGGCACGCGCCCCGGCCGCATGGGCGACCAGTCGTTCCTGGGCATCGGCATCCCCTCGCTGCTGATGGACATCTCCGAGCAGCCCGGCGACTCGCCCCATGCCAGCCGGGACTTCAGCGTGTTCTCGGGCGGGGACACCGGCGGGCTGGGCTGGTGGTGGCACACGACCGAGGACACCCCCGACAAGATCGACCCGGCGCTGCTGGTACGCGACTGCCGGATCTACCTGGGCGTGGTGCACACGCTGGCCACCGCGCCGGTCCTGCCGCTGGACTACACGGCGACCGCCCGCGCCTGGCTGGACGCGTTGCGCGCGGTGGCGGCCGGCGCCGGCCGCCGGGTGGACGTGCGGCCGGCGCTCGCCGAGGCCCGCCGCCTGCTCCGGGCGGCGGGGGCCCTGCAGCGGCGCGGCCACACGCTGGCGCGCACCGGCGACCGCCGCGCGATCCGCGCGCTCAACCAGGCGCTGATGGCGATGGGCCGCGCGCTCATTCCGGTAGACTACACGCAGACCGGCCGCTTCGACCACGACCCCGCCCTGTCCCACCGGGACCCGCCGCGCCTGGCCGCGCTGCGGGCGCTGGCGCGGGCATCGGGCGACGAGGCGAAGCACCTGGCCGTGCGCGCGGTGCGCGACCTCAACGCCATCCGGTACGCGCTGGCGCAGGCGGCGGAGATCGCCGAGCGCGCGGCTACAGGCGCAGCCGCGGGTCCAGGGCGTCGCGCAGCCCGTCGCCCAGCAGGTTGAACCCCAGCACGGCCAGCGCGATGGCCAGCCCGGGGAAGGTCGCGATGTGCGGCGCGAGCAGCAGGAAGTCGCGCCCCGTGCTGACCATCAGGCCCCACGAGGGCGTCGGCGGCTGCACGCCCAGCCCCAGGAACGACAGCGCGGCCTCCAGCAGGATCGCACCCGCCATGTAGAGCGCCGAGTACACGATCAGGATCGAGACGCAGTTGGGCAGGATGTGGCGGATGACGATGCGGGCTGCTCCGGCCCCCAGGGCCCTGGCGGCCTGCACGTACTCCTGCTCCTTGATGGACAGCACCGACCCGCGGATGACGCGCGCGAAGCCAGGTGTGGCCCACACCCCCACGGCCAGGATGGTGTTTTCGAGCCCCGGGCCCAGAGCGCTGACGATGGCGATGGCCAGCAGCAGGTACGGAAACGCCAGCAGGACGTCGAGGGCGCGCATCAGCGCCTCGTCCACGCCGCCGCCAAGGTAGCCGGCCAGGGTGCCGAGCACGGTGCCGAGCACCAGCGCGATCAGCACCGACACCACGCCCACCAGCAAGGCCACCCGGCTGCCGTAGACGAGCCGGCTGGCGATGTCGCGGCCGAACTCGTCGGCGCCCAGCAGGTACTTCGGGCCGGGCGGGGTGCGCTTGTCCTCGAGGACCTGCCGCGCCGGGTCGGCCGGCGCCAGCCACGGCGCCAGGACGGCCGCGAGCACCAGCAGGCTCACGATGCCCAGGCCTGCCAGCGCCAGGCGGTTGCGCCGGAAGCGCCGCCACGCCGCGCCCCCGGCCGAGATGTAGGTCGCCGGCCGGGCCGCCGGCCCCGCCGCCACCCCTTCGGCGACGGCCGCGTCGTCGGCGCGCCCGGGCAGGCTCATCGGTAGGTGATCCGCGGATCCAGCGCCGCGTAGGAGAGGTCCACGAGCAGGTTGATCACGACGAACGTCACCGCCAGGACGAGGACACCGCCCTGCAGCAGGACGTAGTCGCGGGCGAAGATGGCGCGCACCAGCATCCGCCCGATGCCGGGCCAGGCGAACACGGTTTCGGTGAGCACCGCGCCGCCCAGCAGCTGGCCGGTCTGCAACCCCATCACGGTCACCACCGGGATCAGCGCGTTCCGCAGGGCGTGGTGGGCGAGCACGCGGCGCAGCCCGACGCCCTTAGCTCGCGCCGTGCGGATGTAGTCCTCGCGCAGCACTTCCAGCATAGTGGAGCGCGTCATGCGCGCCAGCATGGCGATCGTCGGCGCGGCCAGGGTCGCCGCGGGCAGCACCAGGTGCAACCACGTGCCCCGGCCGCCTGCCGGCAGCCACCCGAGCCACAGGCTGAACACCACGATGAGGACGATGCCGGTCCAGAAGATCGGCATCGAGAGGCCGAACAGCGAGATGATGCGCACCAGGTTGTCGAAGAGCGAGTAGGGCCACCGCGCAGAGAGCACTCCCAGAGGAATGCCCACGACAGTGGCCAGGGCCAGGGCCGTCAGGCCGAGCTGCGCCGTCGCCGGCCAGACGTCGGCGATCTCCTCGTTGACGCGGCGCCCCTCCCGGATCGATCGCCCCAGGTCGCCCTGCGCCAGCCGGCCCAGGTACCGCACGTAGCGCACCGGCAGGGGCTGGTCCAGGTCCAGCGACTGCCGCAACCGCTGGACCATCTCGGCGGTCGCCCCCTCCCCCAGCATCAGCGCCGCTGGGTCGCCCGGGATCAGGTCGATGGTGGCCATGATCAGCAGCACCACGCCCAGCACGACGGGCACGGCGGCCACGAGCCGGCGGACCAGGAAGCGCGTCACGAGAGCGAGCGACGCAGACCGCGGGCGCGCGGGGGCGGGGCCGCCGGCCCCGGCCCCGCGCACGCCGCCGGACGCAGGCGGCTACCGCTGGATCCAGATATAGGCGAAGCCCTGATTGTACTCGATCGGGTGCGGGACGAAGTTCTTGACGGCCGCCTTCATCACCGCGATCTCCTTGGTGGTGTAGAACGGCACGAACATGATGTCGCGCGCGATCATGTCCTGCGCGCGGGCGTAGAGCGTCTGGCGCTCGCCGGGGTCCAGGCTGCGGCGCGCGGCATCCACCAGGCGGTCGAACTCCGGGTTGACGTAGCGCCAGGTGTTCCACCCGCGCGGCGGGGCCTGGTCCGACCGGAACATGGGCAGCAGGCTGTAGTCGGCGTCGGCGGTCGTCGTCACCCAGCCCAGCGTGAACAGGTGGTAGTCGAGGGTCGCGGCGCGCACCGTGGTGAAGACCGTCGCCCACTCGAGGAACGAGATCTCCAGCCGCACGCCGATCTGCCGGAGCTGCGCCTGATAGGCCTCCGAGATCTCGGCGTCCTTGAAGTAGCGCCCGCGGGCCGAGATCAGCGTGAGCACCAGGGGGAGGCCTTCGCGCTGCATGATGCCGTCGGGCCCGGGCCGGAAGCCCGCTTCCTGCAGCAGCTGGCGGGCCCGGTCGGGGTTGTACGGATAGAGGCTATCCAGCCCCATGGCCTTGTAGCCGAAGACGCCCGGCGCCAGGATCCCGTCGGCCGGCCCGGCCGCCCCTTCCAGGATGTTGTCCAGGATCGCCTTGCGGTTGGCGGCCATGACCAGCGCGCGGCGCACTCGGACGTCCGAGAGCGGCGGCCGGGTCAGGTTCATGCCGATGAACACCACGCGCAGCCCGGTGGCTTCGGCCACCGTGAAGTTCGGGTCGCGGCGGAACGCCGCGAGCTGTGCGGGGGCGGGCACCAGCACCATGTCCACCTCGCCGGTGCGCAGGGCGATCATCCGGGCCGACTCCTCCGGGATGACCCGGAACACGATCCGGTCGAGGTGGGCCTTCTGTCCCCAGTAGTCGTCGTTGCGCACCACCGAGATCCGGTCGTTGGTCCGCCACTCCTCGAACTTGAACGGGCCCGTGCCCACCGGCCGGCGGCTGAACTCCGCGCCCAGCCGCTGGACGGCCGCGGGGCTGACGATCCCGGCGTAGACCATGGCGACGCTGTAGAGCAGCGGCGCGTAGGGCTCGGTCGTCACGATGTCCACCGTGTGGTCGTCGACGACCTCGGCGCCCTTGATCGGCCCGGCCAGGCTGGCCCAGCGCGCCGGGGTGCGCGGGTCGAAGGCCCGGTCGAAGGTGAACTTGACCGCCGCCGCATTGAACGGCGTGCCGTCGTGGAACTTCACGTCGCGCCGCAACGTGAAGCGGATGCGCGTCGGCGACACGACCCGGTACCCCGTGGCCAGGACGGGCCGGACCTTCATGTCGGGGCCCATCGTGACCAGCGGCTCCAGGATCATCTGGTAGATCCAGGCCCCGGGCGCCGTCGTCTCAAAGTGCGGGTCGAGCGAGACGGCGTCCACGGGCCGTGCGATGGTCAGGGTCCCGCCACGGGTGGGGCCCGCCGGGCCCGACAGCACCGGCGGCACACCCACCACCAGCGCCAGGCCCGCCACCAGCAGTCCCACGCGAACTCTTCGCATCTACTCTTCACCTCCTGGGCCGACGCGCGGCCGCCCACGATACGCGCCGCACGCGGCGCACAGTTCGTGTTTGTTCGCTTCGCGGGTGGGGTTCCCTGCGGGGCGCGGCCGCAGGCGTCCTCGTGGCCCTGATGCGCCGGGCGCGCTACGTACCGAGTTCGATCCGCCCCGGCCCCCGGCTCCCCTGCCGCTGCCAGCGTGCCACGACCCGCATGAAGTCGTCCACGGCCTGCGGCCCGGCACGCACCAGCCCCTCCCGAAACCGCGCATCGTCGACCCAGCGATAGCCGACGAACTCCGCGTAGAAGGGCGCCAGGCGCAGCCCCTCGCGGCGGCGTGCTCTCGCGGCCAGCACGTAGTCCACCACGTGCCGGATCGTCTCGGGGTCGGTCCAGTCCGCGCGGAAGAGGACCTTCCCCCCGCGGCCCACCAGGTAGGTCATGTTGGGCAGGTTGCCGTAGCGCCGGTGCCCGGTGCCGACCAGGTCGTCCACCAGGATCGGGCGCGCGATGCCGTACGATTCCTGGAAGGCCCGCGCGTGAGCCACCTTCTGCGCCATGCTCCGGTGCGCGGGGTAGTGCTCGCCGGGGTGAGCCTCGCGCGTGTAGACGAAGACGAACGCCACGCCCCGCGGGCCGTACTCGCGTGCCATGGGCTCCAGCGCCGGCGCCGCCAGCGCGCAGTACGGTCAGGTGAACGAGCCGAATTCGATGACGACGTCGGTCTCGCGCCAGTACCGGCTGACGGCCACCTCCTCGCCGGTCTCCAGCAAAATCGCCGTGAAGTCGGGGGCCGCCGACCCCACGGGCAGCACCGTCCGGAACCCGAGGAAGTCCTCGGTGCCCTCGAACGCCGCGTAGTTGTACGCCTCCACGTCCCGCACGTCGAGGGTCATGCTTCTCCTCCTCCGCCGCCGCTGCGACGCGCCGGCGCGCCCAACGCCGCCAGCACCTCTTCGGTGTGCCCGTCGACGCGGACCTTCGGAAAGATATGGGTGATGATGCCCTGCTCGTCGATGATGAACGTCGTCCGCTCGATCCCGAACCCCAGGCGGCCCGCGATCGTCTTTTCCTTCCAAACGCCGTAGGCGGTGACGATCTTCCGGTCGGGGTCGCTGAGCAGCGAGAACGGCAGGCGGTACTTCTCCTTGAACCGCCGGTGAGAGGCGACGCTGTCGGCGCTGACGCCGAGCACCACGGCGCCCGCGGCCTGCAGCGCGTCGTGGTGGTCGCGGAAGCTGCAGGCCTCGCGGGTGCACCCGGGCGTGTCGTCTTTGGGGTAGAAGTAGAGCACGACCTTCCTGCCACGGAAGTCGGCGAGCCTGACCGTCTCCCCGCCGTCGGTCTGCGCCGTGAACGCCGGCGCCCGATCCCCTACCTTGAGCATCGCTCTCCCTCCACGCACGCTTACGGCGCGACTCGCAGGACATCTTCCAGTGCCGGCCGCAGGTCGGGCCACCGGAAGGCGAACCCGGCCGCCTGCAGCCGGGCCGGCACTACACGCTGGCTCGCCAGGACCGTCTCATCGGCCATCTCCCCCAGCACCAGGCGCAGGGCGAACGCCGGGACGGGCAGCACCGCGGGTTGCCGCAACACCGCGCCCAGCACGCGGGCGAAGTCGTGCTGCCGTACCGGGGCCGGGGTCACGACGTTCACGGGGCCATCCAGCGCCGGCGAGCGCAGCGCGGTCCCCACGGCGGCCGTGACGTCGTCCAGGTGCACCCAGCTCCACCACTGCCGGCCGCTGCCCAGCCGACCACCCAGCCCCAGCCGGAACGGCAGCAGCAGCGGTGCCAGCACGCCTCCGCCCCGCCCCAGGATCAGGCCGAACCGGGTGGAGACGGTCCGCACGCCCAGGTCCTGCGCCCTGCGCGCCTCGCCTTCCCAGGCCTGGACGAGATCGGCCAGGAAGCCCTGTCCCGGTCCGGAGGCCTCGGTGAGGACCTCGTCGCCGCGGTCGCCGTAGTAGCCGATGGCCGACGCCGAGACGAACACCGACGGCCGCACACGCAGCCGCCCGATCGCCTCGACCAGCAGGCGCGTGGAACGCACCCGGCTCGACACCATCTCTTCGCGGGCGCGACGGGTCCAGGGCCAGCGGCCGATCGTCCGGCCCGCCAGGGTGATGACGGCGTCGGCGCCTTCCAGGGCCGAGGGATCGAGTGTATCCCGCGCGGGGTCCCAGGGGACCTCGTCCGGCCCGGCAGGTGCCCGCCGCACCAGGCGGCGGACGTCTGCACCCTGGCGGGCGAGCGTGGCGGTCAGCGCCCGCCCGATGAACCCCGACGCGCCGGCGATCACCACCCGCACCGCACCGCCTCGTACCGCCGCAGGCTCACAGCAGGTGCCAGATGCGCCCGGCCCGGCCCGGCCGGAAGACGTTGATCTCGCGCAGGAACCCGCCCCCGTCGAAGCGGAAGGCGATGCCGCGCTGGTCGTAGATCAGCCGCATGCCGTAGGGCAGCAGCGCGTTCTCGGCCGTCGGGGGCCCGTAGACCACCAGCACATGCGCGCGCCGCGTCCGGAAGTCGAGCCCGTCCGGTGTCCGGTAGCGGGGGAACCCCGCATCGTAGAGGATGACGAGCGAGGCCACGATCTGTCCGTCCAGGGTCGTGGCGGCGGCGCGCACCGAGTGCCAGTAGAGCATCAGGTAGTCGTGGACCGCGTCGGAGGTCGGCGGCGCACCCGCGAGAAACAGCCAGCGGTGACCGGGCCCGAACAGGCGGCGCAGGTCGGCGACGGTCGCGTCCAGCCGGAGCAGCCCGATGCGCTGCCCGGGCACGATCATCCCATCACCCAGGCCGGCAGATACCGCCGATGGGCCGCCCCGCGCCCCCTCGCCCGCCAGGACGACCGCGCAAGCCGCGAGCAGCGCGACAAGCGCCGGCCACGCGCACCGGAGCGCGCCGCGGCTCCGCCCACAGCCGACAGCAGCAACGCGCCCGGGGTCCCCCCGCCGGAACCCCACTGGTCGCGGCGACGATCCCATGCGCACAGACACGCTCCCCGCCCGAGCCCCAGTGGGCATTTCCGCCCCGCCGCGCCGCGATCCTCCAGCCTGCACGAGAGGGCACGCCGGGCCGGCGTCGAACGCGCACAGCGCGCATCAATGACGGGGCAGGAGCGGAACCGCATGGCCACCTTCGACCTGATCATCCGCGGCGGCACGATCGTCGACGGCACCGGCAACCCCTGGTATCGCGCCGATGCGGGCATCTCCGGCGGCCGCATCGTCGCCCTGGACTGCCTCGACGGCGGCGAGGCCCCGGCGGTGCTGGAGGCATCTGGCCATATCGTCGCACCAGGCTTCATCGACGTGCACACGCACTCCGAACTGCGCCTGCTCACCGATCCCCTGCTCGAGCCCAAGATCCGCCAGGGCGTGACCACCGAGATCGTCGGCCTCGATGGCCTGTCGCTGGCGCCGCTGACCGACGCCACCCGCGCCACGCTGCCCGCGCGTCTGGCCGGGCTCGCCGGCACCGCCGCGGTGGCGTGGGACTGGGGCACCGTGGGCGAGTTCCTGGCCCGCCTGGAGGCCGCGCGCCCCGCCCCCAACGTCGCCTACCTGGCGCCGCACGGTACCATCCGGGCCGCGGTGGCCGGCTTCGACGCCCGGCCGCTGCGCCCCGACGAGGTGCGCGCCGCCCAGGCGCTGCTGGCCGCCGCCCTCGACGACGGCGCCGTGGGTTTCTCGACCGGCCTGATCTACCCGCCGTGCAGCTTCGCCGACGCCGACGAACTGGCCGCGCTGTGTCGGGTCGCCGCCCGCGCGGGGGCGCCGTTCGTCGTGCACGTGCGCAACGAGAGCGAGCACGTGCTCGACGCGATGGACGAGGTGATCGAGGTGGCCCGCGCCAGCGGGGCGCCCCTGCACGTCTCGCACCTCAAGGCCGCCGGCCGGCGCAACTGGGACAAGCTGGCGACGGTGCTGGAACGCTTCGACCGCGCCCGCGCTGCGGGGATCGACGTGACCTTCGACCAGTATCCGTACGCCGCGGGCAGCACCTTTCTGAGCGCGCTGCTGCCGCCCTGGGCGCACGACGGGGGCCCTCCGAGCCTGCTGGCGCGCCTGCGCGATCCACAGGCGCGGCGGCGCATCGCCAGGGAACTGGAGCAGCCCGGCCGCTGGGAGAACTTCGTCTACGCCTGCGGGTGGGAGGCCGTGCAGGTGGCCGCCGTGCGCACCGACGCCAACCGCTGGTGCGAGGGGCGCCGTCTGCCCGAGATCGCGCAGGCCCGCGGCCAGGCACCGGCCGAGGCCCTCTTCGACCTCCTGCTCGAGGAAGACGCCGCCGCCACCATGATTCTGTTCTGGGGCGAGGAAGACCGCATCACCGACGCGATGCGCCACCCCCTGCAGATGGTCGGTAGCGACGGCATCTTCGGCGGGAAGCCCCACCCGCGCCTGTACGGGACGTTCCCCCGCGTGCTGGGCCCCTGTGTGCGCGGCGGCACCCTGCGGCTCGAGGACGCCGTGCGGCGCATGACTTCCGCCGCCGCCGCCCGTTTCGGCCTGACCGGCCGCGGGATCCTACAGCACGGCGCCTGGGCTGACCTGGTCGTCTTCGACCCTGCCACAGTCGCCGACCGCGCCACCTACGACGACCCCCACCAGTACCCGGCCGGCATCCGCCACGTGCTGGTAAACGGGGTGCCCGTGGTCCGCGACGGGCAGGTCACCGGCGCGCGGCCGGGGCGGGTGCTGCGGTGGCGGCGCCACGCGTGACCGCTGCACGTGCGCTCCCGAGCGTTCACACCCGGGCAGGGAACGGCCCGTCGGGCGCGTCATCGGCCTCCGTGTCGCCGTCGGCGCGCTGATTGTCCGCAGCCAACAGAAAGGTGGTTTGGGAGCTGCAGCGAAGCCGAATTCGGAGATCCATTCCGTCGGAGGTAAGACGCATGAGACAGGTGGTGCTGTATCCCGGTGAAAATGGCTACTGGGTGGCGGAGTGCCCAAGCCTTCCAGGCTGCGTCAGCCAGGGGAGAACGAAGGAAGAGGCGATTGCCAACATCAGGGAGGCCATCCAGGCATACGTCGAAGCCCTTGAGGAAGACCGTCTCCCTGTGCCACCGGAGCGATTCGAAACCGTAGTGGTAGTGGTGTGACCAGACTTCCACGCATCTCGGGACGTGATTGCATGGTGGCACTGGAACGCGCAGGTTTTTCCTGCAAGCGCCAGACCGGCAGCCACGTGATACTGCGACGGGATGAGCTGTTTGCACAGGTCTTCGTTCCGGACCATGCGGAGCTCGACCGGGGCCTGCGGCCATCCTGCGGCAACAGGAGATGAAGGGAATGGCGAAAGCCCGCACGTAGCTTCAATGGGGCCGCCGTCTCTCAACGGCGGAAACCGATATGGCATTCCGACTGTGTACGCCTCAACGTGGCTTCAATGGGGCCGCCGTCTCTCAACGGCGGAAACCACACAGAGAGCGAAACAGAAGAAACAGGAGAGGAGCTTCAATGGGGCCGCC
>JAVKIP010000040.1:0-12764 GCA_031459385.1 Candidatus Fervidifonticultor secundus | reverse complement strand
CCATCGGCGGCGGCAACGTGCTGGCCACGGTCTGCGACCTCACCGTGGCGGCGGACAACGCCGTCTTCGGGCAGACCGGCCCCCGGGTCGGCAGCTTCGATGCAGGCTACGGCTCCGCGTACCTGGCGCGCATCGTGGGGCACAAGAAGGCCCGGGAGATCTGGTACCTGTGCCGCCAGTACACCGCCCAGCAGGCCCTGGAGATGGGACTGGTCAACGTGGTGGTACCGCTGGACCAATTGGAGGCCGAGGCGGTGCAGTGGGCGCGCGAGATTCTGGACAAGAGCCCGTTGGCGATCCGTTTGCTGAAAGCGGCGTTCAATGCTGACACCGATGGCCTGGCCGGCCTGCAGCAGCTCGGTGGCGATGCCACGCTGCTGTACTACCTGAGCGATGAGGCCAAGGAAGGCCGCGATGCTTTCCTCGAGAAGCGGAAACCCGACTTCGGCAAGTTCCCCCGCTACCCGTAGTGGGTCGTGGAAGGCGTGGGTGCTGGCCGCCCGCGTTCCCACGCTTACAGCCTCGATCTCGCCGGTGCTGGTGGGGACGGCCGCCGCCGCCGGTGACGGCGTCTTTCACCCCCTTCCCGCCCTGGCCGCCCTCGTGGGCGCGGTGGCCATTCAGGTGGGCACCAACTACCACAACGACGCGCTGGACTTCCTGCACGGCGCCGATTCCACCCAGCGCCGCGGACCGACCCGCGTGACCGCCGCGGGCTTGCTGCCGGCTCGATGGGTCCTGCTGGGATCGTACGCGAGCTTCGGCCTGGCCGCACTCGCCGGTCTGTATCTGGTCGCGCTCCGTGGCTGGCCAGTCCTGGTCGCGGGGCTCCTCTCGATCAGCGCGGCGGTCGCCTATACGGCGAGCCCGCTTCGCCTGGGCTACCGGGGCCTGGGCGATCTGCTCGTTTTCATCTTCTTCGGCGTGGTGGCCGTGGTTGGCAGTGACTACGTGCAGACCGGTGCGGTGCGCGCACCCGCGGCCCTGGCGTCGGTGCCCGTGGGCCTGCTGACCACCGCGATTCTCGTCGCCAACAACCTACGCGACATTGAGACGGATCGCGCCGCCGGCAAGCGAACCCTGGCGGTGCGGGTGGGCGTTGCGGGGACGCGGGTCGAGTACGCGCTGTGCGTGGCCGTGGCGTTTGCGGTCCCGGGGCTCATGCGAGCGGCCGGTGCGGTCGGCGCGTGGTTCTGGCTGCCCTGGCTGGCGGCGCCGCTGGCCGCACTCCTGGTGTACGCGGTGTTCGTGCGCCACGACAGCCCCTCGCAGATCTGGGTGCTCAAGCGCACGGCCGGGCTGCTGCTGATCTTCAGCGTGTTGCTGGCGCTGGCGCTGGCACGCGGACGGGGATGAGCGGATCGCGCGGCGCCCGCCCGCCGTCGTGGATTCCAGACTGGTTGCGCCATCGGGCGACCGTCCATCCCGAACGACTGGCGCTGGTGGCGGTCGGAGAGCGCCTAAGCTTCGCCGACCTCGACCGTCGCGCCGACCGGGCGGCCCGGCGCCTGGCCGCCTCCGGGGTGGGAGCCGGCGTGCGCGTGGCGGTGCTGGCGCGGGCCGGTGCGGCCTTCGCCGTGCTGGCCCACGCCCTGCCGCGGATTGGCGCCGTGATGGTGCCGCTGAACGTGCGGCTCGCGCCGCCGGAGATCACCTGGCAAGTCACCGATTCACGGGCGGCATTCCTCCTCTACGAGGACGGCCTGGCAGACCTAGCCCGCACCGCATGCGGGGATCTGCCGGGCCTGACGTGCGTCCCTATTGCCACCATGGATTCCCACACAGTCGGGGACACGCCCGTGCCTGCCGCACAGGCGGAAGTGACGGGGCCGGTGCCCGGGCCGCTGCGCGACTGGATCGACCTCGCGGGGCTGCAGGGCATCATCTACACGTCGGCGACCTCGGGCCGGCCGAAGGGAGTGATGCTCTCCTTCGGCAACCACTGGTGGAGCGCGATCGGTACGGGGCTGCACCTGGGGCTCTCGCGCCACGACCGGTGGCTGGCGGTGCTACCGCTGTTTCACGTCGGCGGGCTGGCGATCCTGTGGCGCTGCGTCATCTATGGCATCCCCGCCATCGTGCACGAGGCGTTCGATCCGGCAGCCGTCAACCAGGCGATTGACGCCGAGGGCGTCACGCTGATCTCGGTGGTCAGCACCATGCTCGAGCGCATGCTCGACGAACGGGGCGGCAGGCCCTATCCGCCCACCCTGCGTTGCGTGCTGCTGGGCGGCGGACCCGCCCCAGGGCCCCTTGTGGAGCGGTGTCTGCGGCTGGGCGTGCCCGTAGCGCCGACCTACGGCCTGACCGAGGCGGCCTCCCAGGTGGCGACGATGCTTCCCGGCGAAGTGGCGGCGCGGCCGGGGGCCGCAGGCAAGCCGCTACCTCCCGCTGAGATCCGCATTGAGGATGAGGAGATCCTCGTGCGGGGACCGACCGTGATGCTGGGCTACGCCGGCCGTCCCGAAGAGACGGCCAGGACTCTGCGCGGCGGATGGCTGCACACCGGCGACCTTGGCCACCAGGATGCCGACGGCTACCTCTATGTGCATGAGCGGCGCGATGACCTGATCATCACCGGCGGCGAGAATGTCTATCCCGCGGAGGTGGAGGCGGTGCTCCTGGCCCACCCTGGGGTCGAGGACGCCGGGGCGGTGGGCGTTCCGGACCAGCAGTGGGGCCAGGTCGTGGCCGTGGCGGTCAAGTGCCGGCCGGGCGCACGCCTCACCGCAGGCGAGGTGCGGGCCTTCTGCCGCACGCGGCTGGCAGGCTACAAGACCCCGAAGCACGTGTGGTTCGTCGACAACCTGCCGCGCTCACCGGCCGGCAAGCTGATCCGCAGGCTCTTGAGGGAGCAGGCTCCTGCGAGCGTGGAGCCTGAGGCGTGGTGAGCGGACGGACCGGGAACGGCGGCGGGGAGCTTGGCGGGCCGCCCGCCGAGCGGCGGCGGTGGGTGCGCGACGCCTTTCACAGCATCGCGGACCGCTACGACCTGCTCAACACTCTGCTCAGCGGTGGGATCCACATCCTGTGGAAGCGCGCAGCGATTCGGGCCGCAGGGCTGCGGTCCGGCCAAAGGGGGCTGGACGTGTGCTGCGGCACAGGCGACCTAGTGGTGCGCATGGCCGAGGTCGTCGGCCCGGAGGGGCGGGCCATCGGTCTCGACTTCGCTGCGGGGATGCTGGACGTCGCCCGGCGGCGCGCCGCGAGGCGGGTGCGCTCGGGGGTCGCGCTCGTCTGCGGCGACGCCGAGGCGATTCCGATCGGGGACCGCTCTGTCCACGCCGTAACGATCGCGTTCGGCCTGCGCAATGTGGCAGACCCCCCGCGCGCGCTGCGCGAGTTCCGCAGGGTGCTGCGCCCCGGCGGCCGCCTCGTGATCCTGGAGTTCGGCCGGCCGCGCTCGAGGCTGGTGCGGGGGCTCTACGATCTGTACTCGCGTGCGATTGTTCCGAGGCTCGGAGGGTGGCTGTCGGGCCGGCGGGATGCCTACCAGTACCTCCACGACTCTATCAGGGCATGGCCTGACCCCGAAGTGCTCAGTCGCCTGATCGGTGAGGCAGGGTTCGGGAGCGTCCACTACAGACTCCTGACCGGCGGGATCGCGGTGCTGCACACTGCGGGGGATGAGCTGTTCGCCCCTTGACTTATCGAACAAATGTTCGTATAAATAGGGTGCCAGCTATCGTGGTGCCTGATCTGCCATGGCGATTCACCCTCTTCCGGCCCGCCGCTTGCTCGATGTCCCCGAGCCCCGGCCCGCCCTCTGGACCCTGGCCGGGGTCGCGGGGCGTCTCGTTGAAGTCATTGGGGCTGAAGATTCCGCCGCCCTGACCCTGGTCGCCGGCCTCATCCTCGACGCCCAAGAAGAGGGCGAGCAGGTTGCCTGGATTGGCCCGACCGAGACATCCTTCTTTGTCCCCGACTTCTTCGAGAACGGCGTTGATCTCAACGCGCTCGTGGTCGTGCGCGTGACCGATGCCCCAGCCTGCGCCCGGACGGCAGACAAGCTGCTCCGGTCGGGCGCGTTCGGCGTGGTCATCATCGACACCGGCGCCGACCCCCGCATCCCGGCCCCGCTGCTCGCACGCCTGGCCGCCCTCGCGCAGCGTGCCCATGCGGCCCTGATCTTCCTGACACAGCAATCCGGCACATCCTCCCTCGGATCCCTGGTCTCCCTGCGCGTGCGGGCCCGGCGGCAGCGTCTCGCCGCCGATCGGTTCCGCTGCTGGCTCGAGGTCACCAAGGACAAACGGCGGGGGCCGACCTGGGGATACGAAGAGGTGTGCCGTGGAGCGCCTGGCATGCGTTGACATCCCGGCGCTGCCGCTGCAGATCGTGCAGGAGGATCATCCCGACTGGCGGCCGCATCCGGTCGCGGTGGTCGCCGAGGACCGACCGCAGAGTCCGATCCTGTGGGCCAACCGCCGCGCCAGAAACTCGGGCGTGGCGCCGGGGATGATCTACGCGTCGGCGCTGGCGCTGGTGCCGCAGCTCCGTGCGGCGCCCCTCAGCCCCGCCCGGGTCGCCGGAGTGGTAGACGACATCGCCGGGCGCTTGCGGGCGTTCTCCCCCGAGGTCGAGCCGTCACCTGACGAACCAGGTGTCTTCTGGGTGAACGTCGCCGGGCTCGACCGGCTGTACGCTTCCCTGAAGGCCTGGGCCGATGCCGTGCAGGCCGATCTGGCCCGGATGGGATTTACTGCGAGCGTGGCCGTGGGTTTCACGCGGTTCGGGACGTACGCGGCTGCCCGGGTCGCGCGCGGCGTGCGGGTGTTCGCGGACCCGGACGAGGAGCGCGGCGAAGCAGGGCGCGTGGCGCTCGCTCATCTGGCGGTGATCCCGCCTCAGGCGCTTGCGGCGCTGCATCAGCTCGGCGTCCGGTCGGTAAACGCGTTTGTGAGACTTCCGGCCGAGGGGTTGCTCGAGCGGTTCGGCTCCCAGCTCTACCGGTTGCACCGCATGGCGCGCGGCGACCTCTGGACACCGCTGCAGCCGGAGGTCCCCGCCGATCCGGTCCGGCGAGCCGTGCTCCTCGACGATCCCGAGCGCGATGCGGCCAGGGTGCTGTTTCTGATCAAGCGGCTGCTGCATCCCGTGCTGGCCGCGCTCGCTGCGCGCGGGCAGGCGCTTGCCGCGTGCAAGGTGCGGCTGCGGCCGGAAGGGCAGCCGTGGCGGGAGGAATGCGTCCGCCCCGCGGCGCCCACGCTGGACGTGGTGCAGGTGCTGGATCTGGTGCGGCTGAGGCTGGAGTCGGTCGAGCTCACTTCCGGCGTGGTCGAGATCGAGCTCGAGGCCAGCGGCTCCCCGGCTCCGGCCGAACAGATGCGGCTGTTCACCGAGCACCGGCGGCGCGACCTCGAGGCCGGTCACCGCGCGCTGGCCAGGCTGCGGGCCGAACTGGGCGAGGGGGCGGTGGTGCGCGCGGTGCTGCGCAGAGGCCACCTGCCCGAAGCCTGCACCGGCTGGGAACGGCTGGAGCGCCTGCAGGTCCCGCGACCCCGCCGGGTGGAGATCCGCACGCTGGTGCGCCGCGTGCTGGCGCGGCCGCAGGCGCTGCCCCATACCTCGCGACCCTCGCACGACGATGGCTGGCTCATCTCAGGCGTGGTGCGAGGCGCGGTGGCCGACCAGACCGGTCCCTACATGGTGTCCGGAGGCTGGTGGGTGCGCGAGGTGCGCCGTGAGTACTACTTCGTCGAGACACGGCGGGGCGAGCTGCTGTGGGTGTACTTCGACCGACGGCGACGGAGGTGGTTCCTGCACGGTCGGGTGGAGTGAGTCAGTGGATGTCCGCTGGAGGTGGCTTGGGGCTGCCGATGGACTACGTGCCGTTGTGGTGCAAGACCAACTTCTCCTTCCACGAAGGCGCCTCGCACCCCGAGGAGCTGGTCGAAGAGGCGTACCGGCTCGGGCTGCGGGCGATCGCGATCACCGACCGCGACGGCGTCTACGGCGTCGTGGAAGCCCATCTGAAGGCACGCGAGCTCGGCATACAGCTCATCGTGGGTGCCCAGGTGACGGTCGGGGCCGGCCCCGATGGAAGCGTGATCGTGCTGCTGGCCTGCGACCGCGCCGGGTACGCGAACCTCTGCCAGCTGCTCACCGCCGGCCGCCTGCGCTCGCCCAAGGGCGAGAGCTCGGTGACCTGGGATGAAGTGTGCGAGCACGCCGGGGGTCTGGTCGCCCTGTGGGGCGGGGACCGCAGCCTGCTCGTCGGGGAGTCTGGCCCCGAAGCCGACGTTGACGCGGTGGCTGGTGCGCTGCGCGACGCCTTCGGTGACCGCCTCTACGCCATGGCGGCGCGGCACCGGCGCGACACCGAGGTGCGCCAGGAGGCCCTGCTGCGCCGGCGGGCCGCGCGCTACGGTCTGCCGGTGGTCGGCGCGGTGGAGGTGCTCTACCATACTCCGGCGCGACGGCCCGCGCAGGACGCGCTCACGTGCCTCCGCCACGGCGTGACGCTGGCGGAGGCTGGCCGGCTCCTCAAGCCCAACGACGAGCATGACCTGAAGACGCCCCTGGCGTTTTCGGCGCTGTTCGAGGACGACGCCCGCGCGCGGGCCCTCACCGGCGAGATCGCCTCGCGCTGCGCCTTCACGCTGGGGGAACTGCGCTACCGGTATCCGTCCGAGCCCCTTCCCGACGGCACGACCTCCGCCCGGTGGCTGCGCGAGCTCACCTTTGCCGGCGCCCGGGCCCGCTACGGCCAGAGGGTGCCGCCGGACGTCGTTATGCAGTTGGAGCGGGAGCTGGCGCTCATCGCTGAGCTCGACTACTGCGGCTATTTCCTCACGATGTACGAAATCGTCCAGTTCTGCCGCTCCCGCAGCATCCTGTGCCAGGGCCGCGGGTCGGCGGCGAACTCCGCGGTCTGCTACTGCCTGGGCATCACGGCGGTGGATCCAGTGCGGATGGACCTGCTGTTCGAGCGGTTCCTGTCCCGCGAACGCGCCGAACCGCCCGACATCGATCTCGACATCGAGCACAACCGGCGCGAAGAGGTCATCCAGTGGATGTACGAGAGGTACGGTCGAGATCGAGCCGCGATGGTCGCCAACGTCATCCGCTATCGCGCCCGGTCGGCGATCCGCGACATGGGCAAGGTCCTGGGACTCTCGCCTGTAACCCTCGACCGCCTGGCGAAGCTCCACCCGCACGACGGCCCCATGGCGCCAGACATCGTGCGCGAGGCTGGCCTCGACTCCCAGGCCCCGCTCCATCAGCACCTGGTCCGGCTGGCCAATGAGATCCTGGATTTCCCCCGGCACCTGTCGATCCACCCCGGTGGGTTCCTGCTGGGCTGTGAGCCGGTCTCTACCCTGGTCCCGATCGAGAACGCCACGATGCCTGACCGCACGGTCATCCAGTGGGACAAGGACAGCGTGGAAGGCGTGGGACTGTTCAAGGTGGACCTGCTGGGGTTGGGAGCACTCACCCACCTGCATCTCACCTTTGATCTGTTGAAAGCGCACCGGGGCGTTGATCTGTCCATGGCCACGATCCCGCGGGACGATGCCGAGACGTTCGACTGGATCTGCCGTGCCGATACCGTCGGCGTGTTCCAGATCGAGAGCCGTGCGCAGATGGCGATGCTGCCCCGGCTGCGGCCGCGCTCCTACTACGACCTGGTGATCGAGGTCAGCATCGTCCGCCCCGGCCCGATTGTGGGCGGCATGGTGCACCCCTACCTGCGGCGACGAGAGGGCCAGGAGCCCGTCGAGTATCCCCATCCCTCACTGGCACCGATCCTGGCCAAGACGCTGGGCGTCCCCCTGTTCCAGGAGCAGGTGATCAGGCTGGCGATGACCGCCGCCGACTACACGCCCGGCGAGGCCGATCAACTGCGGCGTGACATGGCGGCGTGGCGGCGGTCGGGCCGGATCGAGCGACACCGCCAGCGGCTGATCTCGCGCATGCAGGCCAAAGGGATCGCCCCCGAGTTCGCGGTGCGCGTGTTCGAGCAGATTCGCGGCTTCGGCGAATATGGCTTCCCGGAATCGCATGCGGCCAGTTTCGCCCTGATCGCCTATGCGTCCGCCTATCTGAAGCGCCACTACCACGCCGAGTTCACCTGTGCATTGCTCAACGCCCAGCCCATGGGCTTCTACGCGCCCTCCACGATCGTCGAGGATGCCAGGCGGCACGGCGTGGAGGTGCGGGCGATCGATGTGGGGCACAGCGAGTGGGACTGCACGCTGGAGGCGCAGCCCGAGAGCGCCTGGGAGTTTGCGGTCCGCATGGGGCTGCGCTACGTGAGCGGCCTCGGTGAAGAGGACGGGCGGCGCATCACCCGCGCCCGGGCCGCTGCCCCGTTTGCTTCCCTCGACGAGTTCACCCGCCGGACCGGCCTGGATGTCGGGGCGCTCCTGGCGCTGGCCCGAGCCGGCGCCTTCGAGAGCCTCGGGCTGGGTCGCCGCGAGGCCCTGTGGGAGGTGCGGGCGTTCGCCAGACGCCGCGGCATGACGCTCCCGATCCGGGTCGACGAGGTGACCCCGGCGTTCGACGCCCTGGACCCGCTCGAGGTGATCGCCTGGGACTACAGCACCAGCGCCCACAGCGTCCGCGGACACCCCCTGGAGCCCCTGCGCGATCAACTGGCGGCTGCTGGCCTGCTCGCGGCACAGGCCATCGCCGCCATGCGCGACGGCGAGACCGTGCGCTACGCAGGACTCGTGATCTGCCGGCAGACGCCGGGCACGGCCTCAGGGGTGACCTTCATGACCCTCGAGGACGAGACGGGGTTCGTGAATCTGGTGGTCTGGCCCCAGGTCTTCGAGCAGCACGCGCGGCTGGCCAAGACGGCATCGCTGCTGGGCGTGACCGGCCGGTTGCAGAAGCAGCAGGGCGTGGCTCACATCGTCGTACAAAAGATGTGGACGCCCCGGTTGAAGGAGCGCCTGCCCGCAGTGGCGAGCCGGGACTTCCGGTAAGAGGGCCCGCTGGAACGGCCCACCCAGCCGTGGTCCCCACGGTCTCAGGCCGCCCGTACCAGGGTGGTCACCGCCGCCGCCAGCGTCGCGGCATCGGCCTCGCTGTTGTACCCTTGAATGGAAAATCGCAGGACCTGCCGGCCGTTCCACTGGAAGACCGGTGCCTCAACGCCGAACTCCTCCCGCAGCCGCCTGGCGAACGCGTCGGCGTCGCATGCCGGGAGGAGCGCGCTCGCCATCTGGCCGAACCAGCCGTCCCCGTCAGGGCACAGCGCGGGGAGCCCCGTGGCCCGGTTGATGGCCTCGCGCGTCGAACGGGCCACCGCGTGGCACCACCGGCGAGTGACGTCCCAGTCGTTGGCCCGGAGGAAGTCGATCGCGGCCGGCACGCTCAGGAAGGCAGCGAGGTCCCGGGTGCCCTGCCACTGGTGCTCGTCGATGAACCGGGAGGGTCCGGGCTTCTCGGGCCGCCAGCCCCAGCTCACGATCAGGGGCTCCAGGAGCACCTGCACGTCCCGCCGCGCGTACAGAAACCCCGAGCCCTTTGGCGCGCACATCCATTTGTGGCAGTTGCCGGCATAGAAGTCGGCACCTATCGCCTCGAGATCCACCGCGATCTGCCCCGGCGCATGGGCGCCGTCTATCACGGTCACGAGACCTGCGCCCCTGGCGCGCCGGACCAACTCCTCGACGGGCATGATGAGCGCCGTCGGCGCGGTGATGTGGCTGAGGAACAGCACGCGCGTGCGTGGGGTCACCCGTGCCCAGATGGCGTCGACGATCTGCTGCGCGGACTCCACGGGCACCGGGACCCGTGCCTTCACGTATTGGGCACCGGCGCGCTCGCAGAGAAACTGCCACGTCCGGTCCGCTGCGCCGTACTCGTGGTCGGTGGCCAGGACCTGGTCGCCGGGACGCAGGCGCAGCGAGCGGGCGACGATGTTCAGCCCGGTGGTGGCGTTGGTGACGAAGACCAGGTCGTCGGCGCCGGCGCCCAGATAGCGGCCCAGGGCCGCGCGCGCATCGGCCAGCAGGTCGGCCGCGCGCCGGAAGAACGCGACCGGCTGCAACTCCAGTTCCCGCTGCCAGCGCTGATAGGTCTCGAAGACCGGCTTGGGGCACGCGCCGTACGAGCCGTGGTTGAGGAAGACCACGTCGCGCTGGAGCAGGAACTGCTCGCGGAGTTCTGAGCCCGGCCGACGCACCGCCACGGTTCCTCTCTGGAGCCGCTCAGACCGGGAGGACGCGCACCTCACGGGGGAGCATGCTCAACCGCTCGCCGCCTTCGGCGGTGACCACCACGATCTCCTCGAGCCGGACGCCGAACTCGCCCTCCAGATAGATCCCGGGCTCCACGCTGAACACCATGCCCTCCCGCATCGGCATCTCGTTCAGGTGGGTCACCGACGGCGGCTCGTGCCCGGTAATCCCGATGCCATGCCCCGTGCGGTGGGTGAAGTACTGACCGTAGCCGGCTTCCTCTATCACCCCCCGTGCGGCGCGATCCACCGCCGCAAGGGGCGCCCCGGGCCTGACGGCATCAATGCCCGCGCGCACGGCGCGCTCGACGATCTCGTGGATCTGGCGGTAGCGCACCGACGGCTGGCCGAGATGGGCCATCCGGGTGATGTCCGAGGAGTAGCCGTCGAGCCGGCCGCCCAGGTCCACCAGGACCGGCTCTCCGGCCTGCAGCGCCCGTCCGGTGGACGTGTGATGGGGGTAGGCGGCGTGCGGTCCGCCAGCCACGGTGGCGAAGCCCACGTCGGTGACTCCCTGGGCGCCAAACGCGTCCACGATGGCCCTGGTCACGGCCACCTCGGTGACGCCCGGCCGGCAGGCGGCAAACGCCGCGTCCACGGCCACGTCGGCCGTCGCGGCAGCGCGCCGCATGGTCTCGATCTCATCGGCGCTCTTGATCATCCGCACCGGCGCCATGACCCGTGCGCCGGGCACGAAGGCGCTCCTGGCCCAGCGTCCCTGGAGCAGCAGCAGGAAGTCGGCGCGCATCGCATCGGCCACCGCGATGCGCTCGACCCCCCCGAGCCGATCCTGGACCCGCCGCAACACGTCGGAGGGGCCCTCGGCGTCGGTGTACACGAAGAACGGCACGTCGATGTGGGCGCGCGCCTGCCCGGCGTTGAGTTCGGGTACCAGGAACACGGCGTCAGTGGCGGTGATGAACAGGTAGCACGGCCGCTCGTCAGCATGGGGGCTGTAACCCACCAGGTAGAACAGGTCGTCTCCGGGCGAGAGGCTCAGCAGGTCTACACCCTCGTCCTCCATCTGGACACGGATACGGGCAAGACGGTCCTGGCGCAGCATGGCAACGCTCCGATGGTACAGAGTATGGGGAACCAACCTGGGAATTCTCACATGAGGGCTGTATGTCCTGGAGGACGCAGCGGTCTTGAAGGCTGCGGAGGGGCGGTGGCAGGAGCGGTGCGGGGAGCTGCCGAAACGGGCGGGGTCCATGCCGCAGGATCCCCCGATGCGATTCCCCACAGGCGAGACGCTGGCGGGCGCCCGCGTCCGGGCCGCCAAGATCGCCTCGGCCCTGGGCCGGCGCTATCCGGTGACGCGGCTGCCGCTACGGCACCGCAACCCGCTGCAACTCCTGGTGGCCACCATCCTCTCGGCCCAGTGCACCGACGCCCAGGTCAACCGGGTGACACCGGCGCTCTTTGCGCGCTATCGGACCGCAGCCGACTTCGCCGCCGCGGATCTACCCGAGCTGGAGGGCTACATTCGCCCTACGGGCTTCTATCGCCAGAAGGCCAGGGCCATTGTGCGCATGGCACGCACGCTCGTGGAGCAGTTCGGCGGGGTCGTGCCCCAGACGATGGACGAACTGCTCCAGCTCCACGGGGTCGGCCGCAAGACCGCCAACGTCATCCTCGGCGGTGCCTTCGGTCAGCCAGGCATGGTGGTGGACACCCATGTCAGGCGCCTCAGCCGCCGGTGGGGATTCACCGTGCACGACGACCCGACCATGATCGAGCAGGACTGGATGCGCCTCCTGCCGCCCGAGGCCTGGTCGGACTTCTCGCTGCGCGTGATCTACTTCGGCCGCGAGATCTGCTCGGCCAGGCGCCCGCAATGTCCGGTCTGCCCGATCAGGGACCTGTGCCCTTCCGCGCAGTCCGGGGGGACGCCTCCCTGGATGAGGGCGCAACGCCGCGGTCGGGTGGAGGCGCGAAGTGGGCGCGGGCGCGGCAGAGGGCGCGTACGGGGCAGACCGGGCAGCGGGGCTGGCGCGCTACGCAGACCATCGCGCCCAGGTCCATCAGGGCCTGGTTGAAGTCCGGCGCCGCGCGCCGCGGCAGGAGCGCCTCGGCCAGCCTCCACAGGTACCGATCCCGCAGGGTACCCGTGCCCCAGAACACACGCTGCAACACCCGGCGGACGTTGGTGTCGAGAATCGGCGCCCGCCGGCCGTAGGCGAAAGAGAGTACCGCACCTGCCGTGGACGGCCCGATGCCTTTCAACGCCAGCAGCGCGTCCCGCTCAGCGGGAACCCGGCCGCTGTGCCGGTCGACGAGTTCGCGGGCGATGGCCCACAGACGTACCGGGCGGATGTTGTAGCCCAGGGGATACCAGGCTTCCCGCACAGCGTCCACCGAGGCCCCGGCCAGCGCCTCGATGGACGGGTAGCTCCGCAAGAACTGGTGGTACTTGGGGATCACGCGATCCACCTGGGTTTGCTGGAGCATGATCTCCGAGACCAGGATGCGATACGGGTCGGCAGTCCGGCGCCAGGGCAGGTCGCGCCCGTGCCGGCGGTACCAGCTCAGGAGGCGGCGGACGAACGCCCGGCGGCGCGCGGGGGCAGGC
>JAVKIP010000004.1:0-168707 GCA_031459385.1 Candidatus Fervidifonticultor secundus | reverse complement strand
GTCGTCTTCCCATGGTCCACGTGCCCGATCGTCCCTATGTTCACGTGCGGCTTCGTCCGCTCAAACTTCGGCTTCGCCATCGCGTCCGGCTCCTCTCAGGACGTTCCTCTCAAGGAAGAAAGCCGCCCACGGCGGCCCTGCGTGCTGGAGCCCACGACCGGACTCGAACCGGTGACCTTGTCCTTACCAAGGACACGCTCTGCCACCTGAGCTACGTGGGCTCGTTCCCCGCAGCATTATAGCAGAGGGGGGATGACCGTCAACGCGCGCAGGACGGCCCTGCGCGCCGTCGAATCACGCGGGCATGGACATCATCTTCTGGCTGCTCTTCGGGCTGATCGTCTACTTTCTCTTCGTCCGGCCCGCCGGCTGACGGCCCCCTGCGCCCCCTAGCGGCTCGCCGCCGGCACGGCGGCCGCGGGCAGGCGCAACGCGAACGTGCTGCCCCGGCCCACGGTGCTCGCCTTGAGCACGACCGTACCGCCCATCTGTTCGGCCAGCTTGCGCGAGATGTACAGGCCCAACCCGCTGCCGCCGGTCGTGCGGGTGAGCCCGCGCTCGAGTTGTCCGAATCGCGTGAACAGACGCTCGTGCTGCTCCGGAGCGATCCCCGCGCCGGTGTCGCGCACGCACGTCTCCACCACGTGGTCCTCGACAGCGTGGGTGATCTCCACGCCGCCCCGGGTCGTGTGACGGATGCCGTTCCCGATCAGGTTCACCAGGATCTGCAGCGTGCGCTCGGCGTCCATGCGGACCGGCGGCAGGGCCGCCGGGGCCACGTAGGTCAGCATCAGCCCTTTCCGCTCGGCGTCGGGCCGCAGCGTGTCGATGGCCTGCTGGACCAACAGGCACAGATCGCCGTCCTCCACGCGCACGGTGAGCGCCCCGTGCTCCAGGCGCGCGGCGTCCAGGAAGTCGTTGACCATGCGGATCAACCGGGTCGTGGACGCCAGGGCGTCCTCCAGCGCGGCGCGCACCGCCTCCGGCGGATCGGCTTCGAGCGCCATCTCGAGGTTCCCCTTCATGACCGTGAGCGGGGTGCGCAGCTCGTGCGACGCGATGAAAAAGAAGTCCTCGCGCACGCGCTCCATCTCCACCTCGGCGCGTGCGTCGCGCAGGAGCACCACTGCGCCCCGGAGGTGGCCGTCGTCGCGCAGCGGCGTCGCCGTGACGGCCACGGGCAGGGCCGGGGTCGCCGCAAGCTGCACGCGCAGCCACGGCACGGGCTGGCCGCCCAGCGCTCGCCGGAGCGGGTGGGCCGCAGGCGCCAGCGGCGCGCCGTCGAGCTGCCGGAAGGGCATGGCCACCGTCATGGGGGCGCCGTGCACGTCCTCGGGCGTCCGTCCCACCAGGGCCGCGGCCACCGGATTGCAGAGCTGGATGCGCCCGGCGGAATCCGTGCACACCAGGCCTTCAGCCATGTGGGTGAGCACGGTCTGGAGCTGCCGGTGCGACTCCTCCACCTTCCGGCGGCCCTGCAAGTTGCGCATGGCCAGGACGTACGCCAGACCCGAGACCAGCAGCAGCCCCACGAGGCGGGGCACGCCGACGGCCACCACCGTGCCCGGCGCGGGCACACCGCTGCGTACGGCCAGGACCGCCTCCGCCAGCATGCCGGCCACCGGCAGGACCGCCGGCACGATGATCGTGCGCGGCGCGTGCGTCCAGGCCAGGGTGAGGGTCGGGAGGAAGACGAGGAAGAAATACGGGCTGTGCACGCCGCCGGTCAGCCAGACGAAGGCGGTCGTCAGCGCGCTGTAGACCGTCGCGGCGAAGACGGTGCGGCAGATGCCGCCCGTGGCTGGCACCAGGTGATACCACGCGGTCGTGAACAGGCTGCTGGCCACCGTGACAGCGCCGAGCCAGACGCGGCGGCCCGGGTCGTCGGTCAGCAGGGCGACGAGCGCCACGAGCAACGTGAACCCCCAGGCGACCGCTTCGGTGGCGAACTCGAACACGGCGACGCTCTGGGATTGCGCCTGCCGGTGCTGGATGCGGTGCTGCAGCAGGCCGAGCAGCCACGGCTCCAGGGCCAGGCCGGCGCCGAGCATGCCGTAGGTCACGACGCCGACCCAGCGTCCGATCGTGCCGGCGCCGACTGCCAGCGCCAGGAAGGGCAGAGCCGCGCCTGCGTGGGCCAGGGCGCGCGCGCGCGGGAGGACGGCGCCCGCCGCCAGCAGCGCTGCCGCCGCGCCCATGCCGCCGATCAGGTAGGGGAGCGCGTCGGCCAGCCAGGCACCCGCCGGCCAGCCGAACGCGCCCGGGGCGATCAGGCCCAGGCCCGCGAAGGCGAGCGCGGTGGCGAGCCCCACACCCGCGAGTGCGGAGCACCGCGGGGCACGCCCCACCCCGTGCCAGGGCCGGGCGGTATCGAGGAGCAGGCCGAGCGCGAACGCGCCCGCCAGTGCCACACCCATCCACACCCGCATGTGCGCGGCGTGGACCAGCGTGGCCACGAACGGCAGGGTGGCCAGCGCAGCCAGCCCCAGGGCCGGCCGTCTGTCCCGGCGCGCTTTCACCGCGAAGGCCAGGAGCCCACAGGTCCCGGACACCAGGAACAGGACCGTGAGGCGCGACAGTTCCAGGTGCAGCTGCCGGAGCGCGACAGGGACCGGGGGACCTGCGAACAGATGCGGGTAGACCAGCGCCAGGCAGCCCACAACCAGCGACAGCGTGCCGGCGACCAGCAGCAGGACGGACGGTTGCGGCGACGAGGAGTCAGCGCGCAGCATGAATCACAGGCCCCTCCGGTCCCCGAGCGGTTCCGCAAATCTCCCGGCACCTTACATGCCCACTTGCGCCGGGTGGAAGACCTCACCGCCGCCTCCGCCTGGCTGCCCGAGGCGCGGAGGAGGGCGCCGCGGCACCGGCGAAAGCGCGCAACGGCTCTTCCCGGCCGGTGCGAGACCCGTCCGGCCGGCGACGAGGAGGGTCCGTGGCTGGGACGGGTTCGGCAAAGCTGGACATGGGCGGCCGGCCGCCCCGGCTCCTCATCGTCGACGATGAGCCCGGCATCCTCGACCTGCTGCGCCGGCGGCTGGAGGCCCTCGGCTGCGAGGTCGCGGTGCTGCCGGGCGGCAGCGGGGTCGTGGGCCACGCCCGGGAGCACGCGCCGGACCTGGTGCTCCTGGACGTCATGATGCCCGACGTCGACGGCTTCACGGTCTGTCAGCAGCTCAAGGCGGACGCGCAGACGCGCGATATCCCCGTGGTGCTCATGACTGCCCGCACGGAAGTGGCCAGCCGCGTGCGCGGCCTGGAGCTGGGCGCCCACGACTACGTCGGCAAACCGTTCGAGACCGCGGAGTTGATCGCGCGGGTGCGGGCGGCCCTGCGGGTCAAGCACCTGCAGGACCAGCTCAAGCAGGCCAACGCGCGCCTGGAGCGGCTGGCCACCAGCGACCCGCTCACCGACCTGCCCAACCGCCGGACGTTCGACGACCAGATCTTCCTGGAGATGGAACGGGCCCGGCGCTCGGGCCAGGTCGTCTCGGTCATCATGCTGGACCTGGACCGGTTCAAGCACATCAACGACGTCCACGGCCATCAGGTGGGGGACGACGTCCTACGACAGGTGGGGCGGCTGCTGGCCCAGCGTCGCCGCGTGACCGATCTGGTGGCGCGCTACGGCGGCGAAGAGTTCGTGTGGGTGCTGCCGGGTGCGAAAGCACAGGACGCGGTGGAACTGGCCGAGTGGGTGCGGCGCGCGATCGCGGAGATGGCGGTGGAGACACCCCAGGGCAGGGTGCGGTGCACGATCAGTGCGGGCGTGGCCACCTACGATCCGGCTGAGCACGGGCCCGTGGGCGCCACCACCGTGCTGGAGACCGCCGACATGGCACTCCGAGACGCCAAGGCAACCGGACGCAACCGCGTCGTCTTCCGGGAGATCGGCCTGGAGCCCGGCGAGCCCGCAGCCGCAGAAGACGCTGCGCTGGACCGCCCATGGTAAACGGCGCTGGCGGCGCCCCCAGGATGACGATCACCGCTGGGCGCCAGCGGCCGTCGGACGGGCGCAGGTGGCATCGAACCGTGCGTCCGCGTCCGGATTGGCGTACAATGGGGTCGGGCAGGTGGCGAAACCGGCAACCGCGGGGGCCTTAAAAGCCCCTGTCCGCACGGGCTTGTGGGTTCGAATCCCACCCTGCCCACCATCGCGTTGTCATACTACCGGCGAGATCGCTCGTCCGGCCTCCCGCGACACGCGGCGCGCATACAGTCCGGCCCGGGCGGCAGGTGCCGATGCCCATACCGGCAACGAAGAGTCGGCACTGGAGGCGGCGGCCGGATTCGAACCGGCGTATGGGGGTTTTGCAGACCCCTGCCTTGCCTCTTGGCTACGCCGCCTCGTACCCGTTGGAGCGGGAGATGGGACTTGAACCCACGGCCTTCTCCTTGGCAAGGAGACGCTCTACCTCTGAGCTACTCCCGCTCGCGGCAAGGCTGAGTCGATTATAGCCGCGCCGTGGCATCACGTCCAGCATGGCCCGCGCGGGCCAGCACGTCGAGCACCGCGGTCTCCAGCGACGGCAGCGGGCCGCCGGGGCCGCCGCCCAGGGCGCGCAGCGCCGACGGCGCGTCGCAGGCCAGCACACGCCCGCGGTCGAGGATCACCAGCATATCGCACAGGCGGCCGGCCTCCTCCACGTGGTGGGTGGCCACCACGACCGTACGGTCGCGCGCGGCCCGCAGGCCGGCCAGCAGCCGGCGGAGGTCTGTGGCGGCCTGCAGATCGAGCCCGGCGGTGGGCTCGTCCAGCAGGAGCAGCGCCGGATCGTGGATCAGCGCGCGGGCGAGCGCCAGCCGCTGGCGCATGCCGGTGCTGTACGACTCCACGAGGTCGTCGGCCCTGGCCGCCAGGCCGACGAGCGCCAGCAGGGCGTCGGCGCGCTCCCGGGCGTCCTGCGGCGGGAGGCCGTAGAGCGCAGCCGCGTACAGCAGGTTCTCGCGTCCCGTGAGACGCCAGTAGACGCTGCGCTCGCCGCCCAGCACGACGCCGAGCTGGCGGCGCACGGCCTCGGGATGCTGCACCGCGTCGATGCCGAGCACGCGGACCTCCCCGGCCGTGGGCGCCAGCAGCGTGCCGATGATGCGCAGCAGCGTGGTCTTGCCGGCGCCGTTCGGCCCCAGCACGCCGAAGACGCTGCCGGGCGGCACGTCGAGGGTGACGCGGTCCAGGGCCAGCACCGCCGGCCGGCCGGCGCCCCGGGCGCGAAACCGCCGGGTGACCTCGCGCAGGCTCACCGCCGGGAGCGGCGGGGCGGGCGGCGCGGGGTGGCGGTCGGGCGTGGTCACCGGGGCTGCGGCCCCGGCGCGGGCAGCGGGGGCGCTGCCGAGGCGGGGTGCTCACGGCCGGCGTCGTCCTGGCCGGCCACCCCGCGGGCGTCGGGGTGCTCGGCCAGGTAGGCCGCAACACGGGCGGCGAGCCTGGGTCCCAGCACCTCTGCCAGGGCGGCTACCGGGGCCGCGCGCACGCCGCGCACGGAGCCGAAGCGGCGGATCAGCTCGCGCTTGCGGCGCTCCCCGATGCCGGGGATGTCGTCGAGCACCGAGAACACGATCCGCCGCTCGCGCAGGCGGCGGCCCGCGGTGTTGGCGAAGCGATGGGCCTCGTCGCGCACTCGCTGGACCAGCTGCAGTGCCGCCGCCTCCCGCGGCAGCCGCAGGGGGTCGGCGCGGTCGGCCAGGTAGAGGACCTCCTCCCCTTTGGCCAGGCCCACCGCCGGCGCCGTCACGTTGTACGCGAACAGCACTTCGCGCGCGGCCGCCAGCTGTCCCCGGCCGCCGTCGATCAGGATCAGGTCCGGCAGCACCGACCACCGCGGCCGGACCGGCTCGTCGCGGTCCAGCGCCTCCTGCTCCTGGCGCGCGCGCGCGAACCGGCGGCGCAGCATCTCCTGCAGCATGGCGTAGTCGTCGTCGGTCTGCGGACCGCGCAGGCGGAAGAGCCGGTAGTCCGCCTTGCGCGGCCGGCCGGCCTCGAAGACCACCATCGAGCCCACCGCCTCACCGGCCTGGAAGTGGCTCACGTCGTACGCTTCGATGCGGAACGGCGGACCTTCCAGCCCCAGCGCCTCCTGCAGGTCGACCACGCCCACGCCCGCCGGGCCGGCCTCGCGGGCGCGCGCCTGCGCCAGATACAGGGCCGCGTTCTCGCGCGCGAGCTCCACCAGGCGGCGCTTCTCGCCGCGCTGGGGCACCGCGACGTCCACCCGCCCCCCCCGCCGCTGCGCCAGCCATGCCTCCAGTACCGCGGCATCGGACAGCGCAACGTCCACCAGGACCTCGCGGGGGGTATCGTGCAGGTCGGCGTAGTGCCGGGCCAGGGTCTGCGACAGGATCTCGCCCGCCGGCAGCCCGCGGGTTCCGGTGAGCATCAGGTGATGCTCGTCGCGGATGCGCCCGGCGCGGATCGTGAAGATCACGACGCAGGCGAGATCGCCCGAGTGGGCGACGGCCGCGATGTCGCGGTCTTCGAGTTCCGCGCTGGCGATGCGCTGGCGCTCGGCGATCGCCTCGACGGCCTGCAGTTGATCGCGCAGCTGCGCCGCGCGCTCGAACTCCATGGCCGCGGCCGCGGCCTGCATCTCCGCGCGCAACTCCGCCACGAGGTGCGCCTGGCGCCCCTCGAGGAAGAGAACGGCCTGGCGGACCTGCTCGCGGTAGGCCTCGGCCGTGGCTCCCCAGGCCACGCACGGGGCCGAGCACAACCCCATATCGTAGTCCAGGCACGGCCGCGGGAGGTCGCCGGTGATGGCGATGGTGCAGGTGCGCAGCTTGAACAGCTTGCGGATGGTACGAATCGTCCGACCCACGAGCTTTGGCTCGTGATAGGGGTACGGCCCGAAGTACCGGCCCCCGTCGCGCACGACCTTACGGGTCATGACGATGCGGGGATAGGGTTCGTGCGTCACCTTCACGTACGGATAGGCCTTGTCGTCGGCCATCCGGATGTTGAAGGGCGGCTGGTGCTGCTTGATGAGGTTCGTCTCGAGGATCAGGGCCTCGACCTCGTTGGCCGTGACGATGGTGTCTACGTGCGCGATGCGGGGGACGAGCATCCGCAGGCGCGGGTTGGGCTGCGCCTCGAGCGCCTGGAAGTACTGCCGGACCCGCGCGCGCAGGGAGGCCGCCTTGCCCACGTAGAGCACGCGCCCGCCGGCGTCCCGGAAGAGGTAGACGCCGGGCCGGGCGGGCAGCAGGGCCAGGGTCGCGCGGAGGTCGCTGTCGGCCATCTAGCGACGGCGGGCCGGCCGGCCGGCCGCGGCCGGGACCCCCGGCGCCACCCCGGAGGCGCCGAGCACCCGTCGAAGGAACTGCCCGGTGTAGGAGTGGGGAGCGCGGGCCACCGCCTCCGGCGTGCCCTCCGCGATGACCTGGCCGCCGTACTCGCCCCCCTCGGGCCCCAGGTCGATGATCCAGTCGGCGGTCTTGATGACGTCCAGGTTGTGCTCGATCACGACCACCGTATTCCCGGCGTCGACCAGGCGGTGCAGCACGCCCAGCAGGCGCTCCACGTCGGCGAAGTGCAGCCCTACCGTGGGTTCGTCCAGGATGTAGAACGTCCTTCCGGTGTCCCGCCGCGACAGCTCGGCCGCCAGCTTCACCCGCTGTGCCTCGCCGCCCGACAGCGTGGTCGCCGGCTGGCCGAGCGTGATGTAGCCCAGCCCCACGTCCTCCAGCGTCTGGAGCTTGCGGCGGATGCGGGGGATGGCCTCGAAGAACGCCAGCGCCTCGGTGACCGTCATCTCCAGGACGTCGCTGATGCTCTTGCCCCGATAGGTGACCTCCAGCGTCTCGCGGTTGTAGCGCTTGCCCTTGCAGACCTCGCAGGGCACGTAGACGTCGGGCAGGAAGTGCATCTCGATGCGGACGATCCCGTCGCCCTCGCAGGCCTCGCACCGCCCACCCCGCACGTTGAACGAGAAACGGCCGGGCCCGTAGCCCCGCATGCGCGCCTCGGCGGTCTGCGCAAAGAGCTCCCGGATCAGGTCGAAGGTCTTGGTGTAGGTGGCGGGGTTGCTGCGCGGGGTGCGCCCGATCGGCGACTGGTCGATCTCGATGACCTTGTCGATGTGCTCGACGCCGTCGATGCGGTCGTGCGCGCCGGCCCGCTGCCGCGTCCCGTAGAGCCGCTGCATGAGACCGCGGTAGAGGATCTCGTCGACCAGCGTGGATTTGCCCGACCCCGAGACCCCGGTGATGGCCACGAACATGCCCAGCGGGATGCGCACGTCGATGTTCTTGAGGTTGTGTTCCCGGGCGCCGCGGACGACCAGCGCCTGGCCGGTCCCGGGCCGCCGGCGCGCGGGCACGGCGATCCGGCGCCGGCCGGCCAGGTACTGGCCCGTGATCGACTCCGGGGTCCGTGCCACGTCCGCCGGCGTGCCGGCGACAACGACGCGGCCGCCGTCGGCGCCCGCGCCGGGCCCGATGTCCACCACCCAGTCGGCCGACCGGATGGTCTCTTCGTCGTGCTCGACAACCAGGATCGTGTTGCCCAAATCGCGCAGCCCGCACAGTGTGTCGATCAGCCGGCGGTTGTCGCGCTGGTGCAGGCCGATGCTCGGCTCGTCCAGGACGTAGAGGACGCCCACCAGGCCGCTGCCGATCTGGGTGGCGAGGCGAATGCGCTGGGCCTCGCCACCCGAGAGGGTGGTGGCCGTCCGATCCAGCGTGAGGTAGTCGAGCCCCACGTTGACCAAAAAGCCCAGGCGCGCCCGGATCTCCTTGAGGATCTGGGCTGCGATCAGCTGCTCGCGCGGCGAGAGGCGCAGCCCCTCGAAGAACTCCAGGGCGCCCCGCACCGTCAGGGCCGTGAGCTGCGCGATGGTCAGGCCGCCGACCTTGACGCTGAGCGACTCGGGCTTGAGCCGCGCCCCCCGGCAGTCGGGGCACGGCGCGCTGGTCATGTACTGCTCGATCTCCTCCCGCACGTAGTCGGAGTCGGTCTCGCGATGGCGGCGCTCCAGCTGGGGGAGCACTCCCTCGAAGGGGGCGTCGTACGTGCGCAGCACCCCCCACTTGTTGTGGTACCGGATCCGGATCGGCTCGCCGCTGCCGTGCAGCAGCACGTCCACGAACGCCCGCGGCAGCCTCCGCACCGGCGTCTTCATGTCCACCCGGTAGTGGCTGGCCAGCGACTGCAGGAGCTCCTGGTAGTAGTCGCTGGTGGAGGCGGCCCACGGCAGCACCGCGCCGTCCAGCAGGCTCTTGTCCCAGTCCAGGACCAGGTCCGGATCCAGCTCCTGCTTGAAGCCGAGCCCGGTGCACGTCGGGCACGCACCGTAGGGGCTGTTGAACGAGAAGATGCGCGGCTCGATCTCGGGCAGGACCGTCCCGTGGTCCGGGCAGGCGAACTGCTGGCTGAAGACCAGCACCCCGTTCCCCGCGGCCGCGGCCCGCGGTCGGCGCGACCGCGCCGGCCCCGCCGGCGCATGGTCGCCGTCGCCCACGACGTCGACGAAGACAAGGCCCTGGCCGAGCTTGAGCGCCGTCTCCACCGCGTCGGCCAGGCGCGCTCGGATCTCCGGCCGCACCACCAGGCGGTCCACGACGACCTCGATGGTGTGTTTGCGGTGCTTGTCGAGCGGGATCTCCTCCGAGAGGTCGTAGACCAGACCGTCGACCCGCACCCGGGCGAAGCCCTGCCGGCGCAGGTCGTCGAAGAGCTGGCGGTACTCGCCCTTGCGGCCCCGCACGATCGGACCCAGCACCTGTACGCGGGCGCCCTCCCCCAGGGCGAGCACCTGATCGACGATCTGTTCCCGGCTCTGCCGCGTGATGGGCCGCCCGCACTTGGGGCAGTGCGGCGTCCCGACCCTGGCGTACAGCAGCCGCAGGTAGTCGTAGATCTCGGTGACGGTCCCGACGGTCGAGCGCGGGTTGCGGGGGGCGCCCTTCTGGTCGATGGAGACCGCCGGCGATAGCCCGTCGATGCCGTCCACGTCGGGCTTCTCCATGAGCCCCAGGAACTGGCGCGCGTACGCAGACAGCGATTCCACGTACTTGCGCTGGCCCTCGGCGTAGATCGTATCGAAGGCGAGAGAGGACTTGCCCGAGCCCGAGATGCCGGTAAGCACCACGAACCGGTCCCGCGGAATTTCCACCGTGATGTTCTTGAGGTTGTGCTCGCGCGCACCGCGCACGACGATGCGGTCCCGTGCCATCGGCGTCCCCGCTGCTACCGCCCGCGCCGGCGGCGGCCGGCGGAGCCGCGGGCGCGCCCGCGGCTTCGCCGGCCCGGGTCGGGGCCCCCGCCGGCGGCGGCGAAAAACGGCTCCCCCAGGCCCTTGCGCAGCTCCATGATCTGGTCGCGCAGGACGGCGGCCTTTTCGAACTGCAGTTCGGCGGCGGCGTGACGCATGGCCCGCTCCAGGGCCTCGATCGTCTGCTCCAGTTCGGCCGGCGACAGCATCAGCAGGCGCGCCACATCCCACGGGACCTTGGCCCGCTGCGTCTCGGCCAGGCGGATCAACTCCTCGGCGGTGAGGATCTCCGTGGAAGGCCGGTAGGTATCCAGCTCCTCCGCCACCTGCTCGATGTCGATCATGTCGCGGATGGGCTTGACGATCGTGGCGGGGGTGATGCCGTGGGTGGCGTTGTACTGTAACTGGATCTCGCGCCGGCGGTTGGTCTCGGCGATCGCACGGCGCATCGAGTCGGTGGCCTCGTCGGCATAGAGGATGACCCGACCGGAGACGTTGCGCGCCGCCCGTCCCATGGTCTGGATGAGGGCGGTTTCTGACCGCAGGTAGCCCTCGCGGTCCGCGTCCAGAATGGCCACCAGGGAGACCTCGGGCAGGTCCAACCCCTCTCGCAGCAGGTTGATGCCGACGATCACGTCGTAGGTGCCCAGCCGCAGATCCTTAAGAATCTGCACCCGCTGCAGGGTGTCGATCTCCGAGTGCAGGTAGTGGACCTTGAACCCCAGCTCCTGCAGGTACGCGGTCAGGTCCTCGGCCATGCGCTTGGTGAGGGTCGTGATCAGCGTGCGCTCCCCCCGCGCCACCTGTGCCTTGACCTCGGCGAGCAGGTCGTCCACCTGCCCCCGGGCCGGGCGTACCTCCACCTGGGGGTCGACGAGCCCGGTAGGCCGCACGATCTGCTCGACCACCCGGGCGCTGACTTCCAGCTCGAACGGCCCCGGCGTGGCCGAGACGAAGATGGCCTGGGGGATCAGCGCCTCGAACTCGTCCCACGACAGCGGGCGGTTGTCGAACGCCGACGGCAGCCGGAACCCGAACTCCACCAGGTTGCGCTTGCGCGACCGGTCGCCTTCCAGCATCCCCTTCACCTGCGGGATCGTCACGTGGCTCTCGTCCACCACCAGCAGGAAGTCCCGGGGGAAGTAGTCCAGCAGGCACCCCGGGCGCTCCCCAGGGGCCCGCCCGTCCAGGTGCCGCGAGTAGTTCTCGATGCCGGGGCACGTGCCGGTCTCCCGCAGCAGCTCCATGTCGTAGCGGGTGCGAAACTCCAGGCGCTGTGCCTCCAGCAGGCGGCCCTGGCTGCGGAACCAGGCCAGGCGCTCCTGCAACTCCGCCTCGATGGACGCCAGCGCGCGCTCTAGGCGCTCCTCGGTGGTCACCCAGTGCCTGGCCGGCCAGATGGCCACGGCGTCCTTGGCCTCGAGGACCTCGCCTGTCAACGGGTCCAGCTCGATGATGCGATCCACCTCGTCCCCGAACAGGTCGATGCGAACGGCGCGATCCTCGTAGGCGGGGTGGACCTCAATGACGTCGCCGCGCACGCGAAACTTGCCGCGGGCAAAGTCGACGTCGTTGCGCTCGTACTGAATGTCCACCAGACGCCGCATGATCTCCTCGCGCGTCCGGCGCTCGCCGCGGCGGATGAGCAGCATCACTTCTTTGTAGTCCTCGGGCCGGCCCAGGCCGTAGATGCACGATACCGAGGCCACCACGATCACGTCCCGCCGCTCCATGAGCGCCTTGGTGGCCGCATGGCGCAGCCGGTCGATCTCGTCGTTGATGGACGCGTCCTTCGCGATGTACAGGTCGGTCTGGGGCACGTACGCCTCGGGCTGATAGTAGTCGTAGTAGGAGACGAAGTACCGCACGGCGTTGTGCGGGAAGAACTGCCGGAACTCGCTGTAGAGCTGCGCCGCCAGGGTCTTGTTGTGCGCCAGCACCAGCGTGGGGCGCTGGAGGTGCTCGATGGCGCGCGCCACCGTGTAGGTGTTGTGCACAAACAGGCCGCCCCACCCCGCCAGGAACGTCTCGTTGTCCTGCACGGCCAGGTCGTAGACAAAGCCCTCGCCCGGCACCGTCGCGACGGACCGGACGGGCGTCCAGCAGAGATCGGGCAGGCCGACGCAGGCCTCATGCTGGGAGCGTCCGCAGCGCGCCCGCCGGTGACGCCCCATGCCACCGCGCACAGGCGGGACGTCGCCCGTGGCAGGGTCGCTTCGCCCGAGAAGGTCCCGAAGCCGCGCGCGCTTCTCCGGGACCGCGAAGCCGATGGCGTCATGGAACCGCCGGAGGAACGGCTGTCCCGACACGCCGACGCGCCAGGCGGTCCGCCCCTCCCCGCGGCGGGGAGGCTTCAGGGGACGAGGCCGCACCCGACTCACGACGCCGAAGCGGAGGAGGGCATAGGAAAGATCCGACGCAAGCTCGCGACTTGCCGTCGTGCATGCGACCTCATCGCCGTCGACACCACCGGCAGCGCTGAAGTACGCGCGCAGCAGCTCTGCCAGGTGCTCGTTGGAGAGCTGCGGCCAGAACGGCGGAAGTCGCTTGGAGCGCGCATCGTATCCGCACCACGCCGTGAAGACCACGCGCCAGAGGCTGGAACGGATCTGCACGTCGCGCGTCCCCGGTGGATGATCGACGCCCGCGGGGAGTTCTCGCGCCACAGCAAGGATATCTGCGACGACTTCCCTGTCACTCGATGAGATGGTGACGCAGGCGTCCTGTGCCTGCCCTGCAGCCACGTAGTAACCGATGAATCGCAGGAGCCCGGGCGCGAGCGGCAGCCACGCGGGCATCCCGGAGCGCCGTATCCGGGTCCCGCCGCACGCGCCCACGGCGGGTGCGTCCGTCGCGGCCACGACACCACGGGAAAGGGGAGGCGGCATCCACCGCCGCCCGCTTGAGCCTCCACGGGCGCTGGATCTGCCGGTGGGACCTCCGCCCACCACCGCCGGCTCCCGGCATTGGTGGGAGTGCGGCTCCGTGGCGTCGACGCGGGGATCATGGCCGAGCGCCTCGATCAGCGGAAGGTGCCTCAGGGACTCGCCCGGCTCCGGTAGGGCTCGCGGCATCGGGAGGAAGTCTCCGGGCCGGATATCCGTGGTCCGGACCAGGTGCAGCTGCCCGCGCCGCAGCACGAAGAAGTTGTGATCGCCGGTCACGGTCACTTCCCGCCCGCAGCCCGTTGACAGGGTGTACAGGACGTCGGGTGAGCGGTGTCGGACAAGCTGGCGGACGGGCTTCCACGAGACGGTCCCGGTGCCGGGGTCGAAGCTGAGCGCTTCGAGGTAATCCGCGGGCCCGACCCGCGCGAGGATCTCGGTGTCCCCCTGTCGTCGCACGTCGTCGGGCTGGGCCGTCATGGCGCGGTCGATGACCTCTCCGATCGTCTCCAGGGTGAGGCGGCTACCGCGCTTCAAGAAGACCGGCGTGCCGGCGGTGACGCTCTTCCCGGATCCCGTCACCCCCAGCAGCGTCGTGTAGCGGTGACCGGCGCGCACGCTCTCGATCAGCCCGGCGATCGCCTGCGGCTGGTCGCCGCGCGGCGGCAGGTCGGTGACCATCTGAAACGGGGGCATACTATCAGTATATCAGCGGGCCGGTACGGCGCTCCACCGGTCCCCTCAGGGCTGGCGCGCGGGTGCCTCGGAGGCTCCGCTGCGCCACTGGCGCCAGAGGGCTTCCACCTGGCGGCGGGTCTCCTGGGGCGTGCCGCTGTTGTCGATCACCCAGGTCGCCTGTGCCAGCTTCTCCGCCAGGGGCCGCTGGGCCGCGATCCGCGCCCGGGCCTCCTCGCGGCTCAGGCTGTCGCGGGCCATCAGGCGCGCCTCCTGTGCCGCCTGGTCCAGCCAGACGACCACGATGCCGTCGAAAGGGTACAGGTCGGCCGGCGCGGTGTCCAGCAGCAGCGGGATGACCAGCACAATAATCCCGTGCGGGTGGGCGGCCGCCGCGTCGGCCAGCGCCTGGGCCATGCGCTGGCGCACGTGCGGATGGATGATCCGGTTCAACCGCGCGCGGGCCTCGGGGTCGCTGAAGACCATGGCAGCCAGGGCGGCGCGGTCCAGCGTGCCGTCGGGGCGGACGACCGCCGGGCCGAATGCCTCGACCACCTCGCGGTAGGCGGGCGCGCCGGGGACCACGACCTCGCGCGCCAGGACATCGGCGTCGATCACGTGGGCGCCCAGGTCACGCAGCATGCGGGCCACCAGCGTCTTGCCGCTGGCGATGCCCCCGGTCAGGCCGATAACCTTCACGCCCCAGGGTGGGGCATGACCCCACGCCCGTCATGCCGGCGACCCGTCACGGCAGGGGCCGCATCTCGGCCCAGTTGGGCCCGGCTTTGGCCTCGGCCACCAGCGGCACCCGCAGCGGGTAGGCGCGCTGCATGAGCGCCACCACCTGGCGCGCCACGGTCTCCTCCGCGCCGTCGGGCACCTCGAAGAGCAGCTCGTCGTGGATCTGCAGCGTCATCCGCACACCGGGGTGCGCCGGGGGCACTTCGCGGGCGATGGCCAGCATCGCCAGCTTGATGATGTCGGCGCTGGAGCCCTGGATCGGCGTGTTGATGGCTGTCCGCTCCGCCGCCTCCCGGACCTGACGGTTCCGGCTGCGCAGGTCAGGCAGGTAGCGCCGGCGGTTGAGCACGGTGGTCACGAAGCCATCGCGCCGGGCCTGCTCGACGACCTGCTGCATGTACTGACGGACGCCCGGGAACCGGGCGTAGTACCGCTCGATGAACGCCCGGGCCTGCGCGCGGTCGATCCCCAGCTGCAAAGCCAGGCCGTGCTCGCTCATGCCGTAGGCGACCCCGAAGACGATCGTCTTGGCCCGGCGGCGCAGTTCCGGGGTGACGGCCTGACGCGCGACGCCGAACACCTCCGCCGCGATGACCGCGTGGATGTCGTCGCCCCGGGCGAAGGCGTCGACCAGCCCGGGGTCGCCGGTGACGTGGGCCAGCACCCGCAGGTCGATCTGCGAGTAGTCGGCGCTGAGCAGGACCATCCCCGCCGGGGCGATGATCGCCCGCCGGATCTTCCGGCCCTCCTCGGTGCGGATGGGGAGGTTCTGCAGGTTGGGCGATTCCGTGATCACGCGGCCCGTGGCTGCCAGGGTCTGGTTGAAGGTGGTGTGGACGCGGCCGGTACGCGCGTCGGCCAGGCGCGGCAGGACATCCACATAGGTGGACTTGAGCTTGGCCAGCTCGCGGTGCTCCAGGATCTTCGCCACCACCTCGTGTCGGGACGCCAGCGCCTCCAGGACCTCGGCGTCGGTGGAGTAGCCGGTCTTGGTGCGCTTGACCGGCGGCAACTGGAGCTTCTCGAACAGCACGAAGGCCAGCTGCCGGGGCGAGCCGATGTTGAACTCGGTGCCCACCAGGGCATAGATCTCGCGTTCCACAGCTGCCAGGCGGGCGCCGAGCTCGTCGCCCAGCGCAGCCAGGTACGGCAGATCGACGGCGACGCCGTGACGCTCCATCTCGGCCAGCACAGCCGCCAGCGGCAGCTCCACCTCCGCGAACAGCCGGTCCAGCTGCCGCTCTTCCAGGCGCGGCTCCAGGACCTCGCGCAGACGCAGCAGGGCTGCCGCCGCCCGGGCCGCCCACACGCCATCGAGGGCATCCGGCCGCCCCCCCCGGTCCGCGTCCAGGTCGAGGCCGAGGAATTCACGCGCCGCCGTAGCCAGCGTGTGGGTGCGCTTGCCGGGGTTCAGGAGATACGAGGCGATGCCCACGTCGAAGTCGAACCCGGCTGGGCGCACGCCGCGGCCTTCGAGCGTGAGCAGGTCACCCTTCACGTCGGCGCTGACCTTGCGCACCGTCGGATCCTCCAGCACGGCCGCGATCTCCGGGGGGAGACGGTCGCCGTCGAGCCCCAGCCACGCCGCGCCGGCCGCCGAGGCCACCCCGACGGCCAGCAGCGGCGCCGTCAGTGGATGCCCCTCGCCGCGGGCGAAGGCGACGCCGATGCGCCCGCCGGCTCGGGCCAGGCGCACCAGGTCGCCCGCGCTGGCGGCCGCGGTGGCCTCGCCGGGGGCGACCGCAGTGTGCGCCCCGCTGGCGACCGCCGGCTCACCGGGGGCCACGGACGCCTCTGCCCGGGCGCGCAGGCGTTCCAGGAAGACGCGGAACTCGAGCTCGGAAAAGAGCGCCTCGACCCTCGCCCAGTCCGGGGCGCGAACGCGCAGCGCCTCCCAGTCGACCGCCAGGGGCACGTCTGTCGCCAGCGTCGCGAGCGCCTTGCTCTCCCGGACCTGGTCGGCCGCCCGCTCCAGCGGCTCCCGCAGCTTCGGCGGCACTTCGGCCAGGCGCGCCAGGAGCTGCTCGACGGTATCGAACTGCTGAATGAGGGCGGCGGCGGTCTTCGCGCCGACGCCCGGCACCCCCGGGATGTTGTCGCTGGGGTCGCCCCGCAGGCTCTTGTAGTCGGGCAGGCGTGCCGGGGCGAAGCCGAAGCGCTGGCGTACGCGCGCCTCGTCGTACACCACCGTGTCGGTGACCCCGCGGCTCGTGACCATGACGCGGATCCGGCCGTCCACCAGCTGCAGCGTGTCGAGGTCGCCGCTGACGATCAGGACCTCGAGGCCGTCGGCCACGGCGCGGCGCGCCAGCGTGGCGATGACGTCGTCGGCCTCGTACCCCGGCACCTCGACGATGGGGATCCTCAGCGCTTCGAGCACCTGTTTGGCGGTGGCCACCTGGGGCCGGAGGTCGTCGGGCATGGCCTCCCGGTGCGCCTTGTAGGCCTCGTACCGCTCGTGCCGAAAGGTCGGTTCCGGCCGGTCGAACGCGGCGGCGATGTAATCGGGCCGCTCGTCCTCCAGCACCTTGAGGACCATGGCCGTCAGGCCGTAGACAGCGTTCGTGGGACGCCCGGATGACGTGGTCAGGTAGGGGAGGGCGTAGAACGCCCGGTAGATCAGGCCGTTGGTATCGAGCAGGACGAGCGTTCCACTCACGGGCACCACTGGCGGGGGCTGCCGCATCGTCAGGCCATGCTCCAGGATACGCCACGGGCACGGAGGGCGTCGAGGCGCGTCACGCTCGGCGGACGGATCGAGGGCACACGCGCCCGATGCCGTTGATTTCGCGTCGGCGATACCGTAGGATTGCTCCGGGATCGGTACACGCGCTCGCCGGGGTGGTGGAATCGCAGACACGTCGGCCTCAAAAGCCGATGGGGGAAACCCCGTGCGGGTTCAAATCCCGCCCCCGGCACCAGGCTGCAGGAGGTCATCGGCACGGGACCGACGCGGCAGATTGTGGTCGGCCGACCGCCTCCTCCTCGCCCGCGAAGGGCACCTCATCGAAGATGCCCATGTAGTGCTTGAAGAACCACCGCCGCGCCCCCGGCCGCCCCAGCCACCGCGCCGCAGGGGCCAGCGTCCGCCGCGGCACCCACAGCAGCAGGAGGTTCCCCACCAGCAACCCCCGATAGCGCCGGCGTGCGGCCGCGACGAACGCCCGGTAGGCATCCCGGGCCTGCGCTTCGGTTCGGTCACCGTCGAGCACCCGCCGGAGCAACGCCCCGCAGCGCCAGCCGGCCAGCACCGCGGTGCGGATGCCTTCGCCGGACAGCGGCAGGCAGTGGCCGGCGGCGTCCCCGATCGCGAACACGGCCCCGGCGAGTCCGCCGGTCCATCCCGTGGCAAGATATCCGCCGTGCAGCTCACCCGGCTGCGCGCCGAACCGGTCCATGAACCGGCGCAGGGCCGGGAGCAGCTTGGTGCGGCCGCGATACGAGAGCACGCCGAAGCGCGTTACCGGGCCGGCCGGAAACGCCCAGGCGTAGCCGTCCGGGAGTTCCGGCACGAAGTAGAAGTGCAGTCCGGGTTCGACGGCGTGGGGGATCTCCGACTCGAGCCCGAAGGCGACGTACCGGGGCCGCCCCGGCCCCGCCAGGGCCGCGCGCGGCCCTGTGGCGTCGATCATGAACCGGGTCTCTACTGCGCCGGCAGACGTCAGGACCCGCCTGCCCTCGTGGCCGCGCACGATGGCGACGCGCACCTCAGCGGTGCACCCCGCGGCCGCACAGCGGCAGAACGTCCGGTAGTCGAAGGTGCAGAAGGGCTCGGGCAGGAGCCAGCGCGTCCGGCCGCCGGGCGTGTGAATGACGAGGGCGTCGTGCACCTGCGCGATCGACGCCTCGGCGCCCATCATCCGCACGATCCGCACCGGCGCGGCGCAGGCCGAGGTCACGCCCTCGCCGATCGGCCGCGCGTCCACCAGCAGCACCCGGTGCCCGCGAGCCGCGCCCCGCGCCTGCGCCGGGCTCGTGCCGGAGGCGAGCGCCCGCGCGGCGGCCAGGCCCGCGAACGACGCGCCGGCGATGACGACGTCGTAGACCCCGTCAGGGGACGGGCCGCGCATGCTCGAACTTCACGCCGCCACGGTGGGCGGGAACGGTCACGGTGCCGTGGCGCGTGATGGTGAGGGAGAGTCCCAGGGCGCGGAGCCCCTCCACCACCCCACCGCGGATGGTGAGCGCTCCCTCCAGCGTGGCCGGATCGCCGAGGGCCACGATGGTGAAGGGTCCCACGAGGCGCTGGAGGTCGACGACGATGGTGCCGCCGACCTGGCCGAACCCCGTCATCGCGGTAACCCGCTGGCCGTTGACGGCCACGGCCTCCGCGCCCGCAGCCCAGAGCTCGTTGACGACCGCCACCAGGTCGTGATAGGTGACCACCACCGGTGCCCCGGCCGTCTTGTGCGGCGCGTCCTGCACCACGATGGTCACGCCCGGCCCCTGCATCGCCCGCAGGCCGGCCTGCAGCCGCAGCTGGTCCAGCTCTCTGCTCATGGCTGCGGCCAGCGTCTTGTCGGCGGCCGCGGCGCGCTCGTACTGCGCCAGCTGCTGTGAGAGCTCTGCGGCCCGCCGCTCCATGGCGGCGCGGGCGGCGCGCTCCTGCTGGAGCAACGTGGCCAGGGCGTAGATATTGCGCGTGGGCACTTCCGGCTGCGCACTCAGCAGGCGCCCGGCGCGAAACTGCACCACGAACAGGAACCCCAGCCCCAGCAGCACGACGGCGGCCACGAGCTGGAGGCCGGTGACCCGGGCGCGCGCCGTCCCCCTCACGGCGCCCCCCGCCGGGCCGCCTCGATCCGCGCCCGCAGGCGGGCCCGACCCTCGTCGCCCACGAACACGCCCACGTGGCGGCCGGCGATGCGGCCCGTGGGGTCGATGAAGACCGTGGTCGGGATCCCCGTGATCCGGTAGGCCTCCGCGACGCGGTTGTCGCGGTCGAAGACTGCCGGGTAGGTCAGGCCGTGCTTCTCGAGGAACTGCCGGGCATCGTCATAGCGGTCCTGCATGGCGATCCCCAGCAGGACGACGCCCTGGCCCTGCACCGCCTCCCAGGTGCGCTGCAGGTCGGCCGCCTCCAGCTCGCACGGCTTGCACCACGACGCGAAGAAGTTCAGCACCACGACCTGCCCGCGGAAGTCGCGCAGCGCGATCTCGCGACCCCCGCGGAGCGAGGGCAGGGTGAATGCCGGCGCCGCCTGGCGGGCAGGCGCCTCCTGGAGCCGGGCGCCATCGCGCGGAACGGGCACGCTGCGCGTGCCGGCGAGATAGGCGGCGACCGCGGCGACCCCGACCACCAGCGCGCCGGCGATCCAGCGTTTCCTACCCGATGGCGCCGAGGGCGCCAGGGGCGTCGGGACCATGGTCGCAGGCGGCTCAGCCATGCCTGGCCGGCACCCACCGGGCAGTGTCGGGTCCCAGCAGCGCCTCGATCGCCTGGACGACTCGTGGCCCGGGGGCCACGCCGAGGGCACCTGCCTGCATGCGGACCTCCCGGCCGGCCGTGCGCACGGTCAGGAGCACCTTGCGGTCCCCGGTGTGCCGCTGGAGGAGCGCGCGCAGGCGCTGCATCCCCGCCTCCCCATGCCGGTCCGCGTCGAGCAGGACGTGCAGCACCTCGGCGCCGCCGTCGGGCTCCGGCGCTGGGGCTGCGGCCCCCGGCGCGTCATCGAGAGGCAGCACCGCGTCGGCCAGCACCTTCGCCTCCTGCTCGGCCACGTCCAGCCGCCCACGCACGAGCACGATGGCATCGCGCTTGAGCAGGAGGTGGGCGGCCTCGTAGGTCTTGGGAAACACGATGACCTCGACGCTGCCGGTGAGATCCTCCAGGGTGAGGAAAGCCATGGCCGCGCCGGCCCGGGTGGCGGTCCGCTTCAGTCCCGTGATCAACCCGCCGATGACCACCTCGCTGCGGTCGCGCAGCTCCGCGAGCTGGTCGATCGTCGCCGAGACGCGCGCCGCCAGCCGCTCCCGGACGGCCGCCAGCGGGTGGTCAGAGATGTACAACCCGAGCATGTCCTTCTCCATGGCCAGCAGTTCGGCCTTGGAGAACTCCTCCACAGCCGCCGACACGGCATCGGGCTCGCCGGCCCCGTCGGCGTCCACGAACAACCCGGTCTGGGCAGCCGCCCGCCCCCTGGCCAGCCGCTGGCCGGTGCTCAGGGCGCCGTCCAGGTCCTGCAAGAGCGCTGCCCGCGGCCGGCCCAGGGAGTCGAACGCGCCGGCCTTGATCAGGCTCTCCAGGACGCGCTTGTTGACCACCCGGCCATCCACCCGCGCGACGAGGTCGGGCAGGGAGCGGAACGGTCCGCCCGCGGCCCGCGCCCGCAGGATCTCCTCCACCGCGCCCTGGCCGACGTGCTTGACCGCCGCGAGCCCGAACCGGACCGTGTCGCCCACGACGGTGAACGTATCGGCGGATGCGTTGATATCCGGCGGCAGCACCGGAATGCCCATGCGCTGGCATTCGGCGACAGCCCCGGCGACCTTGGCCATCCACTCCTGTCCCTGCGCCTCGACGCCCAGGACGGCGGCCATGTACTCGGCCGGGTAGTGCGCCTTCAGGTAAGCGGTCTGGTAGGCGATCAGCCCGTAGCAGGCGGCGTGGGCCCGATTGAACCCGTAGCGCGCGAACGGCTCGAACTGCTCCCAGATCTGATCGGCAGTCCTGCGGGACACCCCCTGCTGGCGGCAGCCGGCCAGGAACTTCTCGCGCTGCGCTTCCAGACGGTCCTTGATCTTCTTGCGAATGGCGTAGCAGAGGACGTCTGCCTCGGCCAGCGTGAAGCCGGCGACCGCCTGGCAGACCGCCATGACGTCTTCCTGGTAGACCATCACGCCGTAGGTATCGGCCAGCACCGGCTCCATCAGCGGATGCAGGTACGTGATGGCTTCGACGCCGTGCTTGCGGCGGATGTAGGCCGGGATGTTGGCCATGGGGCCCGGCCGGAAGAGGGCCACCATGGCAAAGATGTCCTCGATGCGGGTCGGCTTGAGCTCCTTCAGGTACCGCGTCATCCCCGCGCCTTCCAGCTGGAAGATCCCGACCGTGTCGCCGCGGGAGAGGAGGTCGAACGTCGCGCGATCGTCCAGCGGGATGGTCTTCAGGTCTATGGCGACTCCGCGGGTACGCTCGATGATCTTCAGCGCACGGTGGAGGATCGTCAGGTACGACAGCCCCAGGAAGTCCATCTTGAGGAGCCCGATCCTCTCCACGGCGTCCATGTCGTACTGGGTCATCACCAGATCGCCGCGGGTCGCGCGCTGGAGGGGCACCAGCTCCGTGAGCGGGTCGCGCGAGATGATGACGCCGGCCGCGTGGGTGCTGGCGTGCCGGGCCACGCCTTCCAGCCGGCGCGCGAGTTCCAGCAGCCGCCGGATGGGGGGGTGTTCGTCGGCGGCGCGGCGCAGCTCGGGATCGGCCCGCTCGGCCTCGTCGATCGTGGCGTTGAACGGGATGAGCTTGGCGATCCGGTCCACGTCGCCGTAGGGCAGGCCCATGACGCGGCCGATGTCGCGCACGGCCTGGCGCGCGCCCATGGTGCCGAAGGTGATGATCTGGGCCACGTGGTCGGCGCCGTACTTGTCGATCACGTAGCGGATCACCTCGTCGCGGCGGCTGTCCATGAAGTCGACGTCGATGTCCGGCATCGTGTAGCGTTCCAGGTTCAGGAAGCGCTCGAACGGCAGCCGGTAGTGGAGCGGATCGACGTCGGTGACGCCCAGGGTGTAGAGCACCAGGCTGCCGGCCGCCGACCCCCGGACCGTGGTGAGGATGCCGCGGCGCCGGGCGAACGTCACGAAGTCCCAGACGATGAGGAAGTAGGCGGCGTATCCCATCTGGGCGATGACGCGCAGTTCGTCGTCCAGGCGCGCCTGCGCCTGCGGGGTGGGCCGCCCGTAGACCCGCCGCAGGCCCTCCTCGCACAACCGCCGCAGGTACCCATCTGGTGTCTCGCCCTCCGGCACGGGGAAGTGGGGCAGCTTGGGCCGGCCCAGCTCCAGCTCCAGGTGCACCCGCTCGGCGATCTCCACTGACGCCCGCAGCGCTTCCGGCAGCTCGGCGAATCGGCGCGCCATCTCCTCGGGGCTCTTCAGGTAGAACTCGGGGACCGCGCCCATCCGCGGCTTGTCGGTCGCCTCCAAGGTGATGTTCATCTGGATGCACATCAGGGCGTCCTGCGCTTCGGCCTCGTCCTGCCGGACGTAGTGCACGTCGTTGGTGGCCACCAGCGGGAGCCCCAGCTCGGCGGCCAGCCGCCGCATCCCCTGGATGTTCACCCGCTGCTCTGGCAACCCGTGATCCTGCACCTCGAGGAAGAAGCGCTCGGGCCCGAAGATCTCGCGGTAAGCAGCGGCAACGTCGCGGGCGGCCCGGTAGTCGTCGCGCAGCAGCGCCCGCGTCACCTCGCCCTGCAGGCATCCCGACAGGGCGACCAGCCCCTGGTGGTGCCGCGCCAGCAGCTCGCGGTCGATGCGCGGCTTGTAGTAGAACCCGTCGAGGTGGGCGTGCGTCGTCAGGCGCAGCAGGTTGCGGTAGCCCTGCAGGTCGGTGGCCAGCAGGACCAGGTGTGCGGGGACCGCGTCCAGCTTCGGATCGCGGTCGGTGTGCCGGCGGGGAGCGACGTAGGCCTCCACGCCGATGATGGGTTTCAGTCCGTGCGCCCGCGCCTGGAGGTAGAACTCGATGGCGCCGTACATCGCGCCGTGATCGGTGATGGCGACCGCCGGCATGCCCATGGCCGCCGCCGCCTTGATGAGCGGCTCGATCCGCGCGGCACCGTCGAGCAGGGAGTACTCGGTGTGCAGATGGCAGTGGACGAAGGCATCGGGCATGGGCTCACCGGAGATTGTAGCACAGGCTGCCCATCCGTGGGCCGCGCGCCCGCTCAGGTGCGCGCGATCCGGTGCAGGCTGGCGACGACGTGCACGTGGCTCGTGTGCGGCAGGAGGTCCACGGGCTGGAGGTGCTCCACGCGGTAGCCGGCGCGCTGCCAGGCGGCCAGATCGTGCGCGCAGGCAGCCAGCGAGCGGGTCACGCTCACCACCCGCGGCACCCCGCAGCCGGCCACGGCGGCCACCAGCGCCGGCTCGAGGCCCACGCCGCGGCTCTCGGCGAGCACGACCTGCGGCGTGCGGCCGCGGGCCGTCAGGCGCGCCAGGTACCTCACGGGGTCGCCCGCGACGAAGACCGCATTGGGTACGCCGTTGCTCGCGGCAGCCGCGCGATAATCCTCCAGCAGCCGCCGGCCCGGCACCAGGCCGGTGGCCACCTGCGCCTGACCCGCCAGGGCCAGGGCCGGCAAGGGCGTGCTGGCGTGCAGGTCGAGGACGGCGTCGCGCGGGCCGGGCGCCGCCAGGCGGACGATGGCGTCCAGCAGGAGCCGCAGCGCGCCCGGATTCGGCGGCAGATCGCCGTCCGACCGCAGGCGGAGCCGGTAGCCAGCCACCTCGTCTTCGATGTAGGCGCGGCCCCAGAGCAACCGTACGCGCTTGCCCAGCAGCTCCAGGGTCGGGGCAGGCTGGATCGTGTGCAGGATGCCCACGAGCCCGGGGACGCGGTCGATGAGCGCGTGCACGAGCGCCGTGGGATCGGGGAGCGCGCGAGCGGTAGAGACCACCAGCAGCGCCTCGCCGGTCGCGAACGCCGCCAGCCCCAGCACCCCGCGCACGAGCCCCTGGCCCGTCGTGCGATCGTACGGCGGCCAGCGCAGGCCGCGCACCGCGCGACGCACGGCGTGGAGGATCGCCTCGTTGGCCGGGTGCTGCACCGGGCAGGCGGCCACGTCGACGACGCGTGTTCCACCCGCAGTGTGGAACCCGACGACGGCGCGGCCCTCCCGCGTGGCGACCGTAGCACGCAGCACGCTGCGATAGGCCCACGCCTCGCCGCCGACCGTCTCGGCCACGAGGTCGCGGCGCAGGCCGGCATGCTCCTTGAGGAAGTCTCGGACGAGCCGGGTCTTGAGGCGGCGCTGGGCGTCCGGGATCAGATGCTGCCACTGGCAACCTCCGCAGCGTCCGAAGTGCTGGCAGCGGGCCGGCGTGACGTCGGCCGACTTGCGCAGCAGCGCCACCAGCCGGCCCTCTGCCCGGCGGCCGCCGCGCGTCACCTCGACGAGGGCGTCCTCGCCAGGCACGCCGAACGGCACGGAAACCGTGGCCGGGCCCACGCGGGCGATGGCGGCTCCGTCGATGGTGAGGCCGGTGAAGCGCACGGTGAGGCGCTCGCCAGCCCGTGGCACCGCCGGGTGTCGCGGATGCCGGGTGGGGCGCTCCGGGCGCGGGACCAGGACCGCGGTTCGCCGGCGCCGTGGCGTGGCTTCCGGCACGCCTACCGCCCCAGTTGCTCCCGCAGGAGCCGGTGGACCGTCTCGGGGTTCGCCCGCCCCTGCGTGACCCGCATCACCTGTCCCACCAGGAAGGTCAGCGCCTTGTCCTTCCCACCGCGCACGTCGGCTGCCGGCCCGGGGTGCTCGGCGATGACGCGGGCGACCACAGCCCGCAGCGTCTCCTCGTCGCTGATCTGGCGCAGGCCTCTGGCCTCGACGATGGCCGCCGGATCGCGGTCGTGGGTCAGCATCTCCACCAGGATCTCCTTGGCCGTGCGGCCGCTGATCGTGCCCTGCTCGACCATGCGCAGCAGGGCCGCCAGGCGCCCGGCAGACAACGGCACCTGATCGAGTTCAAGGCCGTGCTCGTTGAGATAGCCGGCGACATCGCCCAGCAGCCAGTTGGCCACGGTCTTGGGCGCCGGGTAGAGGGCCGTGGTCTGCTCGAACAGGTCGGCCGTGGCTGCGGTCGCCGTCAGCAGGTCGGCGTCGTACGCCGACAGCCCGTAGGCGGCGATGAACCGCGCGCGCCGGGCCGCCGGGAGCTCCGGCAGCGACGCCCGCACGGCCTCCAACCACGATGCGTCCACCGCGATCGGCACCAGGTCGGGCTCGGGGAAGTACCGGTAGTCCTGCGCCTCCTCTTTGGTGCGCGAGCCAAAGGTGACCTCTCGCCGCTCGTCCCAGTGGCGGGTCTCCTGCACCACCTGCCCGCCCTGCGCCAGTACGGCTCGCTGCCGCGTCACCTCGAACGCCAGCGCGCGCTCGACGGCGCGCACCGAGTTCATGTTCTTGACCTCGGTGCGGGTGCCGCGGGCACCGTCGGAGGGGCGCAGCGAGACGTTGGCATCGCAGCGCATCGTCCCCTCCTCCATGCGCCCGGTGCTCACTCGCGCGAACTGCAGCAGGCGGCGCAGCGCCAGCAGGAACTCTCGGGCCTCGGCCGGCGAGCGCAGATCGGGCTCGGTGACGATCTCCATGAGCGGCACTCCGGAGCGGTTGTAGTCGATCAGGCTGCCCCGACCGGGATCGTCGGGGTGCACCAGGCGCCCGGTGTCCTCCTCGAGGTGCACGCGCCGGATGCGCACGACGCGCGCGGTGCCGTCGACGGCGATCTCCAGCCGGCCGTCGGTCGCCAGCGGCGGGTGGTCCGCGTACTGGTACTGCGAGATCTGGTAGTTCTTGGGCAGGTCGGGGTAGAAGTAGTTCTTCCGGTGGAACTGGCTGCGGGGACTGACCCGGCAGCCCAGGGCCAGGGCCGTGCGCAGGCCCAGCTCGACCGCCGCCCGGTTGATGACGGGTAGCGCGCCCGGCAGGCCCAGGCACACCGGACAGGTCAGGGTGTTGGGCGGCGCCCCGAAGCTCACCGCACACCCGCAGAACATCTTCGACGCCGTCGCCAGCTGGACGTGAATCTCCAGGCCGATGACCGTCTCGTACGCCACGGCGACGTCGCGGGCCATGCGTGGCCTCACCCCACCGGCGGCCGCCGGCCGTGCCAGCCCGCGGCCTGCTCGTACGCGTATCCGGCCCGCAGCACGTCCACTTCCTCGAAGGCGCGGCCCACGAGCTGCAGGCCGACGGGCAGGCCGTCGGCCGTGCCACAGGGCAGCGCCAGGCCCGGCAGGCCCGCCAGGTTCACGGAGATCGTGAAGATATCCGAGAGGTACATCTGCAGCGGGTCGTCGGCCTTCTCGCCCAGGCGAAACGCCGGCGTCGGCGCCACGGGGAGCACCACCAGATCGACGCGTGTGAACGCCCGGGCGAAGTCGCGGGCCACCAGCGTCCGCGCCCGCTGCGCCTTCAGGTAGAACGCTTCGTAGTAGCCGGCGGAGAGCGCGTAGGTGCCGAGCATGATGCGGCGCTGCACTTCGGCGCCGAACCCCTGGCGGCGCGTCCCCGCCACCATCGCATAGAGGTCCTCGCCGGGCACCCGCAGGCCGTACTGTACCCCATCGTAGCGGGCCAGGTTCGACGATGCCTCGGCCGGGGCCAGGATGTAGTACGCGGGCAGCGCCGCGTCGATGGTGGGCAGGCCGATCTCCTCCACGGTCAGGCCCAGGCCTTCAAAGACGCCCAGGGCCTCGCGCAGCGCCGCTGCCACGGCCGGGGCCACGCCCTCGCCGAAGGCTTCGCGCGGCACGCCCAGGCGCAGGCCGGCGGCGCCCCGGGCCAGCGCGCCCCGGTAGTCCGGCACGGGCACGTCGGCGGACGTGGCATCGGCCGGATCGCGGCCTGCCAGCACGCCCAGCAGCAGCGCGCAGTCCGCCACGTCGCGGGCGATGGGGCCGATCTGGTCGAGCGACGAGGCGAAGGCCACGAGGCCGTAGCGGGAAACGCGCCCGTACGTGGGCTTCAGCCCCACCACGCCGCAGAACCCGGCCGGCAGCCGGATCGAGCCCCCGGTGTCGGAGCCCAGGGCCAGGGGCACGAGGCCGGCCGCCACTGCGGCGGCGGACCCGCCGGAGGAGCCGCCGGGCACGCGCGTGAGATCCCACGGGTTGCGGGTGGGCCCGAACGCCGAGTACTCCGTGGACGAGCCCATCGCGAACTCGTCCAGGTTGGTCTTGCCCAGGATGATGGCGCCGGCCTCCCGTAGCCGCGTCACCACCGTGGCGTCGTAGGGCGGCCGCCACCCCTCCAGGATGCGCGACGCGCACGTGGTGGGGACGCCGCGCGTACAGATGTTGTCCTTGACCGCCACCGGGACGCCGGCCAACGGCGGGAGATCGGCGGCGCCGGCGGCGATGCGGGCGTCCCAGGCTGCCGCCTCCCGCCGCGCGCCGTCGGCATCGACGTACAGGAAGGCGTGCAGCGTCGGGTCGAGCCGCGCGATGCGGTCCAGGGCTCCCTCTACGACCTGCAAGGGCCGCACCGTCCCGGCGCGGTAGGCCGCGGTGAGGGTGCGGGCGCTGGCGAAGGCCAGGTCATCCATCGGCGGCCCCGACGTCCAACACGCGCGGGACGACGAAGAAGCCATCGGCCTGGGCCGGCGCTGCCCCCAACACCTCGTCGCGGGGCAGCGACGGCGTCACCACGTCCGCCCGGAAGACGTTGACCATCGGGACGACGTGGGACGTGGGCGGCACGTCGGCCAGGTCCAGGGCGTCCAGGCGGGCGATGTACTCCAGGATGCGGCCGAGCTGCGCGGCGAACCGCTCACGCTCCTCTGGTGACAGGGCCAGCCGTGCCAGGCGGGCCACGTGGTCCACCGTGCGGTGATCGATCATGAGACCCCTCGGGGCGTGCGGCTCACGTCGCTCTCATGGTAGCACGCCTGCCGGGGGCGGCCGCCGGAAAGCGCGGTGCCGGGGCCACACCCTGCCCCGGCACCCGGCCCGCCGCGGACAGACCCTACGACGCCGGCGCCTTGAGGACCGCGGCCTTGCTGCGCTGGTGGCGGAACGGCAGCACCTCGCACGCCACGTAGTGGCCGCCGCCGATGTCGACCAGTTCCTGCTCGTTGACCTTGCACGACTCGCGGGCATACAGGCACCGGGTGTGGAACCGGCAGCCCCGCGGGGGGTTCACGGGACTGGGCACGTCGCCCGGCAGGATGATGCGCTCGCGCCGGATGGCGGGATCGGGGATCGGCACCGCCGATAGCAGGGCCTCGGTGTAGGGGTGCTGCGGGTTGGCGAACAGCTCGTCGGCGGCCGCGATCTCGACGATCTTGCCCAGGTACATCACCGCGATCCGGTCGCTGATGTGCTTGACGACCGAGAGGTCATGGGCGATGAACAGGTACGTCAGCCCAAACTCTTTCTGCAGCTCCTGGAGCAGGTTCAACACCTGCGCCTGGATGGAGACGTCCAGCGCCGAGACGGGCTCGTCACAGATGATGAGCTTCGGGTTCACCGCCAGCGCGCGGGCGATCCCGATGCGCTGGCGCTGCCCGCCGGAGAACTCGTGCGGGTAGCGGTTCGCGTGGTAGGGGGAGAGCCCCACCACCTCCAGCAGCTCCTGCACCCGCCGGACCTTCTCCTTCCCCCGGGCCAAGTTGTGGATCTCGAGGGGCTCGCCGATGATGTCGCCCACCGTCATGCGCGGGTTGAGCGACGAGTACGGGTCCTGGAAGATGATCTGCATGTTCCGGCGCATGCGCCGCAGCTCTTCCTTGTTCAGCGCCAGGATGTTCTGGCCCTCGAAGCGGACTTCGCCCGCCGTGGGCTCCATGAGCCGCAGGATGACCCGCCCGGTGGTGGTCTTCCCGCACCCCGACTCGCCCACCAGCCCCAGGGTCTCGCCCCGGCGGATGGAGAACGAGACGCCGTCCACGGCCTTGACGGCGCCCACCTGCCGCTGGAAGATGAACCCCTTGGTGACGGGGAAGTGCTTGACGAGGTTTCGGACCTCAAGGATATAGTCGCCGTTCGTCGCCACGCTGGCCCTCCTACGAGCTTCGCGTCGAGACCGCCAGGCCGGCCTGCGCTGCCGCCCGCTTGTCTTCCTCGCTGGCGTGCTCTGAGTAGAGGTAGCACTTGGCAGTATGGTCCGGGCCCACCGGGTAGTCCGGGGGGTCCTCCTGCACGCAGATCTCCATGGCGAAGGGGCAGCGCGGCGCGAACGCGCAGCCTGGCGGCAGGTCGATGAGCGACGGCGGCTGCCCTTCGATGGGGATCAGGCGCTCCCGCCGCTCGTAGAGCTTCGGTACCGAGTGCAGCAGCCCCCACGTGTACGGGTGCTTCGGGTCCTGGAAGATGCGCTGCACGCTGGTGTGCTCCACCGGCTTGCCCGCGTACATGACCACCACGTCGTCGCACATCTCGGCGACCACGCCCAGGTTGTGGGTGATCATGATGACGGCCATGTGGAACTCCTGCTGGAGTTCCCGGATCAGGTCGAGGATCTGGGCCTGGATCGTCACGTCCAGGGCGGTGGTTGGCTCGTCCGCGATGAGGATCGACGGGTTGCACGACAGCGCCATGGCGATCATCACGCGCTGACGCATGCCCCCCGAGAACTGGTGCGGGTAGTCCTTGACGCGCTCGCGAGCCAGGGGGATCTTCACGCGCTCCAGCATCTCGATGGCGCGCTCCCACGCAGCCCGCCGGTCGAGCTTCTGGTGCAACATGACGGCCTCGGCGATCTGCTCCCCGATGGTCAGCACGGGGTTCAGCGACGTCATCGGCTCCTGGAAGATCATGGCGATGCGGTTGCCGCGGATGTGGCGCATCTCCTCGTCGCTGAGCTTGAGGAGGTCGCGGCCCTCGAACCAGATCTCGCCGTCCACGATCTTCCCCGGCGGCGTGGGGATGAGCCGCATGACGGACAGGGCGTGGACGCTCTTGCCGCAGCCGGACTCGCCTACGATGCCCAGCGTCTCGCCCTTGTAGAGGTCGTAGGAGAGGCCGTCTACGGCCCTCACCACGCCCTCGTCCGTGTAGAAGTACGTCTTGAGATTGCGGACCGACAGGAGCGCCTCTGCCACGCGCCTCACCTCATCCCGGTACTCACTGGACGGTTCTCCGCGCCCCACGCGAATCCTCCGCCTGGCGGCCGGCCCCGTTCACTGGTCCCCCACCGCCGCTCCCAGGCGTTCCGCGGCAGGTCGTCGCTCCCCAGGCCCACCGGCCGCGGCCCCCGCAGCGCCGTGGGGAAGGGCGTCAGGTCGAGCAAGACGTACAGCGGCACGCTCGGCAGCTCCTCCGCGAAGATCTCCTGCTGCCGGGGGAAGAGCTGGACGCGCCCCTGGGGGCCCATGATCGAGACCGGCCCGACCCAGTCGGGCTCCTGGGGCATGCCGGGGGTCACGGCCTCGCGGCGCACGATCAGTAGGTCCATTCGTGCGAGTTCCAGTTGATGTAGAATCCTCCGAGCCCGACCGGCTTGACGTTCTTCAGCGACTTGACCGACGTCGTCAGGTGCAGGCGGAAGTACAGCGGCAGCGACGGCAGGTCGTCGACATACAGCTCCTGCTGGCGGCGGAGCAGCTCGATCCGCTTTGCCTCGTCCAGGGTCTCGTTGATCTGCTCGGAGAGCCGGTCGTTCTCGGCGTTGCGCCAGCCGCCGCGGTTCGATCCCTCCCAGTTGTTCGCCTCACTGGGGATCTGGCTACTGTGGAAGTTAGGGTAGGGCAGCGTCTCGGGCGTGAACAGCGTGGCCCACTCGGCCAGGTGCGGCCACTGGCGGCGTACCACGATCCGGCCGAAGAAGACCGACGCGGGCACGTTCTCGATGCGGATCTCGATGCCGACCTGCTTGAGCTGCTCCTTGATGATCTGCTGGGTCTGCTCCCGCGGCGCGTTGCCAGCCGTGGTCATGAAGGTCATCTCCACGCGCTTGCCCGCGCGGTCGCGCAGCACGCCGTCCGGCCCCATGGTGAAGCCAGCCTCGGTGAGCAGGGCGCGTGCGCGCGCCGGGTCGTAGCCGTACTTCTTGATGGCGGGGTGCGCGCCAGGGTGGCGCGGCGGCAGCCAGCTGTGCGCCACGGGCTGCCGGCCCTGGAACAGCGCCTTCACGATCGCCTCCCGGTCGATGGCGTGGGCGATCGCCTGCCGGACGCGCCGGTCGCGCAGCCACTCGTTGTCGTTGTTGAACTCAATGCGCTCCCAGATCAGCGCCTCGGTGTAGTGGGTGGCCACGTTGGGGTTCCGGCGCTCGATGTCCAACATCTGGTCGATGCCGAAGTTGTTGATCTCGGTGGCGTCCACGTTGCCGGCGATCTGATTCGCGGTCAGCACCACCGAGTCCAGGATGAAGCGGAACGTCAGGGTCTTGATCTGCGGCGGCCCCCCGGGCCACCGGGCGTTGGCCTCCAGGGTGATGTGGCTGCCCGCCACCCATTCCTTGAAGCGGTACGGCCCGTTGCCCACCGGCGTCCGGAAGTACGGGTCGGCCCGCAGCCGTCCCGGATCGACCAGGTAGGGCCTCTCCAGCAAGTGGCGCGGCAGCATGTACTCGAAGCCGTAGGGGGCGGTGTTGGCGAAGGGATAGAGCTCGTTCCACTGGACCACCATTGTGTAGGGGTCACCGGGCGTGGGGACCAGGATGTTGTCCACCTTGCGGAGGACGAACCGAGTCAGGGTCGGCGTCCGCGGGTTGCGCAGCATGCCGTAGCTGAAGCGGGCGTCCAGCGCCGTCACCGGCCGGCCATCGTGCCAGGTGAATCCGCGCTTCAGCCGCCAGGTGACCCGCATCTTCTTGTTGGGCAGCAGCTCCCAGTCGCCATCTTTGAGGCTGGGGAGCTTCTCGGCCAGCACCGGGACCCGGACCCACTTCTCGTTGAACGTGGTGAAGTACGCGAACAGCGAGTTGTGGACCACCCCGGCGGCGGCCATGGTCGAGAACGGCCCCAGGATATCCGGCTCCTGGGCCATGCCGATCACCACGGTGTCACGGCGCCCCTGGGCCGCGCCGGTCCCCGGCCAGAGGCCCAGCGCGAGCACGATCATCACGACGGCCACCACGCCACGTCCTCCGACTGCCCGCATGACGCTCCCTCCTGTTCGTCGGCTCACATACTGTCCGGCCGCCCGAGCCGCGGCTGCGGCTCAGGTCTTCAGGCGCGGGTCCAACGCGTCGCGCAGCCCGTCGCCCAGAAAGTTGAACGAGAGCACCGTGACAAAGATGAACACCCCGGGGAACACCGCCAGCCACGACGCCTTGAGCAGGTACTCCTGCGACCGCTGGAGCATGTTGCCCCACGACGGCGTGGGCGGCTGGATCCCCAGGCCCAGGTACGAGAGCCCCGACTCGGCCAGGATGGCGTTCCCGACGGTGAGGGTGGCCGCCACGATGACCGGCGCCAGGGCGTTGGGGATCAGGTGCCGCAGGATGAGGCGAGCCTCCGAGGCGCCCATGGCCCGACCCGCCTCGATGAAGTCCTGCCCCTTGAGGGAGAGGACCTGGCCGCGCACCAGGCGCGCGACCGTGGTCCAGCCGAAGGCGGTGAAGATCAGCACGATGCGCCCCACGCCGCCCCCGGGAATCAGGGCAGCCAGGATCAGGTAGAGCGGCAGCAGCGGCACGGCGATCAGAACGTCGACCAGTCGCATCAGGACGCTGTCGAGCCAGCCGCCGTAGAACCCGGCGACGGCCCCCACGGACGCCCCGACGATCGAGATGGCGATGGCGGTGACGTAGCCCACCACCAGCGAGATGCGCCCTGCGAACATGATGCGCGTGAGGACGTCGCGGCCCAGCTCGTCGGTGCCGAACGGGTTGGCCAGCCGGGGGGGCACCCAGCGATCGGAGAGGTTAATGCGGTCGAAGGCGTGGGGCGCCAGCCACGGCGCCAGCACCGCCATGAGCGTCAACGCCAGGGCCGCGGCCCCGCCGATCAGCGCCAGGCGGTGGCGCAGGAAGCGCCGCCAGGCGACCTGCCAGTACGACTGGCCGACGGCCACGCCCGCGGCCTCCTTGCGACGGCGCTCCAGGTCCAGAGCCAGCTGCCGGGGGGTCACCGTCCGGGCCATCCGATGCCTCCTGCGTCGCTCATTCGTACCGGATGCGCGGGTCCGCCAACGCGTATGCGATGTCGGCCAGCAGGTTGAACAGCACGGTCATCAGCGCCGCGAAGAGCAGCACTGCCATGGCCACGTTGTAGTCGTGCCCCAGGACGGCCTGGAACAGCAGCAGCCCCATGCCGGGCCACGAGAAGACGGTCTCGGTCAGCACCGCCCCGTTGAGGGTACCGGGAATCGAGAGCGCGACCAGGGTGATGATGGGCATCAGGGCGTTGCGCACCGCGTGCCGGTTGATGACGGTGCGCTCGGGGCTGCCCTTGGCCCGCGCTGTCCGGATGTAGTCCTGCCGGATGACCTCCAGCATGCTGCTGCGCATGTACCGTGCCCAGATGGCCGTATTGAACGTGGCCAGCACCGTCACGGGCAGGACGAGGTGCCACAGGCGGTCCAGCAGCGCGGGCCAGCCCGGGGGCACGCCCGGGGTCAGCATGCCGCCGGCGGGCAGGATCGGCCACCAGACCGCGAAGAGCAGGATGAAGACGATGCCCTGCCAGAACACCGGCACCGAATGGCCCGCAAAGGCCAGCACGGTGACCACATAGTCGGCCACCGAGTACTGGTGGAGCGCGGAGTAGATGCCAGCCATGATGCCGACGACGAACGCCACCACCAGCGCCGCGCCCACCAGCCACAGCGTGTTGCGCAGGCGCTCGCCCAGGAGCTTCGTCACCGGCGTGCCGTAGGTGCGCGAGTAGCCCAGGTCTCCCCGCAGCGTGGACCGCAGCCACTTGACGTACCGCACGTAGACGGGATCGTCGAGCCCGTAGTACTGCCGCAGGGCCTTGACGTCCTCCGGGCGGATCTCCGGGTTGCTGGCCGCGATGAGCTCGACCGGGTCGCCGGGGGTGACCACCAGCAGGGTGAAGACAAGAATCGACAGGCCGGCCAGGATGAACAGGCCGTGGACCGCGCGGCGGGCGAGAAAGCGCTGCATGACGCCGGTGGTGCCGGGGCGGGCGACGCGCTGCGCCCCCCCGCCCCGCCTCCTACGCTACTGCGACCACGCCCAGTCCTTGGAGTTCCAGTTGATGTAGGTCCCGGACAGCCCGGTGGGCTTGATGTTGGTCAGCCGGGCGTGGGCCGTGTTCAGGGCCAGGCGGAAGTACAGGGGAATCGACGGCAGTTCGTCGACCCAGATCTCCTGCTGGCGTTTCAGCATCTGCACTCGTCGGGCCGTGTCGATCTCGGTGTTGATCTGCTCCAGCAGCCGGTCGTTCTCGGCGTTGCGCCACCCGGGGTAGTTCTGCCCTTCCCAGTTGTTCTGGGCGGTGGGGATCTGACTCGAGTGCCACAGCGTGTAGCCCGTGCTGATGGGCGAGTTCAGCCAGGCGTACATGACCATGTGCGGGAACTGGCGCCGGGCGGTCACCTGCCCGAAGAGCACGCTGGCCGGGCGGTTGTCGATGCGCAGGTCGATGCCCACCGCACGGAGCTGCTCCTTGAGGATCTGCTGCACCTGCTCCCGGACGGCGTTGCCCGCCGTGGTCATGATGCTCATCTCGACGCGCTGCCCCCGTCCGTCGCGCAGGATGCCGTCGGGGCCCGGCGTGAAGCCCGCCTCCGCCAGCAGCTGGCGCGCCCGGGCCGGATCATAGGTGTACTTCCTGACAGCGGCGTTGTAGCCCTCGTGCCGCTCGGGCAACCAGGTGTGCGCCACGGGCTGCTTGCCGTAGAAGAGCTTCTGGCTCAGCTCGTCGCGGTTGATGGCGTGGGCCAGCGCCTGTCGCACGCGCTTGTCCTTCAGCCAGTCGTTGTCCAGGTTCAGGTCGATGTGCTCCCAGATCAGCGCCGGCGTGTAGTAGGTCTTCTGCTGGGGGTTGCGGCGCTCGATCTCCAGCATCTGCTCCAGCGAGAAGTTGTTGGTCTCGGTGACGTCGATCTGGTTGGCGATGACGTTGGCCTGGAGCACGGTGGAGTCCAGGATGAATCGCCAGACCTGACGCCGGATCTTGGGGACGCCCTCGGGGTACCGGTCGTACGCCTCCAGGGTGATGTGGCTGCCCGGTACCCACTCCACGAACCGGTAGGGGCCGTTGCCGACCGGCGCCCGGGCCATGACGTTGTTCCGCAGGCTGCCGGGATCCCGCAGGTAGTCCTTCTCCATGACGTGCCGCGGGTAGATCAGGCTGGCCCCGACGGGGTTGGCGTTGGCGAACGGGTAGCGCTCGTTCCACTGCACCACCACGGTGTATGGGTCCGGGGCCAGCACGTTGTCGATCTTCCGCAGCACGAACCGTGAGACCGTGGGCGTGCGCGGGTTCCGCAGCATCAGATAGGTCCACGACACGTCCGTGGCGGTGTAGGGCCTGCCGTCGTGCCAGGTGAAGCCCCGCTTGAGCTTGAACGTCACGCGCATCTTGTTGCCGGGCAGCAGCTGCCAGTCGCCGTCTTTGAGGGTCGGGATCTTCTGGACGGTGCCCGGGATCAGCTCCCACTTCTCGTTGTAGCCGACCATGTCGGTGAACAATGAGTTGGACACGGCGCGGCCCGCGGCCATAGACCAGAAGTCCATGATGAGGCCGTCGGGCTCCTGGGCCATGCCGATCACGACGGTGTCGCGGCGCTGCTGCGCCACCGCGCCGGGCGCGCCCGGCGCCAGCGCCAGGGTCGCCACGGCCAGCACCGCAAGCGCGCGCTGCAGCCGGAGCCTCGTCATGGTGGATCTCCTCCTTGCCGATGTAGTGACATGCCCGCCGGGACGCCCGCTCCCGTGCCCCGGTCTAGTGCAACCCTCGCAAGATGACCTCGAGCGGATCGTCGTCGAGCCGGGCGGCCTCGCCGCCGCGACGACGCTCCGGGCGCGCAGGCGCCACGGCGATCTCCTCCTCCGGGATGCGCGCGCGGCGTGTGACCCCCGCGGCTTCCGGGCGAGGTGCCTCCGTGCGCGCGCCGGCAACCTTGCGCGCCTCCAGGAACCGCTCGACGTCATCCACCCTGATCCGATACACTTTCCCGATCCGCGACGCCGGGAGGCGTCCTTCGCGGATGTAGCGGTAGACTGTGAGACGGTTGAGCTGGAGATACCGGGCCACCTGGTCGACCGTCATGAGCGGCCCAGCATCTCCTCCTCCTTGCCCTCCTTGCCGGTTCCTCGCCGAGGTCATTTTTCCGACTATCCCGCATAGCGATATATATATACTGTTGTCTACTGCACTATACGTCGAAAATCCTGTTGGTGGTTCCTCGGTGGTTCCCTGGATGGCAAGCAGTGGCGCTCCTGGGTGGTTGTCAGCGGGTACGGTCAGCGGAGGATCGCTCACACTCTAAGGCGTGACCGAGCCAATGCAGCCAGGCTTCAACCGAGAAAAGGTAAATAGCCTAAACTCTTGTATGGCCCGCCCCTTCAGATCGATCGACAAAGACGGCAGGCCTTCCACTCCCTCCAGACATCCCTCCAGGCTGAACCGCTCCGGAGCATAGGTGACGACAACTCCCGGCCGACCCGCGTAGGCCGCCGCCGCAGGCCAGATCGAGCCGGGAGGGGCCTCCGGCAGCAGCACCACCGGCACCCTATCACGCGTGTGGTAGCCCAGTTGGGCGGCTACCTGGTAGCGGTCGGCCACGATCACCGCGGCCGGGCCGAGCCGGGCGGCAACGGCTGCGGCCCGCTCCCCGGCCTCCTTCCACCCGTAGAACTCCCGCGCGCCGGGAACCACGGGGCCCCAGGGCAGCAGCACGACCGCGGCGAACGCTGCCAGGACCGCGGCGTTCGCCAGGGCCAGTGCGGTGACCCACCACCGCCACAGACCGGCTAGGGCGACCGCCAGCCCCAGGTACGCCGGCCCCATCCAGTGCCCCCGGGCCGCGCCCAGAGGAGCCACGAGAAAGGGCGCCACCACGGCCGGCAGCGCCGTCCAGAAGAGGAACGCCCACGTGCGGTCTTGCCTCCGCGTCCAGGTCGTCCACAGCGCCCACGCAAACGCCGGCAGCAGGAACAGCACCAGCGGCAGGTGCTGGGTCAGGAGCCGTCCGTACGCGCCGGCCCCTGGCGGCGCGCCGATCTCCGTGCGGTAGTAGACGAGAAAGCGCAGCGCCGCCCAGTCGTGGACGATGTTCCAGTAGACGACCGGCGCCAGCACGAGCGCGGCCAGCGCGGCGGCGATGTACGGCTCGCGCCGGCGCAGCCAGGCGCGGTCGCTCGCCAGCAGGTATGCCGCCACGCCGGTGCCTAGCGTGACAGCATAGAGCTTGCCGAGCAGCGCCAGCCCAATCGCGGCGCCGGCGCCGGCCCACCGCCGCGGGCGACCGTTGAGCGCCGCCCAGGCCAGCCGGAGCGCCACGGCCCACGCCAGGTACATGGGCGCATCGGGGGTCATCATCAGGCCCCCCGCGCCCAGGACGGGCGCCACCTGGAACAGCACGACCGCGCGCAGCCCGGCGCGGGCGCCGAAAAGGTCGCGGGCCAGCAGGTACAGGGCCCAGGTCGTCCCCAGCCCCAGCGCGACCGCCGGCAACCGGACCCACACCGCGGCATCGCCCAGCGGCCGGGTCAGGGCCAGGAGCCAGGCCACGAGCGGTGGGTGGTCCACATAGCTCCAGTCCAGCCGCCGGGCCCACAGCCAGTAGTACGCCTCGTCGTGGATCAGGGGGAGGCGCGCCGCGAGCGCCACCCGCAGCGCCGTCATGCCGCCGACGAGCAGACCGACCGCCAGGGCGGCCCATGCAGGCGTGGGCGCACCGGGCGAGGCGGCAGTCGGCGAGGCGGCCCCGGGTGCGGCCGCGCCCATGGCCCGGTTCCCGCCCTCTCCGCGGAGGGGGACGGCGTCGCCCCGCACCGCTACCCGGTCCGCAGCCGCGGGTCCAGCGCGTCGCGCAGCCCGTCGCCGAACAGGTTGAAGGCCACCACGGCCGCGATGATGAACAGGCCCGGGAAGAGCAGCCACGGCGAGAGCATCAGCGTGGGCAGGTTGGACGCGGCCGTCAGCAGGTTTCCCCACGACGCGCACGGCTCGCGCACGCCGAAGCCGAAGAACGACAGCGCCGACTCGCCCAGGATCGCGCCGGGGATACCGAGCGTCGCCACCACGATGACCAGCGACGCCGTGTTGGGCAAAATGTGGCGGACGATGATGGGCAGGTCGTTCATACCCGCCGCCTTGGCGGCCAGCACGTACTCCTGGGCCTTGAGCGCCAGCACCATGCCCCGGATCAGGCGCGAGAAGCCGGCCCAGCCGAGAAACGCCAGGATGACGGTGATGAGGTAGAACCGGGTGGTGCACCCCACGTTGGTGGGCAGCACGGCCGACAGCGCCAGCAGCAGGTAGAAGCCCGGAAACGCCATGATGATCTCGGCGGCCCGCATCATGAGGTTGTCGACACGGCCGCCGTAGTAGCCCGCGATGCCGCCGTAGAGCATGCCGATGGGGATGGTGATGGCGGCGGCGAAGACGCCAATGGACATGGAGATCCGGGAGCCGTACATGATGCGGCTGAACTGGTCGCGGCCCGACTGGTCGGTCCCCATGAGGAAGATGCGCGCCGGCGGGTCCACCCCGAACAGGTGCCACGACGACGGGATCACGCCGAACAGTCGGTACGGCTCGCCGCGGACCAGGACGCGCAGGTAGTAGCGCCGCGTCGGATCGGCCGTGTACGTGCGCAGCCCGGGATCCTGCAAGGTGGTCAGGTGGACGAAGGGGCGCAGGCTCCATCCCTGCGCGTCGCGGACCATGGGCAGGGTCGGCGGATGGTAAAACCGGTCGCGGTCGGTGAAGTCGAGCCCGTAGGGCGCGATGAACTCGGCCAGCAGCACCATCGTGTAGAGCAACGCCAGCACAGCACCGCCGGCCAGCGCCATGCGGTGCTTGCGCAGCTGCCGCCACGCCAGCTGCGCCGGGGTCCGCACCACCGCCGGCTCTGCGGCAGCCCGCCGGCGCGTCGTGGGTCGCACCACGTCCTGCGCCATCGTCCCCTCAGTCGTACCGGATCCGCGGGTCGCTGTAGGCCAGCAGGATGTCGGCGATCAGGTTGCCGACGACCAGCATCACCGACCCGATGACCAACGATGCCATGACCACGTAGAGGTCCTTCTGAAGCACCGCCTCGACGATGAGCTTGCCCAGCCCCGGCCAGCCGATGACGTTCTCCAGGATCGCCGAGCCACCCAGCAGACCGCCCAGCTCGAAGCCGAAGATCGTGATGAGCGGGTTGATGGCGTTGCGGACCGCGTGCTTGTTGAGCACCACGGGTTCCGGCAGCCCCTTGGCGCGGGCGGTGCGCACGTAGTCCTGGCGCAGGACCTCCAGGAGGTTGGCGCGCATCTGCCGCATCAGGCCGGCCACCGAGAAGACCCCCAGGACCAGCACCGGGATGACCATGTGGTGGGCCACGTCCAGTCCCTTCTGCCACCACGTCAGGTCGTCGAAGTTGATGCTGGTCATGCCGCCGATGGGCAGCCATCCGGTCTTGAACGCCCAGTAGAGCAAAAACAGCCCCGAGAAGAACGTGGGCGTCGAGATCCCGACGTAGGCGGCGAACGACAGCGTGTTGTCCGACCAGCTGTACTGCCGCCGCGCGGCGTGGATGCCCAGCGGGATCGCGATCGCCCATGCCACCGCCAGGGCCACGACGTTGAGCACCAGGGTGTTGAGCAGCCGCGAGCCGATCAGCCACATCACCGGCACGTGGTAGGCGAACGAGTAGCCGAAGTCCAGGCGCGCGGCGTTCCACAGCCACTTGAGGTACTGCACGTGCAGGGGCTGGTCGAGGCCGAAGGTGCGGCGCATCTGCTCCACGGTCTGGGGGCTGACGATGGGGTTCAGGCGCATCTCGGCCAGGAAGTCGCCCGGCGAGAGCTGGATGATGGCGAACGAGACCAGCGTGATCCCCAGGAGCATGGGGATCATCTGGAGGAACCGCCGCAGGATGTGCCGCAGCATCAGGCGCCGCCGGCGGGCCCCGCGGCCCGCCGACCCGGTCCGCTACCGGTACGGCGTCCGGTAGTAGATCGTCTCGACGTCGTAGAACGCCAGCGGGCCGGGGCTGAAGTTGCCCAGCGTGTTCCGGAACGCCGGCTGGGTGAGCGTCGCGGCGGTGTAGATGACCGGGACATGCTCCGCCACGATCTCCTGCCAGCGGAAGTAGAGCTGCCGGCGCTTCTCCTGGTCGACGGTGGTCGCCGCCTGGTCGAAGAGCCGGTCGATCTCGGCCTCCCAGTCGGTGGCGGGGCGCTCCTGCTTGGGCCACCACATGTGCAGCGAGCCGCTGGACTTCCAGACGTTCTGCCCGTTGTGCGGGTCCAGGCCGCCCGTCAGCCCCAGGATCATCGCCTCCCAGTTGTACGTTCCCGTCAGCTTGCCCACCAGGGTGTTGAAGGCCTCCGGGGCGAAGACGACCCGCATGCCCAGCCGGGCCAGGTCCTGCCGGATCAGGTTGCCGATCGCCTCGCGCTCGGTGTTGCCCGCGTTGGTGGCGATGGTGAACTCCACGACGTTCCCCTGGCCATCGCGGAGCAGGCCGTCGGCCCCCCTGGCGAACCCGGCCTCGCGCAGCAGAGCCTCGGCCCGGGCGAGGTCATACGGATACTTGCGCACGTTGGGGTTGAAGAAGAACTTGTTGGCGGGGCTCACCGGTCCGAACTGGGGCGTGGCCCGCCCGGCGTACACCTGCCGCACGATGGCGTCCCGGTCGATGGCGTGGCTCACTGCCTGGCGGAACTTGACGCTCTGGAACCAGGTCAGCTTGGGCGGGCGCACGCCGGCCGGGTTCTGGTTGAACATCAGGAACTCGGTGCCGAACGCCGGCGGCCCGTCGAAGATCGTGAAGTTGTGCTGCTGCTGCATCGCCCGGAACTCGGCGTACTCGCGGGGCCGGGCACCGTAGACGTCGGTCTCGCGGGCCAGGAACTTCAGCCGGGCAGCGTCCAGGTTGGGCACGATCTCGATCACCAGCCGGGCCAGGTAGGGCAGCCGCTGCCCGCGCTTGTCCACCTTCCAGTACTTGTCGTTGCGCAGATAGACGATCCGCTGGCCGGGCGTGTAGGTCTGCATCACGAAGGGGCCGTTGCCGATCAGCTCGCGCGGCGGCGTGTTGATGCCCCAGGCCCGGTTGAACTCGGCGGCGCCCGCCCGCAGCACCGGCTCCAGCCGGTGTCTGGGGATGGGCGCGATGCCACCCACCGTGCGCAGGAAGGGACCGAACGGCTGCTCGGTACGGAACTCGACGGTGTAGTCGTCGACCTTCCGGTACTGAATGCGCTTGCCGGCGATGGTGAGCACGTCAGGGTAGCTGGACTGCACGCCCGGGGTGAAGATCGCATCCATGGTGAAGACGACGTCGTCGGCCGTGACCGGCCGGCCGTCGAACCACTGCACGCCGCGGCGCAGCGTGAACGTCCAGGTGCGCCCGTCCCGGCTCACCGTCCACGACTCGGCCAGGTTGGGTTCGACCTCGGTCGTGATCCGGTTCGTCTCGGCCAGGCTCTCGAACAGATAGCCCAGCGGCACGGTGGACGAGGTCTCCTGGGCGACGATCAGGTTGAAGGTGCGGGGGTCGGAGATCGAGGTCACCACGAAGGTGCCCCCGGCCCTGCCCACGTCGGGGGCCTCCATCACCTTGGGCGCCGACAGCCCCGGCGCGGCGCCACCCTGCGCCATCGCCGGAGCCAGGGCCACGGCTGTCACGACCAGCACCACCATCAGCCGTCTCGACACCATGGGACGCGCTCGCCCTCCCTGCCGTCGCCCGTTCCGCCGCTGCCACGGGCGTCGGCGCGGTGATCGTACCACCAGCATAGCAGGATCGTCGGTCACCGAAACCCCGTGCGGCGTCGCGGTCACGCCGTGCTCAGTCGGCGGGTTCGAGCGGAGCATAGGCCAGCGCCAGGCGCCTGACCGCGCCCGCGAAGCGCACGGTGACGATCGCCCCTGCGCCCTCACCTTCCACCTCCAGCACCTGCCCCTCACCGAACCTGGCGTGGCGGACGCGGGCGCCGACGTCCGGCGTCCGGACGGTACCGCGGGGAGCGCCCCCCGCACGCGCGGCGCCGCCCGCGGGGACGGCCCACTGCTCGCGGGGCGGCGCCACGGCGACCAGCGCCTCGGGGATCTCGTCCAGGAACCGCGACGGGATGGCCAGGTGGGTGGTGCCGAAGACCACGCGGGTCCGGGCATGGGTGAGGATCAGGCGGCGCTTGGCGCGCGTGAACCCCACGTAGCACAGGCGCCGTTCCTCGTCCAGGCCCCCCTCCTCTTCTATGGCCCGCGCGTGGGGACACAGACCCTCTTCCAGGCCCGCAATGACGACCACGGGGAACTCCAGCCCCTTGGCGCTGTGCAGGGTCATGAGCGTCACCCGGTCCAGGTCGTCGCGGTACGTGTCCACGTCGGCCACCAGCGCCAGGTGCTGGAGGAACGCCACCAGCTCGATCTCGCCCGTGGCCTCCTCCACCTCCTGCGCTACGGTGACCAGCTCACGGAGGTTCTCCAGCCGCGAAAGCGCATCATCGGTGCCCTCGGCCTCCAGCATGGCCTGATAGCCCGTGCGGACCATGGCCTGCGCGATGACCTGGCTGGCCGGGAGCCGCGCGGCCAGCGCCCGCAACTCGCCGATGAGCCGGGCGAAGGCCTCCAGCGCCCGGGCGGCAGGCCGCGCCACCTCCGCCAGTGCCTCGGGGCGCTGCATCGCCTCCAGCACCGGGCAGCCGGCAGCCTGCGCGTAGGCGATCACGCGCTGCAGGGAGGTTTCACCCACCCCGCGCCTGGGCGCGGCCAGGGCGCGCCGCAGGCTCGTGAGGTCGTCGGGGTTGACCACGAGGCGCAGGTACGCCAGCAGGTCCTTGACCTCCCGGCGTTCGTAGAACCGCACCCCGCCCACGACCTGATAGGGGAGGCCGGCGCGCAGGCACGCCTCCTCCAGCAACCGGGACTGGGCGTTGGTGCGGTACAGGACCGCCACGTCGCGCAGCCGGCCGCCGGCTGCGCGGTGCGAGACGATCTCGTCCACGATGAACTGCGCCTCATCGGCGCCGTCCGCGGCCTCGTAGACGGTGATCGGCACGCCGGCCTCGTTCCCGGTCCAGAGGTCCTTGGGATGGCGGTGCGGGTTGTGCTGGATCACCCCGTGCGCGGCAGCCAGGATCGTCTTGGTGGAGCGGTAGTTCTGGGTCAGGGTGATGACTGTGGCGTCGGGGTAGTCGCGCTCGAACTCCAGGATGTTGCGGACGTCGGCGCCGCGCCACCGGTAGATGCTCTGGTCGTCATCGCCCACGACGGTCACGTTCCGGTGTCGGCCGGCGAGCGCCCGCACCAGCAGGTACTGCGCGTGATTGGTGTCCTGGTACTCGTCGACCAGCACGTGGAGGAAGCGCTCCTGGTACGTCGCCAGGACGTCCGGGTGCGCGTCGAACAGCCGCAGGACCTCGCAGATGAGATCGTCGAAGTCCAACGCGCCCCGCGCGCGCAGCGTCGTCTCGTAGACGCGCCAGACCCGCGCCGCAGCCTCCTCCAGGAAGGTGCGCGCGCGCGCCGCGAAGCGGTCGGCATCCAGCGCCTCGTCCTTGGCCCGGCCGATCAGGGCGTGGAGTACCTGCGGGGGGTACCGGCGCTCGTCCAGGCCCAGGGCCTCCATCGCCTCCCGCAGCACCCCGCGCTGATCCTCCTCGTCGTAGACCGCAAACGTCGGCGGGATGCCGATCGCTGCGCCGTGGTGGCGCAGGATGCGGCTGCAGGTGGCGTGGAACGTGCCGATCCACATGGGGCGCGCCACGGCGCCGCCCAGCAGCAGCGCCAGCCGCTGGCGCATCTCGGCCGCGGCCCTGTTGGTGAACGTCACGGCCAGGATGCGCGCCGGCGGTACGTCCCGGGCGCGGATCAGGTACGCGATGCGGTAGGTCAGCACCCGGGTCTTGCCGGACCCGGCGCCAGCGAGCACCAGCAGCGGGCCCCCGGGGTGCGTGACCGCCTGGCGTTGCTCGGGGTTCAGGTCGGCCAGCAGGTCCATCGTCCGCCGTCCACTATATCGGCCGGCGGCCTCGCGGGCTACTCCCACTCGATCGTCGCGGGCGGCTTGCTGGTGAGGTCGTAGACGACCCGGGTGATGCCCGGGACCTCGCGGGTGATGCGGCTGGCGATCGCCTCCAGGACGTCGTCGGGCAGGCGCGCCCAATCGGCGGTCATCCCGTCCTCGCTGGTGACGGCGCGGACGACCACCACCTGCCCGTAGGTGCGCGCGTCGCCCATGACCCCGACCGTGTACACGGGCAGCAGTACGCCGAACGCCTGCCAGAGCTGCCCGGCCCACCCGGCCTCCCGCAGTTCCTCGAGGATGATGGCGTCGGCCTCGCGCAGCAGCGCCAGCTTCTCGGCCGTGACCTCGCCCAGCACGCGGATGGCCAGCCCGGGCCCCGGAAACGGGTGCCGCATGACCATGCGGTCGGGCAGCCCCAGCTGGCGCGCTACCTCGCGCACCTCGTCCTTGAAGAGGTCGCGGAATGGCTCCACCAGCTGGAAGGGCATGCGCTCGGGGAGCCCGCCGACGTTGTGGTGGGTCTTGATGCGCGCCGCGGTGCGCGTGCCGCTCTCGATCACGTCGGGATACAGCGTCCCCTGCACGAGGAAGTCGATCGTCCCCACCCGCGCGGCCTGGTCCTCGAAGACGCGCACGAACTCCTCCCCAATGATCCGACGCTTCTGCTCGGGATCGACCACGCCCCGCAGACGGGCCAGGAACCGCTCGCGGGCGTCCACGTGGACCAGCGGGATCTGGAAGGTGTCCCGGAACGTCGCGATCACCTGCTCGGCTTCGCCCTTGCGCAGCAGGCCGTGGTCGACGAAGACGCACGCGAGCTGATCGCCGATGGCGCGGTGGACCAGCGCGGCGGCGGTGGCCGAGTCCACCCCGCCCGAGAGGGCGCACAGCGCACGGCCGGCGCCCACCTGCGCGCGGATGGCGCCCACCGCCCGGTCCACGAACGACGCCATGGTCCAGGTGGGCTCGCAGCGGCAGATCCCGTAGAGGAAGTTGCGCAGCACCTCGAGACCCCACGGCGTGTGCGAGACCTCGGGGTGGAACTGCAGGCCGTAGAGCCGGCGGGAACGGTCGGCCATCGCCGCCACGGGGCTGCGGTCGGTGTGGGCCAGAGCGACGAAGCCCGGCGGCAGGGCCACGACCGAGTCGCCGTGGCTCATCCAGCAGATGAGGCGCGGCTCCAGGCCGGCGAAGAGATCTGCCCCGTCGTCCACGAACAGCCGGGTGCGGCCGTACTCGCGCTGGTCGGCCGCCGCGGTCTGCCCGCCGAGCAGGTGGGCCATGAGCTGCATGCCGTAGCAGATGCCCAGGATGGGGATGCCGGCCGCGAAGAGCGCGGGATCTACGCGCGGCGCGGCAGGTTCGTAGACGCTGGCCGGCCCGCCGGAGAGCAGGATGCCCCGCGGCCGGTAGGCCAGGAGCCGGGCGACCGGTGTGTCGTAGGGCAGGATCAGGCTGTAGACGCGGGCTTCGCGGATGCGGCGCGCGATGAGCTGGGCGTACTGCGCGCCGAAGTCCAGCACGATGACCGGCCGCTCCGCGGCCGCGGAGGCCGGTGACGGCTGCGCCTGCAGGGCAGCCCGGGTCGTCACCGCGCCCGCCCCTGCCCCACCTGCTGGCTGAACTGCGCCGCCTTGCCCTCGGCGCCGAGCTGCGGAGCCAGGACCAGCTCGACCTGGTGCATCTCGCGAATCGTGGCCGCGCCGCACATCCCCATGGCAGTCCGCAGGGCCTCGGCCAGGTTGTGCGAGCCATCGTCGGTGGCCGCCGGTCCCAGCAGGATCTGGCGCAGGGTGCCGGTCGTGCCCACCCGGATGCGCGTGCCGCGAGGCAGCGCGGCGTGGGGCGTGGCCATGCCCCAGTGGAAGCCGCGCCCGGGCGCCTCGGCCGCGCGCGCCAGCGCCGAGCCCAGCATCACGGCGTCGGCGCCGCAGGCGATGGCCTTCGCCACGTCGCCGCCGGTGGCGATACCGCCGTCGGCCACCACGGGGACGTAGCGACCGGTGCGGGCCAGGAAGTCCGCGCGCGCGGCAGCCGCATCGCAGATCGCCGTGGCCTGGGGGACGCCGATGCCGAGCACGCGGCGGCTGGTGCAGGCCGCGCCAGGGCCGACGCCGACGAAGACCGCCGCCGCGCCCGCCTCCATCAGGCCCAGGGCCGCGGCATACGACACGCAGTTCCCGGCCAGCACGGGCACGCCCAGCTGGGCGGCCAGCTGCCGCAGCGACAGCGCGCGCCCCCGGGTCGAGCGGTGGGCCTCGGTGATCACGGTGGACTGCACCAGCACCAGGTCGGCCCCGGCCTGCTGCGCCAGCGGCGCCAGGCGCGCGGCCGCGGCCGGTGTCACGGAGACCGCGCAGATGGCTCCGGTCGCCTTGATGGCGCCGACGCGCGCAGCCACCAGGTCGTCCTGGATCGGCGCCTGGTACAGGCGCTGCATGAGCGCGACCACCTCGTCCTGCGCTGCGGCCGCGATGGCCGCCAGCGGCTCGGCCGGGTCGGGATAGCGCGTCTGCAGCCCCTCGAGGTTCAGCACGGCGAGCCCGCCCAGGCGCCACATCGCCTCGGCCATGCCCACGTCGACGACGCTGTCCATCGCCGAGGCGACGAATGGCAGGCGGAAGACATGGGGCCCGAGTTGCCAGGACGTGTCCGTGTCCTCGGGATCGAGTGTCGACGTCGCCGGCACCAGCGCCACGTCCTCCAGGCTGTACGTGCGCCGGACCAGGCGGCCGCGGCCCAGCCACTCACCGCCGCCGAGCGCGCCAGCGCCGATTGCCGGTGCTTCCACGCGCGTCGCCATCTGGCTCACCTCACGCTGGGGGGATCCCGTACAGTTCGGGCTTGAGCACGCCGATGTAGCGCAGGTTGCGGTAGCGGCCGGCGAAGTCCAGGCCGTAGCCGACCACGAACCGGTCGGGAATGACGAACCCGGCGAAGTCGATGGGGATCTCGCGCCGCCGGCGCGGCTTCTTGTCCAGGAGGGCGCAGACGCGCAGGGAGGCCGGGTAGCGCGCCTTGAGCGTCTCAAGGAGGTAGTCCATCGTCAGGCCGGTGTCGATGATGTCGTCGACCACCAGCACGTGCCGACCTTCGATGGTCTGGTCGAGGTCTTTGAGAATGCGGACGATCCCGCTGGACTCCGTGCCCGCGTAGGAGGCCGTGGCCATGAAGTCGACCTGGCAGGGGATCGTGATGGCGCGCAGCAGATCGGCCATGAACACGAACGCCCCTGTCAGGATGCCGATCAGCAGGGGCTCTTTGGCGTCGTACTCGACGGAGATCTGCCGCCCGAGTTCCCGGATTCGGTCCAGGAGGACCTCCTCCGGGATGAGGACTTCTTCGACGTCGTCCGCCAGGCCCACCGGACGGGCTCCTTCTGGAGGGGATTGGGGCCATTATAGACGCCCTGTCGCGGTCGCGTCAAATGACCGTACTCCCAGATATTGGGGAAATCCGCTGGGAACCATCAAGATGTTGTGCGGAGCCCTATCCGGCCCGGGCACCCGGCCGGGCCCGGCTCCCGGGCTTCTCCACCGGCAGCCCCTGCGCGCACAGCGGGCAGCCGTCGGGCGGGAACACCGGCAGGTCAAGGGTCACGAGGGCCGCGAGCGGCACGCCCAGCGCAACCGTGCCCCCGCTGCGGTCCACGATCGCGGCTGCGCCGACGACGCGACCCCCGGCCTCGCGCACGACGTCGGCGACCTCAGCCAGGGAGCCACCGGTGGTGATCACGTCCTCGACCAGCAGCACCCGCTCGCCGGGCCGGAGCGCGAACCCCCGACGCAGCCGCATGCGCCCGTCCACGCGCTCGGCGAAGATGCCGCGCGTGCCGAGCGCCCTGGCCACCTCGTGGACGACGATCACGGCCCCCAGCGCCGGGCCCAGGACCACCTCGGGTGCGAGGTGGCGGACCTGCGCCGCCAGCGCCCGGCCGATCGCGGCTGCGTCCTCCGGATACTGGAGGATCAGGGCGTTCTGAACGTACACGGAACTGTGGTTCCCGGAGGTCAGCAGGAAGTGCCCCTCCTGCACGGCTTTGCGCTGCCGCAGGCGTTCGAGCCACCGGTCGCTCACAGGTGGCTCCGCCCCACCGCGGTCCGCGCGATGGAGGGCTGTCGGCTCACGTCGCTGCCCCCCACGGCGGCGCGGCAGGATCGCCCCATGCCGCGGCGATCTCGTCCTGGATCGCGCGGGCCGCGGCCAGCGGATCCCGCGCCGCCACCACTGGCCGGCCCACCACCAGGAAGTCGCTGCCGGCGCGCACCGCCGCCCGCGGCGTGGCGGTGCGTGCCTGGTCCCCGGTGTCGGTGCCGGCAGGCCGGATCCCCGGCGTCGCCACCAGGAACCCCGCGCCGCAGGCACGCTTGACCGCGCGGACCTCGCCGGCGGCCGCGGTGACGCCGTCGAGGCCGGCTGCGAAGGCGACCCGGGCCGCGGCCAGGACGCCGCCCCGCCCCCGCGCGCTGGTGAGCCGCGTCACACCCAGCACGCGCAGGCGCGGGCTGCGCCGCGCGGCGCGGACCGCTGCCTCGAGCGCCGCGGGCCCGGTGGCGCAATGGACCGTGACGAGGGCGACGCCCAGGTCGGCGGCCGCGGCCACCGCACCCTCGACGGTCTGGGGGATGTCATGGAACTTCAGGTCCAGGAAGACGCGTCCGCCGGCCGCGTGGACCGAGCGCACGGCGTCGGGCCCGGCCGTCGTGAACAGGATCGCCCCCACCTTGAACCAGTCCGTTGCCGGCCGCAGGCCCTCGACCAGACGCACGGCCTCCTGCAGCGACGGCACGTCCAGCGCGACCACCAGCGGGGGCGGTGACGCCGACGTCACGCGACGCGCCTCCGGGGCGGACGCCTCGGACGGGGGCGGTGCCGGCCAGAGCGCGTCGGGGCGCATCACCCCCGGCCCGCGCGGGCGCCGCCCGCGGGCACAGGCCCGGTGACGGCACCCGGGAACTCCAGCTGGCCCACCAGATCCGTGACGCGCGCCACGCCCTGCTCGACCAGGAACTGGCACAGCCCACGGGTGATCTCTTCCGCCACCCGGGGATTCGCCAGGAGCCCCGAGGCCACGGCCACAGCGCGGGCACCGCAGAGCAGGAACTCGACGGCGTCCTCGGCGGTCTGCACTCCGCCCATCCCGATGATGGGCAGCCGCAGGTGCTGCGCGACCTCCCACACCATGCGGAGCGCCACGGGCTTGATCGCGGGGCCGGAGAGCCCGCCCAGGCCCGCAGCCAGGCGCGGCCGGCGCGTGCGGGCGTCGACCGCCAGCCCCTGCAGCGTGTTGACCAGCGAGAGCCCGTCGGCGCCGGCGTCGGCTGCCGCCCGGGCGATCGAGACGATGTCGGTCACGTTGGGGCCCAGCTTCACGAAGAGCGGCCGACGGGTCGCGCGGCGCACGGCCGCCACCAGCGCGAACGTGCGCGCCGGATCGGTGCCGAACCAGAGCCCGTCGGCCACGTTGGGACAGGAAACGTTGACCTCAAGCGCCGCCACGCCCGCCTCGTCGTCGAGCACGGCGGCCATCTCCGCGAACTCCTCTACGGCGTGCCCGACGATGCTGACGACCACCGGGCGACCGAGCGCGCGCAGGAACGGCAGGTCGCGCGCCAGGAACGCCGCCAGCCCGGGGTTCTTCAGGCCGACGGCGTTGAGCCAGCCGGCGGTGGTCTCGACGATCGTGGGCCCGGGATACCCGGGCCGGGCCTCCAGGCTCACCGACTTGGTGATGATGCCGCCGAAGGCGCGCAGGTCGTAGACGGCCTGGACCTGCCGGCCGAACTCGACGGGGCCGGGGCCCGCCAGGACCGGAGTGGGAAACACGATACCCGCGACGGTGACTTCGAGGGAGGGAGCGGCGAGCACGTCGCACGATGGTGCCTGCACTCGTGTCGGTGTCGCGGCGCTGTTGCGGGCCGCCTTGCGGGAACCCATCTGGGCCCTCCTTCCCGGCCTCACCGGACCGGATTAAAGGTGGCGCCGATGCGCAGGATCAGCGCCCGACCGACGAGATCACAATGGCCCCCGTGCGGGCCGCCGCCTCGCGCGCCGACGGGTGGATGACGAACCCGAAGAGCACCACGACCGGCACCCCGGGCACCTGCAGCCTCAGCCGCTCAGCCGTCCGCACTGCGGCCTCGACGTCGCGCCCGTAGATGCGGGTGCGGACTTCACCGATCACAGCCACGCGCTGACCGTCCCGCATTCCCTCGCCGTAGAAGTCGACCTCGACCTCCTCGCCGTCCACGAGGAAGAACCTCCGCTCGAGCAAGGCCACCGTGATGCCATACCGTTGTGCCAGGTAGGACGGCGTCAACTCGCGGGCGACGTCCTCCAGGGTGAAGCCGAGCGTTTCGCTGAGCCGCCCGACCTGCTGGGCCAGGGTCAGCACTGCCTGCTCCGTGCGGGCCTGGGCCTGGGCCAGTTCTTCCACCCGCCGCTCCGTGCGGGCCTGCGCTTCCGCTAGCTGCGCCAGGGCCGCTTCCACCCGGCCCATGCGCTCTTCCAGCCGGCCGACCCGCTCCTCGGTGCGGGCCTGGGCCTCCGCCAGCCGCGTGAGCGCTGCCTCCAACCTGTCGACCCGCTGCTCCAGGGCCACCGCGACTCCCTCCTGTGGTGCGAGCATACCCGGCGCCCCTGTCGGGGTCAACATGCCGGCAGCGCGTGTGCCCGTGCGCACTCAAGGCGAGTTCACGGAGGGACGGTCGGGGTCGGAGAACACGACCACCCCGCCGGCGGCCATGCGGGCAAGCCGGTCGCGCACCGCCCTGGCCTCGGCAGCACTGTAGACGTGCGGTTCCAGCTGGGAGATCCCCAGGGCGCGCTTGACGGTGGCGAAGGCGTCCTCGCGGGGCGGTCCGTCGTAGACGACCAGCAGGTCGATGTCACTCGCGGCGGTCTGCCGCCCCCGCGCCCACGAGCCGATCAGCACGACGCGGCGGAGGGGCAGGCGCGCCTGCAGCGCCGGAAGTCGCTGGCGAAGCAGCGCCAGCAGCTGGTCCCGGTCAAAGCGTGGATACGAGACCCTGACAGAACTCCGCGATGGCCTGGGCATGACCGATGAGGCGTCCGGCTTCCGTGTCGGTATAGCGGTCCGCGGGCGAGCCGGAGGGATGCGCGTTGGGATACCGGGTCGGAATGTACGCTTTGTCCAACTCGAGGGCGCGATCCATCAGTTCCGCCGGCACGGGCCGCTGCCTGTCGAGTTCCCGCAGCAGGTCGGCCACGGAGTGGCCCCATGCCTCGGCCCCCAGCTTCTGGAAGACCGCTTTGACGGCCTTCTCGGCGGCCTGCTGGGCCGAGAAGCACGCCCAGTTGTAGAACCCCCGCGCGCGGTCGCTGCGCGCGTGCTCCAGGTCGGCCAGCGCTGCGTCGAGCCAGTCGCGGCTGCGCTCCACGGCCGGTGCCTGCCCGCGCCCGACCTCAGCGGGCGCGCCGGCGCACGATGGACCACCTGCCGTCCTGGTACTTCACGAGGTCCCCGACGTCGACGGTGCGCCAGAACTCGAAGGGCACGCCGTACTCCACCTGGTTGATGACGATGAGGTAGGGCGAGGTCTCGGCCATGCGGGTGTACTTTTCGTCGACCCATCCGATGACCTGGGGCTGGCTGGCAGCGCCGGACTCCTGGTCCCCGCGCTCTCCGCAGCTGGGCAGGATCTGCGCCACCGCCACCAGCGCCACCACGGCCAGCACTTTGAGCATCGCCTCTCACCACCAGTTCGCAGACATGCGGACCCGCCCCATTGTACACGACCGATGGGGGCGGCGACAGCCGACGCCCGCGCAGGGAACCACGCACGCACCGCAGACGCCGGCGCCGGAACGCATGAGCCCCCGGAGGCCTGCGCCTCCGGGGGCTCGGTCAACGGAGTTGCGTCTCCCGGTTGTTACCAGGAGTACAGCAGCTCAGCCCGGTAGAAGTTCAGGTAGTCGCCGGTGGCGGTCCCCGCCAGGGCCGCCGGCGAGGCGTTGGCCTTGTAGTAGTTCAGGGTCAGGGTTGTGTTGGGCGCCACGGTGTGCTCGAGCCGCAGCCACCACTCGTAGTAGCTCCCGGTCGTGGCGCAGCCCGCGCTCGCGCACAGCACGGTCCCGCCCTCGTAGAGGATCCTGGCCACGGTGCGCGGCGTGATCGTCAGGTTCAGCCGCGCCAGCCAGCCCCGCATGTTGAAGGCGAACGCCTGCCCGACGATGGTCGTGGCGTAGGTGTGGGACGGGAAGCAGCCGCCGCCGGCGGCGCTATAGCCGCCACCGCCGACGGTCAGCGCCGTGGCACAGGCGGCAGGCAGCGGACCGTACTGGTGGTACTGGAAGTCCAGGGTCGGGTTCCAGGCGGCGATGCCCGCGATCTGGGCGAGGTTCAGGTTCCCGCCCACACGCCAGGCGTTCGCCGACCCCCAGTCGGGGCCGCCTGCGACCGGCCTGCCGTTCCACGAGGCGTAGTTGCCGTAGACCGACAGGCCCGGGAACAGCGTGCCGGTGGCCACGAACTCCCAGCCGCGCCCGCCGAAGTTCGCGGGGTTGACGGGGTTGATGGCCTGGTTGTAGTAGCTGCCCGCCAGCGTCCAGCCGGGGAGCAGCTGGCTGCTGGAGACGGTGAGGATCTGGTTGTCGCGCACGACCGCCGCGCTGACTCCGCCGGCGGCCGGCAGGGCGACGTTGGCGCGCTCGACGAAGACCGCGGCCGTCACGTTCAGCGGCCCGAGCGCCCAGTCAGAGCGCAGCCCGTCGCTGGTGCCGGGAATGCCCGCGGTGTAGGGAACGTCGAGCGCGGCGTTGGCTGCCGAGACCTGATGCCGGCCCTGGAACCCCGCGAACCCCACGGCGTTCTGCGGGTCGTAGAGCAGGCCGGTGCCGTAGGGGCCGAGGCCGTTCAGCGTGTAGTGCTGCCGGCCGGCCCGCCACAGCGTCGCGCCCCAGGTGTTCCGGATGTCGAGGTACAGACGGTCGAACGACACGTTCCCGAAGAACGTGTGCAGGCCGAACCGGGTGTCGTAGGATCCGCCCACGCCGGCGTTGTTGGCCGTGAAGAGCCGCACCACCACTTCGGTGTTCGGGCCGCCGCGGCCGCTGAACTGAATCCGGGTCCGCAGCCGGCCGTCGGAGGTGCCCGCCTCGGAGACGTTGTACCGGAACCGCAGATCACCAGCGATGCGGGTGTTGTCGAGCCGCGCCCGGATCGCCGCCAGTTCCTCCTCCACCGCGGTCACCCGCACGCCCAGGGCTGCGAGCTCCGCGCGGAACTCGGCGACCAGGCGCTGGATCGTGGCGAGCTTGCTGGTCAGGCGCTTGTCGAGCGCGGTGCGCGCCGCCGCCTCGGCCGCCTGCGCCTTCGCGAGTTCGGCGCGGCGCACCAGGTCGGGCGGCAGCGGCGGGATCTTGATGGCCTCGATGCGCGCCAGCAGGCGCGCCACCACCATGGCCATCTCGTAGCGGGTCATGGCGCGGTCGCCCCGGAACGCCCCATCGGGATAGCCCTCGATGAGGCCCTTCGCCGCCAGCTCGGCGATCGCGTCGTACGCCCAGTGGTCCGTGGGCACGTCCGCGAACGGCTGCGCGAAGGCGGGTGCGACCAGCGTGAGCGTCAGTATCGCTGCGAGCACCACAGCTAACTGCTTCATCGTTGGTCCGTTCCCCCTTTGTTGGGTAGTACGGGCGTCACGGAATGCCGCCGCGGGGGAACGAGTGTGCGTGTTTCCTCTTCCTCCGCGGTCTCTCCCGATCAGCCCGCCGTCCCGCCGCCGTCGCGCCTCCCTGCCTGGCTCACCCCTCCTTTCCGGGAAGGCCGCTTAGCCTCTGCGGCCGCGGCAGCGGACACGCTGTGACAACTGCCCAGACCTACTTACCTGGCACCCCGGATGCGGGAGTCTGCCGGGAGTCAGAGAACGCAGCGCAACAACGCCACGTATACATTAGCGTTCCGCCCCCTTTCTCGGCAAGGCTCCGGCATCGGGCGGCTCGCAGGCTCTACAACCATGCTTATCCTTCGACAGGGGCGGCCAGACTCCTCTGTGGCGACCCGCCCGGCCCACAGGCAGGGGACCCGTCCCATCGCGCTCACCCGGGCCCGCCTGGCGCCGTCCCCTGGCCGACCCCAGGTTCCCCGAGCAGGCAGGGGGTCGCCGGGGAGGAAGACCCCGCTGGCTCCCGAATACGTCCTCCCCGTGGCGGGGCGCTCCCCGACTCCACATGCAGGGTGACTGCACGATGTCGATCCGCAAGATCTGGCGTGCCGTGGTCCAGGCGACCCCGGTCATTCTCGCCTCCCCGGGCCTGGTGCTCGTGATCCAGGGATACATGTTCCTGCCGGTCGGCATCTTCGTGGCCATCTACGCGCCGTGGACACCGTTCGTCTGGTTTCCGCAGACCCGCTGGCTGGTGACCCATACGATTTGGATGCCGCGGGAGACGCGGGTCATGCTGTTCTACGCGGGGCTGGCGCTCATTGCCCTGGGGCTAGTGGTCTTCCTGGGGTCGTACGCCTACTTCTACAGCGTCCGCGGCCGCCTGGGCCTGGTCACCTCCGGGCCGTACGCCGTGGTCCGCCACCCGCAGTACCTGGGGATCTTCCTGGGGCTGGCCGGGTTCTCGCTGGTCGGCGTGCGGCCGATCTCGGTCATCGCCTTCGTGACCGCGTGCTGTACCTACCTGGCCCTCATGATCCACGAGGAGGGCGAGAACGAGCGCCGCTTCGGTGAGGGGTACCTGGCGTACCGGGAGCGCGTGCCGTTCCTGATCCCGCTGGTTCCCCGGGCGCTGGTCAGGCCGTTCGCGCCCCTGTTTGCCCTGCCGCGGCCGGCGCAGTACGCGGGCCTGGCGGTCCTCTACGTCGCGCTGGTAGCCGGCGCCCTGAGCTGGCTGCGCGACCGATCGTTCCCGACGTAGGGCGCGTCCGGAAACCGCGGCTTCGGGCGGTCACAGCACGGTCTTGACAGGCACGACGACCCCGGGGAGGGCCCCGACAGTAGGCGCTCGCCGCGGGCGCACCGCCGGACGTCCCGGTATCTTCCAGGAGAGGGCGCGCGGTCCTGACGCCCGCAGCGCCCCTCAGCGCGCCGGCGGCCGGCTGAAGGCGTAGAGGTGCTCGTCGTTGTTGATCAGCACCTCGACGAGCCCGTCGCCGTCGAGGTCCTCGGCCGTGATCCCCATGTAGGCCATCCGGCCGCCGGGCTGCTGCTCCCACTTGGGGGCGCCGGTGCGGCCGGCCAGCAGGTAGACCGCTCCGCTGTGGCTGCCCGCGAAGACTTCCAGCTGGCCGTCGCGGTCAAAGTCGGCGACGATCACCGACCCGCTGATGTGGCCGCGGCGCTGGAACTGCCAGACGACCCGGCCCGCGGGCGACAGTGCCACCACCCAGCCGTTCTGGACGCCGAAGACGACCTCTTTGACGCCATCGCCGTTGAGGTCGGCGATGGCGAGGCCGTTGTAGGCGGTCACGGGGCCCGGGGTCCTGTAGGTCCAGCGCAGCCGGCCCTGGGGCGTCAGGGAGTGCACGGCGCCGTTCCAGTCGGCGGCGTAGATCTCGAGCTCGCCGTTGCCGTCGGCGTCGTCGACCGAGACGCCATAGATCGACCCGTGGGTGTTGTAGACCCAGCGGTGCCGGCCCTCGCTGTCGAGGGCGTAGATCTGACCGTTGCCGTGGTTGCCGATGACGATCTCGCGCCTGCCGTCGCCGTCCAGGTCGACGACGGCAGCGGCGTTCATGTCGGCGCTCCCCCCCATGGGGAAGGTCCACCGCGGCCGTCCGGTGGCCGCGTCCAGCGCGTAGACCGTGCCCTGCGTGTCGGCGAAGATCACGGTGTAGCGGCCGGTGCCGTCGAGGTCGGCGACGGCGGGGCTCGCGTAGCTCGTGTAGGCCCGCACCGGAAAGCTCCAGACGACCTGCCCGCGGCTGGTGAGGCGGAAGAACATCGAGTTCCCGCCGGACTGGTACGGCGCGAAGAAGACTTCGGGCCGCCGGTCGCCGTCCACGTCGAGGACGGCCGGCTGCATGAGGATCAACCCGCGGATCTCGTAGACCGAGTACTCCCAGCGGCGGCGGGGGAACGGCGGCTCGAGGGCCACCACGCGCACGCCCTCGCCGTAGACGAGCTCGACGCGCCCGTCGCCGTCAAGGTCCGCCGCCGCCGGCGGGGAGACCGACGCCGGCGATGCCGTGGTCTCGAAGGCCAGGCGCCAGGCGACGTGGGGGGCGGTCAACCCGCCCGGCTTCGGCGTGAAGTTGACGCGTTGCAGGTTCGCCCCGCCCAGCCACCACAGGGCCGCCGCGGGCACCGGTGCCTGCGCGCCCGCCTGTGTCGCTACCAGCGCGCTGGCCGCGGCCAGAAGCAGCAGCGCCGCGGGGCGCTGCAGTACCGCAGGGCGCCGCAGTACCGGGGCCGTGAAGTGTGCACGCTCGCTCATGCTGTCGCCTCTTGGAGCCTGCCGGCCGAATCGACGGGGCTCAAAACCCCACTCAGTGTACCGCACGGCCGCGCGCGGTCCTATCCGTTCCCGTGCGCGCCGGGGGGCGCGTCCTGGGCCAGGGCCGCCTCGGCCAGGAGCACCGCGACGTAGTCGTCGTAGGCCCTGGGCGGGATCTGCAGGCCGCGCGGGATCAGCCGGCGCCAGCCGCGCGGCGGATGCTCGGCGAAGTACCGGAACCGCGCGCGCAGCGTCGTGCCAGCCTCGTCCACGAGCCGCTGCGGCACGGTAAGGATGCCCGCCACCATCCGCGCCACGACGGCTGCTCCGGTGCGGTCGCCGATCACCACCTCGGTGACGCCGAAGCGGCCGCTCCATTCGCGCACGAGGTCTGCCAGGTGCTCCGTGGCCACCACGGTCCTGGCCAGCACGCGGCCCGGCGCGCACACGGCCACCCCGCACTTCTGCCGTCCGGGGTCGATCGCCAGGACGACGCGCGAGGACACCTCAGGGCGCGGCGGTGAACAGCACCCAGATCAGCACCACGCTGTCGACGGGCACACCGTCGCGGCGCGCCGGCAGGAACCGCCAGGCGCGCGCGGCCCGCAGCGCGGCCGCGTCGAGGTCGGCGCGGCCGGATGACAGCGCGACGGCCACGCTCCCAACGGTGCCATCGGCCAGCACGACCAGCCGCAGCCGGACGCGCGCATCGGCCGGCTCGACGCGCGCCGATGCCACCACGCCGGGAGCCTCGACGACCATGCGGGACGGTCCGGGATAGTGCGGCGGCGCCAGGTCGACCGGCACCGGCGGCGTGAGCGTGGGCGCGCGCGGCGCGCCCGCTGGCGGGCGGCTCGCCGGCGGCATATCAGGTACCGGCGCAGGCGCAGGCCCACCGGACGATGCCGGCTCGTCGGGCGCGGGCGCCGAGGAGGCCCCGGTGGCCCCGGCCTCGCCAGCCGGCTGCCCGGGCGTCGAGCCCGCGTCGGCGGCATGCCCTCCCGGCCGGGCGGCCGGGCCAGGCGCCGCCTGCGGTGGAATCGGCCCGGCGGGAGCGGTCCGCGCCGGCGCGTCCCGGGTGGACCCCGGCCGGCTCTGCGTGGCGGCAGTCGTGGCGCGCTGGGCCCGGGCCTGCGCTGCCGCCAGCCGCTGCGGCACCGGGGGAACCACACGTCGCGCGCTGCCCGCCCGCGGGCGGGGCCGTGTGGCGACCAGGGGTCGGGGTGGCGCGGCGTCGGAGGACGGGCCCACGGCCGACGTCTCGCCGCGCAGGCCCGCCTCCTCGACGGCGGTCGGTCCGGCGCCGGATGTCGCCATCCCGCCCCGGGGAGATCCAACCGGGATGGGAGTCTGGCCCGCCGCCGGCGGCCACGGCCGCTGCGGCGCGGTCGGACGCATGCCCGCGACCGCAGCCCCCAGACCTGCGACGAGCAGCAGCACGGGGAGCCGTGGTCCCATCAGGTCCGATCGGCCTGCGCGGGATGCGGGGCGGTCGCCAGCGTCCGCTCCAGCAGCGCGTAGCCGCCGAAGAGGAGCAGCGCATACGCAGCATCACCGAGCAGCATGTTCCGGAAGAACGGCACCGCCGCCACGTACGCGGCGACGAGCCCGGCCGCCGTGCGCGGATAGAGCCCGCCCAGCGCCCACACGCCGACGTTGGTGACGACGAAGAAGAGCACCGATCCCGCCAGGGTCGCGCCCGCCACGCGCACCGGCGTGATGCGCCCGGCCAGGCGTGTGCCGATCCAGACGATCAGCGCGAACGCGCCGTAGACCACCGGCAGCAGGGCGTGGAGCCCCAGCACCAGGTCGCTGGCGAGCATGGCGGCCAGCGGCAGCAGGAGCGCCAGCCGCCGGTCGGCCAGGTGCGCGCCGCCGAACAGCGCCATCGCCGCGATGGGCGTGGCGTTGGGCGGGTGGGGCAGCAGCCGGCTCGCGGCCGCAGCGGCGATCAACCCCGCGATGACGATCCACCGTCTGTGCATCTGCGTCCTCCCGGTTCAGCGCGATCCGAACAGCCGGCACGCCACGCGGCCGCACCCGCCGCCGGACGATCTCGCTGTGCAATTCGACCAGGCCCGGGCGCGGCTCCTTGCGTGCGCACCACGCGCACGGGGTGCCTGACCTCAGAAGCTGGTCGCGTACGACACGAAGACCGTCCGACCGGGCGCCGGAAAGCCCGCCACCGGCTCATACGGCGCGTCCAGCAGGTTGTCGACGCCCAGCTGCCACGTGCCGGCGCCGGTCGCCAGCGTGTAGCGCAGGCCGAGCACGGTGTAGGCCGGCAGCACGACGGGCGTGGCGGGAAACGTGGAGAAGTCGAGGTCGGGCCGCGCACCGGCGTAGAGTGCCAGCAGGCTCAGCGTCGTCTGCGGCCGGACCGTCCAGTGCAGCGTGGCGGCGGCGCTCCAGGCCGGCACGCGGATCAGGGCGCCGCCGGCGCCGTCGCGACCGTTGGTAGTGGTGACGTGCGCGCGCAGCGCGAGCGCGGGTGCCAGCCGGCCCTCGAGCTCGGCAGAGGCGCCGACGATCGTGGCGCGGTCGACGTTGACGGGCGGGCAGCCGGGCCGGATCAGATCGGTGGCCACCGTGGCGTATGCCACGAGCCGCCCCACCAGTCCCGGGGCCAGCGTGCGTTCGAGGCCTGCGTCAGCCGCCCAGGCGCGCTCCGGGGCCAGCGCCGGGTTGCTGCACCCCGGGAAGAACAACAGCAGGAACGAGGGGCCGCGGAACGTGTGGCCCACCGCAGCCCGCAGCACGGTCCGATCGTCCAGCTGGCGGACCAGCCCGACGCGGGGGTTGAGCTGACTGCCGTAGACGCTGTGGAGGTCGACCCGCAGGCCGCCCGACAGCAGGGTCGCCGGATCCAGGGTGCGGTCGCTCGCGACGTAGAGGGCGCCCACCCAGGCGTCCCGGACCAGCGCGCTCGTGCCGAACAGCGAGCTCGACTGCATCTCCACGGCGTGCCGCTGCACCTCCCACCCGACGGTGACCACGTGAGCGGCCGACAGCGAGCGGATCGCCTGCCCCTCGAGCCCCAGGGCGGTGGCGCGCGTGCGGGTCGTTGCGGCGAAGGCCGGATCGGTGAACGTGATGTCGTCGGCGAGGCCCCAGGCGCGCAGCGTGCGGCGGTGGTCGGCCGGCCCCTCCAGCCGCCAGACGGCATCGAGCGCCGTCCGGCCGCTCTGCTGGCGGGCCAGGGGCGAGGGGAACGCCGTGGAACCCGGCACGCCCTGGTCGGCCCAGAACTGCGAGAGGCCGAGGGAGAAGGTGCGGCCCGTGCCCAGATCGAGGGTGAGCCGCCCGGCGAGCGTCGACCCGGCGTAGTCACTGTTGGGGCGGAAGCCCTGGCTGCGATCGTGCACCGCGTCCAGGCGCACGCCGGCGCCGTCCCGCCGCCACCCCCAGGTCGTGATGGCGTGCGCGCTGCCCTGGGTCCCGGCGCCCGCGCGGGCTGCCCCCCCCGGCGCGCGACGCGTGACGATGCGCACGACGCCGCCGAGCGCGCCGCTGCCATAGATGGCGGAGAACGGCCCGCGCAGCACCTCGATGCGCTCGACGATGTCGACGGGAATGGTGTTGAGCTGGGCCAGCCCCTGCGCCGGGCTGTTGAGCGGCACACCGTCCAGCAGCACCAACGTGTGGGCGGAGCTGGTGCCGCGGATGCTGATCTCCTGCAGCGCGCCCGGCCCGCCCAGGCTGCGCACGTAGACCTCGGGCAGGTAGGCCAGCGCCTCGCCGACGGTGCGCACGCCCAGGCGGGCGAGATCGGCGGCGGTCAGCACCGAGACGTTCGCCGGCGTCGCAGTGCGTGGCTGGAGGCGACGACCCGGCGCCACCACGTCGGGCAACTCGAAGACCGGGGGCTCCTGCAACGCCACCGCTGCCACGGGCTGCGGCGCGCCGGCGAGCGACGTCACGAAAACGAACACGGCGGCCCCGCGGGCCGCCACGCAACGGGAGAGACACACCTCCTGCCCACCTCCTCTGCCTCGAAGGCGTGCGGCATGGGCGCAGGCAGGTCTTCTGGCTTCGGGTCATCGCCCGCAGCCGGCCTTCCCGGGACTCCTCCCAGTGGCACGTGCGGCTGCCGGACTCTCCGTCACAGCGGCGGGACCGCGCCGGCTTCTCCCAAAGCCGGGATCACCGGACTTCCCTATTCTGACGGGGACACCCCACACGTTCCCCCGTCCACCTGCGCCGCTCGCTATGCGGTTGATCTTACTTTCTCTCTTCGCCCTCGGCCCCCCGCCTCCTGCCGGCGGCGCGGCCGGTGCGCTCAGGGGCTCAGCGCGAAGCCCACGACGAGCGGCATCTCGGTGGTCACATCGCGTCGGACGACGACGTCGACGCGCACCTCGCCGCCCCGGCGTAGGATCTCGGTCACGGCGCGGCGGTGCTCGTCCACGTCCACCTGGGTCGGGGGCGGGTCGGTGATGCGTGCGAACGGCGGGGACAGCAGCCTGGACGCCGCGCCTTCGGTCACCCGATCCACCAGAGCCAGGAGCTCGAGGCCCACGCGTTCGCGGCCGACCCGTCCATCGATGACCCCGCTGCCCAGGCGCGTGCCCGCCCGATACGCCAGCGTGCGGTCATGTCGCATGACGAAGACCCGGAGCGCCTCGCCTCGCAGAGTGTTCTCAGCCGCGACGATGCGCACGATGGTCTCGCCGCGCCGGCTCGCGACCAGGCGGGCGATCGCCTCCCACGTGACGTTGGGCGGGTCGAGGAAGAGCACCGCGCCGCTGACGAGATCCGGGGCGATGCCTTTGGCCACGGCCAGGTCCACGGCGCGCAGGCGCATGGCGTCCAGCCGCGCCTGGATCTCTTCCACCGGCCGCCGACCGTCGATGACCTCCCGCAGCACCTCCTGGGCGCGGAGGTAGGCGATGTCTCCCTGCTTGATCTGCTCGAGCCGGGCCTCGGCCTGCCGGATCTGCTCGCGCAGCGCGTTCAGGTGGAACAGGCCTGTGCGCGCGTCGCTGGACGCCAGCAGGATCGCCACGACGGTGACCACGGTGGTGAGCACGCCGGTGGCGACGGTGATCACCTGCGCCGTATGCCGGGGCCGCAGGCCGAAGAGGGTCAACCGCCGCCGGCCGGTGGTCCGGCCGACGACGTTGCCCACATAGGCGATCGCACCGCCCGCCAGGATCAGGATGGGGATCAAGATCAGCCCGGACTCCACTGCGCCTCCCCGCCCCGCCGCCAGACGCTGCGCCGCTGCCCCCGCAGGCTACGGGCGGGGCGGGGAGGCGGGCCGCGTGCCGGCGCAGGGCGCCGGGCCGTCCTTCCGCAACAAGCGATAGGTTCCCTCCTGTCCGACGGTGCGCACGTCGGGAGGTAGCCCGGCGGCGAACCAGGAGCGGTACAGCCCGTCGGGGACGACGACGAACAGCCGGGAGTGGGCGCACAGCGCCTGCGCGAGGTCGTCGCGCGTGCGCAGGAACTGCACCCGCGTGCCCGCGTAGTAGACGAGTGACGGGGTCGTGCGCATCTGCACCGCGGCGAGCGCATCGCCCGGCTGCATCTGCCCGCGCAGGAGGGCGGCCAGGCGAGGGATCGGGCGCTGCCGCTCGACAGCCGGCAGGGTGACGTGCACCAGCACCGGGGTGGCCACGACCATGGTCAGCAGGAGCGCGCATAGCGCCGCCCGCCGGCTTCCGAGGATGGCCAGCAGCGCCGCGCTCAGGGGGCCTGCGGCCAGCACCGCCAGGGCCGGCAGCAGCGCCGGGAGCAGCGCCGCGGTCTCTGCGGGGTACTGCCGCGCCCCGAAGGCGAGCAGGCCGACGACGAGGAAGACGGCAGTGGCGACGAGGAGCCCCACCGACACCTGGAAGAGGCGGCGCGTACCGGGCGCGTCGGCGAGGGCATCCAGGCAGAAGCGCGCGATGCCGATGGCGAGCACGGGGTAGACCGGGAGCACGTAGTTGGGCAGCTTCGTGCCCGCGATGGAGTAGAAGACCACCACCAGCCCCACCCACAGCAGGATCACCTGGTGGGAGGCGGACGCCCGGCGCGCCAGATAGACCCCCGCGGGCAGCGCCAGCGCCGTCCAGGGGAACGCGCCGGCGGCCAGCACCGGCGCGTAGTACCACCACGGGCCGGGCTGCTCCTCGACCACGCCGACGAATCGCGTGATCAGGTAGTAGCCGACTACCGGGCGGAGGAACGTCCAGCCGTGCCGGACGGTCTCGACGACATACCAGGGCAGGCCCACTGCGGCGTAGAGCAACGGGCCCGTGACGAGCGACGCGCGCCAGATGCCCAGGCGCCTGGCGCGCATGCCCAGCGCCACCAAGACCACGGCGGGCAGGAGCAGGCCGATGGGCCCTTTGGCCGAGGTGGCCAGCCCCGCCCACGCCCAGGCCCAGTGCTGGGCGCGGCGGCTGGCCGTGGCGTGGGCCACCAGACCCATGTAGAGTGCGGCCAGCATGCCGGCCAGCAGGGTGGGGTCGAAGACCGCGAGCCGGGCCTGCACGACCATCTGCAACATGGTGGCCGCAACCGCAGCGGCCAGCCACCCTGTCCGGGCATCGTAGAGCAGACGACCCAGCAGGGAGGTCACGCCCACGACCACGGCCTGGGAAACCGCCGACCACCAGCGCGCCGTGGCCTCGGTCAGACCGACGAGACGCGCCGTGGCGGCCTGGAGCCACATGAACAGCGGCGGGTGCACGAACCACGGCTCGCCGTTCCAGCGCAGCGTCCACCAGTCGCCCGTGGCCAGCATCTCCGCGGCCACCTGCGTGTATTTGGCCTCGTCCTGGTCCCACAGGCTGCCCGCGCCGAGCCCGTAGGTGAAGAGCAGGAGCGCGGCCAGCGTGACGGCCAGCATCTGCCGGCACTCGCCGCCGCTCATCGGCCGCAGGCCCCCGCCGCCCGCGGGGATGCCCCCGCGGGGCCGCTCAGCGCGCCCGCCACAGGAGCAGCACGCCAGCGGCGGCCACGATCAGGTTGGGGGTCCATGCCGCCCAGAACGCCTGGAGGCGCCCGCGCTCGCCCAGGGTGATGGTCATGGACAGGGCAAAGTAGTAGACGAGCAGGATCAGGATCGTCAGCCCCAGGCCCACCGAGCGACCCGACCGGTGCGGCCGCAGCCCCAGCGGCACCGCCAGCAGGGCGAAGATCGCGGCGGACAGGGGCAGGGCGACCTTCGCATGCAGGTTCACCGCATAGCGGGCGACGTTCTCGCCGGTCGCGCGCAGGCGGGCGATCTGGTCGCGCAGCTCGCGGATCGTCATCTCGGCGGGGTCGCGGCGGGCCGCGGCGATCTGCGGCGGCGTGCGCGCCAGCCGCACGCGCAGGGCGACGAAGCGGGTGGCAATGGCGCCGTCGGCGGCGAACAGGTGGACAACGCCGCGGCGCAGCGTCCAGCCCTCCTGCGGGTCGTAGCGGGCTTCCTCGGCTTCGATCACGCGCGCTGGCCGCGCGTCGACCAACTGGACGATCACGACCTGGCGCATCGCCCCGTCGGCCGGGTGCAGCTCACGGGCATAGACCAGCGACTCGAGGCCGTCGATGGGCTCGCGGACCACCACGTGCTCCTGGACCTGCCGCCGCGGGGCCCGCACGACCTCGGCCAGCACGGCGCGGTAGCGGCTCTCGCTGACTGGCACCACCCACTCGTTGGCACCCAGCGCGACGCCCGCGATGACCCCGGCGGCCACCAGCACCGGGAGCGCCACGCGCCCCAGGCTCCAGCCGCTGGTGCGCATGGCCGTGATCTCGTTCCTGTCCGAGAGCCGGCCGAAGGCGAGCAGCGTCGCCAGCAGCATGGCCATGGGGAGGCTGTAGCTGACGAAGTAGGGCAGGCGCAGCACCAGCAGCGTGAACATGGCGCGCCATGGGGCGCCCGCGTCGGCGGTCACCCGGGCCAGGAAGAAGATGTGGTTCAGGGCCAGCAGGGTCGTGAACAGGCCGATGCCGAAGACGAAGACCCCGCCAACCTCACGGAGGATGTACCGGTCCAGCCGCCGCATGGCCGCTAGAGCCGGAAGCGCTCGCCCAGGTAGAACCGGCGTGCGGCCTCGCTGGCCATGATCTCCTCCGCGGTCCCGGCGAACAAGATGCGTCCCTCGTGCATGATCTCCGACCGGTCGGTGATGGCCAGAGTGTCGCGGACGTTGTGGTCGGTGATAACGACGCCAAGCCCCCGCTCCCGCAGCCGCACCACGATCTCCTGGATCTCGGCCACCGACTTGGGATCCACGCCCGTGAACGGCTCGTCCAGCAGGATGAACGACGGGTGCATGGCCAGCACCCGGGCGATCTCCACGCGGCGCCGCTCGCCGCCAGACAGGGTGCCGCCCGCCTGGTGGCGCAGGTGCACCAGGTCGAACTCCTCCAGCAGCGCCGCGACGATCTCGGCATGCTCGTCGGGGAGCACCCCGTTCATCTCCAGGACCACCCGGATGTTCTCTTCGACGGTCAGGCCGCGGAAGATCGACGGCTCCTGGCTCAGGTAGCCGATGCCCTTGCGCGCACGCAGGTGCACGGGCCACAGCGTGATGGGCACATCGTCGAGCCACACCTCGCCGGCGTCCGGGCGGATCAGGCCAACCATCATGTAGAACGTGGTGGTCTTCCCGGCGCCGTTGGGCCCCAGGAGCCCCACGATCTCCCCGCGCTCGACCTGAAGATCGACCCCGTCGACCACGGTGCGCCGGCCGAACCGCTTGACGAGCCCCCGGGCCGCCAGCATCGCGGCGCCCTACGGTGTCGTGACGGTGAGGCGGGGCGAGCCGCGCGCGACGATGGACGAGCCGTCCAGCGCCACCACGATCTCCTCGGCCACGATCACGTCGCCTCCCCGCTGGGCTCGCGCGCCGCCCGCAAGGGTCGCGGCGCCTTCGCGCAGCCGCAGATCCACCCGGGGGGCCGTGGCCAGCAGGTCGCCCCGCCGCACGCGCACGTCGCCCTCGCCGGTGATGCGCTCCTGGTCCACCAGCAGCACCAGCGTCTGCGCCTGCAGGCGTGTCTCGCGCAGGCGCAGCTCAGGCTCGCCCGTTGCGATCGCGGTGCGCGCGCCGTCGTCGTAGTCCACCCGCCGGCCGGTGAGCACGGCCTCCCCGCGCGCGAGCGCGACCCCACCGGTGGCCACAAACCGCCGCGTGCGCAGCGAGCCCTGCACTTCGGGCGCCCGCACCCGCACCTCTCCCTGCGTCGCCGTCAGCCGGACATCGCCGCTCGCCCGCAGCCACTCGTCCGCCAGCCGGAGCTCCGCGCGCTCGGCCCGCGCCTCGACGCCCGGCGCCGCCACCTCCACACCCCCCTCGGCCGCCACCACCCCTGCCCGCGCGTCGTAGCGTAGCCGCGGCGCACGCAGGCGCGCGCCGTCCCGCACGAGCTCTACGGGCGCGCCCTCAGCCCGCCAGATGCCCCGGGCATCGTCCAGCTCCACGCGCGTTGCGCCGCTGAGTTCCACCGGCCCGGCACGCGCCGGCGCCTGCGCGGCCGCCCCCCCAGCGGCCAGCAGGACCAGTGCCGCCACCACGGCGGCGGGCGGGCTCCGACGGCCGGCACAGCGCTGCGAGCCGGGCGCGGCGCGCATCACCGGCCCCCCTCGGTGACGGTCGCGCGGATGTTGCCCCGCAGCGTGGTCTTCTGTAGCGTCACGTCGGCCCGCAGGTAGTCGGCGCGGATCGTCCAGGCCCCCTGCTCCAGGACGACGTGTCCCGTGGCCTCCAGCTCGTGGGTCTTCGGGAACCATCGCACGGTGTCTGCCGAGACGCGCCGGCCCGAGGTGGAGCGGGCGCGCACGCCCCCGGTCAGGGTGACGTTGCGCGAGGCGAGCTCGAAGCGGCCGCGGGGCGCCGAGAACGTGATCGCGGGCTCGCCAGTCTTGTAGTAGGTGCCCTGCACCGCGGTCAGCACGGCTACACCGGCGGCGTTGTCCACCACGACGGTCTGCGCCCGCAGCTCCCACTGCCGGTCGCCCTGCGCGTCGACCGAGGTGATGGCGGTCTGCTGGACCTCCAGCGGCGGCACCGCAGGCGGCCTGGCCGGCGGCGCCGTCGGCGCGGACCGCGCGGTGGAGGTGGCAGCCAGCGGGCGGGACGACACCGCCAGCGCGTGGAGCACCGCGGCTGCTGCCAGCGGCCCTACTGCCAGCGCAGCCAGGAGCCGCCGCCATCTGCGTGCCGTCATGCGCGCTCCTTCGACGTCCGCCTCATGGTACTAGACGGGGAAATCGCCCCGCAAGGTTCACCGCGCGGGTCCGCGCCGGCTGGCCGCCAGCACCTCCGCCGCTGCCCGGCTCACGGCGCCGGGCGGCCCCAACTCCCGGGCCAGGGCGAGCAGCCGCTGGCGCATGCGCGCCCGCGCCCCGGGATCGGCCAGCAGGGACTCCACGGCAGCGCGCAACCGGTCAGGTGTCACGTGGCGCTGCAGCACCTCGGGCACGACGCGCTCCTGCGCCAGGATGTTCGGCATCGCCAGCCAGCGGACGTTCCAGACGATCGGGGCCAGCCAGCGGGTCGACCACGAGGTCCGGTACGCCACCACCATCGGCACGCCCCGGAGCATCGCCTCCACGGTCGCCGTGCCCGACGCCATCAGGAGCACGGTGCTCACGGCGAACGCGTCGCGCGCGCCGTCGGTGACCACGGCCGGGAGGTCGGCCGCGTGCAGCGCGCCCTCGAGCTGTGCCGCGAAGACCGGCGCGGCGCGCGCCAGCACGATCGCCAGGTCGGGCCGCTGCTCACGCAGGTAGACGGCCGCCGCGATCATGGGTCGGAGCAGCCGGGCCAGTTCCTGGTGGCGGCTGCCCGGCAGGAGCCCCAGCACCGGCGCACCGGCCGGCAGGCCCAGGCGCCGCCGCACGGCGTCCTCGGGCTCGTCGTCTTGCAGCTGGTCGACCGCCGGATGCCCGATGAAGACCGCGTCGGCACCGGCGCGCCGGTACGCCTCGGCCTCGAACGGGAACACCGGCAGCAGTCGGGCGCCCAGGCGCGCCACGCGCTCGGCGCGGCGGCCGCGGCGAATGGCCACCATCGGCGGGAGGTAGTACACCACCGGGCAGAGGCCACGCACGCGCTGGAGCAGCGCCAGATTGAACCCCGGGAAGTCGATGGGCACCAGGACGTCGGGCGGCCGGGCGCGCAGCCACGCCGTCAGCTCCCGCAGCCGGCGTGCGAATGCCGGCAGCTCGCGCGCGACTTCCATCCAGCCGACCAGCCCCCACGCGCTGCTGTCGGCGACCAGCCGGACGCCCGCCGCCGCCATGCGGTGTCCGCCCACGCCCTCCAGGCACACGGACGGCTCCAGCGCCCGCAGCGCCCGCGCCAGGCCTGCCCCCTGCAGGTCGCCGGAGACCTCGCCGGCCACCAGCACGATCCGGGGACCGCTACCCGTCATGCACCGGCGTGCCCAGCGGAGGGACGTCGGCAGCCAGGATCGTGATGCCTGCTGCCTCCGCGTCGGCCAGCATGCGCTCCCGCTCCAGCAGCAGCGTGCGCCGCGCGTCGATGCCAAGGACGCGCGCGCCGACCTCGCACATGGCGGCGACGGTCCCGGGACCCACCGCGGGGATGTCGAAGCGCGGGTCCTGGCGGTTGCGGCTGGCCTTGACCACCACCGCCTCCTGCGCCATGGCCCCGCCGCGGCGCACGGTGGCGTCGGTGCCCTCCGCCGCCTCAACGGCCAGTATGATGCCGCGGCGGAGGACGACCGTCTGCCCGACATCGAGGTCGGCCAGCCGCCGGGCCACGGCGCGGCCAAAGGCCAGGTCCGACAGCTCCTCGGGCGTGGGCGGCCGGGTGGTCAGGAGGCCCGGCGGCGCCAGCAGGTTACCGACGAAGCGCGTCTGCTCCACCAGCGCCATGCCCATCTCTGCCAGCAGCGCCGCCAGCCGCTCCAGGAGCGGCACGTCGCGGTGGTCCAGGTGGCCCCGCAAGACCGCGTCGTGCAGCTCGTCGCCCCGGACGAGCAGGTTGGCGCGCAGGAACCGCCCGGCCACGAGCACCTCGCGCACCTCGTGCGCCCGCAGGGTCTCCAGCACCTCGCGCAGCGCGCCGGGCGCGCAGCGCCGGTAGTGGTCGGCGATGCCGGGGAGCGTGGCGGACTCTTCGCCAACCTGCACGCACACCAGGCGCAGGCCGCGCGCCTTCACCGCCGCGGCGATCACCTCGGGGAGCGCGCCCGTGCCCGCCAGCAGACCTACCATGCCGTCTCGCCCGGGTGCCACCGTACGATCCCCCGCTTACGCGCCCTAGCGGCGCGAATGAACTCCACAAAGTGCCTGACCGGCTGGCTCGCGGCGGCCTCGGGCTCCAGGGCCGCGAGGGCGTCGTCCATGGAGAGCCCTGCCTGGAAGAAGATGCGAAACGCCCGCCGCAGCGCCATGCGGTCCGAGGGCGGAACGCCGTGGCGCTGCAGGCCGACCACGTTGAGGCCGATCGCCCGCGTGCGCAGCCCCGCGACCATCACGTAGGGAGGCACATCCTGACGCACGGCGGTCATCCCCGCTACCATGGCCAGGCGGCCCACGTGCACGAACTGGTGCACGCCGGAGACGCCGCCGATGTAGGCATCCTCCTCCACCCGCACCCAGCCGCCGAGCTGCGTCGCGCTCACAATGACCGCGCCGTTGCCCACCTGGCAGTTATGGCTGATCTTCACGCCGGACATGATGTAGGTCCCGTTGCCGATCCGCGTCTCGTGTCCCTCGCCGGTGGCCCGGTCGACGCTGGCGAACTCGCTGAAGATGTTGCCGTCCCCGATCACGATCCGGGTACGTTCCCCGCGCCAGGCCCGGTCCTGCGGCCGGCCGCCGAGCACCACGTGCGCGGCGAAGACGTTGTCGCGGCCGATCGTCACGCCCTCGTGGATCACGACGTGCGGCCCGATCTTCGTGCCGGCCCCCACGGTGACGTCGGCGCCGATCACCGCGTACGGTCCGACCTCGACGCCGTCGTCGAGCCACGCGTCCGGGTGCACGACCGCCGTGGGGTGGATCCGGGGGCCGCGGGCTGCGCGGCCGGGCTCCGCCACGTCAGGTGTCCTGACTGCCGTCGCCCGCGCCGGTCTGGCGGGCAATGGCTCGAGCCAGCGCAATGTGCAACCCGTGGCCCGCGCGCACGGCGAGGATCTGCGCGTGGAGGGGCCGGCCCAGCAGCGAGAGGTCGCCCAGCGCGTCGAGGATCTTGTGGCGGGCCATCTCGTTCGGGAACCGCGGCTCGTTGATGAAGCCCTCCACGCCGATCACCAGCGTCGTGGCCAGGGAGGCGCCCCGCGCCAGGCCCCGGGCGCGCAGTTGCTCGGCCTCGGCCAGCAGGCCCCACGTCCGCGCCGGTGCGATGGTCGTGGCGTAGTCGTCGCGGTCGGCGTCGAACTCCGCCATCTGCGGCGCCAGAGCCACCCCGTTGGCGGTGGCGATGTACGTGACCTGCAGCCGGGGCGCGGGCAGCGCCACGATGACGCTGGCGCCGCCGCCGACCCAGACCGGCGCGGTGAGCGCGATCGGCGACCGCGCAGCGGCCTGGGCGACGGTGCCGGCCCGCCCCAACGCGTCCACGAAGATCTGCGCGCTCCCGTCCCCGCAGGGCAGCTCCTCGCCCTCTACCTCCACCGCCAGGTTGTCGATGCCGAGCCCCCGCGCCGCCGAGAGCAGGTGCTCCACGGTGGCCACGGGCACCCGGCGGCCGAGCACGACGCCGCGATCGGTCGCCACCACTTCCCCCAGGCACGCAGGGATCACCGACGCGCCCGGCACGTCGGCGCGTCGGAACGTCACGCCGTGGTGTTCGGGCGCCGGCAGCAGGCGGGCAGTGACGGGCTCGCCGGTGTGCAGGCCGGTGCCCGTGACGGTCACGGGGCGGGCGATCGTCCGCTGGGCCGCGGAGGCCGTCATTGCGGTCGCACCGAGAGCCGGACGGGATAGAACGACCCCGCCACGGGCATGGTCACGACGGTCACGTCGCGCGCGCCGGCCGGGGGCACGGCGAACGTTGCCACCGTGCGGTCCTCGTTGGGTGTCAGCAGGCCGACGTCTGTCATGGTGCCGTCGATCACGAACACGCCGCGGGCCGGGCCCCCCGCGGCATTCGCCACCAGCGCCGCGGTCACCTCGCCGGGGGTCGGGTTGCGCAGGCGCAGCCGTAGCCGGTAGAGCACGCCGTAGTCGCCGACGAGCGCCTCGCCCGTGCGCAGGTCCTTGAGGTCGGCCATGATGCCCAGCTCGGCCACATCGGCCCGCTGGTCGAGCGTCACCTCTCGCGCCACGTCCACCGTGGCCCCGGGGAACGTGCCCCGCGGGTGCGGGAACGCGTAGGGGCCCAGGTCGCCGGTCACCGTGCGGTCGAGCAGCCACGGCACCCGGACGGCCACGCGCAGGTGGACCGGCCCGCCGTCGATCACCTGGAACTGCATCAGCCCGGAGACCAGCGCCAGCGGCGGCAGGGCATAGGCGGTGAACGTCGTGGCGCCACGCGCCGGCACCTCCACGAGATAGCCCTGCCCGACGCCCAGCGCGGCCAGGAACCGGCCGGTCGCGAGCCACCCCACCTGCAAGGGGTCGGGCGACGGCCCGGCGTGGCCGCTGAGATAGTGCACGCGAGCCCGGGTCGCGCCGGGGTTGATCAGGGTGATGGTCAGGATGCGGGCCTGCCCGGGAGACCCGTTCATGTGATGGTAGAGCAGGCGCGCACCCCGCCGGGGCTGCAGCGTCTCCTCGAAGAGCAGGCCGTTGCCGGTGATCGTTTCGGGGCGGTTGCTGACCAGCAGGATCTCCGGATCGCGCAGCGCCAGCGGCTCGTTGCGGACGGTAACGGCCATGCGGCGCTCCACCGGCCCGGCGTAGGGGCTGCGGACGCTGACTGGCACGTGGACCGTGACGGCGGCGCCCGCCGCCAGCGGCGCGTCCACCGGGATCGCCGACCAGCGCAGCACGGCGCCCGGCGTGCGCGCCACGGAGACGTCGAGCTGGCGCACCACCGCCTCGCGGACGACGGCCACGGACGCAGGCGTGCCGGTCACGACCACCTCGACCTCAGGGGGGATGTGCCCGGCCGGCGGCCGGACCGACACCGGCACCGCCGCCTGGTAGGGTCCAAGGTATACCGGCACCACCGTGGCGCCCAAGGCCCGGCCCCGGAGCTCGATCGCCCCGCGGAGCAGGCGTACCGCCACCACCCGCCGATCCGCCTCCCCGACCGACAGCGGGCCCGGCGTTGCCGTGGCGACCCGCAGCGTGGCGACACCGTCCGGCGAGAGCACGACACTCGATGGCGTCACCGCCAGCGGGGGGACCGCCAGCGCCTCCCGGAGTCGCTCGGCCCAGCGCGACGCCAGCGTCACGGCATCGGTGCCCTCCTGGCGGGCGTCCAGCCCGCCAGCCACGAGGACGACCCGGCCGTCCAGCGCGAGCGCGGCGGATTGGCCCCACGGCCGCACCGCCACAGCCGGCGAGGGCCACAGCGGCCGGCGCAGGGCGCGGGCCGCGGCGGCCGCGCGGGGCCAGGCCGTAGGGCCGTAGAGGCGGGCCACGACGATCCCCCGCACCCGCAGCTCCGCCTCCTGCGCACGGGGCGACGCCCGCCAGGCGACGACCTCCCCGGCCAGCCACGACGGCCGGCCGGCCGCCAGCACCGCCGGAGGGGGCGCTGCCGCCGTGGCGGCCAGCACGGCGACCAGCAGGGATGCTCGCGCGGGGGTCACGGTCCTCGCGGGCCCTTCGGGGGCCCGTCATCCGCGGCCGCGAGGCGTGCCTCGAGCGCGGCCACGCGCGCCAGCAGGCCCGGCAGCCGCCGCAGCGCGGCCTGCAGCCGCAGTTCTTCGCGGTGCTCGCGGGCCGGGTAGCCGGAGACCGTGACGCCAGGCGGCACGTTTCGCGTCACGCCCGCCTGGCCGCCCACCCGCGCGCCCGCGCCGATGGTGATGTGGTCGCCAACGCCGGCCTGCCCGGCCAGCACCGCGCCGGCCTCGATCGTGACGCTGCCCGAGATCCCGACCTGGGCGACGATGAGGCAGCCCGGCCCGATGGTCACGTTGTGCCCGATCTGTACCAGGTTGTCGATCTTGGTGCCGCGGCCAATCCGGGTCTCGCCGAGCGTGGCCCGATCCACGCAGGTGTTGGCACCGATCTCGACGTCGTCCTCGACCACGACCCGGCCGAGGTGCGGGATCTTTACGGCTCCCTCGTCGTCGGCGGCGTAGCCGAAGCCGTCTGCGCCCAGCACGGCGCCCGCGTGCACGATCACGCGGTCGCCCAGCCTCGAGCGCGGGTAGAGGACAACGCCAGGATAGAGGCGACAGTCGGCACCGATTTCGACCTCCGCCCCCACGACCACGCCAGCGTCCAGGACGGTGCGAGGACCGACAACCGCACCCGGGCCGATGGTGACGAACGGACCCACCGTGACGTCCGCCCCCAGACGGGCGTCGGGCGCCACCACGGCCGTAGGGTGGATCCCCTGCCCGATGGGCGGCGCGGGCGCGAACGCCGCCAGCACCCTGGCGAAGGCGGCGCGGGCGTTTGGGGCACGCAAGGCCGGCTTGCGCACCGGCGGCGCGTCCGCGGCCACGAGCAGCGCGCCGGCAGCGGACGCTTCGGCCTCGGGCAGGCGGCGAAGGTCTGCCACGAACACCAGCGCAGCCGGGTGTGCAGCCGCCAGGTCGGTGACGGCCTGGATATCCGCGTCACCCGGCCCGGAGAGCTCCGCGCGCGCCAGGCGAGCGAGGTCCGCGAGCCTCATGCAATAGCCCGGCTACTTGAGCCGGTCGATAACCTCCTGGGTGATGTCCACGGTACTGCCGGGCTGACTGTAGATGACCGGGCCCTTGACGATGACGCCGCGCAGCCGCTTCTCCCGCACGATCTGCTGGATGACGTCGCGGATGGCCCGGTTGAGGTTCTCCTCGAGCTGGACCCGCATCACCTGGAGCTCGCGGATGTACTGGGCCCGTCGCGCTTCCAGGTCCTCCCGGGGAAGCTGGCGCGCCAGCAGCTGCAGGTCGGTGGTCATGGCGCGCTCCCGGTCGTCCAGTTCCTTCTGGTAGCGCAGTGCCAGCGCGCTCTCGGTGAGCAACCGCCGGGTCTCCACGAGCCCGACGCGACCGGCCGTGCACGCCGAGGCCAGCACGGCCACCACGAAACCCACCAGCATCACGGATCCTGCCGCTGCCCGCCGGTGCACGGTGCTGCGGCGCTGCCCTTGCACCGTCATGGGCGCCGGAGGCGGGCGATGACCGCCTGGGTGAGATCCACCGCGCGGGCGTTGGCCACGACCCGCGCCAGGACCACGTCGATCTTCTGCTCCTGGGCCACCGTCGCGACCTCGATCTTGACCTCGGCCAGCATGGTGCCCTCGAGCCGGAGGCGCTCCTGATGCACCGCCTCCAGCTCGGCCCGCAGCCGGGCGCCCTCCGTTCGCAGCTGTTTCGCGTACTGCTCCTGGGCTACCCGGATCTGCTCCTCGGTCCCGCCGACCAGCAGGCGCCGGCGCTCTTCCACGGCCTGCCGGAGGAGCCGGTCCCGCTCCCGCACGGCCTCCTCCAGCTCGGCGCGCATCTCGGCCTGGCGGGCCTCGATCTTCTGGCGGCCCTCCTCCTCCAGCGCGGCCACCAGCTCCTTGAACCTGGCCTCTGCCTCGGCGGTCCGCGCCTTCTGGAACGCGTCGAGCTGCTGCTCCAGCGTCCGGGCCCGGGCCCGGATCTTCTCGTCGCGCTCCTTCGTGAGGCGCTCGGCCTCGGCGGCGATCCGCCTGGCCTCTTCCTCGTTGGCGATGCCGACCACGTCGCCCTTCAGCCGCAGGTTCAGCAGCGGAATCCGGTACTCCGCCATGGTCTGGACCTCGAACCGGTCCAGTTCGCGCTGCATCTCGTCGCGCTTCGCCTCGATCACCTGTCTCAGGTCTTCGTTGAGGCGCCGGTGCTCCTCGGCCAGCTTGGCCTCCTGCTCGGCTTTCACGTCGGCGGCGAACGCGTCCAGTCGCTGGCGGGCCTGCTCCTCCATGGCCGCCAGCTCGGCCCGATACCCCGCCGCCAGGCGGTCTGCCTCGGCCTGCAGCTCGGGGCGGACGTCCCGAAGCGGCACCGGCGGCGGGAGCGGGGGGGTGGCCAGCCGCACTTCGAGCGCCTCGATCTTCTTGAGCAGCGCCTCCAGCTGTGGCCAGCGGCGGTGGGCGCGCAGCGCGGCCTGGAGATCTACAACCCCCACCGCCGGCGCGGCCGGGGTGGGGGCCACCGCAGGCGTCGGGGAGGCCGCCCTGGGAGCCGGCCCCTGCGCCGCGGGCCGCTGGCACCCCCCCGCAAGCGCCACCGCCGCCAGCCCGGCGGCGGCCAGGACCGCGCGTCGCACCGTCACTTCCCCTTGATCTGCTTGATGACCGCGTCGGTCAGATCGGTGCCGCCGTACAGCACGACCGAGCGATCGAGCACGATCGTCACGCCGGACTGCTTGGCCACCGTCTCGACCGCGGCGCGCAGCTCGCGGTCCAGCCCGCCCAGCAGTTCGCTCCGCTTGTCCAGGATCTGCTGCTGCAACTGGCGGTCGAGCTCCTGGCGCTGGAACGCCGTCATGCCCTTGCTGCGCTCCTGGAACTCACGCTGCTTGGCCTGGAAGAACTCCTGCAGCGCGCGCTCGGAGCTGGCCTTGCGGGGATGGTTGTCCAGCGCCCGCTGCATATCCACGTACCCGACGGCAAACGACTGGCCGAGCGCAGGCGTACGCTGGATCAGCAGGCCAACGACGACGGCGGCGATCACCAGCACCCCGGCCGCCACCGCCACCTTTCGCCCGTCAATGCGCATCGTTTCGACCTCCTTTCGCCGTGCGGGCACGCGATGCATCGGCATGCGTGCCCTGCACAGGCCCATTGTACCTTACCGTGCGCCGCGCAGGCGGGCAAACCGCGCCGCAGCGCGACGGCTACAGGTTCGTGACCAGCCGCAGCCACATGTCGCCCCGTGATGTGACCACCGCCTCCCACGAGACGAACTCATTGAGCCGGTAGGACAGCGCCGTCTCTACCTGCCCGGCGCGGGCGAAGTGTCCGGCCCGCAGCTGTAGATCCGGCGAGAGGCGGTACTGCAGGAACGTCTCGCTGTCCTCGCCGTCCAGTCGCGTGCGCACCCCCACGGCCACGCTGCTCCCCAGCTCGACGCGCACCCCCACCGCCCACCGCCAGGCCAGATTGGACGGGATCAGGGTGAGCTCGACGAACGGCTCCAGGCCCCCCAGCGCCCGGCCGAGCTGCGCGCGCACGTCGGGCACCGGCGCATGCGTGCCCAGGTTGAGCCGGGCTTCTACGCGCCCGCGGTAGAGGGTCGAGTCGGCGACGACCGTCACGTATGTGACCTCCGCCACCTGTACCTGGGGACGGGCCGCGACGCCGTACTCCACCGCCGGCGGGTAGGCGGCCAGGCGCCCGGCCAGGAGCCGTTCCAGCTCGGTCCGGTGCGCGCTGGCGAAGGTCACCGGCAGGCCCCGCAGCGGCTCGGCCATGGAGAGCACCTGCGGCGTGTGCTGGTTCAGCAGCCAGTAGGGGATCGAGGACGACCGAAACCGCACGCCGATATCGCGCACGACGCGCGCGTCGCGCACGCGCACCGTGAGCACGAGCCGCGGCGGGGTGCCGTCGACCCGCCCCGTGCCGGTGAACCCCGCGACCGCTCGCTCCACGAGCGCGGCGACCTCCTGCTGCAGCAGGGGGCCCGCCCACTCCAGGGCCGCGGCGGGCAGCCGGACCGTGAGCGCGGACGCCTCCGGCAGCGCCGATGCCAGGGTGCGGTGGACCAGCGGCTGCACGTCGGCGTGCACGTCCGCGTAGGCCACCTGCACCGGGAGGGCGCCGAGGATGGGCGGCTGGGGCTCGAGCCCGACCAGAACCGCGGTGGTCCCCCCCGGCTGCAAGCTCACCGCGCGCGCCCGGTACCCGGCCACCACGCGGTCGATCACCTCGCGCAGCACCCCGGCGAGCATCGCCTGCTGCTGGGTGACCACCGCGCTGTCGCGTCCGAGCAGGAGCCGCTCGGCTGCGGTCGCCGCGACCTCCTGCAGGCGGCGGGTGACGGCGGCCGCCGGGTCGCCGCCGGCCACCACCACCCGCACGTCGACCCGCTGGATGGGTTCGGCGGCCCAGGCCACGGGCAGTGCCGCGGCCAGCACCGCCCCCGCGACCAGGGCCGCTACCGCACGCCGGGCGGGTCCTCCCGTCAGAAGGGCGGACCGATGGTGAGCCAGGTCTGCCGTCCTCCCTGCGCGTTGACCGCGTAGTCGATGCGAACCGGCCCAACCGGGGTGGAGACCATCACCGCGACGCCATAGCCCACCCCGCCCGCGCCCGCGACGACCGGCGCGGCGCCGGCGTCGACGTAGAGCGCGCCCGTGATGTCCCGCAGCTGCCGGAGCACGACGCCCAGCGGTAGCCGGTACTCGAGGTTCACCAGCGCCTCGCTGTTGCCCCGGAACTGCCCGTAGCTGAACGCCCGCAGGGTGGACGGCCCGCCGAGCAGGAACTGCTCCTGCAGCGGCAGGGTTCCGTGGCTCCAGCCGCCCAGCACGCGTCCCACGAGCACGCCGGGGCCGAGGGCGACGTAGCGCGTGTACTCGGCGATGTACTTCCCGTAGCCGAAGTCCCCGCCCAGCACCGGCAGCCCCACCTCCAGCGTGAGCCCGACGCGGTCGCCCCGGGTGGGATTCAGCCGGTTGTCGCGACGGTCGCGGGCGCCCGCGAGCGCCAGGGCGATGGTCCGTCCCGGCGTGAGGAGGCTCGGTGGGGTGCACGGATCGGGCGGACAGGTATCCGTCGTGAGCTTGGGCAGCGCCGTGATGTCCACCTTCTCCGACCGCAGGCGCAGCGTCACCAGCACCTGGGGGTCCAGCGGCCGGGTGAACGTGATGCTGCTGCCCAGGCGGTCGAGCTGGAAGCGGGAGAAGACGTCGGTGCCGCTGTACTCGAGCTCGATACTGGAGTTCTGGTAGAGGGCGACTTCCATGGCCGTGGGTCGCGCATCCAGGTGCGGCTCCCGGAAGATGAGGGCGAAGTTGGTGCCGGCCGGACTGGTCAGCGGGACGTTGCGCTCACCGAGCCCGCGCTCCACCCGCAGCGTGAGCGACTGGTTGCGCCCCTGCCAGTTCTTCTCCGAATACTCGACCAACCCCACGATGCCGGTGCGGTCGCTGTAGCCGAGCCCGAAGCGGGCCTGCTGCGTGCGCTGCTCCTTCACCTCGATCTCGACGATCACCGTCTCGGGGGCGCTGCCCGGTCGCGGCCGCGCCTGCACGCTCTCGAACAGATCCAGGTTGAACAGCCGCTGGAGATCCTTGTTGAGGTCGTTGACGTTGAAGACCACCCCGGGCCGGACCAGCGCCCCCCGCTCCACGACGAAGCGCCTGGTCTTGGTCAGGCCCTTGTACTCGATGGCCTCGACCTTGCCTTCCGCGATGCGCAGGCGCAGGCGGGCGGTGCCGTTGCCGGCGACGTCGATGTCGGCCACGCGGGCCAGGACATAGCCGCGCTCCTCGTACAGCCGCTCGATGCGACGCGCGCCGTCACGCAGCCGGACGATGTTCAACACCTGACCCGTGGGAACGTCCAGCGCCCGTTCCACCTCTGGCGTGGGGACCACGGTGTTGCCTTCCACGGCGATGGCCTCGATGACGGGATTCTCGACGACGATGAAGGCCACGCGCACGCCGTCTGCCGCCGGTTCCACCCGTACGTTCGCATCGGCGAACCACCCGGTGGCGATGATGGCCGCGACGTCGGCGCGCAGGCGCTCGTCGGAGAGCAGTTCGCCTGCGCGCACCCCCACCGAGTCCATGACGACGGACTGGGGTACGCGCTCGATGCCCCGTACGACGACTTCGACGATCCTGGGCTGCGGTGTCGGGCTGGGCGCCGGTGTGGGCGATGGTACCGGCGCCGGCGTTGGCGCAGGAGACGGCGCGGGGCTGGGCGCGGGCGACGGTGCCGGTGACGGCGCAGGTGGCGCAGGCGTCTGGACAGGAGATGGCGCCGGGGTCGGTGCGGGCTGCTGCGCCGCGATGGGCCCGACCAGCCACGCGAATGCCAGGAGCCCCAGGATCAGGCTGGCGGTGGGCAGGGTGGCGGGACGGCGGAACGGACGGCGGCCGGGCAAGCCAGACCTCCTCGACGACGGGTGCATCGCGAACGATCCTACGCGCATGACAGGGGCTGCCGCGGTGCGCCGCGGCGCGCGCGCACCCGCCCAGAGTAGCACCCGAACTCCTCGCTCGCAAGCAGGCGTGCTCCGGGCCGCGCGCGGACCGGTTACTGGTTGACTGTTCGGCGCAGCGAGCGCTCCGCGGCCAGCACCAGATCGATCAGGTCAGCCTCGCTCAGCACGGACGGAGGCGCGGGCGCGGCTATCGTCGGTCCGGGCGCGGCCCCCGCGGGAGCAGCCGCTGCGGGCGCGGACGATGCTACCGGTGCCGCGGGCACCGCCACCGGGGCGATCGACACGCTCGGCGCCGCCGGCAGCCGCATGTCGGCTGCCGGCGGCGCGGCAGGAGCAGCCGGTGCCGGGACGGGCGCCGGCCGGAGAGCGATTCCCCGGACGGTGCGCTCGGGCGCCGGCGGCGCGGTCTGGACGATCTGCAGCATCGTCTCCGCCGGCTGCGGCAGCCTCACTATTGGCAGCGGGACCTCCGGAGGGAGGCTGGCGATCTGGGCGAGCCCGGTGGCGAGCACGATCGCCGACGCAGCCAGCACCGCAGCGACGCTCGCGACCAGCAGGAGAGCATCGCGCTCGACCCGTCGGGGCGGCAAGAGACCAGCCAGCCCTGCGTCCGTCGCTCGCCGCACCTCGGCCTGCGCCAGCAGCAGCGCCAGGAGGCCCCGCGCGGGATCGCCGTCCTCGACCCGCTGGCGGGCACGCACCAGCCAGTCGGCAGCGTACGCGATGCGATCGATCTGCAGCGTGCGTCGCTCGTCCATGCGGATCCCCCCGGCACGCACCCCTCTACACCCCTTAATATCCCGAGACGCGCTGTGGCTGGTGCACCCCGACCAGGCCCAGCAGGACCCGCAGGCGCGCGATCGCCTGCTTCTGCAGCCGGTAGAAGTGGGAGAGGCTGATGCGCAGGTCCCTCGCGATCTGCCGCGGTTCTCCCAGGCCGACGACGGCGGCCAGCACGAGCCGCTCGCGCGGCGGGAGCTGGGCAACCACCCGCGCCGCCGCGTCCACGAGCGCGCGGTCCTCGACGTCGGCCAGCGCCGACGCCGCTGCCGGATCCACCAGCCGCGCCAGCGGGGCGCCCTCGTCCCCCAGGACCTGGTCCAGCGACACCTCGGGCCGCACGCGGTCCAGCGCGTTGAGCGCGCGCCCCCGGATGCGATACGTGGCGAAGGTCGAGAACCGCACGCTGCGCTCCGGGTCGAAGCGCTCCACAGCCTCGATGAGGCCCACGAGCCCTTCCTGGATCAGGTCCATCACCAGCGGCTCCGGCGGCCGGAGCTGCATGACGACCTTGAAGACCAGGGGCTGATAGGCCTCGATGAGCCGCTGCCGCGCGGCAGCCTCGCCCCGGCGACGGTAGGCCCGCCAGAGGTCGGCCTCCTCGGCGGGGGCCAGCAGGACCACGTGCTGCAGCTCGCGCAGATAGTCGGCCAGCATACGCACACCCTCCGGCCATCCCTCCGCCGGCCGAGGGAGGCTTCGCGTCGGCGGCGTGAACTCCTGGTCAGGCGTTCAGAACCGCACGGTGTACCACAACAACGTCTCGCGGCTGCCGTCAGAGCCCACCCGGGTGGTGATCCGCCACCCGGGCGCGAAGCGGTACTCGAGGCCCCACAGATACCGGGTCTGCTCCGCGAACGTCGCCTCCAGCGTCAGATAGAGCCTCCCCGCCAGGAGCTTGCCGGCCCGGAGGGCCAACGGTCCCTGGAAGTCGTACTCCAGCGACAGCTCGCTCAACCCCAGGCGGCGTCCGACGGTGCCCGTCGCGCCGCCGAACAGCCGCCGGCTGATCGCCGCCCGCAGGGCGCCTTCGAGGTCGCCCTCCAGCAGCCGTGCCATGCCGGCCTGCCGCCCCAGGAGCGCGACGATCTCCTGCCGGGGCATCTCGGGATCGGAGCGCAGGTCCAGCGTGAGCGCATCAGGCGGGACGCCGCGCACGGCCAGGGTCACGTGTGTCGCGCCGATCTGTGTCTCGGCCGTGGCCGTGACGTGCGGCACGATGCCCAGGTGCGGCTGGAAGACCGCCGTGGCCTCGACGAGGTCGAACGTCGTGCCCAGGGCGACGAGCTTGCCGTCGCGGGCGCCGATCGCGCCGTCCAGCGTGGGTGCGCGCAGGGTGCCACCGAGCACCACGGCGCCCCCGGGCTGCAGGTCGAAGCGGAGCCCGCCCGCCTGCACGGCCAGGTCGCGGCCAACCTCCAGCCGCACGGTCCGGAACACCAGCGGCGCTCGCACCGACGCGCCTGGCGGGCCGGCGGCGACGGCGACCGTGCCGTCGGAGAGCGTCACCTGCCCGGTCACCGTCGGCGGACGGCGTGGATCGCCCACGGCGCCCCAGACGCGCAGCTGTCCGGTCGCCAGCGCATCCATGACCGGCGGGATCGTGATGCGCAGGTTGCGGCCCTGCACGTGCAGCGGCGCGTCTTCGCCGGCGCCGAGGGCGAGCCCGCCGCCTGACACCGACGCCAGGCGCAGGGCCCCCTCCACCTGGGCGGTGCCGGTGCCCAGGCGCGCCGATGCCTCGGCCAGCTGGATCGCCGAGCCATCGAAGCGCGCGTCGAGGCGTATGGCCTCGATCGGCGTCTGCAGGCCGCTGATCCGGACGCGGCCGTCGCGCACGCGCAGCCCGCCGCTGACCTCGGGCGCGGCGACCGTGCCGCCGACGCGCACCTCACCTTCCACGGCGCCCGCCGCCTCCTCCACCCGGTCGGAGACCAGGCGGAGCAGGCCCAGATGGGCGTCCACGAGCCAGAACCGGAACTCCATGGGCCGCTGGTCGTCGAAGCGCAGCAGCGCCGGGTTGAAGGGAATCGCGCCCTGCGCGCGCAACCGGTGGCCGTCCTGCACGAGGAACGCCTGCGGCACCTGGAGCAGCCCATCGCGGTAGAACGCGTTGGCAACGAGCCGGTCGAACGTCGCGCCCTCCAGGCCGCCGGCCGTGATCTCCTGTGAGAACCCGATCTCCGGCGCGGCCAGCGGCCCGTCGAGCTGCAGCGTGAACTCCCACCGACCGCGCAGCGGGCGGCGCAGGCCCAGCACCGGCCGCAGCAGGTCGAGGGGCAGGTCCGCGCCGGCCACTTCCAGCTGGCTGTCGCCCCGCAGGTGCAGCCGTCCCCGCATCGCCACCGTTCCCTGGGCCGGATGCAGCTGGAATCGGTCGATGCTCACGATGCCGTCGCGGAGCTTCAGGTCCACGGTGCCGTCCACCAGCCGGTGCTCGCCGATGTGACCACCGTCGACGGTGACGTTGAGACGCGCGCCGGGGTTCCCCAGCGGTCCCTGCACCTCCGCCACGCCCGTGATGGTGGCGTCTACCGGCGCCCTGATCCGCACGTTGCCGAGCCCGAGCAGCGTGGACAGCCTGCCGGGCGAGACCTGCGTGGTCAGGGCGATCACCGGCGAGGGGCCGAACCCGACGGTGCCGTCCATCTGGTAGGTCTCGGCCCCACGACGCAGACGTAGCGGGGCCAGGCGGAGGGTGCGCGCGCCCCACCCGACTTCTCCCGCGGCGTCGTCGAAGCGTATGCCGTTCACGACGAGATCGCTCGACCGTACGGCGAGGGTGACGTCGGGGGCATGAGTGGGGCCGCGCAGCTGGCCGGTGAGGCTGACGCTGCCGTCGACCCGTGCGCCGGCCACGGGCGGGAGGGCCAGGTCGCGCAGCTGCAGGTCGCGGGCGGACAGGGTCAGGTTGAATCCCGCGTGCCGGTCGATGGCGCCGGCCAGCTCCAGGCGGGACGAGCGACGGCCCAGCCAGGCCCCGTTGAGCACGAGGCGCGTGCCGTTCCACCGGAACGCCGCCTCCGCCCGGTCGACAGGCTGGTCCTGCACCACGGCGTCGCGCAACGTCACGCGGCCCTCCGCCGCCGGACGCGCGGCCGGACCGGTGAGGCGCATCCGCCCGTCCACGCTGCCGCGGATCTCGAGCGGCAGCCCCCCGAGTCGGGCCAGCGTCTCGGCCGGCGCCCGCTCGGCCTCCAGCGTCAGGTCCACACGGGCAGACGGCGCCCAGCTCACGGTGCCGTCGGCCAGGTACCGCGCCCGGCCCGCGCGGGCGGCCACCTGCGCCAGGCGCACCTGACCCGTGCGCAGGTGCACGCGTCCTGCCGCGTGGTCCAGCGCGAGCCCCAGCACCCGCCCGCGACGGACCTGTGCATCGCCGGCGATCTCCGGAGCCGCCAGCGTCCCCTGCACACGGCCCGAGAAGTCGGCCGTCCCGGCGATGTCCGCGGGCAAGCGCACCGAGGGCAGCGCGGCGAGATCCAGCCCGCCAGCCACGGCCCGCAGCGCCAGCGTGCCGTCAGGGCCGATCGTCCCGTGCCCGGACGCCCACGCGCGCCCGACCTCGGCTGTGGCGTGCTCGAGGTAGACGACGCCGCCCGCGTATCGGAACACGCCGCCGAGCGCATCCAGGCGCGTGGCGCCCACCTCCGGCGCGACCACGCGCGCGCGTGCTGCAACCTCCAGGCCCCCCGGGCGCCCGAGGGCCACCACGTGACCGGTGATGCGCCCGCGCATGCCAGGCGCTTCTCCTGGCATCCAGCGGCCCAGCGCGGTGGCGTCGGCATCGGCGACGCGCAGCACCATCTGAAACTGGGACGCACCCAGTCGCCACCACGCCTCGCCCTGCACTGAACCGCCGGCGGCGTCGGCCGCAGCGTCTCGCACGGTCACGACCGACCCGTAGGTTTCGAACGACCCGGAGGCCCGCGCGAACTGGCGCCGGGCGACCTCGCCGGCGGCCGCGTCCACCCTGCCCGCCAGGCGGGGTGCGCTCACCGCGCCAATGATGCGGACGCTGCCGGAGGCGACCCCGCGGAGCGGCAGGCCCCCACGGGGGAAGAACACCCGCCGCAATACCTCCAGGTCGGCGCGGGATGAGTGGACGGCCAGATCGAGGTACGGCTCGCCCGCGAAGCTGATCTCGCCGCGCGCTCGCAGCGGCACGCCGTTCAGCGTCCCGCGCAGATCGGCCAAGGCGACGCGCCGGTTCTGGACGGTCAGCAGGCCGAAGACGCGCTGCAGGACGGCTCCGCGGGCGGGAATGTGCGCCGCGCCGCCGCGAACCCTGACGCGCCCCCAGAGGTCCGTCGCCGTCCCCCGGGCCTGCGGCGACCGCACGATGTGCAGGGTCGCGTCGAACCGCCCGGCGGCCAGCCGGAACCCGGGCGTGGCGAGCACGTAGCCCCCCCAGGCCGCCAGGTCCCCGTCGGTCACGTCGAGGTCGAGATCCAGGTGCCCGGTAGTGGCGAGGTGGACGCCCGCGAGCCGTCCCGGCACCCGTCGGCCGTCGCGCACCTCGACGAACGACGCGCGCAGCCGCACCCGGGGCGACGCCGAGAACTCCACGGTACCGTTGACGTCCTCGAAGCGCGCCGTGAAGACGCGCGGCCGCAGGGGATGGGCGTCAGCCAGGCGCACGGTCCCGTGGAGCACGATGACGCGCCCTGCAAAGGCCGGCGCGCCGCCAGGCCCGGCGGGCAGGCGGCCCAGCCGATCCAGGTTCCAGCGGCCGACAGCGTCGCGCGCGAGCGCCAGGACCGGTTCCTCCAGAAGGACCTGCACGATGCTCGCGGCTGGATGGCGCCGGCGCCAGAGCTCGGCGATGAGGATCCCGACGTCCAGATGCACCACAACGCGCCGGGCGGTGAGCAGCGGCGCGCCCCCGGTGAACGCAGGACCGTCCAGCGCCACGTCGTCCAGGACGATGCCGCGCCACGGATCGCCAGAGACCCGGCCGATGCGCACGGGCTGGCCCAGCACAGCGGAGAGCGCGGCGACTGCAGCCTCGCGCGCGCGCTGCGGAAGCGCAGACGCCGCCCAGGCGACCAGGCCGGCTCCGGTGAGGAGCAGGATGAGCGCTGCAGCGAAAGAAGGTCGTCGCATCCGGGCCGGTGGGCTCCTGCCTGCGATCTCGTCCTGTGCGGTCTAGGGACCCTCCACCGCGGTCGGGAGCTGCACGCGGCCCCGGACGACCCACGGCGTCGCGACGCGTACCTTCGCGGTGCGGGTCGCTGCCGCGCCGGTGATGTCGGGAAACCGCGCCGGGCCGGGCACGAGCTCCACGACCACATCGGTGTTGCGATCGCGGTCGGCAAAGGCCGCCAGCTGCTCTGCAGCCGAGGTCGCGGCCGTCTCGACCGGTTCGCTCAGCAACGCCGCCGGCAGCCCGCCCTCGGGTACCGGCCGCCCGCCCGCGCGGATCAGCACCGTGGCGGGTCCGACCGGGAACTGCTCGGGGACCGCCAGCTCCACGTCGCGCACCACGGGGTCGCCCTGGAAGGGACGGAGCGTGACCCGCACGCTGGCGACGTCGCCGCGGCGCAGCCTCGGCCGCCCCAGCTCCGCCTCGACCACGGCCGCAGTCTGCCGGGCCTGCCGGACCTCGGCCTCCACGGCCACGTCTACGGGCCCGGTGCGGACGAACTCGTTGGCGAACAGCAGGCGCAGCGCCTCGGGCAGCTCCAGCATGGCCGCGGAGCCGATGTCGCGGGAGTGGTAGAAGACGTTCTCGCGCACGATGGGCGCGTCGAGGCCGCGGCCGCGCAGGGTCAGCCGCACGCGCGCCGTGCCCCCGCCCACCCGGTCGAGCGCGCGGTCGATAACGTCCAGTGCCGAGACCAGCGCGAGCATCGGCCCCAGCTGGGGATCCTGCACGACCTGCGTGCCGAGGGTCGCGCGGCGGCCCCTGTCCCCATCGAGGACCGAGAGGCGCACGCCGACCATCGGGGGCAGGCGGCCGATGATGCCGCCCACGCCGGCCCGCCGGTCCTGGGCGACCACGCCGACCGGTGCGCCTGCCGAGCCGATCTTGAAGGGAAATGAGGCGCTGGGCACCACGCCATGGATGACGGCGGACGTCAGCAGGTAGGCGCTGTCGCCCCGGTTGAGGACCGGGTGACCGAAGGCCAGTATGCGCTCGCCATCGCGGTAGGTCAGGGTCCCGATGGCCACGGCGTTGAGATCCCCGCGGATCAGCTGCACGCCCACAGCGCTCCCCGGCACGAGCACCGGCCGGTCGGTGGTGGAGCCGCCAGCCGCCCCCTGGACCGGCTGCACGCCCATCGGGCCCAGCGCCTCCTGCAGCAGCGCCGCGGCCCGGGTGCCCATCCCCGAGACCAGCAACGGCCGGGCCAGCGGGACCATCACGGCCACATCGGCGGCTGCGGCCGCCGGAGGGACCGGGGCGGCGGACGCAGCCACCGCGATGCGCGCCACGCGCCGCCCGCCGGCGTGTACCGGCGCGGGCAGGGTCCAGGGGCCGGCCATCGTCGGCGGCAGCTGGCTGCGGCGCGGGGCCGGCAGCGCGCTCTGCATCACCTCGATGGGCGTGACCAGACCCAGCGAATGGTCGGCGAACGTCCAGCCGAATCCGATCGCGCCGGCCAGGCGGCCGTGGAAGTACACCGGGCTCCCGCTCATCCCGCCGGCGATACCGCCGGTGCGCTGGATCACCGGGCCCGAGGCGCGGACCAGGATCAACGCGCCGGCCGGCCCCGCGCCCGGCACCACCGCCAGCGCTTCCACGTCGAACGCTTCCACGGTGGTGCCGCGTACCACGGTGCGCGCCACGCCCCGCATGCCCGGCTGGACGGCCTGCAGGGGCAGCCAGTCGAAAGATGCGGCCACGGACACGCCCGGTGCGGCCATCGCCAGCAGCACGAGCCCGGCCAGCCGTGGCAGCACGGTCATCGGCCCCCTCATGGTTCTCAATGCCCACCTGCCCGGACGGACGCCGGGCTACCGGATCAGGATCGGAATCGATTCCGAGCCCTGGATGACCCACTCCGTGCGGTCGAACCTGGCCGCCGGCACGTCGAACTTGGTGAACTCCAGCTGTGTGGCGGGCAGGCCGAACGGGACGATGCGCACCAGGATGTCGGTGTTGCGGCCGAACTCGGCGAACAGCCGCAGCGCGTCCTGCAGCGAGTCCACGCCCCAGGGGATCGGCTCGGCCTGCAGCGCGCTCGCCAGCCGCGCCTCTACCGGCACCCGGGGCTCGTCCACCCCGGCCGAGCGCACGATGACCACCGCCGGGCCCCGCGGGAAGTCGGCGGGCACGGGAACTTCGACCAGCCGGGTCACCACGCGGTCGGCCAGATAGGGCTGGAGCCGCACCCGCACCCGCAGCGTCTCCCCCGGGCTGACCTCGCGCGACTGCGCCGCCACGTCCACAATGGACGCAGTGACCCGCCGCCGGGCCAGCGAGATCTCCACGGTGAGATCGTACGGCTCGAGCCGGCGCAGGTCGTTGTAGAAGGCGAGTTCCATAGCGTCCACGACGTCGAGCACCGACGCCGTGGCGATGTCGCGGGTGCTGTAAAACATGTTCTCGCGCACGATGGACCGCTCCAGCCCCCGCGCGCGGAGGGTGAGCCGGACCGTGGCAGTGCCCTCCCCGGCGGCCTGGTTGCGCGCCCGCTCCACCGCCGACAGCGCCACCAGGGGCGCCAGCGCCCGGGCCATGTCGCGGCGGCGCACCATCTGCGCGCCGAGCTGCACGCGCCCCCCGGCGTCCAGGTCCGTGACGATCACCCGGAGGTTGAACAGGCGCGGCAGCGGCCCCAGGCTGCCCACGATGCCGGTACCGCGATCCTGGTCCACCACGCCGATGACGCTCCCCAGGTTCCCGACCTTGAACGGCCGCTCCAGGGTGTTGACCACGGCGATGACCTCGGCGGCCGTCAGGATGTACTCCACATCGCCCTGGTTCGCCCAGGGGTGGCCGCAGACGAGCACGCGCGCACCCACCCGCACGGTGACCGTGCAGATTCCGCCGAACTCGACGTCGCCCCGCACTTCCTCGACACCCACAGTGCTCCCTGCGGTCACGGGGTGCACCGCAAACGTCCCCTTGCTGGCGTACCCCTGCAGGATCTCCAGCCCCTGGGGTTGGACGAGCGTAGCCAGCAGGCGGGACGCGCGGGGGCTCAGGCCCAGGGCGTAGGCGGCCACGGCGGGCGCGGCGACGGCGACACCGGGCAGCCGGCCGGCGAACTGCGCCGCGCGTGGCGTGGGCGCCACGACCACCCGGTCGTAGGCGCGGCCGTCGAGCACGAAGGGCTGCGACGTGCGGTACACCGCCGCGCCACTGCGGCGCGCCGGCGGACGTTCCAGGAGCTTCAGCATGTCGGCGATCGGGGTCGCCAGGGCGATATCGCGGCGCGGCGTCTGCCAGATGAACGAGGCGGACAGGGCGCCAATCAGCCGGCCGTGGACGTAGAGCGGGCTGCCGCTCATGCCGGCGGCGCTGCCCCCGGTGCGCTGCACCAGCGGGCCGGTCATGCGGAACAGAATCATCCGATCGGAGGTGATGGGCCCGCCGGCGCCGCGCAGGATGTCGATCACTTCGAACTGGAACTCGTCGACGCGCTGACCGGTAACGACCGTCTTCCCGATCCCGCGCATGCCCGGACGGACCTGGTCGATGGGCAGGATGGGCGGCGTCGACTGCGGCGCGCCCGCCGCCGGGAGGCTCGGGAGCATCAGGAGGATCGCCAGCAGCAGCATGCCTGGACGAACGTTCACACCTCGCCCCCTCTCGACCGTGGCGCCATGACGTCCGCTACCGACCTGCGTGCGGGAAACGGTGGCCGGGCGGCCACCGTTGGACGACGCCCTGCGGGGATCGGCACCGCCTACCTGGGCTCCAGCCGCGCCACGACCGCGCCGAGTTCCCGAATCTCCGCGCCCGGGCGGACCAGCACCTCCGCCACCCGGCCGTCGACCGGCGCGCGGGCCGCCACCGCCCGTCCGATCTGCGTGCGCACGTAGACCAGGGGATCGCCCTCGCTCACCTGGTCGCCGACCCTGGCCAGCCCGTCGGCGACCACCTCACCCCGGAGGGTGGCCCGGACGTCCACCAGCCGGGGCGCCGCCTGCACCGCGGTGCCCAGCATGATGACGACGACTGCGAGCACGAGCCAGTGGCTCACCGGGATGCGCATCGTCTCCCTTGCGCGGCCGCACCGGGCTGCCAGCACAACCGCAACGCCCGATGTGTCTTCGATTATAACATACGGGCTCGGGGACCTCGCGGTTCACGGTACGAACTCCGCAGGCGGCGCGGGCGCGCGTCCGAACACGTGGCGGAGGGCCTCGACGATGCGGCGGGCGGCCTGTCCGTCCCCGTAGGGGTTGCGCGCCTGGGCCATGGCCGCGCGGGCCGCCGGATCGGCCAGCAGCCGGCTCGCGCGCTCCACGATGCGCGCGCGCGCCGTGCCCACGAGCTCCACGGTGCCGGCCGCGATGCCTTCGGGCCGCTCGGTGACCTCGCGCAGCACCAGCACCGGCGTCCCCAGCGCCGGCGCCTCTTCCTGCACGCCTCCCGAGTCGGTGAGGATGAGATAGGCGTCGGCCATGAGCCTGACGAACGGCGCGTAATCGGGCGGCTCGATGAGGTGGGCGCGGGGGTGGCCGCCCAGCACGTCCTGGGCGATGCGCCGCACGGCCGGGTTGCGGTGGACCGAAAAGACGACGGCCACGTCCGGAAAGCGGTTGAGCAGGTCGAGGAGTGCCAGGTAGATCTGGCGCAGGGGTTCCCCCCAGTTCTCCCGACGGTGCGTCGTGACCAGCAGCACCCGGTGGCCGTCCAGCGCGGGCAGCCCGGGAGGCCACGGCAGGTCGGGGCGGCCGCGCACCTCCAGCAGCGCGTCGATCACCGTGTTCCCGGTCACCACGATCCGCTCGCGCCGGATTCCCTCGCGCAGCAGGTTGTCCCGGGCCTGCGGCGTCGGCGCGAAGTGCAGATCTGCCAGCACCGACGTCAGGCGGCGGTTCATCTCCTCGGGAAAAGGCTGGTACTTGTCATGGGTGCGCAGGCCGGCTTCGACGTGGCCGATGGGCACCCGGTGGTAGAACGCCGCCAGCGCCCCCAGGAACGTGGACGAGGCGTCACCCTGCACCAGCACCATGGCCGGACGCAGCTCGCGCAGCACCGCGTCCAGACCCGCCATGGCCCGCGCGGTGATGTCGGACAGCGACTGCTCGGGCTGCATGATGTCCAGATCGCGCTCGGGGACGATGCCGAACAGCCGCAGCACCTGATCCAGCATCTCCCGGTGCTGGGCGGTCACGACCACCTGGGGGACGAAGTCGGCGCTGTCGCGCAGGCGGGCGATGACGGGTGCGAGCTTCACCGCCTCGGGACGGGTCCCGAACACCGTCATGATGGGCAGCCGATCGCCCATCAGCGCGCCAGCAGCCGCATCTGCCGGACGCCGATGACCAGGACCGCAGTGATGACGCCCAGGGTGACCACGGCGGTGGTGCGGCTGATGTCCGCCAGCGCCAGCGCGCCCAACCCCAGCGCCGCGCTGACCAGGTACAGGAGCACCACGGTCTGCCGCTGCGTGAGCCCGCGGTCGAGCAGCCGATGGTGCAGGTGGCCCCGGTCGGGCAGGTAGATGGGCCGGCCACTGCGCGCACGGCGGACGATGGCAAAGGCGGTATCGGCAATGGGCACGCCCAGCGCCAGGATCGGCACCAGGAGCGAGATGGCCGTGTAGGACTTGTACATACCCATCACCGCCAGGCCCCCGAGGACGTAGCCCAGGAACATCGAGCCCGAGTCGCCCATGAAGATGCGGGCCGGGTTGAAGTTGTGGCGCAGGAACCCCAGGGCCGCACCCACCAGCCCGGCCGCCAGCGACGTGGCCACGGCGTCGTGCTTGTGGGCAGCCACCAGCAGCAGCGTCGTGCCGGCGATGGCCACGATGCCGGCGGCGAGCCCGTCGACGCCGTCGATGAAGTTGATGATGTTGACCACCGCCACCACCCAGAGGATGGTGAACACCGCGCCCCACGGCCCCACCGCCACGGTCCGCCCCGTCAGCGGGTGTGTCACGAACTGCGTGGCCAGGCCAAAGGGAATCAGCACGGCGGCGGCAACCACCATCGCCGCGAACTTCAGCGCCGGGTGCAGGCCGCGCAGGTCGTCGTAGACGCCGACGCCCAGCAGAAACGTGCCGCCCAGCATGAGGCCCACAAGGGCCCGATCGGTGCGCAGCGCGATGGGGATCCGGAGGAACGTGGCGCCGTCGCTCTGGACCAGCTCGATCGGGCGCGTGACCACCATGGCCAGCAGGGCGGCGACGACGAAGCCCAGGTAGATGGCCACGCCCCCAAGACGCGGCGTGGGCCGCGCATTGATGCGCCGGCCGCCAGGATAATCGATGGCGCCCACGCGGCGCGCGACGCGGCGCACCGCGGGCGTCAGCGCGTTGGTGACCACCAGCGCCACCAGGGCCAGCACCAGCGGGACGGCCATCAGACCACGCGCAGCGGCGCCCCTGGGACGGACGCCGGGACGGCGCTCAGCAGCTCGCTGACCGACCGGTCGCCGTGGATCCGCCGGATCGCCTCGGCCAGGATCGGCGCGATGGACACCACGCGCATCCGGTCCGGCCGCCGGGCGGCCGAGACCGGCACCGTGTTGGTCACCACCAGCTCCTGGATGGGGCTCTGCGCGATGCGCTCTGCCGCCGCCCCCGAGAGGAGCGCGTGGGCGCAGCAGGCGTAGACTCCCTCCACCCCCCGCGCCACCAGCGCCTGCGCCGCCATGGTCAGCGTCCCCGCGGTGTCCACGATGTCGTCGACCAGGATCGCCGTCCGCCGATACACCTTGCCGATGACGTGGGTGACCTCCTTCACCTGGTTGGGCCGATCGCGGCGCTTGTCGATGATGGCGATGGGCGCGCCCAGCTCGGCGGCGAACTCGCGCGCCCGGGCGACCCCGCCGATGTCGGGGGAGACCACCACGACGTTGCGCAGGCCCTTGGCGCGGACGTACGCCGCCAGCAGCAGCCGCGACGGCAGGTGGTCGAGGGGGATGTCGAAGAAACCCCACAGCTGGCCGGCGTGGAGATCGACGGCCAGAATGCGCTGGGCGCCCGCCGCGACCAGCAGGTTGGCGACGAGCTTGGCCGTGATAGGCTCCCGCGGCTTCGTCTTGCGGTCCTGGCGCGCGTACCCGAAATAGGGGATCACGGCGGTGACCCGGGCCGCCGACGCCCGCCGCAGCGCGTCGAGGATCACCAGCAGCTCCAGCAGGTTCTCGTTGACCGGCGGCGAGGTGGGCTGGATGACGAACACGTCCTCGCCGCGCACGCTCTCGGCGATCCGTACGCTCACCTCGCCGTCGGCGAAGCGAAACACCTCCATCTCGCCCAACGGCAGGTCCAGCAGGTCCGCGACCTCTTCGGCCAGGGCAGGGTTGGCGGACCCGCTGAAGATCTTCAGGCGGACGTCCCTCACAGCGGCTCCACCGGCGCAGCGTCGGCGTCGGTGCCCTCGGTGCGGGTCGGCTCGACCTCGGCGTCGGGCCGGTGGCGGATCACGCGGGCCGGCATCCCCACAGCGACCCCGCGCGGCGGCACGTCGCGCTTCACCACCGCGCCGGCGCCGGTCACCGCGTCGCGCCCGATCCGCACCGGCGCGATGAGCATGGTGTCGCTGCCGATGAACGCGCCGTCCTCGATGACGGTGACGTGCTTGGCGCGGCCGTCGTAGTTGCAGGTGATGGTGCCGGCGCCGATGTTGACCCGGGCCCCCACCAGGGCATCGCCCAGGTAGCTCATGTGGTGCACCTTCGTGCCGTCGCCAACCGTGCTGTTCTTCATCTCGGCGAAGGTGCCCACCTCGACACCGCGCCCCAGGCGGACGCCCGGCCGGAGGTGGCTGTAGGGGCCCACGCGGCTGTCGTCGCCCACGTGGCTCTGGATGATCGTCGAGGCCACCACCGTGACCCGGTCGCCGAGCGCCGCATCGACCAGCCGGGCGTGGGGGCCGATGTGGCAGCCCTCCCCGACGACCGTGGTGCCTTCCAGGCTCGACCCGGGGTAGACGACGGTATCGCGCCCGACCCGGACGCCGGCGTGTACGTAGGTTGTGGCCGGATCCACGACGGTGACGCCCGCGTCCATCAGGTCCCCGAGGAGCTGCGCCCGCAGCACGGCTTCGGCATCGGCCAGGTCCCGCCGGCTGTTGATGCCCAGGGTCTCCCGGGTGGACGGCGCCACGACCGCCGCCACCGTATGCCGCGCCCGCAGCAGCAGGTCGATGGCGTCGGTGAGGTAGTATTCGCCCTGCGCGTTGGCCGGCTGCAGGGCCCGCAGCGCCTCGCGTAGCGCGCTGGCTTCGAAGGCGTAGGTGCCGGCGTTGATCTCGCGCACCTCACGCTCCTCCGGCGACGCGTCGGGCTCCTCGACGATGCGCAGGACGTTGCCGCGCGCGTCGCGGAGCACCCGGCCGTAGCCCGTCGGGTCGTCGCGCACGTCCGTGAGGATCGTGGCGGCCGCGCCCTGCTGGCGGTGGTGCGCCAGCAGCGTCTCGAGGGTCTCGGGCCGCAGGAGCGGCACATCGCCGTAGAGGACCAGGACGGTGCCCGCAAAGCCCTCCAGCAGCGGGAGCGCCTGCAGCACCGCGTGCCCGGTGCCGAGCGGCTCGTTCTGCTGCACGTAGCGCAGCCCCTCCCCCAGCGCCGCCCGCACCTGCTCGGCGCCGTAGCCAACCACCAGGATAGGCGAGGGCACGCCGACCTCCGCCAGCGTGTCGAGGACGTAGGTGATCATGGGGCGTCCACAGAGCCGGTGCAGCACCTTCGGCAGCGCCGAGCGCATCCGCTTTCCCTTGCCGGCGGCGAGCACGATGGCTTCGACCTGTGACATGAACGGCCCCGGGGATCCGCGCACATCGAGATGGCGGTTCCCCTGGGGGATTCTTGGCGGCCCGAGGGATTCCTCCGGTGCGTGCGGTGTCCGCGGCGGCGCCAGTGCCGCGGTCTCAGCGAGGCCCGAGGAGCTGCCGCACGAGCTCGCGGGCGTCGTAGTACACGCGGTGGCGGACCACCAGCCCGTCCTGGATCTCCCAGAACGCCGCGAAGCCGTGCCGGTAGGCCCGCGGGGACGCGACGGCGACGCGGCCGGGGATCTTCAGGTGGATCGTTCGGTGGCGCCCCTGGACTACGCCTTCGGCGGCCACGACACCGCCGGTCGCCACCACGTGGGCCAGCGCGATCGTCTCGTCCCAGCTGGCGAAGAAGCGCTCGTAGGCCTCACGGATGGCGGCTTTGCCGGTGACCGGGGGGCTGGCCGGGTATTCGAGAACCGCGGCGTCTGCGTACGTGGCCATCAGCGCGTCCAGGTCGTGGCGGTTGAGAGCGTCGACCTGGCGGCGGACCAGCGCTTCACCGGCGTGCGGGGCGGGTACGGCCTCGGAGGGTGCCGCCCGCCCCGCGCGGGGCGGGCGGCCTGCGGCCGGCGCCGGCGCGGCATCCGACGGCGCCCGGGCCCGGGACGCGGGGCGGCCGCTGTCGGGTGCGCCGTGGCCGGTCATCGACGGCTGCGCACCGACACTGGGCGACGACGCCTGCCTGCGCAGCACTGGCACAGGCCGACCGGGGCCATCTCACCGCAGGAGGTGGACCTGTCTATGAGCATCGAGCTCGCGGTGCCGCGCGTCTACTGCCCGCGCATCCCGGGTCATTCACCGTGGCTGGGGGGGCAGGAGTCGAACCCGCATCCCAAGCTTCAAAGGCTTGTGGCTTCCCGTTAGCCGACCCCCCAGCGTCTGGCATTGCACCGTGCGTCAGGCACAGGTCCGACAACGAGCATCTCCGCCGCCGCACCATTGGTATGATACCACAGGAGCCCGGGCCGGCATGCCGGCCACTGCGCCGTTGCGCATGACCGCGGCGTGCGCGCCCGGACCGTACCCGATTGCCCCGGCTAGCCGCAGGCGGCAACAGATGGTAGACTGGTCGGCACCTTCGCACGAGGAGCGGTCACATGCCTCTGATCCTCTCCGCGGCCCAGGTCCGCGATCTGCTGGACATGCGCGAGGCGATCGACGCGTGTGCGCAGGCCCTGGCCGAGCTCTCGGCCGGCCAGGCGGTGATGCCGGTGCGCAGCACGACCACCGTGGCCCCCCACGCCGGCGCCATGCTGTCCATGCCGGCCTACCTCAGCCGGAGCGACGCGCTCGGCAGCAAGATCGTGACGGTGTACGCGCGCAACCCGCAGCGCGGCCTGCCGACGATCCTCGCCGTGGTGGTCGTCAACGACCCGGAGACGGGGCAGGTGCTGGCGATCATGGACGGCGCCTACCTCACCGCCGTGCGGACGGCCGCGGCCTCCGGCGTGGCGACGCGCTACTTGGCCACGCCCGGGCCCAAGGTCCTCGGCATCCTGGGCGCCGGGGTCCAGGGGCAGAGCCACCTGTGGGCGATGCGGGAGGTCGCTCAGGTCACCCGCTGCCGGATCTACAACCGGACCCGTGCGAAGGCCGAGGCGTTCCAGCGGGAGATGGAGCCGCGCTTGGGCGTGCCCATCGACGTCGTCGACTCGGAGGAAGCCGCCGTCCGGGGCGCCGACCTGGTGGTCCTGGCCACGACCGCCGCGCAGCCCATCGTCCGCTGGGAGTGGTTCGGCCCGGGCTGCCACATCAACGCCGTCGGCTCGCACGCGCCGGGCGCCCGCGAGCTCGACACCGAGACGGTTGCCCGCGCGCGCGTCGTGGTGGACTCGCGCGACGCCATCTTCACTGAGTGTGGCGACATCCTGGTGCCGCTGCAGGAAGGTCGCATCACCCGCGCGCAGGTCGCGGACGAACTCGGCGAGGTGATCGGCGGGACGAAGCCAGGCCGGACGCACCCCGGGCAGGTCACGCTCTTCAAGTCGGTGGGCGTCGCCGTGGAGGACGTGGCCACGGCGACCCTCGTGTACCGCAAGGCGGTGGCCCGGGGCGTGGGCACCCGGGTCGACCTGTAGCCGGGGGCACCGGGCTACCCCAGCGCGATGCACTCGATCATGACCAGCGCGTCGCGCGGCAGGCGGGCGGCCTGGATCGTGGTGCGGGCGGGGGGCACCTCGCGGAAGTACGAGGCGTACTCCTCGTTCATGGCCCCGAAGTCGTTCAGGTCTCGGAGGTAGACCGTGGTCTTCACCACGCGGTCCAGCGACGACCCGGCGGCCTCCAGCACCGCGCGCAGATTGTCCAGCACGCGCCGGGTCTGGGTCTTGATGTCGCCACCGACCAGCTGCCCGGTGGCCGGGTCGAGCGGGACCTGCCCCGAGAGGTAGAGCACGCCGCCGGCCCGGATCGCCTGTGAGTACGGGCCGATGGGAAGCGGCGCACCGTCGCTGCGGATGACGTCCTTGGTCAGCATGGACTCCCTCCCCGCATGCACCTGCAGCCTGCGCACCGCTGCGGAGTTCGCGCAGGTGCGCGCCGTTCCTCCGCCGGCCGGGCCGCACCCCGGCCCGGCGCGGGGCTAGCCTCTCTGGATCGAGATGCGCAGGAGGCGGGCCAGTTCCTGCCGGAGGGGGTCGGGCGCGCGCTCGCCGCGGCACTTGTATTGGATGATCTCGCGCAGCCGGCGCTCGAACTCGGCGTGCTGCCGGCACGGCAGGCACCGGGCGATGTGGCGCTGCAGGTCCTGGCCCACCGGCGCGTCGGCTTCGCCGTCGAGGTACATCCAGAGCTGGCGGAGCAACTCCCGACAGTCGATCTCGGTCATCGGTCGCCTGCGGTGCGCGGTTTGGGCGGCGCCCCCGGGGGCCTGTGCCCCGCCGTCGCGCCGCCACCGGGCGCGGCGGTATCTCCGTTGACGTAACCGGCACGCTTCGCGTAGTCCCACAGGAGGCGCTGCAGGTGCCGGCGCCCGCGGTAGAGGCGGGACATGACCGTCCCGATGGGGATGCCCAGGATCTCGGCGATCTCCCGGTACGAGAACTCCTCCAGGTCGGCCAGGATCACCGCCATGCGGAACGGCTCGGGCACCTGCTCCAGCGCCGCCTTGACGTCGGCGTCCATGATCCGGGCCAGCAGCGTCTCCTCGGGGTCGCCAGCGCGCCGGTACTCGTCGCTCTCCTGCGCCTTGGCGTACAGATAGAAGTCGCCGACGTCTTCCTGGTCGATCAGCTCCGGCTCGCGCGCGGCCTTGCGGTAGCTGTCGATGTAGGCGTTCATCAGGATCTTGTACAGCCAGGCGCGGGCGTTCGTGCCGGGCTGGAACGTGTGGAACGACCGCCAGGCCTTGAGGAACGTCTCCTGGACCAGGTCCTCGGCTGCGGCGCGGTTGCGGGTCAGGCGCAGCGCGCTGCCGTAGAGGCTGTCGAGGTGCTCGTTGACCAGGGTCTCGAACCGGGCGCGGTCTTCCTGGGAGACCGCGGTAGACGGCCGACCGGCGTTCACGGCGCACACACCCATGGCGTCTTCCTCCATAACGCCCGTCGGGGGCCGCGCATTCCCACGGGCCTACCGCCGCCGTGCGGCAGGGCGGCGCCCGCGCACGGGATACCGCTCCCCGACCCCGACCGGCACCAGCGGGGCAGGCGCGGGGCGCAGATCGGCCAGCGTGAGGCGGTTGAGGACGCCGTCGGCGGCGGCCTGCACGGCGCGCCAGACGGGACGCAGCCCGCACCCGTCCACGAACGCGCAGTCGGGATCGTCGACCTCGACGCACCACCATGGCGCGGTGGTACCCTCCAGCACCTCGAAGGCCTCGCGCAGCGTGATCGCCGCCGGCGGTTTCGAGAGCACATGCCCGCCGTGCGGGCCGCGCTTGCTGCTGACCAGCCCGGCGCGCCGCAGCGCGGCCATCAGCTGGTTGAGGTAGGGCTCGGGCAGGCCCTGGCGCTCGGCGATCTGGCGGCTGTGCACCGGCCCCTGGCCGTAGTGCGCCACCAGGTCCAGCAGGGCGCGCAACCCGTACTCGGCCCGCGTCGAGACCTTCATGCGATCACCAGCTCCTCTTCGGTGACCACGCCGTCACGGATCCGGAAAGCCCGGATCTCCACGTCCGCGGCCGGCGCCGCGGGGTCGAGGATCGAGAGGATGACGTACGCCGCGTCAGGATAGTACGCCTTGGCGATGTCGGTACGCGAGGGGTAGGCGGCCGACTGGGTGTGCGAGTGGTAGATCCCGACCAGCTCCAGCCCCGCGTCGTCGATCTCCCGGAAAAAGCGCAGTTGCTCCTGGGGATCCAGCCGGTAGGTGTAGGGGCTCCGATCGGCGTTGCGGCCGCGGTAGACGCGCACGACGCGGTCGCCGAGGCCCGCCAGCAGGCCACAACACTCGTTGGGGTGCTCGGCGCGCGCGTGCTCGATCATGGCGTCCACCTGCGCCCGCTCCAGGATCAGGGCCATTCAGTTTATTATATACCGGTTGCGCCGGGCGGGCCTCCGGGCCCCGGCCCCGGCGGGCCGGCGCGCGCGACCTGGCGCCAGACGCTGGTGGACAGGTACCGGTCGCCGGCGTCCGGAAAGATGGCGACGATGACGCCCTCTCGCAGGTCGCGCGCTACCGCCAGCGCCGCGGCCAGCGCGGCGCCTGCCGAGGGTCCCACGAAGAGCCCCTCGGTCACGGCCAGCCGGCGAGTGAACGCGTAGGCGTCGTCGGTGGCCACGCGCAGCGTCCGGTGCGGTACCGACGGGTCGTAGATGCCCGGCACGATGGCCGTGGGCAGGTGCTTGAGGCCTTCGATGCCGTGGAACGCGTCGTCGGGCTCGACGGCCACGATCTCGACTGCGGGGTTCGTCTCGCGCAGGCGGCGGCCGACCCCGATGACCGTGCCGCTGGTGCCCACCCCGGCCACGAAGTGGGTGATGCGGCCGTGGGTCTGGCGCACGATCTCCGGGCCCGTAGTGTCGTAGTGAGCACGCCAGTTGCTGGGGTTGCTGTACTGGTCGAGGTAGGCGTACCGCTCCGGCGCCTCCGCCGCCATGCGCCGGGCCACCAAGATGGCGCCGTCTGACCCTTCCAGGGGGTCGGAGAGCACCAGGTCGGCCCCGTACGCCCGGAGGATGCCCTTGCGCTCGTCGCTGGCATTGCCCGGCACGACGAGGGTGACGCGGTAACCCTTGGCGGCGCCGATCATGGCGTAGGCGATGCCGGCGTTGCCGCTGGTGGAGTCCAGGATGACCTGGCCTGGCCGCAGCCGCCCGTCGCGCTCGGCGTCCTCCACGATGCGCAGCACCGGACGGTCCTTGACCGATCCGCCCGGGTTCTGCGCCTCCAGCTTCGCGTACAACTCGACGCCTTCGCGCAGCGGGGCGACCCGCGAGAGCCGGACCAGGGGCGTGTTCCCGATGAGACCCAGGACGTCGCCGGCGATGGGCGCCGGGGCGGACGGCGGAAACCGGTACGCCATCACTCGTCGTAGAGGACGGTGGGCTCGGGGTAGTGGCGCACGCGATGCTCGAGGAGCCGCGACCGGATCGCCTCATCGAGCCGTGCCTGCTTCACCGCCGTGGGCTCGGGGCCTCGCAGCAGCGCCAGGTCCGTGTTCACGCGCAGCGCGCGCAGCGGGACGACGTGCCGGCTGATGCCCGTCGGCAGCTTCTGGGGGAGCCGAGCAATGGCACGGACGTCCGCCTTCGACAGGCGCGGGAAGATCACCAGGGCGTCGGCCCGGCCGTACTCGCGCGCCAGCGCGTCCAGGTCGGCCGGCTGGACGCGGTAGATCGTCTGGCGCCCCTTGTATGTCGCCACCACCGCGGCCATGCTGCGCACGCGCTCGGCCAGGTCGGCCCGGCCGGGCAGGCCGAACGCTCCGACCCGCGTCAGCAGCCCGCAGACCAGGCGGCCGGCGGCGAGTCCGGCGCGCAGCTCGTCTGTGGGCAGCGTCTCCCAGGGGCCCGCCGCGCGCACCGCCGCCGCATCGTCGGAGAGCAGGTGCGCCCACACGTCGAGCACGACGGCGGGATCGTCGTAGTCCACGACCTGCACGACCTGATGGGGCACGCCGCTCTGCTGGAGGGCCGTGACGCGATTGGCGCCGTCCAGGACGACGTATGCGTCGTCACCCAGCGGCGCGACCAGAGGGGGGTTGCGCAGCACGCCTTCGGCCGCCAGGCGCCGGGCCAGGCGCGCGACGCGCTCCGGATCGCACTCCTCGTGCAGGCGCAGGGCCGCGGACGGCACGATCCGCAGGTCGGGCAGCTGCAGCCGCACCGGCGCGGTCAGCCCGCGGGGCTCGCGGGCGGAGCGCTCGCTCACGCGCCGCCGGCCATGGCCGGCAGGATCGCTACCTCGTCGCCGTCGGCGAGCGGTGTCTGCAGGCCGGCCAGGCTGCGGACCTCGGCGCTGTTGACGAAGATGTTCACGTAGGCGCGGAGGGTGCCGGCGTCGTCGAGCAGGTAGGCGCGCATGCCCGGATACCTGGCGTCGAGCCGGTCCAGCAGCTCCGCCACCGATCCGGCGGGCACCACGATGCGCGCCTGCCCCGCGGTCAGGCGTCGCAGGGGCGCGGGGATGAGCACGGTGGCCATCGTCTCTGCCTCTACGCAGGCGCCGGCGCCCGGCCGGCGGGGTGCCCGGCGGCCGCCATCAGGGTGGCCGCTGCCAGGGCAGCGCGTTCGGAGGCGGCGCGGGCACGCACCTCGTCGGGCAGCGCCTGCAGGGATACGGGCCGCAGCGGGAGCTGGAAGACCCGGGAGAACGCCGCCGCGTAGCGCGGCCGCACGTCGGCCAGCGCGACGGGGCGGCCCAGAACCGCGGCCATGGACGTCACCGGCCGGCCCAGGCCGCACGGGTTGATGGCGGCGAACGCCTCGGGGGGCGTGGTGACGTTCAGGGCGAAGCCGTGCATGGTGACCGCTCGTTTCACCGCCACACCCACCGCGCAGATCTTCGCGCCGCCGACCCAGACCCCGGGGTAACCGCGCTCGCGGCCCGCCGCGATGCCAAACGACGCCAGCGTGACGATGACCGCCTCCTCCAGCAGCCGCACGTACCGTACCACGTCCTCCCCCAGCGCGCGCAGGTGCATAACGGGGTATCCGACCAGCTGGCCGGGTCCGTGGTAGGTCACGTCGCCCCCGCGCTCGACCTCGTACAGCGCGATACCGCGCCGGCGCAGCTCCTCGGCCGGCATCAGCACGTTCCCCCGGCGCCCGCTGCGGCCGATCGTGACCACCGGCGCGTGCTCCAGCAGCATCAGGAGATCCGGCACCCGCGCGTCTTGCCGCGCGGCCACCAGCGCGCGCTGCAGGGCCCAGGCCTCGCCGTAGTCCACCGGACCCTCCGCCAGGTCCAGCAGCCATCCTGCGGGACGGACCGCCATGCGCGGCTCAGTCGCCTGCCCGGGCAGGTTCCCCGGGCGCGGCGTCAGTAACAGCGGCAACCGCCTGGCCGTTGAGGAAGCAGGCCAGCGGGTGTCCCGGCGCCAGGCGCACGTCCACGCGGGCGCCTGGCTCCAGGTGCACCGTGTGCGGCTGCAGGCTGTGGAGGCGGCGGCCGGAGGGGAGCTCGATACAATACAGCACTGCGCCGCCCTGGAACAGGCGGCGGATGACGATGCCGGCGCCGCCTGCCGCAGGCGCAATGGCGATGTCGTCCGGCCGCACCAGGATCTCCACGTCGTCGCCATTCCCGAGTGGCGGGCGCTGAGGGAGAACGCCGACTTCGGTCTGCAGTCCCTGTGCGGTCACCCTGGCGGGGAGGAAGTCAGCCCGGCCCAAGAACCGGGCGACGAAGCGCGTCCGGGGCATGTGGAAGATGCGCTCCGGGGTGTCCACCTGCTCGAGCCGACCCTGCTGCAGCACCCCGACGCGGTCGCCCAGCACCAGGGCCTCCTGCTGGTCGTGGGTCACGAAGATCGCGCTGGTGCCGGTCTGCTTCAGGATGCCGCGCACCTCGTCGCGCACCTGCGCCCGCAGGTCGGCGTCGAGATTCGAGAACGGCTCGTCGAGCAGGACCGCGAACGGCTGCGGCGCCAGCGCCCGCGCCAGGGCGACACGCTGCTGCTGGCCCCCGGACAGCTCGTGGGGGTAGCGGCCGGCGAACGCCGTCATCCCCACCAGGTCCAGCGCTTCGAGCGTCCGCCGGGGGCGCTCCACGCGCTGCACACAGTGCAGGCCGAAGGCGACGTTTTCCTCGACGGTCAGATGCGGGAACAGCGCGTAGTCCTGGAAAACCATGCCGACGCTGCGCGCCTCGGGCGGAACCCACACCCCGCCACCTGCGACCGGCCGCCCGGCGATCCACACTTCGCCCGCATCGGGCCGCTCGAAGCCGGCCACGAGCCGCAGGACCGTGGTCTTGCCGCTGCCGGAGGGACCCAGCAGCGCGAGGACCTCGCCCTGGGCCACGTCGAGCGACAGGCGGTCCACGGCCGGCGGTCCCGCGGGGTCGTACCGCCGAAGCACGCTGCGGATGCTGATGACGGGGGGCGCCCCCCGCTCCTCGCCAATGGCCATGTGCCGCTCACGTAGGCCGCGCGGGGCGCGACCCGCCGGCATCTGCACCGACAGCGTACCAGAGCCCCGTGCGCCCAACAAGGCAGGCCTCACGGGCGCATGGCCTCCAGCGGGTCGTGGCGCGCCCCCCGCACCCGCGCCATCGTGCGGTCCAGCAGGAGCACCGGCAGGATGCCGACGGCGACGATCGCGAGCGCCGCCGTGGAGGCCTCCGCCAGCCGCTCGTCGCTCGCGAGCTGGTAGACCCGCACCGCGAGCGTGTCGAAGTTGAAGGGCCGCAGGATCAGGGTGGCGGGGAGCTCCTTCAGCAGGTCGACCACGACCAGGAGCGCGGCGGCGAGCAGGCTGCCGCGCATGAGGGGCGCGTGCACGCGCAGCAGTGTGCTGCCGGGGCCATGGCCCAGCGTCCGCGCCGCATCGTCCATGCTGGGTCTGATCCGCCCCAGCCCGGCTTCCACCGTGTTCAACGAGACCGCCAGGAAGCGCACGAGGTACGCGTACACCAGCGTGAAGATCGTGCCGCTGAAGACGAGCCCGGGCGGCCGGCCCGCCGCCGCGTACAGCCAGGTGCCCAGGACGCGGTCGGCGTACCCGAACGGGATCATGACGCCCACGGCGATCACCGCGCCGGGCACGCTGTAGCCCAGGCCGGCCACCCGCGCCGCCGCCCGCATGAGCGGAGAGGGCTCCAGGCGCAGGCCGTAGGCGATCAGGGCGGCGACGGCCACCGCCAGCGTCCCGGCCAGCAGCGCCAGCAGCAGCGTGTTGGCCGCGAGCCGCAGGAACGCCGGCCCGAACAGCGGGTCGCCGGCGGTCACGGCCATCAGGGCCAGCGCCCCGGCCGGCAGCGCGAAGCCGCACAGCAGCGGCAGCAGGCAGGCCGCGACGGCCGCCCCAGCCCGCCACCCGCGCAGCGGAAACGCGGCCACGCGCCGCGGTGCCGCCGCCGGATGGAAGCGCCGGCTGCCGCGCGAGGCACGCTCGAGGCTCATGACGGCCAGCACGAATACCATGAGCCCGGCGGCCAGCCGAGCCGCGCCCACCGGGGAGCCCAGGGTGAACCACGTCACGTAGATGCCCGTGGCGAAGGTATCGAGCTCGAAGTGCTTGACCGTCCCGAAGTCGGCGAGCACCTCCATGCCGGCCAGGGCGACCCCGGCGGCGATGCCCGGCCGCGCCAGCGGCAGCGCCACACGCCAGAACGTGCTCCACGGCGAGTGCCCCAGTGTGCGGCTGGCTTCCAGCACGGCCCCCGACTGCTCGAGGAACGCCGCGCGGGCCAGGATGTACACATACGGATAGAGGACGCAGGTCATGACGAAGATGGCGCCGCCCAGGGACCGGATCTGCGGAAACCAGTAGTCGCCCCGGCTCCACCCGAACCACGCCCGCAGCGCGGTCTGCACCGGCCCCGCGTACTGCAACAGGTCGGCGTAGGTGTAGGCCAGCAGGTACGCGGGCACCGCCATCGGCAGCAGGAGCGCCCACTGCCAGATCCGCTGCCCGGGGACACGGCACATCGTGACGAGCCAGGCCGTCCCGACGCCGATCACAAGTGTCCCGGCACCGACCCCGAGCACCAGCCACACGGTGGTGACGACGTAGCGGGGCAGGACCAGGCGGACGAACTCCACCCACGGGCCGTCCGCCGGCACGAGCAGACTGCCCGCCACGGTCAGCACGGGCAGCGAGAGCGCGCCGGCGACGACCAGGCCGGCCGCGGGCAGCACCCGGTAGAGTGACCGCCCCGTCACGGAGCGGCGTCCTGCTAGCGCCAGCCGGCGCCGACCATGAGTTGCAGCGCCCTGCCGCCGTTAGCCGCGTAGATGCGGGCGTTCAGCGGGTCCTCCCTGAGCAGGGCGGGGGCGATGGCGGCCAAGGGATTGGTGATGCCGCGGACCGCCGGGAACTCGAAGTTCCCCCTGGCGAAGATCTCCTGCGCGCCGTCGGACGCTAGGTACTCGAGGAACGCGACGGCCGCGGCGCGGTGCGCCGCCGTGGCGACGACGCAGGCGCCGCTCAGGTTCACGTGCACCCCGCGCTCTTCCAGCCCCTGGTTGGGGAAGAACAGGCCAACCTTTGCCGCGGCGGCGCGCTCATGGGGCCGCGGGGAGTTCAGCAGCCGGACGTAGTAGTAGTGGTTCACGAGCGCCACGTCCCCTTCGCCGGCGGCCAGCGCCAGGAGCTGGTCGGTGTCCCCGCCCTGCGGTGGCCGGGCGAAGTTCTGCACGATCCCGCGGGCCCAGCGCGCCACGAACGGCTCGCCGTGCCACGCCACCAGGGCGCCCACCAGCGACTGGTTGTAGACGTGGCTCGAGCTGCGCACGAGCACGCGGCCGCGCCAGCGGGGGTCGGCCAGGTCCTCGTAGGTGGAGAGCTCTGCGCGCGCCACCCGCTCCCGTGCGTACGCGATCACCCGCATGCGCTTGGTGAAGCCGTACCACGCGCCCTCGGGGTCGCGCAGGCTGGCAGGGAGACGGGCGGAGAGGACCGGCGAGGCGATCCGCTGGCAGAGCCCGGCCTGCTGCGCCCGGTACAGCCGGCCGGCGTCCACCGTGATCAGCACGTCGGCCGGGCTGCCCGCGCCTTCGGCCTTGATCCGCTCGATGAGCTGGTCGGCATCGCCCTGGATCAGGTTCACGCGGACACCGGTCTGGCGCGTGAACTCGTCATAGAGCGCCTGGTCGGTGTCGTAGTGGCGGGCGTTGTAGAGGTTCAGCACGGATGCCTGCGCTTGCGCGGGACCGCCGCCGGCGAGTACCACGGCCGCGGCGGTCGCCAGTCTCACGACCGCGTTTGCCACCATGCTGCGCATCGTCCCTCCCCTTCCGCCGCACCTGGCCCTGGTTGCGCCGGACCGGTCGTTAGGGTACCCTTATACTTGAGTTTCGTCAATCCATTTTCCGCCCGATTCGGTATCAGGTACGGGCGGGATGCACCGAGCCCGCGGCCTGCGCTGGCGGGATCCGGGACGCGTCGCAACAATCGTTGTTAGGTGCCACATGGAGCGGGCCAGCACGCTGGCAGCTCAGTTCCGGGCCCATCGCAGGCGGCTGACGCCGCAGCGGGCGTTGATCTGCCGGCTCCTGGACGGCAACCGGGAACACCCCACGGCCGATGGCCTCTACCGCCGGGCGCGGCAGATCATGCCCACGCTGTCGCTGCGCACGGTCTACGCGGTGCTGCACGAACTGCTGGCCATGGGCGCCGTGCGGGCGCTGGACCTGGGCACGGGCAGCACGCGCTACGACCCCAATCCCCGGCCTCATCACCACCTGGTGTGCGTTCGCTGCGGTCGGGCCGCCGACGTGCAGGTGCCGCTGGGTCCTGTCGATCTGGCGCCTGACCAACGCCAGGGCTACTGGGTGCAGGACTTCCAGGTAGTCTTCCGTGGCATCTGCCGGGAGTGCCGTCGATGACGGTGCACGACATCGCCCGCACCGAGCGCATCGAGATGTACCTGAAGGCGGTCTACACCGTCTCGCTCGGCGCGCCGCCGGTCACCGTCTCGAAGGTGGCCGAGTACATGGGCGTGTCGCCCCCGTCGGCCTACGAGATGCTCAAGCGCCTGGAAGCCCAGGGCCTGGTGCGGGCCACCGCCGGGACGGGCTACAGCCTCAGCGATGCAGGCCTGGCCACTGCCCGCCGGGTCGTCCGGCGGCTGCGGCTGGCCGAGCGCCTGCTCACCGACGTGCTCCGTCTGCAGCTGCCCGACGTCTACGCGGAAGCGTGCAAGCTCGAGCACGTGATCAGTCCCGAGGTCGAGACCCGCCTGGCGGAGGTCCTGGGGCACCCGGCCACCTGCCCGCACGGGTTGCCCATCCCCGGTGAGACCACGGAGGACGACGAGGCCCTGGTCACGCTCGATCAGGTGCCCGTCTGGGGTCGCGCGACCGTGACCGCCATCCCGGAGGAGGACCGCGCGATCGTGGCGCACCTGGCAGCGCTCGGTGTGCTACCCGGGGCGGTGGTGCAAGTACGCGAGATCGGCCTCGTGGACGGCCCCGTGACCGTAGAGGTGCAGCACCAGATCCGCGCCCTCGGCCGCTCGCTGGCGCAGCGCGTGCGGGTGCGTCCTGCGCCCGCGTGAGACGCGCGTGAGGGACCTGCGGCATCCTCTCCTGGCGCGGGACGGACAGGAGGGGACGACGGGGCGCGACCGCGGTGCCGGCAGTCCGTCGTCCCCTCGGGGACCAGGCGCCGCAGGAGGCCACCGGAGGCGCCTGCGCCACCGCGCCCTGCGGAGCGCGGGGCGCCAGGCGAGGCGGGTCAGGGTTGGATCGTGGCGAGGTCGCGCATCGCGGCCTTGATCGCCTCCTCGGGATAGGCGAAGTCCTCCAGCTGCCCCGCCAGGTGCTGCTCGTAGGCGCCCAGGTCGAAGTGTCCGTGCCCGGAGAGGCCGAACAGGATCACCCGCGGCCGACCCTCGCGCCTGGCCTCCAGCGCCTCGTCGATCGCCTTGCGCACCGCATGGGCGGACTCGGGGGCCGGAATGATGCCCTCGGCCCGCGCGAACTGCAGAGCGGCGTCGAAGACGGTGCGCTGCTGGTAGGCCACCGCCTCGATGTACTTGTGATGGTAGAGCAGGCACAGCAGCGGCGCGTCGCCATGGTAGCGTAGGCCGCCCGCGTGGATCGCCGGCGGCACGAAGGTATGCCCGAGGGTGTACATCTTGATGAGGGGCGTGGTCGCCGCCGTGTCGCCGAAATCGTAGAGGTAGTCGCCCCGCGTCAGCGTCGGGCACGCCTCGGGTTCGACGGCCACGAACCGCACGGCGCGCCCGCGGAACTTCTCGGGCATGAACGGAAACGCCAGGCCGGCGAAGTTGCTCCCGCCGCCGACGCACCCGATGATCACGTCCGGCGGGTCCCCGGCCAGCTCCATCTGCTTCCTGGCCTCCAGCCCTACCACGGTCTGGTGCATCAACACGTGGTTGAGCACGCTCCCCAGCGCGTACTTGGCGTCGTCGTGGGTCGCCGCGTCCTCGACCGCTTCGCTGATGGCGATGCCCAGGCTCCCGGGGGAGTGCGGGTCCCTGGCGCGGATCGCCCGGCCCGCCTGGGTGCGATCCGTGGGGCTGGGCAGCACCTGCGCGCCCCAGGTCTCCATCATCACCTTCCGGTAGGGCTTCTGTTCGTAGGAGACGCGCACCATGTACACGGTGCACGCCAGGTCGAAGAGGCGACACGCCAGGGCCAGGGCGCTCCCCCACTGCCCGGCCCCGGTCTCGGTGGTCAGGCGCCTGACGCCTTCCTGCTTGTTGTAGAACGCCTGGGCGACGGCGGTGTTGGGCTTGTGGCTCCCCGCGGGGCTGGTCCCTTCGTACTTGTAGTAGATCCGCGCCGGGGTGTCCAGGGCGCGCTCCAGCCGCCGCGCCCGGTGCAGCGGCGTCGGCCGCCACAGCCGGTAGACGTCGCGCACCGGCTCGGGAATCTCGATCTCGCGCTCGGTACTGACTTCCTGCATGATGAGCGTCATGGGGAAGAGCGGTGCCAGGTCGGCCGGTCCGATCGGCTGCCTGGTCCCGGGGTGGATGACGGGCGGCAGCGGCACCGGCAGGTCGGCGGCGATGTTGTACCACGCCTTGGGGATCTCCTGCTCGCTCAGCAGAATCCTGGTGGCGTCCATCCGTACACCCCCTGGGTGAGCGCGCGCCAGCCCCCAGCCCCCGCGTCGGGGCCCCGACGGGTCGGACGGGACAGTGCTGCGCGAGGGGTTGGGTTCGGGCTCTAGCCCGCGGGTCCTTCAGGCGCTGCATCCGCGCCGGTCGGGACCGGAGCCGCGGGGCTGTCCCCGGCGGGCGGCAGGATCTCCGCCGCCCGCGCCGCCTCCGCGGGCTGCGGCGCCTCGGGCTGCGGGGGCTGTCCGGGACGTCGGACGCGCACCTGCAACGCGCGCAGGCGGTTCAGCACCGCGGCCACCTCGTGCGGCCGCGGCAGGGCGTAGTCCCGGGCTTCCCGATCGCCCGCCGCGAGGACTGCCAGGCCCCCCGCGTCGAGGTCGGCGAAGAGCCGGGCGACGATCTCGGCGACGGACGCGACGCCGTCGATGTACCCCTTGTCCAGCGCGTAGAGGATCGCGTCGCCGGCCGCGCGTGCCTGCGCGGGGTCGACGCACTGGGGCAGGCCGGTCAGGTCCACCGCCTCCCGTCCCAGGCTCAACGTCCCCCGGCCGCGGAGTTCGCTGACCACCCGCCGGCCGCGCAGGCCGTTGAAGCCCCGCGGCGACGGGCACCTGGGCGCCGGAGCCGCGATCGCCGGGCGCTCCGGGGCCCGACGCGCCGGCCATGTCGCGGCCACGTGGCGCGCCGCCGCGGTAGCCGCCCGCGGGAGGAAGCCGTCCATCACGAGCACCGTGTCGGCCACGTCGAGGAAGTCACCGAGCCCGCCGGTGGCCACCACCGACGAGATGCCCAGGTCCTCCCACAGCGGCCGCACCACGTCTACGAGCCGGACGAGCGGATCGCGCGGGGCGGGCACCAGTGCCTGCATGCGGGCGTCCCGCGTCAGGAACGCTGCCGGCAGGTCGTCCTCGTCGAAGAGGAGCAGGCTCGTGCCGACCTCGAGGGCCTCGGCCAGGGACGCGGCCACCGACAGCGTGCCGCTGGCGCGGTCCGTGGAGAGCGCCGTGGTGTCGGATCGGCCGGGCACCTCGCGCACCAGCGCGCTGACGTCCACGCGCTCGATCCGGCGCCCCGGCTCCGCCCGCAGCGCGACCGCATCCGGCACCGTCGCCACCAGCTCGCGGCCGTCGCCCGGCACGTGCGGGTACACCCCGCGGGCGATCGCCGCCAGCAGCGTCGACTTGCCGGTGAACGCAACGCCGGTGACCAGAGTGACGCCGCGCGGGATGCCGAGCCCGCGCACCGCGCCGCGGTGGGGCAGGGTGACGGTGACGGCCAGCTCGTCGGGAGCGCGCAGCGGCTGCGCCCGGCCGCCGCGCAGCGGGCCGTCGCCCGGCGGCGTCTCGCGGGGCAGCACGGCGCCGTCGCCAAGAAACGCCACGAGCCCCAGTGCGGGGAGTTGCGCGCGCAGGGCCAGGTAATCCTCAACGGTCTCGACGAACCGGCGGCCGGCCTCGCCGTCCAGGTGCGGCCAGATCAGTCCGGCGTTCACGACGGCCGGGAGCTCCTCGAAGAAGAGCGTGATCGCGGCCCGGGCCAGGGCCTTGCGGCCTTCGGCGGGCAGTCCGATGGCGAGGCGCACCTCGACCCAGTCCTCGGCGACGGTACACGCGGCGCGCGGGAGCACGGCCTGCCCGCCGACATCCACGGCAAGCGGTGCCACGCGCCCGGTCCACCGCGTGCGGACGTGGCGGCGGATCGCCTCGGCCAGCGCACGCAGGAGGAAGTCCTCCAGCGCGGTCTTGCGCGCGGGCGTCGACCACAGCGCTGGCGGGATCTGGGCCTCGGCCTGGTCGACGCGCACCCGGCCGCGGGTCGGCCCGGCCATGGGCTCCGGCTGAATCGCCTCCAGGTACAAGACGAAGCGGTCGAAGCGATAGGCGCCGATCAGGTCCTGATAGGCGCCAAAGGGCTTGTTGTTGGCCACGATGAGCTTGTCGCGCAGCCGGTCCGATGGGAGCATGGTTCGCTCGGCGTCCTCCAGCGTGTGGCGGTGGCGGTCGAGCGTCAGCGCGGCAGCGTCACGGGCTGGCCGCCGGCCGCCGCGCCAGGCCCAGGCGCTGCCGGGCGACCTGGAGCGCGCGGTCGAACTGCGCGTCGCGCCCCTGGTCCAGATCGGCAACCGCCAGGGCGACGGGGACGTGCGGCATCACGCCCACGCCTTCGAGGCGCCGCCCGCGGCCGGTCGCGAGCCGCCGGACCGTGATGAGCAGCGCGGACCCGTCGGGCAGTTCGAAGGTGGCCCCGGCTTCGACCGCACCGCTGGTCTTCTCACCCACGAGCGTCGCGCGGCCGTGCTCCTGCAGGGCGGCGGCCAGGAGCTCTGCCGCCGACGCGCTGGCCTCGTCCACCAGGACCACGACGGGCACGTGCGCCGGCAACACGGGCGGCGCCCACGTACGGATCAGTTGTGTCGCGCCCCCGCGCCGCGTCTCCTGGAGGACGGGCTGTCCGGGGGGCAGCAACGCATTCAGCACCTGGATCAGCTCGTGCACATAGCCGCCCGAGTTACCCCGCACATCCAGCACCAGGGCCCGCATGCCGCTGGCCAGCAGCCGCTCGAGGCGCTGGCGAAACTCCTGGCCGACGCGGTCCGCGAAGAGGCTGTGCAGCTTGACGTACCCGATGCCGTCGCCCAGCACGCGGCCGTCGAAGATGGGCGGGACGCGGATGGGGGCGCGCGCGACGGAGACCGTCACGGGGTCGGCGCTGCCCGGGCGCTCGACGACGAGGGTCACCGTGGTACCAGCCGGTCCGCGGATCATGCCCGACACCTGCGCGACATCCAGGCCGCCGGTGGGCACGGCGTCGATGCGCACGATGCGGTCGAAGGCCCGGAGGCCAGCCCCCTCGGCCGGGCCGCCCGGAATGAGATCGCGGACGTAGAACCGGCCCTCGCGCGCCAGGAGCACGACGCCGATGCCAGAGAACTGCGCCTGCCGGCTGGCCTGGGCCCGCATGCGCTCGTACTCCTCCGGCGGGACGAACCCCGTGTGCGAGTCCGCCAGCACCGCGGTCATGCCGCGGATCGCGGCGTGGGCCAGCGCCGCGCGCGTCATGCGCCCGGCCGCCGCCGCGACGGCGGCGTCGAAGCGGAGGCGGAAGCCCGCCTGGGCCTGTGCCTCGGACGTCTCCGCCGGCAGATCCGGCAAGTCGGCCTGCACCCCCGCGGCGGACAGCGCCGCGCGCATGCCGCCGATGCCGCCGTTCAGCAGCGGGAGCACCTCGACGCGTTCCACGTAGTGCTCGCGCAGGAGCGCCAGCGCCTGCAGCACCAGCCCGGCATCGGCGGACGCAGGGGCGGCGGCGGCCGATGCGGGCAGGGCCGCGACCGGCGCGACCAGTGCCGCGAGCAGCAGCCAGCCCGCGATGCGGCCCGCGCGGCGCGGCGTCATGGCGTGCGCCCGCTCCCGCCCACGGCAGACCGCGGCTGCGCAGCGGGCCGCGCGCCCTCCCGCGCCACGGCCAGGGCGCGCAGCAACTGCGTGTCCTGGCCGCGGTCGAGGTCAGCGCCTGTCAGGGCGATCGAGAGATCGGGCTGCACGCCCACGCCCTCCAGACGGTAGCCCAGTCCCGTGGACAGCCGCTGGACCGTCACGCTAAGCGCGGAGCCGTCGGAGAGGTCGACGACGATGCTGGCCTCCACGGCGCCGCTGGTCCGGGTGCCCACCACTCGTGCCCGCAGGTGCTCGCGGAGCGCGGCAGCGAGGAGTTCGGCAGCGGATGCCGTGGCGTCGTCGACGAGCACGACGACGGGCAGCCCCGGTGGCAGCGCGGGCCGGCCCGCAGTGTACACGGTCCGCGTGCGGCCGCCCCGGCTCGTCTCCCGGAGAATCGGCCGGCCTGCGGGTAGCAGCGCGCTCAGCACCGCCGACAGCTCGTGGACGTAGCCGCCGACGTTGGCGCGCACGTCCAGCACGAGCGCGCGCGCGCCGCTGGCCAGCAGGCGGTCCAGCGCGGCCCGGAACTCCCGCCCCGAGCGCGCGGTGAACTGGTAGAAGTGGAGGTAGCCGACGCCGCCGGGGAGCACGCGGGCCTCGAACACCGCCGGCACCTGGATGGGCGCGCGCACCAGGCTGACCGTGACGGGGTCGGCGCGGCCCGGCCGGTCGAGCACCAGGGTCACAGCCGTGCCCGCGGGCCCGCGAATCGACCCCGCGACCTGCTCCACCTGCAATCCGAGCGTGGAGATCCCGTCGATGCGCGCGATGCGGTCGAGCCGCTGCACGCCAGCGCGCAGCGCCGGGCCGTCCGGGATCACGTCGCGCACGTAGAACCGGCCGTCGCGCTCAAGCAGCACGATGCCCGCGCCGGTGAAGCCAGCCTGACCCCGCTGGCGCAGCTGGCGCTCGCGGTTGGCCTCGGGGGTGAGGAACCCGGTGTGCGAGTCGCGCAGCGTGGCCGTCATGCCGCGAATCGCCGCGTAGGTCAACGCGGTCCGGGTGAGGCGACCGCTGGCGGCCGCCGCGGCCGCCTCGAAGCGGGCCCGGAACGCGGCGTCGGCCGCCTCGCCGGGGGACGCGAGCTCCGGCACCTCGGCGGCGACCCCCGCCGCCGACAGCGCCGCCCGCACGCCGGCCAGCGCGCCGTTCAGCAGGGGTGTGGGCTCGACGGAATCGACGTACCTGGCGCGCAAGATGCGCAACGCCTCGAGCACGAGCCCAGCATCGGCCGCATGCGCGCGCGGCCGCCCCACCGGCGCCGCCACCAGGGCCAGCGCGACCAGCAGCAGGACGGCGCGCAGCGGACGGCGCCGCATCAGAGCACCGGCCGGAAGGGCACGAGCCGGATGAGGTACGCGTTCAGCCGGAACAGCATGTCGGTCACCATGGCCGCGCCCATCACCAGCAGGAAGACGCCGCTGACCGTCGTCACCGCCCGCGCGTGCCGCCGCAGCCAGCCCAGGGCGTCCACGGCGGCCGTGAGCAGCACCGCGGTGAGCAGGAATGGCAGGCCCAGGCCCATGGCGTAGGTGAACAGGAGCAGTGCGCCGCTGGATGCCGTCTGGGACGCGGCGGCCAACGTGAGCACGGCCGTCAGCACCGGCCCCACGCAGGGCGTCCAGGCGAAACCGAAGGCCATCCCGACGGGGACGGCACCCAGCAGGCCCAGGGGCCGGCGCGCCAGGCGCCAGCGACGCTCGCGATAGAGGCCCGGCACCTTGATCACGCCCAGGGTGGCCAGGCCGAGCGCGATGACCACCACGCCCCCGATCCGCGCGAGCCACTGCCGGTTCCCCAGCACCAGCTCGCCCAGCAGCGAGGCCGAGGCCCCGAGACCCGTGAAGACGGTCGAGAACCCGAGCACGAACAGCCCGGTGGCCAGCAGCACGCGGCCCACGTGCTGTCGGCGCTCCTGCAGGCTCATCTCTGTGAGCGACAGGCCCGAGACGAACGACAAGTACCCGGGAATGAGCGGCACCACGCACGGGCTCAGGAACCCGAGCACGCCTGCCGCGAACGCCAGCACCAAGTTGATCTCGGAGACCACGTGCCACCTCGGGTGCCGGGCTACGCGCGCCGCCGGCCAGGTTACGTGTGCCGCTCGTTCATCCCAACGTGGAGAGGCGGCTTCCTCTTCCTGTCCCTGCCCATCGCCGACGCCGGCCACGAGCCAGCGGTGCGGCGTCAACGGCGGGCCCGCCGCGCCGCACGCGCTTCCAGGACCACCGCATCACCCGCGCGCAGCCCCAGGCGCGCGGCGGCGTCGCCCTGGTTCAGCGCGACCTCGATGGTGCCGGCGCTGCCCGCCAGCGCGAGCACCTCTCCGGGCCTGCCGTCGGCGTAGGTGCGCGCCCGCCGGGCCGGCGCGCGTCCTCCACGATACACTACCACGAGCCGCTGCGGGAGGTCGTCGAGCCAGCGCGCGGGGATGTCGGTAACCAGGTTGCCGAAGGGGTCGCGGTACGCCACGCGGCCGACCAGCCGGCCTGCAGCCCGCGAGGGCGCGTCGACGGGCAGGGCGACCGGCGCGGCGATGGGCGACGCGAACGCCTCGGGCGGGACGCCCGAGGCGATGGCCGCGGCGGCCGGGGCGAAGACGTCCCGGCCGTGGAACGTCGCCGACGGCGGCTCGCGCACCAGGCGCGCCGTGTCGATCGCCAGCGCCTGCGGCCGTCCCACCGCCGCAGCCGCCGGCAGGAGCAGGCCGTTGTCGGGCCCGACGAACCACTGGCCGCCCGAGGCGATCACCAGACCGCGCCGCGCGGTGCCCACGCCCGGATCAACCACCGCCAGGTGGACCGTCCCCGCAGGGAAGGCTGGCGCGGCCGCGGCCAGCACCGCAGCCCCGCAGGCGATGTCGTGCCGGGGAATGTCGTGCGTGATGTCCACGACCACGGCCCGGCTGGCCCGCAGGAGCACCGCGCGCACCTCGCCGGGGTAGGGCGACGACGCCCCGAAGTCCGAGAGCAGGGTGACGATGGGCACGTCGGGGCCGGGCCTCCGCGCGGCTCACGTCGCGGCGCACCATCGCCGCGTCAGGTCCGCCAGCACCTCGGCGCAGGTCACGACCGAAGGCACGTCCACCCATTCCTCGGCGGCGTGCGCACCCGCCCCTGCGGGTCCGAAGATCACCGTGGGTACGCCCGCCGCGCCCAGCAGGGCCGCGTCAAACCACGGATGCTCGCCCACCAGGCGGGGCGTCCGCCCGCCCGCCGCCTGCACGCTGGCCACCAGGGCGCGCACCACCGGGGCGTCCCGCGCGATCTCGAAGGGCGGCCGGCTCATGACAACTGCGACGCTGCCCTGCAGCCCGGGCGAGCGCTCTGCCGCCTGGCGCAGCACCGCCTCCAGTTCGGCCAGCACGTCGGCGTCCCGCTCACCGGGGAGCAGCCGGCGCTCGACGGCGAGCACGCACCGATCGGGGTATGTGCTCCACCCGAGCCCGCCCTCGATGGTCGCGGCGTGGAGCGAGGCGCGGCCCAGCAGCGGGTGCGTGCGTTGCGGCAGGACCTCCCGCTCGAGGCGGTCGAGCGCCACCAGCACGTGGCCCATGCGGGTGATGGCGTCGTCGCCGGCATCGTACCGGCTGCCGTGCGCGGCGCGGCCGGCGGTCTCGAGCCGCGCCCACAGGAACCCCTTGTGCGCCACGCAGAGGTCCAGCGCCGTAGGCTCGGCGATCACGGCGGCATCGGCGCGCTCGCGCGAGACCAGGTCGGCGGCCCCGAGGCTGGCGTACTCCTCGTCGACGACGAACGCCGCCACCAGCTCGCCGGCCGGCAGGCCGGCGCCGGCCACCAGGCGCGCTGCTTCCAGGATGGCGGCCACGCCGCCCTTCATGTCGTAGGCTCCGCGGCCGTAGAGGCGGTCGCCGTCCACGCGGCCCGAGAACGGTTCGGCCATACCGGCTGCCGAGACGGTGTCGGTGTGGCCGCACAGCAGCAGCCGCGGCCCGGCGCGGCGCCCGACTAGGCGCGCGATCACGTTGGGCCGGTTCGGCGCGACCTCGTCGACGCGCACTTCCAGCCCCATCGCGAGGCACTCGGCGGCGATCAGCTCGGCGATCGCGCGCTCGCCCGCACCGCCCGGGACCAGCGAGGGATTGACCGACTCGGTGGCCACCAGCGCCTGCAGCAGGCGCACGACCCGCGCCCGGTCGGCACGCATCAGCCCGCGACCTCCCGGGCCACCTCGGCCGCAGCGTCGACCAGCGCCTGCGCGGTGGGCGCCTGGGTGGCCGCGCCCTCGGCGGCCTCGGGCGTCCCGCCGCCCCGGCCACCGAATCGGGCCAGGGCGACGCGCAGGATCGCCGCGGCGTCGGCCCGCAGCCCCGGGCTGCGGGCCACGACCAGGCGCCGGCCGTGATCCACGGCGAAGAGGGCCACGGCAGGCCCGCGCTGCGTGACCGCGCGGGCCAGGGCCCGGACCTCCTCCATGGGCCGGGCGGCGAAGACGGCCGTCACCAGGGCGGGCGACGCGGCGCCGGCCGCCCCGCCCGGGCGGGCGGCCTCCAGCAGCACTTCGGCCTCGAGCTCGAGCAGTCGCTCCCGCGCCCGGACCAGCTGCTTCTCCAGGTCGTGCGCCCGCTCGCGCAGCCGCGCGACGGCCTCGGGCAGTTCGTGCGCCCCCACCGACAGCGGCAGGGCCGCCTCGCGCAGCAGGCGCCGCATGGCGCGGGCGTCGCGCACGGCGCGCGCCCCGCAGGCGAACTCCACGCGGGTCCCGCCCTTGTACCGCTCCCACCCGCGCAGCAGCACCACGCCGACCTCGCCGGTGGCCTGCACGTGAGTGCCGCCGCACGCGGATCGGTCGAACTCCGCCACCTCCACGATGCGCAGGCGCCCGGCCTGCCTGGGCGGCCGGCGGAGGCCCAACAGGTCGGCCTCCGCCGGCTCTACCGCGCGCACCAGCACCGGCCGGTTCTCGAAGACGACGGCGTTGGCCAGCTCCTCCACGCGGGCGAACGCCTCGGGCGCGGGCGCAGGGACGTCGACGTCCAGCGTGCACGACGCGCCCATGTGGACCGCCAGCGTCCGGGCGCCGAGCACGCGGAGGAACGCCTGCGAGAGAATGTGCTGTCCTGTGTGCTGCTGCATGTGGTCGAAGCGGCGCGGCCAGTCGAGCTCCTGCGCCACGCGGGCACCCACCGCGGGCGGGGCGAAGGCGGGGTCGAGCGCGTGCCAGATCACCCCGTCGTCCTCGCGCACGTCGACGACCGACGCGCCGCCCAGCGTGCCGAGATCGCAGGGCTGGCCGCCCCCAGCCGGGAAGAAGATCGTGGCATCCAGCGCGACCGCCGGCCGATCGCCGGTGCGCACGGCCAGCACCGTACCCTCGGCGGTGCGGCGGTAGGCGTCGTCGCAGAACAGCCTGCGCGTCGCGCCCGGCCCCACGGCCCTACCCCCGGCGATGGCACCGACGATGCGCAGAACCTCGCCGCCTGCCACGACCGCCTCGGGCAGCGGCGCGTGCAGCCCGGCGGGCGTGAGGTCCACCTGGCCGGCGAAGCACCGGAGGAAAGGACGCAGCGCCCCGACCCCGTCGGCGCCTTGCGGCGGATAGTCGCGGATCGTGCCGCGCAGCGCGGGATACGCGCGCTCCAGGGCGTCGAGCGCGTCCGCCAGGGTCACGGGGGCGGCGCGCGCGGCGAGCGTCACGTCCACGACCGCCGAGGGGAGCCGGCACAGCCGGCGCAGATGCGTCGGGAGCCAGATGCGCACCGCGACTGGCGTCGTCACGGGGCCGGGCGGAGCGTCTGCACCTCGAGCGACAGCACCGGGGGCAGGTGCGTGGCGATCGCCTCCCAGCGGTCGCCGGCATCAGGCGACGCGTAGACCTGCCCGCCCGTCGTCCCGACGTAGATGCCGCACGGGTCGAGACGGTCGACGGCCATCGCCTCGCGCAGCACGTTCACGTAGCAGTGGCGGGCAGGCAAGCCCTCGGCCAGCGGCTCCCACTCCCCGTCCCCGCGCCGGCTGCGCCACACGCGCAGCGCGCCGTCGGGCGGGAAGTGCTCGCTGTCGCTGGTGATGGGCACGACGTAGATCGTCTGCGGCTCGTGGGCGTGGACCGCGATGGGGAAGCCGAAGTCCGACGGGAGGGTGCCGCTGATCTTCGTCCACGACGCCCCGCCGTCGTCGCTGCGATAGACGCCGTAGTGTTTCTGCATGAACAGGGTGTGCGGCCGCGCGGGGTGCATGGCGATCTTGTGCACGCAGTAGCCGGCCTCGGGCTCCGGGTTGGCGAGATACGGCGCGCGCAGGCCGCGGTTCGCGACGGTCCACGCCCGCCCGCCGTCGTCGGAGCGGAACACCCCGGCGGCCGAGATGGCCACGTAGAGTCGGGGCCGGGTGGGCTCGAGCAGGATCGAGTGGAGTCCCATGCCGCCGGCCCCCGGCGCCCACGTCGGCGCGGTGGGATGCCGCCGCAGCGCCGGGAGCTCCTCCCAGGTGGTGCCGCCGTCGGACGACCGGAACAGCGCGGCGTCCTCGACACCGGCGTAGAGCACGTTCGGATCGTCCGGCGACGGCTCCAGGTGCCAGACCCGCCTGAACCGCCAGGGCTGCGGTTCGCCATCGAAGCCCTGGTGCACGGCGTCGCCGTCTGCGTAGGTGAACCGGTTGCCGACGGGCGTCCAGGTGCGCCCGCCGTCGTCGCTGCGCTGGACGACGGCGCCGTGCCACGCCGTCCACAGCCCTGCGTACAGCCGGTCCGGGTCAGCGGGCGAGGCCTCGACGTGGAACACTTCCCAGCCGCCGAAGTGCGGTCCGTCCACTCCCCAGTGGCGGCGATCCGCGCCGGCGGTGAGGACGAAAGCACCCTTGCGCGTGCCGACCAGCAGGCGAACTGCTGTCACAAGGCACCCCCGAGACTGCAACGCATCTGCTGCCACCCGCGCGGTGCCGTCCGGTCTGCGGCGGCGATGGCCGCGGGCGCGCAGCGGTCACGGCGGCAGCATCGCGGCCAGCACCTCGGCCAGGTGCGTCGCGCGCCGGCCTGTGCCGTGGACGATCTGCTGGCGGCAGGAGACGCCCATGGCCACGATCGCAACCTCGGGCGGCTGCCGCCGCACGGCCGGCAGCAGCCGCCGCTCGCCGATGGCCAGCGAGAGGTCGTAGTGCTCGCGCTCGAACCCGAACGATCCGGCCATGCCGCAGCACCCTGCGTCCACCACCTCGACTTCACACCCCGCAGCGCGCAGGACGCCCACCGCGGCCTGCAGGCCGACCAACGCCTTCTGATGGCAGTGCCCGTGGAGCAGGACCCTGCGGGGGGCGCCGCCCGCCACCGGCGCAGGCGTGCGGGCGGCGGCCCCGGATGCGGGCCACCCGTGGGCCTGCACGTGCCGGGAGAGGAACTCGTCCAGCAGCAGCGCCGCGCGCGCCACGGTCTGCGCGTCCTCGCCGGGGAGCAGGTCCGGCGCTTCGTCGCGGAACGTCAGCAGGCACGACGGCTCGCACCCGACGATGGGCACGCCGGCCCGCGCGTAGGGCACCAGCCGCCGCACGTTCTCCCGGGCCTGCGCGGCGGCCCGGTCGAGGAGGCCCTTGCTGATCATCGGGCGGCCGCAGCAGGCGACGGGCGGCACGCGCACATCATAGCCCAGGTGCTCCAGCACCCGCACTGCGGCACGGCCGACCTCCGGGTAGCTGAACCGCAGGAACGTGTCGGCGAAGAGGACTACCGGCGGCCGCGGCGCGGCCGTGGCGGCAGCCCGGCGGGACCCACGCGCGCCGGCGTGCCGCCGCCACCACGCGTCGAAGGTCGGACGTGCGAACGGCGGGAGCGGCCGCCGCCGGTCGACGCCTGCCAGGCGCTCGAGCGCCCACCGGGCGGGCGCCGACTGCGCCAGCCAGGTCGACAGCGGCGCCAGCGCGGCGCCCGCGCGGCTCAGCCGGTGGATATCGGCGAACAGCCGCGCGCGCAGGGGCACGCCGTGGGTCTCGTGGTAGCGAGCCAGGAACTCGGCCTTGAGCTTGGCCATGTCGACGTTGGCGGGACACTCGGCCTTGCACCCCTTGCACTCCAGGCAGAGGTCCAGCGCCTCGTACAGCCGCGGGCCCGTCAGTTCCTCCGGCGGCAGCGCCCCCGACAGGACGGCACGCAGCAGGTTGGCGCGCCCGCGCGTCGAGTGCCGCTCTTCCCGCGTGACCATGTACGCCGGGCACATGGTCCCGTCGGTAGTCTTGCGGCACGCGCCGACCCCGCTGCACATCTCCACGGCCCCCGCCAGCCCGCCGTCCCGGCTCCAGTCGAACCGCGTGCGCAGCGCAAGCGTCCGGTACGACGGCCCGTAGCGCAGGTTCTCGGTCATGGGCGGCGCGTCCACGATCTTGCCGGGGTTGAGCAGGGCGTGGGGATCGAAGGCCTGCTTCAGCCGCCGGAACGCCCCGTAGATGATCGGCCCGTAGTAGCGCTCGAGAAACCACGAGCGCACCAGGCCATCGCCGTGCTCGCCGGAGAAGGCGCCGCCGAACTCGATGACCAGCTCGCCCACCTCTTCGGCGATGGCCCGCATCGCCGCGATCTGCGCCGCGTCCTTGAGGTTGATGTACGGTCGCACGTGCAGGCAGCCGACGCTGGCGTGGGCGTAGACCGCGGCCCGCACGCCATGGCGGAGCAGGATCTCCTGCAGGCGGCGGATGTACGGCGCCAGGCGCTCGGGCGGCACCGCCGTGTCTTCCACAAAGGCGATGGGCTTGGCGTCCCCCTTGACCCCCTGGAGCAGGCCCTGGCCGGCCTTGCGGATCTGCCAGATGTTGTCCTGCGCCGGGAGGTCCTCGGCGCGCACCACGGCGTAGCCCGCGCCGGCCTGCCGCAGGGCACGCTCCGTGGCGTCCAGCCGCGCGCGCACCTCCCCCGGGTGGTCGCCGCTGAACTCCACGACCAGCAGCGCGGCCGGATCGCCCTGCACGAAGGTCATGCGCCGCGCGTACTCGAGCTGCGCCCGTGTCATCTCCAGCACCTGCCGGTCGATCAGTTCGACCGCCGAGGGCCCGTGGGGCAGAATGACCGGCGTGGCCTCCAGCGCCTCGAACAGGTCGTGGAAGTGCACCACGCCCACCACGGCGTGCTGGGGCCGCGGCACGATCCGCACCGTGGCCTCGGTGACGATACCCAGCGTCCCCTCCGCGCCCACCAGGAGCTGGCTGAGGTTGAACGGCCGCTGGCGCAGTTCGGGCAGGTTGTAGCCGGCCACGCGGCGCAGCAGGGGCGGGTAGCGCCGGGCGATCTCGTCGCCGTGGGTCTCCACGACGTCCAGGACCGTGCGGTAGAGGTCGCCCTCGCGCGACGGCTCCTGCCGCTTCGCCGCCAGCGCGGCATCGTCCAGCGGGCCGGTCGTCAGCTCGGTGCCGTCCCACAGGAGCACCCGCAGCCCGACCACGTGGTCGACCATCTTGCCGTAGACGATCGAACGGGCGCCGGCGGAGTTGTTGCCGATCATGCCCCCGAGCGTCGCCCGGTTGCTGGTGGCGGTGTCCGGCCCCAGGCGCAGGCGGTGGGGCGCCAGCGCGGCGTTCAGGTGGTCCTGCACCACGCCCGGCTGCACGCGCGCCAGCCCCATGCCGGGATCGACGGCCACGATGCGGTCCATGTACTTCGAGCAGTCGATGACCACGGCCCGGCCGATGGCCTGCCCCGCGAGGCTGGTCCCGGCGCCCCGCGGGAGCACCGGCACGCCCTCCTCGGCGCACAGACGCAGGGTGGCGGCCACGTCCTCCGCGTCGCGGGGGATCACGACGCCGAGCGGCAGGATCTGGTAGATGCTGGCGTCGGTGCTGTACAGCGTGCAGGAGATCTGATCGAAGCGGACCTCGCCGCGGACGGCGGCGGCCAGGTGCCGGGTCAGGCGCTCAAGCCGCTCAGGAGCCGCGACGCTCATGGACGTGGCCGCAGCCGGGTTGCCCTGCGACGGCCGCCGGAGTGCATCCCGACGCCGGGGTTCGCCTACGCGTTCCGCCGCCGATCGGAGACCCACCCACTCGGAGAAGAACGGGGCCAGCTCCTGCGTGGCCGGCGTGCCGGGCAGCCCGCCGCCCCCTCATCTCCTGGCGCATGCGGCGCCCGCGCGCGGCGCGGCCAGCCGCCGGCCGCGGCCCGTCGTGCTGATACTCGTCCATGGCTCCTCCTTGCGCCCCGGTGTTTGCCCGTGGGCCTGGGGCAGCACCGGCCCCGCAGGACCGTGCTACTGCCGACGCAATCCCAGCCCGTCGATGACCCGCGTCAGCCTGGCCTCCTCGGCCGCGAGGAACCGGCGGACATCCGCGGGGCTCAGGTAGAGATTGGCCGCCTCGGCGTTGGCAGGGAACCGTTTCCACGCGTCGGCATCTAGGGCCTTCTGGAACGCCACGGTCAGCACCTCGATCCGCGACGGCGGCACACCCGCGGGCGCCAGCACGCTGCGCCACCGTGCATAGACTACCTCCCAGCCCTTCTTCTTCACCGTAGGCACCTGGGGAAAGATCGGGCTGCGCCGCTCGTTGGCCACCGCGAAGGGCACGATGCGCCGGGCCTCGATATGCCGGAAGCCCTCGGAGACGTTACCGACCAGCATCTCGGCGTTCCCGCCGAGAAACGCCAGCGTGGCGGCCCCGCCCGCGTGCGGGATGTATTCGACGTCGATGCCTGCCTCCTTCTCCCAGGTCAGGACCACGAACTGTCGATCCCTCCGATGGCCGAACCGGCCACCCGTACCCGACGGGGATTGGCCCTGGCGAACGCCACGCGCTGCATGCGCAGCAGGGTCGCCAAGCGCCGCGCGAAATCCGCTCGGGAGTTGTCCGACCACGCGCACGACGGGCGGGGCACCGCGGAGCCCCGCCGTGGATCGCCATGATGTCTGCCACGTACTCTTCATGGGTCCGCTGCGGCGCATGCGAGTCCTGCCGCTGCCGGCGGTGGTGCGCGGTCTGGTTGCCGGGCCGCTCGCGGGGTCGGGCACCCGCGCCAGGCGGGCGCGCTGCGCCCGGCGGGGCCAGCCGGAACTCGTATTGACGGTGTGCGATCGGCGTGCTAGGGTGTGCCTGGCAGGTCCGGCGTGTACCACGATCCTCAGGCGTGTCTCCACGATCCGCAGGCGTGATCCCGCGACGGCATCTGTACACCAACCCGGAGGGCAGGCACAGCACGATGGCAACAGGCACGGTCAAGTGGTTCAGCGCGGAGAAGGGTTACGGCTTCATCGCGGTCGAGGGCGGGAAGGACGTCTTCGTCCACTACTCCGCGATTGTGGGCGAAGGCTACAGGACGCTGGAAGAGGGCCAGCGGGTCCAGTTCGACGTCGTCGAGGGCCGCAAAGGGCCCCAGGCGGCAAACGTCACAGTGCTCTAGGCGCTCGCGCAGACGGCGATCGGCGGGCCCCGGGCGGTTTGTCCGGGGCCCGTTCGTTGCCGCGCGCGCCCGGGGCCTGTGCTAAGATTGAAGCGTTCCACGCCAGGGCCTGCGACCGGGAGGGAGGCATGCTCGCGGTCGACCTGCTCGATCTCGGCTTCCGGGTGTTCCTGCTGCTGATCCTGGCGCGGGTGGTGCTCTCGTGGGTGCCGGACCTGGCCCATCGCTTCCCGTCGGTGACGTACGCCGTGTGGCGCTTCACCAGCCCTGTGCTCGACCCGGTGCGCCGCTTGCTGCCGCCGGTCGCCGGCCTGGATCTCTCGCCCATCGTGGCCATTCTGCTGCTGCAGCTGCTGGTCGTGCTGCTCAGGGAGGTGCTCTTCAGCCTGCTGTGAACGCGCTCGCGGAGGGAGTCCGATGGTGCAGGCCTACGTGTTGATCCGCATTCTGCCCGGCAAGCTGGCGGAGGCCCTGGCGCAGATCCAGAAGACGCCGGGGGTGAAGATGGCCCACGCCGTCACCGGCCCGACGGACATCATCGCCTTCGTCGAGACCGAGAGCATGGACACCCTGGGCCGGCTGATCGTCTCCAGGTTTCAGGAGACGTCGGGCGTGACGCGCACGACCACCTGCGTGGTGACCCCGGTCAGCGAAGGGTAGGCGCGCCGGCAGGCCCGCCCTCCCCGGGCTCCTCGCCGCCTCGCCGGCGGGTGGGCAGCGCCCAGATGGCCACCAGCCCCACAGCCGAGAGCCCTACCAGCAGGCTCAACGTCTGCGCCAGGCCGATGCGGTCGGCGACGGCGCCCACCAGGGTCAGCGAGATCCCGGCCATGCCCCAGGCCATGCCGGTGACCATGGCGCTCGCCAGGCTGGCGCGTCTGGGCAGGACCTCCTGTGCGATGGCCACGTTGACCGGTGCCGAGAGATACAGGCTCATGCCGCCCAGCGCCAGGGGCAGCAGGCCCCACGGGCTGGCGGTAGCGGTGAACAGGAGCAGCAGCGGGGTGCCCACCAGGAACGAGATCGCCAGGACCGCGCGGCGTCCGAGCCGGTCGGACAGCGCGCCGCCCAGCAGCCCGCCCAGCGCGCCGATGCCCCCGAACAGGAAGACCGCCGTTGCGCCCAGCAGCAGCGACTGCCCGCGCTGGCGCAGCAGCAGCGGCAGGAAGAGGATGAACGAGAGGATGATGACGCTGCGGATCACGACGATCAGCCACACGAGGGCCAGCAGCCGGCCGTGCCGGCGCAGGTCGCGGGCCAGGCGGTCGGGCGGTGCTGGCGGCGTCCCGCGCCAGTTGCGCGTGAGGACCCACAGCGCCCCGCAGGCCCCGAGCCCCGGCAGCGCCGCGGCGACGGTGCCCTGGAGTCCCAGGCTGCCCACGATGGGCGCGACGAACAGCGGCCCGAGTGCATACCCGAGTTCGCCGCCGGCCACGAAGACCGACAGCGCAGTCCCGCGCTGGCTGCCGCCGAGCTGGCCCGCCAGCGCGAACGCCTGGGGGTGGAACGCCGCCACCCCCAGACCGGTGAGGACCAGGATGCCCAGCATCAGCGCGTAGGACGGCGCCAGGCCCACCAGGCCCATGCCGAGCACGGTGATGGTCGGCCCGACGACGGTGAAGACGGGCCGGGTCAGCCGGTCGGCGGCCAGCCCGAACAGCGGTTGGGAGAGCGCGGCGGTGGCGTTGAACGCGGTCCCCATCAGGCCCGCCAGCGCCAGCGACAGCCCGAACTTGGTCACCACCAGCGGCAGCAGCGGCGCCAGGAACGCGGCGTAGAGGTCGCCCGTGAAGTGGGCGAACGCCATGGTCCACAGCCGGCCCCAGGCCACCGGCCGCGGCCGGGGCGGCCGGACCCGCGAGGTCGGACGTGGGACATGGGCCACGGTGTCGCCCATGCCGGGGGTTACCGCCGCTCCTCCGGGATGAAGACCTCGGTGACGCCGCTGTAGGCGAGGCCTGGCCGGGGTCCACCGGCGACGACGTAGATGCGCTCCCCGACCGTGACGGCGGCCAGCCCGTGTCGCGGTGTAGGCAGCGGCGCCCGTGCGCTCCAGGTGTTCGCCGCGGGATCGTACATCTCGTTCTCGCCGTACGTGCCCGGCCGCCCGAGTTCGCCGCCGAAGACGTAGATGCGCTCGCCCGCCGCAGCGGCGGCGATGCCGCTGCGGGCCGTGGGCACCGGCGCGCCGGCCGCCCACGCATCGGACGCCGGATCGTAGATCTCGGTCACGGCCAGATTGCGGCCCCCGATGCGTCCCGCGAAGACATAGACCCTGCCTCCGACCACGGCGGCGGCGTGATGGTTGCGGGCGGTCGGCACCGGCGCACGGCGCCGCCAGGTGTTGGTCGCAGGATCGAACTCCTCGGTGGTCGGGCTGTCCACGCGGTCCGGCCCGGTGCCGGAGATGGCGTAGATGCGGCCGCCGGCCACCGCCGCAGCCAGGCCGCCGCGGGCCACGGCCATGGGGGCCCGCGCGGTCCAGCGGTCGGCGGCCGGATCGTACTCCCAGACGGCGTCCAGCGGGACCCAGCCGCCGGTGAACCCGCCGAGGACGAAGAGCCGGCCGCCGGTGGCCACCATCGCCGCGTGGTGCACGGGCAGGGGCAGGGGCGCGCGGCGTCGCCAGGTATCGGTGGCGACGTCGTACTCTTCCAGCGAGCCGGTGACGCCCTCGGGCACGAAGCCACCGACGACGTAGATGCGGCCACCCAGGGCGGCGCCGGCGACCTCGGTGCGCTCGCTGAGCATCGGCGCGCGCACCTCCCAGCGCCCGGTACCCGGCGGGGCCGCCGCCGCGGCCCCGCCGACCAGCAGCGCGACGGCCGCGGCCGCAAGGGTGCGCGGCACGCGGTTCAGCGGCTGCGCGCCGCGCGTCGCGGCGCCCGGACGACCTTGGGCGCCCTGGCCCGGCGGCCGTCGCGGGTCGGGAGGGTCTCTTCCCAGGTGACGATGCTGTGGAAGAAGACGCGATCGCCCTCTTCCAGGCCGCGGGTGATCTCGGTGATGTGCATCTTGGCGGCGCCGAACTCCTTCAGCGCGTACTCCACGGCTGCCTCAGGCTTGGCGTCGTTGCCGCAGGTGAAGATGTCGAGGGCCACATAGCCGTACTCTGGCCAAGTGTGCACCGACAGGTGGGACTCGGAGATGACGACCACGCCGGAGACGCCGTTGGGAGGAAAGCGGTGGAACGAGATCGACCAGACGGTCACCCCTGCCACTTCGGCGGCACGGACCAGGATCTGCTCGACCGCTTCGACCCGTCCGATGATCTCGGGGTTGCAGCCCGAGGCTTCGGCGACGTAGTGGTGCCCGACCGGCTCCATCTCCCACCTCCTCGTTCCCGCGCGCCATCGACGGAACAAGCCCTAATCCTACGATCCGCTGCACAACGTGTCAACGCGCGGCGCCGCAGCCTCCTTCGTTGCGCGCGCGTCCTTTTCCCTCCCTCACTCACGCAGCCGCGGGCAGCGCGCCTGCGTGCCCGCGGCTGCGCCGGTGCTCTCAGAGGCGGAGCCGGGGATCCAGGGCGTCCCGGACCGCGTCACCCACCAGGTTGAACCCCAGCACCGTCAGCATGATGGCCAGGCCCGGGAAGGTCACGCTGTGCGGCGCTAGCCTGATGTACTGCCGCGCGCTGGAGAGCATCGTGCCCCACTCCGCTGCAGGCGGTTGTGCCCCCAGCCCGAGAAAGCCCAGCGCCGCGGCCGACAGGATCGCCGAGGCGAACTGCAGTGTCGACTGCACGATGATAACCGCCACGGTGTTGGGCAGAATGTGCCGCCAGAGGATGCGCCCGGTCGGAGCCCCCAGGGCCCGCGCCGCGTCCACGAACTCCTGGCTCCGCATGGTCAACACCTGGCCGCGCACCAGGCGCGCGTACACCGGGATCGACACGATGCCAACGGCCACCATGACCTGAGGGAGCCCCACACCCAGGATCGCCACGAGCACAATGGCCAGCAGAATGCCGGGAAACGCCAGCAGCACGTCGATGGCGCGCTGGACCAGCAGATCCAGCCAGCCCCCGAAGTAGCCCGAGATCGCGCCGATGGGCACGCCGAAGCCGACGCCGATCGCCACGGCGATGACCCCGATCACCAGCGACAGCCGGGCACCGTAGATCACCCGGCTCAGGAGGTCACGTCCCAGCTCGTCGCGGCCGAGCCAGAAGTCGCGGTCGGGCCCGCGTAGGCTCGCCTCCAGCGCGATCTCGTAGGGATCGCGGGGCGCCAGCCAGGGCGCGAACAGCCCGGCGATCAGGAACGCCGTCAGCGTCGCCAGGCCCACGAGCCCGGCCCGGTGGCGTCCAAACTGGCGCCAGAGCGTCCGGGCCCGCGGGCGCGCGCCGCGGGGGTCCGCGGGCGACCGGCCCGGTGCCGGACGGCGCGTGCGCGCCGCCGGCACCGGCGCAAGCCGGGGCTCAGCCATAGTGAATGCGCGGGTCGACGACGGCGTACAGCAGGTCGACCAGCAGGTTGACCAGGACGAACGCCAGTGCCACCAGCAGCACCGCCCCCTGGACCACCGGGTAGTCGCGGGCTAGAATGCCCTCCACCAGCAGCCGGCCGATCCCCGGCCAGGCAAACACGCTCTCGGTCAGGACCGCGCCGGACAGCAGCCCACCCATCTGCAAGCCGACGACGGTGATGACGGGGATGAGCGCATTGCGAAACGCGTGCCGGTTGACGACGACCCGTTCGGCCAAACCTTTGGCGCGGGCCGTCCGCACGTAGTCAGAGCGGAGCACCTCCAACATGCTCGAGCGTGTCATGCGGGCGATGATGGCCGCCGTCGCCAGCCCCAGGGTGACGGCGGGGAGCACGAGGTGCAGCGGCGTCCCGGTGCCCACCGCCGGCAGCCAGCCCAGCCAGACGGCGAACACCAGGATCATCATCAGCCCCGACCAGAACACGGGCATCGACAGCCCGATGAGCGCCGCGACCATGACCAGGGTGTCGATCAGCGAGTAGGGGCGCACCGCAGAGAGAATCCCCGCAGAGACGCCCACGGTCACGGCGACCGCCAGCCCGGCCACCGTCAGGGTCACGGTGTTCGGGATGCGAGCCCAGAGCTCGTCGGTCACCGGTGCCCGCGAGCGCACCGAGCGGCCCAAATCGCCCCGCAGCAAGCTGGCGGTGAACGTGGCGAACTGCACGAGGAGCGGCCGGTCGAGCCCGAGGTCTCGCCGGACAGCTTCGACGAACTCCCGGGTCGCGGCCTCGCCGGCGATGATCTGCGCCGGGTCCCCCGGAAGGACCCGCACCATCGCGAAGACGACGAACGCCACACCGAAGACGACCGGGAAGGCCAGGAGCAGCCGCTTGACGATGTAACGCCACACGGCATCGCACGCCGGGGGGGCGAGCCTGGTGGCCCCCTCCCCCGGCGCCTCTACCTCTGCGGTCCCCCTACCGGCGCAGCCACGCCCTGGTGGCGATGACGCGCTCGGCTGGATGGATCACCAGGTCTTGCACGGCGGCTCGCAGGCCTGTCACTTGGGACTCGCTGTGCAGGAAGATCCACGCGGCGTCCTCCATGATGAGCTTCATGGCCTCAGCGTAGATCTTGTTGCGCTCGCCCTGGTCCACCGTGGTCCGGCCGCGATCGAGCAGCGCATCGACGCGTGGGTTGCTGTAGAAGCCGCGGTTGAAGCCCACGGGCGGAAACTGGGACGTGTGGAACAACGCGTAAAGCCCGTAGTCCGCGTCGCCGGTCACGGTGCCCCAGCCCAGCATGTACATCTGGATGTCGTTCTGCTCGCGCGGCCGGGCGGTGAGTGCGATGTACGCGCCGAACTCGAGCGTCCGCAGCTCGAGCTCGATGCCCGCCCGCCGCGCCAAGCCCTGGATGCTGGCCGCGATCTCAGCATCGCGGATGTACCGCCCCGTCGGGTGGTGGAAGACGGCGCGCAGCGGGCGCTCGCGGCTGTAGCCCGCTTCGCGCAGCAGCGTCTCGGCCCGCTCCAGGTCCCACGGGTAGCTCATGATCTTGGAGTAGCCCTGCACATTGGGCGCGATGGGCGCGTCGGAGACCCGGGCTGTGCCGGCCAGCGCCGACCTGACGATGGCGTCCTTGTTGACAGCGTAGTTCAGCGCCAGGCGCGTCCGCCGGTCGTTGAACGGTGGTCGCGAGACGTTGAACGCCACGTAGATCGTCCGCAGGCTCGTGTCGATGGAGACGCGGACGTCACGGCTGCCCCGCAGCCGCTCGATCTCGCGGGGCGGCACGCGCACCGCCACGTGCAGCGACCCGGCCTCCAGCGCGGCCAGGCGCGCGCCGTCGTCGGGGATGACGCGGAACTGCACCTCGTCCAGCAGCGCCCGCTCGCCCCAGTAGTCGTCGTTGCGGACGACGACCACGCGGTCACCGCGCACCCATTCCCGGAACCGGAACGGCCCGGTGCCGACCGGCTGGCGCGCGTAGTCGGCGCCCAGGCGTCGGATCGCCGCGGGGCTCTGAATGCCGGTGCCGCTGTGGGTCAGGTGCGCCAGCAGCGGCGCAAACGGCGCGTCGGTCGTCAGGCGCACCGTCGTAGGGTCGACGGCCTCCACCCGCTGGACGCGGCTGATGAGGAAACGCCAGGGCGCGCGCGTCGCCGGATCGAGGATGCGGTCGAGGTTGAACTTCACGGCCTCGGCGTCGAGCGCGGTGCCGTCGTGGAACCGTACGCCCGGCCGCAGGCGGATGGTGAACGTCCGCCCGTCCGGGGACACCTGGAAGGCTGTGGCCAGGCGCGGCTGCACCTTGCCCTCGGGGGTCAGCTCGAACAGGGTCTCCACCATGTGCTCCATGATGGTCGCCGTGGGCGCGTCGGTGTAGAGGTGCCCGTCCAGCGTCGTGGCATCGGTCCCCTGCCCCACGATCAGGATCCCGCCCCGCTGCGGGCTCACGGCAGGGGCTGCGCCGGCCGACCAGCTGCCAGCACCGACGACGATCAGCAGTACCGCTATCGGCAGGGTGCGCACCATTTCATCCCCCCTCGAGGTCCGCAGGCCCATCTCCTGCCCGCCGCAGCAGCGTGCGGCACGCGGGCCCCGGTCCCGCTACTCCTCTTCTTCATTTTTAACGGTCGCCCGCGCTCACTTCTTTCCCACGCCAGGCGCGGAGCACCTCGCGCCCGACGGGCAGCAGCGAGACCACGATGACGCCCAGGAGCACCGGCGTCAGGTGTCGTTGCGCCAGCGGCAGATTACCGAACCAGTAGCCGCCCAGTACGAAGATCCCCACCCACAGCGCCGCGCCGGTCACGTTGTAGACGGTGAACCGGCTGTAGGTCATGCGCCCCAGCCCGGCCACGAACGGCGCGAAGGTGCGGACGATGGGCACGAACCGCGCCAGCACGATGGTCCTGGCCCCGTGGCGCTCGTAGAAAGCGTGCGTGCGATCCAGGTGCTCCTGGCGGATGTACCGCGTCCGGCCGGGCGCGACCAGACGCACCCCCAGGGCGCGTCCCACCCAGTAGTTCACGGCATCGCCGACGATGGCGGCGGCGGCCAGCAGCGCAGCCAGCCCCCAGACGTTGAGCCCGCCGCGCGCCGCGATCGCACCGGCCGCAAAGAGCAGCGAGTCGCCGGGCAGGAACGGCGTCACCACCAGTCCCGTCTCGGCGAAGATCACCAGCGCCAGCACCGGGTACGCCCACACGCCGTACGCCTGGACCAGGGTGCCCAGGTGGCGATCCAGGTGCACGAGGAGATCGAGGGCGCGTGCCAGGAACTCCACCGCCCTTCACCGCGTCGGCCGGTCAGGGTCCAGGCGAGGCAGCGTTCGCTGCGGGCGGCTGGCCCCGCCGCAGCGCGCGCGCGCGCGCTCCAGCGCGGCCGTGGCGGCCGCGATCAGGGCGTCGGGGTCGGTGCCGGCCTCCGGCGCGGTGGCCACGCCGCCGTGGAGGCGGACGAGGACGCGATGCGCGCCGGCGGGCAGGGGCGTGGCGGCCGCCAGCGCCGTGAGGCGTGCCAGCGCGGCTTCGGCCGCCGGGCGATCGGTGCGCGGCAGGAGCGCCGCGAAGTCGTCGCCACCCGTGCGGAACAGCAGGTCTCCCGGCCGCACGGCGCCGTCCAACAGCCGGGCGAGCTGCTGCAACACCGCGTCGCCGACCAGGTGCCCGTGCGTCTCGTTGATCTGCCGGAAGCCGACGACGTCCAGCAGGAGCACGCTGAAGGGCGTGTTGGCGCGCGCCTCCCGCCGGAACTCTTCCTCCAGCCTCAGGTGGAACTGCCGGCGGTTGTAGAGGCCCGTCAGCGGATCGGCCACGGCCAGGCGTTCCACTGCCACCATGGCGTCGTCCAGCCGGCGCGTGAGGTCGGCGATCCTGCGCTGCGCCGCCCGTGCCGCCGCCGCGCCCCAGACAGCGGCGCCCGCCAGCAGCCAGAGCACGCTGCCCAACGCGACCCCCGCCGCTCCCGAACCGGCCGCCAGCGCCAGGGCGGCTATGACCACCCCGCCAGGCACCATGGCCGCAGGCGCGAGCAGCGCGTCTGCGCCCACGGGCGGCCGCACGACCGCGCGATCCTCCGCCGTGGCCCGCCGGGTCCCCATCTCGACGGCCGCCCAGATCACGGTGTAGACCGCGCCGCCCAGCGCCACGGTCCACGCGCTCAGGCCGTCGGGGCCCGCCGCGGGCGTGACGACTCCGGCGCCTCCGAGCGCCAGCGCGTGCTGGCCCAGCTCGGCGCCCAGCCGGATCGGCGGCCGCCTGCGGCGAAGGTACTGCACGACCATCCCGGGGACGAGCAGCAGGAGCGCGGCCGGCCAGCCGTACAGGAAGAGCGCGCCGAGCGCAACCCCGCCCAGCGGCGTCACCAGGATCCCCGACGGCAGCATCACGCCGAGCAGCGGCGCGACTCCCGACGCCAGCCCCAGGACGATCCAGCTGGTGCGGGGCACGGCAGGAAGCCCGGTCGCGGCCAGCAGCAGCAGCACGACGCCGATGACGCCCAGGGCGATCGCCAGCGGCCGCGCGGGCGCCCCGACGCCCCCGCTCCCCGGTGCCGGGGCGCGGTCACCCGTTCCCATAGTGGTAGAAGAAACGAATCGTGGCCTCGATGCCCCGGCCGAAGTTCGCCAGCGAGAACTTCTCGTTGGGCGCGTGGAGGTTGTCGTCGGGGAGGCCGAAGCCCATCAGGACCGCGGGGACCCGCAGCGCCCGCACGAACGCGGCCACGACCGGGATACTCCCGCCCTCGCGGACGTAGACCGGCGGTCGCCCGAAGGTCTCCTCCAGGGCCCTTCCCGCAGCCCGGACCGGCGCGGCTTCCGGCGAGGTCACGACCGGCGGCGTCGACGCCAGGTGGCGCACCTCAACCCGCACACCCGGCGGCGCCTGACGCTGCACGAACCGCGCGAACCGCCGGAAGATGCGCGCCGGCTCCTGGTCGGGCACCAGGCGCATGGACACCTTCGCGACGGCGCGGGCGGGAATCACGGTCTTCATCCCCTCGCCCGTGAAGCCGCCGGCGATGCCGTGCACATCGAGCGTCGGCCGCGTCCACAGCCGCTCGAGCACCGGCACCCCCGCCTCACCGGGCGCCGCGTCGGTGCCCAGCATCGCGAGAAACGCCGCCTCGTCGAACGGCAACCGGGCCCAGGCGTCGCGTTCGGCAGGAGACGGCTCGCGCACGCGGGTGTAGAAGCCCGGCACGCGGACGCGCCCGCGGCGGTCCTTCAGGGCCGCGACGATCTGGGCGGCGGCGCCCAGGGCGTTGGGTGCGGCGCCGCCGAACTGGCCCGAGTGGAGGTCCCGCCGGGCGCCCTGCACGTCGACCTCGGTGTACAGCAGACCTCGCAGGCCGGTGACCAGCGTGGGGAGATCGGGCGCGAACAGCGACCCGTCGCTGACGAGCGCGGCATCGCAGGCCAGCCGCCGGCGCCGGCGCGGTATGTACGTCGCCAGCGTGGGGCTGCCGATCTCCTCTTCACCCTCCAGGAGGACCTTCAGGTTCACCGGAAGCCTCCCGGTCGTGCGCAGGATGGCCTCCAGCGCCTTCAGGTGGATGAAGAGCTGGCCCTTGTCGTCGGAAGCCCCGCGGGCGTAGACGACGTCGCCGTCGATCACCGGGTCGAAGGGCGGGCTCCGCCAGAGGTCCACCGGGTCGGGCGGCTGCACGTCGAAGTGCCCGTAGCACAGCACCGTCGGCCGACCCGGCGCGCCCATCCATTCGGCGAGCACCAGCGGATGCCGGCCGCCGGCCTCCACGCGCGCGCGCAGCCCCAGCCCGTCGAGGTGGGCAGCCAGCCAGTGCGCCGCCCGCGCCACGTCGTCGACATGCTGCGGCGCCGTGCTGACGCTGGGGATGCGCAGCAGATCCACGAGTTCGCTGAGGAAGCGCGTGCGGTGCTCGCGGGCGTACGCCAGAGCCGCGTCCACGCCCGCCACAATTCGACGCGCGGGACGCCTCTCCTGGAGCCGGCGCGCTACCCGCGCCGCACGCGCACCCGCAGCCGCACTGTCACCGGATCCTCGGCCGCGAAGATCAGGAAGCGGGGGATGGGAATCCCGAAGGCCGACAGCCGGATCGTGGTCTCCCCGGCGGCCAGGTACTCGTCGGTGAGCGCGGTGACCTCCAGCGGAATCTCGACGTCGCGGGTGACGTCGCGGACCGTCAGCGTCCCGCGCGCCACCGCCGCGATGCGGAGGGCTGTGGGGCGGTCGCGGGTGGTGACGGCGCCGCGGAACACGATGTGGGGATACCGGTCGGTCTGCAGGAAGTCGCGGCGCATCTGCGCGTCGCGCAGGCCGATCCCGGTGGACAGGGCCCGGGCGTCCACGCGGGCCTCCACGGTGGCAGCGAACGCATCGCCGTTGGCCTGGCGCACGTGCACGACGCCTTCGACGCGGTCAGTGCTGCCGGTAAACCCGCCGCGGTTGTCGCGCATGACGAACTCCACACGGCTGGCGCCGGGCTCGATCTGGAAGACGCCGACCGGCAGGAGCGTGACCGCCTGCGTCACGAGCACCGCCGCCCAGACGACCCCGCGCACCATGGCCGCCTCCCCGCCCCCAGGACGCCGTGCTACGAGATGAACGACCCCTGCGCCCGCCGCGTTCCCGCTTGCGGGCCGCGCGCCCGGGTGGCGGGGCGCGGCCGGCCCCTACCACCGCCGGCCGGCAAGGGTTGTGAGCACCTGGCGCGAAACTGGAAGGACGATGGCGATGCACCTGTGGCTTGCGCGGCTCGCCGAGGGGCGCAGGCGTGCGCTCGTGGCGCGCTGGCTGCTGGGGGGGTGTGTTGTCGGGTTCTTCCTGACCCTCGGCGCGATGCAGCTGGCCGGGTGGGGACTGGACCGCTGGATCTTCGCGCTGATCGTGTGGGGCGCGCTGGTGTTCCTCCCCCTGCGGATCGCCCTGGACGCCTCGGGGTCGCTGGGCGCCCGCGCCCTGGCTGCCCTGCGGCGACGCCTTGCCAGCCACCCGTCGCGCTACGACCACCCGGAGTGGCTGCCGGTGCTGGTCGGCGACCTGTTCGCCCGCCGGGTGACGATGCCGCGCATCACCACGCCGGCACACGCGCGGAAGGCGCACGATGCCGCCGCCGCGATCCTGCGCCACCTGGTGGGCCGGACGGACGCGGGTGACCGCCTGGGCGGGGCCATTAGGCTGGCGCTGGCGGCGGCCGCCGCCGAGGCGATGCACGTGAGCGCGCTGGCGAGCGGGCCGACCGCGCAGAGCATTCAGGCGCGCTGGGACGGCGCGCGGGCCCTGGGCACTCTGGCGGCGCTGATCCAGCTCCTGACTGCCGCGTTCGCCGACCGGTGGGACCGGCCTCCGCCCGTACCCGAGCTGGCCGGGCGTTCCCTGCGCGACTTCCTCGACGCGACCCTGGACTACTGTGACGAGGCCGCCCTCCAGGTCGACGCGCTTCCCTGGACCGAGCCACCGCTCCCAGCGCTCCTGGCGCCGGAGACGGTGGACCGGGTGCGCGGGGCGTGGCGGGTGTTCGTCGCCGCGCCGCCGCCGGCGACGGCGGCCCTGGACGCGTTCGTGGGCGAGGTGCTGCGACCGCCCGCCTAGCCGGCGCCCTCCAGCAGCCGCACGGCCGCGCCGCCTAGTACCTTGGCGGCCACCGTCAGCGCGTCTTCGTCGAAGTCGAACCGGTCGGTGTGGTGTCGGCCGTCCAGCCCGCGGTCGCGGTTGTGGGAGCCGACCACGAAGTAGCAGCCGGGCGCGCGCTCCAGGAAGTACGCCATGTCGTCGCTCCCGGTGGTGGGCTGCATCTCCTCGACGCGGTCCGCGCCCACGACCTCCTCCGCCACGCGGCGCACGACGTCGGTCACCCCGGGGTCGTTGCGCACGACCGGACAGCCCGGCCGCGTGATGACCTCGGCCCGCCCGCGCAGGGCTCCCGCCACGCCGGTGGCGATCTCCTGAATCCGCCGCAACGTCCGCTCGCGGACCTCGGGCGCGAAGGTCCGCACCGTGCCGCGCAGCTCCACACGGTCGGGAATGATGTTGAAGGCCGTGCCCGCCTGGATCGTCCCAAATGAAACCACCGCGGCGTCCAGCGGCGGCGTCTCCCGACTGACGATGGCCTGCAGCGCGGTCACGATGTGCGCGGCGGCCAGAATCGGATCGGCGGCCTGATGCGGGATGCCGCCGTGGCCGCCACGCCCTTCCACCACGACCTCGAGTTCGTCGGCCGCGGCGAAGACCGCACCGGCGCGGACGCCGACGACCCCTGCCGGCAGGTCGTTCCACAGGTGCAGCCCGACGACGGCATCCACCTTCGGGTCGTCCATCACGCCAGCCTCGATCATGGGCCTGGCGCCGGCGACGATCTCTTCGGCGGGCTGGAAGGCGAAGACGAGCGCCCCCGGCAGCCGGTCCCGCTGCCGGGCCAGGAGTTCCGCGACCACCACCGCGACCGCGGTGTGCCCGTCGTGCCCTCAGGCGTGCATCACCCCGGCCCGCTGGCTCCGGTAGGGGACGGTGTTGGCCTCCTCGATGGGGAGGGCGTCGATATCGGCCCTGACGAGGACGCTGGGCCCGGGCCGTGCGCCCCGGAGCACCCCGGCCACGCCGGTGGTGGCCAGCCCGGTCCGCACGGCCAGCCCCGCGGCGCGCAGCCGTTCCGCCACGATCCCGCTGGTGCGGACCTCCTGGAAGCCCAGTTCCGGGTGGGCGTGCAGGTCGCGCCGGAGCGCCACCAAGGCGTCTCGGGCGGCATCGATTTCCGCAAACAGACGTTCGATCATGTGCACTCCCCCTTCGCCATTGAGGGGTCCCAGGCGGGGGTTCGAGACCAGCCGTGCGGTTCCCCGCCGGCCAGGCCTGACAGGAAGCCCTCAAGAGGTTGGGGAACATTGAACCGCGCCGGCCCGGCCGGAGGACCCGGGGCGAGCACTACGAAGGGCATTCGCGCGACGACATCGGCGGCGCGGGGCGTGGGAATCGCATGGCGCGGTGGTTGCAGGAAGCCGACGTCGAGCGGCTGCTGGCGATAGACGACGTGATCGCTGCGGTCGAGCAGGGCTTCCGGTGGCTGGGGGAAGGCGCGGCGGTGAACCAGCCGCGCACGCGGGCGATCACACCGCAGGGCGTGCTCCACGTCATGCACGCTGCGGTGCCGCCGCTGGGTGTCGCGGGCGTGAAGGCCTATGCCACGACCCCGCGCGGCGCGCGCTTCGTCGCGCTGCTCTACCGCCTGGACGACGGCGAGTTGCTGCTGATGACGGAAGCCGACCGGCTCGGGCAGCTGCGGACGGGCGCGGCGAGCGGTGTGGCCACGAAGTTCCTGGCGCGCCCGGACGCTGGGGCGCTGGGCGTGATCGGGAGCGGGTGGCAGGCCCGCAGCCAGGTGCAGGCCGTGGCGCGGGTACGGCCCGTCGCGCTGGTCAAGGTGTACAGCCGCACGCCCGAGCGCCGTCACGCGTTCGCCGAGGAGATCGTGGCCGCCCTCGGCGTCGAGGCGGTCGCGGTCGAGAGCGCGCAGGAGGCCGTCGCCGGCGTGGACGTCATCGTCACGATCACCTCGGCGCGCGATCCGGTGCTCGGGGGCGCGTGGCTGTCCCCCGGCGTCCACATCAACGCGGCCGGTGCCAACGCGGCGACGCGCGCCGAGCTCGACGCGGAGGCGGTGCGGCGCAGCCAGCTCATCGCCGTCGACGCGCTGGACCAGGCGCGGGTAGAGTGCGGCGACCTCCTGGCCGCGGAGCGGGCGGGCGATCCCGTGTGGTCGCGCGTCGTCGAGCTGGGTGCCATCGTGGCCGGTCGCGCGCCGGGGCGCGCGCGGCCGGACCAGATCACGCTCTTCGAGTCTCAGGGCATCGCCATGGAGGACGTGGTGGCCCTGGAGCTGCTGTACCGGCGCGCGGTGGCGGCCGGCGCGGGGCAGGAGATTCCCACCTCGCGCGAGGCCAGCCGGGCGCGCCGGTAACCGTTCCCCGCCCGCGCGGCCGCGGGGGACCAACCGGAGGGACGATGCCGTGGCAGTGCGCGTGCTCGTGGCCGATCCGCTGACGCACCGGTGCGATGCGCTGGCGGTCGGGGTGTTCGCTGCCCCTGGCCGGCTGGAAGGACTGGCCGCCAAGCTGGACCAGGCCCTGGGTGGCCACCTCGTCCGCATCCTCTCCGAGGAGCGGTTCACCGGTGACCTGGGGAAGGTGCTGATCGTCCACACGCACGGCCGGCTGCCGGCCGCGCGCATCGCGGTCGTCGGCCTGGGGGACCGCAACGCCTTCAGCCAGGAGCGGCTCCGTCTGGCTGCCGGAGCCGTCGCCCGGGCGGTGCAGGAGCGACGCCTGGCCCGGCTGGCGTACCCGCCCATACAGTACAAGGACTGGGAGCCCGCGACGATCGCCGCGCTGCGGACAGAAGGGGCGCTGCTGGCCACCTACCGCTTCAGCAAGTACCAGAAGGAGCGCCCCGCAGACGTCCACGTCGACCTGCTGGCCGCCAATCGCGCGGAGGCCACGGCGGTGGAGGCCGGCCGGCGGCGCGGCCAGATCGTCGCCGAAGCCGTGAACTACGCCCGCGACCTGGTCAACGAGCCGCCCAACGTCCTGACACCCGACGCCTTGGCTGCGGAGGCCCGGCGCATCGCCAAGGGCACGAAGCTCAAGCTGCAGGTGTGGGGACCGCAGGATCTCAAGAAGCACAACATGGAGCTCATGCTGGCCGTCGGCGGCGCCAGCGCCCACACGCCGCGCTTCATCCAGATCGAGTACGCGCCGCCCAAGCCCCGCCGCACTGTGGCCCTGGCCGGCAAGGGCGTGACCTTCGACACCGGCGGCGTGAACCTGAAGACCGCCGAGGGCATGGCGACGATGAAGTCCGACATGGCCGGCGCTGCCGCCGTACTGGCGACGATGCAGGCGCTGCCCCTGCTGCAGGCGCCGGTACGGGTCATCGCAGGCATCGGCGCCGTGGAGAACGTAGTGGGCAGCCGCGCGTACCGGCCAGGCGACGTCCTGCGCGGTCTCACCGGCACCACCGTGGAGATCGCCAACACCGACGCCGAGGGCCGGCTGGTCCTGGCCGACGCCGTGGCCCACCTGGCCACGACCACCCCGGACGAGATCATCGACCTGGCCACGCTGACCGGCTCGGCGTCGATCGCGCTCGGCCCGTACGCGGCGGCGCTCATGGCCAGCGACCAGGCCCTGGCCGACCGCCTGGTGGCTGCCGCCGCGCGCGCGGGCGAGCGCCTGGTGCCCTTCCCGCTCTACGACGAGTACCGCGAGGCCATCAAAGGCGACGTGGCCGACATCAAGAACTCGGCGGGCCGCCTGGGCGGCGCGCAGAAGGGGGCGGTGTTCATCCGGGAGTTCGCGGGCACCGTGCCCTGGGCCCATCTCGACATCGCGCCCGTCGCCTTCCTGGACCGGGAAGGCACCACGGCGATCCAGCCCAAGGGGGCCTCGGGCTTCGGCGTCCGCACCCTGCTGGAGTACCTGACCGCGCGAGGGTAGCCCGTGTGTGACATCTCAGGAGCTGAAACTCGCACCCCCGGGCTTCGCGGGCTTCACCCAAGGGGGTGCGGGGCCCTCCCAAGATGCGGGGTTTCTGGCGCGCCAGGAGGGACTTGAACCCCCGCCCTACGGCTCCGGATTCCTTTCTGTGATCTTCCGCCTACATTCGCGAACGTCCAGAAACCGCTACTGATGCGGCGTTTCGCGCATTTCGGGATTCCGCGCACGTCCGCCGAAGACCGCCTACTCTCGCTCTATTGGCTACAGTTCGGGTACACCAACTGGATGTCGAGAGACCCTCGCTTTGCGGCGCTGCCAGTGTGCTGCTCGGTTCCCACGCTCAGCGTTCTGCCAGCAGCGCCCGCGCGTCCGCCGCCAGGTCCGCGGCGAGGACACCCCATGGATACGAAAAGCGGACGGTCGCGCGTCGGTCGAGGAGGTAGATCGCCGTCCCGTGGCCGATGCGAACGCCCTGCCCCGATCCGGCCGCCACGTAGGGAGCCGGGTAGACGTTGAACGCCCGGTAGAGGCGGGCCAGGGATGGCGACGCGCCCGTGAGGCCGATGAACTCCGGGTGGAAGAGCGACACGTACCACTGCAGTCGCTCGGGTGTGTCACGGTCCGGATCGGTCGTCACGAAGAGCGCCCGCACGTTCGCGGCCTCCGCACCGAGCAGCGCCCGTGCCTGTCGGAGGGTGACAAGGGTCGTTGGACAGACGTCCGGGCAGAGCGTGTAGCCGAACGTGAGGAACGTCACGGTCCCCTTCAGCGTGTCCAGGGGAAACGGACGATGGCGGTGGTCGAGCAGGGTGATCGCGGTCGGGAGGGGCTCGCCGACGGGGAGGCCGTGGAACACGGGTGGGGCCGCGCGCAGGCAGGCCCCACCCAGCAACGTCAGGCCCACGAGCGCGCCGGCCCAAACCCCGCGCATCTCAGGGGACCACGCGCAGCGTCGCCTGCATCCCGGCTTCGCGGTGCCCGGGGATGCCGCAGTACACCACATAGGCGCCCGGCGTGAGCCGGGCCTTCACCTGAACGGTCTTGCCCGGCGGGAATGGTCGGGCTTCAGCGACAACCTTCTTGGCCACGCTCTCGATGACGAAGTCGTGCTCGATGGCCCCTGTGTTCCGCACCGTAAAAGTGACTTCACCTGCCTTCGCGACGAGGTCCCTGGGCTCGTAGACGAACTCCCGGGCCACGACGACCAGCGACAGGGAAGGTCCAGCGGGCGGCGGCGCCGAGGCCGCCCGGGCCATGTACACCGTGGTCAATCCCGCCACCGCCAGCATCGCTCCCGTCAGGCGTACGAGCTTCATGCACGATCCCTCCCGCATGGCCGAAGCCTCAGTGCGCCGGCCTTGGCTTGATGACCAGGACCCCGTTGCCGCCCCACGCGTCGGGCCCGAGGTGGACGTCCCCCGCCTTCCGGGGCGGAGAGGTGGACAGGTCGACCACCGTGAGTACCGGCGCGTACTTGTTGGTCACGTAAGCCAGGAACCCGCCACCCTGCTTGAAACCGTAGGCCACGCCGTGGGCGCCCTTGTAGGCGGCGACCTCGCTGACGACCCGGATTCTGGCGGGGTCGTCATAGTTGACCGCGATCACGCTGGCGTTCGCGGTTCCGGTGTTGGCCACGACGACGTAGCGGCCGTCGGGACTGAACGGGGACTGGATGGGCACGGCCCCGACCCGCACGATCTTGGCCACCTTCGGGTTCGCTGGATCGCGCAGGTCCTGGAAGACCACGCGGCCCTGAAGAAGCTTGTCGTGGGTCAACAGGACCGTGGTGGTCACCGCGTAGCGCTTGTTGGGCGAGATCGCCGCGTACAACGGCAGGTTGGCGCCGAACGCCTTCCCGTCGAGGTCGGTCATCTTCGACAGGTCCACCGTGGTCAGGACCTTCTCCGCGTCGAGGTCGATGATCGACATCTGCCCCGACAGCGCGTTCGCCACGACCATGATCTTGCCGTCCGGCGAGATCCAGCCACCGTGCGGCCCGAGCGGCACCTCGATGTAGCGCACCGGCACCTGGGCCGCCGGCACCGCGGGGTCCACCGCCTTGACGAGATCGAGCACGGCGATCCTGTTCGCGGCGTTGATGGTCACCACGATCTTGCCCCTGGGCGTGGTGTGGGTGTGCGCGGGCGACTCGCCGACCGGGATGCGGTTCTTCACGATCCGTCGGGTCGCGGCGTCGACGATGGTCACATAGTTCTGATGCCAGTTGGTCTGGACGACGTACCGCTCGTCCCAGGAGACCATGGCGTTGTGGGGGTTGTTGAAGTCACCGTCGATGACCGTCTTGACCTTCATCGTGGAGGCGTCCACGATCGTGATGGTTCCAGGCGCCTCTCTGTTGGGCCGAGTCTGGAACTGCGTGTCTACCCACACCTCCCCGCGGCCCCGCACGCGCGGAGGAACTAAACCTGTGGGGCTGGTCGGCGGCCACGCCTTGATGAACTGGGGCAGGGGGGTCGCGCCGACCGCGATCTGTCCGTCCATGTAAGGGTGGATCGCGCACACGTAGACGTAGACCCCCGGGTTCGTAAACTGCTGGCGCGCCGTGCCCTTGCGGCCGACGATGGTGATGGTCTTGGCCGGTTCGTCGAAGCCGGTGAGGAAGGTGATGGTGTGCAGCGTGCGGGCATCGGAGAAGGACCAGACGACCTCGTCGCCGGGCTCCACGCGGAGCGTCTGTGGGAAGAACCACGGCGCGAACTCACTGACGACCACGGCGTTCTTCGGCGGGGCGGGCGTCGGCGTGCTGCCCGGCGCATCGGGCGCGGAGCGCGCCACCCCAACCGGCCCGACGATCGCCGTGGTGGCGATTGCCAGCACCATTAGCGCTCTTCTTATCGTCGGCATGACGACACCCCCGTTCGTCGATTTTGCTGCGGTCTGGCATCGTACATCGGATGCAGGCGCATGCGTTGGTTCGCCGTGCGTACGAACGCCTTCCACGTCCGGGCGGCGTCCGCGGCGGGCGCAGGCATATGGTCAGGACAGTCCACTCGCAGGGCGCGGTCGCCGAAAGCGGCGTCCACGAACGCACAGTGGTGGGGACGAAGCGGATCGGCGTGGACATGGGGCCGGAAGTAGCGGCAGGTGACACACATGCGGCTCGGGGCAATCTGTCCCGCTTCCTGGAGCGCCCGGATGATCTTGACCAGGGCGCGGAGCAGGACCACCTGCTCCGCAGGGTCGAGCGTGTCCACTGCAGCGTCCACGGTCTCCCCCCAGCTCAGCGCGCGCGCTGCTTCGCGACGGCCCCGGGGCGCCAGGACGATGCACCGGGCGCGACCATCACCGGCAGCGGGGTGTGTGGTGACGAGCCCTTTGCGCGCCAGCGTGCTGATGGTCTGGCTCGCACTTGCCCGGGTCACGCCCAGCGTGGCCGCTATCATTGAGAGCCGCTGGCCAGCGGGATGGCGACGCAGGACGGTGAGGATCAGCCCCTGGGTCGGCGTGAGACCGCTCCGACCGGCACCGCGCCGAGAGGCCTGTCGGAGCGCGAGCGCGACCTTCTCCAGGCCGGCGGTGATGCGTCGCTGCAGGGGTTCGCCGCCGGTCTCGAACGATGTGTGGTTCGCCATGGGCACATTCCCCGTAGTTAAGTCTCTTAACTATTTGCCGCCAGTGTTGTTTCGACAGAGGCGCCCATCTTCCTTCGGGCTTCCTGCATATCTCCCAGCGCACCTGTGCGCCGGGAATGGGGCATGCAGCCGGCACCATCAGTCCGGCCCGTGCGGTACACGTGGGTGCGAGCGGACGCTGGCGCTGCTAGAGCGCTGGACGCTGAACCTGTCTGCAGGTGCTCTCCCGCTAAGCTGCGTCCCCGACCCCGTGCGGTCAGGTCAAAGGTGTGCGTCGTCCGACGTGTTTTCCTTGTTTGGCGCCACGACCCTCCGGCCTGCAACATCGCCGCCCCTGCGGGACGGCAAGAGCATCCGGCGGCTTTCGCTCACGGCTTTGTACAGGTTCGCCTCGTCCTGAATCTGCGACGAGCGGGCCGACGTCAGGCCGATCAGCACGCTGCGCCCGGCCGGGCCCCGGCATGCGCCGCCACCGGGACGCTACCCGGCTCCATATCGTCGGGCCGCCCGCGCCGCGCCCGTGCGCCGGCCTGCCCCGCGCGCCGACCCGTGCCGTGCGTCTGCCGGCGTCGCTCCTTACCGCGTGGCGGGAATCAGCGCCCAGATCTCCTGCGCGGCCGGCAGGTCCTGCCGGGTGATGCGCACCACCGGGCCCAGGCGCCTGGCCGTCTTGCCGCGCAGGTAGTCGTCGAGCGTGCCGATCGGCCAGTCTTTGTTCACCTCGGTCTTGAAGTGCATGGGGATGATGACGCGCGGCTGCAGCCCGCCGCAGATCTGGTCCGCCACGTCAGGCCCACAGGTGTAGAAGCCGCCGACAGGGATCATCAGCACATCGGGGGTCCCCACGGCCTGTGCCTGCTCCGCTGTCAACGGGTGCCCCAGGTCCCCGCAGTGGACGACCCGCAGCCCCTCCACCTCGAAGATCGTAATGGTGTTCTTGCCGCGGGCCGCGCCCTGCTGGTCGTCGTGGTAGGTCGCGACGCCCGTGATGCGAAACGGCCCCACGCGCTCGTCCACCCTGGCCCAGTCCTTGCCCTCGTCGCGCAACCCGCGGATCACCCGCGGCGCGCCCCCGAGCAGCTTCACGTTGTTGTGATCGAAGTGCTCGTGGCTGACCACCACGGCGGCGGGCGCGACGGTGGGTTTGGGGTAGCCGATGTCGTCGTTGAAGGGATCGATGACGACGGTGGTGCCGTCCGAGGTCAGCGCAAACATCGCGTGCCCGAAGTACTGCAGGTCCACTGTGGTCACCTCCTGGGCATGTCGTCTCCTACGCGGGACGGTAGAGGCTGTGATAAGCCCACCCGGCCACCAGGCCGCCCAGCACCGGACCGATCCAGTAGACGTAGTGGGCGGCCCACGCGTTGGCGAAAAGTGCCGGCCCGAAAGCGCGCGCCGGATTCATGGCGGCGCCGGTCAGGGCGCCGCCGGCCAGGATGTCCATGGTGATGACCAGGCCGATGAACAGCCCGCCGACCCGCGGCCCGCGGCTGTCCACGGCCGTGCCGAAGATCACGAACACCAGGAAGAACGTGAGCACTGCCTCGACGACGATGCCGGTGCCCGGGCTCACCCCCTCTGCCAGCAGCGGCGTGCCCAGGCGCGCGGCGGTGCGCACCGTCTCGGGGAACGCGCCGTCGAGGAAGAAGGCCGCCAGGGAGGCGCCGAGCAGCTGGGCCACGACGTAGGCCACGGCCGCCGCGACGCCGAGGCGGCCGGTGAGCGCAAACGCCGCGGTCACGGCCGGGTTGAAGTGGCCGCCGGAGAGGTGCCCGGCCGCGGACACCATGGTGGCAATGGCCAGACCGTGGGCCAGCGCGATGCCCGCCAGCCCTACCTTGCCGCCGGTGAGCGCGTCGGCCAGGATGGCCCCCGCGCCGATGTAGATCAGGGTAAACGTGCCGACCAGTTCCGCCAGCGCGGCCTTCCACAGGGGCGGCGCCATTTCCCCTCCTCCCGTCGCGGCGTCAGGTACGGATCACGACCATCTGGATGTTGGTCATCTCCTCCACCGCGAACCGCACGCCCTCGCGGCCGAGCCCGCTCTGCCGGTTGCCGCCGTAGGGCATGTGGTCCACGCGAAACGTGGGTACGTCGTTGACGATGACACCGCCGAAGTTCAGGCGGCGGATGGCCTGGAAGAGGCGGCCGAGGTCGCGGGTGAAGACAGCGGCCTGCAGCCCGTACTCGGTGGCGTCGGCCGCCGCCAGGGCCGCCTCGAAGTCGTCGTAGTCCAGCACGGCGGCCACCGGCGCGAACGCCTCCTGGGCGACGACGCGCATCTCGGGTCGGACGCGGGTGAGCACCGTGGGCAGGTAGACCGCGCCGGTGCGCTGGCCGCCGGTCAGGACCTGGGCGCCACCCTGCGCCGCCTCCTGCACCCACCCCTCGATGCGCATCGCCTCCCGCTCGTCGATCATGGGCCCGACGTCGGTGCGCTCGTCCAGCGGGTCACCCACCACCATGCTCTGCGCCGCCGCCGCGAACTTCTCGGCGAAGGGCTCGTAGATCGTCCGGTCGGCGAAGACCCGCTGCACCGAGATGCAGACCTGGCCCGAGTAGTAGAAGGCCCCGAACGCGCAGCGCCTGGCCACCAGGTCGAGGTCCGCGTCGGGGGCGACGACCACCGGCGAGGTGTTGCCCAGCTCGAGGGTGATCTTCTTGATGCCGGCGTGCTTCGTGATCTGCTCGCCGACGTCGCGGCTGCCGGTGAACGTCACCTTGGCGACGCGAGGGTCGGCCACCAGCTGGGTGCCCACGGTGCTGCCGGGCCCGACGACCAGGTTGATGCCGCCCGGGGGCAGGCCGGCGTCCGCGAGCAGGCGGCACAGCGCCACGGCGGTCAGCGGCGTCGTGCTGGCCGGCTTCAGCACGATGCTGTTGCCCGCGGCGATGGCCGGGGCGACCTTGTGGGCCACCAGGTTGAGGGGGAAGTTGAACGGGCTGATGGCGGCCACCACGCCCACGGGCCGCCGCACGTAGAAGCCGAAGTAGCCCTCGCCCGCGGGCACGGCGTCTAACGGCACGGTCTCGCCGTGGATACGCTTGGCCTCCTCGGCGGCAAACGTGAAGGTGGAGACCGCGCGGTCGACCTCGATGCGGGCCCACTTCAGCGCCTTGCCGGCCTCGACCGCGATGGTGCGCGCCAGGTCGTCCCGGTGCGCCTGGAGCAGCGCCGCGGTGCGCGCCAGGATCTCGCTGCGCCGGTGCGCCGGCAGCGCCGCCATGACCGGCGCGGCCTCCGCGGCGGCAGCGATGGCGGCGTCCACGTCCTCCGGCCGCGACTGGGGCAAGGCGCCGATCGCCTCGCCCGTGTACTTGTTCCTGACCTCCAGCGGCGCGCCGCCGTCGACCCAGCGCCCGCCCACCAGCAACTTGTCCGCCATCTGCAGCATGGGAGCCCTCCCGAGGGTACGCACGTCCGTTGTTATCCTACATGCTAGAATGGGCGCCGTGAAGCGGACCTTCCGCACGCTGGACGAGCTGCGCATCCTCGCCGCTGTCGCCCGCGGCGACCGCCCGCCGGACCTGCTGCTGGTCGGCGGGCAGGTGCTCAACGTCCATTCGGGCGAGGTCTATCCTGCCACCGTCGCCGCAGCCGCCGGCCGCATCGCCTACGTTGGCGACCGCCCCATCGAGGCCGGCCCGCACACCGCGGTCGTGGACGCCCGGGGCCGGCTCATCGCGCCCGGCTACATCGACCCCCACGCGCACCCATTTGCGACGTTTGCGCCCGAGGAGCTGGCGCGCGCGGCGCTGGGCCTGGGCACGACCGGCATCGTGGCCGACACGATGCCGCTGCTGATGCTTACGCCGGCCGAGGCGACGGCCGAGGCCATGGCAGCCATGAGAGACCTGCCAGTGCGTTACTTCTTTTTCCTCCGGCAGCACGCGCAGGGCCACGTGCCCGACGAAGACGCGTGCCTGAGCGACGACCGGCTGGCGGCGCTGCTGGCGGTCGAAGAGGTGCGGACCGTCGGCGAGCTCACCCGGTGGCCGCAGGTCTGCGCCGGCGACGAGACGCTCCTGCGCCGCATCAGCCGGGCCCTGGCGGCGGGCCGGCGCGTGGAGGGCCACGCGCCGGGCGCCTCGCCCGACCGCCTGCAGGGCCTGGCCGCCGCGGGCGTCTCCTCGGACCACGAGGCGCTCACCGCCGACCAGGCCCTGGCGCGGCTGCGCGCCGGCCTGTACGTGATGCTGCGCCACGGCTCGCTGCGGCCCGACCTGGAGGCCCTGGCGCCGGTGGCCACCGGCGCCCGCGCGTTCTCCGGGCGGCTCATGCTGACCCCGGACGGGCCCTCGCCGCAGTTCCTCCGCGACAGCGGCTACATGGACCATCTGGTGGCCACCGCCATGCGCGCGGGTATCGAGCCGCTGGCTGCCTACCAGATGGCCACGCTGAACCCCGCCACGTACTACGGCCTCGACGAGGAGCTGGGTGGCGTGGCCCCGGGACGGCGCGCGGACCTGCTGCTGCTGGAAGGCCTCGATGCGCCGCGCCCCGAGACGGTCATCACCGGTGGCCGGATCGCCGCGCGCGAAGGCCGCGTCGTCCTGGAGGTCCCCCGGATTCCGTGGGAGCGCTGGGTCCGGCCGCTCGCGTCTGTCCCCTGGCGGCCCGGCCCCGAGGTCTTCACGCTGGACGGCCTGCCCTCGCCCGCGCCCGCCGCCCACCTCGAGAACACGGTGATCACCGCGCGCCGCGACCTCGCGCTGGACGGGCACACGCTGCCCGCAGGCGTGCTGCACGCGGTGCTGCTCGACCCCGCCGGCCGCTGGCGGTGCCGCACCCTGCTCTCGGGTTTCGGCGACCGCATCGGCGGCCTGGCCGCCAGCTATACCGGCGGCGCGGGCCTCCTCTGCGTGGGTCGTGCGCCCGCCGACATGGCCGTGGCCGCGTCGCGCGTGCTCGACCTCGGAGGCGGCATCGTGCTGGCAGAAGAGGGTGCGATCCTCTTCGAGCTGCCGCTGCCTATCGGCGGCATGGCGTCGCCCGAGCCGTATACCGAGGTGGCGGCGGCCCTGGACCGCCTGCACCGCCTGCTCGCCGCGCGCGGGTACCGGCACGGCGAGATCGCCTACACGCTGCTGTTCTTCAGCTTCGACGCCCTGCCGTACGTGCGGCTGACCTACCGGGGGCTGTGGGACGTGGTGGCGGGCCGGGTGCTGATCCCGCGGGAAGACCTGGCCGGCGCGGGCTGACGCCCACCTACCGTTGCCTGTCGCCGCGCGGGGCTGCCGCGGCTGGCGCGGGCAGGTGCCCCGCGCCCCGCACCGCGAAGTCTGCCCGCTCCACCAGCAGCGACGCGCCCACTCCCGCCACCAGCGCCCAGAACGGCGCGGCGATGCGAAAGACCACCAGGCCCGAGGTCGTGACCACAAACGCTACCAGGGCGCCCAGCGCGAACCGCCCGCCGAACGCCTGCTGGAAGAACTGCGCCATGGGACCGAGCAGCGCCAGGCCGCCGAGCACGTCCACCAGCGCCCTGGGCACCAGGCGGGTGATGGCAGTTACCGCCGGCGCGAGCAGCCCGGTGCCGATCCACAGCAGGCCCAGCAGCACGCTGGCGGCGTAGCGGCCGTCCCTGGGCCCGGAGGACGGCCCGGCGACGATGGCGGTCGACGGCCCCGCGATGCACGCCGAATGGCCGCCGAAGACCGCGGAGACGAGCGATCCCAGCCCGGAGGCGGTGGTCAGGGTCGAGACGGGCGGCCGGTAGCCCGCAGCGGTGAGCACGGCGATCCCCTGCACGTTCTGTACACCGATCACCATGAGCACGAGGGGCACGACCAGGTCGGCCGCGGCGACGTACGAGAACGCGGGCGCGACCACGGCAGGACGCCCGAGGAGCGAGACCGGCACACGCCAGTCGGCCCCGCCCAGCCACGTGGCCGCGACCAGCCCGGTGGCGACGGCCACCAGCACCGGCGGCAGGCGGCGCAGGCCGGGCACCACCCAGGCGGCGAAGAACGCCACCACGGTCACCCCGGCCAGCACCGGGGCCTGCTGCAGCCCGCGGACGATGGCGCCGACGAACGGCAGCAGCACACCGGCCACCATGCCCATCATGATGGGCAGCGGCAGCCACGCCGTGACGCGGCCTACCAGGCCGGAGACGCCGAGGAGGCCGACCAGGGCGCCGGTCAGCCAGTACGCGCCCACGACCTCCTCGAACGGCAGATGGCGCAGGGCGGCACCGACCAGCACCACGCCCGGGATGGTGAACGCGCCGACGATGGGCTGCCGGTAGCGCAGGCTCAGCACGATGCTCATCGCGCCGCCGGTGATCTGGATGGCGGCGATCCAGGAGACGACGCGCGCCTCGGGCAGGCGGGCCTGCTGCGCTGCGGCCAGCGTGATCAGCAGCGGGCTCAGGCTCCACAGCCAGGCCACCGCCGCGTTCGCCACGCCGCCGGACCCGAGCGCGTGCGGCAGGTCGCGGAGGTTGCGGGCGAAGCCGGAGACGTCCCCGCCGGTCACGCGCTGCGGGCGAACTGCGGCCTGCGCTTCTCGACGAACGCGCGCACGCCCTCCTGCCCGTCAGGGCTGCGGAAGAGGCCGTCCAGCAGCTCGCGCTCGAGACGCAGGCCGTCGTCCAGCCCGCGCTCGCGGCCCTGGTGCACGGCCAGCTTGATAGCACCGATCGCCGACGCCGATCCGTCGGCCAGCACCTGGGCATAGGCGCGGGTCTCGGCGTCGAGGCGGTCGGCCGGGACTAGGCGGTCGAGGATGCCGAGCGCGTGGGCCTCGGCGGGTCCCACGCGCCGGCCGGTGACCATCAGGTCGAGCGCCCGGCTCCACCCGATCAGCCGCGGCAGGCGCTGGGTCCCGCCGTTGCCGGGCAGCAGGCCCAGCGTCACCTCGGGTACGCCGAGCTGGTAGCTGCCCTCGGCGCCGAAGCGGAGGTCGCAGGCGAGCGCGATCTCCAGGCCCCCGCCCAGCGCGTGTCCGGCGATCTGCGCGATGAAGACCTTGGGCACGGCCGCGATGCGGCCCAGGGTGCGGTGGGCGAGCCGGCACATCTCCATGTTCTGCTCGGGCGTGTTCTCACTGAACGCCTTGATGTCGGCGCCGGCGCAGAAGAACTTCTCCGAGGCGCTGCGCACGATCACTGCCCGACCCGCGGGGTCGGCGGCCGCCGCCTCGATGGCGCGCCCCAACTCCTCCATGAACGTGATCTCGTACGAGTTGGCGGGCGGACGGTCCAGCGTGATGAACCCGAGGGCACCTTCCCGGCTGTACTCGACGGCCATCGTCGCCTCCTGGAATCAACTGTGCGCGGCGGTAGGCTGCCGCCCCGGCACCGGCCGCGGCCGGCGGCGCTGGGTGAGCCCGGCGTCACTCCAGGTCGCCCACCACCACCGACTTGAATTCGACGTAGTAGTCCATCGCCTCGGGGCCGTGCTCACGGCCGATCCCCGACGCCTTCACGCCGCCGAACGGCAGCTCGTCGTACCCGTAGTGCAGCTGGTTCACCCAGGTCATGCCGGCGTCGAGCTCCTGCGCCGCCCGGTGGATCCACTTGATGTTGTAGGTCCAGATCGACGACCCCAGGCCGTAGACCGAGTCGTTGGCCAGGCGGATCGCCTCGTCGATGCCCGCGACCTTGAACACCGGCAGCAGCGGTCCGAACGTCTCCTCCTGGACCACGCGGCTGTCGTGCGGCGCGTCGGTGAGCACCGTCGGGGTGAAGAAGTAGCCCCTGCCGCGGCCCTCGGGGACCGTCCCACCGTAGGCGACCGTCGCGCCGCGGCGCACCGCGTCGTCGAGCTGCGCGGCGATCTCCTGGCGCTGCTCGGCCGTGTGCAGCGGCCCGACGCGAATCTTCGGCCGCTCGGCCTTCACCCACCCCTCGCCGGGCTCATAGCGCGCCACGCCCGCCAGGAGCTTCTCCATGAAGGCGTCGTAGACGTCAGCGAAGACGTAGACGCGCTTGGCCGCCAGGCACGCCTGCCCGCAGTTCCAGAAGCGGCCGATCAGCACGCCCCGCACCGCCTTGTCCAGGTCGGCGTCCGAGCAGACGATGACCGGGTCGGAGCCGCCCAGTTCCAGGGTGATGCGCTTGAACGCGGGCCCGGCCAGCTCCATGATGCGCCGGCCCGTGGCGGTCTGGCCGGTGAAGGCCACACGGCGCACGTCGGCGTGGCTCGCCAGCGCCTCGCCGACGGCGCGGCCCGGGCCGGTCACGACGTTGAGCACGCCCGGCGGCAGGCCCGCCTCGTTCATCAGGCCGATGACCCTCAGGGTCGCGAGCGGCGTGGTGCTGGCGGGCTTGACGACCACCGTGTTGCCCGTGGCCAGCGCCGGGCCGATCTTCGTCCCCATGAGCGTCAGCGGGAAGTTCCACGGCACGATGGCCGCGCAGACGCCCACCGGCCGGCGGATGACCAGCCCGTAGGCCCGGCCCAGCGCCGAGGGCAGCGGCGCATAGGCGCCGCGCAGCTTGCTGGCCAGGTCGGCGTAGAACTCCATGCCGTGAAGGAAGTGGGTGAGCTCGCCGGTCGCCTCGTGGAGCGGCTTGCCCTGCTCGCGCACCAGGAGGTCGGCCACCTCCTGCGCGTGCGCGCGCACCTTCGCCAGCCCCTCGCGGATCTTGTGCGCGCGCTCGTCGGGATCGGCCTTCGCCCAGGCGTCGAACGCGCGCCGGGCCGCGGCCACCGCGGCGTCCACGTCGTCGGGCCCGGCTCTGGGCACGACGTCGACCACCTCCTCGGTGGCGGGGTTCAGCACCGGCATCTGCGCGCCGCTCTTGGCCGGCACGGCCTCGCCGTTGATGACCAGTAACGCCATGCTCTCCCCCCTCACTTACGGATGCGCTCGAACGGGCTCCTGCACGCCCGGCATAGGTACTGCGCGGACATCAGCTGGGCCGCAAAGGCCCCGACGCGCTCGACGTCGTCCGACCCGCACCAGGGGCAGCGGGGCGGCGTGCCCGCGTCCGGGCCCCGGCCCGCCGGCGCGGCGGCGCCGCTTATCCTTCCAGCCGGCGTTGGATCGGGTTCCATCGCTCCCACGGCAGGGGCGGCACCTCCCAGGTGCCGTCCTCCAGGTTCCACCGCACGGGCAGGCGCACGCCCACCTCCAGCAGCAACGGCGCCACGCGCTGCAGGTAGGCCTGGCGAAGCGCGTCGTTGACCGCGCTCAGGTAGCCTTCGGCCCGCAGCGCCTCGACGCCGGCCTCCCCGGCCGGCCCGAACCAGCACAGCATCTCGGGCAGCGCCTCGTCCACGCGCGCCTGGAGCGCCGCGGCCCCCTGCGCGCTGGCAGCCAGCCGGCGCACCAGGCTCTCGGCGTAGCCCAGGTGCGCGCGCTCCTCGTCCAGCGCGCGGCGCACCCGGCTGGCCAGCGCCTCGTAGCGCGAGCCCACCAGCGCGCCGAACATCGTCGTGACCGCGGTGTCCACCAGCGCGCAGGTGGCCACCACGTGCGACCACGTGGGGTGCGGCGCGTCGAGGAAGCGCACGCAGTAGCGGCGTTCGCGGTCGGTCTCGCGCTCCAGCGGCTGGGGCCGGTTGGGGTACGGCAGGTCCTCCAGCAGGGGGTAGATGGCGCGCGAGTGCCCCAGGTCCTCCTGTGCGATCGCCGCGCACGCTACCGAGGCCTCCAGGAACGGCGCGCCCGGCGCCCACTCCGAGATGCGCCGGCCCAGGAAGTACTTGGTGTCGGCCAGGACCACGATCAGGTTCACCAGCGCCGGCAGCGCCCGCTCGTGGCTCGCGGTCACGGCAGGGCTCATGCCGTGGACTCCAGGGCCTGGGGGGCGATCACCCAGTGCACCGCGACTTCCGGTGCCAGGACCAACTCGAGCCAGTCGGCTCCGAACCGTGTGGTCGCCGCCACCGCGGGGTCGCCACCTGCGGCGACCTCCAGCGTCCCCTGGTAGGTCAGGGCCTCCGGGTACCTGCGCCGGGCCAGCACCAGGAAGCGGGTGGGGGCGGTCATTGCGGCCGGATCACCGTGACGAGGGCGCGGCGGGGCACGACGAACATCGCCCGCCAGCGCCACTCGTCGTAGAGCTTGTGCGCGAAGATGGCCGCCTCGCGCGGCGAGGTCGCCCGCACGGTGCCGACGTTGCGCAGCGGCTCGCCGGCCTCCGCGCGCGCGGCGAACACCTCGTAGTACTCCTCTCCCTCCATCACACCACGCCGACCCCGCGCAGCCGGCGCCACCCTTCCTCGCTGATGTGCGCGCGGGTCCAGGGCTCCCAGACGACTTCCAGCGTCACCCGGTCCACGCCGGGCAGCCGCCGCAGCCGCGCGACGATGTCGTCCTGGATCATCTCCATGCACGGGCAGCCCATGGACGTGAACGTCAGCCGCACGCGCACCTCGCCGCCCTGCACGGCCACGCCGCGGATCAGGCCCAGGTCCACCACGCTGACGGGATATTCGGGGTCGAGTACCTCACGCAGCGCCGCGATTACCTGCTCTGCCGTGCACACGGCGGCCGGGGCGGGGCCGGCGGCCAGGGCCGGACCGGGGGGCGGTGTGGTCGCCGGGGCCGGGTGCCCCGCCGGCGCCGGTGCGCTTCCGGGCTGGCCTGGCGCGCGCATCGCGTCCTCAGGCGTCCACGCGCCGCAGCTGCTGGTAGCCCCGCTGAATCTCACCGACGAGTTCGCGGTTGGCGGGGCCCCGCTGGCGCCAGCGCGCCAGCACCTCGTCCCAGGTGATGGGGCCCTCCTCCAGCAGCCAACGCTTGCGGTCGGCGTCGAAGCGGGCCGGGAACGGGCAGGTCACCACCCACTGCCCTGCGGCCGCGTCGTAGCGCGCCGGGACGTCCAGACCCAGTTCCTGGCACAGCGGCACCGCCGTGGACAGCCACTGCTGGCGGAGCTGGTCGTTGGTGTAGCCCTTGAGCCCGTAGCCGATCTGGTCTTTGTGGCGCTTGAGGTCATCGGGCAACCCGAACCACTCCACGGTCAGCAGGAACATCCAGTCCACCGCCCGCTGCAACTCGGCCTTCGTCTGTGGGGCGGCGGCCAGGGTGCGCATCCACTTCTCGCCGTGGCGCAGGTGGAAGTTCTCCTCGCGGTCCACCTTGGCCAGCGCGCGTTTCCACGGCCCGTAGGTCGTGTGCCGGTAGATGTCGCCAAGCAGCACAAACCCCGCACGGTCGTAGAACGCGTTGGCCACCACCAGCTCCGTCCACGTCTCCAGCGCCACGTCGAACGCGTACGGGTGCTTGAACTGCGCCGGGTCGCGCTGGTAGATCAGCGCGTCGGTGTCCACCCCGAGATCGCGCAGCATCCGGTAGGCGATGTGGGCGTGGCCCAGCTCGTCCTGGATGATGCCGATGGCCGAGATGTACGAGTTGATGCTGGGCGCGTCGCGCGCGGCCCGCAGGTAGGCCGGCGCGCTGATCAACTCGGTGTCGGCCGAGACGACGAGCGTGCGCTTGAGCGCCTCGATGTACGTCGACGTGGCGTACGCCGGTCCCTCCACCAGCTCGCCGCGCTCGAGGCGTGCGCGCAGGGCCTCCTCGGTCACCGCGGTCACAGTTCCCCCGTCTCCTCCCACCGGCGACCGCGCCGCGCGGCCTGCCCGGGTGTCCTCCTCCTCATGTAGCAGGCTTTGACCAATCGGTCAATCGGGGCCTCCCGGCCGGGCCGCCGGCGCCGGGGCTCGCGCCCACCGTACGGCCACGGCCCCACGCACCCGCGCCGCCACCTCGACGATCCCGCCCGGCAGCGCCAGCACCACCACCACGAACAGCAGGCCGAAGATCAGCAGGTGCAGCTCCACGAGCGACCGGGCCAGCACCTCGCGGACCAGCACGTAGAAGAGCGCGCCCACCAGCGGGCCGGTCAGGGTCCCCACGCCGCCGATGAACGCGATGAGCAGCGCGTCGAAGGTCCAGCCGGGCCCGAAGGGCATCTGGTGGTAGTAGCTGATGTGGTAGAAGGCGAAGACGGCCCCGGCGACCCCGCCCAGACCGGTGCTTGCGACCAGCGCCAGCAGCTTGTGCCGGAGGACGTCGACGCCTGTGGCCGCGGCGGCGTCCTCGTCCTCGCGCAGCGCCACCAGGCCGAGCCCCAGCGGCGAGCGGACCAGCCAGGCCACCACCGCCACCGTGGCGGCCAGCAGACCCAGCGCCAGGTAGTAGCGGTGCGCCAGGGAGTACCCTGCGATGAACGGCGCGGGCAGCGTCGAGACCACGGGCAGCACGTTTCCCACCGTGATGCGCAGGATCTCGGCGAGGCCCAGGGTGCCGATGGCGAAGTACGCGCCCCGCAGCCGGAACGCGGGCAGGCCGATCACGAGGCTGAAGGCGCTGGCCGCCAGCCCGCCCGCCAGCAGGCCGAGGTAGGGGTGGGTGCCCGCGACCCAGAGGTGGCGCATCACGAACGCGCCGGTGCCGAAGAACGCGGCGTGCCCCAGGTTGATCTGGCCCGCGAACCCCGCAAGGAGGTTCCAGCTCTGGGCCAGCGCCGCATAGAGGAAGACGAGGAACGCCAGGTTCAGCACGTCGGTGCGCTGCGTGGCGAGCGGCAGGCCGGCCAGCGCCAGCACCACCGCGCCCACACCCGCGGCGCGGGCCGCGCGTCCGACGCCCGGGTCGGAGGCGCTCACCGCCGGCCGAACAGGCCCTGGGGGCGCACCATCAGGACCAGCACGAACAGCGCCAGCGCCACGACCTCGCGGTACACCCCGCCGATGACCAGCGCGCTGCCCGATTCGGCCGCGCCCAGCAGCAGGCCGCCGGCCAGCGTGCCCGGCATGCTGCCCAGCCCGGCCAGCACCACGACGATCAGCGCCTTGAGCGTCCACTCCAGCCCGATACCCGGATTGATGGAGTAGCCCACGGCAACCAGCGTGCCCGCCGCGCCCGCGAGCCCGCTGCCCAGCGCGAACGCCAGCAGATAGGCGCGGCGCAGGTCGATGCCCACCAGCAGCGCCGCCTCCCAGTCCTCGGCGACGGCGCGGATGGCGCGGCCGGGGTCGGTGCGCGTGAGGAACAGGTGCACGGCCCCGATCATGGCGGTCGCGATCAGCAGGGCGGCCAGCCGGACTGCGGGCACCACGAGCCCGCCCACCCGCAGCACCACGCCCGTGTACGCCGCGGCGATGGCGCGGTCGTCGGCGGTCCAGAGGCGGATCGCCAGGTTGTGGAGCGCGAGGGCGAGCCCGAAGCCAAGCAGCAGTGAGTTCTTGATCCGTGCCTCCTCCGGCAGGGTCTCGACGCGCGCGAACAGGCCCTGGTGCAGCCCCAGACCCACGACGAACATCAGCGGCACGCTCACGGCCAGCGAGGCGAACGGGTCGAACCCGGTCAGGGTGAAGAGCCAGAAGCTGGCGTAGCCGCCCAGCATGATCAGCTCACCGTGGGCCACGTTGAGCACGCGCAGCACCCCGAAGACCAGCGACAGCCCCGCCGCGGCCAGGCCATAGAGGGCGCCCGCCAGCAGCCCGAAGACCACCGACTGCGCCAGCACGGCGGCGCTCACGCGGTCCCCGCCCCCACGTCGAGGAAGGCGCGGCGCACCTGCTCGTCGCGCGCCAGCGCCGCCGGCGTCCCCTCGCCGACGATGCGGCCGGCCTGCATGAGGTAGACGCGAGAGGCCAGGTGCAGGGCGCCCTTCACGTTCTGCTCCACCAGGAGGACCGTGACCCCGCGCGCCGCGTTGATCTCGCGGACCACCTCGAACATGCGGCGCACCACCAGCGGCGCCAGTCCCAGCGACGGCTCGTCCAGGAGCAGCAGGCGCGGGCGCGCCATCAGCGCGCGCCCGATGGCAACCATCTGCTGCTCGCCGCCCGAGAGCGTGCCCGCCACCTGGTGCCGGCGCTCGGCCAGGGCCGGGAAGATCTCGAGCACCTCGCGCAGCGTCTCCTGGCGGCGAGCGCGCACCGCCGGCGCGAACCCGCCGAGCAGCAGGTTCTCCTCGACGGTCATCCCGGCGAAGAGGCGGCGGCCCTCGGGCACCAGGGCGATGCCGCGCTCCACGGTGCGGTGCGCCGGCTCGCGGTGCAGCGGCCGGCCGTCGAACGTCACCACTCCGGCAGCTGGCCGCAGCAGCCCGGCGATCGTGCGCAGCAGCGTCGTCTTGCCCGCGCCGTTGTGCCCCAGCAGAGCGACGATCTCGCCCGGAGCGACCCGCAGCGAGACGCCCCACAGGGCCTGGAGATCGCCGTAGCGGACCTCGAGGCCGCTGACCTCAAGCACCGGCGTCCCCCAGGTAGGCTTCGAGCACGCGCGGATCGCGCGCCACGGCCTCGGGCGGCCCCTCGGCGATCGGCTGGCCGGCGTTGAGGACCACCACCCGGTCGGAGGTGCCCAGGACCGCGTGCACCAGGTGCTCGATCATGATGACGGCGACGCCGCCGTCGCGGACACGCCGGATCATGGCAATGGCAACCTGCACCTCCTGCGGCGTCAGCCCGGCCATGAACTCGTCCAGCAGCAGCAGACGCGGGCGCGTGGCCAGCGCCCGGGCCAGCTCGAGGCGCTTGCGGTCCACCAGCGTCAGGTGGCGCGCCAGGACGTGCGCCTTGCCCGCCAGGCCCACGAACGTCAAGAGCTCGGCGGCCTCGGCGGCGGCGGCACGCAGGCGCCGCTGGGGGGCGCGGCCGTAGATGCGGCCCACGAGCACGTTCTGCAGCGCCGTCAGGTGGGGAAACGGGCGCACCAGCTGGAACGTGCGCGCGACGCCGCGGGCGCAGATGGCGTGGGGCGGCAGCCCGGTGATCTCGGCACCGTCGAGCCAGACGCGGCCGGCGTCGGGAACGAGGAACCCGGTGATGAGGTTGAAGGCCGTGGTCTTCCCGGAGCCGTTGGGCCCGATCAGGCCCAGGATCTCGCCGTCGCCGACGCTGAAGCTCAGGTCGCGGACGGCCCGCACCCCTCCAAACGCCTTCGAGAGCCGCTCGGCGACGAGCAGGTCGCGCACGCGCGCCGCAGCTCCTCAGGCCGCGGCCGGAGCGGCGGTCGACGGCCGCCGCCCCTGGAAGCCGGCGGGCACTAGCGCTGCCCCCACGGCGGCGCGGGGAACTGCAGCGGCGCCGTGGCGAACTCCTTGGGCCAGACCAGTTCCTGCCGGCCGTTCTGCCACTGGAGGAAGACCGTGACCACCATGCCGGTGCCGTCCGGCCGGAAGCGCACCGGCCCCATGACGGTCGTCATCTGGGTCGCGGCGACGGCATCGCGGACCTTCGCGCGGTCCAGGGTGCCCGCCCGCGTGATGGCATCGGCCAGGATCTGCACGTTGGCGTAGGCCGGGCCCGTGATCACGTCGGCCGGCCGGCCGAACGCCCGCGCGTGCTTCTCGTTGAGCTCCCGCACACCCGGGTACTTCACGGCGTTGTGCCAGCCGGGGGCGAGGCTGAAGTAGTCGCCGTCCTTGCCCAGGTTGCGCCCCCACACCACGGCGTCGGCGGCCCGGATGAACAAGTAGAACTTGGCGTTGAACGCCAGCTCCTTCATCTGGCGCACCAGGGTGAAGCCGTCGGGCGGGGTCGGGATGGCGAACACGGCCTCGGCGCCGGCCGCCCGGGCGCGCAGGATGATGTCGGAGAAGTCCCGGCTGCCCACGGCGTACTCTTCCTGCACCACGGCCTGGTAGCCGAACTCCGGGGCCCGCGTGGCCCACAGTCCGCCCATCTCGTCGCCCCAGTCGGTCTTCTCCTTGAAGATGGCGACACGGCGCGGCCGCTGGGCCTCGGGGATGGACGCGTTCAGGAACCGGTAGGTCTCGCGCGTGAGGTCTGGCGACTTGGGGAACGGGCTGAACAGGTACCTGAACCCCTGCTGGTGGATCTTGTGCAACGCGAAGGCCACGCCCAGGTACGGCACGCGGTTCTTCTCGGCGATGGACGCCGCGGCCGCATGCAGGTCGCTGCCGAAGCCGCCCAGGTACGCGACGACCTGGTGGCTGGCGAAGAGCGTCTCGAGTCGGGCGACGGTCTTCGTGGGGTCCGACTCGTCGTCGAGCAGCACCAGCTCCAGCGGAATCCGGCGGTTGACCTCGCGGACCATGACGCCGCCCGCGCGGTTCGTGTCCTCTACCGCGAACTCGTAGCCCGCCTTCACCTGCGCCCCACCGGCCGCGTAGCGCCCCGTGAGCGGCACCACGGCGCCGACTTTGATGGTCGGCGGCGCCTGGGCCGCCGTGGGCTCCACTGCGGTCAGCCCGGCGACCACCAGCGCAATTCCCAGCAGCACTCCCGTCCAGCGCATCCGTCTCCCCCCTCGATCCTGGCCTCGTCCCCCTGCATCACGCGGGCACGCTCGTGCCAGCCCACTTATCGACCTGCTCGTCGGTCACGACGTCGGCCGGGCTGTTCCAACCCCCTCATGTCGCGACGCGCACGACCCGCCGGGCCTTCAGCTCGAAGCGGGGCAGCGTGCCGGCCGGGACGGCCCGCGCGTCGACCCGCAGCCCCAGGGTCTGGCGTACGCCGTCAGCGACCGCCGCGACGATCCGGTCGGCGGTGGCGGGCGCGTGGCGCCCCTCGTCGATCTCCAGCAGCACCCGCAGCTGGTCCATCTCGTCCTGTCGGTAGACCTCGAGGCGGAACTCGTCCACCTCGGGGTGGCGGCGCACGATCTCCTCGATGGCACTGGGGAAGACGTTGACCCCCCGGATGACGAGCATGTCGTCCACGCGGCCGAGCACGCCACCGTCCAGGCGGGCAAGCGTGCGGCCGCAGGGGCACGGCGCGGTCACCAGGCGCACCCGGTCGCCGGTGCGGTACCGGATCACCGGCGAGCCGACGCGGCCCAGGTTGGTCACGACCAGTTCCCCCTCGCCCTCGTCGGCCACCTCGCCGGTCCGCGGATCCAGCACTTCGGCGACGAACTCGGTCTCGTTGACATGCAGCCCGCCCGCCGTGCATTCGAACCCCACCGCGCCGACTTCCGTCATCCCGTAGTGGTCGACGCAGCGGGCGCCCCAGGCCTGGGCGATGCGGGCCTTCGTGGCCGGGATGCTGGCGCCCGGTTCTCCTGCGTGGATCGTCACGCGCACCGGCAGCGTGGCTGGGTCCCACCCCTGCTCGTGGGCCACCTGGGCCAGGCGCAGCGCGTACGAGGGCGTGCACACCAGGACGGTGGCGCCGACCTCGCGCATCGTGCGCAGACGCAGCGCCGAGTCCTGACCGCCGCCCGGGATGGCCAGGGCGCCCAGGCGCACGGCGCCGTCGAAGCCGGCCCAGAACCCGATGAACGGCCCGAACGAGAAGGGGAAGAAGACAGTGTCGGCCGGGCCGATACCGGCCGCGCGGTAGACGAAGCCCCAGCAGCGGCACCACCACTCCCACGACTCGGGCGTGTCCAGCCAGCGCAGCGGCCGGCCCGTGGTGCCGGACGTCATGTGCAAGCGGGTGTACCGCTCGACCGGGTAGGTAAGCACTGTTCCGAACGGCGGATGGGCCTCCTGATCGGCGAGGAGCTCCTGCTTGGTGGTGAAGGGCAGCCGCCGCAGCTCGGCCAGCGTACGCAGCCCGGCCACGTCCCCGGCACCGGCGGCCTGCCACTTGTGCCGGTAGAACCTGTTGGCGGCAGCCACCTCGGCCAGCAGCAGGCGCAGGCGTTCCAGCTGCAGTGCCCGCAGTGCGCCCCGCTCCAGTGTCTCCACCTCGCGCTGGAAGAACGGCACCTCCGCCGGGGCGCTGCGGGTGCCCATCGCGGCCGCTAGCCCCAGACCTCGCGCGCCGTCTCCACCACCAGGCGGAGCTTCGCCCACTGGTCGTCCTCGGAGAGCAGGTTGCCTTCCATCACGGAGGCAAAGCCGCACTGCGGGCTCATCGCCAGCCGGTCGAGCGGCACGTAGCGCGCGGCCTCTTCAATGCGCCGCAGCAGCGTGGCTTTGGATTCGAGCTGGGGCCGCTTGGTGCTCACCAGCCCGAGCACCACGGTCTTGTCGGCAGGGACGAACCGCAGCGGCTCGAACGTGCCCGAGCGCTCGTCGTCGTACTCGAGCAGGAAGCGGTCGACCTGCAGGCCGCCGAAGAGGCGCTCGGCGATGGCGTCGTAGCCGCCCTCGGCGTACCACTGGCTGCGGTTGTTGCCGCGGCACAGGTGGAAGCCGATCACCGCGCCCCGCCCGCGCGCGCCCTCCAGGCAGGTGTTGTCGGCGCGGATCGCCTCTTCCAGAGCGGCCTCGGGCTCCATCCCTACTTCGTTCCGGATGTAGGCCCGCCACCTGGGGTCGACGTAGTAGCTGTAGCGCGGCGCGTCGACCTGGATGTAGTGGACCCCGTCGGCCAGCAGCGCCTGGATCTCGGCCTGCACCACGGGGACGATGTCCCACAGCAGCGCCGAGTGGTCGGGGTAGACGCGGTCGGTCACCCCGCGCTTGAACGCGATGGCGGGGAACTGGTTCGCGCTGGGCAGTGTGATCTTGATGGCGCCCGGGCAGTGCGCCCGCATGAACGCCACCTCGTGCGCGGTCATGCGCCGCACCTGGCGCAGCTTCGCGGTGACGATGCCGGTGACGCTGGCCGGCGCCACGGCGGTCCCGGTGCCCTTCCAGGGCCGGCCGATCTCGTCGTGAAGGTCGAAGCCCTCGACGGCCTCGACCAGGTCGCTCATGAAGTTGCGGCGGCGGAACTCGCCGTCGGTGAACACCTCGAAGCCCAGCTCCTGCTGCCGCACCAGCACGCGCAGGATGTGCCGGTCCTCCAGCTCGCGCAGGTGCTCCCGGTCCGCGCCCTGCGCCCGGGCCTCCAGCAGTTCGGGGGGACGCAGGAAACTGCCGACGTGGTCAGCCCGATACGGTGCGCCCATGGTGCGCCCCTCCTTCCCCTCGACCAGTCGCGTGACGGCGTCAGGAATCTTCGGTTCGCCGCGCGGACATCCTCTCAGGCGCCCCGATTGGCTGGCGGTGTGCGCGGCTCGGGGCGGCGCGCGGCTCGGGGCGGCGCGCGGCCCTGGCCCACGAGCGCCTCCTACACCTGCGGCGGTGCGCCGTCCGACGGCAGCCCGGCCAGCTCGCGCAGGGCGCGCCGCACGTACACCCGCACCATTGCCTTCCGGTAGCCCAGGGTCAGGTCGGTGTTGTCCAGGGGTTTCGACGGCTTCCAGGCCGCCTCGGCCGCCGCGTCGATCACCTCGGGGGTGAGACGCTGGCCCAGCAGCAGCCGCTCGGCCGCCGGGCTGCGCAGCGGCTGCGAGGCCACGGCGCCCAGCACCACCCGGGCGTGGCCACACGTGCCGTCAGGCTCGAGCCGCACCGCCGCGGCGACCCCCAGGATGGGGAAGTCGATGGCACCGCGGCGGCGCAGCTTCCAGTAGGTGGCGCGCAGGCCGTCGGCGGGCGGCACGAGCGCCTCGACCAGCACCTCGTCGGGCGCCTTGGCCAGGTAGGCGATGCCGTCGTCGCGGTAGAGGTCGGCGGCCGCCACCGTGCGCTCGCCGCCGGCGCCCACCAGGCGGACCCGCGCGTCGAGGGCGACCATCACCGGGGCAAGGTCCGACGACGAGACCGCCCAGCAGCGGTGGCCGCCGGGTGCCACCCAGCAGACGTCGCCATCCTTCTTCATGCAAAAATTGATGGCCCGCCGCCACCAGTACGGCATGTTGTAGTAGTTGCACCGCGTGTCGACCAGCAGGTTGCCGCCGACCGTGCCCATGCAGCGGATCTGCGGGTTCGAGATCGTGGCCGCGGCGCGAGCCAGGATCGGGTACCGCTGCACGACCGCCGGGTGCTCGAGGAAGCGCCGCAGCACGACCCCGGCGCCGACCCGCAGCCCGCCGGCATCTGGGGCGACCCCCTGCAGGTCGCGCAGGCCCCGCAGGCCGACCAGCACCTTCGGCTGGCACTGGCGGCGCTTCATGTTCGGGTAGAGGTCGGTGCCGCCGGCCACGGGCATGGCGTCGGGCCCGTGGTCGGCCAGCAGGCGTACGGCGTCGTCCAGCGTCCGCGGCGCCAGGTAGGCGAACGGGGGCAGCCGCATCATGGTGCGGTCACCCGCTGCCAGCCCGCCGGCGGCTCGACGCGAATGGGATCTTTGAACCGCACGGCGGGCACACCCGAGGGCCCCACGCGGCCGGGCCCGCCCTTGCGCCGGTCGGCCAGCGCGGCCAGCACCTTGTCGGGCGTGATCGGGACCTCGTCGATCCGCACCCCCAGCGCATCAGCCACGGCATTAGCCACGGCGGGAATCACGGGCAGCAGCGGCCCCTGCCCGGCCTCCTTGGCGCCGAACGGTCCCTCGGGGTCGACCGTCTCCACCAGGAACGTGTGGATCTGGGGCGTCTCCAGTATCGTAGGGCTCTTGTACTCCAGCATCGACGGGAACTTGTGCACGCCGCGGCGGAAGACCTGTTCTTCCATGAGCGCCTCGCCCAGGGCCATGTAGACGCTGCCCTCGACCTGGCCCTCGACCAAGAGCGGGTTGATCGCGCGGCCGATGTCGTGGGCGATCCACACGCGGTCGACGGTGACCCAGCCGGTCTCGGCGTCGCAGGTCACCTCGACCACGCACGCCGTGTACGAGTACGCCGGCGACGGCCCCACGCCCGACCCCTTGTAGGGCCCGGCCAGCTTCGGCGCCCGGTACGACCCCGAGGTGAGCAGCAGGCCCCATCGCGCCTCGGCCAGGCGCACGGCCTCAGGCCAGTCGACCCCCATGTCGGGCTTCTCGCGGTTGAAGATGCGGCGGCCCCGGGCCGCCAGCAACTCGGCGGGCACCTCCAGCTTCTCCGCCACGGCCGCGAAGACCAGGTCGCGCATCTTCTGCGCGGCCTCCAGGGCCGCGTTGCCGGCCATGAACGTCACCCGGCTCGAGTACGAGCCCAGGTCGATGGGCGTCAGGTCGGTGTCGGCGGTGACCAGGGCGACGTCGGCGGGCTCGATGCCCAGCACCTCCGCCACCGTGGAGGCCAGCACCGAGTCCGAGCCCTGGCCGATGTCGATGGCCATGGAGTAGACGGTGACCCCACCGCCGCGGTCGATCTTGATCTGGACCTCCGACTGGGGCATCTCGTTCCAGTAGATCGGCAGGCCGGCGCCGCAGAGGTAGGCGCTGACGGCGAAGCCCAGCCCCCTGCCCGCGGGCAGCCGCCCGCGGCGGGCCAGGTATCCCGAGGCCTCCACGACCCTGTCGATGCACTCCCGCAGGCCGCAGCTGGTGATGCGCAGGTGGTTGACGGTCATAGAGTGCGGCTCGACCAGGTTCCGCCGACGCAGCTCGACCGGATCGAGCCCCAGGGCCGCGGCGGCCTTATCCAGGTGACACTCGAGCGCGAAGCGCGGCTGCGGCGTGCCGTGGCCGCGCTTGGGTCCGCACGGTGGCTTGTTGGTGAAGACGCGCAGCCCCTCGAACCTGTAGCGCGGGATGCGGTAGGTCGTGGGCTGCAGGGCACCCGTGTAGTAGGTAGTGGCCACACCGTAGGAGCCGTACGCGCCGCCGTCGAGGAACGACTTGAAGTGCATGGCGGTGATGCGGCCGTCGCGGCTGAAGCCGGTCTTCACCCACATCAGCACCGGATGCCGCCCCCGGTGGATGTAGAAGACCTCCTCGCGGGTGCAGGTGATCTTGACCGGCCGGCCGGTCAGCATCGCCAGCCGGGCCGCGACGATCTCGTGCGAGAAGGGGTCGGACTTGCCGCCGAACCCGCCGCCCACGGGCGTGGCGATGACACGGATGCGGCTGGGCGGGTACTCCAGGACCTTCGCTAAGGCACGGTGGACGTAGTGCGGAGTCTGGGTCGCCGACCAGACCGTGAGCTTACCGTCGGCCTCGTACGACGCCACGGCCGCGTGCTGCTCCATGGGCAGGTGCGTGCTGCCCTCGAAGTAGAACACATCCTCGCAGACGTAGGCGGCCTCGCGGAAGCCCTCCTCCACGTCGCCGAACTCGAGGGCCACCATCTTGTGGACGTTGGCCGGTCCGTCGCCGTAGTCGTGGATGCGCACGTCGTCGCGCCGCAGGGCGTCCTCGATGGTCATGATCGCCGGGAGCGGGTCGTACTCCACGTCGATCAGCTCCAGCGCCCGCTCCGCGGTCTCCTCGTCGACCGCGGCCACCGCCGCCACCGGGTCCCCGACGAACCGCACCCTGTCCACGCACAGCGCGTGCTCGTCCTGGCTGACGGGCAGGATGCCGAACTTCACGGGCAGGTCGGCCCCGGTGAGCACCGCCAGCACCCCCGGCAGCGCCCGAGCGCGGCTGGTGTCGATCCGCACGATGCGCGCGTGGGCGTGCACGCTGCGCAGCAGGCGGCCGTAGAGCATGCGGGGCAGGTGCAGGTCGTCGGCGAAGCGGGTCTGCCCGGCGGCCTTGGCCGGCCCATCGACCCGCGGCAGCGGGCGGCCGATGATGGAAAAGTCGTGAGCCATCCTATGCGCCCCCCTCGGCGCCGCCGCGCGCGGTCGCCATCCGGTGCGCCGCCAGTTCCACGGCCTCGAAGATCTTCACGTAGCCCGTGCACCGGCAGAGGTTGCCCGCCAGCGCCTGCGCGATCTCGGCGCGGGTGGGCTGCGGGGTGGCGTCGAGCAGCGCCCTGGCGGTCATCAGGATGCCGGGCGTGCAATACCCGCACTGCGCGGCGCCCAGGTCGGCGAACGTGGTCTGCAGCGGATGGGGCCGGCCGTCTTGCGCCAGGCCCTCCACCGTCAGGATCTCGCGGCCTTCGACCTCGACCGGGAGGGTCAGGCACGACAGCCAGGGCTCGCCGTCCACCAGCACCGTGCACGTGCCGCACTCGCCCAGCTCGCACCCGTGCTTGGTGCCGGTGAGCAGCAGGTCCTCGCGCAGGACCTCCAGCAGCGTCTTGTGCACCGGGACGGCGACCTCGTGCACCTCGCCATTGACCCGCAGCGTGACCAGGGTCTTGGGCATCTCTAGCCTCCTGCGGAGCGCCTGGCCGGCAGCGCCGCGCGCCCGCCAGCGGGTCTGCCCGCGCCGGCCCCCGGCCCCGCGCCGGTCGGCGGTGGCGCATCGGCCGGCGCCCCGAGGCGGCGCGACAGCGCCGTGGCGGCAGCCACCACCGCGTCGGCGACCGCGCCGAGACGACCGCGGGGCAGCCGCGCGCTCGACCCGACGACCGTCAGCGTGGCCACCACGCGCCCGCGCGCGTCGCGCACCGGCGCCGAGACCGCGCGCACGCCCGGCAGGTACTCCTCGTCGTCGACCGCGTAGCCCAGCCGGCGCACCCGCCGCAGCTCCTGCACGTAGCGCCCCGGGGCGGTGATGCTCTTCGGTGTGAAGGCCGGCAGCCGACTGCGCAGCCGCGCCACCACGTCGGCCTCCGGCCGGTCGGCCAGCAGCACCTTGGCCACCGCGCCGGCCAGCGGCGGCAGCCGGTGGCCGAGCGGGGCCGCCACCATGAGATCGTGGTGGGACTCGGCGCGCGCCACGATGAGGGCCGCGTCGTCGGCCGGGACGTGGAGCACCGCGGTCTCGCCGATGGCGTCGCGCAGCCGCGCGAGATACGGCCGGGCGAGCTGGGCCACGTCGAGATGGCGCAGCGCCGCGCTGCCCAGTTCGAGCAGCGTCGGTCCCAGGCGGTAGCCCTGGGAGTCGCCGTCGCGCTCGACGAGGCCGTGGGACGCAAGGGTGGCCAGCAGGTCCGAGAGCGTGCTCTTGCTCAGGCCCAGCGTGCGACCGAGGTCGGAGAGGCGCGGCGCGGCGCCGTCGGCGGCCAGCGCCCGCAGCACGCGCACGGCGCGCTCCACGGCGGGGACCGTGCGCGGCCTGCGCCGCGAGGTGGCGGCCTGTGCCCGGAGACGTGGCATGTTCGACCTGTCGAACAGGGTTCGAGGTACTGAACAGCAGGTTCGCCGCGCGGGCCCCGCGCTCCTGCCGCTACCGCTGCCCCAGGGCCGGCCACCAGCCCTCGGCTTCCACGTCCGACAGGTCGAACACCATGAGGCCGTCGGTGTGGCGCACCGCGGCGCGGATCGCCGCCTCGCCCCGCGCGCGGTCGGCCCGGTAGAGGTTGAGCCAGAGGCTGCCCATGAGCGGGGTCGGGCCGGCGAGCTGCCGGGCGAGTGCCGCCCCGCCCGCGACGCTGCGCCACCAGACGCCGCCCTGCTGCACCACCTCGGCCGGGGTGATCGGGCGATAGTAGAGGCCGATCATCACGTAGTCCACGAAGGGCAGCAGGCTCGCCTGCGCCCACTGCGGGCTCCAGGCGCGGAACAGACGGGGCGCGTCGGGGTGGGCCCAGTTCTGACCGAGTTCGTAGATCGTGGGGTACCAGGCGCCGACGTACATCCCCACCGGCAGCCCCGGCCGCATCTGCCGGGTCAGCTGGCGCGCGGCGCGCACGTAGGCCGTGATCACGCGCGCGCGCCAGGCGACCCACTGCCGGAACAGCGGCCCTGGCCGCAGGCGCTCGCCTTCCGGCCGCGCCACGTCGTCGGGCCACCGGGCCACCGGCCGCCCCAGGTACGCCTCGAACCCCGCCCGGCTCACCGGCGAGAAGTCGGCATCGGAGCCCGCGAAGCGGGCGCGGTCGAGGACGATACCGTCGACGGCGTAGCGGCCCAGCACTTCCCACAGGACCGCGAGCTGGTACAGCACGACTTCGGGATGGGCGGCGTTCGCGAACGCGATGGTCACGGCGCGCGTCGAGGGCACGAAGACCGGCTGGCCGTCAGCGCCGGCGCGCAGGTGCAGGCTCTCCCACTCCGGGCGGTCGTGCACCAGACCGATGGTGGGCGTCCCGCCGCCCAGGGCCAGACCTTCGCCGAAGACGTTGACCGCCGCGTGGACGCGCAGGCCCGCGGCGTGCGCCTCGTCGATCAGCACGGCCAGCGGGTCGTGGTCCTGGGGAAACCATTCCCGGGGAGCCGGATAGGCCGGGCGCGGGATGGGCGAGGTGCGGATGTGCGGGGCGAACGCTGACTCGTAGATGACGTAGCCCCAGGCGTTCTTCGCCTCGGGGACCAGCGTGTCGATCCCGGCCGCGCGGGCCCTGGCCACCAGGGCGCGGATCGTCTCGCGGCTGGCGAGGGTGCGCAGGTTGGCCGAGGTCTCGATCCACAGCGCCCGGCGAGGGACCGCCGCAGGTGCCGCCGCGCCCGCGCCCTGCGCCGTACCCGGTGCCACGGCCAGCACCAGGACAGCGCCGAGCGCCACCGCCAGCCTGGGCCGCGCGGGAGGTCCTTCCCCGCGGCTCACGGCGCCCCGCGCCGCCGCACCATGTTGACGAACTCACCCTCGGCCACGACCTCGCCGCGCTGGTTGCGCACCCGCACGACCTGCTCCATGATCCCACGGTCGGGCCGCGAGGTCGGCCGCAGGCCGGTGATCTCGGTCACCACGTGCAGCGTGTCACCGATGAAGACCGGCGCGCGGTGTGCAGCGGGTTGAAGCCGCCGGCGATTCCGGAAAACGCCACCAGGTCGGCCTCGGTCACGGTGCGGCCGGCCGTGGTGAAGGTCATGCCCACCTGCAGGTCGTCGAGGCACAGCCGCCGGCGCTCGATCGCCAGGGGGATTGGTTCTGACAGTGAGTAGCGCCGTGCGAGGTAACCTCAACGGGTGTGTAGTAGGGAAAGCCAGTCGGTCCCAGGATGTGGACCACCTTGAGCGTCCAGGTCACGACCCTGTAGAGCGAGTCGAACATCCACGTCTCGCCGGGGTGCACGACCTCCTCCTCCGCTCCGCCGGTCACGGGGCGTGGTGTCTGCATCTTTGGCCAGAACGCCGAGACCTCAAGGGGGCCCGGGCCTTCCCAGAGTATACGGAGAGGATTCCGCGGGTGCAATGAGGCGCGCAGGCGCGCACGGGTGCCAGGATCTGCCACCGGGGCCGACCGGGTCATTCCACTACCAGCACTTCGAACGGGCCGAGGCGGGGGAGCGTGATCCGCACGCCGTCGCCGTCGCGTACCGCTTCGAGCGCCCCTCCGGACACCAAGCCCCGGGCGGACACCGCGGCACCGCGTACCCAGAGCGTCACCGGACCGACGGGAATCGCCTCCAACAGAGGCTTGCTCTCGAGGCCGGTTGCGTTGATGAGGTGCACGATGGTGCGCGAGCCGGACCGGCCAAGCACCGCCTCTACAGACATGGGCGCGTCGGTCCATAGCGGCCGGCCGCCGAGCGCGCGCTCGACCAGCCACCCGATGAGCCGCCGGCACTCCAGGACGCCGTAAAGATGGTACAGGCGCCCAACGCCCCACGGGAGATACGCCGCCTCGCCATGACCGAAGCGGTTGATGACCAACCCAGGCGTGCCGGTCTCGCCTTCCCAGTACGAGAACTCAGGCACGTTGTTCGTGACCGGGTTTGACAGGAGGAGGTCGACGATCTGCTGGCTCCCTTCGCCACCGCTCCCGGCCAGGCCGGGCCCCTCGGCGCGTTCCGTAAAGACGAACTCACCCTCACCGCCCGGACGGTCCACGTCAACGCTCGGGAGGAACGGGCCAAAGCCACCGTACGGCTGCTCCAGGCCAAGACCGATCAGGTCGGTGTGCGCGAGCCCTTCCCCAAACATCGCCCGGTCCCGCAAGAGCAGGTATGCGCCCTGCATCAGCCGGCGTTTCAAAAACCGGCGGCCCAATGCCCTGAGCGCAAACTCTCCGCGAAACTCGCCCTCCCTGTCATAGAGTGACGTCTCGTGTGTGACGATCACCTGGCCGCCACAGGCCACGAAGTGATCAAGCGCGTACGCCGTCTCGTCATCCAGGCAGGCCACGTTGGGCAAGATGACCACGCGATAGCGGGCGAGCAGGCCGCGCAGATGCTCGGCTTCCACGACATCGAACGGAATATGCTCATGCACGAGCGCCTCGTAGCACCCCCGATAGTGACTGACGTAGCGCTGGAACGCGTCCGCGCGCGCATACCAGTCGGCGGTGCGCTGCGAATAGACGACCGCCACCTGGGCGGCGGATTC
>JAVKIP010000039.1:0-12984 GCA_031459385.1 Candidatus Fervidifonticultor secundus | reverse complement strand
TTCAGCCCCACGAACCAGCGAAACAGCAAGTTGTAGTCCAACTGCTCCATCAGCAGGCGCTCGCTGCGCACCGTGTAGAGGACCTGCAGCAGCAAGGCTTTCAGCAACTTCTCGGGCGGCACCGACGGGCGTCCGGTGCGTGCATACAGACGATCGAATTCAGGCGAGAGCTCCGCCAGCACCCGATCGACCATCGCCCGGATAGCGCGCAGCGGGTGGTCCTGCGGCACGCGCTGCTCGGGGGAGATGTAGCTGAACATGCCGTCCTGGTCGAAGTTATCTCCACGCATCGTCGTCTGCTCCTTCGAAGAGATCGTTGGCGGCTGCGCTTTGACCAGACTATACGCAGAGGCGTGCACTTTGTGAAGCCACAAGATATGGAGCGTTTTTCAGCATCCTGCTAGACTGAATTCCACTGGACCAGACTCCATACGCGTCGGCCGGAGGACCTGTGCGCTACCCGCCCAAGAGCCAGGCGGTGGAGATGCTCGATGCACCGGAGCGGGATCCGGCGGAGTTCGACGGGCTGTTGGCGGCCATCCGCCGGACCAACCGGTGGTACGGCGGCTACCGCCTCATCCTGAGCTACCTCGAGCGCTTCGCCCGAGCCATCCCCCATCGACCGTTGACCATCCTCGATGTGGCTACGGCCTCGGCCGACGTCCCGGCGGCGATCACGGCGTGGGCGCGGCGCCGTCATCTCGCGGTGCGCATCGTCGCCCTCGACATCAACCCTGACGTCTTGCGACGGGCCCGGCGCACAGCCTGGCGCTGCCCCGAGATCACCCTGATCCGTGCCGACGCCCTGGCCCTCCCGTGCCCGGATCGTAGCGTTGACGTGACTATCAGCGCCCTGGCCCTGCACCACTTTCCATTCCAGCAGGCGGTGGTCGTGCTACGGGAGATCCAGCGAGTGTCCAGGAGCGGATTCGTGGTCAACGACGTGTTGCGGTCGTGGTCAGCGTACCTCGGCGCCGTGGCCGATACCTGGCTGGCGGGCCGCAACCGCCTGGCGCGGCACGACGGCCCCCTGTCGGTCCGGCGCGCGTTCACGTGGCCAGAGTTCCACGCGCTGGTGCTCGAAGCCGGGCTCGACGGCGTCGAGATCAGGCGCCACCCGGTGCAGCGGGCCGCGATCGTGCGGTGGCCGCCGCGTGCTCGAGATGGACGCTGATGTGGTGGTCGTCGGAGCCGGCCCCGCCGGCAGTGCCACAGCGCTGCTGTTGGCGCGGCGCGGCCACCGGGTGGTTGTTGTGGACAAGGCTGCGTTTCCCCGGCCGAAGCCGTGCGGCGGATATCTCAACCCCTCGGCGGTGGCCACGCTCGACCGCTTGGGACTGGGATCCGCTGTGGCTCCACTGGGGACTACCATTTCCGGGATGTTCCTGTCGGGATACAACGGGGCTCGCGTCTGGGTGCCGTTCTCCTCGGGCAGAGCGATGCTCGTCCCTCGCGAGGCCCTGGATGCGGTACTGCTCAGACAGGCCGCCGCGGCCGACACGGGCGTCATCGAGGAGTTCCACGTGGACCACGTGATGCCGGGGCCGGCCCCGATGGTGATCGGGCGGCACCGAGGCCGCAGCGCGCGGCTGTCGGCGCGGCTGGTCGTGGGCGCGGACGGGCTCAGGTCAACGACGGCCCGCGCGTTGGGGCCGCCAGCCATTCCCACCGGCGGGCACTATACCGTCGGGGCGCATTTCGAGAACCTCCAGGCACCCATCGCCGGCGGCGAGCTCCACCTGGGACCGGGCTGGTACGTCGGCGCCGCCCTCTACGGTGGCGGCATGGGGAACATCGTCGTCGCGCTGTCCCGGCAGGCGTTTCGCCAGCGCAGAGCCAGCCCGGACGCGGTCTTTGCCGGCGCTTGTCACGCGCTGCCCGCGCTGCGGTGCATGATGCGGGGGGCGCGGCGCGTGACGCCGTTCGTCTCGGTGGGGCCCCTCGGATACGCCCGGCGACCAGCAGCCGGCTGCGGCGTGCTCCTCGTCGGCGACGCGGCCGGGACCGTGGATCCCATGACTGGTGAAGGGATTGCCCTGTCCTTGCGCGGTGCAGAGCTCGCCGCCGATGCCGTAGACCGCCTGTTGCGAACGGACACAGGTCAGGCGCCGAGCGCGCGCAGTGCGGAGGCGTACGAGAGGGCGCGCAAGGCCGCCTTTGCCGGCACCTGGCGGCTCGGCCAGGTGCTCCAGTGGATCGTGCGGCAGCCAAACTTGTGGCCGGCGTTGTTTCGGAGGCTGTGTTCGGAGCCCCGGCTGGCCGCCCAGCTGCTCGGAGCCGTTAGCGGCCTGGTCGCGGCACAGGAAGTCATCTCGCCGGGCTTTGTGATCAGGCTGCTTCGGGCGAGAGGGTGACCGCGGTCGTGCGCACCGTTCATCGCGCGACGATCGCCGCTCCTTTGGAGGTGGCCGTTGCCCTCGCGCGAGATGTGAGTGCGTGGCCCGATCTGCTGTCTGACTACCGCTGGTGCCGGATCCACGAGCAGACACCGAACCGCCTGGTGTTCTCCATGGGCGCATGGATCCGAGGCTGGCCCGCGCGCTGGACCGCGGTGCAGGAGTTGCACCTCTCACCCCGCTGCATCGTGTTTCGTCACATCGGCGGCCTGACCAGGGGCATGCTGGTCGAGTGGCGATTCGTGCCCAACGGCGGCGGCGTGGACGTTGAGATCGTTCACGAGCTCGTCCTGCCATGGCCGTGGATCGGCCGGCTGGTGAGCGACCGCATCGTCGGTCCCTGGTTCATCGACCACATCGCGCGCCGCACGCTGAAAGCCGTGCAGGCCAGGGCGGAAGCGGCAGGGCGCCGGACGTCCGGAGGGGCAGCGGGATGAGATGGCGTGTCGCAGTCACCGGAATCGGCGCCATCACACCGATCGGCCATGGCGCCACGGGACTGCTGGAGGGTATCCGACGCGGCCGATCTGGCACGGGGCGCATCGAGCGCTTCGATGCCGCGGCGTTTGGCAGCCAGGTCGCAGCCGAGGTTGCCGATTTCGACGCGACCCGCCACCTGGACGCCAGGCAGGCGCGGCGCCTGGATCGCTACAGTCAATTCGCCGTGGTTAGCGCCCGGCAGGCCGTCATCGACGCCGGGCTGGACTCCGCGGGGATAGATCGGGAACGGACGGGAGTCTTCATCGGCACCGCCCTCGGCGGTGCGGCGTTCGCCGAAGAACAGTACACCGTCTACCAGAAGGAAGGCATCCGCAGGGTTCGGCCGACGCTGGCCCTGTCGGTCTTCGGCGGCGCGGCGTCGTGCAATGTCGCCATTGACCTGGGCCTCACCGGGCCCACCAGCGCCAACACCGACTCGTGTGCGTCGGGCGCCATTGCCATCGGCGAAGCGGCGCGCCTGGTGGCCAGCGGCGAGGCGGACGTCATGCTGGCCGGCGGGGTCGAGTGTCCGCTCACCCCGCTCATCTTTGGCGCGTTCGACCTGATCCACGCCATGTCCAGGCGGAACGACGACCCCCAGGCGGCGTCTCGGCCGTTCGATCGGGATCGCGACGGGTTCGTGATGGCGGAGGCGGCGGCGCTCCTGGTGCTCGAACGCACGGAAGCAGCGGCGGCGCGCGGCGCACGCGTATACGGAGAGATCCTCGGGTACGCCTCGACCAACGACGCCTATCACATGACGGTGCCGCTGCCCTCAGGACAGCAGGCGGCGCGTGCCATGCGCCTGGCGCTGGCCGATGCGGGGTTGGAGCCCGAGCAGATCGATTACATCAACGCCCACGGCTCCTCGACCCCGCTCAACGACATCACGGAGACCCGGGCCATCAAGGCCGTCTTCGGCGAGCACGCCTACCGCGTCCCCATCAGCGGCACGAAGTCCATGCACGGTCACGCCCTGGGGGCCACCGGCGCCGTGGAGGCCGCCATCTGTATGCTGGCCCTGCGGTACGACTACCTCCCGCCCACGATCAACCTCCACAATCCCGATACAGAGTGCGACCTGGACTACGTCCCTCACCAGGGCCGGTCTGCGCGGGCACACTACGTGCTCAGCAACTCGTTCGGCTTCGGCGGTATCAACGCTGCGCTGGTCATGGGCAGGTACGACGGCTCGGCATGGGTGACCGCCTCGTCCTAGAGCCGCGCGATACCGCGCCCGAAGGTGGCCAGCAGCCCCACCACCAGGGCCACCACCGCGCCCCCCAGCGTCAGCGCCGCGCCGACGCCGATCCACCCGGCAAGCGCTCCCAGCGGCAGCGTGCCCAGGGCGAACATGCCAAAGGTCACCATGCTGTACAGCCCCATCATCCGGCCGCGCTGATCGGCCCCGACGCTGGTCTGGAGCAGCGTGTTGGCCGCGGCCTGGGCCACGGCCTGGGACGTCCCGGCCAGGACCAGCAACGCCGCGGAGAGGGTGAACCAGCGCGAGGCCCCGAACAGTGCCACCAGCGCCCCGGTGGCGAAGGCGGCGCCCAAGAGTAGCTGCCCCTTGCGTGCGGTGCCCGCAACCGCGCCCACGACAAGAACTGCCAGGATAGTGCCGACCGACGGCGCGGCCTGCAGGACGCCCAGACCCCGAGGGCCCACGTGGAGGACCTCTCGCGCATAGGCCGGCATCAGACGGATGTATGGCCGTCCAAAGAAGCTGATGACTGCCACGAGGCCCAGCACGACCAGCAGGTGCCTGTTGCGGGCCAGCAGGCCAAGCCCCTCTCGAATGTCCTCACCGATGGACTCGCGGGACCCTCTGTCGCGTGGGGGCACCTCCATGCGCAGCAGCGCCACCACGGCCGCGACGTAGGAGAGCGCGTTGACGGAAAAGCAGCCCGCCTCCCCCACCGCGGCGATGACCACTCCGCCCAGCGACGGGCCGAAGATGCCCGATCCATTGAAGGCCATGGTCAACAGGCTGACAGCTCTCATCAGCTCGCCTTCGGCCACCAGCGTGGGGACCAGCGATTGCCTCGAAGGCACGTCGAAGGACTGGATGAACGAGTTGAAGGCCCCGATGAGCAGGACGTGCCACACCTGGATGCGGTCGGCAGCCGCCAGCACCGCCAGCAGGGTCGCCGACGCCATCATCGTCAGGTTCGTGGCCAACAGGATCCGGCGGCGGTCGAGACGGTCGGCGACCACGCCGCCGATGAACGCGAACAGCAGGCGGGGCAGCGCCTGGCTCACGCCGAGCAGACCGAGATAGATCGGGGCGTGGGTGAGTCGGTCAACCAGATACCCCAGGGCGACAAACTGCATCCAGGACCCGGTCTGTGAGACCAGCATCCCGGACCAGAGCAAGCGATAGTTACGATGACGCAGAAGCGCGAAGGCGCTCCACGCCCCCGCTCCCGGCCGTGGGGCGGAAGCCGCGGCGGTGAGACTGCCTTCGACTCCCTCAGCCAACGCGGCCGGGCGTCACCATGGCGAGGAGTAGCGTTGCTCCTTCCACGGGTCGCCGAGCATGTGGTAGCCGTTCCTCTCCCAGAACCCCGGGCGATCCACGGCCAGGAGCTCGACGCCGCGTACCCACTTCACACTCTTCCAGAAGTAGAGCCGGGGGATGACCAGCCGCAGTGGCCACCCGTGTTCCGGCGTGAGGTCGGCGCCGTCGGCCCGATGGGCCAGCACCGCATCGTCGGCCAGCAGGTACTCCAGCGGCACATTGGCTTCGTACCCCCCCTCGGCGTGGACCATGGCGAACTTCGCGTCGGGCCTCGCCCTGACCAGCTTCAAGACCGTCTTCGTCAGGACGCCCTCAAAGGTCACGCCCACCCGGCTCCACGCCGTCACACAGTGGACATCACACGTGATGGTCGCCGACGGCAGGGCTCGGAACTCCTGATAGGTCAGGCGCACCGGCTCCTCGACCAAGCCGAACACGCGAAAGTCCCATGTCGCCGGGTCAAAGCGGGGGACGCCTCCGTAGTGCAGCACGGGCCACTTCTCCGTCAGGTACTGTCCGGGCGGCAGCGGCCTGACCGCTCTACTGGCCATCGGAGTCCTCCCGCGCGACGATAGCTCCATTATGCGTACGGTCCTCGCAGCCAGTGTCGCCGGGCGCGCGCACGTTGCAGTGGCGCATGGCGGCCTGGATGCCCTCGGTGATCCAGAGCACGACACCTCTGGCGGCGCGCTCCACTGCCCCCTCGAGCACCGGGCGCTCATCGGGCGTCGGCCGCTGCAGCACGAATTCAGCCGGGGCCACGCCCTCGGGAGGCCGGCCAATGCCGATCCGCACCCGCGGGAAGTGGCTGGTCCCCAGGGCCTCGATGATGGACCGCAGCCCGTTGTGCCCACCGTGGCTGCCCTTCTCCCGCACGCGCACCGATCCCAGCGGCAGATCCAGGTCGTCTACGATCACCAGCAGACGCTCGGGTGGGATCCGGTGCCGCCGCCTCAGGTCGGCCACGGCGACGCCGCTGGTGTTGACGTAGGTCTGAGGACGGGCGAGCAGGACCCGCTGCCCGCCGACCACGGCCCGGCCGACCTCGGCGTAGCCTTCGTCAGTGCCGATCGCGATGCCCAGTTGCCGCGCCAACAGATCGAGCACGTCCCAGGCAATATTGTGCCGTGTGCCGCGGTGGCGGCGCCCAGGATTGCCCAGCCCCACGACAAGCCGCATGATAGCCAGGGACCCGCAGGAGCCTCACGAGGCCGGGAGCCACGGAGTCGGGGGCACCCCCATGCCTCCCGCGCTGGGCCACTAGGACTTCTGGGACTCGGCCAGCTTCGGCTTGCCGACAGCCGTCGTTCCCCCCACCGGTTCGGGGGCCGCCGCCGGTGCCCCTTCGGCTGGAGCGCCCTCGACCACAGCCGCCGGCACCGCCTCCTCGTGCACCCTGGGGGCCAGACACGTCACGACCACCTCGTCGGGGCTGCTCAGCAGCTTCACGCCCTCGGGGACCCTCAGGTCACCGGCGTGCAGCGAGCGGCCGACGAGCAGGTCTGTCACGTCCAGGACGATCTCGTCGGGGACCTGGGTCGGCAGGCACTCCACCCGGACCTCGCGCATGTGGTGCTCGAGGATGCCGCCCTCACTGACACCCTTCGCGGTGCCTTTCAGCACCACCGGCACGCTCATTTCGATGGTGTCGGTCAGGGAGATCGCGTGGAAGTCCACATGGAGGAGCCGGCGGTGGAAGATGTCGCGCTGCGTGTCCTTGACGATCACCGTCGTCGGCTCACCGGCGCCATCGCCGCCGTTGACCACATCCAGGTCGATGAGCACGTTCCGTCCGGCATGGGTGTGCAATGCTGCGTCCAGGGCCCGAGCCTCGACCGCCACAGCCCTGGGCTGGCGGCCGCGACCATAGACCACCCCCGGGACGAACCCGTCCCGCCGCAGGCTCCTGGCCGCGCCCTTGCCGAGCCCGTGGCGCACCCGCGCCTCCAACGTCACACGCTCCATGACGGCTCCTCCGACACGCGACAGGCCCCGGTGGCCGGGGCCTGGACACCTGCATTATAGCAAGTTGCTCCCGGGGTGCAAGCCGGATCAGTCGGGCACCCGTTCTGGACCCCTGTTCTTGTACGCGTTGATGAACCCGACGATCTTTTCCTCCTCGTAGGCATCGAGTTTCATCAACCGCGTCCAGGCCGCCACCGCAATGGGCACGTCGTTGGCAGGCCGCGGCGTCACGATCACCTTGGAGCGGTAGCGGGAGGCGAGCGCCTCGAGTCTCTCCACGAGAGCGCCATCGTCCCCATCGCGATACGAGATCCAGATGCCGCCGTGCTCCAGGTTGTGGACGAGCACCTCGTCGGGAATCACGGTGCGATGGGATCCCCACGGTGCATCCTGCGGCGTGTGCCAACCCGACGTGGGGGGATTAGAGTTGTACGCCGGAGGGGGATCACCGAGCCGGATGTGTGCGGTTCCCTGTTCCGGATAGCGTTCCACGACGCCCCTTGGGACGGGCGTCGGTCCGGTCGCGGCACGTGGACCGCTCGCGGCGGCATCGACGGACTGACGCTGCCCTGTCGTGGAGCCTTCCACTTCCACGAGCCCCGGCCGGCCGCGCGTGGCCAGCAGTGCCGCAATCCCCACCACGATTACGACCGCGAGACCGATGCCGCTGTAGATCATCAGTGTCCGACGACGGCGCGCGGCCTCACGCCGCTGTCGCTCGTACCGCCTGGTGGCGATGATTCAACCTCCCGGCACCCGCGTCCTGCGCACGCAGACCCAGGGATGTCCGACAGGGCTGTGGTATTGTGGTGGCGATGGCCGACCTCCAGCGACTCGACCACGATCTGTACCTCATCGACACTCGGTACAACGGCACGCCACAGGCGATCGGCGTGTTCCTGCTGACCGGAGACCGTCCGGCTCTCATCGAGACGGGTCCGGCCGCGCGGATCGAGACAGTGCTGGACGGAGTCCGATCCGCAGGTCTCGCGCCCGAAGATCTCCAGGCGGTCGCCGTCACCCACATCCACCTGGACCATGCCGGAGCGGTCGGTGAGCTGGTGCAGCGCCTTCCGCACCTGGACGTCTATGTCCACCCCGTGGGCGCGCCACATCTGGCGGACCCGTCGCGGCTGCTCGCCAGCGCTGGCCGGCTCTACGGCGACGAGCTCGAACCGCTGTTTGGTCCGGTCCTGCCGGTTCCCGCCCGCCGCATTCACACCCTGGAGGATGGCGCGCACCTCGTGCTCGGATCGAGGCGGCTGGTGGCCCTGGATACCCCCGGACATGCCCGTCACCACCTAGTGTATGTCGATGAGGCGACCGGCGAGGTGTTCACAGGCGATGCCGCAGGTGTGGCGGTTCCGGGTTCGCGGTACGTGCGGCCGCCCACCCCGCCCCCTGAGCTCGACCCGCCGGCGTGGGATGCCACCATAGAGCGGCTGCGGGCGCTGCGGCCGTCCCGGCTCTTCCTGACCCATTTCGGCCCGCACGGGGGGGCCGACGAACTGCTGATGCAACTGCGCCGCCGGCTGCACGCGGCGCTCGACCTGGTCGAGCGCGCCCTGGCCGAGGGGCTCGAGGCCCAGGCCGTTGTAGCGCGCCTGCAGTCGTGGCTCCTCGCCGACCTAGCCGCAGCCGAGGGACGGGAGCAGGCCACGCGCCACGAGGTCATCATGTCGACCCGCCTGAGCGCCCTCGGCCTCATCCGCTACGTGCAGAAGAGGGGCTGAAGATATCCGAGGCGCAGGCGAATCCAAGCCGCCGGCAGGTGCCGCTATGCACGTCACGGTGCTGGGGAGTCTGAATACCGATCTCGTGGTATGGGCGCCGAGGTTGCCCCAGGTCGGCGAGACCGTGCCGGGCGGCACATTCGCCGTCTTCCACGGCGGCAAGGGAGCCAATCAGGCCGTGGCGGCCGCGCGGTTGGGCGCGGAGGTCACCATGATCGGCTGTGTGGGTGCAGACGCCTTCGGGCGACAGTTGATCGAGGGGCTGGCCGCTGAGGGCATCGATACCCGCCACGTGCGCGTTGCCGACGGTGCGGCATCTGGCGTCGCCCTCATCACGGTGGACCCCCAGGCGCGCAACACCATCGTGGTCGCCGCAGGCGCCAACGAACGCGTTGAGGCCCGTGACGTGGATGCCGCAGCCGAGGCCATCGCGGCCAGCCAGGTCCTCCTATTGCAGCTCGAGGTACCGCTGGACGCCGTCGTTCACGCGGCGACGTTGGCCCGACGCCACCGGTGCTGTATCATTCTGGATCCGGCCCCGGCGCCGGCGGCGCCGCTCCCCAAGGAGCTGTTCGAGTCCCTCTCGGTGATCGTCCCCAACGAGGTCGAAGCGCGCGTGCTGACCGGCGTTGATGTCAGCGACGAGGGCGGCGCCGCGGCGGCGGCGCGGCGGCTCCTGGTGATGGGTGCTCAGGCGGTGGTCATCAAGCGCGGGGCCGCCGGCGCCCTGTGGGCCACCGGATCCGAGAGTGAGGCAGTGCCCGGAATTCCGGTCCGGGCGGTCGACTCCACGGCGGCGGGCGACGCGTTCGCTGCCGCACTGGGGGTGGCCCTGGGAGAGGGCCGAGCACTGCGCGACGCGGTGCGCCTTGCCAACGCCGCCGCCGCGCTCTCCGTGACCCGCATGGGGGCCCAGCCGTCCATGCCGCGGCGCGATGAGGTGACGGCCTTTGCACGCGCGCGAGGCCTGTCGGTCTAGCGACCCGGCCCCGCTGCAGGCGCTACAAGAGCCGCGCGGTCACGCAGCCTTCGACCACCTCGATGAGCGCCCCACCGGTCTTTCCGTCGCCCATGGTGCAGTTGACGACCAACGTCCCCTCGACCTCAGCGATGCCCGGTGACTCATGGATGTGGCCGCAGGCGTGCGCCTTCGGGCGCACCCGTGCCAGGATCTCGCGCACCGTGTGGGACCCCACGTGCTGTCCCGTGAATGCCACGTCCAGCGTGCCGCGCGGTGGCTCGTGTGTCACCAGCAGGTCGCATGGCCCTCCTACCTCGGGCCCGCCGAACGACACGCCGCCGATCACCACAGGCTCTGCCCCCGCCAGCCGGCCTCTGCGCGTGATGGTCTCTGCGGCGCGGGCATCATCCATGTTGCCGGGAACCGCGAGCACCGGCACGGGGAGGACGTGGAGGAGATCGAGGGCCTCTTCTCCCCGGCCCAGGTGGGTCAGGTCGCCGGGTAGCAGGACGACATCGGGGTGGTGCTCGGCGACCAGGGCTCGCACGCGCGCGATGCGCTCGGGACGGCCGTGGATGTCGGCGCAGGCCAGCACCCGCAGCCCGGCCATGCCCCTAACCCTCCGATGTCTGCGACGACCCGGACGACCCGGTCGCCACGTGACGCCGGTAGGCCTCGCGCACGAGGCGCCAGGCCTCGCCCGCTCCAGCCCACCCGTAGATCTCCACCGCCTTCTCCTCGAGGGTCTTGTACGTCGTGAAAAAGTGTTCGATCTCCTTGAGAAAGTGCGGCGGCACATGGTCGAGGTCGGCCACGCCGTCGAAGCGGGGGTCGCCGAGGGGCACCGCCAGGATCTTCTGATCCCGGCCCTTCTCGTCCCGCATATCCAGCACCCCGATGGGTCGCACCTCCACCAGGCAGCCCGGGAAGGTGGGTTCATAGACGAAGATCAACACGTCCAGATGGTCGCCGTCTTCGGCCATGGTATCCAGCAGGAAGCCGTAGTCTGCGGGATAGTGCAGCGGCGAGTACAGCACGCGATCTAGGCGGATGCCTCCGTGCGCCGGGTCGATCTCGTACTTGTTGCGGCTGCCCCGCGGTACCTCCACTTGTGCCAGCAACGCCCGCGGCTGGTCGCTCATGTCGCCTCTCCTGTCAGGTCCTTGATGAGGTCCCGGATCCGCTGCGCAAGCCCGTCGCGCACCTCGCGGTAGAAGTCCATCTCTTGCCCGGCCGGATTGGGGATCGGCCAGTGCAGGCTGGGGATGCCCGGGGTGACCGGGCAGGCCTCTTCGGCACACAGCCCAATCACCAGCCGCACGTCGGGATTCATGGCCTGCGCCATGGACTTCGGCCGGTGCCGTTCAATATCGACGCCGATCTCGCGCATGACGGCCACGGCCTCTCTGCGCACCGCCTCCCCAGGGTCCGTCCCCGCGGACCGCGCGGCCCAACCCGCCGGCGCCAGGGCGTTGAAGAGCCCCTCGGCCATCTGCGAGCGGGCGGTGTTGTGGTGTCAAACGAACAGGACGTGGCGCACGACGGCCTCCTCGATCGAAGTGCTACACATTCAGCTCGCGAAGTTCCCCGGTAGCGACGTAGATGACCCGTTCAGCCATGTTGGTGATGTGGTCGGCCGCGCGCTCGAGGTGCTGGGCAACGAGGAGTAGCTCCAGCGCCCGCGGGACCGTGGCGGGATCGCTGATCATGTAGGTGAGCAACTCCCGGAAGACCTGGCTGCGGAGGGCGTCCACCTCGTCATCCATTCTGGCGGCCGCTTCGGCCAGGGTCACGTCACGGCTGAGGAACGCCTCGACGACCCGGTGCAGCATGTTCTGGACCAGGGCTTCCATCCGCGGGATGTCAATCAACGGCTTGAGCAACGGCTGATGGGCCAGCCGCTTCGCGGCCTTCGAGATACCCTCGGCGTGGTCGGCCATGCGCTCCAGGTCGATGGTGATGGCCAGCACGGCGGCAATGGTTCGCAGGTCGGAGGCCATGGGCTGCTGCAGGACCAGCAGGCGCATGTACCGGTTCTCCAGGTCCATGTGGAGAGCGTCGATGCCGTCGTCGTCGCGAATGACCTGATCGGCTCGGGCCGGGTCCCGGTTCCGCAGCGCTTCGACGGACGCGTGGATGGCTGCCCCTGCTATTCGCGCCATGTGCAGCACGTCCGCCTGCAGTGCCTCGAGTTCTCGGACAAAGAGGTCTCTCGTCACGCCCGGTCCCGACCTACCGGAGGTCGAGGCGGTACCCGATCCCCCGCACGGCCAGGATGCGCACGCCTCCGCGGGCCTCGACCTTCCTACGCAGCCAGCCCACGTGCGTATCCAGGGTCCGGGAGTCGCCGAAGTAGTCTTCGCCCCACACCTCGCGCAGGAGCCGCTCGCGCCGGACCACCTTGCCCTGGTGCCTGAGGAGGAGATGCAGCAGGCTGAACTCCTTTGCGGTAAGCGGAACCGGCTCGCCGGCCACCGTGGTCTCGTGACGCTCGGTGTCCATGACGAGGCGGCCAGCCACGAGCCGGTGATCGGCCCCGGTCCGCATGACGAGGCCTTCGAGGACGTTGGCGATGTCCTCGCACCGGTCGGTGCCGGTCTCGAGCATCTCGCAGATGTCTTTCCACTTGATGATTTCCCGGGCGTCACGCCGACTGGTGAACAGGGCCTCCAGGGCGTCCCGCAGCAGGTCGTCTCCGCGGTTCTCCAGGCGGTGCAGGGCACGGGTGTGGGAGAACACCTCGCGCCCGCTGCGCGCTTCCTCCAACGCCTGGCTGATCTCCCTGGCGCACTGCAGCATGACCTCGCCCAGCGCCCGCGCGGTGGGCAGGACGCGACGGATCCGGTGGATGGCCAACCGCGCGGCGGCCGCCTCGATGGCGTCCAGCACGTCGTCCAGGAATCCGGTCAGGGACTGCAGGGCTTCTCG
>JAVKIP010000038.1:0-13310 GCA_031459385.1 Candidatus Fervidifonticultor secundus | reverse complement strand
GGGAAGCCGGACCGAGCGTGGCGATGATCTTGGTACGTCGCGTGGGGCGCATCGGCGAATCCTCACGCAGTATACCAATCAGCGTGCTGGGGCAGAAGGCCCGATCGCGGCCAGGGGCGAAGTGTTGGCCGGATCTCGGTGGGGAGGCACGCTGTGATCTTGCGTGTGGTGGTCTTCGGGAGCGGTGCCATCCTGATGGGCCTGGAGATCGTGGGCAGCCGGCTGATCGCGCCGTTTTTCGGGAGTTCGGTCTTCGTCTGGGGCGGGCTGATCAGTATCTTCCTGGCCGCGCTCAGTCTCGGGTACTACCTGGGCGGTACCATGGCCGACCGGTGGCCCAGAGCCGGGGTGCTGGCCACGCTGCTGGCGCTGGCCGGCGTGACGATCCTGGCGCTCAACGTGGTCTCCCGGCCCGTGCTGTGGGCGTTCGACACCTGGAATCTGGGCCCGCGGCTTGGCCCACTGCTGGCATCCATCGTGCTGTTCGCACTACCCAGCATTCTGATGGGGACGACCTCACCGTTCGCCATCAAGCTGGTCGCACGCGACCTGGCGACCGTCGGCACCAGCGCCGGCGTCCTGTACGCCCTGTCGACCGCGGGCAGCATCTTCGGCACCATCGCCACGGCGTTCTTCCTGATCCCTTCCATGGGCGTGCGGGCCATCCTGATCCTGCTTGGTGGCGGCCTCCTGGTCCTGGCCGGCCTCCTGGTCCTGACCGGCCAGAGGACCGCGCGGCCGGTCCTCTCCGCTGCGGCAGCGGTCGCCCTGGTGCTGACTACGGCGCCGGCCCGGGGTGGGCCGATCCGGCTGCCCCAGCAGCGGGTCATCTATGAGAAGGACAGCGCGTATCACCAGATCAGCGTCTTGGAGGACGGTCTGAACCGGTACCTGCGTTTCAACCGGTCGTTCCAGGGCGGCATGGTCCTGAAGAACCCCTACGAGAGCCCCTTCCTCTACACGTCATACGCCCACCTGGCGCTGGCGTTCCAGCCCACTATCAGGCGGGTCCTGGTGATCGGTCTGGGTTCGGGCACGATACCCAAGCGCTTCCTGCGTGACTACCCGGAGGTGACCGTTGACAGCGTCGAGCTCGACCCAGCGGTCGTTGACGTCGCGAAGCGCTTCTTCGAGGTCAGAGACCACCCCCGCCACCGGATCATCGTGGACGACGGCCGGGTCTACCTGCGGCGCGCCGAGGCCAAATACGACCTGATCGTGCTGGACGCGTACTTCGCCGAGGGCATCCCCTTCCATCTGGCGACGCGGGAATTCCTCGAGATCGTCCGTGACCATCTCAACCCGGGAGGGTTGGTCGCCTCGAACATCATCGGCGCACTCGAGGGCAGCAACAGCCGCCTCTACCGCGCCCTACACAAGACCTACGGCTCGGTGTTCCCCGGGCTCTATCCCTTCCCGGCGGCATTCGGCCCGGCCCGCATCACGACCGACACGCGCACGATCGTCCTGATCGCCACGAGCCGAACGGGGATCGATGCCGACGAGATCCTGACGGCTGCTCGAGCGCTGCGGTCCAGCGGCCGGGTGACGCTGCCGCTGGACCGCTACGCCCGCGACTACTACGGCGGCCGGGTCGCCACCAGCGACGTGCCTCTGCTGACCGACGATTACGCGCCAGTCGACATCCTGCCGGTCTACGGCTGGGAGCCGGAACGGGCTCGCTGACCCCTCCGCCAGCCCCCCGGCGGCCCCGGCCTGCCGAAACGTTAGCCCGCCGCAGCGCGGCGCGGTCGCAGCTCCAGCAACTGGGCGTCGACGACGGCCAGCGCCGCCATGTTCACGATCGCGTCCACCTCGGCCCCGCGGGGCAGGACGTGGATGGACCGGGCCATGCCCATCAGGATGGGCCCGATGACCGTGGCCCCGGCCAAGTGCTCCATGAGCTTGTAGGCCACGTTGGCGGCCTCCAGGCTCGGGAAGATCAGCACGTTCGCCTCGCCCTTCAGCACCGAGAACGGGTACTCGGCCTCGCGCAGCTCCGGGTTGAGCGCGGTCTCCACCATCATCTCGCCGTCCACCATGAGGTCGGGCCGGCGCTGCCGCACCAGCTCGGTGGCCTGGCGGACCTTCTCGGACAGGGGATGCCGCGTGGATCCGAAGCTCGAGAACGACAGCATCGCCACCCGGGGGGCCAAGTGAAACTGCATGGCCCGGTCGGCGGCCATGATGGCGATATCGGCCAGGTCTTCGGCTGTCGACTCTATGTTCACCGTAGGATCGGCGAACAGCAGGACCTTGTGGTTCCACAGCACCAGATAGAGCCCGGCTACCCTCCGGAATCCCGGCGCCACGCCCACCACCTGGAGGGCGGGCCGGATCACGTCGGGGTAGTTGTGTGCCACGCCGGCGATGCACGCGTCCGCGTCGCCCATGTGAACCATCAGCATGCCGAACATGACGGGCCGGATCACCCGTGTCAGGGCCTCACGGCGCGTCATGCCCTTCCGCTGCCGGAGGAAGAACAGTGCCTCGGCGTAGCGCTCGCGCTCGGGGGCATGCTCGGGATCGATGACGGTCAGGGGGACTGTGACCCGAATCTCCTCCATGCGCCGACGGATGACCTCTGAGCGCCCGAGCAGGATCGGCTGGCCGATGCGTTCCTTGGCCACGGCCACCGCGGCCCGAATGACCCCGGGTTCCTCTCCTTCTGGGAACACGATGCGGCGCGGCGAGGCCTGCGCCTGCGCCACAATGGCGTTCATGACCTCGCAGGCCGGGATGAGCCGGCGGGAGAGGCGATCCCGGTATTCCTTGAGGTCCAACTGCACACGGGCGACGCCCGACTTCATGGCTGCCTCGGCCACCGCCGGGGCCACCCAGAGCGGGACCCGGGGGTCGTTGGGCTTGGGGATGATGTAGTCTCGGCCGAATCGCAGGCTGGTGAGCCCGTAGGCCCGCAGCACGGTCTCGGGGACTTCTTCCTTGGCCAGCGCGGCGAGCGCTTTGGCGGCGGCGACCTTCATCTCTTCGTTGATCGCCCTGGCCCGCACATCCAGCGCTCCCCGGAAGATGAACGGGAAGCCCAACACGTTGTTCACCTGGTTCGGGTAGTCGGACCGCCCCGTGGCCACGATGGCATCAGGCCTGGCCGCCTTGGCCTCGTCGTAGGGAATCTCCGGATCGGGGTTGGCCATGGCGAAGATGATCGGGTCGCGCGCCATGCTCTGGACCATCTCGCGGGTGACGAGGTTGGGCCCCGAGAGCCCCAGGAACACGTCGGCACCCCTCATGGCGTCCGCCAGCGTCCGGGCCTCGGTCTCGACCGCAAACCGTGCCTTGTAAGGGTTCATGTTCTCGGTCCGGCCCTTGTAGATGACGCCCTTGGTGTCGCACAGGGTGATGTGCTCGCGACGCACGCCCAGCCGAACGTAGAACTCAGCGCTGGCGATCGCCGAGGCGCCGGCGCCGCTGATGACGACCTTGATGTCCTCGATCCGCTTGTTGACCAGCTCGAGGGCGTTGAGCAACCCAGCGCCACTGATAATGGCCGTCCCGTGCTGGTCGTCATGGAAGACCGGGATGTCCAGCTCGGCTTTGAGTCGCTCCTCGACCTCGAAGCACTCGGGCGCCTTGATGTCCTCCAGGTTGATCCCGCCAAAGGTGGGGGCGATGGCTTTGCCAGCCGCCACGATCTCGTCGGGCGTGGTAGCGTCCACCTCGACGTCGAAGGCATCCACGTCGGCGAAGCGCTTGAACAGTAGCGCCTTACCCTCCATGACCGGCTTGCTGGCCAGCGCGCCCAGGTTGCCGAGGCCGAGGATGGCCGTTCCGTTGCTGAGCACGGCCACGAGGTTGCCCTTGTTGGTGTAGGTGTACGCGTCTAGCGGCTGCTTGTAGATCTCCCGAACCGGCTCGGCCACGCCCGGGCTGTACGCCAGGGTCAGGTCACGCTGGGTAGCACACGGTTTCGTGAGCGCGATGGCGATCTTGCCGGGCCGACCGCGGGTGTGGTATTCGAGCGCGTCCTCACGCGTGAACCCCGCAGGCATGGGCAGTCACTCCTCTCGTTCCTGTTGTCAGTTCTACGGTACCAACTGCCCTCTTGGGATGCATCGGTTGCTCACCCTAGGCACCACACAGAAGCCGCGGGGGCTATGGCCGCGGCGGGCTCAGGTAGCGGCCCAGCCCGTTGCGCCGCAGGGCCGCAAGATCGGGAAGATCGTCTATGATCACGGCGCGGCCAGCGCGCACGATCCCCAGCCTCGCGGCGAAGAGGCCCACGCCGGCCAGATGGCGACCCATCCGGACCTCGATCGGCCACCCACCCGGGTCGAACGGCACGAACAGCCGACCGGCCGCCGCGGCACGTTCGTAGATCACGTCGCGGCCGCCGGTGACCAGCTCGGCGCTGGTCCGGCCGCGGATGCGCCCCTGTGACGGGTTGGGCGTCTCCATCAACACGGCCAGCGCCGGTGTATGGTCGCCGAGTTCGCGATGGCTGAGGCCCCGCAGCCTCTGGGGCGATGGCTCCAGCCCGATCTGGATGCCGGCCATCTGCATCTCGAGTAACACCGCCGCCGCCAGGGGCATGGCCCGCTCGTGGGCCACGATGGCGTTGATCACCGGGTACTCCGGCGACGCCTCGTGCAGGTCGATGACCAGGTCCACCCCCTCGGCCCTGATCAGGGTCGTGATCGCCAGCGCGATCTGCTCGGTGAACGTCCCATCGGGCCGACCGGGAAAGGCGCGGTTCAGGTTGCGGACCTCGCTACCCGAGAGGCGCTGTCCCGACGAGGCGTGCACATAGACGTCCGGGTCCGGCCACTGGTCGATGGGGTTGGTGTTGCGCGACCCGAACCGGAAGATGCGCGGCCCCCCGGGTGTGGAGATCTCGAAGGTCTGGGGCGAGGCTTCCTGCGGGTCGTTGTGCGTGAAGGCGCTGCCGTTGGCACGCGGGACGACGATCAGGCGACCGGCAGCAACCCGGGCGCGCTCCACGAGGAGCACCGCTGCCAGGTATCCGGCCGGCTCGTTGGGATGCGTCCCGCCCAGGACCAGGACCGTGCCGCCGGGCCGGGCGCCGTCGAGGAAGTAGACGCCCGTGTCGGCCGATCGGCCGCGCAGGACAGGGTTGTACGCCCCCAGCGAGCGCTGTCGGGAGACGCCCGGTCCTGCGAAGATCGGCTCGGGCACGCGCATCGCCACGAACGCGCGGCCGCTCGCGGCCGCCACCAGCACAGCCACCGCGGCGAATCCCAGGGCCGGCCACGGCGTGCGCTTCATCTGAGCATCAGCAAGCGCAAGATCAGCGGCACGAGGACCATGACCGCCACGGCCTGGCGCAACCGGTCGCGCTCCTCGAACAGGTCCAGGGTGACCAGGACCACCAGCAGTAGCACGATGCACCGATAGATCCAGGTCATCACAGGCCGAGCAGCCGGGCCAACGGGTTCGCCCACACCAGGGCGCCGATGCCCACGAGATCAATGATGACGGCCGGGATCAGGCAGCGCCGCAGCGTCCCGAAATAGCCGGGCAGCCCGACCACCTGGGAGGCGAAGATCCCGGCCAGGGCCGTGGGCGGCATCAGATCGCCCAGGCTCGCGACCAGCGACAGCGCCGACCCCACCACGATCCCGTTGCGACCCAGCAGGGCCAGGAAGATCGGGACGCCCAGCACCGATGCAGACCCGAAAGCCGAGACGGCACCGAAGAGCGGGATGGCCACCGCGGTCGCCACAAACAGCAAGGCGGCGGGCAGCACCAGGGCCGCCACCACGAACGCACCCCTGGCCCCGGTCAGGGTCATGACCTGGATGAACATCCCGACCCCCATCAGGATGCCCATGACCGGCAGGGCCTCGTGTACCGCCTCTTTGGCCACGCGAAGGGGATGGATGGGCAGCCCGATGACGAGCCCCGTGGCGGCCCCGAGCAGAAAGATCAGGGGGAGGCCCAGATCCGGGAGGCGAGGCGTCACCTTGGGACCAAACATCAGCACGCCGACGACAACCAGTGGCAGGTAGAGCCTGGCGCCGAAGCGGGCGTAGTGCGAGGCGGGCAGCCGGTCGGGCGCGATCGCTGCCCGGTCCCGCACGAAGCGACGCCCCAGCATGAGCACCAGCCCCATCGCCAGCGGCACTGTGAGCACCAGTAGAGGGAGCCCGAACCCTACGTATGGCATGTCCACCCCACCGCCGATGATCATGGCCGGGATGTTGACCGGTGGCGCGATCATGCCCAGCACCGCGCCCACAGCGATGATCGCCGCGGTCTGTTCCGCGGGGATGCCGAGAGCCAGCAGCACCGGTGCGGCGATGGCACCCGTGGTGAAGACGCACGCGCTGGACGAGCCGGTTATCATGCCGGGAAACATGATGAACAGCGCCAGCGCCACCAGCAGCAGCGCGGGCCGATCCCCCAACCCGTCGATGATCTGTCGGCCCAGCGTCTCCAACAGGCCATTGCGCTGCAAGACCTTCATGAAGATCATGGCCGAACCGATCATCAGGGTGATGTCGAGAAAACCGAAGCTGCCCTCGACCAGGTGGCGGACCGGCACGCCCTCGCCGGCCAGTAGCGTACCGGCCACCGCGCCGAGCATCAACGAGAACCCCACCGGCCAGCGCAGGCCCAGGGCCGCCGCGACGAACACCGCGGTCATGGCCACGAGCAGCAGCGCGGGTTGTAGCATACCGCAGACTGGGTCAGGGCGTCGGGGCCGACAGGCCGGAGCTCAGTGCCAGATCCCCCTGGCAAACCCGTCCCGGCGTGGGTCGGCGCCGCCGTAGAGTGTGCCGTTGGGCGCCACCACAATGCCCTGGGCGCCGCCGAAGTAGAGGTCCATCTCGCCCCGCACCTGCAGGGGATGCCCCATGCGGGCCAATGCCTCGCGCACGTCGGGGGGGATGCGGGATTCCAGGAAGACATCCCGGGTCATGGCGTGGATGCGCGGTGCCTCGATGGCCGTCTGGATGTCCAGGTTATAGTCCACGATGTTCATGATGATCTGGGTCAGGGCCGAGATGATCCGGGTGGCACCCGGCGTGCCCACGCTCATGAACGGCCGGCCGTCCTTGAGCACGATGGTGGGCGCCATACTGGAGAGCGGCCGCTTGCCTGCCTGCACCGAGTTGGCCGAACCCGGCGTGGGTACGAAGTCGTCCATCTCGTTGTTGAGCATGATGCCGGTGCCCGGCACAAGCACGCCGGAGCCGAAGAAGTAGTTGATGGTCTGCGTGAGCGCCACCATGTTCCCGTCGCGGTCCACCACCGAGATGTGCGAGGTGTTGGCCGACTTGGCAAACGGCTCCGGGTTGCCGGGCGAGGGGGCCGGTGATGCGCGGTTCGGATCGATGGTCCGCCGCAGCGTCTCGGCGTAGGCCTTCGAGGTCAGCCCGGCGATTGGCACCGGCACGAAGTCGGTGTCGGCCATGTACCGCGCCCGGTCGGCAAAGGACCGCTTGAGGGCCTCGGCGGTGACGTGGAGTGCTGCCGGCGTCTGGAATCCCAGGGCCGTCATGTTGAACCCCTCGAGGATGTTCAGCGCCTCGATGATATGGGTGCCGCCCGAGGACGGCGGAGGGCTGGAGATGATCTCGTACCCGCGGTAGGTCGAGCGCACCGGTGTGCGCAGCTTCGGTCGGTAGTTGGCCAGGTCCTCCTTCGTGATGAGCCCGTGGCCGCGCGCCATCTCCGCCACGATGGCGTCGGCGATCTCGCCCCTGTAGAAGACGTCGGGGCCCCACGATGCAATCAGCCGGTAGGTCGCGGCCAGGTCTTTGAGCACCAGACGGTCGCCCACGTCGTAGGGCAACCCCCGTTTGGTATATACCGCGGCCGCGGCGGGGAACATGTTCAACTTCGCCAGGTTGTCGACCATGATTCCGTTGAGCGTCTTGGTCACGGCGTACCCGCGCTCGGCCAGGGCGATGGACGGCGCCATGACCTGCCGCAGACTCATGGTGCCGTAGCGCTGCAGCGCCATGGCCAGGCCGGCCAGCGTGCCGGGCACGGCCACGGCCAGGTGACCGATGGTGGTGGCGTTGGGCCGCACGCGGCCGTCCGGACCCAGATACATGTCGGGCGTGGCTTTGCCAGGGGCGGCCTCCCGGTAGTCGATGAACGCCACCTCTCCCGACCTGAGGCGAATAAGCACAAACCCACCGCCGCCGAGACCCGATGCGTTGGGCTCGGCAACACCCAGCGCGAACGCCGTGGCCACCGCGGCATCCACGGCGTTGCCGCCCTGCTCGAGAATCTGGAGGCCAATCTCTGTGGCCAGCGGCGTGGCCGACGCCACCATCCCCGTCCGACCCACGGCGATCGGCCGCGCGGTCTGCGCGCCCACCGGGGTGGGCGCCGCCATGGAGGCTATCAGGAGCACGCCAAGACAGGCAATGGCCGTTCGCTCCACGCGCGCGGGCATGATCTGTTCACCTCCCTTGGGATTGACGCTGCCCGGCGGACCTATCGGACGCGGAAAATGCGGCGCAACACCCCTTCCAGATCGCCGAGTCTGTCCACCGTCTCCATGGTCACCTTCGACTGCGCCGTCAGCCTCGTGAAGAGACCGTCGGCATTGCCTTCTGCGACCACTACCACATGGCCGCTCTTGGGCACGACGGCGGCGATGAACCGGTCCGAGAGTTCGCCCCGCCGGGCGCTGCCACCCACGTGCAGCGCCAGGATCTTCACCCCGGCCTCCCCAGCGCGGGCCAGGAGTGCCTGCAGTCTGGCGAGCTCGCCGTCGGCGTCGATTCCCGCGGCCCCCAGCCCCTTGGTACTGCCGCCGATGGCCAGGACCAGCGTCTTGGCATCGCGGAGGTCGTCGGGCCTGGCGAGGGCCTTCGTGATCAATGGGACCTTGAGCCGGTCGAGGAGGACCTTGACGATCTGGAGGTCGGCACTCTGCCCCGCGGATGTGAGCAGGACCGGCGGTTCCGCGGTGAACGATGGCGCCGCCCAGACGGCGTCGGGCAGAACCAACAGCGCCACCGCCAGCCACACAGCCAGGCAGGTGCGCACGATGACCACCTCCTCTGCCAGCTCCGACGATAGCAGGGCCCGCGCGGCGCCCGTATCAGGCCTCCACCTGATGGGTCGGCCGCACGGAACGCACAGTTCGTTCGTTCCAGCGCACGATCACGGCGATGCCGCTCAGCAGGAGCGCCAGCATGGCCACGGCGGCCCGGCGCGGCATGCGGGCGAACGGCGCTCCAAGTCCGGGCACCGGCAGCGGGACCGGATCCCTGGGCAGGCCGAACGCAGCGGCAATGCCGTCCACGTGCAACAGGTGTACGACCGGCACGCCGCGGCGGCTCATGAGCCAGAGGACACCGGGTTCACCGCGGCACGCGGGGAGCCGTCGGTGCACGCCCGGCGCGACGCGGAGGATCCCGAGGCAGGTCCCCACGTTGGCGGCGGCCCCGCCCACGTTCACGAACGCCGCCAGCGCCCGGCCCGCGACCGCAGCATCATAGGCAGCCATCCGGGCGGCGACGCGCTCGCGCAAGCCCTCGCCCCTGATGGGCGGCACACGGTTGCGGGCCATCGCCGCCTGCAGCATCGCTCGCCCATCGGCGTCCAGGCCCGCGCCGACATCGGCGTCCCCGCCAGGGGAGGCGGCCACCGAGCGAGGCCCCCACCCCGCGGCGACCAGGGCGGCTTCCATGTCCAGCCACGTCAACGACGGGAGGTTCGCGCCCCAGCTCGACGACGCCACCGACGAGATGACCACGGGCTCGGCGCCCAGGGCATGCGCGGCTGCCAGGGTCGCGATGATGAGCCCGGGAAACGAACCAGACGCTCCGACGGCCACCACGACTCCGGGCCGCACGCCAGCCTCGGCCAGCCACCGCACCAGTGCGGCCGCCATGTTGGGATTGGTGGTGGTCCGCTTCGCCGCCAGGTCACCCAGCGTGGTGGTGATGGGCGAGGACTCGACACCGACCAGACCCGTGCGATTTGGGTCGGCGTATGGATCGAGAGGCAGCCCCCTGGCCTGCCTGGCGCGGCGAATGACCGCGATCGCGTCGGCGGCGCGCACGGCGGCCTGGCGCATGGCGCCGCTGTGGGGATCGCGCACCGGGGAGGCCGCTCGGGTCCCGACGCCTGCGGCCACAGCCAGGGCGAGCATCGCGAGCAGCGCCCGTGGACCGTAGCGTCGCGAGCGCATCTCAGTACCCCAGGACGCGCAAGGCCAGGACGCAGGCCGCGGTCGCCAGCGCCAGCATGGCCAGAGTCGCCAGCACGCCCTGCCGCTCGAAGTCGTTGGCGATGAGCCCTGGCAGGACGAAGCCCACGGCGCCCACGGGCACGCCCACCGTCGCAGCCAGGCCCGGCGCGAGCGCCGTCACCGCCCACTTGCACAGGATACCCAGCAGCACCATGGCGACGAACCGCCGCCGCCCGAACAGGATCAGGAAAGCCGCGATCGCGCGGTAGATACCAAGCGCCAGCGTCGCGGCGATCAGGGTCCCGGCGAGCCGCCATGGCTGATCCGCCAGCAGCGCCAGGTAGGCCGGGGTGATGAGCCCTCCGGCTGAGAGGCCCACGGCCTCGGAGAGCACCAGCGAGACGATCAGACCGATGCCGATGGGCTCAGCCACGGACGATCTCTTCGGCGACCGTCGCCCAGTAGTCCAACAGCGCGGCACCGGCGCCGCGCACGTTGCCCAGGCCGGCGACAACGGCAGCACCGCGCTGGGCCACTGCGGCAGCGGTGATCGCGGCAGGACGCGGGGGCGCCGCCGCCGCGTCCTGCCGTGGCCACCCACCCCGTACCAGAATCCGTACGGCCGCAGGGGCGTGCGGCCCGGTGACGATCACGCGGCTGGCCGGTACCGCACCGGCCAGCAACGCCTCGCACCACTGCAAGGTGCGTTCACCCCGGTCGGCGCGCGTGTTGAGCACCGCGACCACCGGCGCGTCTGCCAGGCCGGACTCCCGGCGCACGCGTTCGATGATCCGCCGGGATGAGTCCGGATCGTTGGCGCCGAACGCTCCGATGAGCAAGGTCTGGCGCCCCGGTTCCCGAAGTCTCCAGATCCGCAGGGCACCAGGGTCCGGAGAGGCCATCCTGATACCGGAGAGCGCGGCCTCGCGCGAGACCCCTACCTCCTCGCAGGCGGCCAGGGCCAGGGCCACGTTCTCGGGCCACTCGCGATAGGCCTCAGGCATCACAACCCCGGACTCGACCTGCACGAGGCGGACCACGGTTCCCTGCGCCCGCGCCCTCGCCAGCCAGACCGGCGGCACCTCCGGGCCCGGCACCAGGAGCAGGCCGCCTGCAGGGATCGTCCGGCCCAGGACCTCGGCGATCTCGGCGAGGGAGTCGCCCATGATCCCCACGTGGTCGAGCCCGACACCGGTGAGTACGCCGACGGTCGAACGCATCAGGCAGTGCTCGGCGACGCGCTGGGACTCCGGCCGCAAGGCCATGCACTCTGCGACCAGCGCGTCGGCGCGCAGCCGCGCCGCCAGCGCGGCTGCGCTGCGGTACTCGAGCAACGACGCGCGGCGCCGACCCCGCAGGTCGCGTTCTGACCCGTCGGGGAGAATGACGCGCGGCGCCGACCCGGTGGTTTTGGCCACCACCCGCAGGCCGCCCGCACGCAGGCCGGCCGCGATCAGCCGCACCACGCTCGACTTGCCTCTGGTCCCGTTGACGTGGATGCGGTGCCTGATGCTGCGCAAGCAGACCCAGTGGCGCCGCGCCTCAGCAGCCGCGGCCACGCCTGCGGCGACGACCGGCAGCAGCCCCGCCAGATCCACCGACGGCGCCTAGACCTTCAGCAGCAGGACCGGATCGGAGGCATGCTCACTGACGCTGGCGGCCACGCTGCCCAGCAGCGTCCGGACCAGTCCGGTCCTGGCATGGGTGGCCATGGCGATGAGCCCGCCTTCTTCTTCCCCGGCCGCCTCCACGATGGCCTGGAAGGGTTCGGCTTCGCGCACGCTGCCGCGCGCCCGGAGGCCGTCCGCGGCCAGCCTCTGCACGAGTCGCTCGATGTACCGGTGGCCCTCGGCGCGTTCCCACTCCAACGTCATCTCCACGATCTGGGGTGGATACGCCACGGTGTCGAACGCCCGGGCGTGGATCACCCGGAGGAGCTTCAGATCTGCACCCAGCGTCCGTGCCAACAGCGTTGCGTAGGGGAGAATGGCCTCGGCCTGTTCAGAGCCATCCAGCGGCACCAGGATCGGCGAGAGGACCGTCGCCGGCGGATGGAAGGCCCGCGCCAGGAAGACCGGCGCGCGCCCGTAGCGCAGGACCCGATCGGCGACGCTCCCGAGCAAGAACCGCTCGAGGCCCGTCGCGCCGTGAGACGTCATGACCAAGAGGTCGCCCTCACGCTCGGCGGCCAGGATCTCGCGCGCGGGGTCGCCGTAGCGGACCTCAATGCCCGTCTCCAGATCCGCCGCTGCTCCCCGGGCCACCTCCTCGAGGTACAGCCGGGCGGAGGGGGCCTGCCGGCGATTGGTCACGACGCGGACCAGCGCGAGGCCGACGCCCAACGCACGCGCTAGGCGGACGGCGTAGTCGAGACCACGCTCGGCCAGCGGCGAGCCGTCCAGCGGAGCGAGGACGCGCTTGAATGCGGGAGTCATCATGGCGCCTCCATATGTGCGCGTTTACTGGAGCACGCGTGCTGTGCGCGGATCGAGGAGATCCCGCAGGCCGTCGCCCAGGAAGTTGAACCCGAGCACCGTGGTCATAATGGCCAGGCCCGGAAAGGTCGACACCCACCACGCCTGCCCGACGAATCCCCGGCCCTCGGAGACCATCGCGCCCCACTCCGGCGTGGGCGGCTGCGCGCCCAGACCGAGGAAGCTCAGCGACGCGGCCCACAACAGCGCGGCGGGCATCTCCAGCGTGGTAAAGACGATCACCGTGCCCAGCGCGTTGGGCAGGACGTGCCGGGCCAGCACGCGCGCGTCGCCGGCGCCCACGGCCCGGGCGGCCTCCACGTACTGCGTCGTCCGGATGACCAGCACCTGGCCCCGGATCAATCGGGCGAACTCGCGCCAGCCCGTAACGCCGATGGCCAGGATCATGTTGCCCAGGCCGCCGCCCAGCACCCCGGCGATGGCCAGCGCCAGGACCAGCGTCGGCACCGCCAGCATCACGTCCACGATCCGCATTAGCAGCGCGTCCAGCCAGCCGCCGAAGAACGCGGCACACGCCCCGAGCACGATCCCGATGACGGCCTCGATGATGACCACCGCGACCCCGATGAGCAGCGCGTAGCGCGTGCCGAAGATCACCCGGCTGAAGATGTCGCGGCCCAGTTCGTCGGTTCCGAACAGATGCTGCGGCCCGGGCGGGGACAGCAGCGCGTCGATAT